>NZ_JAMXSH010000002.1:0-686538 GCF_024124505.1 Tenacibaculum sp. XPcli2-G
CTATTCTTCCATTTCCGTCTAACTGACCAGAAGAAACATTTTCACTTGCTTCTACTGCATCAAAGCACCCATCATTATCACTATCTAAATCTAAATGATTCGGAATTCCATCATTGTCGGAATCTAACAGACAGCTTAATCTAGAGAATGGTAAGTTTCTTCTTGATATGGATGGCCCTTCATATTCTACAGATAAATTTTCTGCTCCTGTTCTTTCATAAAATAATACTTCGAGTTCATGGACTCCTGATTTAAGAGTTATTTGACCACTTTGTGTTTGACTTCCATGTGGTCCGTCGTTGTCAACGACTTCTATACCATTTATAAACAGTTTAGACCCATCATCAGATGTTGTATAGAACGTATAAGCCCCATCTGTATCTATTCTTAACAACCCTTTGTATCTAACACTAAATGTTTCATGATCCCCTGGGGTATGTAGCGCCCACAGTTGATCTACATTAAAATTAGTACTTGTTCCTGTTGCTAAAGCCCCTGTAGTTGGTATATCGTCTACTGTATTTGATAATGGATAGGAGTTATAAAACTCATAACTGATAGTTCCTGTACAATTATTTTCCTCCGTATCTAAAATACCATCATTATCATCATCCAAATCATCTCTATCTGCAACATTATCTCCATCACTATCTGCTAAAACTGTTACTGTTACTATAGCTGTATCACAATTTGTTGAAGGTTGACATAAACTATATACTAATTCATATACACCAGCTGGCACACCAGGTGCTACAGAAACTTCTCCTGTATTTGTGTTTAATGTTATTCCTGGGTTTTCAGAACTAACTTCTGATAGTTCTACTCCTGATGCTGATGGATTAGTTATACCTGCTACAGTATCATTTGTTAACACATTTGCTACAGCTACTCCCCCATTTGTACTTACTATTTCTCCAAAATCATCTTCTGCAACTATAATAGGTACACCTCCAACTCTTGTAATAAATACCCCTGAGTCAAAACTTGAATCGGTCACATCCGCAATAGCTATTTTCATATGGTATGTTATACCTGGTGTCAAATTTATATTTGCTGTTAGTTTTCTAGTAATACCATTAAACTCTACACCAATAGGAGTGGCTCCAGGGTTGTTGTTTAAAGGACCAGCATTATTTGGGTCAGCATCATTATCTAAAACATGTCCATTATTAATATATAATGCACCTTGCGACAAATCAGGAGTAATACCTGGATAGTTTGCTCCACCTCCTGAATTCCCTCTAAAACCTGCATTTATGTTATTAATTGCTACTGGGTTTGTAGTACCGGGTACCTGTGCTAAGTTTGCACCTGGTGCCATATTTGGTATTGTTGGATCTAATCCAAATGGGTCTGTCACGAAAAAACCAAAAACATCATTAAAAGGAGACCCTACATAATCTGGGTATTCTTCTGAACCAAATTGATACTCTAAAAGAACTCCTGTATAATTTGGCAATGCTCTAAAATCAAATTCAAAAACAACTACATCTCTGGTTGCTTGAGAATCTATAGCTGTTAAATCAGCATCTATATGATCTGTTCCAGAAGCATTTACAGACAACCCTGTTTCATTATTTGTAACAAAAACCTGATTAACATTAGATGTTGTAAAAGCTATACCTCTATCAAGTTCTAAGTTAGCTCCTCCATCTCCATTTGTAAAAAGAGCTATTTGATTTGTTGCACCTCTAGTGATAACAGGGTTTGTTATTACTACTCCTGCAGACTGTAACTCTGTTGCTATTTCTAAAGCTGTAGGATTAGGCGTAACTGCTACTTGAGCCCTTAAGTGCACTATTACACTTAGAAAAATTAAGGTTAAAAAGAATTTAATATCTTTTCTTGTTATAAAGTTATTTGAAATGTAACTCTCCCCCATATTAATATATTTTATTTTATATATACAATTTTATTCCTTGAAATTCTTCAAGACTTTTATTCTTAATAAACAATACAGTGGGATACAAAAAAGCCCCACACAAAACATTAAGTTGCTCTTATACAACTTATTTCTCGTGGGGGGCCTCTAAAATTTTGAATGTGCAAAAGTAAACTTTTTTTACTTTCACTAAAACATTAGACGTAAAATTAACAATTTAAGTCACATTATAATAAAAAAATATATCTAAAGCGCTTAAAATAACTAAAGCTTATAACAAATAAACCTCTTAAACACACCTCTCAAAGAGTTTTATTCCTTATTAAATGCTAAGCACAAATAAATAAAAAAAAAGCTTTAAAACAAATAAAAACAACTTTTTTATTTGTTTAATATCATTTTTAACTGATTTAAACTATAATCAATCTCTTCAATTGTATTTAATTTACTAAATGAAAATCTTACAGAAGCATTCCTTTCTTCTTTTTCACTTAAGAGTTCTCGTAACACATGAGATCCTTTACTACTTCCACTTTGACATGCACTACCTCCAGAAACAGCTATCCCAGATAAATCTAAATTAAATAACAGCATTTTATCCTCTAAAGGAAATTGTATATTTACAATTGTATAACTAGTCTTTTCTATTGACTCTCCATTAACTCTAATATTTGGAATAACTTCTTTTATTTTTTTTGTAAAATATTCCTTTAATCCAAAAATATATTTTTTGTCTTTTTGTAAATTTTCAAAAGCAATAGTCAACGCTTTTTCCATTCCAACTATTGAATGTACGTTTTCTGTACTAGATCTTGCTCCTTTTTCTTGTTCACCACCATGTAACATTGGTAATATTCCAATCCCTTTTTTAAAATAAGCAAAACCAACCCCTTTAGGTCCATGGAACTTATGTGCACTTGCAGTGATAAAATCTATTTGTGTTTTTTGTAAGTCTATATCATAATGCCCAATAGCTTGTACGGTATCTGAATGAAAATACGCCTCATGCTCTTTACATAATGCTACAACCTCTTCTATTGATAGTAAATTACCTATTTCATTATTCACATACATTAAACTCACCAAAGTTTTTTTCTTTGATTTATTTAGTAAATTCCCCAAACTCTCCATTGAAACAGCTCCTTCTTCATTTACCTTAACATAATCTACTACTAGATTATGTTTTTCTTCTAAAAACTGTACAGTGTTTAAAACTGCATGGTGTTCTATCTTGGAAGTAATAATTCTCTCTACCCCTAAGTTTAAGACTGCATTAAACAAAATTAAGTTATCAGCTTCGGTCCCTCCTGCTGTAAAAATGATTTCACTTGAAGACACATTAAAATGTTTCGCTATACTCTTTCTAGCTGTTTCAACAGCTGCTTTAGCTTTTCTACCATGCTGATGTATGGATGACGGATTTCCAAAATTGGTTTGCATTGATTGTTGAATAACCTCAATAACTTCGGGCAACATAGGTGTTGTTGCGGCATTGTCTAAATAAACAGATTTCATAGAGCAAAAATAAGTTTTTCTTAACGATAGTTATGTTTTCAAAAAATTATTGATTCTGAAAAATATATACCTCTGTTGCTCCTTGCCCATATCTTTGATAAGAAGCGTCGTAATATTTAACTGGATAATTATTTAATAAATACTGTAACTCAGTTTTTAAAACTCCATCTCCTACTCCATGTATTAAAACTAGTTTTGATATTCTTTTAGATATACAATACTCTAACTTATGTTTTGCTGTATTAATTTGTATTGATAAAATATCAAAATTATCCATTCCTCTTGTAGATTTTAACAGCTTTTCAGCATGTAAATCTACTTCCATTACCACTTCTCTCTTATCTTTTATAAAAGATGTTTTTTTCTTCTTTTCTTTATTTTGAGTCTTGGCTTTAAGCATTGGATTGTTAATATCCGAATATTTACTTAACTCACTTTGATCTACCTCAACTTTTACTAGCTCTTTCCTAAGAAAACAATACTCCATTCCTCCCTCATCTTTAACAAAAATTTCTTCATTTTTAATTTTTGTTACAACTCCTTTAATATCAGCATCAATTACTGCTACTTTATTTCCTATTTCTAAACACATCCTTAACCTTTATTTAATTAGCCAAAAGGGTATTAGCTTGTATTTTTGCAAATGATTTAATTATGCAAAATAACTGCAAATAAATGATAAACACTAAGAATATCAATACAAAAATTTTCTTTGAGGAAGCTAAAAAAGAGTTAACCCTTACCGAAGACCGAAAAGATTTATTGCTTGAAATAATAGACACTATTTACGAAGAATATCTTGACAGAGAAAAAATAAATTTAAATTTTATTTGTACTCATAATTCTCGTAGAAGTCAGTTTGCACAAGTGTGGAGCTTTTTTGCTATTGAATATTTTAACTTAAAGAACATGTTCACCTATTCTGGCGGAACAGAAACCACTTCTTTTCATAGAAACACAGTGAAATGTTTACAAAAAACTGGCTTTATCTTTAACGTTGTTGATTTTTCTCACCAGAATCCAAGGTACTTAGTTTCTTTTAAAGGAACTAAAAAATCAATTTTAGGTTTTTCTAAGTTATATGATCACCCCCAAAACAGTTATCCTTTTGTAGCTATAACTACTTGTGATAATGCCGACCAAAACTGTCCATATATACCTGATGCTATTGAACGTTTTCATTTGCCTTATAACGACCCTCAAACATCTGACAATACAGACTTAACCGAAGAAACATACTTAAAAGTTAGTAAACAAATTGCTGGTGAGTTATTTTTTATTTTCGAAGAAATTTATCAAAAATTATCTTAGCTACACTTCTATACTCTTGTCATAAGGTATACTTTTTAAAATGTGATTAATCACACTTATTCTTGCTATAGTTTTCCTATTTGCTCGAATAACTTTCCATGGAGATATTTCTGTATTTGTTTTTGAGAACATTGCCTTTTTATACTCTGTATAATTATCCCAAAGTTCTTGCGCTTTTTCATCTACAGGCGTCATTTTCCATTGTTTTAATGGGTTGTTTTTTATATCGTTGAATCGTTTAGCTTGTTCTTTTTTATTAATAGACATGTAGATTTTTACCAAACGAATACCTGACTCTAAAATCATACGTTCAAAATCATTTACTTGATTCATAAAAACCTCATACTCTTCTTGTGTACAAAAACCATTAACTGGTTCTACTACTGCTCTATTATACCAACTGCGATCAAAAAAAACTATTTCACCTGCTTTTGGAAACTGTTCTACATACCTTTGAAAATACCATTGTGTTTTTTCATCTTCATTTGGTTTAGGAAGCGCTACTATTCGCATATGACGAGGATTGATACGTTCTGTAATTCTACGTATTGCCCCTCCTTTTCCAGCAGCATCTCTTCCTTCAAAAATTACAATTATTCGTTCATTTTTTTTTATTGTCCAAGCTTGTAAACGAATTAACTCTACTTGTAATTTTTTTAACTTTCGTTCGTAATCTACATATCGAATTGCTCTTTCTATATTAAAAGATTTAGACAGTAAAGCCTTTAATCCTCTTGTTGTATTTAATTTATTTACATCTCTTTGAGTTAACTTTCCCATAATTAATCTAAATGTTTTACTGAACGATAATAACGCATTACTATATTTGGATCTGGTGTTAAAATAGTTTGCGCCTCTTCTTTTCCTTTATAATCAAATTGAGACAATACATGACGCATACACTCAACTCTAGCTTCTTTTTTGTTATTTGTCTTTACTACTATCCAAGGACTATAAGCTGTGTGCGTTTTACTAAACATTTCATTTTTATAATGACTATACTTATCCCATAACTCTTGTCCTCGTTTATCTACAGGGCTGAACTTCCAACGCTTTAAAGGATTATTATTCCTAGAATTAAATCGACGTAACTGTTCTTCTTTTGAAATTGATAACCAAAATTTTATCACAACAACTCCATCTTCATATAACATATGTTCAAATTCAGGCACTTGAACCAAAAAATTCTTATACTGCTCGTCCGTACAAAACCCCATTACAGGCTCAACTACAGCTCTATTGTACCAACTACGATCAAAAAAAACTATTTCTCCAGGATTTGGTAATTCTTTAATATAACGCTGAAAATACCATTGTCCCTTTTCTACATCTGTAGGTTTATTCAAAGCTACTAAACGAGTAGAACGCGGATTCATATGCTCCATAAAACGTCTTATACTCCCACCTTTCCCTGCTGCATCTCTTCCTTCAAAGATAACTGCTACTCGCTTCTTATTTTGCGCAATCCATTGCTGAAGTTTCACTAACTCTATCTGTAGTTTTTTCAGTTCCTCTTCGTAATTTAACTTTACCTGAACCTTGGTTATTGAAATTTCCTTTTTTTTTATAATTGCTAGCAACTCTTCATTTGTAGAAACACTTTCAAAATCTTCAATTGTTAATACTTGCTTTTCTTTCATATGTTTATTAATTATTCTTGTTAATAATTTAACCAAGGTTGTGCTAAAATAATACGATATTTACACCTATGAAAAAAAACATGTCACTTTTATTTATCTTATTTACTCTCTATCTATTCTCACAACGTAAATATGACAAAGAATTAAGTTTTTTAAATGATAATGACTTATATGTTTCCACCTATCAAGATCGATATTATACAAACGGAGCCTTTTTAACATACCGCTTCTTAAGTAAAAAGCAAGCTGAAAATATTGATAAAAAAATATATGAAATCCAATTAGGTCACCATATGTACACTCCTTATAAGGCTGTTGTTGAAACTATTGAAGAACATGATCGTCCTTTTGCTAGCTACTTATTCGGTAGTTTTGGGGTTAACCGATTTTACGCTAATAAATCTATTCTCAAAACAGCTTTACAAATAGGAACTATTGGATCTTATTCTTTTGGTGAAGAACTTCAAGGAATTATACATAAAATGTATGGTTTTAAAGAAGCTACTGGATGGGATTATCAAATAAAAGATGCTTTTGCTCTTAATCTAAAGGTCGATTATATTAAAAAAATAACTAAAGGCAATGTTTTTGACCTTAACTGGACAAACTCTGCTAGGTTAGGTACTGTTTATACTGATTTATCAACTGGTTTATTTACTCGTATTGGCTTTAAGCCTCTAGAAAGTATTATTAATTCTATTGCTTTTCATGGAAACTTAAACAATAAAAACACTAATTTCGAAAATAAGACGGAAGTTTTTTTATACCTAAAACCAATGCTTCATTATGTTGCTTATGACGCAACTATTGAAGGTAGCTTTTTAAACAAAAAAAGCCCTGTAACGTTTGATGTAGAACCTTTTAAATTTACAACGGAGTTTGGAATTCGTTTTACAAGTAATCGTTTTAATTTTGGTTATGCCATAAACTACCATACAAAAAAACTTAAAAGTTCGCGTGTTCCTAAAGGAAATTTTTATGGTACAATACAATTAAATTATCAATTTAATTAAGAGTATTGCACTCTTTGAAAAAATAATTTTTAAAATCATCAAATTAAGATATATTTGTAAGTCTAATAAATAGAAAAATTACTAAATGAAATTTATCGTATCTAGCTCACAATTATTAAAACAACTACAAGTTTTAGGTGGGGTTATAAATAGCAATAACACGTTACCAATTTTAGATAACTTTTTATTTGAACTATCTGAAAACGAATTAAAAATATCAGCTTCCGACCTTGAGACAACCATGTCATCAGTTATTGAAGTTGAAAGTACTGATACTGGAGCGATTGCTATAAATGCTCGTTTATTATTAGATACTTTAAAAACATTTCCTGAACAACCTCTTACATTTAAGATTGAAGGAGATAACACTATTGAGATTATTTCGGAACAAGGAAAATATGACATGGCATACTTTAGTGGAGATGAGTTCCCTAAAGCTGTAGAATTACCTTCTCCTAGCAGCACTGAAATCCCTTCTCATATTTTAGCTACAGCTATTTCTAAAACTATTTTTGCGGCTGGTAATGATGATTTACGTCCTGTTATGAGTGGTGTATTTTTTCAGTTCAATTCAAAAGAATTAACTTTTGTAGCCACTGATGCTCATAAATTAGTTAAATATACACGTACCGATATTACTGCTGATAAATCAGCCGAATTTATCATGCCTAAAAAACCTTTAAACTTATTAAAGGGAATTTTAGGGGGGTCAGAAAACAATGTGACTATTGAATATAATGATACTAATGCCAAATTTACTTTTGATAATGTTGTATTAATCTGTCGATTAATTGATGGAAAATACCCTAACTACGAAGCTGTTATACCAAAAGAAAATCCAAACAAATTAACTGTTGACAGAGCTTCTTTCTTAAATTCTGTACGTCGTGTATCTATTTTCTCTAGTAAGACAACACATCAAATTCGTTTGAAAATGGCGGGTACTGAATTAAATATTTCTGCAGAAGATTTAGATTACTCTAATAAAGCTGACGAACGATTAAACTGTGATTATCAAGGTGACGATATGCAGATTGGGTTTAACTCTCGTTTTCTTAGCGAAATGTTAAACAACTTAAACTCTAACGACGTTTTAATTGAAATGAGCTTACCAAATAGAGCTGGAATTTTAACTCCAATTGACGGTACTGAAGAAGGCGAGTTAGTAACTATGCTTGTTATGCCAGTAATGTTAAACGGGTAATAAATTTTCTACATATAAAAATTACAAAAGCCACAGAATCAAAACTCTGTGGCTTTTGTTATTTTATTTAATATCTTTCTCTTTCAAAAATGAGAAATAATTGTAAATTTACCTCTTTCAAACTTTATAAATTATAATGGGTAGAATTATTGCAATTGCAAATCAAAAAGGTGGCGTAGGTAAAACTACTACATCTGTAAACTTAGCTGCGGCTTTAGGTGTTTTAGAAAAAAAAGTGTTGTTAATTGATGCTGACCCCCAAGCAAATGCTACTTCTGGTTTAGGTTTAGACGTTGAAAGTATAGAAATTGGAACGTATCAGGTTTTAGAACACACGATCTCTGCGAAAGACACTGTTTTAAAAACTGACTCTCCAAACGTTGACTTAATTCCTGCTCATATTGATTTAGTTGCTATTGAAATTGAATTGGTAGACAAGCAACAACGCGAGTACATGTTAAAAAAAGCGTTAGAAGATATTAAAGATGATTACGATTTTATTTTAATTGATTGCGCCCCATCTTTAGGGTTAATAACTTTAAACTCTCTAGTAGCTGCCGACTCTGTTGTTATCCCTATTCAATGTGAATATTTTGCTTTAGAAGGTTTAGGAAAATTATTAAACACAATTAAGAGTGTTCAAAAAATACACAATCAAGAGCTAGAAATAGAAGGCTTGTTATTAACTATGTTCGATTCTCGTTTACGCTTGTCAAACCAAGTGGTAGATGAAGTACGCAAACACTTCAGTTCTATGGTTTTTGAAACAATAGTACACAGAAATATCCGTTTAAGTGAAGCACCAAGTTATGGAGAAAGTATAATTTCATACGATGCAACGAGTAAAGGTGCCGTAAATTACTTAAATTTGGCGAACGAAATTTTAACTAAAAACGCATAATTACTGTACATGGCAAAAGCAACAAAAAAACAAGCTTTAGGTAGAGGTTTATCAGCATTATTAAAGGAAACTGCAGAAGTAAACTCAGCAGAAGACAAAAATGCAGATAAGTTGGTTGGAAATATTATTGAGATTGATATAAACTCAATAGATGTAAACCCTTACCAACCTAGAACTTATTTTGATGAAGAAGCGTTGCGCGAATTAGCTAGTTCTATTAAAGAATTAGGAGTAATTCAGCCTATTACTGTACGTAAACTATCAAACGATAAGTTTCAATTAGTTTCTGGAGAGCGTCGTTTTAGAGCTTCTAAACTTATTGGAAACAAAACCGTTCCTGCTTACATTCGTTTAGCAAACGATCAGGAAATGTTAGAAATGGCGTTGGTAGAAAATATTCAACGTAAAAACTTAGACCCAATTGAAGTTGCTCTTTCTTATCAACGTTTAATTGATGAAATTCAACTTACTCAAGAAGAACTAAGTACCCGTGTTGGTAAAAAGCGTTCTACAGTTACTAACTACTTACGTTTACTTAAGCTAGATCCTATTATTCAAACAGGAATGCGTGATGGTTTTATTTCAATGGGGCACGGTCGTGCATTGATCAATGTTGATAGTAACTCTGATCAATTAAATATTTATGAGAAAATTGTTCGTGATAAACTATCAGTACGTCAAACTGAAGAACTTGTAAAGAACCTAAAAGCTGGTAAGGTTGCTAAAACAGCCAAAAAGAAAGCTTTACCTAATTATATTTCTGAAAGTGTTAAGGATATTAGCGACTATTTTGGACATAAAATTGACGTTACAGTGAACAATCGTGGAAAAGGTAAAATCTCTATTCCTTTTCATTCTGAAGAAGATTTTAACCGTATTAAAAACTTACTAAAGTAATTGAACGTACGTATAATCATATTCGCTTTTTTTAGTCTTTTTTTGTTTCAAAATACTTTTGCTCAAAAAGATTCTATTGCCGTTAGGGCAAAACAACTTCAGTTAACAAGTGACAAATACAATCCTTTGTCACCTTCAAAAGCTGCCTTTTACTCAGCTATTTTCCCCGGAGGCGGGCAAATTTATAATGGAAAATATTGGAAAGCACCAGTAGTATGGGCTGCAATAGGTGCTAGTGCATATTTTTATATTGATAATAGTGATCAGTATGATCGATACCGAACAGCTTTTAAGCTAAGAAACCAAGGGTTATCTGATGAATTCAATGGTAAGGACGGAAACCCATTTATTTCAACACCTGGATTAGAATCTGCTCAAAAAACTTTACGAAAAAATAGAGATTTATCATTATTAACTGGTGTACTTTTATATGTTTTGCAAATTGTTGAAGCTAGTGTTAATGCACACTTATTACAATTTGACACAGACGATAGCTTATCTGTAAAACCAGTAATAACTCCTGATCCTTTATTTATTGAAGCCCCAAAAGTTGGTTTAACACTAAAATATTCTTTTTAAAATGAAAATAGCCTTACTTGGTTATGGTAGAATGGGTAAAGAAATTGAAAAAATTGCTTTACAAAGAGGACATCAAATCGTTATAAAAACTTCTGGAAAAGAAGTGTATGATATTACAAAAGCTGATGTAGCAATAGACTTTAGCATTCCTTCTTCAGCACACGACAATATCAGCAATTGTATTAACAATAATACACCTGTTATTTCTGGAACTACTGGCTGGTTAGATAAGTACAACGATATTGTTGATTTATGTAATGAAAAAAACGGTGCTTTTATTTATGCCTCTAACTTTAGTTTAGGGGTTAATGTTTTCTTTGAACTAAACAAACAACTTGCTAAAATGATGAATACTTTAGAACAATATAATGTTTCTATTGAAGAGATTCATCATACTAAAAAGTTAGATGCTCCAAGCGGTACTGCAATTACATTGGCAGAAGGTGTTATTGAAAATACTAACCAAAAAGCTTGGGAATTAGACGAAAAAACATCAGAAGAAAATATTCCTATTAAAGCTATCAGAACTCCGAATGTTCCAGGTACTCACACCGTGACTTACAATTCTGAAATAGATACTATTGATATTAAACACACAGCTCATAATCGTCAAGGTTTTGCTTTAGGTGCTGTAATTGCTGCTGAGTGGTTAAATAATAAAACAGGTGTTTTTACTATGCGAGATGTGTTAAACTTAGGTTAATAACGTAACAAACAGCTCAAGAAACACACAAATAAAATTGAATTTTATTCCTTAATGGAACTACAAAATATATAGATTATGACATTTACTGAATGGTTTTTATTCTTTTTATTCATACAAGTTGTTCATTTTTTAGGTACTTGGAAGCTATATACTAAAGCAGGTAAAAAAGCTTGGGAAGCTGCTATACCTGTTTATAATGCTATTGTATTGATGCAAATAATAAATCGTCCAAAATGGTGGGTGATTTTATTGTTTATTCCTATAGTTAACCTATTAATGTTCCCTATTATTTGGGTTGAAACTTGTAGAAGTTTTGGTTTTAACAAAAGACCTGATACTATTTTAGCTATTCTAACTTTAGGATTATATATCTATTATATCAATTATTTTACAGATGCAAAATATATTGAAAACAGAAGTTTAAAACCAAGATCTCCTTTAGGTGAATGGGTTAGCTCTATTGCTTTTGCTATTATTGCTGCTACTTTAGTACATACTTATATTATGCAACCATACACTATTCCTACCTCATCTTTAGAGAAAACCTTATTAGTTGGTGATTATTTATTTGTAAGTAAGTTTCATTACGGTGCACGTGTACCAATGACTACCGTTGCTGCACCAATGGCACACGATACTATTCCTGGATTGGGTATAAAATCATTTTTATCTGATGATAAAAACAAGGAAGGTTTATTAAACAAGCTTTCTTTACCTTATATGCGTGTTCCTGGCTTTCAAAAAATTAAGCGTAATGATATCGTTGTTTTTAGCTGGCCTTCAGACTCTTTAGCCACAATGTGGGGAGATAACTCTGGTAACTTTACCTATAAACCAATTGATAAGCGTACGAACTACGTAAAACGTGCTGTAGGTACTCCTGGTGATACTTTAGAAGTTCGTGATGGTTATGTATTTATTAATGGAAAGAAAACCGTATTACCTGATAGAGCAAAACCACAATGGCTGCATATTGTAGACACTAACGGTGAAAAGTTTAGTGAAGGTGCTGTAAAAAGATACAATATCAGAGAATGGGGAATGCAAGGTGATAAATATGTATTAAATTTAACTGATGAAGAGGCTGCTTTAATAGCTAAAAACCCTATTGTAAAAAGTATTAAAAAACACTTAACTCCAAAAGGAGCTTATGACAAATCAGTTTTTCCTCATGACCCAAGATATGCTTGGTCTTCGGATAATTTTGGACCAATATATATTCCTAAAAAAGGAGCTACTGTTAAATTAAATTCTAAAACAATTCCTTTTTATGAGCAGATTATTCGTAGATATGAGAATAACAATTTAACAATTTTTGGAGACGACATTTATATCAATGGTGAGAAAGCAAAAGAATATACTTTTAAGCAAGATTACTACTGGATGATGGGAGACAATCGTCAACGTTCGTTAGACGCTAGAAATTGGGGATATGTGCCTTTTGACCACGTAGTTGGTAAACCTGTTATGATTTGGTTAAGTTGGGATGCTAATGCACCTAGTTTTATTGCTAAGTTAAATTCTATTCGTTGGGACAGAATGTTTACAACTGTTGGAGGAAGTGGTAAACCTGTTTCTTACCTTTGGTTAGTTTTATTGTTGATTGGAGGTTATATCGTG
This sequence comes from Tenacibaculum sp. XPcli2-G, assembly GCF_024124505.1. Classification (NCBI taxonomy): domain Bacteria; kingdom Pseudomonadati; phylum Bacteroidota; class Flavobacteriia; order Flavobacteriales; family Flavobacteriaceae; genus Tenacibaculum; species Tenacibaculum sp. XPcli2-G. The sequence continues at coordinate 13,269 of NZ_JAMXSH010000002.1, forward strand.
TACAGTTTTAGAAAAAGTAAAAAGAAAAAAGCATAATGTCACTTTTTATTCCAACTTATTTTGCTCCTATTTCACAGTATGCAGCAATCTATCAATCGGATGCTATTACTTTTGAAATAGAAGATAATTATCAAAAGCAAACCTATCGTAATCGCTGTTATATTTATGGAGCCAATGGTAAATTAGCTCTTAATATTCCTGTTAAACATAAAACAAAAGAAGGTAGAAAAAAGACCAAAGACACCTTAGTAGAAAATGACTTCCCTTGGCAACAACAACATTTTAAGTCATTACAATCAGCTTATCGTTCTTCTCCATTTTTTGAATTTTTTGAAGATGATTTACAAGCTATTTTCAATAAAAAGTACACGTTTTTACAAGACTTGAATATTGATACTCATTTATTTGTAACTGATGCTTTACAAATTAAACAGCAATTTAACAAAACTTCCAGTTACGAACTAACCCCTGAGAGCATTGATTATAGAGCTTTAGCTATTGCTAAAAAAGGAGTTGAAATAAAAATGGATTCTTATATTCAAATGTTTGATGATAAATACGGATTTATACCTAATTTATCTATTTTAGATCTTTTGTTTATGGAAGGTGCTAATACTATTAGTTTTTTAGAAAAAATTAATATAAGCCTAAAATAACTTTCTTCATACTATTTTAGTATTTCTTTATTTTTTAACATAAACTAAGAGGTTATTTAGTTATTTTATATATATTTGCCACCGAAGCATTTCCCCCTTTTTAATGTTTCATTTCCCCCTTATTATTAAGAAAAGACTTGTTCCCTTTGTGTGCAGGTCTTTTTACTTTATATACCTTTTGGCTAGATTGTTAATCTGCTCAGAAATAGATAATTTTACTACGACAAAGACATAAATTACTATAATTAATATACTCTTTAAAACAATGTTTACTATTGGGTGAATTGGAAAGTCAAAAAGATAAAACTTAGGTATTGAAAAATTCCAAAAATTAAACCCTAAAAACATAATTAAGACAACAAGAATCATTAAAAATGTTTTATTAGTAAAAGGGGTCATATTAAACTTTTCTTTTACAAACCATAGTTTAAAGGTATTAAACACCAAAACTGTAATAAGTGTTGCTAGTGCCAACCCTTTTGTTCCCATTTCTAAATCATTAAAAAAGTAACTATTCAAAAAATATACAGAAAAGGCCATTCCTAAACCTACAGGTAACGTAATACGATAAAATTTAGAATTACTTATAATAGCACCATTACTACCTAATGACATTAAAAATAACTTTGCAGACGAAATCAATAATACTACTAATACTCCTTCTTTTCCATAATTTTTATTTGGCATCAACCTGAATAACTCCTCCACATTACAATTTACTAAGACAAAAAACAGCCCGCCAATCAACAATAAATTAATAGAACTCTTCTTATATAAACTTTCTGTTTCTTTTGGGTTATCTTCATTAAGAGCCTTAGAGGTTAATGGCTGTAAAATTTGCCCCATTGCCCTACTTGGTGCTTCTATAAATGATCCTATAAACACAGCTACCGTATAATATGCAGCTGTAGCAAAACCTTCTTTTCCTGGTATCATTACTTTGTCTATATCTAAGATAATAGCTCCTGCACTACCTGCTAAAATGATATAAAAAGTGTATCGTAAAACTTCTTTAAAGTTGTTTGGTAAACTGAAGGTAAATTTTGGTGTATATAGACGAAAAGCATACCCCATCATTAGGAGTACTCTTAATATGTAAGCTATTGACATATATACTAAAAACTCTTCTTTTGTTATAAAGTTAAAATACACAGCAAAAAGTAAAACCATCACAGCTACTCTATTGTATAATTCCTTTAAAATATTCCCAAAAACCGATTGCATTTGTACTCTTGCCCAAGAATAAAACACTTCAAAATAAGCACAAGCTACAGCGATTATATAAATATAAATAGTATAATCTTCAATTATGAGGTTGCCTCCACTTCCATTTTCTACCACATAACTCATAATCCAATTATGAAATAAACTCCAAAAATATCCTATTGGAATCGCTATAAATAATGGTAAAAAAATTATAGAGCTTAAAAATTTATCTTTTTCTACTTTTGAAGTATATCCAGAAAAAAACTTGATAATTGTAAAGTGAACTCCAAAGGCTGTAACAGGCATAATTAAGTTTGAAGCCGAAAAAACATAGGTTGCTAATCCATAATATTCATCTCCTAAAAATCGTGTATATAACACCAAGGTATTAATACCTCCAATCAAAAATCCTAAATATATTATTAGAGTATTCCTGAACGATTGTTTAAATACAATTCCCAATTTATTCTTTTATTAATTTTAATATTGATTGATATATTTTTTCTCCAACATTATCTCCATATAATGGCTCTTTAAAATCTTTTGATGTAGCTAAAAACTGTTGAAAATAATTAATTATTTTTCCTGAATTAGCTCCTGTTATAGCTCCATAACCATTACTTACTAACTCTTTCCATTCTGTTTCTTCTCTTGCTATAACACAAAACTTCTTATTAAAGAAAGCCTCTTTTTGTAAACCTCCACTATCAGTTATAACAAGAGCACAATTTTTTAATAACTCTAACATAGAAAAATACCCTACAGGTTCAATAAAGGATATATTAGACTTTAATTTGTACTTTTCTAACATTTTTTTTGTCCTTGGATGCAATGGCAATACTACTTTTTTAGAAACATTAATTTTTTCAAGAGCTTCAAAAATATTAGCTAATCTCTCTTTTTCATCAGTATTTTCTTGACGATGAATTGTTGCTAACACAAACTCTTTTTTCTCTAAACCTAAGTCTTTAATAATAGTTGACTTCTCTTCGGAAACTTGATTATAAAACTCTACAGCATCTTTCATGATATCACCATGCTTTTCTATCAAAATATCAAAACTATCAAAACCTTCATTTCTCAGGTTTGATACAGCAGTATCTGTTGGACAACTTAGTAGGTTTCCTATTCTATCTGTTAAAATACGATTTATTTCTTCAGGCATTTGCATATTGAATGAACGCAAGCCCGCTTCAATATGTACTACTTTTATATGTAGTTTTTTAGCTGCTAAAGCTCCTGCTAACGTCGAATTTGTATCTCCATATACAACAACTGCATCTGGCTTTTCTAATACTAAAATTTCTTCTATTTTTTCTAACATTTGCCCCGTCATAGCACCATGACTTAAACCATTGATATTTAAATTATATTTGGGGTTAGGTATTTGCATTTCTTCAAAAAAAACAGCGCTCATGTTAGCATCAAAATGTTGCCCTGTATGCACTATTATTTCTTCTACTTCATTATGCTTTTGAATCACTCTACTTAATACAGCTCCTTTTACAAACTGTGGACGTGCTCCTAATATGGTTATTATTTTTTTCAAGAATTAACGACTTTTTTTAATACTATAGATAATTTCTCTGTTAACTTTTTCCGATGATATTGCTCTATGTTTTTAGAATTAACCTCTAAAATCCCTTTCTTATATTGATTATAAAGAAGTTTAATTTCTTTTTTCATTTTTACTACATCATCAAAACCAACAATAGTTCCTGAGTTAGTTTTAGCAAGTATTTCTGCTAAATCACCATCTTCTGGACCCACTGCTAAGATAGGGCGTTTTGCTTGTAAATATTCAAATATTTTACCTGTAATAATTCCTTTAGCACTTGGTACTTTATTTACTGCTAACAATAAAACTTGTGATGTTTGTTGTTGTTGTTGTGCTTTTTTATGAGGTAGATAAGTAATTTTTGTAATATTTTTAAATTGATGTGTTTCTAAAGATTTTTTAACTCCTTTCGCTATTTTCCCTATTAGTTTAATTTCTAAATCTTCTGTAAACTCTTTATCTTCTTTACATAACTCTGATAATGCTTTCCATAAAACTTCAGGATTCCTATCATCATTCATCAAACCTATATGCGTAATTGAAAACTTTTTATCTAGTATTACATTTGTTTCTCTACTTTCTTCTGCATCAAAACCATTAGTAATAACATGAATATTATTAGAAAATTTTTCATAATTCTTTTTCATAGTTTTACCTACAACTAATACCGCATTGGCATATCTTAACACTTCCTGCTCCAATTGATGATGTGTTGCTTTTGATTTTTGCGTGAGTGGTAATTGATGAAAATAATCAATATCTGTCCAAGGGTCACGGAAGTCTGCTACCCACTTCAATCCTAATTCTTTTTTAAGCTTTAATCCGATTAAATGCAAGCTATGTGGTGGTCCAGTAGTTATAATAACATCAATAGTATTTTCTTTTAAATATTTTTTTAGCTTATTAACTGAAGGCTTTACCCAAAACCTTCTTGCATCAGGAATGAAATAATTAGCTCGAACATATTGCATTACCTGACCTATTAAACTTGGATTAGGATCTAAAAAACCAGCACTTGTTTTCGTTTCTTTTTTCTTGAAAACAGATAACAAGTCATTAGGTTCCCAAATTGAGTTTCTTAAAACCGTTAAATTTTCAGGAAGATCTTTTTTTAATGTTGTATCAACTATCGGATATTTAGCATCTTCAACTGTGTAAACTATTGGTTCAATATTAAAATTTCGCAAATATTTTACAAACTTCAACCATCTTTGTATACCTGAACCTCCTGCCGGCACCCAATAGTATGTAATTATTAATACTTTCAAATTAAACTATTGTATAGGTTTATTAATTCTTTTGAGGTTTTATCCCATGTAAATTCATTTCGAATAAAAGCTTCTCCGTTTTTTCCTAATTCTTTTCTCAGCAGCTCATCTTTATATAACCTCAGTACTTTATCAGTAAAATCTTCTACATTTTTTGCTTCATGTATCAATCCGGCATTTACTTTTTCTACTATGTTTTTTTGAGCTGTTGCATCGCTTACCAACAAAGGTTTCCTTAAACTCATGTACTGGAATAATTTATTAGCATGTGTAGTATCGTGATGTAAATTTCTGTGTAAAGGAGACAAACAAACATTACTCTGTTTTATATACTTAGGAAATGTAGTTTCTTCTTGCCACCCTTCAAAACATACTTGTTCTTCAACTTTTAATTCTTCAGATAACTTTTTTAATTTAGTGTTTAGACTTCCTACAATTACTAATCGAATATTCTCTATTTCCTTTTTTAATGCTGGTAAACTTTTAATTGCTGTAGCTACTCCCCTTCTCTCTCCTGTATCTCCTATATATAGTAAGTTAAAAGTATCTCTTTTTGAGCTTTCTTCAAAATTATCTTGCTTTTCAAAAAATGATTTTCTTACTGTATTAGGAACAACAATAACTTTATCAGATTTTATTTTTGTTCTCTTATATATTTCCTCTTTTGCTTCTTGAGTAACAACTATTACTTTACTAGCTTTCTTAATAAGCTCTTCTTCTTTTTGCTTCCATTTGTTTGTTGATATTAAAATATTTTGCGGAAACTTTTTTAAATGAGGATAAAACCTCATTATCTCAGGCCTATTTTCATGTAAATCTAATACAACCGGGAGCTGCTTCTTTTTATTGGCTAACATTACAGCTTCAGCTACAACCATATCATGTATATGAATAGCCTCTATATCATATTTATTAAGAAAATGTATTATCTTTTTCTTTAGTGAAAGAGAATATAATGGGAGAGTATAAGCCAAAGCAGATAACTTATACTCTAACTTATTTGACTCATATCTTTTTACTTTTATTTTACCTACAAGTTCTGATGTTGGCTCATTACCATAAGTTAAACAAAATAAAAAAACCTCATGTCCAGATTTTATTAATTCTATTGCTTCATTATGTACTCTAGGGTCAGGAGGAAACGTCTTATCTAAAACCATTCCTATCTTCATCCCTTTCTCTCTTTCTCAGCATATACAGCATAATATCTAGGTGTATATTTTCTTAAAACAGGTCTTATACCCAACTTGTTTATTGGACTTGTCCATTTTTCAGTATCAACAATATTCCAACCTGATTTTTCTAATAACCAATCATACTGCCAGTCTTCAAACTCATGATAATGTCTGTCCCACATATCTGTTTTGCTTCTGTACGCACTTGCAAACCATAACTTTAAAGGAACAGTGGTTATTATTTTTTGTGCTTTAATTTCTCTTAACACGTTAAATGGTGCTAATAAATGTTCAAAAATCTCAAAAGCCGTTACTGCATCTACATTATAATCTTTTACAATTTGGGGTAATAAATCTAAATCTTCCCCATTTGTATTATAAACTGTATATCCATTTTCTTCCATAATTTCAGAAAACGGGTTACGCACTCCTAAATCTAGTATTGTAGCAGGAGCTGTAAGATGTTTTTGTAAAAACTGAAGTGTATGGTTATATCTTTTCTTTGGTAGTTTAAAATACATGAAATTTATTTTAACACAAATGTATTACTATTTTATCATTTCGTGTAATAAACCTTTTAATTGAGTTTAATTAAATATTATACAAAAAACATAAAAGCGAAAGATTAATCTTTCGCTTTTATAAAATATTAATTTTCCATAGCAACTTGTACTTATCTAGTACGTTTTGTTTAATGCAAACATATTATTGTTTTATTTAAAAATAAAATATTATATCCCGTATTTTATAAAAAGCACAGTTAAATTAATGTATATTTGAGAGCTTTTTATGAGGTTATTTGAGAAAAAGAATTCTTAATTACTTAAACTATTCTAATGATTAGGTTTATACTTATAACATTAATTACTTTATTTTTTTCATTAAATACAGTATCACAAACAATATATTTAGATTCTATAAACCGAAGTAAGATTGACTTTTATAAAAACATTAATACTGATAGCTTGTTCTTTTATTGTGATAAGTTAGAAAATTCTAACAATATTTGTACAAAAATAGAAGCTGCTACTGATAAAATTTATGGACTTTATAGATTAAAAAGATACGATGAAGCTGCAACTTCTTCTAATAAGGTAATAACACAAATTGATTCTTTACTCCAAAATAATAACTTGACTTGCCTTATTGATAGAAAAATTGCTTCTTTAAATAGGCTTTTTTGGATAAAAAAAAATCAAGAAAAGTACGAAGAAGCTTACTCTATACTTATTAAGTATGAAAAAGAAATAATTAATCATCCTATAAAAGATCAAAAATGGATTAGAAATAAATTGGGACTTGTTCTTAGTAAAGCTGTAATAAAAAATAAACTTAACATGCAAGAAAAAGCTAAAAGTATACTACTAAAAGCTATTTCGGAATCAAAAAAAACTGTTCTTAAAGATTTTCAAAAAAACAATTTTTTTCTTCAATGGAAAGCTAACTCTTTTAATTGCCTTGGAAACACATATATTTTAATTAACAATAAAAACCCAAATACCATTCTCCTGGATTCTGCTGACTATTACTTTGACAAAGCTTATAAATTAACACAACAATTTACTCCTCAACATAAAGACTCTAAAATATATTATTACTTAAGAAAAACTAAAGTTTTAATGGCTAAAAAAGAATTTTCTAAAGCTATTGATTTAATTAATAATTATAAAAATATAAGTAATGGTTATTCTTATTTTAACAAAGAATATTACCTAAAAGCCATTTGTTTTCACAACTTAAAAAATTCTGATTCCGCTATTTACCATTCTAATAAATTATTAATGAATTATAAAAAATGTGAAAGGAGTAAACTTATTACTATTTACGACATTCTCTCAAAAGAATATAATAATTTAAATAAACTGGATAGCGCTTACAAGTATTCTAAACTTACTTTAGAACAACATCATTTAACAAAAGATACTAAAGACAAAACTTTCAATCTTTTTTACAACAATAATTTTGCTCAAGCTCAAAAGCTTAAAAAAACTATAGAACAAAGAGAAGCAGAAAAACAGCGTAACCTCATTATTTCTTTTATTATTTTATTATTAACTTTTTTCGTTATTACTTTTTATTTATTTAAAAAAGAAAAAGATAAGAAGAAGAAACTTATATCTGTAATAAGCAACAATAAAACGACAGAAATAGAAAAAAAAGAATACAATATTGATGAAATCTTAGAAGCTAAAATTCTTAATGAATTTAGGAATATTGCTAATAGTTTAGATTTTTTAAAACCTGATTTTTCAGTTAACTACATTGCTGAAAAATTAAATACCAATACTACTTATATTTCTTTTGTTTTTAATAAGTATTACGAAGAGTCTTTTAAACAATACTGTACTAAGCTTAAAATTAACTATGTAGTACATAAATTAAAGACAGACAAAAACTTTAGAAAATATTCCATTCAAGCCATTGCTGAAGAAATAGGTTATACCAACGCATCTGCTTTTACAAGAGCGTTTAAAAAACATATTGGTGTAACCCCTTCTGTATTTTTAAAAGACCTTGAAAATTAGTTCTTCTTCTTTTTTATAACAAACCAACCAATAGGTATTATAAGGAGTAAAGCATAACAAATTAAAGACAATGAACTTCCTGTTTTAATTACTGAAGGCTCATATTTAAAAGTTATTTTATGTTTTCCTGCAGGAACTTCTATTCCTCTTAAAACATAGTTTACTCTATAATATGGCACACTTTCTCCATCAATATAAGCGTTCCATCCATCTTTGTAATAGATTTCAGAAAATACAGCAAATTGTTCTGAAGTTGTACTTGCTTCGTATATCAATTCAGTAAGATCTTTCTTCACAAGATTAATCGTAGCAATTGAATCTTTTTGAAACACATCGGCTTTTAGATTAAACTCGTTTGAGTTTATAACCGCTTCTGATTTAGTATTCAAACTATCTAATGCTATAATTTCTTCATTAGCTGAAGATACTTTTTTTAATGAGTTTACAAACCATGCATTCCCATTAGCTTCTGGATTCTCTTGAAATTGTTCATCGCTAATAATAAAGTACTTAGTATTTAACATATTTAGCACTTCCATATTATTTTTAGCTATTTGATAATCAAACAACTCTTGATAACGTTTCATCTTGGCAGCATGGTACCCTCCTATCGAATTGTGAAAATAAGAAGTTCTACCGTCTTGCATAGGACTTACGCTAAAATTAACAACTCTATAATATCCTTTATCCTTTAAAATTTCTGCATCAGCTTTTGTTGCTGTAAATGGTTTTTGTACTCTTCTAGCTGAAGTGAAATCTTCCTTGTTAACATAATTAGCATCTATTGAGACCAAATCAAAAATTATTAATCCTCCCAATACAATTAACACAGGTACTTGCTTAAATTTTCCTTTCAAATAAAACCACAACATTCCTGCAACAGCTAAAACCAATAAAAGAGAACGTAAACTATCGTTAAATAACATTGATTTTCTATCTGCAATTAAAGCATCAATTAACTCTGGAAGTTGCTGATATTGTGCATCACGTAATCCTTCAAAAGCGAACAAACTAGATCCAAACAATAAGAACAATAAAGAAATACCTCCGACAATGTAAAAAGCTTTCTTTACTGCATTTTCTTTTTCTTCGGAAGAATTCTCAGAAGAGAAAAATTCTTTTAATGCCAGAATTCCTAACAAAGGAACACATAATTCTGCTATTACTTGAATAGACGATACTGCTCTAAATTTATTATATAAAGGTATATAGTCAATAAAGAAATCAGTTATTATAGAAAAGTTTTTACCCCAACTTAATACGATCGAAAAAATGGTAGCTGCAACCAGCCAATATTTTAATCGTCCTTTTACTAGAAAAATTCCTAAAAAGAATAAGAAAAAAACTATCGCACCAATATAAGCTGGTGCTTCAACAATAGGTTGTTTCCCCCAATAAGTCAACACTTGACTAGAATACTCTTTTGCTACACTTTTACCAGCATTTTGCTCTAAAACTTGATAAAAGTTTGAGTCTTCTTCCAACTCTTCAACTGTTCCTCCTCCCATAAAACGAGGAATCATCAAGTTAAATGTTTCGGCTATTCCATAGCTATATTCAGTTATATACTCCTTATCTAACCCAGTAGACTTTTCTTTTGATGTTCCATCAGGGTTAATTGTTAGTTCTGATTTTCCTCTCGTACTATAATCAGCATACTCTTTCATTGCTAACAACCTAGTAGAATTAGCTCCAATACCAATTAACATTGCTGCAACCAAAATAGCTGATTGTTTAAAAAACACAGGTAATGTTCTCGATTTAAAAGCTTCAACACCTTCAACAATTACCAAAATCAACAAACAAAATCCTAAATAATAAGTCATCTGTGGATGATTTGAATAAACTTCTAAAGCCATTGCTAAAGCCGTTAAAATAAACCCAAATAAATATCGTTTTCTAAAAATATAAATTACTCCTGCAATCACCATTGGCATATAACCTATAGCATGTGCTTTCGCATTGTGTCCTGCTCCAAAAATAATTATCAGATAGGTAGAAAACCCAAAGGACAAACTTCCTAAAACAGCTAGTTTCCAATCAACTTTTAAGGCAGTTAATAATAAGAAAAAACTTAAAAAATATAAGAAAAGATAATCCGCAGGTCTAGGTAAAAAGCGAATAACTTTATCAACATAACGTACAAAGTCATTCGGATAATAAGCACTTACCTGATATGCTGGCATTCCACTAAAAGCATTATCTAACCAATAAGGCTCTTCTCCTTTTTCAGCTCTATATTCTTTTACATCTTTTGACATTCCTATAAACTGAGTAATGTCACTTTGTTTAATTTGTTTTCCGCTTAAAACCGGGTTAAAATACAATACAGATGCTATTGCAAAAACAATAATTGCTATTGCAAACGGTAAAAATTTCTTTAAGTTCATGGTTAGTCTATTTCTTCATAGTCAACGTACTCGCCAACAGAATTATTACTTTCTTTAGAATTACTTGGCTTTTTATCAATAACAGTTTTTCCTACTTCAACATCAGATGCTTGTTGTTGGTTTCTATACTGTTGTTCAGCTTTCTTTTGTACTTTGTCTACTGCTTTTTTTATTAAGTATGGTCCAAAAAGTTTCGCTAAAAACTTAATAACGTAATAAACTAACAGAATAATTAATATGGTTTTTAAAAAATTCACAGGTCCAGCTTCATTTAAATATGTCATCTTTTTCTTAAAATAAAAAAATCAATCAAAAATAACAATTTGAAGCAAAAGGAAGCGTTAAGAGTTTACAAAACTTATATTATATAGGTAATTGTATTTTTACGTATGTTTGTACAACCTGAAAATTTGGATTTATTATATGATTAAGAAACTTCTTATCCTTTTTGTTTTTTGCTCTATTCTAACTACTAACGCGCAATATACACCTGTTATAAATTCAAATAAGCCAGGTTTTTCTGAAAGCCCTTATAGTGTTGGCTCGGGTGTTTATCAGTTCGAAACAAGTATTTTTTATAGAAAAATGAATGCTACACCAACTTTTAGCAATCCTGAAGCCTTAGGATTAAACTTGTTTTTTAGAACCAGCTTTATTTCTGAAAAATTAGAAGTAAACTTTAATACTTCTTTACAAAGAGATAAAATAGCATTTAAAAACATTTTTGAGTCATCATATAATAAAACAGGGTTAAGTCAATTTAGTCTAGGTGCAAAATATCTGATTTATGCTCCTAAATATGATGATAAGAGCAAAGAAATAAGAAGTTGGAAAAAAAGACATTCTTTCGACTGGAAAAGGTGGATACCACACATTGGTGTTTCTGCTGGTATAAATATTGGAAGTTTTTTAACTGATTATCATGAAAGAGGTGGGTTTAGTCCTAAAGTTGGTATTTTATTACAAAATGAATTTTCTGACAAATTAAATGTAATTACTAACCTACATTATGATTATATTGGAACTGATTTTTCTCAACTTTCTTACATAGTAACGGGTACCTATAACTTTAATGATTATTGGTCTGGTTTTGCTGAAATACAAGGTATTTTTGAAGAATATGAGAAAAAAACTAATATAGGAGCAGGTGCCGCCTATCTTTTTAGTGAAAACTTACAGTTCAATGCTTCTTTAAGGGCAAACTTACAACAAGATGAAATTGGTATATATAGTTCTTTAGGAGTATCATACAGACTTAATAGACATAAAGACGATTTTGTTGAAATAGATGAATTTGGAAACAAGATTGAAGAAGAAAAACCTGTTAAGTATGACGAGAATAGGAATTTCTTTGGTCGAATGTTTAGTAAAGTAGGAAAACTATTTTCTAAAAAAGAGAAGAGAAAAGTTGATTTAGATAATGACTCAGGTAATGGAGAGCTTTTAAACGAAAAACCTAAGAGAGAACGCCAAGGGTCTTTGGTTGATATGATTGTTAAAGAAGATAAAAAACAAAAGAAAAAAACAGCTAAAGAAGAAAGAAAAGCTGCTAAAAAAGCTAAGAAGAAAGCCGAAAAAGAAGAGAGGCGTAAAGAAAAAGAACGCTTAAAACTTGAGAAACAAATTAAAAAAGAAGAAGAAAAAGAGGCTAAGCGTAAAGAAAAAGAACGTTTAAAGCTTGAAAAAGAAATAAAAAAGCTAGAAGAAGAAATTAAAAAAGAAGAACAACAAGAGAAAGAAAAGGAAAAAGAAAAGGAGGATAATTAAAAGCCTTAAATTTGTAAAATGATTCAAATTAAAGAAATAACTACCAAAAAGGGAATGAAACAATTTGTTAAGTTTCCTTTTTCTCTTTATAAAAACAATAAGTACTGGGTTCCTCCTATTATTAAGGATGAAATTGAAAGCTTTGACAAAAATAAAAATCCTGTTTTTGAACATGCCAAAGCTCGTTTTTTCTTAGCATTAAAAAACAATGAAATAGTTGGTAGAGTTGTAGCTATTATCAATTCTTATGAAGTAGAAAAGCAGCATATAAAAAAAATACGTTTTGGCTGGTTTGATGTTATTGATAATATTGAAGTATCTAAAGCTTTACTAAATAAAGTTGCTGAAATAGGTCGCGAAAATAACTTAGAATACATAGAAGGTCCTGTTGGTTTTAATAATTTAGATAAAACAGGAGTTCTTATTGAAGGGTTTGACCACATTGGAACTATGATTACATGGTACAATCATCCTTATTATGCGAAACACCTAGAGTATTTAGGGTTTACAAAAGAAAAAGAATACATCGAAAGTATATTCTCTTTCAGTAACGTTGATATTAAGAAATATAGAAAGGCTAGTAATATAATTCAAAGGAGATACAACTTAACTCCTTTAAACTTTACTTCTACAGATAAAATTATGCCTTATGTTGATGAAATGTTTAACTTGTTTAGTAAAACATATTCCAAACTATCAACTTATGTGCCTATTTCAGATGCTCAAATAGCTTATTTTAAAAAGAAATATATAAGCTTTATAAACCCTGAGTATATAAAATTTGTTGTTGACGAAAATCATAAACTAGTCGCATTTGCTATTGTTATGCCTTCTTTTTCTAAAGCTTTACAAAAAGCAAAAGGAAAACTTTTTCCTTTCGGAATTTTCCACTTGTTGAATGCAAGAAAAAACTCTAAAGATGTTACTTTTTATTTAATTGGAGTTGATCCCGAATATCAAAACAAAGGAGTTACAGCCATTATTTTTGAGCAATTTCATCCTATATTTTTGGCTAAAGGAATTCAAAACTGTATTAGAACACCTGAACTTGAAGAAAATCATGCAATTCATCAAATTTGGAAAGATTTTAGTCCTAAAATTCACAAAAGAAGAAGAACATACAAACTCGATTTATAATGCAACTTTTTTATAATCCGGATTTATTAATCACTTCAAAAGAAATTACTTTCAACAAAGATGAAAGTCGTCATATAATTCGTGTTTTGCGGAAAAAAGAAGGAGATATATTGCATATCACTAATGGAAATGGTATTCTTTTTTTTGCTGAAATAATTATTGGAAATGATAAAAAGTGTATTGCCAAAATTATTAAATACGAAGAAAAACCTAGTACAAGAGATTATTATTTACACGTAGCTATAGCACCTACGAAAAACAACGATCGCTTAGAATGGTTTTTGGAAAAAGCTACAGAAATTGGTATTGATGAAATAACCCCTATTATTTGTAAAAACTCAGAAAGAAAAGTTGTAAAAGTTGACCGTTTAGAAAGAATTATACAATCTGCAATGAAACAATCACTACAATTTACATTGCCTAAACTTAACCCTCCAATAAATTTTTCTAACTTCATAAAAAATGATTTTTCAGAAGAAATTTTTATTGCTCATTGTGAAAATGATACTGAAAAAAAGTTTTTAAAAAACGTTGCTTCTCTAACATCAAAATATACCGTGCTTATTGGACCCGAAGGTGATTTTTCTCCTGAAGAAATACAAGAGTCATTAAACAAGAAATTCATCCCTATTTCTTTAGGAAAGAATAGACTTAGAACAGAAACCGCAGGCTTAAATGTAGTTCAAAGCATATCCTATTTACATCAATAATTCATTTTTCGTATATTTAGCTCTTTTAAAGTGTTTTATTTTGACTACAGCAGATTTTTTTAATCTCTTTTTGTTAATTAGTGCCATTCATGGTTTTGCTTTTAGTATAATACTTTTTTGTTCTAAAAATGGACGAGAAAAAAGTATGATATACTTAAACCTTTTAATTTTGGCAATTTCTCTAAACAATATTCAATCTTGGGTTTTAGAAAAAGAATTATTTCAGCATAAGTTTGCTTTAGATTATGTACAAATACCTTGGCATTTTTTAGCAATGCCTTTTTTGTATATGTTTTTAATTCACTACCTAAACCTTGCTGAAAAGTCGTACAAAATATTAAAATTAATTATTCCTATTTTTTTTATTCTTATAATTAGCCAAATTAGCTTTGTTCTATATTACAGTGATTCTGCTTCAAGAGAGTATTTAAATTATACTTATGAACGGTATACCTCCATCGAGGAAATATTTAGCTTAACTACTTCGTTAAGTATTTTTTTTTATTCATTTTATATTTTATATAAGAAAGAAAAGCTCTTTCCTAAAATTTTATCGTTTGATAATCTTAGATGGATTTATACTTTTTTTATTTTAACTTCAATTGGATATGCTCTTTGGATTTTAGCCTTAATTATTAAAGTAAAAATGAACTTTACCGGTTTCTTATTCTCTTATTACCCTTTAAGAGTTTACACTACTGTTTTAATTTACTGGTTAGGTTATCAAGGTTTAAGACAAATTCGTGTATTAAAAGAGCGTAAAAAAATTAGAGAATCTCTTTTAATTGATTTAAATGATGACTTTGGTATAGATTTAATTAATTTAAACACAAATAAATGTTTTTCTCAAAACCAAATAGACAAACAACAAGAACAGTTTAATGAAATAGACCAATTTATTAGATCAAAAAAGAAATATTTATTAAATAAATATACTTTACAAGACTTATCAAAAGATACTAAACTAAGTTCTAGTACTCTTTCTCTTATTATAAATAGTGTTGCTAAAAAGTCTTTTACTGATTACTTAAATGAAATGAGAGTAAATTTTGCTAAGACTCTTTTAGTTGATTCTGATTATGCTGACTATACAATAACTTCAATAGGCTTGGAATCTGGATTCAACTCTAAATCTACGTTTTATACCGTTTTTAAAAAGCATACAGGTTATACACCTGTTCAATTTAAAAACTTATCTGTAATTGTTTTAAATTAATTTTATAATCTTTTTATAAAAAGACAGTTCGAAAACATCCAAAATGGACGTTTTCGAACCCTTATATTTTACTCTTAAGCTATATTTGTGATGAGAAATTAAAAAATTAGTAATTGAAAATAGTTGAAGGGGTTTTCAATTTATAATGTGAAATTTCTAAAAAATTTATTGAGGTGTAATTTATTTCTCAATTACGAAGAAGAGGAAGCTATAGCTTAAAAACATCAATATTTATTATTGGTGTTTTTTTTTATTTAAGAACTACATAATACTTTATTAATTAGCTTTCATATTCAAAAGAATTATTTTTTTAAAGAAAAGAAGGCGATAACAAATTTATTAGTGTTTTTTTATTGTTGTTTTACTATATTGCTT
This sequence comes from Tenacibaculum sp. XPcli2-G, assembly GCF_024124505.1. Taxonomy (NCBI): domain Bacteria; kingdom Pseudomonadati; phylum Bacteroidota; class Flavobacteriia; order Flavobacteriales; family Flavobacteriaceae; genus Tenacibaculum; species Tenacibaculum sp. XPcli2-G. The sequence goes on from NZ_JAMXSH010000002.1 coordinate 29,252, forward strand.
TTAAATTCAAGTTAATTCATGAAAAACCTCACCCTGCTTTTTATTTTTCTATTAAGTCAAAATATTTTTTCTCAAGAAATAGCTGTTATACAATATAAAGGAGGTGGTGATTGGTATGCAAATCCTACAGCTTTACCTAACCTTGTAAAATTCACTAATCAAAACACGAAAACCCAGATTGACAAAAACATACAAAACATTACGCTAGACGACGAAACTATCTTTGACTACCCAATAGTTTTCATAACCGGACATGGTAATATTTTATTTACAAATAATGAAATTTCAATACTAAGAAGTTATCTTATTTCAGGAGGCTTTTTACATGTATCAGATAATTATGGTCTTGATAAATACATACGAAGAGAATTAAAAAAAGTTTTTCCTGAATTACAACTTCAAGAAATTCCCAGCAATCACCCTATTTATGATCAAACTTTTTCCTTTCCTAAAGGCTTGCCAAAAATTCACGAACATGATAAAAAACCTCCTCAAGGTTTTGGTTTGTTCTATGAAGGTAGACTTATAGTTTTTTATGATTACGAAAGTGATTTAAGTGATGGATGGGAAGATACTGCCGTACATAACAATCCAAAAGAAATTAGAACAAAAGCTCTACAAATGGGGGCTAACATAATAGAATATGCCTTTAAACATTAACACTTTACAAATTGATAGTATTAAGATTAATTTTGATACTGAAGCTTTATGGATGCTTAATGTTGCTCTAGCTATCATTATGTTTGGTATTGCTTTAGATATGAAGGTAGAGGATTTTAAAAGACTTATTAATGAACCTAAAATATTATTTGTTGGATTATTATCTCAGTTTATTTTACTTCCTTTTTTAACCTTTATTCTTATCAATATTATTAACCCATACCCTAGTTTTGCTTTAGGCATGATTATGATTGCTGCTTGCCCTGGAGGAAATGTTTCTAACTTTTTTAGTAAAATGGCAAAAGGTAACGCTGCATTATCTGTTAGTTTAACAGCATTTTCAACGATAATTTGTTTAGTAATGACCCCGTTAAACTTACAATTATGGGGTAGTTTATACGGGCCTACTAACGAAATTTTAAAAAGTGTTTCCTTAAACCCTTTTGAACTTTTTAAACTTGTCCTTCTTATTTTAGGAATTCCGATAGTTTTAGGAATGTTAGTTAATCACTATCATCATGAAATGGCTAAAAAAATCAATAAACTTTTACGTCCATTTTCTATTTTCTTTTTCCTTTTATTAATTGTAATAGCCCTTTATGATAACGCTGATGTTTTTAAAGACTATATACATCTAGTTTTATTTCTTGTAATATTTCATAATATTTATGCGTTTATTATAGGTTATGTAACTGCTAAATCTTTTAAATTAAATAAAAAGGACTCTAAAACTATTTCTATGGAAACAGGAATACAAAATGGTGGTTTAGGGTTACTACTTATTTTTAGTTTTTTTGATGGCCTAGGAGGAATGGCCCTTCTTGCTGCGTTTTGGGGTGTTTGGGATATTTTTTCAGGAATAATGTTAGCTACTTACTGGGGAAGATATAAATAATACATGAAAACACTGTTGTACTACTTTTTTAAAGCTTTTGTAAAAACTGGCTTATTCTTTTACTCTAAAAAGACAACGATTATTGGAAGTGAGCATATTCCCAAAAAAGAAGCCGTAATCTTTACAGCTAATCACCCAAATGGCTTAATTGACCCTATACTTATAGCTACACATATAAAAAGGAGAACAAACTTTTTAGTGCGTGCAGCTGTATTTAACAACCCTATTATTGCTAAGTTTTTCAACTCGCTTGGAATGATGCCTATTTATCGTATTAGAGACGGTGTACAACAACTTAGTAAGAATGAAGAAATTTTTAATAAATGTCAGCTTCTTTTAAAAAATAATAAAACTTTACTAATCTTTCCTGAAGGAACACACAAAAAAGACAGAGCTATTAGACCACTTAGTAAAGGCTTTACAAGAATTATTTTTAAAACTTTAGATAATTTCCCTGACACTCGAATAAATATTATTCCAGTAGGAATTACATATCAAAACGTATCTAGCTACCCTTCAAAAACTGCTATCCATTTTGGTTCTCCAATTTTGGCTAACGATTATTACGACAAACAAAACATAAATAAATCTGTAAAACACATAAAAGAGCTTGTTTCAAATCAATTAGAAAACTTATCTGTTCATATAGAACAAAATGAAAGTTATGAAACTACCTTAGCTAATTTAAATAATGCTCAAGTAGATTTTACTAAAGTTGATGAAGTAAACAGTCTTATAAGAAATAAAAAGGTATTTGTACAAAAAAAGCGTAGTATTAACTACGCTCTCCCTTTATTCTTTTTAATTGTTTTAAATAGTTTAGTTCCATATTCAATTTGGAAATTTTTAAGTAGAAAAATCGATGAAATAGAGTTTATAGATACCTTTAGATTTGGTGTAAACGCTATTTTATTTCCTTCCTTTTATTGTATACAAAGTTGGATAATATCTATATTTTGGGGTTGGAAAATAGCTTTAATCTACTTTTTCACTTCCTTTTTACTTATTCTTTTATATACCAAATTATCACCTACTCCACCATCAAAATAGCATCTTGAATATCTTGTTGAATTTTGGTACGTATATTACTTTTTACTAAACCATAATTTCTCATTGTTGGATAAATTCTGTTTGATAAAAACACATACACGACACCTGTTGCTGGGTCTGCCCAAGTATACGTTCCAGTAAAACCACTATGTCCAAAACTCACATCCGAAACACAGCCACAAGTTGCTTTTACTTTGGGGTTTAATTGTGGTTTATCAAAACCTAACCCTCTACGTACTCTTTTGTTTTCATAATAGCGTTTATTAAACTTATGCACTGTTTCTGGCTCTAAGTACTTCTTTCCTCCATAAGATCCATCCTGTAAAAACATTTGCATAATTTTAGCTACATCGTTTGCATTTGCAAATAACCCTGCATGTCCTCCTACTCCACCTAACATAGCTGCTCCCATGTCGTGAACATAACCATGAACTAATTGATGTCTAAAATAATTGTCTCTTTCTGTGGGTACAATTTCATCTTTAGTAAACTTATTTAAAGGTAAGTATGTCATTCTATCTGCCCCAATAGGTTGATAAAACTGTTCTTCAACCAGTTTATTTAAAGGTCTTTTATATTTTCTTTCTATAATTTCTTTAAAAATATAGTAGCCTAAATCACTATACTTATATCCTACTCTTTTTCGTTGTTCAGAATCAACTATTTGTTTATAAATTGAATCTTTATATTCTTTAGCTAAGTATAAATTTCTTGCTACTTTTATACTAAACCTTGAAGTTCTGTTTTTTCTATAAAACTGTGTAGAGTTCTTTCCTGTTACACTGTCTTTAGTATGCAAATAAAATGGAATCCAAGCACGTAAACGTCCATAATGGGATAATACTTCTTTTAATAACAAAGTGTCTTTATTCGATTTACTATACCTTGGTAATACATCTCCCAAGTTTGAAAATAAACTAATTTTTCTTTCTTCTTCTGCTTTCATTATCATGGGTAACGAAGCTAAAATTTTAGTTAAAGAAGCTAAATCGTAAATATCTGAATTCCTAACTGGTTTATTTTTTGCTAAGGTATGATAACCAAAACTTTTATTATAAATTACTTTTCCATCTTTGGCTACTAAAATTTGTCCACCTGGAGCCATCTTTTCTTGTAAAATTGTATCAATTCTTTTATCAATAATTGAAAGTTTTTCTGAAGAAACTCCAGCTTCTTCAGGAATTGTGTATTGTAACACATCCAACCCATCTACCAATAATCCATCCCCTGCTTTAAACTCATTTTTTATAGATACTGGCAACTTTCCTTTTAAATTAAAAGCTCCAAAAAGGGCTTGCGCTGATAGCTCTTGAGCTAACTTACTATTTTGATATGACATTACAACTCCTTCTATGTTAGTAAAAGAAGGAACTTGAAGTAGACTATACGGACTAGCAAAAACATCTAAAATAACTTTATGGTTCCTTGCTATTTCTTGTAACCATACAAGGTCTTTATTAGAAAACTTGTAACCTTTCCAAGGGTTTTTATTTGATTTATGAAAACCTATAACTATAAGATTGTACTTTTCTAACTTCTTGTTCAATACACTTAAATGCTTATCAGAAACCTTATCTACTTTCGTATAGTTTTTAAGCATTTCATAGAAATCTGATCCAGTATCACTTCCTAAAGAAATGTAAGCTACTTTTTTATCCTTAAGGTTGTTAATTGGTAAAATTCCTCCTTCATTTTTTAGAACTGTAATAGCGTTTTTTATCAATTTACGATGTAAAACCTCATCATAAGGGGTATTTATATCTTTTACAACATTTCCTGTAGTAATAGGCTTATACTTGTTTAACCCTACTAAGTATTTTGCCTTTAAAATCTTTTTAACTGAATGATTTAATCGCTCTTCTGTTAATTTTCCTTCCAATAGGGCTTTCTTAATAAACCTAATTGATTCAGGGACATCTTGAGGAATCAACAACATATCGTTTCCTGCCAAAATTGCTGCTAAGTCTATTTCTGCTGGTGTTGAATAATTTGCAGCTCCTTTCATATTCAATCCATCCGTGATAATCAACCCTTTAAAGCCTAACTGATTTTGTAACAGATTGGTTACAATACTTTTTGATAATGATGATGGTAATTTTGGATTCGTTTCTAAAGCTGGAATACTCAAGTGCGCTGTCATTACACTTCCTACACCTGCTTTAAATATTTTTTTGAATGGATATAACTCTATTGAATCTAGTCGTTCTTTACTAAAATTAATTGTTGGTAACGTGTGGTGAGAATCTGCTTCCGTATCTCCGTGTCCTGGAAAGTGTTTTGCATTCGCTAACACTCCTACCTCTTGCATTCCTTTTGTAAATGCTATTGATTTTTCTGCTACATTTTCTTTATCTTCTCCAAAAGAACGGTTTCCTATAATTGGGTTATCAGGATTAGTGTTTATATCTACAACTGGAGCAAAATTTATATGAATTCCAACTCGTTTACAGTGTTCTCCAATTCTTTTACCTACTTCCTGAAGTAAAACCGTGTCCTGAATAGCCCCTAATGTCATGTTCCAAGGAAAACGATACGTGTTTTTCAAACGCATATCCAAGCCCCATTCGCCATCAAAACCAACCATTAAAGGTATTTTTGCTAATTCTTGATATTTATTGTTTAAAACTACTTGTTTATCAGGTGTTCCTTGCATAAAAATAATATTTCCTACATGGTATTTTGTAACCATATTAGAAATAAAATCTTCGTGTTTTTTATCTTTATTTGAATATGCTTGTATCATAAACAACTGTCCTATTTTTTCATCAACAGACATAGTTTTCATGATACTATCTACCCATACATTTTGTGTTATAGAATCTTTTGCCAATAAAGGGTTTACTCCTTGGACTTGGGCTTGAATTATTTGTATAAAAACAAACGTTAGTAATGTTAATACTTTTCTTTTCATATATTATCCCTTAACAAGCCTTACAAAAAACATGTAAGGCTTTAACATCTTTTTTTATAAAATCAATAGTTATACCAAAAATCGTGCATGCCAACTCTGGTTTGCTGGCACTTCCCATTTTGTTTCAAAATCTTCTTTAGTATTTACCATATTATTAAAAACAACCGTTTTAGCGGTTATTTTTTGTTCTTTGGCAAAATTTTGGAACTCTGGTAGTTTTACGATATTAATATTATCTCCATCTTTAAAAGAAATATTCATTTTATCCATTAAATCTAATTCTAACTCTTTTTCTAACTCTTGAATAAAACGTACAGAAGCATCTATTGAGCATCCTGAAACATTATTAAAGTTCTCATCTACACCCAACACCAAAAATTGATTGTACTTAATAGTGAATGATCCTTTTAAATCGTCTCCATGACGCGTCCAATTATCAATAAAAAGCAATGCTTTTGCACTGATTAATTCTATTTCTTCTTGTGTAAACTCTCTATCTGATTGATACACCCAAACTCTTGAGTTTTGAGGTAGTTTTTTATATTCTGTAAACATTGTTGTTCTTTATATTTAAGTTTTTGAATATGTAATTTCTTAGTTACTCAAAGTTACGGAAATTGCTGGTTTTAGCGCATTTCCTTTATAAAATTCTTGGGGAAAATAGTGTTTTACCCATTTTCCACTTGATTTTACCCAAGTTGAATCTTTCGTGTATATTGCCCCAAAATCTGGGGCAACTATAGTATCTTTATACTTTTTTCTACTCCCTTGCTTAGTGTATTTTATTTTATGAAAATTATATGGTATATGTATTCTTTCTAATCCTACAAAAAAACCTTCTTTTGGAAATTCTATATTAAACTTAGATACATCAACTTCAGTCTTCCCATTTGTCTTTTTTACATCAACAATTAAACTTTCTTTTAGTATATCTTCTGATGGTTTACCTGTTTTTTCATCAACTTTAAAGAAACGAACCCTAAATTTTGCTTTCTTTCTAGAAAGAAAACTTGTAAAATAAATCGTTACACTCTTTAAAAAAGGGAAATTTTTATATTCACTTTTATAAGGAAAATACTTGGTTACTATCCAAGGTGATCCTTTTCTTCCTCCAAAACTAGCTTTTATATCTCTTCTTTTGTACTCATCAACAACTAACTCTCTATCCGCTTTTTTTGAAATTATTACTTCCTCTAGCTCATATAATTTTGGTTGAAGTTTAAGAGATTCACTCTGTAAAACCGATGCTAATACAACAGTGTCTTTATAATTCAAACAAGAAACATGTACTTTACTTTTCAATATTTTTTTATTGATCTGTAATGAAAAGTGACCATTTTCATCGGAAGACACCCCTACATTTTCATTTAAAAAACTAATATTCGCATAAGCAACAGGATCATTTGTATATGCATCTATTACTTTATTTTTTAAAACTACTGTTTGTGAAAATGCTGTAATACTTACAAAACATAGAAAAAGAAAAACTCTCATAACTTAATTTTTAACGAATGTAAAAATTGAAAATTATAAGAGCTCTTAAGTAGTTGTTAATTTTCAAACACTTAACGTAAATTAAACTTTTGTTGTAAAGCTTGTAGCTTTTCTTCATCAGTCATCGTATCTTTCGGTGCCGACATTCGTTCTTTTATTTCTTTTAAAACCTTTTTTGTGTACAAAGGAAAATCAGCATTCTGAATCCAAGCATTGTATCCTGGGTTTTCTTTAAATACTTCTTCAACAGTTCTTCCCTTATACTTTCCAAAAGAAAAAATTTCTTGATCTTTATCATTAAATAAAATAAACCCTGCAAAATCTGCTCTTTTTCCGTGGGTTGAAAATTCACTCAATGCTTCTACTGAGTTTTCTAAATCTTCATATTTTTCAACCTGTGCTAATAAAATTTCATAGGTTGCCTTTGTATCCGCTTCTGCTCCATGCGCTCCTACTAACTCTTTTCCACAATAAAATTGATATCCAGCACTTAGTGTTCGCTGTTCTTTTTTATGAAAAATAGTTTGTACATCAACTGCTTTTCTATTATTCATATTAAAATCAATTCCTGCTCGCAGCAGCTCTTCTGCTAATAAAGGAATATCAAATCGATTAGAGTTAAATCCTGCTAAATCTGCATCACCTATTAACTCATTAATTTGCGGTGCTAATTCTTTAAAAGTTGGCTCAGTAACTACTTTTTCGTTTGTAATTCCGTGAATTTCTGAAGCTTCTTTGGGTATTTCTATTTCTGGGTTTACCAACCATGTTTTACTTTCTTTATTTCCATTAGGAAACACTTTTAAAATAGATATCTCAACTACTCTATCTTTAGCAATGTTTATTCCTGTTGTTTCTAAATCAAAAAATACGATTGGTTTTGTTAAATTTAAATTCATTTTTTGTAGTGCTTAAAGACAATATTCTATTTACTTTACATATATCTATTATTGTCTTTTCTATATATTATTCGTTCGTTAATTCTTTTTTAAATTCATCTATTTGGTCTAACACTTTCTTTGGAAGTGTAGGCTCTTTAAAATTATATTTTTCTAATTCTTTTTCTAATGTTTTTGCTACAATGTAACGTGCTGTAGTTTTATCATCTGCAGGTATTACATACCAAGGAGCATAATTTGTTGATGTTCTCAACAACATATCTTCATAACACTCTTGATATTTATCCCATAACTTTCGTTCTTTTAAATCACCCGCAGAAAATTTCCAGTTTTTTTCTGGAATATTTAACCTACGTAATAACCTGTTTTTCTGTTCTTCTTTAGATATATTTAAAAAAAACTTTAAAATAATTGTTCCGTTTTCAGATATATGCCTTTCAAACTGATTAATACGCTCCATTCTATCATGATAAAAAGTATCATTTAAATCATCAACGTTATTTACTGTGGGAATATTTTCGGCAAAAACATACTCTGGATGCACTCTTGTTACCAAAACATTCTCATAATGTGTACGATTAAAAACTCCTATTTTTCCTTTAGCAGGCAAGGCTATATAATGACGCCATAAAAAATCATGTTTTAATTCTAATTCTGTTGGTACTTTAAAGCTATGCACTACTACTCCACGTGCATTAACATCTTTAAAAACTTCTCGAATTAAACTATCTTTACCGGCTGTATCCATTCCTTGTAAACACAATAAAACACTATACTTACCTTCTGCGTACATTGTGTCTTGTAAATCACTAATTTTTTTTCTTGATTTTTTCAGCTTCTTCTTAGCATTATCAACAACTTCTTTAGTAGAAAATTCATTTAACTTCCTTTTTTTAGAAAATATGTAGGTATTTGTGTTCATCCGCTTTTTTTGTAGCATAAAAGTACAAAAATATAGACTTCTTCTATTGATTTTTTCTTGGTTATTATCAAATATTACAATTAAATCCAAGATATTCTTTTATTTATTTTTTTGAGCTTTACTTCCAAATAAGCAACAGATGAATAAAACAGTTATTATACAAGCTAGTTCTAAAAGCACAGGAAACACTAATAAAGCTATTAACTACCTCAACAGCAACAACTCTTTTGATGTTATCGACTTAAAAACAAAAAACATTGGTGTTTTTGAATATGACTTTAGCAATGCTAATGACGATTTTATTCCTGTGATGGAAGAAGTTATTAATAACTATGATACGATTGTTTTTGCAACCCCTGTGTATTGGTATACCATGAGTGCTACTTTAAAAATATTTTTTGATCGTTTGTCTGACTTGTTAAAATACAAAAAAGATTTAGGTAGACAGTTGCGAGGCAAAAACATGGCTATGATTAGTAATTCTGGTGCTAATGACCGTAGAAATGGTTTTGAAATGCCTTTTATTGAAAGTGCTAAATATTTAGGTATGAACTATCTTGGTAGTACCCATGCTTGGTTTACTGAAGACGGAAACGACATACATCCTGATGCTAAAGTTAAAATTAATGAATTTAGAAATATTTTAGCTACTAAAAATTTTAAGGATGTTTTAACCCGTTAGAATTTTAAGATGTCGTTTTTTTACAATTTACAAGAAACCTTTGACAGTATTTTTGAGTTTTAATTTTAATTCATCACAATGCAAAAAGTAATTATAGCTCAAATAGCAATTCAACAAGGAAAAGAAAACGATTTTTTGAAATTGGCTGTAGAAATGGTAAAAACGAGTAACGCTGAAACAGGATGTATTACCTATCAATTACATAAAGACCTATTTAGTGAAGGTAATTATTTGTTTTATGAAGAGTATATTGATAAAACAGCTGTAGAGGCACATAATAACTCTGCACACTTTCATCAATTTATAAAAGATATTACTCCTTTAATTACCAGAGAGCCTATTATAAATATTTATTAATTTAAATGAGTATAAAACACTATAAGCCATCAAAATACCTATCTCCTTATATTGATAGGTATTTTGTTTGTTCTCAAACTAAAAGTCTTCCTTTAATTTTACCAGGCACTGGTTTAGAAGTACTTTTTCATATAGACACTCCCTTATCCATCAATAATGAAAAATTAGATATTGCTCATGTTATTTGTCCGAGAGAAAAATTAATTTTTGATTCAACTAACCATGTACATTATATTTCAGTACGTTTTCATAGTGGTGGTTTTAGACATTTTGCTTCTATTCCGCATACACAAATTGTTAATCAATATTTATCTGTAGAAGAAATATGGCAAAATGAAGGTAGAGAGTTTTTAGAAATTCTTTATTCATTACCTAGTGTAGACGAAAAAATTAAACTAATTGATTTCTTTCTATATAATCAATTAAAAAAACATCATTTTTCTACTATAGTTAATTGGGATTTGATAATTAAAACGCTATACAAAAACTTCAATTCAATACCTCTCCATGAATTGGCTTCTCAAAGTAATCTAAGTTACCGTCAATTTGAACGTCTGTTCAAACAAAAGTTTGGCGTTTCTCCTAAAAAATTTCAACGAATCACTAGGCTTCAAAAAACTGTAAAACAAGTATTGCTATCGAGTAACAAACATTATTTGTCTACTGCTTTAGATAATGGTTATTACGACCAAAGTCATTTTATTAAAGAATTTCAAAGTTTTACAAATCTTAAACCTTCCCAGTATTTTGTAACTAAAAACTTTGAAAACCACTTTTATTATAAACCTTTAAGCTAGTCAATCCAGTTTTTAAAATCTTTTACACGCTCTCTACTTACAATTATTTCTGAGTCTTCATAAGATTCTAATTTTAGTTGTAAGCGTGAGTTTGTATAAGACACAATATCTTTTATAGCATTTATATGTACTATAAATGTTCTATTTACCCTAAAAAATTGCTCGGGGTCTAACTCTTCTTGCCAATATTCTAAAGAGTTATCTATTAAATAATTTCTATTAGCATTTGTATGTATGTAAGTTGCTTTATTTTCTGAGTAAAAACATTCAATATCTTCTGTATTGATAATTTTTAAGTGCTGTCCCACTTTTATAGTAAATCGCTTTTTATATTTTCTATCAACTGGGTTAATCAACAGCTTACGAATGTCATCTATATTAACCTGTATATTACTTTGTATAGGTTGATGCTCTTTAAATTTATTTACTGCTATTGTTAACTCATCTTCATCTATGGGTTTTAACAAATAGTCTATAGAATTTAACTTGAATGCTTTTAATGCATACTCATCATAAGCCGTTGTAAAAATAATGGCTGATTTCACAGTTACTTCTTCAAAAATTTCGAATGATAATCCATCTGAAAGTTGAATATCTAAAAAAATTAAATCAGGATGAGAATTGTTTTGAAACCAGTTAATCGACTCTTCTACTGAGTGCAACATTTGTTGAACTTCTATATCTAATTCAGCTAACATTCTACTTAACCGTCTTGCAGCTGGCTTTTCGTCTTCAATAATTATAACATTCATAGTTTGGTTTGGTCTATTTTTAGCAATTACTTGTTCATGTATTCTTTAATCTTTCGCTCTTCCCATTTTTTAGAAAAAAGTTTTCCTTTTGAAAAAACATTAAATCCGTGTAAAAATACTATAACTCCCCACCAAAAGAACAAATTATAGTTGTTTACATCTAAAAAAGCTTCCATTACTGATTCGTCTCCATAAACAATATCTTTATATATTCTTCTTCCTATAAAAATTAAGTTTATTAGTATGTAAAACACTAAATGTTTGTAGAACTTTTTAATTTCATCTACTCTTTTTTGAGCTCTTATATATTGTTGTTCTCTATTTATAGTTTCCATTTTCTCTCTTTTTTAGTTCATCTAGATACTCTTGTATTTTGCGTTGTTCCCAATCTTTATTAAAAAAAATATTGGTTCCAAATACTCCTAACCAATGAAAAAAAACTCCAATCCCCCAAAAAACCCAAGTAGCATATACACCAAAATTGCTTATTGCTTTGATAAAAGTTAACCTGTCCTCATTCATCAACCCCATAATAATTACGACTGAAATAAATACATTCACAATTATATATGCTGCTAAATGCCAATAAAATCCTTTTATTTTTTCTACTCTTTTTTTGGCTAGTAAATATTTATGTTCTTCTTTATAATCATTTTCCATACTAATCCTTTTTATTTAAGTATTCCTTTATCTTCTTCTCCTCCCAATCTTTTCCAAGCCCTAAAATGTTAACACCAAAAACTAGCATCCAATGAATAAAAGTCACTAGTACTATTCCTATAACAGGAAACCAAAACCAATGATAATAAGGTGAGAATTTTAAATTCACTAAAACAATAATAATCACTGAAATGATATTTACTAAAGCATGAGCATAAAACCCTTTTACTTGTTTTACTTTCTTTTTAGCCTCTAAATACTTTTTTTCTTCTCTATAATTACCTTCCATTGTTATTGTTTTCTAAAAATTCTTTAATCTTACGTTCTTCCCAATCTTTTCCTAAGCCTATTTTTTCTATTCCAAAAATGCCCAACCAATGAAAAAAAACTCCAATTAACATTCCTATTATTGGATAATAAAACCAATGATAACTTGGCACAAACTTTAAGTTTATAAAAATTAAAACTGGAATGATTAATACAGTGACTATAAGATGAATGTAAAACCCTTTGATTTTCTCTACTCTCTTTTTTGCTTTTGCATATTTGTAAGCTGTTGTATATTCTTTTTCCATCTTACTTATAATTTTTATCATCATTCATTAACTCCTTAATCTTGCGTTCTTCCCAATTTTTACCTAAGAATAAATTATAATTATTTACTTCTAAATAATGAAAAATTAATCCTATCCCCCAACCTATCATAGGAAACCAAAACCATTGAAACTTTGAATATGTTTTGAGGTTTATAAAAATTAAAAAAGGAATAACTATACAATACGAAACTAAGTTTTGATAAAACTCTTTTAGTTTTTCTACCTTTTCTACTGCTTTTACATAATTACTGTTTTCTAAACTTTTTGTATCCATGATACTATCTTTTATATTAATTAACAGCGGTAAACACACTGTGAATATTTTATTATTATTAATTATTTGAATATTTCTATCGGTTATTAAACCGTAACGATCTGCTATATTTCTTAATCCTACTTTTGTACTTTTTCCTATAGCCTCTTTCGGATTAACGTTGTTTTGAATCTTTAAAAAACCTTCTTCTTCAAAAATGTTTATTTCTAAGGGTTTATTTGAAGAAACTACATTGTGTTTTACTGCATTTTCTAATAATAATTGAAGAGATAGAGGAACTATTTTTAAATCTGAATTACTTACTTCTTCTGGAATATAAAATTGAATAGCTTCTTCAAAACGCATTTGTAATAACTCCATATACGTCTTAGCAAATTGTAATTCTTCTTGTATAGGCACCAATTCTTTATTACGTTGTTCTAGTACATATCTATACACTTTAGATAACTTTGTTGTAAACTTCTCTGCTTGTTTTGGATTTTCGCTAATTAAAGAGGTTAGTACATTTAAACTATTAAACAAAAAATGGGGGTCTATTTGATTCTTTAATGTTTCAAATTTTGCTGTTTCTGTTTTAGCTACTATTTCATGCTGTGTTGTTTCTTCTTTTACAGACGCTTTCCAGTTTACCATAAAATCTTTGGCATGAAAAAAAACGGCTATCGCTAACGATAATATGATTGCAAATAAATGCATCCATAAAAATCGTCCATTAAAGAAGTTATCTATATTATTATTAAAAATTACAAAGTACTGTACGTAATGGATTAATAATACAGCTACAGTTGTATAGCTTATTGTTGCTATGATTCCTGCCCAAACTCTTTGATTGGTTTGCAAAACCCAATCCCACTTTTTACTTAAATAACCATTAATAATTCCATTACCTAACCCCAGAACAAAAGAATACATTCCTGAAAACAAAAACACTAATCCAGCTTCTTTTAATGTAAAAGCCTGATTTATTATAGTAAAAACAACACCAAAAATAATTGTAAGCTTTAAGCAAATCCAAATATCATTCTTCAAACTATTAAATGTTTTTTTTACTGGTGTTTTCATTCTTTATGCTTATTATATTTAAAGGTTTACCCTCTTCATTCTAAAATTTAATATCGAAAGATACATTTTTATCTTTAACCAAAAACTTTGCTTCGTCAAACACAGGCGGTCCAAAACGTGATAATTTATTGTTTGATACTCCATAGTCTTCTATTGGCATTCCATTAGGTCCAAAATCCATCTTATTATTATTGTTTGCGTCATGAAAACAAATAATAGCATATTCTCCTTCTGGTACTTTTTCAAAAATTACAGTACTTTTTCCCTTTATTATTACTGATTCTTTTGCCTGTAGTGGTTCTTTTCTAAAGTTCTCTTTAGTATATAAGGCAAATTTTATTTTTCTTTTATCTGAAGTGACATTTACAACTGTCGTTGCAATTGTTTTGTCTTGAGCTGAAATTGTTTCAATAGTAAACAAGACGACTGTAATAACAATATGGATTACAAGTTTCATTTTATTTGCTTTTTATAGTTAATTATGACACAAATATTCATAAGATGCTTTATCTATAAAATAAAAACACACTGAATTGTATTATTTTTAGGATGAGTTGTAACAATTTGTATTTTTGAGCTACTTATAACATAACAACTCTACTAAACTTAGTGAAAAAAGAATTAGAAAATAGATTTTTAACTGATTTCGAAGCCAATCAAAACATTGTGCATAAGGTATGTAGGATTTATACAACCAACCAAAATGCACATAACGATTTGTTTCAAGAAATCACCATTCAGTTATGGAAAAATTATGGTAAGTTTAGAGGAGAAGCAAAATTTAGTACTTGGATGTATCGAGTAGCATTAAATACTGCTATTTCTTTATATAGAAAATCAACAAGAAGTATAAAAACACAAGACTTTACAGACTATTCTTTTAAAATTAAAGCAGAAGAATATGACGACACCGAAGAAATACAATTAAAAGCCTTATATGGTGCTATTCGTAAACTAAATGATATTGATAAAGCTCTAATTTTTTTATACCTAGAAGACAAGCCCTATAAAGAAATTTCTGAAACCTTAGGTATTAGTCAAGTAAATGCTCGGGTTAAAATGAACAGAGCAAAAGATAAATTAAAAAAGATATTAAACCCATAATTTAAATGGATTTAGATAAATATAAAAAAGCTTGGGGAAACCAGTCTGAAGAAACAAATAAAGTTTCTAAAATCGACATTTATAGAATGGCGCATTCCAAGTCATCATCAATAGTAAAGTGGATTTTTATTATTGGAATTTTAGAGTTTATTTTCTTGAATTCTTTCTATTTTATTTTTGACATGGAAGAAGCTTATGAGGAATATAAAAAACTTGGGTTATATAACTTTATGATTTATTCTCAATTTATCATATACCCTGTACTACTCTATTTCTTGATTAAATTTTACCTTAATTATAAAAGCATTTCTGTTGTAGACTCTACTAAAACTTTAATGACAAAAATTATTAAAACAAGAAAAACTGTAAAGTACTACGTTATATTTAACTTGTTATATGTATTTACTTTTGGAATTATAGTTGCAATTGCATCACTAAAAGCTCACCCAGAATTTAACTCTAAGCAAGTTTTAATTTCAATTATTGTTACAGTAATAATGTTAATAATTATGCTTATAGTTTTATGGTGTTTTTATCAGCTCTTGTATGGAATTTTACTAAGAAAGTTAAATAAAAACTATAAAGAGCTTGCTAAACTTGAAGACTTAAATTAAAAAGAACTGTTTTTTCATAAACTTTTATTAACGTTATATAACTAGCATTCACTATATTAGCCACATTAATTCATTACTTATGAAAAAAGTATTTATTATAGCTGTTTTCCTTTTTTATTCTGTTTTTGCTTTTACTCAAGAACATAGTTTTTGGAAAAATCTTCGTTTTGGAGGGGATGCTAGCTTTGGCTTTGGTTCAAATAACACAACTCTTGCTATATCTCCAGCTGCTGTTTATGATTTTAATGAATCTTTTTCTATAGGCTTAGGAATTGGTTATGTGTACAATAAAAACGAAGGTTTAAGTTCTAATATAATCACTCCTAAAATAATTACTTTATATAGACCTATTAGAGAAATTGAATTTTCTGCCGATTTACAGCAAATGTATGTCAATACAAACATTAATGGTACTTCTAAAAAATATAATTACCCTGCTTTAAATATTGGAGCTTCTTACAGAATAGGTGTTGTTTCTTTAGGCGTACAATACGATGTTTTGTATGAAGAAAGCAAAAGTGTATACGCTTCTGCTTTCTCTCCTATCGTAAGAGTTTTCTTTTAAAAAAACTCTCTTAATTCTTGTAATAATTTTTCATGCATCTCATTTGTATAATCTAAATGAGTTACTATTCGTATTTTTCCTTCCCCCATAGAAATTAGTAATATACCTCTTTCTGCCATCTTTTTCATAAAATCATCTGGATTTATAGAATCTTCTACATAAAAAATAACAATATTCGTTTCAATAAGTTCTACCTTTTTCACATACGAACAACTTTCTAATACCTTACCTATTTCTTTTGCTTTTTGATGATCTTCTGCTAAACGCTCTACTTGATTATCCAGAGCATAAATCCCAGCAGCTGCTAAAAAACCAGCTTGTCTCATTCCACCACCAAACAACTTTCGTACACGTAACGCTTTTTCTATATGTTCTTTAGTTCCCAACAAAACAGATCCAACAGGAGCTCCCAATCCTTTTGATAAACAAATTGAAATCGTATCAAATAACTCTCCATATTGTTTTGGGGTTTCTTTTTTTGCCACCAAAGCATTAAATAAACGTGCTCCATCCAAATGATACGCCAAATCATTGGCTTTAGCTACTTTTTGAATCTTTTGTAATTCTTCAAAGTCCCAGCAGGCACCACCTCCTTTGTTTGTTGTATTTTCAACACAAACTAATCTACTATAAGGTGTATGAATATCATTTCTTCCTCCTACCACACTTGCTAACTGATTCGCTGTAAACATTCCTCTACCCCCATCAATTAAACAAGAAGTAACTCCT
The DNA here is from genome assembly GCF_024124505.1 of Tenacibaculum sp. XPcli2-G. Classification (NCBI taxonomy): domain Bacteria; kingdom Pseudomonadati; phylum Bacteroidota; class Flavobacteriia; order Flavobacteriales; family Flavobacteriaceae; genus Tenacibaculum; species Tenacibaculum sp. XPcli2-G. The sequence continues at coordinate 46,275 of NZ_JAMXSH010000002.1, forward strand.
GCATTAAACGCAGCTCCTCCACCTTCATAGTTATATACATGTGCCCATTTGTCGCAAAACATTCTATCCCCTGGTTGTGTGTGAATCTTTATCGCTGTTTGATTTGCCATGGTTCCCGAAGGAAAAAATAACGCAGCTTCAATTCCAAACAAATCCGCTACTTTTTCTTGTAACAAATTCACTGTCGGATCTGCTTTAAAAACATCATCTCCTACCTTAGCACTCATCATTGCTTCCAACATTCCTTGAGTTGGCTTTGTTACTGTGTCACTTATTAAGTTTATTTCCATTTCTAACTACGATTTTTAAAATGTATTTTTGCATCTATGATTACACACGAACAGCTTAAAAATATCGCTGAACGAATTGGCAAGTTAAAAGGATATTTAGAAATTGACAAGAAGTTAATTGAAATTTCAAACGAAGAAGAAAAAACAGCAAATCCTGATTTTTGGAACAATCCAAAGGAAGCAGAAGCTGTAATGAAATCACTTCGGTTTAAAAAGAAGTGGGTAGAAGATTATAACACTGTTGTAGCTATGAATGACGATTTAACAGTTTTGTATGATTTTTATAAAGAAGGTGATATTGATGAAAACGAAGTAGAAGAACAATTTGATAAAGCTGCTACTTTTTTAGAAGATATTGAGTTTAAAAACATGCTTTCAGAAGAAGGTGATAGTTTAAGTGCAACGATACAAATTACAGCAGGTGCAGGTGGAACTGAAAGTTGTGACTGGGCAGAAATGCTAACTCGAATGTACACTATGTGGGCAGAAAAACAAGGTTTTAAAATAAAGACCTTAAACTACCAAGAAGGTGATGTTGCTGGTATTAAAACGGTTACTTTAGAATTTGAAGGCGATTATGCCTTTGGGTGGTTAAAAGGTGAAAATGGGGTCCATCGCTTGGTACGTATTTCTCCTTTTGATAGTAATGCGAAACGTCATACTTCCTTTGCTTCTGTATATGTGTATCCTGTAGCCGATGATTCTATCGAAATTGAAGTAAACCCAGCCGATATTGAAATTACTACAGCACGTTCAAGTGGTGCTGGTGGACAGAATGTAAACAAAGTTGAAACTAAAGTTCAGCTCTTGCATAAACCTACAGGAATTCAAATTCAGTGTTCTAACTCACGTTCGCAGCACGATAATAGAGCTACTGCAATGCAAATGCTGAAATCGCAATTGTACGAAATTGAATTACAAAAACGTTTAGCTGCTCGTGACGAAATTGAAGCAAACAAAATGAAAAATGAATGGGGAAGTCAAATTCGTAACTACGTAATGCACCCATATAAATTAGTAAAAGATGTCCGTACAGCCCATGAAACAGGAAATGTAGATGCTGTAATGGACGGAAATATCAATCCGTTTTTAAAAGCCTATTTAATGATGATGGGGCAAAAAGAAGATTAATACAATAAAACTCTTAATAATGATTAAAATATACCACAATCCACGTTGTTCTAAATCAAGACAAGGTTTAGAAATTTTAGAAAACTCTGGTAAAGAGTTTGAAACTGTAAAATATTTAGATACTATTCCTTCTACTGAAGAGTTAAAAGGAGTTATTAGTCTATTAAATATTTCTCCAATCGATTTAGTTCGTAAAAATGAAAAAATTTGGAAAGAAGAGTATAAAGGAAAAGAACTATCAGATGCTGAAATTATTAAAGCTATGGTTGACAATCCTAAATTAATAGAACGACCAATTGTTATCAATGGTAATAAAGCAGTGATTGGTCGTCCACCTGAAAACATCAAAGAAATCATTTAACTACTTAAAAGCTCTCAAGAAATTGGGAGCTTTTATTTTTTTAGAAATTTAGATTCTAAAAAGCCCAATCCATAACCGTAAAACTGAGTGATGGTTGTTACAATACTTAACAAAGCTACTTGTAGATTTTTATTTTGAAATAGAGAATCTAAAAAGGTACAGGTAAAATAAAATCCATAAAAAATTAATAATTCCCAGTAACCAAAAAAAGCTGCTATAATGGCAATATCAACCCCTATAATAAACAAACTCGGAAACCAATAGGTTAATTTAGCTGTTTTAGGATACTTTCTATTTAAAATAGGTCTAGCAGTACCAAAAGCAAAAGTCTGCTTAAAAAACTGTTTAATAGTGCTTCTACGCTTATGATACACAAAAGCCTTTTCTATTAACTGTGTTTCAAAATCATTTTCCCAAAGGCGGAAAGTTAAATCGATATCTTCTCCTGCTTTCATTTTAGAAAAACCATTTGTTTTTTCAAAAGCAACTTTTGACAAGCCTAGATTGAAGCTTCTGGGTTGAAATTTACCAACCGATTTCTTTTTTCCACGAATTCCTCCTGTAGTTAATACTGAAGTCATCGAATAATTTATTGCTTTTTGTAAAGCTGTAAAATTAGGATGGGCTGCATCTGGACCTCCAAAGGCATCAGTATAATTCTCTTCTAATGCTTTTTTTACTTCGGAAAGATATTGTGGTGGAACAATAACATCAGAATCCAAAATAATAAAATAACTTCCCGATGCTCTTTGCATTCCGTAATTACGACTTGCTCCTGCTCCACTATTCCTCTTGGAAAAATACTTTAGATTAAGTTGAGAAGTGTATTTATTTACAACTTCTTCTGATGAGTTTTCAGAACCATCTTCAATAATTAATACCTCAAAATCGTCTTTCAAGTCTTGTTTTGTTAAGCTTTCTAACAACTCATCAATTTCTTGAGGTCGATTATAAACAGGTACTATTATTGAAAACTGCAAATTCATTACACTAAAACTGCTTGATTAATTTGTTTAGCGATTCCGTCCCAAAGTTGGATTCTTTTATGTAGTGATTCTTTCGCATAGTACAACACATCATCCCACTTTTGCTGATCTTCACCACATAATTCTTCAATCATTTGTAATGATAATGGTCCGTGTTCATCACCGTCTAACTCAATGTGTCTATTCAAATAATACGTAAGTTTACTGTATGAACTTCCTTCTTTCTCTTCCGTATTTTTTACAATTTCTAAAAACATGTCTGGTATTACATCTTCTCTTCCAAAAGTAAAACTAGATGCAATAATATGTGGTTGACTTGTTTTGATAACTTCAAAAGAAAAATTTACAAAATCTTTCACTTCTTCAATAATTGAACAGTTTTCCAGAGCCTGGTCAACAGGTTTACCATCAAGAATATCTGAAATAAAACTTGAAATTTCATCAATCTTTGCACCTGCTTGACGCATCGCATCAATATACATTTCAAAGTGACTTTTAGGCTCTCCTAACTCATTAATATCAGTTTCTTCACCTAACACAATTTCATTAATAAAACGAGCTGTTTTAGTATTTACAGCAGGTAACCATGGTAAATTCACACAAGTAAGTTCTCGTTGTAATGCTTTTAATAACGACATAAAATCCCACACAGCGAACACATGTGATTCCATAAATAATTTTACATCATTTATATCATTTAACGAATTATATAACTCATGTTCTTTAAGCTGTTGTCTTAAGGATTTTAACTCCTTTTCTATGTGTAAAATATTGCTCATTTGTAACTATCAATAAAAAATGCAAATCTAACGATTTGCATTTAATTATATATTCTTTCGGAACCTTTCCGACTACGCTTAAGGCACAAGTTAATTTACTCTTCAGTAAACCTTTCCATTACTGCATCACTTACTCCCATGTTAGAGAAACCTCCATCGTGGAATAAGTTTTGCAAGGTTACTTTCTTAGTTAAATCTGAGAATAATGAGATGGTATAATCTGCACATTCTAATGCTGTTGCATTTCCTAATGGAGACATTTTCTCAGCATACGAAATAAATCCATCAAATCCTTTTACTCCTTGACCTGCAGTAGTTGGAGTTGGAGACTGAGAAATTGTGTTTACACGTACTTTATGATCTCTTCCGAAGAAATACCCAAAACTACGTGCAATACTCTCTAAATACGCTTTGTTATCAGCCATATCGTTATAATCTGGGAATACACGTTGCGCTGCCATATACGTTAATGCAACAATACTTCCCCACTCGTTCATGGCTTGTTTGTTATATAAAACGTTCATTACTTTATGAAAAGACACCGCTGAAACGTCCCATCCTTTCGTTGTAAAATCGTATTTAGAATCTGTATAATGACGTCCTTTACGTACATTAACTGACATACCGATAGAGTGTAAAACGAAATCGATTTTCCCTCCTAAAATTTCCATAGACTTTTCAACCAAGTTATTTAAATCATCCATAGAAGTGGCGTCAGCAGGAATAATTTCAGATCCGGTTTTTGCTGCTAAGTCTTTAATACCTCCCATACGCATTGCTATTGGTGCGTTGGTTAATACAAACTCTGCTCCTTCTTCATGAGCGCGTTCTGCTACTTTCCATGCAATAGAATTCTCATCTAATGCTCCAAAAATGATTCCTTTTTTTCCTTTTAATAAATTATACATATTTAAAATATTTTAGTCTATCGTTGTTTGTTTTGAAAGCAAATATACTCTTAATTTAATAATTCCTTTGCATGAGTCAATGCACTTTCAGAAACGTCTTTTCCACTTAACATCTCCGCTATTTCTCTGATACGTTCGTCTTCTGACAATAACTTTAAATTAGAGGTTGTTACTCCTTTTTCCTCTCCTTTAAACACTTTATAGTGCTGCACTCCTTTTGAAGCTATTTGAGGTAAATGTGTTATAGTTATTACCTGCATATGAGCACTCATATCTTGCATTATTTTTGCAATTTTATTAGATACTTCCCCTGAAACTCCGGTATCAATCTCATCAAAAATAATGGTTGGTAGTTGTATGTTTTCTGATAGTATTTTTTTAATCGATAACATGATGCGAGATAATTCTCCACCTGATGCTACCTTTTTCAATTCTCCAAAATTACCTCCTTTGTTTGCTGAGAATAAAAATTGTAAATTGTCTTTTCCGTTAGATAAATATTCTTCAGAAGCTAGTAATTCAATTGCAAAACGAGCATTTGGCATTCCTAATTCCGACAAAAGATATTCTAACTCTTTTTTCAACTTCGGAATTACTTTATTTCTAGATGTCGTAATCATTTTTGCTACGTCATCTAACTTCTTAGCTACCTCTTTAATTTCTGCCTCTTTTTGAGCCACTATTCCTCCTGCATCTTCAACCTGTGCTACTTTTTCAGATAATGATGCATGAATTTCTTGTAATTCACTTATAGTTGATACTGAATGTTTCTTTTGAAGGTTGTAAATAAGTTGTAACCTATCATTTAGTTCTTCAATTTCATTCGGATTAAATTCAACTTCTTCATTCGCACTTTCTAACTCAGTAACTACATCATCTAACTCAATTTTCACGCTTGTTACTCGATTCGCTAACTCTTCATATTGCTTAGAAAAAGAACTAATTTTTTGCAGTTTACTCTCTAAAGAGTTTAGCAATGTTTGAATTCCTATTTCTTCATTAATCGAAACACCTAAAGCTTCAGATAAGTTCAACTTTATTTCTTCAATATTGTTTAATTTATCTAACTTTTCTTCTAAAACTTCTTGTTCTCCTTCTTTTAAATTAGCTTCTTCAAACTCATTAAACAAATGTAAATTGTACTCGTACTGCTCTTTCGATTTCTCAGTTTCTTCTTGAAGTACTTTCAGCTCTTTTCGTAATTTGTTATACGTACGCAAGCCTCTTTTATACGATGCTATTTTAGCTTGATTTTTTGCTAAGGCATCAATAACAGAGAATTGAAAAGATACATCTGACAACTGCATGGTTTGATGTTGCGAATGAATATCAATGAGCTTTGTTTTTAAAGCATTTAATACCGATAAGGTAACTGGTGTATCATTAACAAAAGCTCTCGACTTGCCCGAAGGCAAAATTTCTCTTCGAATTATGGTTTCTTGTTCATAGTCGAGATCTAACTCTTTAAACAACTCTTGTAAAGCATATCCTTCAACAGAAAATTGAGCCTCAATAACACATTTTTTTTCTGTGTTTTTTAAAGCAGTTAAGTCGGCACGGTTCCCCATTACAAGCCCTAAAGCTCCTAATAAAATGGATTTCCCTGCTCCAGTTTCACCTGTTATGATAGATAAACCGTTCGTAAAATCAATCGTTAACTGATTGATTAACGCATAATTATGTATAGATAAATGTGTAAGCAAATTCTATTCTTTTGTAAAAAATAAAAGTAAGAATTTTGAATGAATTAAGTCAAACTAAAACAAAGGAAGTCTATTGATTTTTCAACAGCTTATAAACGTTACATTTAAGCCTATAACAAGTCTAATACTACTGTAATTTCTTCCACTTATCTTTATAAGTAGGTGCAATCTTATTTAAAACTGTTATCATTTGTGATTGATTTCTCGATGCACTACCATCAGAAAAAACATTTACTATTTCATCTCCTTTAGCATCTAAGAAAACGCGAATCATATAATTACCAATAGTAATATTGTGTAGTTTGTCTAAATCTAAAACACTTTTTTCAATTGCTTCTTTAGCTGAATTTTTATTATCAGCAAAATTATCGAAACCGTTACGGTGATAATTGTAGTAGATACTTCGTAAGGCACTAAATTTAGAAGACAATAAATTATCTATTAAAGCAAAACGATTTTGTTTTCCTACTTGATTTTGCCAACCAGACTCTCCATTAGATTGCGCCAGCAACATAATGTTTTCCGCTTGTTTTAAATAAGTCTCTCCTCCCTTCAAAGCAAAGGTATCTGTATCAACTCCTAATATTGTATACACATAAAAAGCAATTGTAGAGATTAAATTAGATTCGTAAATAGTTGGATTGTAAATTAACGGATCGAACTCATTATAACGAAAGTTAAAGTTTGTATCATTAATATTTAAAACAGGTGTAGCGTAGGTTGAGTTATATACAGGTCGTGTTGACTGCACTTGTAAACTTCCTGAAAAATTACTCCCGTTTTGCTCGTTTATGATAATATTGAATGCGCAGTTGATTCGTTCTTGTTGCTTAAAATTTTTATTTGTCCATTGTTTATCATTAATAAACTCTGTTAATGCTTTTTGTAACGTTTGATAAACTTGCTTGTTACTACTTTGTACTTTATCTGAATTGATAATTACAGTAGCATTCAACTCTTGTGAATAAGAAGAAAAAGCAACTGAAAAAAGAAAAACTATAAAGAAAAACTTACGCATTTAATTTTTGTATTATTTCGTTAACGATATCTTTTGACACTGCTTTTTTTGATTTTAAATCAAATGATTTTTCATTAAAATCAGCATCAATAATTGTAATTTTATTGGTGTCGGTTGCAAAACCAGCACCTTTATCACGTAACGAATTTAATACAATAAAATCTAAATTTTTGCGTGTAAGCTTACTTTTTGCGTTTTGTACCTCATCGTTCGTTTCTAATGCAAAACCAACTAACAACTGTTTTTTCTTAATTTCTCCTAGAGATTTTAAGATATCTTTAGTTGGTTCTAACTCAATACTTAACGCTGCTTCTTTCTTTTTTATTTTTTGAGTAGCTACATTTTTTGGTCGATAGTCTGAAACTGCTGCCGATAACACAGCTATATCAACCTCAGCAAAGTACTTATGACATGTTTCATACATATCTTGAGCTGATTTCACATCTATTCTATGAATAAAAGAATGATGTACTTGTTGATGAGAAGGACCTGCTACTAAAAACACCTCAGCTCCTAAATTAGCCGCTGTTTTTGCAATTTCAAACCCCATTTTACCTGAAGAATGATTTCCAATAAAACGAACAGGATCTATTGCTTCATAGGTTGGACCTGCAGTAATTAGCATTTTTTTCCCTCGAAGCGGTAGTTTAGATACAATATCTTTCTCTATAAAGTCAACAATGTCTTCTGGTTCAGCCATACGACCTTCTCCAACCAATCCGCTTGCTAATTCACCCGAAGTAGCAGGAATTAATATATTTCCAAAACTTTGTAAACTTTCTAAACTAGTTTTTGTTGATGGATGTTGGTACATATCTAAATCCATCGCAGGAGCAAAATACACTGGACATTTTGCTGATAAATAGGTTGCCAATAATAAATTATCGCAAGTACCATTTGTCATTTTAGATAAGGTATTTGCTGTAGCTGGGGCTATTAACATTAAATCTGCCCACAAACCTAAATCTACATGATTATTCCACAATTCATTTTCATCTTCTTTATCATAAAAGGTAGAATGAACTGGATTTTTTGATAAGGTGGAAAGTGTAAGAGGTGTTATAAAATCTTTAGACGCAGGAGTCATAATTACTTTGACTTCTGCGCCTGATTTTATAAACAAGCGAACTAAACTCGCTGTTTTATATGCCGCTATACCGGCGGTAACACCAAGTAAAACTTTTTTACCGCTTAGTACAGACATATTATTTTGTCTCTGGAGTTCTATAGTATACCTTCTCATTTAACCACTCTTCTACTGCAATAGCATGTGGCTTAGGTAAACGCTCATAGAATTTAGAAACTTCGATTTGTTCTTTATTTTCAAAAACTTCTTCTAAACTATCGTTATAGGTAGCAAACTCATCTAACTTGTCAACTAATTCCTTCTTTAAATCAGAATTAATTTGTGTAGCTCTCTTTGCTATAATAGAAATAGCTTCATAAATATTATGTGTTGGAGCCTCGATAGCTTCTTTATTATAAGTTACGGTACTTAACGGCGCTTTCGTTTCTTTATAATCCATTTTTTAACTTTTAGCTAATTGTTCTTGTTCTTTGTTTAATGTTGCTAACATTTCGTTTGATTCTTCCATGAATTTTGATTCAGGAAAATTTCTTTTTAACTTATCGTACGCTTTAACTGCTTCTTTAATTCTTTCTGCTTTTCTACGTTGCGTACTTTTGATTGCAAAATCATGTGCTGCTTTTAAACGATAATATAAAGCTTCTTCTTTATACTTAGTTCCTAAATAATCTTCTAATAAATTATCAAAAGCTACAATTGCCGCTTTGTAATTTCTAGAGTCATATTCAGCAGTTCTATAATATGTTTTTGCTATCTCAAAAGATTTCTTTTCTAGTTTTGCTCTCAATTCAGCATGATACTTGTTAGCCTCTTCTAATTTATCTGAATCTGGATAATTATCTATAAACTTTTGAAAGGCCTCTAAAGCTTTATTTGTATCTGTTGGGTCTAAACTAAAGCTAGGAGCTGCTTTGTAATAACTTAAAGCTGATAAAAAAGCGGCTTCTTCTCTTTTTGAACTTTTTGGGTAATTTCCAGTAAATCTATTAAAGTAATATCCTGCCAACCCGTAATTTTTCTCATTAAAGTTAGATTGAGAAACCATAAATTGAATACGCTCCATTTGAGGTTTACCTCTGTATGAAGGTGTTATTTTTTCAAACAAACGTAAAGCTTTACTGTACTTTTGAGCTTCGTACATTTTTACAGCCATTTTGTATTGTTCTTCTACAGTTCCTTTATTCAATACTTTTTGATACTCTCCACATGAAGAAAGTACTAAAAGCATTACAGCAATATACGCTAGATTTTTCATTTTTTGCATCTGGCAAAATTAGTGATTAATTATGGATTATTAAAACGATTTTTTATCTCATAAATGAGATTTACAAGAAACTACAAAATCTGTTATAATTTTTCCAAAGAACTCCTAAATGTTTGTTAATCTTATTCCTGTGCTCCTGATACAGATTGAGCTACTATTTGCTTTACATCATTATCAAATAAATACAATCCTCCTTTATCGTCTCCAATTAAATTAATTTTATCTAAAATGTTACGTGCCAATGCTTCTTCCTCAATTTGCTCAGATACATACCACTGTAAAAAGTTATGTGTTGCATAGTCTTTTTCTTGTAATGTGATATGTACTAAATCATTTATCGATTTAGACACCATTACCTCATGATCAAACAATGTTTGAAACATATCTTTAAAAGACCCAAATTTTGCTGGTGGTTCTTTTAAATCAGAAATATGAGCATGTCCACCTCGTTCGTTTACGAATTTTACTAACTTTAACATGTGCATACGCTCTTCATCTGAATGTGCGTACATAAATTGTGACACCCCTTCAAAACCTTGAACTTCTGCCCAACATGCCATAGCTAAATATATTTGAGAAGACTCTGCTTCTACTCTTATTTGATCATTTAATGCTTGTTCTATTACTTTTGATAACATATTTTCTACTTTAAAAATTACTCTTTATACAAAGATGCTAAAAAAAGACTTAAGTGAAAAGTAAATACCTTACCTTACGGTTATAAAAGTATGCTGTTTATTAAAAATATGTCTGTAATTATATTTTTTATCATTGACCTAAAAATAAAAGTACTTTAATCCATTATAAGCCTTTAAACAAACGTTAAAATTTTATTAAAAGTAAAAAACTTTTATTTTGTTTCCATACATTTACTAGAGTAAAATTGCATTAATGAAAAAAAATAATCAAAAATTATTTTCTAAAAACAAATTTTAATAAAAGAATAGTCTAGCAAAATTTATTTCATGATGAACATGATGAATGAGTTTTGAAAATTATAGGCATAAACTTTGGGTGCCTTAAAATGACCAAGGCAAATCTAATTATAAAAACTTTAATATGAAAAATTTAAAAAGTTTAGGAAAAATTTTAAACAGTAATGAGCAAAAAGCCGTGTATGGTGGTTTAGATTATCCAAAAAAAGCCTGTGACCAACCTGTATGTTGTTATGAGAGATTAGTTTACAGAAATGGCTGGGTCATGGAAGTAGTTTGTGAAGAAGGTCAAAACTAATCCTATTCTATATTTTACACTTTCAAGCGCCCCTTTTTAGGGGCTTTTAATTAATAAAAACTTATTAAGTTAATAATTTATAGTTTTTCAAAACAATGGGAATAATATTCTAACTAAAAAAAGACCATAGTTTATAATAAACTATGGTCTTTTTAACTCCTTTTTCTATATGCTCCTTTTATAGATTATCTATAAAGTCTGATATTTTTGTTTGTAGTTCTTCTGAAGCTGTTACTAATGGTAAACGTACTTCATCTAAACATATTCCTAACTTTTGTAATACCGCTTTAATTCCCGCAGGATTATTTTCTTCAAAAATTAGATTTACTATATCCATTAGTTTGTAGTGTATATCGTAAGCCTCTTTTGCTTTTCCTTCTAATCCTAATTGAATCATTTTTGAAAACTCTTTTGGTAATGCTTGTCCTATTACAGAAATAACTCCTGCTCCACCTGCTAAAGTTACTCCAACAGCCAAATCATCATCACCTGAAATTACTAAAAAGTCTTCAGGCTTATCTTTTAACAACTCATAGTATTGTTGTTGATTGTTTCCTGCTTCTTTAACTGCAACAATGTTTTCAAAATCTCTTGCTAATCGTAAAGTTGTTGCTGGCTCCATATTTTTTGCTGTTCTACCAGGAACATTATACATAATAATTGGCTTAGGGCTCGCTAAAGAAATTGCTTTGTAATGTTGATAGAACCCTTCTTGAGTTGGTTTGCTATAATACGGGGCTACTGATAAAATTCCGTCTATTTCCGATAAGTCTAAAGATTGTAGTTCTTCAACAACAGTTTGTGTGTTGTTTCCTCCAACTCCTAAAACTAAAGGTAAACGCCCTTTATTTTCTTCAGCAATTACTTTTATTATTTCTAATTTTTCTTCTTTAGTAATTGTTGCACTTTCTCCAGTAGTTCCATTTATTACTAAATAGTTTGTACCGTTTTCAATATTGTAATTTACTAACTTTTTAAGTGCTTCAAAGTCTACACTTAAATCTTCATTGAAAGGAGTTACTAAAGCTACTCCAGTTCCTACAAACTTTTGCATTATATTTTATTTAAAATCGTTAGGTATTTTTTTAATTCTTGGTTTAAAACAGCTTCGTTAAAACTAGCATCAGATACTACTATATCGTACAATCTATCGTCAATTTCTGCAAAACCTGCTTTAAAATCTGCTTGTGACAACAAAGTTACCATATTCGTTAATAAGTTTGACGTTTTTGTATAGTTTATAAGTAGGTCGTATTTGTTTTTAACGAAATCTTTTAAATTGTCGGATTTTAAACTCGCTTTGAAACCAAAATCTTTTTCGGTAAAAAACTCTGGAGAGGGTTCCTCCTTTTTTGAGTACTCTTTACAAACTAGTACTCTTATGTCTGTTTTTTGAAAAGGAAAAATGTTTGTTAAGTTGGCTATTACTACATTTACTAAAGCTTCATTATCTAGCAATATTGCTACACTTTTAACTTTGGTTTCTTTATGAGGAATATTCTCTTTTTTTACAACTAGTTTGTCGTATGCTTTCTGAATAGATTTCTTCTTTAGGGTACTTATCATCTGTAAAAATTACGAGTAGCTAATTTATATTATTTCTCATCAATTTCTAATAATAAAAATTGATTTAATTGCCTTCCATACAACTGAAAATTATCATCAGCAGCCAAGATTAACGATTTATTTCCGTTTTGCAATATTGGACCAAAAGTAATCGCTTCAATATTATCTATTATCCCATCGGTTAATTGATTTTTAACAGTACTAAAATCAAATAACAGCTCTTTTTTTAATGGTATATATTTTTCGTTTTTTAAAGATTGATTTTCTAATGTATTTGTTGAAGTTTTATCTATAGTTGCTTTAAAAATTCTAACTACATTTCCATGGCTACCATAACCACTTTGATATGCTCTTTCAATTATAAAAAACTGATTCTTTCGGTATTCTAAAATAGCTGTAGTTCCGTTTAAGTTTATTTTCCCTTTAGCTGGTTTATCAATTTTCTCTAATTGATATGCAAATTGTTTGGTCGCTTTTTTTGATTCGTTATCAAAATAGGTAATTCTGATAGGAGATTGTGTTTCGTGAAATGTAGGCTCTTCTCCATCTGCTTCTAAAGGAGCTTCCATTGCTACCCAGAAACCTTTTCCGTCAAAACTTTTTGAAGAACTTTCAAAAACACCGTTATGCTTTGGTTTCGCTTTGGATGTTGCTTTGAAATAATTAGGTATTTCTACCCCTTGTTTAAAGTTTCCTTTTGTGTCTATTTCAAATATACTTGGGTCTTTTTTATATTGAATAGACCCTTCACTTACTAAATTTATGGTTCCGTTATCTACGAATACAGATTCTAAATCCAATACATGATTTTTAGTAAACTTACTTATAGTATCAACTATAATAACATCTTCAAAATTTACCGATTGTATTGAATCATTTTTAACAATAATATCTCCTACTAAAATTCTTGGATTTGTAGCATCATCCACTACCATATAGTAGTTGTTATTGTAATAATCAATTCCAGAAATTCCACCGATAACAGTGTTATTGATAACTAAAGAATCTTTTATCAAATACTCGTCTAAAAACTTAAGTGTTGTTTTTTGCTTTTTACAAGCAAGTAAACCAAAAACGGATAGGACTAATACTATTTTTTTCATACTTACAAAAGTATTGTTTTTAGTTTATGTAAGCATTAAGAATTATAACGTCTAAGTAAATAGATTTTTATTATGTATGAAAAAATATATTCTTTTAATTTTAAAACTGATAGCTGCTATTATAATGCTTCAAACATTATTTTTTAAATTTACTGGAGCTCAAGAAAGCATTGATTTGTTTGTTAAAATAGCTGGAGATAATGAGACTTATATGCGAATAGGTACAGGTGTTTTTGAATTAATTGCTTCCGTACTTTTATTTATCCCTAAAAAAACTTGGTTAGGAGCCTTATTAACTATTGGTTTAATGGGTGGAGCAATTATGAGCCACTTAACTATTTTAGGTATTGAACACGATGGCGATGGTGGCATTTTGTTTATTAGTGCTATCGTAACTTTTATCTCTGGAGTTATTCTATTAATTTTTAATAGAAATAATATACCTTTTGTTAGAAATAAACATTAATTTAAATTAAAAAGAGCAGTTCTAAAACTGCCCTTTTTGATTAATTTACTCCTATAAATATTTCTACTTCTGCATTTGTTGGGTCTGATACTTTTGCTCCATACAACTCATAATCGGAAGTATAAGCTCTTTTTATATCTTCATTCCAAATTTCTAACCATTTGTTATAGACAATATTCTCTGTTAAGCTTCCCTTTGCTGCATATGTTTTATAGTTTGGTGCTGCTATTTTTTTACACACAAACCCTTCTGGGATATTACCTATTTCACTTACCTTACAACCGATGATTGTTGTGTATGGCTTAGTATAATCTGATTCATAATCCGTATACACAACATATACTTCATTTGAAAGTTTATTTGGGATTTGTTCAACTATATTCTCCGACATAAATCGTTGCCATAAAGCAGGTATATCTTTTGCTGCTTGTTGATTCTCATTAGTAGTTCTTACTGAAATTCCTATCACGTAAAACGGTTCTTTTTGTCCTGTACTCATTTTTTGTTTTTTATTTTCAACAAAAATAAAGTGCCGCTATGTCAACCCTATGTCAGTAGTTTTTAATTTTCTTTAGCTATAATTGCTTTAACAATTAAATATTGAGAAACGACATACAGGACAATTATAGCAATATCAAACAACCTTTTAGTTGTATAAAAGTTATTCAATGCTATAAGGCTATCAGAAGCAACAAACAAAACAGCTCCTAACAACAACCATGAATTCGCTGTGTTTTTTTGCTGACGATAATTTAGTAATGCTGCTGTTCCAAAAGTTGAAATAGCTATTCCGTACACCAATACAGGTAGCAACATGTCTCCTAAATTATTATAAATTAAACCTAAGAGTCCCACAAATAACAATACAAAGGGAACTGCTGATGTTAGTATTTTAACTACTGAATCCTTATACAAAAAGCTTGTCGTTATTTTAATATAAACAACATGTGCTACTAAAAACGAGGCTAAACCAAATACAAAAAAGTTTGTTTTATCAAGCAAGAAAACATCACCCCAAAACGAAAAAAACAAAGCCGATAACAACCAGAAACGATGCTTACTTACCGATACCAAATACACTACCGCTAGTGATGTCATTAATAACGGTTTAAAAATCATTTCTATTGTTTTATTTTGTGTAATTACTGCATACACATCGGTAATAGCAACCAATAAAAAAACGATGGAAGCTAGGGTTATTTTAGTTTGTTTGGTCATTTTTTAGTGTTAGGTGTTAGATAAATTAGTTTTTAATTTTCACTATCTACTGTCGTCTACTGTCTAAAAACTAAGCAATCGTATCAATAAAATCTTGTTCTGAAATAATGGGAATTCCCAGGCTTTCAGCTTTGGTAAGCTTACTCGGCCCCATATTATCACCTGCTACAATATATGTAGTTTTTTTAGAAATGGAACTCGACACCTTACCACCGTTGTCTTCAATTGCTTTTTTAAGTTCAGTTCTACTCATTTGATGAAAAACTCCTGAAACGACAAATACTTTCCCAGCTAACTTATCTGTTTGTCCTTCTAAACTTTCTGCTGAAACTTCTAGTTGAACTCCGTGTGATTTTAATCGGTTTATTAAGTCTATGTTCCCTAAATTGTTCGAAAAATCAATAATACTTTGTGCTATTCTATCACCAATTTCATCAACAGAAATTAAGGTTTCCAAATCGGCATTCATTAAATTATCGATTGACTTAAAATGTTTTACTAGCTTTTTAGCCACAGTTTCACCTACAAAACGGATTCCTAATGCAAACAATACTTTTTCAAACGGAATTTCTTTTGATTTTTCAATTCCTTCAATCATATTTTGTGCTGATTTTTCAGCCATTCGCTCTAACGGAATAATTTGTTCTACCGTTAAATCATATAAATCTGCGTAGTTCTTTATCAGTCCTTCTTTGCGTAATAAATCAACCGTTTCTCCTCCTAAGCCATCAATATCCATGGCTTTTCTACTGATAAAATGCTTGATTCTACCTGTAATTTGCGGTGCACACCCAAATTCGTTCGGACAATAATGCTTCGCATCTCCTTCAGTTCTAATCAATTCAGTATTACATTCGGGGCAATGGGTTGCATATTGTGTAGTAACAGAGTCTTCTGGTCGCTTTGTTAAATCAACAGCAATAATTTTCGGAATAATTTCTCCGCCTTTTTCTACGAAAACCGTATCTCCTATTCGTACATCTAGCTTCGCTATTTGATCAGCGTTATGTAATGAAGCTCTTTTTACAATCGTTCCAGCTAATTGTACAGGTTCTAAGTTTGCTACAGGTGTTATTGCTCCTGTTCTACCTACTTGATAGGTAATTTCATTTAATACTGTTGAAACTTGCTCTGCTTTAAATTTATAAGCAATTGCCCAACGAGGTGCTTTTGAAGTATAACCTAGTTCGTCTTGTTGCTGAAACGAATTTACTTTTATCACTACTCCATCCGTTTCATAAGGTAACGTGTGACGTTTAACATCCCACTCGTTTACAAAATCTAACACCTCCTCAATCGACTTAGCTAAAACAATAGTGTCTGGAATTTTAAATCCAACTTTTCTGGCGGCTTCTAAACTTTCAAAATGCGAAGCATATTTACGTTCTCTTGTCACTAATTGATACAACAAACAATCTAGCGGTCTTTTTGCTACTTCTGCACTATCTTGTAGCTTCAAGCTTCCACTAGCGGTATTACGCGGGTTTCGATATGGTTCTTCATCTTTCGCAATACGTTCTTCATTCATTTTATTAAATCCATCTAACGGTAAAATGATTTCTCCTCGCATTTCAAAATCAGAAACAAAGTCGTTATTTAGTAATAATGGAATGGATTTTATGGTACGAATATTAGTGGTTACATTATCTCCTTGAAAACCGTCTCCACGAGTAACTGCTTGTACAAACTCACCATTCTCATAAGTAAGATTTATTGAAGCTCCATCGTATTTTAATTCACAGGTATATTCAACTTCATCGGTTCCTAAAATTTTCTGGACACGTTTTTCCCAATCTAACAAATCTTCTTTAGAATACGAATTGTCTAACGAATACATTCTATGTTTGTGAGTAACCGTTTCAAAGTTTTTAGTTACTTCTCCTCCTACTCGTTGCGTTGGGGAATTTGAATCAAAATATTCTGGATTTTCGTCTTCTAACTGCTGAAGCTCTTTTAACTTAATATCAAATTCATAATCTGATATGGTTGGTGCATCCAACACATAGTAACTATGATTATGTTTGTGTAACTCTTCTCTTAATTTTTGTATCTTCTCCTGAACTGTCATTAAATTATTTTCTAACGGTACCTGTAAAATGATTTATTTTTGAATTGATTGGGTTTCCTGATGCTCTTCTGAATGAAGCTAACTGACCTGCATGCCAAATAGCATCTGCTATTGGACCATTAATTGCATTCCATAATGGAAATTCTTTTTCTCCAAAGATTATTTTGAATTGTGACACATCATCACTACTTCTTAAAATATCACTAGCTCGTTTTAAGTTTTCTAAGGTTATTTTTCTTTTTTCACCAAAGGTCATTTTAACCTGTTTTTTTTCATTAGGTTTACTTAAAGTAGCATTTAAAATTACCTGCGATAAACTTAACACATGATCTATTGTTTCTCCTGTCGTTTTTGCTTCAGTGCTTGGTTTATACTCTAAATCTTTCTCAGTTAAACCTTCTGTCGCCCAATAATAACGAAATCCTAATCCATCTATCATTCTACTAATCACAGAACCCGCAGTAAACTCTTTTTCTTCTTTTGGAATTTCGTAATATGGTAATTTGGATTGTGCGGTTGTTATTGCTGCAAATAATAACAACATTGGTGTAAGTACTACTTTCATTTTTTTTTATTTTGATGCTAATTTAATAAAAAGATACGAGTGGTATACACTAAAGTAGTATACGAGTAAAAAACAAAAAACCGAGGTAATCCCTTACCTCGGTCGTTAAAAAATAAACTACGTGTATAGTTTATTTTTTTAACCACATAGTATAGATGGTTTCTTCATTTTTTGCTGAAACTAATAGCATTGTTTCACTAATTTTTTCAATTTTTAAATTTTTATCAAAGCTTTTATCATCAAACTCTAACTCATTTTTATCGGTTATCAATTTCCATGTACCATTCTCTTCTTTATTACTCATCATTACATGATACCTTCCATCAGAGTTTAATTCTAACCAATTACTACCATTCAAAAACTCGAATTTTTCATTTCCAATTTTCATTGAATCTACGAACCACTTACCAGACACTAATGTTCTCAGTTCTTGTGAATAGCTTAGTGAGCTAACACCAAGCACTAGAAATAGTAATATTACTACTTTTTTCATTAAGGGGATATTTAGGGGTTATTGTTTATTCAAATATAATAAAAAAGCTGAAGTAAATCAATACTTCAGCTTTCTATATACTTTAAAAGTATATTAATAATAGGTATAACGACGTACTTTAGCTATATGCTTTGCTAAACGCATTACTTGATGTGAATAACCATATTCATTATCGTACCATACATAAATTACGATAGTATCTCCGTCAGCTATTGTTGCTTTACTGTCGAAAATAGATGGTGCTGTTGTTCCTACAATATCAGAAGACACTAATTCATTACTTAATGAGTATTGAATTTGCTCTACCAAATCTCCTTCTAAGGCATACTGCTTCATGATAGCGTTTACTGACTCTACTGTTGCTGGAGTATTTAATTGTAAGTTTAAGATTGCTAACGATCCGTTAGGCACTGGTACACGAATAGCACTTGAGGTTAA
The DNA here is from genome assembly GCF_024124505.1 of Tenacibaculum sp. XPcli2-G. Lineage (NCBI taxonomy): Bacteria > Pseudomonadati > Bacteroidota > Flavobacteriia > Flavobacteriales > Flavobacteriaceae > Tenacibaculum > Tenacibaculum sp. XPcli2-G. The sequence goes on from NZ_JAMXSH010000002.1 coordinate 64,952, forward strand.
CTTACCTGCTAATGCTGGTAATGCTTTTGCTACTGCTTTTCCTGCTCCTGTTTCTGTAATTACCATGTTTAACGCAGCAGCTCTACCTCTACGGTATTTCTTATGCATGTTATCAACCAAGTTTTGATCGTTTGTATATGCATGAATTGTTTCTAAGTGTCCTTTTTTTATTCCGAAGTTATCTTCTAACACTTTTAATACTGGTGTAATAGCATTGGTAGTACATGAAGCTGCTGAGAAAATATCGATACTATCAGGGTTATTTTCTTCATGGTTTACACCGTGAACAATGTTAGGTACACCTGCACCTGGAGCTGTTAATAATACTTTACTTGCTCCTTTTGCTTTTAAGTGACGACTTAATGCTTCTTCATCTCTAAAAGCTCCTGTGTTATCAATAATTAACGCATCGTTAATTCCATATTGCGTATAATCAATATCTTCTGGTTGTGCAGCAGAAATCATGTAAACAGTTGTACCGTTAATGATTAAAGCATTGTTATCAGCATCTACCTGAACTGTTCCTAAGAAATCTCCATGTACAGAATCTACACTTAACAAAGAAGCTCTTTTTTCTAATACTGTTTGATCTATTTTACCACGAGTTACTACAGCTCTTAATCGTAATTGAGAACCTTTACCCATTTTACTGCTCAACTCACGAGCTAATAAACGACCAATACGTCCAAAACCGTATAATACTACGTCTTTTGGTTGAATATTTTCTGCTTCAGTAGCATCTTTTAATTGCTCTTTTACAAAAGCTATTTTATCTACCGATGCTTCATCTTGTAAATGATATTCGTATGCTAATTTACCAATATCTAATTTTGATGGTGGTAAATCAATTGATTGAATTGATTTAGCTATTTCTAAAGCATCTTCTATTGTTATTGGCTTCGCTACAAATTCTTTAGCATAATCGATTAAATTTAAAACCTCACTAGCTCTTTTATCTACCAATGGATTTCTAAATAATACTAACTCGATAGATTTATCGTACCATAAATCGTTAACGATGTTTATAAACTCAACCGTAGCTCTTCGAACTTGTGCTTGATTTACTACTTCTTTTTCGTAATTTGTTATTGTTGACATAGTTGTGTGTTAACTAAAATTAAAAAATTTTTGCAAAAATAGGTATTTCTTCTTTATTTATTGTTGGTTTTACAAAAGAAAAAAGCCCTGTTAAAAATCGTTTTAACAGGACTTTTTTTTATTTAGTATATATAGTTTATTCTTCTAAATATTTTTTTCATTAACCTAATACCTAAATCGTTCTATTTGACCTGATGGACTAATCATCTCTAATAAAAGCCTTTTACCACTACCATACGAACGATCTAACATACTAACAGCTTCTTTTGCATTACTTACTTTTTTCCCATTAATTTTGGTTAAAATATACCCTTTTCCCACTTCAAATTGTTTAAAAGCTATATTTTGAGTTCTTTTAATTTTAGCTCCTCCATCTAATTTAAACTTTTCCCTATCTTCTTTTGTAAGATCTTCAAACTCTGTTTCTAAAACTCTACTTACTGGTAACTTTATAAGCTTGGTTAATTTAACTACTTTAGTCAACTCTTCTCCATCTCTATCAATTGTTAAATTCACATATTCTCCAGGTCTTTTTGCCGTTAACTGTCCTTTTAAATCTGAAAACTTAGAAATCTTTATATCGTTTACTTTTGTTATAATATCTCCTTCTTCCAAGCCTGCTTTTTTAGCCCCTCCTTCTTCTAAAACTTCTCCTATTTTTACCCCTTCAATATTTACTGCTTCAATATCTACATTAATTCCTAAAACAGCTTGTTGTACCATTCCAAACTCTAGTAAATCATCTACTATTTTTTTAGCAATGTTTGAAGGTACAGCAAATGAATACCCTATAAAAGAGCCTGTTCTTGAAGAAATAGCTGTATTGATTCCTATTAATTCACCTCTTGTATTCACTAACGCTCCTCCACTGTTTCCTGGATTTACAGCAGCGTCTGTTTGAATAAATGAATCTATGTTTGTGTTACCATTTAAATCACGCCCTTTTGCACTTACAATACCTGCAGTAACAGTAGATGTTAAATTATAGGGATTTCCTACTGCTAATACCCATTCTCCTACTTTAATATTATCAGAATTTCCAAAAGGTAAATTTGGTAATTCAAAGTCAGCTTCTACTTTTAACAATGCTATATCATTCGCTTTATCAGCCCCTATTAATTCCGCTTTTATTTTTTTCTGATTGTTTAACGTAATCTCAATATCACTTGCTCCTTCAATCACATGATTATTAGTTACAATATATCCATCAGGAGAAATAATTACACCGCTACCTGTACCAACTTGTTGATATTTCCTTGTACCATTTCCTCCAAAGAAAAAACTATAAGGATCTTGTTGTGTTCTTATAGATGTATTTTTAACATGAACCACCGCATGTACTGTTTTATCAGCTGCTTCTGTAAAATCTGTTGGTGTTGATGTTGAGTTTATTATTGTTGGTGTATAACTTGCCTTTACAGTTTGCATTGTTGGCTCTACCTCTTTCTCTACTATTACTTGCGGTTCTTCTATTAGTGTTTTGTATCCTGCAAGTGCTATTGCGCCTCCTAAAATCGCAATTCCTAAAGTTCCAATAATTTTCTTCATATGCTTACAAAATTTTATACTTCAAATATACAATTTTAACATTTCAAGTAAATGTGTTTAACTTCTATTTAACTGATTTTAACCGCTATTTAACAGTCCTCTTTCCTTTATAAAATATGTATCTTTGTCCTTTATTATGGATTTAGAATTTTACAAATACCAAGGAACTGGTAACGATTTTATCATAATTGATAATCGCTCAAAAACCTTTCCAAAGAATAAAAATGACATAATTGCAAAATTATGCGATAGACACTTCGGTATTGGAGCTGATGGTCTTATATTACTTGAAGAAGATAATACTACCGATTTTAAAATGGTATATTATAACTCTGATGGTAATGAAAGTACTATGTGTGGTAATGGTGGACGCTGTATTGTGGCTTTTGCTTATAAACTTGGACTTTTTGAAACCGAAACTACTTTTATTGCTATTGACGGGCTGCATCATGCCTCTATTTCTAACAACCTTGTTTCTTTACAAATGATTGATGTTGACAAGGTAACTGTTTTTGATAAATACGTTTTTACCAATACAGGATCGCCACACCATGTTCAGTTAGTAAACGACCTTACTAATTATGATGTGTTTTCAAATGGAAAAAAAATCAGGAATGAAATTTATGGTGACGAAGGTAGCAACGTTAATTTTGTAGAACAAATCACAAATAACACTTTTAAAGTACGTACCTACGAGCGTGGCGTAGAAAATGAGACTTTAGCCTGCGGAACGGGTGTTACTGCCGTTGCTATAGCCATGCATGCTACTAAAAAAACCAACAGTTCATCTATAATCTTGCCTGTTGAAGGCGGGGAATTAGAAGTTTCTTTTGAAGAACAAGACGGAGTTTATTCGAATGTATTTTTAAAAGGTCCCGCTACATTTGTATTTGAGGGTAAAATAAATATTTAGTGCATACGTTAACTGGAATACATATTAAGTTAAGAGCTTTAGAACCTGAAGATTTAGAGTTTTTATTTCAAATTGAAAACAATGAATCTTTTTGGGAAGTGAGTCATACACAGACTCCTTTTTCTAAATTTTTACTGAAGCAATATTTAGAAAACTCTCACTTAGATATTTATGAAGCTAAACAATTACGATTAGTTATTGATGATAAAGTGACTGGTAAATCTATTGGGATGATAGATTTGTTCGATTTTAACCCGCAACATAAAAGAGCTGGTATCGGAATTTTAATTCATCCTGACTTTCAGCAGAAGGGATTTGCCTCTGAAGCTTTACAGTTACTAATAAAGTACTGTTTTATACATTTGCATTTACATCAACTATATGCAAATATCACTAGTGACAATACTAATAGCTTACATCTTTTTGAAAAACAAAACTTTAAGCAAACTGGTATTAAAAAAGATTGGATATTTCATAATGAAACATATAAAGACGAACTATTATTTCAACTAATAAATGAATAAGAAAATTATTTTAGGAGGTATTGCTGCTATTTTTTTAATTGGCGGAATTATTGGATTTAACTACTATCAAAAAATCTTTGGTAAAGCTGTTACTAAAGATGGAGCTATATACATAGGCTCTAACGCCTCTTTTATAGATGTGAAGAAACAACTTTCTGAGTTTGTTAAACATCCTGAAAATTTTGTTTGGGTTGCTGAAAAGAAAAAATTCACACAACCCAAAGGTGGAAAATATTTACTAAAAAAAGGGATGAACATGAATGATGTTGTAAACCTTTTACGTAGTGGAAATCAAACACCTATTATCCTTTCTTTCAACAATCAAGATACTTTAGAAAAATTAGCAGGAAGAATAGCTGAACAAATTGAAGCAGACTCTATTGCTTTATTACAAGCTATGCAAGATCCTTCTTTTTTAGCTACCAATAAATTTACTGAAAAATCTGCATTAGGAATGTACATTCCGAATAGTTATGAGTTTTACTGGAATACTTCTGCTGAAAAATTTCGCGATAAAATGCTACGCGAATACAATCGTTTTTGGACTTCTACTAGGTTAGAAAAAGCTAAAAAACTAAATCTTTCAAAAGAAGAGGTAATTACATTAGCTTCTATCGTTCAGAAAGAAACAGCTAAAAAAATAGAGCGCCCTGTCGTGGCTGGTTTGTATCTAAATAGATTAAGAGATAATTGGCCTTTACAAGCCGACCCAACAGTTATATATGCAATTAAAGAAGTTAAAGGACAAGATTTTGTTGTAAAAAGGGTTTTAAACAAAGATTTAGTGATAGACTCTCCTTACAATACTTATAAAAACACAGGACTTCCTCCTACTTTGATTGCAATGCCAGATATTTCATCTATTGATGCTGTTTTAAACCATCAAAAACACAATTATTACTACATGTGTGCTAGTGTTGATAAAATTGGCTTTCATGAATTTGCTAACTCTTTAGCACAACACAATCGAAATGCAGTGAAATATCAACAATGGATAAATCAACAAGGAATAAAGAGATAAATTAACAAAATTTTATTCTCATCAATTTCAATAAAACATTATTAAAAAGTTAATATAAAATAGTTTTTTTTGGTTTTTACCTAAAAAAAACACAGGAAAACAGCTTTATCATCAACAGTTAAAAAACTGTAAATTATTGATTTATAGCCTGTTATAAAAATTTACCGTATCTTTGCTGCGCTAAACAGAAAGTATTTAATTATCAGACATTTAGTATTAGTATTTTTAGGATTTGTATTATTAACCAGTTTTACAGAGACTACAACTAAAAAAGAAAAAACTACTACAACAACGCCAATACCAATTCACAAGGTAGAAAAGGTAAACATTCCTTTTTTATTAAATGATTTTGTAGGATTTAAAGAAGCCTTAGCTTTTAAAGAATCACAAGGTAGGTACAGAGTAGTTAATACACTTGGATATTTAGGGAAATACCAATTTGGTAAAGAAACCCTAAAGAGATTTAGAATTTACAATACCACTCATTTTCTTAGAAACCCAGAATTACAAGAACGCACATTTGTAGCGTACTGTAAATTAAACAAATGGATCTTAAGAAAAGACATTAAAAGAAGTGTTGGTAAAACTATTAATGGAGTTAAAATAACCGAATCTGGTATTTTAGCAGCAGCGCACTTAAGTGGCGCTGGTAATGTAAAAAAGTTCTTACGTTCAAATGGATCTATCCGTTTTAACGATGCCTATGGAACCTCTATACAATCATACCTTAAAAAGTTTGCTGGTTATGATGTTTCCAACATCAAAGCCAACAAAAAACCAACAGTTTAACCAAATAACCGAAGATATAAAAAAAGCATCGATTAAATCGATGCTTTTTTTATTTATGAATGATAAAAATTGCTGGTCGCTTATGTAAATCAGTCTTTACCTGCTTCCACTCTTTTATCGTTAGTGTTTTAATATATTCTGTTGGAAGTGTTATATCACACGCCACACAAACTCTTGTATCAGGAGACAAAGTAGCGCGTAAATCATCTAACATTTTTTCATTCCTGTAAGGAGTTTCGATAAAAAGCTGTGACTGATTTTTTTCTTTTGAAAGCTTCTCTAAATCTTTAATTGCTTTTTTTCTGTCTGACTTATCAATAGGTAAATATCCGTTAAACGCAAAACTCTGCCCATTCATACCAGACGCCATAATTGCCAACAAAATAGAAGAAGGTCCTACCAATGGAACTACTTGAATCCCTTTTTGATGCGCCAACTTAACAATACTTGCGCCTGGATCTGCTACTGCTGGCACACCTGCTTCAGAAAGCAAACCTACTGATATTCCTTTTTCACAAACATCTAAATAATTCTTAGTTTCTAAATCATCAGAATACTTATCTAACAACATCAACTCCAATGAAGGTTGTGATTTTGTTGGTGTAATTCTTTTAATGAACCTTCGAGCAGACTTTTCGTTTTCAACAATAAAATAATCTAATTGTTCTACTACCTTTTTTACTGATAATGGCATCACCTCTAATGGCTCTGTATCACCTAACGTTGTAGGAATCAAGTATAATTTACCTTTCATTATTTCTGTTCTAATTTTGAAGCTATAATTTCACACGCTTCGTCTAACATTTTATACACGTTTTCAAAACCTTGATCTCCTCCATAGTAAGGATCTGGAACACTCCTGTTTTCATCAGGATACAATTCGTTCAAAATCATCTTTACTTTTTCATGTTGCTCTTCATTTTCAGATAAAGCTACAATATCTGCATAATTATTTTGATCCATTGCAAAAATTATGTCAAACTTATCAAAATCAGCTTTTGTAAATTTTCTTGAACGTTGATTGGTAATATCTATACCATATTTTCTAGCCACTTCAATAGAGCGCTCGTCAGGTAATTCACCTACATGATAACCCGCAGTACCAGCTGAATCAACTACAAAACTTTCAGATGATAATTTAGATTTTAAAATCCCCTCAGCAAGAGGAGATCGGCAAATATTACCTAAACAAACCATTAATATTTTTTTCATACTCATAAAAAAACCTCACTAGGTGAGGTTCGTTGTTTATAAAGTTAACTTTTTTGTTAAGTCTTCTACATACTTTTTAAACTGCTTATCAGTTTCTGTCAAATTATCTACAGTTTTGCACGCATGCAATACAGTAGCGTGATCTCTTTTACCTATTTGACTTCCAATACTTGCTAACGATGATTTTGTCATACGTTTAGCAAAGTACATCGCTAACTGACGAGCCTGTACAATATGACGCTTACGTGTTTTTGACTGTAAGGTTGCCACATCCATATCAAAGTATTTCGATACTACTTTTTGAATGTAATCAATAGACAGTTCTTTTTTCGTGTTCTTAACAAATTTATCTACAATCTGCTTTGCTAATTCAATTGTAAACTCTTTTCTATTAAAAGAAGCTTGAGCTATCATTGAAATTATCACTCCTTCTAACTCACGAACATTCGACTTTATATTCTTTGCTATATACTCAACAATTTCTTCAGGCATTTCAACACCATCTCTATACAATTTGTTTTGTAAGATTGAAATTCTTGTTTCGTAATCAGGTGCTTGTAACTCAGCTGATAACCCCCATTTAAAACGAGATAATAACCGTTGTTCGATATCTTGCATATCAACAGGTGCTTTATCCGAAGTTAAAATAACCTGTTTTCCATTTTGATGTAGATGATTGAAAATATGGAAGAACACATCTTGCGTACCAGCTTTTCCTGATAAAAACTGCACATCATCAATAATCAACACATCAATCATTTGATAGAAATGAATAAAATCATTTCTGGTATTTGATTTTACAGAATCAATAAACTGTTGTGTAAATTTTTCAGAAGAAATATACAATACCGTTTTATCTGGATATTTATCTTTAATCTCAACACCAATAGCGTGAGCTAAGTGTGTTTTTCCTAATCCAACTCCACCATATATTAGTAATGGGTTAAATGAAGTTCCTCCTGGTTTATTGGCCACAGCCATACCTGCAGAACGTGCTAATCTATTTGAATCTCCTTCAACAAAATTTACAAAGTTATAATTTGGGTTTAGTTGAGATTCTATCTTTACTTTTTGCAAGCCAGGAATTACAAATGGATTTTTTAGTTCTCGTTTTGATTCTAACGGAACGGTTACTTTTTGTGGTTTTAACGGATTACGATTTGAACTAGGTATTTTTACTGTTTGCGGACTATTACTACTATACGTATTTTCCATACGTACATCATAAATTAGCTTAGCATCATTACCTAACTGACGAACCAAAGCTACTCTTAACAGTTTGATGTAATGCTCTTCTAGCCACTCATAAAAAAACTTACTAGGAACCTGAACCGTCAATGCTTCCCCTGCCAATTTAATTGGCTTTATAGGCTCAAACCAAGTTTTATATGCCTGCGGCTTAATGTTGTCTTTTATAAAAGACAAACATTCCATCCAAACTGAATCGGCTGTTTTAGTCATATGCGGTAAAAATCAATTTTTTAGTTGTTAATTTTTATTCAGATTTAGGGGACACCAAACACCAATGTCTGGGCGAACAAAAGTGTGAATAAATTTCAGTATAAAAAAATCAAATCACTATTGACTTTTATTTTTTTTTTACGTAACGTTAGTGCAATTAAAAATAAAATAATCTTTTGCAAAAACATTATACATCTATACGTGTTCGGTATGCTGAAACTGATCAAATGGGAGTAGTTTACCACGGGAACTACGCACAGTTTTTTGAGATTGGTCGCACCGAATGGTTACGTTCTCTGGGCGTTACCTACAAATATATGGAAAAAACAGGAATCATGTTACCTGTTATATCTTTATCTTGTAACTTTAAAAAATCAGCATTATACGACGATGAATTAACCATTACAACCATTTTAAAAAAAACACCTTCAGTAAAAATTGAATTCGACTATGAAATTACCAATCAAAATAACGACCTAATTTCAACTGGAAATACTGTGTTAGCATTTATTAACAATAAAACAAAAAGACCTATGCGCTGTCCTGATTATATTTTAGATAAATTGGCTATCTTAAAATAATTAATCAAACCAATAAAGAACATATGAAAATATATACTAAAACAGGTGATAAGGGTACCACTGCCCTATTTGGTGGTACTCGAGTACCTAAACACCACTTACGAATAGAAAGCTATGGAACCGTTGATGAACTTAACTCTTACATTGGGTTAATTAGAGATCAAAATATTGACGAAACTCTAAAAAAGAAATTAACAAAAATTCAAAGCGATTTATTCACATTAGGTGCCATGTTAGCTACTCCTCCAGAAAAGGAAACTTTAAAAAGTGGTAAAGAACGCTTAAATATCCCCAAGATTAACGAAGAGTCAATTCAGTTCTTAGAAGACGATATTGACCTTATGAATAAAGATTTACCTCAAATGACACACTTTGTATTACCAGGCGGTCATCAAACCGTGTCATTTTGTCACATAGCACGCTGCGTATGCCGTAGATCGGAACGATTGGCTGTGGCTTTAAACGAAGAAGAGACAATTAGCGATACTGTTTTAAAGTATTTAAACCGACTTTCTGACTACCTTTTTGTATTGGCACGGAAGTTGACCCAAGACTTACAAGCTGAGGAAATTAAATGGATTCCTGAAAAGCTATAACTAAGTTCTTTAATTATTAATTTCACATTTTTTAAAAAAAACTTGACTTTTTACAAAAAAAAATTATTTTTGCGGAAAATCTTATTAAACAGATAAAGAAATGTATTGGACACTTGAATTAGCATCTTATTTAGCAGATGCACCCTGGCCTGCAACTAAAGACGAATTAATTGATTACGCTATTCGTACTGGGGCACCGTTAGAAGTGGTAGAAAACTTACAAGATATCGAAGATGAAGGTGAGGCGTACGATTCTATTATTGAAATCTGGCCAGATTACCCTACAGAAGAAGATTATCTTTGGAATGAAGATGAATACTAGAAAAAATAAATAATAAAAAGTCTCTTTTACAGAGGCTTTTTTTTTGCTTACTTTTAAGCACTCAATAAAAACACAAAAAACGCTAATTAAAAATAACTTAATTAGCTATAAAACAATATTTTACAAATGAGCGTTTTAAATTCGATTATAAAACTATTTGTTGGAGACAAACAACAAAAGGACCTAAAATCACTACAACCGATCGTTGAAAAAGTACGATCTTTTGAAAATTCATTAAACAGTTTATCAAATGATGAATTACGGGCAAAAACAATCGAATTTAAATCGAAAATTAAAGATGCTACCAAATTTTTTAACGATAAAATAGCTGAGCTTGAGGAAGAAGCTAAAAAAGCAGACATCGATCGTCAAGAAGAAATTTATACTGAAATTGATAAATTAAAAGACGAAGCTTACGAAGCATCTGAAGCTGTTTTATTAGATATTATGCCAGAGGCCTTTGCTGTTGTGAAAGAAACAGCAAAACGTTTTGCTAACAATACTGAATTAGAAGTAACTGCTACTCCTTTTGATAGAGAATTATCAGCTACTAGAGAACACATTACTTTAGAAGATGACAAAGCTTTTTGGGCTAACTCATGGGACGCTGCTGGTAAAGAAGTAATTTGGGACATGATTCACTACGATGTACAATTAATTGGTGGATCTGTATTACACCAAGGTAAAATTGCCGAAATGATGACAGGGGAAGGTAAAACCTTAGTTTCTACGCTTCCAGTATACTTAAATGCTTTAACTGGTAACGGAGTTCATGTTGTTACTGTAAATGACTACTTAGCAAAACGTGACCGTGCGTGGATGGCTCCTATTTTTGAGTTCCACGGATTGAGTACTGACTGTATAGATTTCCATCAACCAAACTCAGAAGCACGTAGAGAAGCTTATAACGCTGATATTACTTACGGAACTAACAATGAGTTTGGTTTCGACTACTTGCGTGATAACATGGCTAACTCTAAAAAAGACTTAGTACAACGTGCACCAAACTATGCTATTATTGATGAGGTGGATTCTGTTTTAATTGATGACGCTCGTACTCCGTTAATTATTTCTGGTCCTGTGCCACAAGGAGACAATCATGAATTTAATGAATTAAAGCCTCTAGTTGCCGATTTAGTTTCTATTCAAAATAAATACTTAGTAGGTGTTTTAGCTGAAGCTAAACGTTTAATTAAAGAAGGAGACACTAAAGAAGGTGGTTTCTTATTATTAAGAGTTTACAGAGGTCTTCCAAAAAACAAAGCCTTAATTAAGTTTTTATCTCAAGAAGGAGTTAAACAAATTCTTCAAAAAACTGAAAACTTTTACATGCAAGACAACAACAAGCTAATGCCTGAAGTTGATGCAGAATTATGGTTTACTATTGAAGAAAAGAACAATCAAATTGATTTAACTGATAAAGGTATTGCACACCTTTCTGATATCACAAAAAATGAAACGTTCTTCGTTTTACCAGATATTAGTGTAAAAGTTGGTCAAATAGATAAAAGCGATGCTACTCCAGAAGAGAAAGCTGATCAAAAAGAAGAATTATACCGTGAGTTTAGTGTGAAGAGTGAGCGCATTCATACCATGAACCAACTTTTAAAAGCCTACACGGTTTTTGAAAAAGACGTGGAGTATGTGGTTATGGACAATAAGGTAATGATTGTAGATGAGCAAACAGGTCGTATTATGGACGGTCGTCGTTACTCTGATGGGTTACACCAAGCCATTGAAGCTAAGGAGAATGTAAAAATTGAAGACGCTACGCAAACGTTTGCTACTGTTACTTTACAAAACTACTTTAGAATGTACCGTAAGTTATCTGGTATGACAGGTACAGCGATTACAGAAGCAGGTGAATTCTGGGAAATTTATAAACTAGATGTTGTTGAAATTCCTACAAATAAACCAATTCAAAGAGACGATAAACAAGATTTAGTTTATAAAACTACGCGTGAAAAATACAACGCAGTAATTGAAGACATTGTAAAATTAGTTGGAGAAGGAAGACCTGTATTAGTAGGTACTACCTCGGTTGAAATCTCTGAATTATTAGGAAGAATGTTACAAATTCGTAAAATTCCTCACAATATATTAAATGCAAAATTACACAAAAGAGAAGCTGATGTAGTTGCTGAAGCTGGTAAACCAGGAGTGGTAACCATTGCTACAAACATGGCTGGTCGTGGTACCGATATTAAATTATCTGACGAAGTTAAAGCAGCAGGTGGTTTAGCTATTATTGGTACAGAACGTCATGATTCTCGTCGTGTAGACCGTCAGTTACGAGGTCGTGCAGGACGTCAAGGAGATGTAGGTTCTTCTCAATTCTATGTAGCTTTAGACGATAACTTAATGCGTTTATTTGGTTCTGAAAGAATTGCGAAAATGATGGATAGAATGGGATTAAAAGAAGGTGAAGTAATTCAGCATTCTATGATTTCTAAATCTATTGAAAGAGCTCAGAAAAAAGTAGAAGAAAACAACTTTGGTATTCGTAAGCGTTTATTAGAGTATGATGATATTATGAACGCACAGCGTGAGTTTGTATACAAACGTCGTCGTCATGCTTTAGACGGAAAACGTTTACAAATTGACATCGCAAACATGATTTACGATACCTGTGATTCAATTGTAAGACAAAATAAGGGCGCTAAAGACTTCCAAAACTTTGAGTTCGAATTAATTCGTTTCTCTGCAATGACTTCTCCTTTTTCTGAGGAAGAATTCAATAAAACATCAGAGCAAGATTTAATTGACAAGCTATACAAAATAGTAACGGAACACTACAAAAGCGATGCGGAAAGAAATGCTGAAAATGCATTCCCAGTAATTAAAAATGTTTTTGAAAACGAAGGTGACCGTTACGAGCGTATTGTTGTTCCTTTTACAGATGGTTCTAAAACATTACAGGTAGTTACCAACTTAAAAGAAGCTTACGAAAGTGAAGGAAAATCATTAGTTAACGATTTTGAGAAAAACATCACTTTAGCGATTATTGATGAAAACTGGAAGGATCACTTACGTAAAATGGATGAGCTGAAACAAACCGTTCAAAATGCTACGTACGAGCAAAAAGATCCATTATTGGTTTATAAGTTTGAAGCTTTTGAGTTATTCCAAGAAACGATTGACAAAGTAAATAAAGAAGTTTTATCGTTCTTATTTAAAGGAAAACTACCTAGTCAAGAAGCTTCACAAGTATCTGAAGCTCGTGAACAACAACGTGAGCAATTAGATTTACGTAAAGATGAAGTTCAAAACTCAACACAGCAAGCTATTAGCAATGCACGTAACCAACAAACGCAGGAACAACAAGCTGTAGAAACAGTTGTTCGTGAACAACCAAAAATTGGTCGTAACGAAAAAGTTACCATCAAAAACGTAATGTCTGGTGAAGAGAAAGAAGTTAAGTACAAACAAGCTATTCCTTTATTAGAAAAAGGAGAATGGGTATTGTACAATAAGTAATCTTCAAACAAACTATATAAAAAGTTCGGTTTTTACCGAGCTTTTTACTTTTACATAACATTCACTACACTTTTTAGTAAAGATTTTATTACCAATAATTTATAATTACTTCACTTTTTAAAAACATTCGAAAAGTAACTTTGGTAAACATCGAAGTATACTTAGAATGAAAAAATACAAAAAACGTAAATTAGATATTGCTGTAATATCAGATGTACATTTAGGAACTTTTGGTTGTAGAGCTACTGAACTCAATAATTATCTAAAAACCATCAACCCTAAAATATTAATTTTGAATGGTGATATTATTGATATTTGGCAATTTAACAAACGTTACTTTCCTAAACCACACATGAAAGTCATTAAGCAACTGATGAATTTCATCACTTCTGGAACAAAAGTGTATTACATCACAGGAAATCACGATGAAATGCTGCGTAGGTTTAAAGGTTTTCGCTTAGGAAGCTTTGAAATCGTGAACAAAGTAGTACTTGATATTGATGGTAAAAAGGGATGGTTCTTTCACGGAGATGTTTTTGATGTTACCATGCAACATTCAAAATGGCTTGCTAAATTAGGAGGTAAAGGGTACGATTTTTTAATCCTAATAAATACCGCTGTTAACTGGTGTAGTCATAAATTAGGTTATGGTCGATTATCTTTTTCAAAAAAAATTAAAAACAGTGTAAAAAGCGCCATTAAATTCATTAATAATTTTGAAACAACTGCTGCAGACATTGCAATTGATGAGGGATATGACTATGTAGTATGCGGTCATATTCATCAACCAGAGATAAGATCCATAAAAACTGAAAAAGGAAGTACTGTATACTTAAATTCTGGTGACTGGATAGAAAACTTAACTGCTCTGGAATACAAAAACAAAACGTGGTCTTTATATGAATATGAAAAAGATGAGATCGCTAAAAATATTCATTTAAACTACTCTGTAAAAGATCTAGAGCTCATTAGTTCTGAACACAATAATAGTGAACTTTTTACAGAGCTCCTTAAAGAGTTTAACATTAAAACCCAATAATCATGAAGCTTATAATGGGCATTAAGTTAGGAAATGGTCAATACCTACTAAATAGGTAATTTTCTAAAAACAATCAATTATAAAAATTTAAAAAGATGAAAATATTATACGCTTTTCAAGGAACAGGAAACGGACATGCAAGTAGAGCCTTAGAGATAATCCCACATTTACAAAGACGTGGTGATGTTGACATATTGGTTAGCGGCTCACAATATGAAATAGAGCTTCCTTTCAACATAAAATATAAATTACATGGCTTAGGTTTTATTTTTGGTAAAAAAGGTGGAATTGATCTAATAAACACCTTAAAAGACTTAAACCTAAAGAAAGTTTACAAAGAAATTAAAACACTTCCCGTAAAAGAGTACGATTTAATTATTAACGATTTTGAACCTATCTCAGCTTGGGCATGTTTATTTAGAAATGTCCCCATTATTTCTTTGAGCAATCAAAATGCTTTGTTAAACGAAAAAAACTCTGCTTTTAAAAGGTTTAGGTTAGAGCGTTTGATTATTAAATACTATGCACCTGCAAAAAATAAATTCGGATTTCACTTTAAAACTCATTCCTCTTCAACCTTCTTACCTATTATCCGTAAGGAAATTCGCTATAGAAATATTACAAACAAAGGACATTACACAGTGTATTTACCTTCTTATAGTGATGAAAAAATAATCAAAGTACTTTCAAGCATAAAAGACATAAAATGGCAGGTGTTTTCTAAAAAAACAAAAGAACATCAATTCTTTCATAATATTACCATCCTACCAATAAACGACGATGCTTTTATTCGTAGCATGGCTTCTGCTAAAGGAATAATTTGTGGTGCAGGTTTTGCAACACCTACAGAGGCTTTATACTTACGTAAAAAACTATTGGTTATTCCAATGAAAAATCAATACGAACAACAATGCAACGCTGTTACGTTAAAAGAAATGGGGGTTACGGTTGTAAAAAAATTAAGTAAAAAGCAACTTCCTAAAATTGAAAAGTGGATTAACTCAAATAAAATTGTTGAAGTCCACTACCCTGATGTTACCGAAGATATGTTAGATGCAATTATTTTACCCTATTATAACAAAACCATTTTACCAGAAATTACCATTGAATAGTTGGTGAACCAATGCTTTGTAAAAATTTGTTGGTTTTAGAAAAATGTTTGTTGCCAAACCAATACCCTCGGTTGGCACTTAACGGTGATGGATGACCTGAGGTTAAAATATGATGCTTTTTTTTATCAATAAGCTTTGCTTTTTTCTTAGCAAAACCACCCCAAAGTAAAAACACTACATCTTCTTTTTCTTCAGATATTTTCTCAATTACAGCATCAGTAAATTGTTCCCAACCTTGTTTTTGATGGCTTCCCGCTTCACCCGCTCTAACCGTTAAAGTAGCATTTAACAGTAATACTCCTTGTTTTGCCCAACGAGATAAATCACCACTTTTAGGGTATGGGATGTTTACATCTTTTTCTATTTCTTTAAAAATATTAATCAATGATGGAGGATGTGTAACACCGTCATGTACCGAAAAACACAATCCGTTAGCCTGCCCTACCCCGTGGTATGGATCTTGACCCAAAATCACTACTTTTAAATCATCTAAAGAACAAAAATCAAACGCTGCGAAAATATCTGACCCTTTTGGATAACATCTATGTTTTGAGTATTCATTTTTAACAAAACTGGTAAGATTTTCAAAATATGGTTTTTCAAATTCAGATTGTAAAATATTTTTCCAGCTATCATTAATTTTTACTTGCATTGTTTGTTATTTTTGTCGTGGTTTCAAATATACTATTTTGACTAAAAACATTACAGAAAAAACACTTCAAGATTTAGAATTCACAACGGTTTTAGAACAAGTTGCAACACATTGTATCTCTAATTTAGGAAAAGAGAAAACAATGCTAATTCAACCTATTTCAAACAAAAAAAAGTTATTTTTTGAGTTGAATATGGTGAATGAATATCTGTCTTCTTTTGAAAATGAAAACCGAATTCCGAATCATTATTTTGAAGACATTTCTGAAGAAATTAAGCGACTTGCTATAGAAAACAGTTTTTTAGAAACAGACGCTTTCTTAAAAGTTTCAGCTGTTTCAGAAACTGTGAATGAGCAAAAGAAATTTTTAAAAAAGTTTCAAACCTACTACCCTACATTATTTTCCTTAAGTGATGAAGTTGAGTTTACAACAATAATTGTAGATAGTATAAAGAAAATAATTACTCCATACGGTGAGGTTGCTGACAATGCATCCGCAGCCTTAAAACAGATACGAAAAGAAATTGGCTCTGTACGAGGTAAAATTTCTGAAAGTTTTTCTCGTGCGTTAAGTAAAAACATGTCGAGTGGATATTTAGATGATATTAAAGAAACGGTAATTGATAATCAGCGTGTCTTAGCAGTTTTAGCGATGCACAGACGTAAGGTTAAAGGAAGTTTATTAGGATCATCAAAATCAGGAAATATTGTATATATCGCTCCGCAAGCTACATTAGCTTACAGTAGAGAGCTGCAAAACTTGTTATATGAAGAAAAACAAGAAGTTGTACGTATATTAAGATCTTTAGCTACTGAAATAAGACCTTTTACCCCGCTATTAACTGAATATGTTTCTTTTTTAACACATTTAGATATGGTGGGTGCCAAAGCTAAATATGCTAAAAGCATCAACGGATTGCTACCTAAAATCTCCAAAGAAAAAAAGGTGTTTTTAAAAGACGCCTTCCACCCTATTTTATGGCAAAAAAATAAAGCTAAAGACATTGAAACAATACCACAAACTATTCAGTTAAGTGAAGAACAACAAATTATTGTTATTTCAGGTCCGAATGCTGGTGGTAAAAGTATTACGTTAAAAACAATTGGCTTGTTACAAGTCATGTTACAAAGCGGATTGTTAATTCCTGTTCATGAACGTAGTGAAACCACACTTTTCAATACTATCTTGACTGATATTGGTGATAATCAATCTATCGAAAATCAATTGAGTACCTATAGCTATCGATTAAAAAACATGCGCTACTTTTTAAGAAAGTGTAATGACAATACTTTGTTTTTAATTGATGAGTTTGGTACAGGTTCTGATCCTGAGTTAGGAGGTGCTTTAGCTGAAATTTTCTTAGAAGAGTTTTATGAGAAAAAAGCCTTTGGAATAATTACCACTCACTATGCTAACCTAAAAGTATTAGCAGATGAATTGGATAATGTTACCAATGCCAATATGCAGTTTGACGAACGTACTTTAGAACCTTTGTATAAACTATATATTGGGCAAGCGGGGAGCTCTTTTACCTTTGAGGTAGCGCAGAAAAACGGAATTCCATATAGCTTAATCAATCGTGCTAAAAAACGTGTAGAAACCGAAAAAGTTCGTTTAGATAAGACGATTTCCAAACTTCAAAAGGAGCGAAATCGATTACAAAAGACTTCTGAAAGTTTAAACAAACAAAAATCTAAAGGACAAGAGCATATTGAAAACCTACAAGAGAAAGAACTTAAAATACGTGAAAAGTTAGAAGGTTTTCAAGAGTTATACGATAACAACCAACGTATGTTATCTTTGGGAAGGAATATTAATGAAATGCTTAATAAATACTTCCAAACAAATAATAAAAAAGAACTTTCTGCTAGTTTTTTTAAATGGGCAATGGCAGAAAAGACCAAGTACATAAAGAAAAATCCACCTAAGAAGAAAACCAAAACAGAAAAGAAAGAAGAAAAAGTTGCTACACAAAAACAACAAGAAGCTATTAAAAAAGTAGAAAAAGAAGTACTTCAAAAAGTTGTAAAAGTTCGAGAAGAAAAGAAAAAAGAAGCCGAAAAAATTGCAAAAGAAAGAGCTGCCTATGTTTTTAAAGTAAATGACAGAGTTCGTTTAATTGACGGAAATGCTGTAGGAACTATTGACAAAATAGAAAAGAAAAAAGCCTTTATTAATTACGGGTTATTTACTACAGAAGCTAAAATAGAACAATTAGAATTAGTGGAACGTGCTAAAAAATGATTCATTGATAATACACAAAAAGTTCACATTAAAAAAAATAAGTAAACTAAAAAGCTCAAATTGTAAAAACAATTTGAGCTTTTTCACTAATCTCTATAGTTGTCTTAAAACAGTTCTTCTACTTCAATAATTAAATCATTAATGAAGTTTTCTGCATTCTTTATATCAGTATGCAATACCCTGTCGTCATTCACTACAGGCACATCTTGTCTAAACATACTTACAAAAGAAGTTAAAAACTCAGAAGTACTATGTTCTCTAAAAGAAAGTCCCTGAGAAGCATTCATTAACTCAATAGCTAATACTGAACACACATTATCTATTACTTTTTTAGCTTTAACAGCCGCATTAGCTCCCATACTTACATGGTCTTCTTGTCCGTTACTCGATACAATAGAATCTACACTCGATGGTGTACAGAATTGTTTATTTGCACTTACAATACTAGCCGCAGTATATTGTGGAATCATAAATCCACTATTTAAACCTGGGTTAGACACTAAAAAGTCCGGTAATCCTCTTAAACCAGAAACCAACTGATAAGTTCTTCTTTCTGAAATATTTCCTAATTCTGCAATTGCAATAGCTAAATAATCTAAAGCTAAAGCAAGCGGTTGCCCATGGAAATTTCCTCCAGAAACAATAATATCTTCATCTACAAAAATATTCGGATTATCTGTTACCGAGTTTATTTCTGTTATGAATGTTTTCTTTACAAACTCTAACGTGTCTTTTGTTGCTCCATGAACCTGAGGCATACATCTAAAAGAATAAGGGTCTTGTACGTGTTCTTTTGGTTGCTTGATTAATTCACTTCCTTCTAATACTTCTTTAATACGTTTAGCTGTAGCTAACTGTCCGTTATGTGGACGCACTAAATGAATCAACTCATTAAAAGGCTCAATTCTTCCATCAAAAGCTTCTAAAGAAATTGCACCAATAACATCTGCTAAATAAGAAAGTTTATAAGCCTTTAATAAATTATGTACACCATAAGCACTCATAAATTGAGTTCCATTTAACAATGCTAATCCTTCTTTAGACTGTAAATTAATTTTCTCCCAACCAAATTTTTCTTTTAAAACATCTCCTGAAACTCGTTCTCCTTCAACATACACTTCTCCTAATCCTATCAATGGTAAAGAAAGATGTGCTAATGGTGCTAAATCACCAGATGCTCCTAACGAACCTTGTGTATATACAACAGGTAAAATGTCTTTATTATAAAACTCAATCAAACGCTCAACAGTGGCCAACTGTACACCAGAATGACCATAACTTAATGATTGTATTTTAAGCAACAACATTAACTTTACAATTTTTTGAGGAACTTCATCTCCAGTTCCACAAGCATGACTCATTACTAAGTTTTCTTGAAGTTGTTGTAAATTATCTCCATTAATTTTGACGTTACATAACGAACCAAATCCTGTATTAATTCCATAAATAGGATCGTTATGAGTTTTCATTTTCTCATCAAGGTAAGCACGACATTTTAATATCTTTTCTTTTGATTCTTCTGATAAAGAAAGTTTTTTATCTAGTAATACAATACTATGAATATCTTCTAAACCAAGTGGTTGGGAATTTATTATATGTGTAGTATTCATTTTAATATTTTTATGGTGTACAAATAACCAAAAAAAAGAGAAAACTTCAAGCTGATTTTTTATAAAAAATAGAACTAAGTTTAAATAAAATGTTAATTTCTTTGATAAAAAAGTTAAAAAAAGTAACTTCGGCGGCTTAAACACCGTTATTCTCACTAAACATTAAAGAATGAAAAAACTAGTACTTTTAGCCCTCATAGGAGTTACCATAATTTCATGTAAAAAGGAAGAAAAACCTGTTAAAGACTACTTGGTTTTAACTGGTAAAATTGATAACCTTAAAAAAAGAACTGTTACCTTGAATGGTTTTCAATTTGAAAAGAAAATAAAATTTGACAGAAAGACTGGTTCTTTTGTTGATACTCTTAAAATTGATAGAGAAGGCTATTATACCTTGGTTTACAATACAAAGCCTATTAAAGCTATCAACTTATATTTAACAAAGACAGATGATACAGGTATTGTATTTGATTACGACAACCCAGATTTTATTAATTTTGAAGGTGCTAACAAAAAAATAAATAGCTATCTTCATGAAAAACAAAAAACTTGGCCTGAAATACTTGTTAGTGCTAATCAATACTTTGCCTTAGAAGAAGGTGAGTTTTTAGCAAAAACTAATGAATATAAAGATGCTGTAACTGAAGCATCTATTTCTAAACAATTGCCTGCTGATTTCTTAAAAAAGGAAGTCAAAAATATTGACTATGAATGTTTAAGAAACCTTTATAATTATCAAGATTATCACAGAACATTAACAGGAAATAAAGACTTTACCGTTTCTGAAAATTTTCCTGATCCATTAGAGAATTTCAACTATAATGGTAACGATTATACAATTTCATACTTCTATAGAGTGATGTTAGAGACCGAGTTAAAAAATTTAGCTCGAGAAAATAATAAAGAAGGTGATGATTATTATTTAACTTATCTAGAAACTGTACAAACTGAGGTTACTGACTCAATCGCTAAAAACGATTTGTTATATAATAGTGCTCAAAATAGTATTACATATGCTAGTGATTTAAAAGAATTCTACAGAAAATTTATGGCGTATTCTACAAATGAAACACATAAAAAAGAGATTACTAAAGACTACGATCTTTTAAAAACAACAGCAAAAGGCCAACCTGCTCCTAAGTTTAAAGACTATGTAAACTATGATGGTGGCACAACTTCTTTAGATGATTTATTAGGCCACGGAAAGTACTTATACATTGATGTTTGGGCTACTTGGTGTGCTTATTGTAAAAGAGAAATTCCTTTATTAAAGCGATTAGAGCAAGAGTACCATGGTAAAAATATTGAGTTTGTAAGTATTAATGTTGATGCTAAAGGTAATGATGAAAAATGGAAAGAAACCATTCAAGATAGGGAGATGACTGGTATACAGCTAATGGCTGGAGATAGTCACTTAAATTTAGAATGGGCTCAAAACTTCTTAATTAAAGGTTTACCGAGATTTATCTTAATCGACCCTGACGGAAATATTGTAAGTCCAAACGCTCCTGCACCATCAGAAGGAGAACGTTTAATCAATATGTTTGAAGAATTAGGTATCTAATTTACCAATAAAATAAAAAAGACCGCTAATAAAAATTAGCGGTCTTTTTTATTTACTTATATTTCTAAAACCTATTATCTCCATCTAAAATATCTCCTAAACCTCCTAAAACACTTCCTTCTCCTCTATCACCTTTTCCAGTTTGTGGAGCCATAGCTAACACTCTACCTGCTAACCTACTAAATGGTAATGATTGGATATATACAGTTCCAGGGCCTCTCAACTTTGCAAAAAACAATCCTTCTCCACCAAAAATGGTATTCTTTATACCTCCTACAAATTCAACGTCATAATCAACGTCTTGAGTAAAACCAACAATACAGCCTGTATCTACTTTTAAAACTTCACCAGGTTGCAATACCTTTTTTGCCATTGTACCACCTGCATGCACAAAACCTATACCATCGCCTTCCATTTTTTGCATAATAAATCCTTCTCCTCCAAACAACCCTCTTCCTAAGCGTTTTGAAAACTCAATTCCGATAGATACCCCTTTAGCTGCACATAAAAAAGCATCTTTTTGACAAATAAACTTCCCTCCAAATTCTGTTAAATCAATTGGAATTATTTTTCCTGGATAAGGAGAAGCAAAAGAAACTTGTTTTTTTCCTTGACCATCATTGGTAAAAACCGTCATAAACAGGCTTTCACCTGTTAAGATTCGTTTTCCAGCAGAAAAAATTTTCCCTAACAATCCTTTTTCTTGATTTGAACCGTCTCCAAAAATTGTGTTCATTTTCACATCGGCATCCATCATCATAAAACTACCACTTTCGGCAACTACTCCTTCTTGCGGATCTAATTCTATTTCTACATACTGCATTTCTTCTCCAAAAATGCGATAATCTATTTCGTGTGCATTCATAATTTTTTGTTTTTATATTTATAAGAAGAGTTTTTTACTGTTTTGTTACAAAAGATTCATTTTCGCTTAATACTTTTAACACTTTTAAAGCCTTAAAAGTCACTTCTTTTCTTTCTCTACTAAAAAACTTCATATCAAAATTCTTTTTTGGAACTACATTTGTAGCAAAGAAATAAGCATTTTTTTTAACTAAAACATAGCCTACAAACCAACCATTATTTTCTTCACCTCTTACTGACCAACCTGTTTTACCTCTCAATACATACTGATTGCTTTTATGCATTATCATCATACTTTTCATGATACTATCGGTACGCTCACTAATAAGTAACTCTGAATTATGTAATCGTTTTAAAAAGTCTATTTGTTGAAATTGATTAATCTTAGATTTACCTTCTAACCAGAAATTATCTAAAGTCATTTCATTTACATCCATTGAACCAAAATTCAACTTTGCTAAACTAGATTTCATTCTTTCAACTCCAATTTTTCTAGCTACCTCTTGGTAACATGGAACGCAAGAGTAGTGAAAAGCTTCTTTAAACGTTAAATCTTGCTCCCAAATCTTTAGATACCTAGATTCTCCGTTCCATTTAAAGATTGCGCTATCATTTTTTACGACTCCAGCTTCTAAAGCAATGATAGAATTCGGAATTTTAAATGTTGACGCTGGTAAATTTCCTGTTTTACACCAATCAAAATTATTAGAATAATACACATCTTTATGCAAATCATAAACTAATATAGCTCCTTCTAACTTTGCTATATCAAGTACCCCTTGAAACTGATTATTAACTAAAAACTTTGTTTCAACTTTCTCTTTTTTACTCTCTTCTTCACTCTTACAAGAAAATAGCAGTACTATAATTATAAAAATATAATTAAACCTCACCACAAAACTAATTTTTAACCTTTAAACTCCATTCATATTCAAATTTTGAAACAGAAACCTCTTCTTCGTTAAAACCTTCTGAAGTAACAGTTATTGTTTGCCCTTCACCTGTATCAATTGCTTTTTGTATTGTTTCTCTTATTAATTTACCATCGTTACATTCAAAACGTATTTTCCCTGTAGCCTTTTTAGTAAAAGTTCCATTCATATTAGTAACCAGCATAGAAATTTTTTTATTCGAAGCATCTATTTCTTTCATTACCAAAATACCTGTAGATAATTCTGATGCCATTCCTTGTACTGCCCAAAACATTGATTTAAATGGATTTTGATTTACCCATTTGTGGGTTACTTTAACCACTGCTCTGTCGTTAGTAAGCGACTTTAATCGCACTCCAGTAAAAAAAGCTGAGGGTAACTTAAATAATAAAAAGGCATTAACTTTTCTTGGTGTAAACTTCATTTTTTCAGTATTTACAAGCAATGTACAGCTTTTTATTTAATTATATCGTTTCATTTAAATGTTAAATTTTGTTAATTCTCAGTACTATGTATTGCATAATACCTTTTAAAAGATATATATTTGCATTGTAAAGTATTATATAAATCGTTTCACTATGCAACACAACAACCAAAATACCAATGCTTTTTTAATACATATTTCTGCTTTTGCAGGGTATTTATTTCCTTTAGGAAGTATTATCACCCCACTTATATTATGGCAAACTTTAAAAGAACGAAGTACTTTTTTAGATGAACATGGTAAAGAGGCCGTTAATTTTAACATCAGTTATAGTTTATACATTTTTATACTAGGCCTTTCTTTTATTCCTTTTTTCTTCGGAAGAATTTTCAACGGATTTGATGGTATAGATATCGACTTTGGTGGACACCATGGACATGGAGGATTGTTTGGCATTTTTGGATTCGCTTCTGTTGTAAGTATTGTTGCTCTTATTAAAGTGGCGCTAATAATTATAGCAGCCATGAAAGCTAATAAAGGTGAAATGTATAAATATCCACTTACAATAAAATTTATAAAATAACCCATAAACCGCATTACATGAAGATAGAAAACACAAAAGCACAAATGCGTAAGGGAGTTTTAGAGTACTGTATCTTATCTATTTTACAAAAAGGAGATGCATACACCTCTGAAATACTCTCAAATCTTAAAAGTGCTGAAATGATTGTGGTTGAAGGAACCATATATCCGTTACTTACCCGCTTAAAAAATGCAGGATTATTAAGTTACAGATGGGAAGAATCAACCTCTGGACCTCCAAGAAAATATTACGTACTCACAGAAAATGGCGGAATGTTCTTGAAAGAATTAGACAAAACATGGCATAATTTAGTAAACGCAGTAAACCAAGTAACAAGTACAAAATCAACTAAAGATGAATAAGACAATAAATATAAACCTGGGCGGATTTTTCTTCCACATAGATGAAACTGCCTATCAGAAATTAAAACGATACTTAGATGCCATCGCTCGTTCGTTAAGCGATGACCCACAAGGAAAAAATGAAATTATTGCAGATATAGAAGCTCGTATTAGTGAGTTATTATCTGAAAGAATTACCGATGCTCGTCAAGTAGTAAATGAAAGCGATATTGAAGAGATTATTGCTATCATGGGGCAACCTGAAGACTATGCGGAAGCTGAAGAAGGGTATAGCGAAAATACTTCTTACAACTATAAGAGAAATACTTCTAACAAAAAAATGTTTAGAGATGGTGATGACAAGTTTCTAGGAGGAGTATGTTCTGGACTTGGACACTATTTTAATATTGATGTTGTTTGGATTCGTTTAGCTTTCCTTATTTTAACATTAGCTGGATTTGGTTTTGGAATTATAGGATATATCATTTTATGGGTTATTCTACCAGAAGCTAAAACCACTTCTGAAAAGTTGCAAATGGAGGGTGAAGCTGTAAATATTGATAACATTGAAAAAAAAATTCGTAATGAGTTTGAAAACCTTTCATCAAAGGTAAAGGAAGGCGCCCATGATTTATCGGATAAAATTTCAAATGCTGATTATCAAAAACTACGCAACCAAACTAAATCTGGTTTTCAGGATTTTATAGACACTATGGGTAAAATTTTACTAGCCGTATTCAAAGTGTTTGGTAAATTCATGGGCGTTTTATTAATATTTATCGCTGGTATTACAATCATTTCATTGCTACTAACCTTATTTTCTGTAGGAAGCTTAGAAATCTTAAATTTTGATGGAGACATGATTCACTACCCTCCTTTCTTTTATGATTCGGCTATGCCTAAATGGTTATTAATGACATTTGTATTTTTCTTAATAGGAATTCCTTTTGTTGTCCTATTTATTTTAGGATTACGAATTTTATCTCCTAACGTTAAGAGACTTGGTATTGCAACCGTTTTAACTTTATTCGGGCTTTGGTTAGTATCTTTATTAGCAATCGGATTCTCTGGTATTGAATATTTTACCACACATGCTTACGATGGTGCACATGTTTCGAAACATAGTATTACCTACAATCAAGAAGAGCCTTTAAAAATACGAGTAGTAAACGATGATAATATTTACTATCAACATAGTTTGCGTAATAGAGATAATTCAGTATCTGTTCATGTAAATGATAAAGAAATGAAATACTCTAATGATATAAATATCGATGTCCGTAAGAGTGAAACTGGTAATGCTTATATAGAAATAATGAAAACTTCTGAAGGAAGAAAACGTCATAATGCAAATAGTAATGCAGAAGCCATTCAATACAACTTTAAAACAGCTAACAACACTATTGTTTTTGATGCCTTTTTTATTAGTGAATACAAAAACATGTGGAAAGATGAAGAAATTGACGCTGTTTTATACATTCCTGAAGGAACAACTGTATATTTTGAAGGTTCGTCTCGTAACTTTTTAGATGATGTAAAAAACGTCCAAAATGTATACGACCGTGATATGGCCAACCATCATTTTAAAATGACTTCTAAAGGCTTTAACTGTTTAGATTGTGATGAAGAAGATATTAATAATGAAGATTCTGACGATTGGAATTCTGATAACAATGATGAGGTAAGCTTCTTATTTGACAGCACAATTAATAATACAAAAGCTGAATTTATTATCTCAAAGAAAACTACTGAAAGTGAACTTAACAAATTAATCAATTGGTTTAAAGATCGTAAAAATATAGATATTGATATTGTTAGCGCTAAATTTAATAATGATAAAACAATTGATAATCTAGTTTTAGGAATTGATTGTAACGACGGATATGTAGGTAGTATTAAAATTTCAAACGGTACATTAGATACTATATCAAAAGGATTCCGTAGACTGTATAATGAAGAAGGAGCTTTAAGCTTTAAAACTTGGTAAATGCATAAACTGAAAAACTATGAATGATTTATTTGACTTCTTCTTTAAGGGTAACTTTTTTATGAAAATAGTTACACTTCTATACACACTCTTACTTTCATGGGTAATGAATGGACAAGTACAAGAAATTCCTAACTACAAACCTGTTGATATTGATCTACACAATCAAATTGTAAAAATGGATAGTATATTCTTTAACGCTTATAATACTTGTGACATGAAAACACAAGCAGATATTTTAAGTGATGATATTGAATTCTTTCATGACAAGGGAGGTTTATCTACCTCTAAAAATGAAATCATAGCTGCCACTAAAAAAAATATTTGCGGTAAGGTTACTCGTACCTTGATAAAGGGTAGCATTGAAGTATACCCTATTAATAAGTATGGAGCCGTTCAAATAGGTTATCATAAGTTTTTTAATAATAGAGAACCTAACGCTAAACCTATTCCTAGCAAGTTTATTGCTATCTGGAGAAAAGAACATGAAAAGTGGTTAATGACAAAAATTATTAGCCTGCATTAAAAATATAGTTGACACTAACAACATTAGTTCATTGGTTAGCTAACTCCGATGACACTAATACTTGGTTTTATTAGTTAAGCCAAAGCTGTACAGCTTTGGCTTTTTCTTTGCATGAATCTCACTTATTAAAATACTAAAACCTATATCTTTGTTTAAAACATTCCTTGTATGAATTTAACCATTGAGAACATTTTATTAATAGGGTCTTTATTACTTTTAATAAGTATTATTGTAGGAAAAACATCTTATAAATTTGGAGTTCCTACTCTACTCCTTTTTTTAAGTATTGGAATGCTTGCGGGCTCTGATGGTATTGGAGGTATTATTTTTGACGACCCAAAAGCCGCACAATTCATAGGAATTGTTTCTTTAAATTTTATTCTATTTTCTGGTGGTTTAGATACAAATTGGAAAGCTGTTAAACCTATACTTAAAGAAGGGTTAGCACTTTCTACTTTAGGAGTATTGCTTACCGCTGTTTCCTTAGGACTATTTGTTTGGAATGTTACCAACTTTACGATATATGAAAGCTTATTATTAGGTGCTATTGTTTCTTCTACCGATGCTGCAGCTGTATTCTCTATTTTACGCTCTAAAAACTTAGCATTAAGAGAAAACTTGCGCCCTACTTTGGAGCTAGAAAGTGGTAGTAACGACCCCATGGCTTACGTATTAACTATAGCTTTTTTAACACTAGTTATTCATCAAGATCAAAGCTTAACTTCTATAATACCTTTATTTTTACAGCAAATGATATTTGGTGCTATTGCTGGTTTTTTGTTTGGTATGCTTAGCAAAAAAATAATAAACTCAATAAAACTTGATTTTGAAGGGTTGTATCCTGTTTTGGTTATTGCACTTATGTTTATTACTTTTTCTTTCACTGATTTTATAGGTGGTAATGGCTTTTTAGCTATTTATATTTGTGCTGTTTATTTAGGAAACCAAAACTTAATTCATAAAAAAACTATTTTAAAAATGTTTGATGGATTAGCTTGGTTAATGCAAATAGTACTGTTCTTAACCTTAGGACTACTTGTTTTTCCTTCACAAATTGTTCCTTATATTGGTATTGGACTTATTATTTCACTCTTCTTAATTTTTATTGCTCGACCTGTAGGAGTTTTTATTAGTTTACTTTTTTTTAAAATGAAATTAAGGAGGCGTTTTTATATTTCATGGGTTGGCCTACGTGGGGCCGTTCCTATAGTATTTGCTACCTACCCTCTTTTAGCTGGTATAGATAAAGCTAATATTATTTTTAATATCGTATTTTTTATATCAGTTACTTCTATTATAATACAAGGTACAACACTTAGTATTGTTGCAAAATGGTTAAACGTTGCTTTACCTGAAGAAACAAAAAAATTAAGTGCCACAGATATGTTGTTAGAAGAAAATCCAAAAGCTTTAATGCAAGAAATTATAATTACAGAATCATGCAAATCGGCAAATAAAAAAATTGTTGAATTAAACTTTCCTAAAAACGCTATTATAGCCATGATAAAAAGAGATGGTAACTATATTACTCCTAATGGTTCAACTACAATAAATAATGCTGATATTTTAATTGTTCTTGCTGATAAAAAAAGTGTTTTTAAAGAAGTTAATGAAAGTCTTAAAAATTAACTTTTTATGAGTTTTGGTATTATTTAATAAAGTAACTTTGCAGTATGAATAAGGTTTTGAAATTTCTAAGTCTACTTTTTATTACAACGGTATATTTTACCGCTATTGGGTATACTCAAGAAGAGCAATCTTTTTCTAATAAGTTACGCAAACCTAATTCTGCTCTTAAAGAATATAAACAAAAGCTTTCTTCTAAGGGGTTACAGCACACTACAGAATCAGAAAATCTTACCAATCACTTTAACAACCTTCCTTCTACTAATGTAAAAAACACATTCTCAGAAGCAGGCATCAATTTTAAATCTGTTGAATTATTTTTCAACAGAAAATATATTCAATACATTTCTTTATCAAGAAATACTATAGTAAACTATAGAAAATCTGATTTAATATTTCCTTTTCATTACCATTGGTGATTTTTTTGAACTTTAATATTCAACTAATCAATTTTATCATAAAAAATATACTCTTAACTAATAATTAATTAAGAGTAAAACCCAATTTAATTAAAAATAAATGGATTTAGGAACCATAATCATTGGTGCTATACTATTAGTTATATGTATAGTTCCTTTTATACTTGTACGTAAAAAACAATTAACAAAAAAGAAGAAAAAACTTCAAATACTAAATAATATTTCTCTAGAATATAACTGTAATATAGAAGAATATGAATTTTGTAATGATTTTGTTTTAGGAATTGACAAATCTAAAAACTATCTTTTCTATTTTAAACAATCTGAAGAAAACACACAAAAAGAAGTCATAAATCTACAAACAATTGAAGAATGTATTGTTATTAAAAAAACACGAAGCATAAACGATAGAACAATTGAATTAATAAAGCTGAATTTTATAAAAGATAATGAAACTACTTCAATTATTATTTATGATGAAAAAAAAGACCTGTTAATTAGCAACGAATTACTAGTGGCAAATAAATGGGCTCTTCTAATTAATAGTAGTTTAAAAAAACAATAAGCTTTAATATATAATCTAAGCCTTAGAATTACTTAAGGCTTAGATTTTTATTAAACTCTTTTTATACTTGCCTAACATTTTTTTTATGAATATTTTCGACAAAAATTATAGTTATAAATTAACTGCTATGTAAATACAAAAAGAATAAAGTGATTACCAAAAAAGTTTCTTCGTTCTTTCTATTATACAAACAACATTAAATAAGTGAATATGGGAAAAATTAAAATTGAAAGCACTGTTGGTGCTAAAATTTATGCTAATGAAAAAGAACTAGGTTTAATAAAAAAAGAAAACAAAGAATATGTAGTAGAAAACGGCAGGTATGAAATCTATGCCAAAGCGTCTTGGTGTGGTAGTCAAAAAATAAATATAAATGTTACCGATGATAAAACCATCACCTTAACTCTTAACAGTTTTAAATACGAGGGAATTATAAGAACAGTTATGATGTTACTTGTTGCTTTATTTATGTTTTCAAAAAGTCTCATTTTTTTAATTCTTGCAGGAATTATTATTCTATATCCTTTATACTATATTTCTTTTGGAAAAGATAATTACTTAGAATTAAATGAGAAGCATGAAAACAACCTAGTTAATACACAAAACATTTAATTTTTTACTTTAACAAACCACAACTTGTTTAATTAATACACCTATAAAAAGCTATGAACTACAAAATAATAAAACTACTCTTTGACCCAAGAGAAACGATTAATAAAAAAGAATTTTTATTTGGAATAATAATTTTATTCATTTTAGCCTTCTCTCTAGTTATTAATTTTATTACAAATATCAGTATCACAGCATTTATAAGCCATAAAGGAGTTCAAAAATTAGCTACATATCAAATTATACAGCCATTTACTATCCCTTATTTGCCTATTAACTTTATACTTTTTTACAGTTCTATTATTCTAGCAATTAAAAGAGTTAAAGACCTTAATTCTAAAGTATGGGTAGGTGTACTAACCGGAATATTCATCTTTCTTTTTTTTGATGTTACTTTCTTAAAAACAACTACTAGCACAGGAACGCTTTCTAATTTATTAGGAGTAGAAATAAATAATGAAGTAAAAAATTATCATCTATTTAATATGGGGATTTATATACTTTTAGGAGTAAGTTCCATATTCATTCTTTCGATTCTAAAAGGGACAAAACACTATGTAAAAGATGTTTACAATAAAGGAAGATTAACCATCTTTCAATTTATTAATCAATTAGGTTTTTTACTTACTATCATTTTTGTCTTGTCTATACTTTTTATTACTCTTTTTGGTATCGCTAGTAATAACAATACTCTTAATCTCCTTAATCGAAACATGTTTTGGCAATCAATTATTCTTGGTTTTACTAGTCTTTTAATTATTATGTGGTATTTAAAACTGGTTTACATGAGATTAAAAAACACTACTTTTTCTTTCTTGAACTATTTTTTATGTTTTATAGTTTATATTATAAGTTTAGCCTCTTTAATTGTAATAACACATAAAGTTGATAATTTAAATTACATAAATACATATCAAACTTTTTTCTCGCTTATTAATATAGCATTTTCATTTATAAACCTTTCTTTATTTTTGTTAGACAAAGACTCGAAACCACTAGTGCTTGGTATTAAAAAACACAATTAATTAAACAGTTCTTCTGAAATTTTTAAATTATTTAAAATAAAACATCTCTATGCATGCAAGCTTAAATGCAATAATTCATTTTCCTAATTTAAGTAAAACTAGAGACTTTTTTTATAATAAAATCTGAAAAAAGTATTCTATATTTACTTAAATATCAAAAAGTCATGAAATAATGCATAAAATTTCGGTACTTACCACTATACTTATAACTATCGCTAGTTTTGCTCAAAAAATCCCTAAAAAAATTAATGAAAGTGATTTTTCTATTGGAAAAACTGTTCAAATAAAATCGGCTATTTTAAAAGAGGACAGAACATTAAATATTTATTTTCCTGCTAGCTACAACACCAATAACTCAAAAAAATATCCGGTCATTTATTTACTTGATGGCTCAAAAAATGAGGATTTTATTCACATTGCTGGAATTGTTCAATTTGGTTCTTTCCCATGGATAAATATGCTCCCTGAAGCTATTGTTGTTGGTATTGGAAATGTAGATAGAAAAAGAGATTTCACTTACCCTTCTACTCTTGAAATCGATCAAAAAGAGTTTCCTACTTCTGGGAAATCTAAGCAGTTTATTCAGTTTCTACAAAAAGAACTGTTACCCTTTATTAATGCCAACTACAGAGTCACTAATAACAAAACACTAATCGGACAATCACTTGGAGGGCTTTTAGCTACAGAAGTTTTATTTAAAACTCCCAACCTTTTTAACAACTACATAATTGTAAGCCCTAGTCTTTGGTGGGATGCTGAAAAACTTTTGACCTTCACACCAGTAAAGTATACCACTAAGAAGAACATTTACATTGCAGTTGGTAAAGAAGGCCCAATTATGGAAAGAACTGCCAAAGAACTATACAACAAGCTACTTGATAAAGCAACTGAAAATTCAAAACTTCACTTTGATTTTTTAGAAGATAAAACTCATGGAGATGCTTTACATGAAGCTGTATACAATGCTTTTGAAAAAATATTTAAATCAGATATATAAACCATTTTAAATAACAAACTACCTTTTGTAAATTCTTCTTAAAATTCAACAGGAACTCCATCTATGAAAACAATTATTCTCTATTATTCTTAAGATAGTAAAGCTTTTAAGTTTGTTGTTTAGAATATGTATACTAACTTACTCTCTAATAATATTAAAATTTCATCAAAGCTTGTGTACTAAAAAAGTCAAATTGACTTTTAAAAAACACTTTTTCTGTGAAAAATTGTCTTTTTGGTTTAAAAAAACACACATAAAATCAAATCAACTCAAAATAAACACCAATAAAACAAAATTCATTTTTAAACACACTAAAAAAAATTAAATTTATTTAATTTGTAGCAAATCTCAATAAACTATGTCATCAAAAAATAAACTAGAAAGTTTTACTAATACAACTGAAGAATTTGTCTCTCCAGAGTACATTCGTAACCGCTTCTCTAAAATTATGTCTGATATGTACAAAAATGAGGTACCACTTTATGGTGAGTTACTTGATTTGGTTCATGATATCAATGATAATGTTCTTTCTGAGTCTAAAGAAATTGAAGAGCAGTTAGCACATACTGGCGAATTAACTCGATTAAATATGGAACGCCACGGAGCAATTCGTTTAGGCAAACCCTATGAGTTATTTACGATGAGACGTCTGTTTAAAGTAATGGGAATGTATTCTGTTGGCTACTACGATTTAGCCCCAGCTGGTGTTCCTGTTCATTCTACAGCTTTTAGAGCTATTGAAAGCACCGCCCTTAACCAAGCTCCATTCAGAGTTTTTACCTCTTTATTACGTTTAGATTTAATTGATGATACTCAGCTTCGTAACAATGTTGAAACTATTTTAGAAAAACGTCAAATTTTTACAGAAAAAGTTTTACAACTCATTGATAAGTCTGAAAAAGAAGGTGGGTTAAATAAAGAAGATGCCGAAACCTTTGTTCAAGAAGCATTAGAAACTTTTCGTTGGCACGATACTGCTACCGTAGATTATAAAATGTACGAAGCTTTACTAAATCAACACAGATTAATTGCTGATGTAGTTGCTTTCAAAGGCCCTCACATCAACCACCTAACCCCTAGAACTTTAGATATAGACAAGGTGCAAACAAGTATGGAAACTCGTAATATTCCACCAAAAGATAATATAGAAGGACCTCCTGCAAGAAAATGCCCTATTCTATTACGCCAAACAAGTTTTAAAGCATTGACCGAAAAAGTAACTTTTAAAAACAATGCTGAAAAAGAAGAAATAGGTGAACACAAAGCTCGTTTTGGTGAGATAGAACAACGTGGTGCAGCATTAACTCAAAAAGGACTTGATTTGTATCATGAACTGTTAGGTAAAACACGTAAAGCTATTGGTGGATCACCAACTGCCGAAAACGCCTCAGAATACAATAAATTATTAGCAGAAAATTTTAAAGTTTTTCCTGATAACTATGAAGAGCTACACTCAAAAGAGTTGGCATATTTCCATTATTTCGCCACCGATAAAGCAAAAACTTTATCTAAAGAAAAAGTGTATACAAAAGCAGATGTAAACCAATTATTAGAGGATGGCTATTTAAGCATAGAACCTATGGTTTACGAAGATTTCTTACCTGTAAGTGCTGCAGGAATTTTTGCTTCAAACTTAGGAACAGATGATGCTAAACGAGAATATGAAGGTACTTCAAATCAATCTTTATTTGAAAAAGATTTAGGTGAACCTGTTTATAAGTTAACAAAATGGTATGAAGACATGCAAGATGAAAGCATACAAAACTGCTTAGCAGTAATAAATGCTTAAGCATAAAATAGAATATTGAAAAAGTGTAGCCGTATATTTGCATTATCGGCTACACTTTTTTTTTTCGTTAAAAACGATTGTTTATCTTGTAGCTTATATTAAGTTTATTCTAACAAAATTATTCTTTTGGAAAATCAATTTGATTATATAGACAAACAAATACTTTCAAAATTACGTTTAGACGCTCGTAAAGCCTATTCGCAAATTGCGGAAGAATTAAAGGTTTCCAACTCCTTAATTCATCAACGTATTAAAAAGTTAACTGCAGAAGGTGTAATTAAAAATGCAGAGTTTGTTTTAGAAGAAAAAAGCTTAGGCTATAAAACCAAATCATATACAGGTATTCGATTACGTGAAGCTCGCTTTGCTAAAGAAGTAATGCACGAGTTGGAAAAAATACCCGAAATAACCGAATGTAATTTTGTTTCTGGTTACTACGCTATTTTTATTTTAATATTTGCTAGAGACAACGAACATTTACAAAAAATACTATACGATAACGTACATTTAATCAAAGGAGTGGCAGGAACCGATACTTTTATATGTTTCGATACTTGTTTTAAGCGTCACATTCCAATAGAATAATTAACAACACTACCCACATTTTAGGTATTTAAGATAATGGTACAAACAACACAACTAGAAACGTTCAAAAAATCATTAACTGGCGAACTATTTTTTGACGACCTACATAAAAACATTTACGCAACCGATGCTTCGGTATATCGTAAAATCCCACTAGCAGTTTCATATCCTAAGAACATAGAGGATATTCAGCTATTAATTGATTTTGCTACTAAAAATAACATCACCTTAATTCCGCGTACAGCAGGAACTTCATTAGCAGGACAGTGTGTGGGAGATGGAATTGTTGTAGACGTTTCTAAACACTTTACCAACATACTGGCTTTTGATGAGATTAACAAAACCATTACGGTAGAGCCAGGAATTATTCGTGACGATTTAAACCGCTTCCTAAAACCATTCGGGTTATTTTTTGGTCCGAATACCTCAACCTCTAACCGTTGTATGATTGGCGGAATGGTAGGTAATAACTCTTCAGGAAGTACTTCTATTCGTTATGGAGTAACTCGTGATAAAGTAATTGCTATTCAAGGCTTGTTAAGTGACGGTAGTGAAGTTACTTTTTCTGAAATTACTTCAGCTGAATTCAATCAAAAGAAAATAGAAAATTCGTTAGAAGGAAATATCTATCGTGCTATTTATACAGAACTTTCTCAAGAAGCTGTTCAGCAAGAAATAAAAAAAGAATTCCCAAAAGAAAGCATTCACCGAAGAAATACAGGATATGCTGTTGATGAATTTTTAACTTCCGATTTATTTGGTGGGGCAGAACCAACTATCAACCCTGCTAAATTTTTATCAGGAAGTGAAGGAACTTTAGTGTTTTCAACAGCTATTACAATTCAACTAGACGACCTACCTCCTACACAAAGTATTATGGTATGTCCGCATTTTACTAGTGTAAACGAAAGCTTAAAAGCTACTGTTACTACCATGAAGCATACACTCTATGCTTGTGAATTAATGGATAAAGTAATTTTAGATTGTACTAAAAATAACCGTGAACAAGCCAAAAACCGTTTCTTTTTACAAGGAGATCCAGAAGCTGTGTTAATGTTAGAAGTTTCGGCAGACACTATAGAAGAAGCTGAAATATTAGCCGATAAACTTATTGAAGATTTAAAAGCAAACAATTTTGGGTACCACTATCCTAAAGTATATGGCGAAGACATTGCTAAAGTACATCAACTACGAAAAGCAGGTTTAGGATTATTAGGAAATATTGTTGGAGACGATAAAGCGGTAGCTTGTATTGAAGATACTGCCGTAGCCTTGGAGGATTTACCTACTTATATTGAGGAATTCACCAAAATTATGGATAAATATCAGCAAAGAGCAGTGTATTATGCACATGCAGGAGCTGGTGAGCTACACTTACGTCCTATTTTGAATTTAAAGAAAAAGGAAGACGTAGTATTATTTAGAAAAATAACTACTGAAACTGCTGAGTTAGTTAAGAAGTATCAAGGATCGTTTAGTGGTGAACATGGTGATGGTATTGTGCGTGCGGAATTTATTCCGTTGATGATAGGTGACAAAAACTACCAATTATTACGAAGAATAAAAAAAGCATTTGATCCGAACAATGTGTTCAACAAAGGAAAAATTACGGATGCTTTTCCAATGGATCAAAGTTTGCGCTATGAAATTGACAGAAATGAACCTGAAATAGAAACCATTCAAGATTTTTCAGATAGTGAAGGTATTTTAAAACTAGCTGAAAAATGTAACGGTTCAGGTGATTGCCGTAAATCTCCCGAAGCTGGCGGGACTTTATGCCCTAGTTATCGAGCAACTCGAAACGAAAAAGAAACTACCCGTGCTAGAGCCAATACACTTCGTGAAGTTTTAACGAATAATACCGCTCAAAACAAGTTCAATTCTAAAGAATTAAAAGACATCCTAGACCTATGTTTGAGTTGTAAGGCTTGTGCTAGCGAATGTCCGAGTAATGTAGATATTGCTTCGATGAAAGCAGAATTCTTGCACCAATATCAAGAAACAAACGGATATTCTTTCCGCAGTAAATTATTTGCTAACAATGCTAAATACAATAAATTAGGAAGTAAGTTCCCTGTACTAACAAATTTCTTTACCAATACTACTCTAGCTAAAAAGGTTATGGGAGTTGCCACAGAACGTTCTGTTCCTAAGTTAGCAAAACAACCTTTAAGTACTTGGTTAGAAAACCATAAACCAATAGCTTCTAAAAAAACAGTGTATTTATTTAATGATGAGTTTACCAACTATTATGATGCAGAAATTGGAAAAGACGCAGTTGTTGTATTGGAAAAACTAGGATATGAAGTAAAAACCGTGAACCACGAAGAAAGTGGGCGTAGCTATATCTCAAAAGGTTTTTTAAAAGAAGCTAAAGAAATTGCTAATAAAAATGTAAACACTTTTAAAGAACTAATTTCTGAAGAAACTCCATTAATTGGATTAGAACCTTCGGCTATTTTAACCTTTAGAGATGAGTACTTACGTTTAGCAGATGATAAAACAACAGCCAAAAAGCTTTCTGAAAACTGTTACACTATTGAAGAATTTTTAGCTAAAGAACATACTAAAGGCTCTATAGACACCACTAAATTTAGCAATGAAACTAAAGAGCTTAAAATACATGGACATTGTCACCAAAAAGCTTTGTCTAGTACACACGCTTCTTTTTCTATTTTAAACATTCCTAAAAACTACAAGGTGACCATTATGAATACTGGTTGTTGTGGTATGGCAGGATCTTTTGGGTATGAAAAAGAACACTATAAAGTAAGTATGCAAGTGGGGGAAGATACGTTGTTTCCTAAGGTTAGAAACTGTTCGGTTGATACAGAAATAGTCGCTGCTGGTACTAGTTGTCGTCATCAAATTTATGACGGAACAAAGCGTTTAGCAAAACATCCTGTAACTATTTTAAAAGAAGCTTTGTTATAAATAATTGATTTTCATTTCTTTATTTTGTATTTTTAAGACGTTTAACTCTTAAAATGCATTATTATGTCGAGCAATAAAATCATCTTTAACAATGCAATGCTAATTTTTACGGGTATTGTTTGCTTTTTTTTAGTTATGAAAATTTTTGGATTAGAAGATATATCCGAACTACGTTTTTTAAACTTTGCTTTCGTTCTTTATGGTATTAACAGGGCTATAAAAACCAACATTGTTAAAAACCATGAGTCGTTATATTTCAGTAATTTTTTATTAGGAATTGGAACCTCAATAATTGCTGTAGCCTTAACTGTTTTTGGGCTAATTATATATGTAGATTTTATTGATGCTAGTTTTATGACAATACTTGAACAATCTTCTTTCTGGGGGCAAAATTTAAGTTTACCACTAGTTGTATTTGCATTAGCTATTGAAGGAATTGCTTCTTCAGTTATCTGTTCTTTTATTTTAATGCAGTATTATAAAAACTATAAAATTTCAAATACAATGGTTGCTTAGGCTTTTGGCAAAAAAACCTCAGCCATCATACAACGAGCACTTCCTCCACCACAGGTTTCTATAGTTTCTAGAGAGCTGTGCAGTATTTTACAGTGTTTTTCTATAGCTTTAATTTGATTTGGGTTTAATGAATTAAAGGCAGAAGAACTCATAACCAAGTATTGTTCATCATTCGTTCCTTTAACTTGTAGCATATTTCCTGCAAACTGTGTTACTTGTTGTTCTGAGATGGCAATAACTTCTTTTCCATCCAACTTCAAATGCTTTAATACGTTTTTCTTTTCTTTTTTATCATCTATCGAATCTAAACACACTACAGCAAAACTTTCCGCAACACACATCATTACGTTCGTATGATAAATAGCTTCTCTCCTTCCTTTAACTGTTTGATTTGCTGTAAAAATTACAGGTGTGTATTCAAAATCTTCACAAAATTCAATAAATAACTCTTCATCAGCACGAGGAGACAAAGCACAATAGGCTTTTCTATTGTATCTATCTAAAATCATACTTCCTGTTCCTTCTAAAAAAAACCCTTCCTCTTCTGCTTCTGAATAGTCTACAACATTTTCAATTACAAAACCTTTCTCTTCTAGTATTTCCAACACGTCTTCTCTACGTTCTAAACGTCTATTCTCTGCAAACATCGGGTAGATAGCTACGTCTCCGTTTTCATGAAAAGAAATCCAGTTATTTGGAAATAATGCATCTGGTGTATTAGGCTCTTTGGTATCTTCAGTAACTACTACAGTAACTCCTACGGCTCGCAATTTTTCTACAAAAGCATCAAACTCTTCTTGTGCCTTAACATTGATTGATGCAGGTAACATTCCTGACAACTCTTGCTGGTAATAATTATTTACGGCTGTTTGCTCATTCATCCTAAAGTTTGCAGGACGGACCATTAAAATTGTATTTGTTGTTTGTTGCATACTGCGAAGGTAATAGATTTTTAAGTTTTTATTACAGCACAAAAACAACTAAGTTTTAGTTACGCTATGTTAATTTATCTTACCTATTCTAGGTCTACTACTAAAACGTTGAACACTTATTTATAACACATTAAATAAAAATTACTTAAACTTTATTTATTAAGATAATAATAATGTTACCAAACAGTTTAAACCTATGAAAAAAATAGTAACATAAATTTCTTATCAATCTTTACTATATTTTAACAAATTCTATAACAACACCTATTACTATTATAAATATTTTCACCAAAAATAAGCTATAAACTTACAAACATAAAAAACAAACTATGGGATGGTTTAACAGAAAAAAAACTTCAACAAATAATACTCAAACAACTCAAAAAGATTCTTCAATAGTTAGATCTCAATCAATTACTACTTGTCTAAACGCCGGATTTCATCCTGCAAGTTCTCTCCCTACAATTAGAGAAACAAAGTTAAGACCTGCTGATGAAATTGCAGGAAGACTCCACGCTATAAAAGCTCTTGTCTTATGGCTTATGGTGCCTTCAGAAAATTTACCCGACGAAAAAATAATTAACTTCATTAATCAAAATAAACTTTTTGGTTACATGACCCTAGAGGAAAAAGAAATACTTGATGCTTCTAGAAATGATATTGAGTTAAGAAATTCTATTGGTTGGAAGTTTGAAAACGCATGGCCACTTGCTTGGTACTTTGGTTATGACGAGCCTGAAATTTCTGGTCAAATGATGACTGGTGAGCAAATGCAGGAAATCTTAATAAATTATACTTGTCCACTTGATACTTTAATTAATGATTGGCTTCCTCAGCAACACACTCTAGAAAAAGAAAAATTAGCAGAAAAAGAGGATCTATTTTACTGCTTACATAATGCTGTAAGAAGTGCCCAACTAGGAAGAAACACTACTCCTGATGGCTTCGACCCTATTGCGAATGGAGGAGTTATACATGAACGTAGACATTCGTTAACATGGATGCTTTCTAACGGTACTGAATGGGAAAACACCGATCTTAGTACGTAAACAAATAAAACTAGAGACGTTAATTCTAAACTACATAAATTTGCAAAAATTGAAATTTTAAGAAATTGAGAATCTTTATACTAGTAATTTTACTACTTAGTTTGTATTCATGTAAAAAACAGACAATGACTCTACTTCTTTCTGGGGAAGTGAAGCTTATACTTTTTGAAACGTTACAATACTTAATAAAAATATTACTAATTATAGTAGTTTTAAAAAAGGGAATTCTATATATAGAAACAAAGTAAAAATTATAACATATAAAAAGTCTTTCGGTATGAATGTTAAAATAGTTAGAAATAAAATTAATTAAAGAACTCACTATGATTATAAGAAAAGCCACTACTAAAGACACTAAAGAAATTGCTTCTTACATGTTATTAGCAATGGAAGACATTGTTTATAAATTTATAGGAGAAAGTTCTACAAAAAAAGCACTTGCCTTTTTAGAGGCATTAATTATTCAAAAAAACAACCAATACTCTTATGAAAACTGTTGGGTTATAGAAAGTGACAATAAAACTATTGCTGCAGCTAATATATATGATGGTGCAGATTTAAAAAAACTTAGAAAACCGGTAGCTGCATTAATAAAAACCATGTTTAATAAAGAACTAACATACGAATACGAAACCCAGCCTGGTGAATATTATATTGATTGTATTGGTGTAAACCCTAGCTACCAAGGTAAAGGTGTTGGTTCTAAAATACTAACCTTTTTAATTGATGAATATATTCATAAAAAGAACAAAACATTAGGTCTTTTGGTTGATAAAGACAACCCTAATGCTAAAAAATTATATTTAAAGCTAGGTTTTAAAGTTGTTGGTAGAAAGACTTTAGCCAATAAAGAAATGGAGCATTTACAAATACAGTAACTTTATTAAGAAAACTATAACAAACAACACTCCTTTTATTTTATAAGTTTACAATGTGAGAAAACACAGTAAAATACCCAATACATCATCCCTATTTCCAATAGTAGGGCTAGTATTTTTATTGCTATTTTCTCCCTGTAAGGTTAGAAACTTTATACAAGCAGAACTTAGTGTTCCTCTTACAGAGGTTTCGAGTAAAAGTCAGACCACCACGAGCAATCTTAGTTGCTATAGTCGTGAGGTTACAGACATTTCTCTACTACAAACAATACCTTCTTCTATTAAGGTTTATCCTTTTTTTATAAATAGAGCTTTTAACCTTTCTTTTAGCTTTGGTGAAATTTTTCATTACAAAACAAGGATTGATTATCAAAAAAAGAGAAATGTAACAACTTCAGTTCCTCTTTATATTTTATTTAAAAACTTTAAGGTTTATCTTTAATACCACTTTCCACTTAATAGTTTACTTTAATAAAAAGTAGAATTTAACAACATCAAGTAAAACAATAACAACCTACATAACAATGTTTATGTAACTCGTGGCTATGCCTTAAGTTTAAATAGCTAGCCTCACTTAACTTAAATAAAAAAATGATTAACAACAATATAAAAAATGATTCTGGACTTTTAGTTCTTGCTATACGTTTAGTTATTGGCTGGACATATTTTTCTGCCTTTTGGAGAAGAACAATTTTAGCTAATAAACTTGATCCTGAAGTAGCTGGGTACATTGGAGAAAAATTCAATCATTTTCTCCCTAACGCTTTAGGCATTAAACCTCTTATTCAATATTTAGTAGAAAATCCTGACATCCTATGGTTAAACATGGTAATATTTACCATTATTGAAGGAATTGTAGGTTTATTCATCATATTTGGTTTATTTACCAGAATAATGAGTATAGGTGTATTTGGGTTAGCAATGGGAATTCTCCTTGGCTCTGGTTGGATAGGTACAACATGTCTTGACGAATGGCAAATTGGTGTACTTGGAATTGCAACAGGTTATGTACTTTTTTTAACAGGCAGCGGTAAATATTCAATAGACAACTACTTCATAAAAAACAATTTTTCCTTTACTAAAAAGAAATGGTTTGCATGGTTAGGGTCAGGAGTTATACCAATTAAGAACCATATTTTTCCAAAATTTGTTTTAATAGGATCCTTGGCTATTTTAGGAATGACTTTATTCACAAACCAAGTATTTCATGGCGGAGTTTGGGGTACACTTCATAACAAATCAGTAAAACCTAAATTAGAAATAACAGAAGCTAAAATTAGCAACGATATACTTTCTTTTGACCTTTTTAGAACAGAGGGTGTTGATGTTTACGGTTCTTGGGTTATCTCTGTTGAATTATCAAACCAACAAAATAATACTGTTATTCAGTATTCTCAAAAAGACTTAGCTTCTTTAACTAATGAAAACATCTTAAATTATTATGTTGCTAAAATAAAACCAGGTAAACACAGCTTGGTTGTGCCTTTGGGTGCTAAAGCTAAAATGATTTTCAAAAATCAAGTTTTTTCTAATCTTTCTAACGGAACATATACATTAAAAATAACTGATATTAGTGGTGCTTTTTGGACACATCAAATAACTAAATAGACCTAAAAACGCAATAGTGATAGAAATACGCTATTGCGTTTCTTTCATAAACTTTAATCATCATTCACAAGCTAATCTTATATTTTTTTTAACAAATTTCGTGTCGATTGCCTTTGTTTTTATAAATAATTTCACCCAAAAAAGCTATTAAGTGTTTTCTACACTTAACCTCTTGCTAATTAAAACACAAAGTAGACTATGAGTAATCAATTAAATTTTAAAGAATTAAACTTTAAACTAGCAGTGATTAATGAATTAATGTATGTTCAAGAAGTATTAGAGCCTAAATTAGACGTTTATGAGTTTATAGAAAAACAGCGAAACTTATCTAGCTCAGAAGCTTATGATGTTATTGAAGAAGAAGGTTATGAAATTATTCCTGAAGTATTAGAACATTTTAAAAACTTAAAAATTACTTCAGAAATGGTTGAAAACATTGAAGAACTAGACATGGATGGTGGTGACGAAATCTATGGTCAAATTATTCCCTTTTGGGATGGTGAAGATGATGTATTTAGTGTAAACTCTGCTGTTGATGCTGAACTACTTCCTAACTTAAAAAACATTTCTCTTCTTTACAGCGAAAATGATTCACTTTTAGAAGAATTTCAAGAAAAAGGAATTGAGGCTGATTGGCTTTAAAAAAGTAAAACATATTTAAAAAGTAAAAGTATATAATGGAGACTAGTAAAGCAAACGACAAAGAAATACAACAAGAATGGTATAACATAGGCGAAACTTATGCCTCTGAGATAAATAAAATGGTTGCTTTTGGTGAAGAACATGGTTGGGAAAATTGGAAAGGTAAAGAACCAGAAGACAACCGTAACCATTTAGCTGATGTCGTGGTACAAAAGTTAAGAGAAGCCAATAAAACTGGACATATTGAAGAGTTCAGAAAACAATACCCACCTGCTCATACTCCATTAATAAAATATTTTAAAGAAAAAGGACAAAGTATTGAACAGCTATGCTTTATTGAAAATGAAAAAATCGTTTTTGTAACAGGTAGCGCCTATCAAAATAGGCAAGCCTATCTTCTAAACAACAGAACACTTATTAAATTAGATAATACCATTGATGCCATAGGAAAATCTCATCAAAACAACATTTTTGCAATTAAAACTCCAAAAACATTAATTACACGTAAAGAATGGGATGGAGAAATTATTGAAACTTTTGAGTTAGGCGATATAAATGAATTAGGTATTTCAAATATAACACCCTTCAACGATGGGAAAAAAGTACTTATTACTACTTCAGAAGGAATATTTTTAATATCTAAAAACAAGACACACATGATACATCCTTTGCCCGATTTAGAAGATGAAGAATGGGAACCATACATAGACATGGAAAACGCTGCTTTATCTAATGACAATAAATATATTGTAGTTGGTGATCAATCTTTTGATCATCGAGTATTAGATAATGAAGGAAATCAAATTGGAGAAATTGGTCCGCAATCTTCTTATCCTCATTTTTGCCTATTTTCTAAAGACGACAAACAACTTATTACAAACTCTTGTCATTTTTATAACGGAATTACCATAGGGGTTGATGCTAAGAACTTAAACGGATTAGAAGTTGAATCTTATGTAGATGAAGCAGATAATTTTAAGGTTATTGATGATGAAATGAGAGTGTATGTTGGTACAGCTACTAAAGACTATTACATTTTAGGTGATGCTTACGGATACATTAAAGCTTTTGATAAAAATGGGAACTGTATTTGGCGACATTATCTTGGCTCTACCATTAGCGGTATTACAATTTCTGACAACAATCAAACTTTATGGGTA
The DNA here is from genome assembly GCF_024124505.1 of Tenacibaculum sp. XPcli2-G. NCBI lineage: Bacteria > Pseudomonadati > Bacteroidota > Flavobacteriia > Flavobacteriales > Flavobacteriaceae > Tenacibaculum > Tenacibaculum sp. XPcli2-G. The sequence continues at coordinate 109,707 of NZ_JAMXSH010000002.1, forward strand.
AGTACCTATGCTGGAATTCTTCATAAATTAAAGTTAGGTAAAGGGCACAGAGATACACATACCATTGGTAATGGAAATCATTATGAAGATTTCAGATTAATTCTTTGGAAAGAAGAAAAAACAGAGCTTTGGTGGTAAAGGCTATTAAAATAAAAAGAAGAGTTCTTATTATTTTAGTGCTTCTATTAACAGGTTTTTTAATTCCTCAAAACTTAAAAATGCCTGTTAAGGGAGCTACCAAATCAGATTACAACCCAAAATCATTTTGGTATTACCCTTGGGGAAAATCAATTACTCACAAAGGGGTTGATATTTTTGCTAAGAAAAACACTAAAATCACTTCTTCTTCTCTTGGAATAGTTTTATTTTCTGGAAAAACAAGTATGGGCGGAAATACAGTGCTAGTTTTAGGTCCAAAGTGGAGGCTACATTATTATGCACATTTAGAAAACTTAAAAACATCTTCTTTAACTTTTGTAAATAATAACTCAGTAATTGGTTCTGTCGGAACTAGTGGGAATGCCGCTGGAAAAGCTCCACATTTACACTACTCTATACTTACTATAATACCTTATGTATGGAAGATTGATTCAGAAAGACAAGGGTGGAAAAAAATGTTTTATCTAAACCCTATTGAATTTTTAGAAGGCTAATTTTTAATCTAACCCTTCCATTTCTGCATCATAAAACAATCCTGCAGCTTCAATTAAGCTTTCTAACTCATTAGCTAAATCTTGTTCATTTTCATTTGATAAATCTTCAAACCATTCAACTTCATCGTCTTTTAAATTAATTAAAAAACGAGGATATTCAGTATGCAAAACGAAAATATCTTCTGGGTGTTTACTATTATCTGCTAATAAAAATTTAGGTAAGTTCATAGTGTTTTGTTTTAATAAGTTTGATAGTTAATTTGTTAAATCGTATAAATAATAAGATTGACGCTGTAGTTAATCCTGCTAGTAATCCTAACCAAATACCAAAGCTACCATACATATCTTTTGCTCCAAAGAAAAAGCTAATCGGAAAACCAACTATCCAATACGATATAAAAGTTATTAATGTAGGTATTTTAACATCTTGTAAACCACGTAAAGCACCTAACATTACAACTTGTATACTATCACTAATCTGAAAAATTGCGGCAGCAATTAATAAGTTTGCTGCTATACTCATTACCTCCATATTATCTGCATAATTTTCAGCATCGCTTAAATCAACATATAAATTTGGTAATGATTTATGAAAAACAAAGAAGAAAGTAGCAAATACAACCGCTAATATTGTTCCTAAAAAAAAGATTGAAAACGCTATTCTTCGTAATTCTTTATAATTTTTTAATCCTTTTTGATTCCCCACTCTAATCATAGAAGCAACACTTAATCCGGTTGCTACCATAAATGTCATAGAAGATAAATTCAATGCTATTTGATTTGCTGCTTGAGGGTTTTTACCTAACAATCCACTTAACCAAATTGCTGCCGTAAAAATAGCTACTTCAAAAAACATTTGCATAGCACTTGGTGTACCTAAATTTAATATTTTTCGAATCATCAAAGTATCTAAAACAAAAAACTTAATATTGGTTACCAAGCGTTTTGAACGTTCCTTTTTACTTAACAACCACCACAGATATACTACCATTACAAACCTTGAAAGTAATGTTCCATAAGCAGCTCCTACTATTCCTAACTCTGGAAAACCAAACTTTCCATAAATAAGTAAGTAATTAAGTAGCACGTTTAACACATTAGCTATTAATGTTGCATACATAGGGTAACGTGTCATCGACATTCCATCGCTAAACTGTTTAAATGCCTGAAAAATAATCATCGGAATTAATGAAAAGGCTACCAAATCTAAATATGGAATCGCTAACTCAACTACTTCTATAGGTTGTTTCATTAAATACATTAACGGCTTCGAAAAGAAAACAGCTAAAAACAGTACAAGCCCCATCATAGTGCATAAAAAAAGTCCATGCTTAAAAGTAGATTTTGCTTGCGTAAAATTATTTGAAGAATCTGCTTCAGCAATTAAAGGAGTTATTGCGGTAGAAAAACCAATACCTAAAGACATAGCTATAAACATAAAGCTATTTCCTAATGAAACTGCTGCCAACTCAGCAGTTCCTAATTGCCCTACCATTATATTATCTATAAAACTCACAAAAGTATGTCCCAACATACCTAACATTACAGGAGCTGCAAGTTTTAAATTATATTTAAACTCAGATGTATATTGTTGTAAATTCAATTTCTATCCATTTTTCAAGCTGCGAAGATAAGTTTTTTAAAGGTGCTCCAACTTTATCTTATTTATTTTTTAATTTATTTAACTACCTTTGATTTTTATTAAAACTGGAATAAAATGGCATCAATAACACTAAAAGGGAGCCCTATTGAAACAATAGGTAACCTACCTAAAATAGGAACTAAAGCAATTGATTTTTCGTTAGTTGCAACTGATTTATCTATTAAAAAATTAGATAACTTTAATGGTACTAGATTAATTTTAAATATTTTCCCAAGTGTTGATACAGGTACTTGTGCTACCTCTGTTAGAGAATTCAACAAAAAAGCAGCCAATTTAGAAAATACTAAAGTTTTATGTATTTCTAGAGACTTACCTTTTGCTCAAGATCGTTTTTGTGGTGCTGAAGGTATTGAAAATGTAGTAATGTTATCTGATTTTGCTGCTGGTAGATTTGGCAAAGACTATGGATTGGAAATTGTTACAGGACCTTTAGCAGGCTTACATTCTCGTTCTATTGTTATTATTGATGAAAATGGTACTGTAACCTATACAGAACAAGTAAACGAAACTGTAGACGAACCTAATTATGAAGCTGCGTTAAAAGCTCTTTAAGAATATATGAAGAACCCGAATGACGGCTTTTTAAAAGGACGCATACGTAGTATTAAATTTGCAGTTAAGGGAATGTGGTTATTAATAACTACAGAAGATAGCATAAAGGCTCAGCTTACATTTGCTTTAATTGCTGTTTTCTTAGGTTTTTACTTTAACATATCTGCAACCGAATGGATAGTTCAAGTGTTAGCTATAGGAGTTGTTTTAGTTGCTGAAGCTCTAAATACTGCCATAGAAAAAGTAGCTGATTTTATACACCCAAATTACCATAAAAAAATAGGTTTCATTAAAGATATTGCTGCTGGTGCTCCTGCATTTGCAGCTCTTGTATCGTTAATTATTGCTGGAGTAATTTACCTTCCTAAAATAATAGCTATATTGTAGCGTTCAATTTATTCCTAACAAAAATACATGGCAAAAAAAAAGACAACTGTTCAAAAAAAACAGCCAAAAACTTCTATCATTAAAAAGGCTAAAACCTTTTTTTCAAATAGACAAAACCAAACTATTCTAGGTTTTTTTCTATTACTGTTTTCTATATTTTTAACCGTTGCTTTTATTTCTTTTTTCTTCTCTTGGCAAGAAGATCAAAGCACACTTAGTCAATTTGCAGACAGAACAATTCCTACTAAAAATTTATTAGGAAAAATAGGTGCTAAACTCAGTAATTTTCTTGTATACGACGGTTTTGGTTTAGGAGCTTTTATTATACCTATAACATTGTTTTTAACAGGATCTAGAATTTTACTTCAAACCAATCTAAAAAGAATTATAACCTCTTGGAACTGGGCTATTCTTATTATGTTATGGTTTGCAATAACTCTGGGTTTTTTTGAAAAAAAACATGCCCTTTTATCAGGAGTTATTGGTTTTGAATTAAATGAATATTTACAAACTTTCATAGGTAAAACAGGGCTAGCTATTTTGCTTATTTTCTTTTTAGTTGCTTATTTAATTATACGCTTTAGTATTACTCCTGAAACAATTAGTGAAAAGGTAAAAGTTAATAAAGAGAAAAAAGCTAACGCTATAAAAGATACTCCTAAAGTTAACAGAGATGACTCTACAATTGTAAATAATACTGATGTTAACATCAATTCTGAAGAAGCTAAAGCTGAAGAAGCAAAGAAAGATAAATCAGACTTTGAACTATCTCTAGAAAATTTACAACCAACCATTTCTAACTATTCTGGTGTTGATGAAACTTCAAATAACGAAAAGAAAGAAGAAATTTCTTTAGATATTACTCAAACTAACGAGCCTACGATAGATATATTAGAAGACAGTAAAAAAGAAGTAGAAGTTGCTATTGAAAAAATTGCAGAAGAAAAAAGTGTCTCTGAAAACTTATCAGATCAATTACTCAAAGATTTTGGCGAGTTTGACCCTACCTTAGAGCTAGGAAATTTTAAATTCCCTTCTTTTAACTTACTAAAAGAATATAACGAAAGTATTTCTGTTGACCCTACCGAACTTGAAGCTAAGAAAAATCAAATCGTAGAAACTTTAAAAAACTACAAAATTGGTATTGCACAAATAAAAGCAACTGTTGGCCCAACAATTACCTTATATGAAATTGTACCTGAAGCTGGAGTTCGTATTTCAAAAATTAAAAACCTAGAAGACGATATTGCTTTATCACTTTCAGCTTTAGGAATACGTATTATTGCTCCTATTCCAGGTAAAGGAACCATTGGTATTGAAGTACCTAATAAAAAAGCAACTATCGTGTCTATGCATTCGGTAATTGCTTCAAAAAAGTTTCAAGAATCACCTATGCAACTTCCTATTGCTTTAGGTAAAACTATTTCAAACGAAACCTTTGTTATCGATTTAGCTAAAATGCCTCACTTACTTATGGCAGGTGCTACAGGACAAGGTAAATCAGTAGGATTGAATGCTATTTTAACATCACTTCTATACAAAAAACATCCAGCTGAAGTAAAGTTTGTATTAGTTGATCCTAAAAAAGTAGAATTAACACTATTCAATAAAATAGAGCGTCATTACTTAGCGAAATTACCAGATGACTCTGATGCTATTATTACAGATACTACCAAAGTAGTTAACACTTTAAACTCTTTATGTATTGAAATGGATAATCGTTACGACTTGCTTAAAAATGCCATGGTTCGTAACATTAAAGAATACAACGCTAAGTTTAAGGCTCGTAAACTAAATCCTGAAAACGGACATCGCTTTTTACCTTATATTGTATTAGTAATTGACGAATTTGCTGATTTGATTATGACCGCTGGAAAAGAAGTAGAAACCCCTATTGCTCGTTTAGCTCAATTAGCACGTGCCATCGGTATTCATTTAATTGTGGCAACTCAGCGTCCATCGGTTAATGTAATTACAGGTATTATAAAAGCAAACTTCCCTTCTAGAATTGCTTTTAGAGTGACTTCAAAAATTGACTCGAGAACTATTTTAGATGCCCCAGGAGCAGACCAATTAATTGGTAGAGGTGACTTATTGTATTCTGGAGGAAATGATATTACTCGAATTCAGTGTGCTTTCGTAGATACACCTGAAGTAGAAAAAATCACCGATTTTATTGGTTCCCAACGTGCGTACCCAGAAGCTTATTTACTTCCAGAATATGTTGGCGAAGAAGGTGGCACAAATCTTGATGTTGATATTGCAGACAGAGATAAACTGTTCAAAGAAGCAGCTGAAGTTATTGTTACTGCACAACAAGGTTCGGCATCGTTATTGCAACGTAAATTGAAGTTAGGTTACAACCGAGCAGGTAGATTAATAGATCAATTAGAAGCCGCTGGTATTGTAGGTCCTTTCGAAGGTAGCAAAGCACGACAAGTACTTGTACCAGACTTAATTGCTTTAGAGCAATTATTAGAAAGTGAAAAGAATTAATAATTATAAACTATTCCGAAAGTGGAAATAAGAAAGACGATGAAAAAAATAGGATTATTATTTATTGGATTATGTATTAGCATTAGTGCTATGGGACAAACAGATTCTTCTGAAGCAAAAAAACTGTTAGATGAAGTTTCAAATAAAATGGGTACCTACAGAAACATGGTTATAGGTTTTAATTCTTCTTTAATTAACAAAGAAGCGGGTATCACAAATGACCCTCCAATAAGAGGAGAAATTACACTCTCTGGTGAAAAATATAACCTAGACTATCTTGGAAACACCTTTATTTTTGATGGAAAAAAATTAGTTGTTATTAACCAAGATGAAAAGGAGGTTAGTATTAACAATGGTAATTTAGATGAAGAAGATGGCTTTATTTACCCTTCTAAATTATTAACTTTTTACAAAGAAGGTTATAATTACCAAATGGGGGCTTTAAAGAACAGTAATGGACGTAAAGTTCAGTACATAGACCTTACTCCTATTGATAGTAACTCTGATATTGTAAAAGTTCAATTAGGTATCGATGCTAAAACAAAACATATTTATAAACTTACCCAAATAGGCTCTAACGGAGCTGAAACTACTTTTACAATTACTAAATTTAAAAGTAATCAACCTATATCTGCTCAACTTTTTTCTTTTGATAGAACTAAGTATGCTAAGCAAGGATATTATATCGACTAAAAAATTACATAAAAGTTTTGTTACTGATTTGCTCAAAAATCATTAACAAAACTTTTGTGTTTATATGCCACTAACCTACTACCTTTGCATCTGTGAAAACATTAGACAGATATATATTAAAAAGCTTCTTAGTTCCTTTTTTAGCAACCTTCTTTATCATTTTGTTTGTATTAGTAATGCAAGTATTATGGTTAGCTTTTGATAATTTTGCTGGTAAAGGTATTAGCGCAGGAATTATTTTAAAATTCTTGTGGTACACAACTCTTATTGTCACTCCTCAAGCTTTACCTATTGGTGTTTTATTATCTTCTATTATGACACTGGGTAGTTTATCTGAAAATTATGAATTTGCTGCAGCAAAATCTGCAGGTGTGTCTTTACAGCGTATGGTACGCCCTATTGTTTTCTTAGCTATTTTTTTAAGTAGTATTAACTTTTTGTTTCTTAACTATGTATACCCATACGCAATGCTTAAGCAATTAAACATGAAGGTAAACATTAAAAAGAAACAACCTGCAATAGCGTTAGTTGCAGGAAGTTTTAACACTGAAATCCCTAATTTTCAAATAAAATTTAAAGAAAAGTACGGTAAAGATGATAACCTTTTAAAAGAAGTGATGATTTACGACTTATCTTCTAAAAAAGGAAACAATAAAATAATTACTGCAGAACGTGGTGAAATTCTTTCAGAAGAAGGTAGTCGTTATATGACATTGGTTTTAAAAAATGGACATTATTTTGAACATCATTTGAAAAACGGAGCTTCTTATAAAGAGCGAGAAAAAATGCCAGCTTCCTACGCAACTTTTAAAGAATATACTATTAACATTGATATCTCTTCATTTAATGATGATGGTTTGGAAGATGAAAAGTATAAAACAAATTACAATATGTTAAGTTTGGCTCAGTTAAAAGACACTTTGCCAACAATGAAACAAAATTATGATGCTTTTGTTAGTAGTAGAGCTAAAAACTTGTTTTTAAGTATTGATGTAGAAGATTTATACCAACACCCTGACTCATTAATAAACAAAAACCTTTCTCTAGACATTCTTGAAAACTTTGAATTAAAAGAAAAGCAAAATATTCTTTCGGTAGCTACCTCTAAATTAGAACGTACAATCAACAATAATAAATCCAACAAAGACATCTTAAAAAACAAACGAAAATATTTAAATTTATATGATATAGAGTTTTTTAATCGTATGGCCTTTTCTCTTTCTTGTTTATTACTTTTCTTTATTGGTGCTCCCTTAGGTTCTATTATTAGAAAAGGAGGAATGGGCTTACCTATGATTTTGGCAATTGCCATTTATGTACTATATTTTTTCTCCAATACCTTCGGAAGAAACTTAGCAGAAGAAAGCTCACTTACAGCTATTACTGGCTCTTGGCTAAGTGTATTTTTAATGCTACCTTTGGCTATTATTTTAACAGTTAGAGCTACCAAAGATAAAGGTCTTTTTGATATTAATAGCTTTTTTGCTCCAATACGAAACTTTGTAAAAAACTTATTCTCTAAAAAGAGAAAACCGCAACATAATGACAACACAAACACCAACTAATATTCAATTAAACACAATTGAAGAAGCTATTGAAGATATAAAAAACGGTAAAGTTATTATCGTAGTTGATGATGAAGATCGTGAAAATGAAGGTGACTTTTTAGCAGCTGCAGAAAAAATCACCCCAGAAATGATCAACTTTATGGCAACTCATGGTCGTGGGTTAATTTGTACCCCTCTTACTGAAACTCGTTGTAAAGAATTAGAGTTAGGAATGATGGTTAGTAACAATACCGACCCTATGGAAACTGCTTTTACTGTATCGGTTGACTTACGTGGAAATGGTGTTACTACAGGTATTTCTGCTTCTGATAGAGCTAAAACTGTACAAGCTTTAATTAATTCTGATACAAAACCTTTTGATTTAGCTAGACCAGGGCATATTTTTCCTTTAAAAGCTAAAAACGGAGGTGTATTACGTAGAACCGGTCATACAGAAGCTGCTATAGATTTTGCTCGTTTAGCTGGTTTAGAGCCTGCTGGCGTTATCGTTGAAATTATGAATGAAGACGGTACCATGGCACGCTTGCCTCAACTAATGAAAGTTGCTAAGAAATTTGATTTAAAAATTGTTTCTATTGAAGATTTAGTTGCTTATAGAATGGAGCACGACTCGTTAATTGAAAAGAAAGAAGATTTTAACATTCAAACTCGTTTTGGTGATTTCCGCCTTCGTGCATATAAACAAACTACTAATAACCAAGTACACATTGCCCTAACCAAAGGTACTTGGAGTAAAAATGAGCCTATTTTAACTCGTGTTAATTCTACTTTAGTTAACAATGATATCTTAGGAACCTTAACCAATAATGCTGACAAAAAATTAGATCAAATGTTCAAAGTTATTAATGATGAAGGTAGAGGCGCTATATTATTTATTAACCAACAAATGCAAGCATTAAACCTTTTAAATAGACTTCGCATTTTAAAAGAGAACCAAACAAAAGGTGAAATGAAAGCTCCTAATGTAGTCATGGACAACAAAGACTTTGGTATTGGTGCACAAATTTTACACGATTTACACATTCATAAACTACGTTTGGTTTCTAATACTAAACAAACTAAACGTGTAGGTATGATTGGTTACGGGCTAGAAATTGTTGATTATGTAAATTATTAATAAAAATTAGGAAGAACTACTGTTTCAATTTTTGAAATCGCCTCATCTAAAGATGTGTCTGACTTTCGTAAATGTAAGGCCATGTGGTTTACACCGGCGTCTTCGTAAGCTTTTAGTAATTCAGTTAAATGATTAATACCAACTGAACCACCAAAACGATGTGGTTTAAACATAGTATTATCATCTTGTAACAGATTTAAATGAAATGCCGAAATATAAGGTTTGCAGGCTTGATCTGTATCGTATAATGCTTCGCACCATCGTTTACGGTTTAAATAGGTTTCTTCAGGTGTTCTTGGATAATTAAACCAACCATTAGCATTTTTGGCAATCCACTCAAGACTTTGTCCGGAATGTCCAGCAACGACTAGCGGAATTTGATGTTTTGGCTTCGGGTATACCGCAACACCTTTATTTAAAAACGGATATATGGCCGATAAATCACTGTTGGTTTTCCAAGCTTCTTGCATAATATTTAGATGATCTCTAAACAATTTTGGTCGCTCTTGATAATCGATACCATACATTGGAAACTCAACAGGTCTATCACCCAAACCTAAGCCTAAAATAAGTCGGCTGTCACTTAGATGTTCTATCGTAGCGGTTGCTTTTGCTAGTTTTATAGGTTGATGTAATGGAGAAACTATTGCGGCTGTACCTAACAACACATTTTTAGTTGCGGCAGATAAATACCCTAAATAACTTAAGGTGTCAAATAACTGTGCGCCATCACCAAAATTAGGATCGTAAACTGGTACTTCTCTAATCCAAACTGCAGCAAAACCAGCCTTATCAATTTGTTTAACGTACTGTAAATGCTTACTAATATCTGGCACACCAAATGGTCTGCCATCTTCCTTTCGTTTTTTATCGCCTTCTAAAGACCAATCGTTATCTAAAGGAAATTCAATACCAAGCGTCATTTTACCTGGTTTGTATAGTTTATCAAAATTTTTCATAAAATTAAAAAAATTGAACTACATCAAACAGTTTAAAACTTAAATAAGTAAACATGTCTGATGTAGTTTTGTTCTTAGTCATTCCAGATACCCTCTGCTGTATACGGACCTTTTTCAACTTCCCAAAAAGTACCATCTATAAAACGATGATTTTTATCTAAAGCTTCAATACGTTTCATATCGTCTTCATTCAATTCAAAAGCAATAGTATTAAAGTTTTCTTGAAGGCGTTTTGGGTTAACCGATTTTGGTATTACCGAAACACCACGTTGTATATCCCAAGCTAAAAGTACCTGTGCTGCAGTCATGTTATTAGCAGTTGAAATATCGTTAATAGTCTTGTTTTTCAACAAATTTAAATCATCATCATCATTTGCACCAGAACCTATTGGTGCATAAGCCGTCATGTGAATGCGATGTGCTTTAGCGAATTCTAACAGTTCGTTTTGTTGTAAAAACGGATGCACTTCTACCTGAAGCATTTCTGGTAAATGTTTAGCATGATCAATAATATCTGTTAAATCATTTTGGTTGAAATTACTCATCCCAATATGCTTAGCTAAGCCTTGTTCTAAAGCATCTTCCATACCTTTCCAAGTGTCTGTAAGTGGTTGGTCTTCAAGCGGAATAAATTCTTCTGCTGTTTTAGGAAACTCGACACCTTTTTTAAAGGCAATTGGCCAATGGATTAGGTATAAATCTAAATACTCTAACTGTAAATCGTTTAAGGTGTTTTGTAACGCAGGAATAACGTTTTCTCTTCCATGAGAATCGCTCCATAATTTTGAAGTAATCCATAGGTCTTCACGTGTAACAATACCTTCTTTAATGGCATCTGCGATAGCGTTTCCTACTTCTTTTTCGTTACCATATACTGATGCACAATCAATATGTCGGTAACCTATTTTAATAGCTTCGTATACCGACGTGTACACTTCGTTAGGTTCTGATCTAAAGGTACCAAGACCTAAAATTGGCATTTCGTCGTTATTTCTAAATTGTAAAGTTTTCATTGTTTTAAAGTTTTTCTTTTTTGTATAAAATCAAAGTGATTAAAAAGCCGACTATTACTAATATACTACCTACCCAAGGTGTTGCGCCAACACCAAGTGAAGATTCAATAATAAGTCCGCCAACATAAGCACCAATTGCAATACCTACATTAAAGGCTGCTATATTTAAAGCTGATGAAACATCTTCGGTACCTGGCAAGTACTTTTCAGACATTTTTACTACATACAATTGTAATGCTGGCACGTTAGAAAAGGCTAATATGCCCATAAAAAATAGTGTAACCACTGACCATATTTGGCTAGATGCTGTAAAATAAAGTATTAACAATACTATAGCTTGTAAGGCAAACATAACCATTAAGGCTTTCCCTGGTTTTTTATTAGATACTTTACCGCCTATTACATTACCTAATGCAATTGCAATACCGTAAACTAGTAATAAAATACTCGTCATATTTGCTGAAAAACCAGTAACTTCTTCTAATAAAGAAGCTAAATAGGTAAAGGTTACAAAAGTACCACCATAACCTAAAGCTGTGATAGAAAGTACCAGCAAAATAGAACGGTTTTTAAGTACTTTTAACTGATCTACAATACGAAGTGGTTTTGATGTTTTAATCGACGCTGGTACCAAAAAGTAACTTGCTACCGCACCGATAATTCCTAAGATAGCAACACCTATAAAGGTGGCACGCCATCCAAAGTTTTGTCCTATATAGGTTCCTAATGGTACACCAGTAACGATTGCTACAGTTAAACCTGCAAACATTATAGAAATGGCAGAAGCACGTTTATCTTCCGGCACTAAACTAGCTGCAATTGTTGAGCCTATTGAAAAAAACACACCATGTGCAAAACCTGTTAAGATTCTAGCTAAAATTAGTAAGATAAAACTAGGTGCAATAGCTGCCAATCCGTTACCAATTATAAATAATAGCATTATGGCTATTAGCAGTCGTTTTCTTGCAATTTGACTTGTTAATGCGGTTAATACTGGCGCACCAATTGCAACGCCAACGGCGTACAGACTTACTAATAAACCTGCAGAGGATATTGAGGTGTTTAAATCGTTTGCTACTGTTGGCAGTAAGCCAACAATAACAAATTCTGTAGTACCGATACCAAATGCACTTATGGTTAATGCCCATAATGCAGCTGGTAGGCTTTTACGTTTTGATTTTGCTTTTAAAGTTCCTATTTGCGTTTCCATTTTTAGTGTTTAGCCTTTAAAAGTTCTACAATTTTTTCTGCTGCTAATTTTGCAGAAGCAGGATTTTGACCTGTTACTAAACGCTCATCTACGCTTACTTTTTCTTGCCACATAGCTGCTTTATCTACAGTCGCACCACGTTCAATAAGTTTGTTTTCTAATAAAAATGGCACAACGTTTTCCAATTTTACATTGGCTTCTTCTTCATTTGTAAATACACTTACCGTTTTACCATCGACTAAATAATTACCATTAGATAATTTAATATTTACTAAAGCCGAAGGACCATGACAAACAGCTGCTACAATACCATCATTTTCGTAAATTTTTGCAGCAATTTTTGCTAGTTTTTTATTGCTTGGGAAATCCCACATTGTTCCATGTCCACCAGCATAATAAATAGCGTCGTAATCTTTAGCTTTTACTTTTGAAGCTTTTAATGTGTTTTGAAGTTTGTTCTGAAATGTTGCATCATTCCAATATTTATTATTCACTTCATCCTTAAGATCAAAACCATCTACTGGCGGGTTTCCTCCTTTTGGACTAACTAGTGTTATCTCATAATTATTAGCTTCAAAAACCTCATAAGCATGCGTAACTTCACTTAAATAGTAGCCAGTTTCTTTTCCGGTTTTACCTAATTCTTGGTGACTAGATAGTACCATTAACACGCTTGGTTTGTTTTGTTTTTTTTGTGCTATTAATGCAGTGCTAAAAAATAAAGCAAGTATGAATGTATAAAATCTTGTTTTCATTGTTTTGTTTTTTGTTTAAATTTCTTAGACAAAATTCAATGAAAACCTTAGCATATACGAGGATGTATGTCACAATTTTAAAGTGATGTATCGCAATATAAAAATGTGATGTATATCATTTTTTAACCTTTAAAACGACTTAAAGTTTCTCTAGAAACTCCTAAGTAAGCTGCTATTAATTTTTTGGGTACGCGTTGTACTAGCTTAGGTAATTTAAATAATAGAGCATCATAACGTTCTTCAGCTGTTTGAGTTAATAAAGATAAAATTCGTTGCTGTAGGTTAATAAAACCGTAATTAGATTTAACCCTAAAAAAGTTTGCTATTGCAGGAATTTTTTCGCAGATAATTTCTCTTGATTCAAATGATAAACAGAAAAATTCTGAATCTTCAATACAATCTACTATAGTTGTCGCTAACTCTTTATACTGAAATGCATAATAATCACTAACCCAATACTCTTCCATAGCAAATTGAAGAATATGCTCGTGCCCTTTTTCATCTATAATATATGATTTTATGAGCCCTTTAATAATCCAAAACTCACAATCTACTGGTTGTTCTGTTTGTATTAAAAACTGGTGCTTTTTAAGTTTTTTAAATTGAAAATGAGGTTTTATAATATTCCATTCCTCATCTGTAACCTTAACAATTTCTTCAAAATGCCTCCTCAGTAATTCATATTTATCTTGCATTCGACAAATTTAAATAATAATTTCAATAGAGTTTATATACAAAAAACAACACATTATTTATATAAACAAAGTGTTTAATAACTTTTCACAGAACTTTAATATAATTTATACTAAAAAGAAAATAATTTTGTCCTTTGCAATTAACTTTATAAATTATAAAACAATGAAAACATATCCTAAACGATTTTCTCATATTGGAATTACAGTACCTGATATTAATAAAGCTGCTAAGTTTTATTCAGAAGTAATGGGCTGGTATACTATTATGCCTCCATCTCTAGTAAAAAAAGAAACTGATACAGCCATAGGGCAAATGTGTATTGATGTATTTGGTGACGATTGGGAAACCTTTGAAATTGCCCATTTAGCAACCTCTGACGGAATAGGTGTTGAGCTTTTTAGTTTTCCTCACGGCAAAAAAGAAGCTCCAAAATTTAACCCATTCAATACAGGGTTGTTTCATTTTTGCATCCAAGATCCTAATATTGAAGGCTTAATTGAAAAAATAGTTGCAGCTGGAGGAAAACAACGTATGCCTATTAGAGAATATTATCCGAACGACAAACCCTATAAAATGTGTTATGTAGAAGACCCTTTTGGAATTGTTTTCGAAATTTACACACACAGCTACGAGTTAACATATTCTTCTGGTGCTTATGCTAATGAAGAAAAGTAAAATATTTTAAAATGAAAAAAATACTCATACTATCGCTATCTATTTTCTCTCTTATTACTTGTAAAAACGAAACTAAAAGAGAAACTAAAAAACCTGAAAACAAGCAATCTATTTCAGAAAACAAATCAAACATTACAGAGATTGCTAGCTTTAAAGGGCAGCAAGTTACAGGAGTTACTGTAACTCAAGACGGTCGTGTATTTGCTAATTTTCCTAGATGGCGAGATTCAGTAAAATATTCAGTAGTCGAAGTGTTTAAAAATGGTTCGTATAAACCTTACCCAAACGAGGTTTGGAATCTTTGGCAACTAGGAAAACACCCAAAAGAAGATCAATTTCTTGCTATACAATCTGTTGTTGCTTTTGAAGATAAACTATACATTTTAGACACGAGAAACCCAAAATTTAATGGTGTTGTAGATGCTCCTAGAGTGTTTATGTTCAACTTGAATACTAATATTTTAGAGCAAACGTATAAATTAGAAAAGGACAGCTATCATACCGATTCTTACATTAACGATTTACGTGTAGATAAGACCAATAACAAACTATATCTTACAGATTCTAACCACGCAGGATTAGTCGCTTTAAATTTAAACACAGGAAAAAGTACCCGTATTTTAGATAATCATAAAAGTACCATGGCTGAAGTATCTGAACTTACGTTTGACAACACAGTTTGGAAAAACGTTGTGCATTCCGATGGAATTGCGTTTGATCAAAAAAATCAACGTTTATTTTACCATGCACTTTCAGGTTATAGCTTGTACTCTATTCCAGTAAATAGTTTCAATTTAAAAGACAAATCTAAAATAGAAGCTTCTGTAAAATTTGAAGCTAAAACGTCTGCGCCAGATGGAATGATTTTTGACCAAAAAGGTAATCTTTATTATGGCGATTTAGAGCACAACAAAATTAATTATATTACTCCAAATGGTACTATTAAAACTTTAATAGAAGGTGAAAAAGTAAAATGGGCAGATACTTTTAGTATATACGATGGAGATTTGTATTATACCAATTCTAGAATTAATGAAGCCTCAGGCGATATCAGTAACCTAAATTTTACCATTAATAAAATTGCATTGCCAAAATAATGTAATATCAATACATCTTTATTAAAGTATTATCGTCTACTAAGTGAATATGAAAAATAATTCACCTATGAAAATAGACAAACATTGTAATCGTTAAAACAAAAAATCGGCTTAAGTTTTTTGAAATTTTAAGCCGATTTTTTATACTGAGACATTACTACAAAGTCCATTTGAGACATCTATACACTAAACACTTTTTTAATAAATAAAAAAGTATTGTAAACTATATTTATAAGTAAAAAATAAAGTTGAAATAAATGACTTTTAGATAGCAAACGCTTCTAATATTTATTAATACATTGAAAAAAAATGGAAATAATAGTTATTTAGTTGATAAACTTCAAGATAAAATGACTGTAAAATATAAAAATAATCAACGTCTTAATTATATAGTTTTGTAAAGTCTATTGTTTAGTTTCGTCTTTAAATAGTATGCAACACTTTAAAAATATAGCCGCTTATTGTAAGGCAATTAATATTTCACCACCAAAGCATCCCGATTTTGACATCAGAAGCTTTAAAGACAATATGCCTACAATAGTTAGTCAAATGCCCGCTTTTAGGCATGAGTTTTATGCTATTGCTATAAAAGTTGAAGGTAGTGGCATTGCTATTACAGGTCATTTTAAAGATTTTCCAGACGGTTCTGTTATTTTTTTTAACTCGCCTTTTCAACTTATTTCCTGGGATATTATTCCAGATTGGAATGGTTATTATCTGATGTTTTCTAAAGATTTTATCGCTAAATCTAATTTTCTTCAAGATATTTTAAGTCATTTTTCGTTTTTAAAAATTGAAAAAAGCATGCCTTTTGAAGTAAATAAAGACGATGTGACTAAAATACTGTCTATATATAATGCTATTTACAATGAATACCACAGCGATAACGTTGACAAGTTTCAACTTATCGAATCGTATTTATTACTATTACTAAATGTGGTAAAACGGTACTTTCACAAAAACATTAGCAATACAAATGCTGCTGCCGAAATACGTAAAACCGATTTAAAAATTCTATCTCGTTTTCAATCACAAATTGAAATAAGCTTTTACCCTAACTCAATTATTTCTAATAAAACCAATCCGCACACCACACGATTTTATGCCGAATTATTAAATATTCATCCTAATCATCTAAATGCTGTAGTAAAGCTAATTACTGGTCAAACTGCAAAACAAACTATACAAAAACACGTCTTGCATTTGGCTAAATCACGTTTAATACATTCAGAAGCCAGTATTAAAGAAATTGCTTATGGTTTGCATTTCGATACACCAAACAGTTTTAGTAGTTTCTTTAAAAAACAAACTCAAAAAACACCAGCTAACTACCGTAAAATAGCTAATCTTTGATTTTCCTACCTCTTGCTTTGATTCTATAAATTTTTCTTCGCTGTTCCGTAGCATCTTTGTACCGTAAAACAAGATTATGAAATATTTATTAACGATTGCTACTCTCTTAGTGGCAATTACAATACAAGGCAAAACAATGACATCACCAAAAGACATCGTTTTAAAGTTATTTAAAGCATCTGATGAAAGGGATTGGTCTCAAGTAGAAGACTGTTTTAACACCGAAGTTGTATTAGATTATTCCTCTATGGGAAGTCCAGCAACGACCTTAAAACCATCAGAAATTACCAGCACTTGGAAAACCATTTTACCAGGTTTTACCTACACTCATCATCAAATAAGCAACCTTACGGAAACCATAAATGGTGAAACTGCCAAAGTGTTTGCTTATGGCACAGCAACCCATTATTTAGAAGACGACAAAGGACATCTTTGGACGGTAGTTGGCACTTATAATTTAGACTTAAAACTAATAAATAAACAATGGAAAATCACTAAAATGATATTTAATTTTAAATATCAAGATGGTAACCTTTCCTTACCGCAAAAAGCTATCAATAATGTTACAGGACATGTAAAAGAATTATCAACTTCAGAAAAAAACATCCGTACGGTTAAAGCATTCTTTAAAGCACTTGAAGATGAAAATGCAGGAACTGTAGCCAATCTTTTTGCAGAAGATGGTAAGCAAATTAATCCATACCATTCAGACCTTTTTCCTAAAGGAGCGCAAGGACAAGCAGGAATAAAAGCCTATTGGGAACCTGTTTTTCCAAATTTTGATGGAATGACATTTAACATTGAAGACATTTTTGCAATGGAAAATACTGCAATGGTATATGCAAAATACACAGGACACATAAAACTAAAACATAATGCAGGCATATACAGTAACAACTATTATTCAACTTTTAAATTCAATACTGAAGGTAAAATTACCGAATATGTCGAAATTTTCAACCCAATAGTAGCCGCAAGAGGTTTTGGCTTAATCGATAAAATCAAATAAACATGAAAATATTAACAATAGCACTTACAGCATTTATAGCAATTACTGGCTATAAAGCCATCACAAAAAACAGCCCACAAAAACTAACAAAGACAAAAGAAATAACACATAAAAAGATGAAAAAAGTAACATTTAAAAGCGATGGATTAAACTTAGTAGGCCATTTATATTACCCAGCAAATTATAGAGAAGGAAACACGTATCCTGCAGTAGTCGTTTCAGGAAGTTGGACAACCGTTAAAGAACAAATGGCTGGTTTATATGCTGAAAAACTAGCGGAAAAAGGGTTAATTACATTAGCTTTTGATTTTAGAAATTATGGTGAAAGTGAAGGTGAACCACGTTTTTACGAAAGCCCAAATCTTAAGAAAGAAGATATAAAAAATGCAGTCTCTTTTTTAGAAAGTTTAAAAGAAGTAGATAATTCAAAAATTGGTGCATTTGGTGTTTGCGCAGGTGCAATGTATACCTTAATAGCTTCTTCAGAAGACAACCGCATTAAATCTGTAGTCACTACAGCATCTTGGTTACACGATGCAGAAGCTGTAAAATTATTTTATGGAGGTAAAGAAGGTGTGCAGGCAAAAATTAAGGCAGCACAACAGGCAAAAAAAATGTATGGAGAAACAGGGGAAGTAGCTTATATTCTAACCATTTCAAAAACAGACTCAACTGCCGCAATGTACGGACCATACGATTATTATTTAAATAAAGATCGTGGTGCTGTAAAACAATGGAGTAACGATAAATTTGCTGTAGCAAGTTGGGAAGATTGGTTAACAGTAGATCCAATGCCAACTGCAAAAAAATTAAATAAACCTGTATTAATGATACATTCAGACGGTGCTGTGCTACCAGCATATACCAAAAAATATTTTAATAACATTGCAGCAACCGACAAAGAATTGTATTGGATGGATACAGAGTTAGAATCACCATTTCATCAATTCGCATACTACGACCAAGATGCCGAAGTTATTGAAGCTGTAAAAAAAGCAAGTAACTGGTTTGTTAATAAAATGTAAAAAAGAAATAGGTTATAATAGTGATTTAAATAGTATTTAAATCACTATTATAATTTTAAGTTAAAAAATTGTATGTACAACTAATTACATATAACTTTGTCTCATAATTTTAATAAAAAAATGAGTACACCTTTAAAGTCTTTTCAGGAATGCTGTTTGTATTTTACTACAAACACTCTATCAAGGTATATAGGTAAACTGGCAGAAGATGCCTTCAGAGTTACTAGTCTAGCACCATCTTATGCTCATTTAATGTTATTAATAATTGATGAACCTAATTTAAGTCAAAACGAATTAAGTAAGCGTATAAATGTAAAAGCATCTACAATGACTCGTTTTATAGATAAATTAGTTCTGATGCAATTAGTAGAACGAACTCACGAAGGCAGAAACACACTTATTATTCCTACTGAAAAAGGTAAGAACCTAAAACCTTCATTAGACGAAGCACTGGGTAACTTATATAAAGCTTACTGTAATTTATTAGGAGAAGAATTTGCTGTAAAACTAACTGCTGACATGCATTTAGCTAATACAAAACTTAACGAAGTAGAATAAAAGTCTATCAATACTTTGATAAATGAAAGGCTCTAAATTAAATTGTATGTACAACTAATTTAAATACTAATGAATACAAAAACTATAGAGTATGAACAACTAATGCATACTTTTCGAAATAGAAAATTTACTAAAAATGATATTAAAAGCTTTGTTTACAAAATATTTTCTATGTATGAACGGGCTACTTGTAATAACGAACATGTATCTGCAGAAGCTTTCAATAAATTAATTGCAGATGATATTTTCGTAGACTTTCCAGCTTACAAAAATATACATTCAAAATCTGAATTTTTGGAATGGCATAGATGGATACATGATTTACTCATTTCTGATGATCATGACATCGAAAAAATAGATGTAAGTTACCTTAGTAACGGTAAGTATATGGCTCAATTTATTGTACACTGGCGGGCTCTTTTTAAAGACAACACTTACTCTGATCTCCGTGTAGATCAACAATGGATAATGCGAGAAGATACCAATGAACCATTACCTATTATAGAACGCTATTTGGTAACGGGCGCCACAAATTTTAAACAAAAATGAAAACATTAATGATTTTAGCGCATCCAAATCTTAAAGATTCGGTAGCCAATAAACATATATCAACAGAAATTGCAGCACAATTTAATCATTTTGAGATCAGTGATATCTTCAACCAATATCCCGATTTTAAAATAGATGTAGAAGCCGAACAAGCCAAACTACTTGCTGCAGATACGATTATTTTTCAATTTCCATTTTTTTGGTACAATATGCCAGCCATTTTAAAACAATGGTTTGATGAAGTGTTTAGTTTCAACTTTGCATATGGTTCTAAAGGTGATAAATTAAGAGGTAAAAACTTTTTGTTAAGCATTACCGTTGGCGGACCAGAAGAGGCATACACGCCAATAGGTTACAATCATTTTGCCATAGAAGAACTAATCAGACCCTTACAACAAACGGCATATTTAAGTCAAATGAATTATCTAAAACCGGTTTATACACATGGTTTAACTTATGTTCCGGGTGTGTATAATACCAAAGAGGTTGTTTTGCAACGTGCCGATAATCATATTAAAAAATTAGCTGCTGTTTTAGAGGAAATAACCAATA
This sequence comes from Tenacibaculum sp. XPcli2-G, assembly GCF_024124505.1. NCBI lineage: Bacteria > Pseudomonadati > Bacteroidota > Flavobacteriia > Flavobacteriales > Flavobacteriaceae > Tenacibaculum > Tenacibaculum sp. XPcli2-G. Next base: position 130,287 of record NZ_JAMXSH010000002.1, read on the forward strand.
CTAGTGCAGAAGTACGTATTGAGCGCTTTGTAAAAGATTGGTTTGCCAAATTTGATGTTTTGGCAGATGCATCTTCATTTACGCCTTATATAAATAACGATACGCAATTTCAATTTGTTGAGGGAGAATTTACTGGTATTAAAGGGTTTGAAACTTGGTACACCAACATTAAAAATACCTTAAAACCCAATAATGAACATCGTATTGAGTCCATAATCATTCAAGAAGAAAACAATGCTTTTGATGTGTATTTAACTATTAAGCTAAAAGCAGAAAAAGTATCTGGTGAATTATTACAGCTCAATGTTAAAGAACATTGGAAGCTAGTCCTAACAACTAATGGTCAAATACAAATTAAAGAATATATAGTAAACGAATTATAAAAATGAAAAAAGTAATTATAGTCGGTGCAACAGGCATCATTGGTTCAAAAGTACAAGATATTTTATGTAAAGATTATGAAATTATTACTATTAATCGTACAAGTGGCAATTATAAATTAGACATGGCAAATGCAGAAGCAGTAGATACTACGCTTAAAAGCATTGGTGGTTTTGATGCACTAATAGCAACAAGCGGTTATGGTAAATGGGGAAACATAGAAGAACATAGTATTCAAGATTTTCACGACGGTTTGCAAAGTAAGTTAATGGGGCAAATAAACTTAGTTATGCTGGGTAGAAAGTATGCCAATCCAGGTGCGACTTTCGTATTATCTTCTGGTATCTTAGCAAAACAACCAATGGTTGGTGGTTTATCTTTAAGCGTTATTAATGCAGGTGTAGAAGCGTTTGTAAAAGCAGCTACCGTAGAAAGCAAAGAATTTAAAATTAATGCGGTAAGTCCATCTTTTGCAAAAGAAACTATGGAACAAATGGGAATGGATTCTACCTATGGTGTACCAGCAATTGAGTTTGCCAAATTGTATAAACAAGCCATAGAAGATGATAAAACAGGTATGATCTATCACATAAACCAATAAACATATTAGTATGAAAAAAAAACAGTTTTTAATGGTAATTTTTACAGCCTTAATGCTGTTAAATTGCACCCAAAATCAAATAAAATCTTTAGAAAAAAAAGAAATTAAAACCATGCAACAAACAGCTACAGGTTTACCACAGCTCCATCAAGCTATTATAGATAATGATGAAGTTAAAGTACACGAACTAATTGCCAATGGTGCCGATATTAATCAATTAGATAGTCGTATGGGTAATGCTCCATTACATATTGCTTCGCAGACCGATAATCCAAAAATGATCGATATTTTAATTAAAAACGGTGCTTTTGTAAACCAAATTACACCACGTGCTGGGCACTCACCTTTAATGGTTGCTGCTTGGTACAGTAAAGGTGAAAATATAAAAGCTCTTTTAAAAGCAAAAGATATTAATATTTATGTAAAAAGCCCTAACGGTGGCATTATGGCTAGAGATATGATTGGTGGCTGGGATTCCTCTCCAAACGATAATGACCAGAAGAGGTATGATTCTCTTCGCAAGATAATTGATGATTATGAGGTGGATTTGAAAGAAAAAATAGCTGAGCAAAAAATATATCAGGTAGTAATAAACAAACAGCTAACCGAAGACCAAAAGCTTGAAAAAGTAACTGCTTTAATAGCAGCAGGAGAGCCTGTAAATACTGAATCGTATATAACAGGAACAGGTAACGATAAACATTCTCCGCTATTAGTAGCTTCTAGGAATAATTATCCTAAACTTGTTAATGTATTACTGAATGCTGGTGCAAACATTGGTCAGCGTGGTTACCCAATGAATGCAATTGCGTTTCATAAAGGTGGTTATAAAGGCAATCCAGAAGTTTTAGAGTTATTGGTAGCGCACAAAGACGCCCAAAAATATATAGACGATCAAGGATTGAATAATGGCTACACACCTTTGCATGATGCTATTTGGCACAACAATCCAAAAGCGGCACAGGTGCTAATAGATGCAGGAGCACGGTTAGATCTAAAAACCTATGAAGGCGATACGCCTTTAGATTTGGCGAAACGTTATAACTATACTGAAATAATTAAGGCTATTGAAGTAAAATAGAAATAAACTTAAGACAAAAGTCATTAAGTTTATTTACTCTTTAACGAACCATTAACTACTATATTATTTATTTGTAACACGATTGATGTTACCTTTGGAGTTTACATATAATCTATGAATTTTAAGCATATAATACTTTACCTTCTTGGCATTAGTTTATTACTTTTTGGTAATCGTAATTTATGGGATAAGTGGCAAGAATCTCGAGAAAAATATAAACGAGAAAAAGCACTTGCTACTGTTAATGACAATGTTGAAAAACGTTTTGAAACTCAAAAAATCACCTACGACACCATTACAAAAACATGGAAAAATTCTAATTTTTATTTTCAAACAATAAATTTAGGAAATGTAAACTTCAAAGCTTTACGAAAAAAAGGACGAACAACTATAGAATTGGATGGAGATGAAAATGCCTCAAGTAGCCAGTAAAGCCTATATTACACAAACCCGGTTTCTATTTCATTGTCATATTAAAATTAAAATTCCTGCAAATTATCCAGAAACTTTGTTAGAGGATTGTTTCTCTTTATTAGAAATAGTAGATAGCACCTACAATTCGTATCAAAAAGGTTCTTATTTTAATCAAATTAATACCAATGCAGGTTATTGGGTTACGGTTGATAATGTTACAATTAATTTACTAAAGCAAACCATAAAAATAGCAGAAATAACAAATGGAAGTTATGATATTTCTGCTATGCCCTTAATACGTTTATGGGGATTTTATAAGGAAAAACCTACTCAACCCCCTAAAGAAACAGCAATAGTAAGATGTTTAAAACAAGTAAATTATAAAAACATTCAAATACATGGTAATCATGTAAAAATAGCACCACAACAAGAGTTAATTACAGGATCGTTTATAAAAGCCTATGCTGTAGATCAACTTGTAGCCTTTTTAAAAAACAAAGGTGTTACAGATGCTATTATAAATGCTGGTGGTAGTACTATTTATGGCTTATCAGATAACACACACCCACAATGGTATATTAAAATACCACATCCTAATTTAGATAATAACTTTAAACGCTTGTCGATACAAAATACTTGCTTTTCATTATCATCTACTCAAACTCAGTTTTTAGAAATTAATGGTAAAAAATATAGTCATATTATAAATGCACAAACCGGATTTCCCTCGCAAAACTTACAAGTTGGTTTATGTTCAAAATCGGCATGTTTAGGCGATATGATTTCTACAGCCTTATTTGGGGCAGACATATCTCAATTTAAAACTATAGTGTCTCAACTTCAAAAAGTGTTTGATTTTGAAGTTTATATTATAGACCACCAAATGCAACTACATTCGCAATATTTTAAACCCTTTTTAAGCTTATGATGCATATTCCATCATTAAAATCGAAAACAAAATCAAAAACAATAAAAACACTTGCGACTCCAAAATACTTATATATGCCTTTACAAGCTTACCGAGGTAATTTGAAGCCTTTGGTAGGTATAGGTGACAATATTTTGAAACATCAAAAAATCGCTAGTTCCGAAGGTATTTTTGCGTCATCAATACATGCACCAGTATCAGGCACTGTGATAGACATAATAAGCAATGATGGTTCATCTTATATTAAAATTGAAAATAATTTTAGGGAAGAAGAAGTTTCTAAAAAACCAATTAATATTGAAGCTTTAACAAAGGAACAAATTCTTACGTTTATAAAAGAATATGGTATTGAAGGTAGTGGTGGCGCGCGTTTTCCTTCTGCAACAAAATATCAAACCAATACGCAATCTATATCGTATTTTTTAATTAATGGTGCCGAGTGCGAACCTTATTTGAGTGCAGATTATGCGGTTATGCAACAAGACGCAGAAGCATTAATTAAAGCCATTAAAGTTGTACAAAAAGTAATTAAAGCTAAACACATTATTTTTGGTATTGAAAAACAACACAAAGAATTAAAATCTCATTTGCAAAATGTAGCCTCTAGATTAGGCATTACAATTCAAGTAAAATTATTACCTAACACTTATCCTCAAGGTGGTGAATTACAGCTTATAAAATCATTAACTAAAAAAGAAATATCAAAAGGTAGTATTCCTGCAAATCATGGTATTATGGTTAATAATGTTGGTACTTTATGGGCATTGTATCAAGCATTTTATAAACAACAACCTTATACCGAACGTATTGTTACAATTTCTGGCGAGAAGGCTGTAAACCATGGTAATTATAGAGTAGCTATTGGTACACCTTTAAATCATATTTTAGAAACATTAGGTCAACCATGGGATAACGATATGCAAACGGTTATTTTGGGAGGTCCCATGATGGGAAAGGCTGTACACCATCCAGAAACACCTATAAACAAAGGTAGTGGAGGCTTATTGACTATGCCAAACCCTAAGAACAAACGTTATAACTGTATCCAATGCGGATATTGTACCGATGTTTGTCCGCAGCGTTTAATGCCAATGGAGTTTGCGCGTCATGCTGCAAATAAAGATACTCAAAAGTTAAACGATTTTAACTTAATGGACTGTATAGAATGTGGTGCTTGTGCGTATATATGTCCTAGTGATGTGCCTTTAATGCAAAGTATTTTTTCTGGTAAAACCTTAATACAACAAGCATGAGTTTAAACCCATATATAAAACCAAAATTTGGTAGTACTTCTGCTGTGATGTTAGATGTTATTATTGCATTATTACCTTTATCCATTATTAGTATCATTGCGTTTGGTATGCTTGCTTTAAGCTTACTGTTAGTGGCCATAGGAACTGCTTTATTAACAGAACTTGTTTGCGCGTTCTTATACACAAAAAATTATAAAAGTATTTTAGATGGCTCTGCTATTGTAACTGCTTTGTTAATGTGTTTTACAATTTCGCCAATAACACCTTGGTATATCGTTGCTTTTGGTGCTGCTGCTGCGATTATTTTTGGTAAAGTAGTTTGGGGCGGATTAGGTAAAAATAGATTTAATCCTGCATTAGTAGGACGAGAATTTATGACTACTTTCTATCCTGTAATTATGACCTCGGCAAGTATTTGGGCAACCAAAAGCTTTGTTAACACACCAAGTATTAACTTATTCTCGGGTTTAGAACATCCATTTTTGTCTCAATATTTAAACCAACTAGTTTATAATACTAGTGGAGCTATGGGAGAATATTCAATATTGGCTATTAGCTTAGGTGGACTATATTTATTATTTAAAAATAGAATATCTTGGCATATTCCGCTAGCGTTATTATCTGTATTTTTTCTTGGTTTTTGGTTAATAGATGGTGGTGAAAATTATCATTTTTCTTTAGCAGGCGTATTATTAGGTACTATTTTTATGGCTACCGATATGCCTTCTAGCCCTACCAATACCAATGGTAAACTGTATTACGGCGCTATGATTGGACTTGTAGCTTTTTTATTGCTTTTAGGCAACGTTAGTTACGAGTATATGTCTTTTTCAATTTTAATCCTTAATGGGTTTTCATACTTAATTTCACAAGCATTTAAACCTAAAGTTTGGGGTAAAAGCATAAATAGAAAAATACAAATAGAACAGCTGTTTTTTCTTACGCTAGCTATTATAGGTGTTACTTTATCTGTTATTACCCTTAACTATTATCATTTAACCGCTTACGTTGTATATCTATACATTATATATATTATTTTAAAATTTAATTTTTCATTTAGTAAAAAAATATTCAATCCAATACAGTAGTAATTATGAAGAAGTTTTTGTTTTTAGCTCTTAGTATAGCTTTATTTTCTTGTGAAGAAAAGCCCGTAGAAAAAACAACCTATTCTGGGTCACAACGCGAAGCCATTATAGACAATATTTTAACACGCCGATCTATTAGAAAATATACAGATCAACAGGTTAGTAAAGCCCAATTAGATACAGTTATGAAAAGCGCTTTATTTGCGCCAAGTGCATTGAATAAACAACCTTGGGAAGTACGCGTTATTCAGAATCAAGAATTATTAATCGAAATTAATAATCGTTTTTTAAATTACGCACAAGGCAAAGAGTTTCAAGGTAGTGCCGCACGTTATAGAGAACCTGGTTTTAGCATTTTTCATAGCGCCCCAACGCTTATTGTTATAGCTAGAAATAAAAGTAGTAATATTAGCTATTTAGATAGTGGTATTATTTTACAAAACATTTTATTAAGTGCGCATGCTATAGATTTAGGCACGTGCCCATTAGGGACTTTAGTACCAATTTTAAATCTAGAAGAAAATAAAGACATTTTAGAACTACTAAACATTCCTGAAGGTTTTGAAGTCGCTATTAATGTTGCTTTGGGGTATCCTGACGAACAACCTGTAGCACCAAAACGTTACCCAGATCGCATTAAAATTATAGAATAGATTAAAATATTTTTTATATTTAGTGTTCTCAAAATTGCTATATATTTCTTCATTATATTTTTTAGTTGTCAGTAAGATTTGTTAGCAATTTTATTAAACTCATAAGTATTTTATGAATGAAAAGAAAAATTTAATCAAAAATTAAAATATGATAGAAATATTAGCATTAGTTTTTTTAGGTAAGAAAATAGCTGAATTAGCAGGAGAAAAAGGAGAAAGCCCTAATAAATGGAGAGGTATAATGATTGGCTCTTGGTTTGGAGCAGAAATTTTGGGAATTGTAATATTTGCCTCTACAATTGGAATAGGTGATGATACTATTTTTCCTGCTGCAATGGTAGGGCTAGTTTGTGGCTTAACTAGTTATTTTGTTGTAAGAAGCATATTGACTTCTAAACCTGATGCTGTAAAGGAGTTATCTTAACAATAAAGTATAATAAAAAGGCATAACATTCTAAAGAATGTCATGCCTTTTATGTTTTACAATATTTTAGTCAACAGGTATACAAATATCTACAATACATTTTCCTTCGGGGTGTTCATTAGGGTTGTTATAAAAAATTTCATATGGATCTTGGTCAGCTTTTTTGAAACCATGTTCACTCATCCACACAAAGCTACTTTCCCATGCTTGTTGAAATTCTGACGGAGTAATTTCTAAACGAGATACTATACATTTTAATTCAGGTATTTCTTTTACACTTACTTCTCCTTCAGTTTTTACCTCTGAATTTAAAGTTAAACAAACACTCATTCTTATTTTGTCTTCATCAGTAATTTTAGGACTGTCGTGATATACCGTTAACATTCTTAAATTTTCCTGCTGCATTAACCCTTTAGGATAAGCCCACTCCATTAGCTTATGGTAAGCATTTTCTACTGCATCCATTTTTCCTTGATGTGTTAAATAGGCTACTTTTAAGGTTGGCATTTTTTTTACTTCGGTTTTAGCTTTCATTTGCATCCATTTTAAGTTTGTATTTATATTACAAATGTATTGCTCAAACTGTGTTTCTATTTTTCCATTCTTGCTTTCTGTTTTACAAATCTTGCTATATTTAGATGGACTTTCTTTTTTAAATTCAGCAGGACTCATTCCGTAAAACTTTTTAAAAGCTCTTGAAAATGATGACAAGGTTACAAAACCTACTATTTCGGATACTTCTGTAACTGTTTTATCTTTTTTATTTAGTAAAAAAGAAGCTGACTTTTCTACTCTCTTTCTCGTTATAAAATCATTAACCGTTTCTTTGGTTACGGCTTTAAAAAGCCTATGAAAATGATATGGAGAGAAGTATGCCTTTTCTGCTATTTCTTCTAAAACAAGTTTTTTATCCAAATTTCTTTCAATAAAATCAATAGCATTACTTATACGGATTACTGTTTTATTGGGTATTTTTTTAGTTGAGTTCATAACTACTTCTTATTTAGAAACACCTACTTATCAAGAATTAATTTCCTTTTCTTGCAAAATTAAAAATACAAAACCTCCAATAAAATATAAAATAACATCAAATATGTCCGCTGTATATCTTTCCATATATTTCGGTATTATAAACTCAAAAAAAAATGAATATAATGCACATATATAAACCATTACCCCTAATGGTATTTGATAATGTTTATTATTCTTACTCCATCTTAAAATATAAAGGCATATAGTTAATATTATAGGAATTATTAAAAAGTCGTTTACATAATTATTAACTAATGTAGGTAGTTTTATAATTAACTTTTGTGCTATATAAATTAGACTCCCTATTAGTATTGAAATAGCAAAATAATATGTAAGTATCTTTTGTTTCACGCTACCCTACCCTGCTGCTACCATTGCTATAAACCATGCTATTAAAGCTCCAATAGCACTCACCAATAAATATGCTGAATATAAAACCCAACCAACAATACGGTACAGCCAAAACGAATGTTTTTTTAACCGTTCTGCTAAATTAGGATTTTCTATTTCATGCTTCGCTTTTTTGAGTTCTTCTTGCTTATAAGCTGTAACTTTTTCTTCTTGTTTTTTTTCAAAAGAAATTAATGTATTACAGTTTTTACAGTAATCTCTATTTTTATTGAAAACTCCACAGTTAGGACACTTAATATTTCTAGTGATTGCCATTTTCTTGTTCTTTAAAGCTATACTTATTTTTCTTTTTATAAGGGCGAATAATTAACCTTGTTTCTCTATCAAAACGTATGTAGTTATATACCCAATTCATAAACACTACCGCTTTATTTCTAAATCCGATGAGTGAAAATAGATGTACAAACATCCATATAAACCATGCAAAAACTCCTTGAAATTTCCAACGAGATAAATCTACTACCGCTTTATTTCTTCCAATGGTTGCCATAGATCCTTTGTTGTTGTACACAAATGGTTTTTGTTTTTTGCTTTTTATTTTGGCTAAGATATTTTTACCCAATAATCGTCCTTGTTGAATCGCTGGTTGCGCCATCATTGGATGCCCCCTTTTATAAGTTTTAGTTTCCATACATGCTACATCTCCAATAGCATAAATATTATTGTAGCCTATTACTTTGTTGTATTCATCTACTTTAAATCGATTAGCTCTTTCAACTACACATTCTTCATTTAAACCATTAACAGCAGCTCCTTTTACTCCTGCTGCCCAAATAACCGTTTGTGCTTTAAAATGATCTTCTCCGTTTGTAGTAACAGTTTCTCCATCATAATCAAGTACACGAAGATTTTTCCACACATCTACTCCTAATTTTATTAAAAAATCTTCCGCTTTTTTAGAAGCTCCATTACTCATTCCTTTTAATAGCTCTCCTGAGCTTTGAATGAGATTAATTTTCATCTGCCGAATATCTAAGTCTGGGTAGTCTTTAGGTAAAATTCCTTTTTTCATTTCTGCCAAAGCTCCTGCCAACTCCACTCCTGTTGGCCCACCTCCAACGATAACAAAATTCATTAATGCTCTTCGCTTTTCTAAATCGGTTACCAATAATGCTTCTTCAAAATTCTCTAAAACCAAACTACGAATATTTAATGCTTGTGGAACCGATTTCATTTCCATAGCATACTTTTGAATATTTGTATTTCCAAAAAAGTTTGTTGTTGAACCTGTGGCTATAATCAACTCATCATACTCTAAATTTCCTATCGTAGTTTCTATATAGTTTTTCTCGGCATGTATTTGGGTTACTTTTGCTAATCTGAAGAAAAAGTTTTCTACATCATTAAACCTTTTTCTCAAAGGGAACGCTATACTGTCAGGCTCCAATCCTCCTGTGGCTACTTGATATAGTAAAGGTTGAAAAGTATGGTAATTGTGCTTATCTATTAATACTACTTGTAAATCTTGGTTTTCTAGAGCTCTTGCTACTGCCAATCCTGCAAACCCACCTCCTATAATTATTATTCGAGGAAAACTTGTTTGAGGTATGTTCATTGTTTATTAGGATTTTAAATCTAATTAGCAAATTTAACTAAAAGAGAAAGGAGTTAGTTAAAATTTATTTTTTAGTTTTACGCTCGCCCCCGTTAATCAAATCAATAACTGTCATGTTTAATTTTTTTAAAAAGAAAAAAGTAACGAGTTTAACTATTATATGTGATACTAACATTATACATGTTAATAATAAACCTCTTACATTTCCTACTAATTATAATACTTTAATTGATGTTTTAGGCAAACCTAGTAGAGAATTAAAAAAAAGTAATAATTATATTATTTGGGATACACATGGTATTTTTTGCGGTTATACTGATAGAGATAATATTTTATCCATAAATGTTTATCAAAATAAAAAAGATAGAAGTGAGTATAACACCCAAAAGCAGTTTAAAGGAAAGCTTTTTTTAAATAATGAAGAAATTACTAATAATGAGTTTGGTAAAATTCCATTAGGTAAAGTAGCTATTCACAGACTTGGTAGAGAGAGTGACACCCGTTTTGGATTTAGTCTTGGCGTTAATAGAGATTATAAAGATTTATAACTCTAATTTAACTTGCTGTAAGGTTTTGTTTGTTGTGATGAGTTTGTCAATTATTTTTCTTCTTAAAGTTTCAATATCCTCTTCATAATAACGTGCCCACTTGTATTCTTTAAACAGAGTTTGAATTTGTTTTAAACGCTGATGTGCAAACTCTGAAGTCATTAAAAAATGAGCTTCTTCTGAATTATTTTGAACTCTTTTAATATTCACTTTATGCACTGTATAACCTACTTCTAAATAGAATACTTTATCAGTACTATTTAATGGATAAAAATCAGACCAATTTGCGTACCCTACATAATAATTTTGATTTTTATAGTTTTCTATTCCCTGAATCTTCCAACGACAATTGGCAACTCTACCCCAGTGATTTGAATAACGAAAAACACCCTCCGCTGTGTAATAGTAATAACTACCTGATTTACTTTGAAAATGTGCCTTCATATCATCAAAGAAATTGACATTTTGCATTTCAAACTCACAGTACGTACTTCTGTAAAAATTGAATTTATGATACTTCATTTAATTTCCAAAAGCGGTTAGTACTATTTTTCTTTTACCTCCATAATTTCTGTGCTCACCTAAGTATATTCCTTGCCAAGTTCCTAAGTTGAGATTTCCATTGGTAATTGGAATTTGTACCTGACATCCTAACATAGAACTTTTAATATGTGCTGGCATATCATCGGCACCTTCATAATCGTGTTTATAGTATGGCATATTTTCAGGAATCATTTTATTGATATGCGATTCGAAATCTATTCGAACGGTAGGATCTGCATTTTCATTAATAGTTAAACTAGCAGAAGTATGCTTTATAAATACCTGTAACTGTCCTATTTGAATATTTTCAAGCTCTGGAAGTGCTTCTAACAAAACATCTGTAATTAAGTGATAGCCTCTATTAAATACTGGTAATTGAATTTCTTTTTGGTAAAATTGCATTTTACAAATCTAAAATACTTCTTTTATAATTTTTAGAAATTCTTGCTTTTTTGTTTTTGAAATAGGAATTGTTGTTTGATTTTGCATTAGTAAAAAATCTCCGTCTTTTTTAACAAATTTTTCTAAATAATGAAGGTTTATTAAGTAAGATCTATGACATCTAAAAAATAAGTTGTTTCCCTGAAGTTGATTTTCAAAGTATGCTAGTGGTTTACAAATTAATTCTCTTTCTCTATTTGCTAAATGTACTTTTGTATACATTCCATCTGCTTCTAAGTATAAAATATCTTCATGCGAAACAAAAATAATTTCTCCTGGTACTTCTAAAGCTATTTTATGTGATGATAATGATTGAATGGCTTTTTTTAACTCTGAAAATTGTGCTGTTACCTTTTTTTGGTTAATATTAACTTTTGCTTTATTTATAGCTACTCGTAACTCTTCTCTGTCAATTGGTTTAACCAAATAATCTATTGCAGATAATTTTAGTGCTTCTAATGCGTATTGTTGATATGCTGTTGTAAAAATTAATTGAAACTCTATAGGCTCTGAAATAAAATCTAATATTTCTAAACCTGAGTACTCAGGCATTTCAATATCTAAAAAAACAATGTCTGGATTGTTTTCTTTAATTGACTTTACTCCATCTACTAAGTTATCTGCTGTAATAACATTTTTTATTTCAGGAAAAAACTCTGTAAGCATCGTTTTCATTACACTACGTGCTTTTGCCTCATCATCAATTATTAAAGCTTTCATTATTAAATTCTTTTTATTTTTAGTGTTACTATCGTTCCTGTAGCATTATTGTTTTCATCTACTTTATCCGTAAAATCTACTGAAATATCAAATAACTTTTCTTTCTTATACAACGAAACTCGCTCTTGGGTAGCGTTTACAGCAAAAGACTTATGCCCTTTTCTTTTCTTATTAATTTCTGAAGATTTTTTTCGTCCAACACCATCATCTTTTATCGTTATAATTAAAACCTTGTTAATATTTTCTTCTATTGTTATCCATAAATTCCCTCGGTCTTTCTTATGAACAAGTCCGTGTTTTATAGCATTTTCTACAAAAGGTTGTATAAACAACGGCGGAACTTCAATTTGATCTTTATTTATGTTTTTATCTACTAAGAAGTGAACCTTAAATTTATTTTCAAATCGTAATTGCTCTAATGATATATAAATCTCGAGTGAACTAAGTTCTTCTTTGAGTAGTATTACATTTACTCTACTATGATTTAAATACATTCTTATTAAACGAGAAAATTTAACTAAGTAATCACTTGCTAAATATTTCTCATTCTTCATTACATAATCTTGAATAGCTCCTAAGGAATTAAAAATAAAATGAGGGTTCATTTGTGAGCGTAAGTTTTCTAGCCTTAACTTACTTATTCTACTATCTAAAATTACCCTTTCTAGTTCTCGTTCTCCTTCCTCTTCTTTCCATTTTAATTTAATTCGGTAATATATTATTATTCCTAAAACAGATATTATAAATATTGTCACAATAAACCACCAACTTTCCCAAAAAGGCTTTTGTACAATTATTTTAACTCCTTTACTTTCTTTTCCTATACTTCCATCTAAACTTTTAGTTCTAAGTAAAAACTTATATCTTCCTGATGGAATTCCAATATATCTTACTACATCATCGTTTAACTCAGATGTTTGCCATTCTGTATTAAAACCTAAAAGTTTATATTGAAAAACATTTTTACTACTAGATTTAAATCCATTAGCATTAAAGTTAAATGTAATGTCGTTAGTTTTGTAAGGCAGTTTGTATTTTGTTTTTATTTCTTGTTCTATTCCTCCAATTTTAACATTACTTATGTAGGCTAACGGAGCTAATTTTGGTTCTATTAACTCTGGAACAGATGTGTTTATTCTACATAAAAAATTGTTACCAGGTATCCATAAATAATTATTTTGTATTACTGGAGTTTTAAATTTTATAGCACTTTTATCAGTTAAGTTTATTGTATTTATTATTTTTTTATCTGTATCGTATCGCTGTATTCCTTTTTCAGTAACAATCCATAGAAAATTGTCCTTCCCTAAAATTCCTTTTATTTGAGATTTTAACAATCCGTTTAAACAGGTTATGCTATCAGTTACTTTTCCTGCCTCTAAAGCTAAAATTTTATCTCTTGTAGTTGCCCATATTTTACCGTTAGTAATTTGAGTGTATTCAGAAAAAATAATAGGTTTATTTTGATGATGTACTGGAATAGTTTGTAATTTATTGTTATAGGCTACTGTTCCATCAATATAAGTAACGTAAATAAGTTTGTTTTTTGAATCGTAATGAGTACTAATAGGTCTTTTGTTTTCTAAAACTATATAATCTTTATTTCTAGAAAGTTGAGTATAAATAATAGCACGTCGATATGATAGATACACCAATGAATCTTTATTTATTTTCGTAAAACCTTTAGCTGTGGTAAACTGATTTCCTACATTAGTAATTTTCAACTTTTTTATATCATATGTATAGCTACTGGTTCCGTTTGTGCTTATATATGCTTTTTGTAGGTTTTTATTATATTTTATTCTATTAACAGGTCGTTGATTAGATAAACTGATAATTTTATAATAATTATCTTCTGTATTGTAATCTATTAAGTTACCATTTTGAGTTCCTAATAATAATCTATTATTACCAATGGTTTCTATTGAGATAATATCTTCTTTTATTTCCACAAAACTTTTCTTCGTTATTTCTAAACTTGGCACAACGAAAATTCCATTTTGCAGTGTTGCAAGCCAATAATTATTCTCATTATCTTTTAGAACATCAGTTATATGATAATCTTTAAAAATTTGTTTAGTATTATTTACTTTGTTTTTGTTTAAAGTTATATAAATACCTTTTGATGTTAACAACCAGTTTTCTTTAAACTTTTTGGTATTATAAACTTGTGCTTTTTTAAGAGCTTCAGGAAGTTTTGTGGTAGTTATTTTTCTCGTATGTATATTAACTGAAAATATCTTTGAGTTCTCCTTTTCTACTTTAACAACAACATCATCAAACCATTCAAACATTTGAAGCTTTCCTTCATTTAAAAAGTTTTTTTCTATATCAAAGTTTATTTTTTTAAAAACTGCTTGCCCACTTTCTTCATAAACTTGAGTTATAGTATTAGCTTCTTTTAAATTGTAGTAAAAAAAACCATTTTTTGTTTTTGCTATTTTAGAAATATTGGCATTTAGGTCTTTTTTTATCGACGCAGTTTTTTTATCTATTTGGTAACTTTTTCTTTGTGATATAAAGAACACATCATCATTAAAAACAATTAAGCTTGCAAATGCTCCTTTCAATTCATTTGAAAAATCTTTAAATAATTGTAGTTCTTTATTTACTACTTTATAAATATGTCCTGAAATGGTCGAACACCAAATTTGTCCTTCCTTATCTATTTGTAAGTTAAAAATACTTTTTGTGGTAGAAATAGTATTTTTAACTTGCCTAAATCTTTTACCGTTGTAATAAAACAAACCTTGCTCCCCTCCAACCCAAACTAGGTTATTTTTATCTTGTATAATATTATAATTTGCTAAAGATACTAATCCATCATCAGATGTAAATTGTGTATAAAAAGGCTCCTGTGAAAATACATTTTCAAAGAGAAAAGAAATAAAGATTAGTATATAAAAAGTTTTTTTCACAAATTTAATTTTATTACAAAAAAAGGTGGTTATGCAATAATACGCAAAACACCACCTTTTAGAACTATTCTTAACTTAAAGTCTGTATTTTAGTTTTTAGGTTTAGCATCACATTTTACATACCCTCCATAAGGAGCTCTAATACTTCCTCTGTTAATTCCATTAAAAAAAGGACTCCCATATTTTCCTCCACCTATATAATCTTTTCTTACTATAAACTGTTGCAACATACATTGCCCATCTGAATTTTTCTGTACAACAGCTCCTACAGCCCATTGATATAAAGGTACCCCTGTTACCTTATGTTTTACAGTTGACCATTTATCAGATGTCATGTATTGATATATATTTTTCATACTCATTTTACCATAATATTTATTCAATCCACTTACAGCTGCATTTTTAATTGCTGAGTTTTTATCAAAACTCCCTTTTGCTGGCATTGTTACACTATTTAACTTTGCTCCTAACCAATCTTTACGTAAGTTATCAAACTTAGCAAAAGTTGTTTGAGATGTTAATTCAGGATTTTTATAATACTTCTTAATTTTTTCTGGATTTTTTGCAGCTATTACAAACTGCTTTGGTTGAGCATTATTCATCCACTTATGACCAACGTTATCGTTTTTATGATATACCTCTGCTCCAATTAATAATACTCCTGGTTCCAATAAGAGAACATTAGCATTAGTCCATTCTGGTCCGCCTCCCATTCCAAATTGGAACTGAATATTACCTTTATCGGCAGATTTTCTATATTTTTCAGGAACCACACCATAACGTTTTTGGTTTGGTGAAAAATATGCATTTAACTGATATGATGTTGGATCATATTCAATAGAAAAGCCTTCGTAAATATCACCTGGATTGCTATCAAAATGACTTGAAGGATTTCTAACAAAGTATTGTGATAAATGGTAGTAACCAGACAGTTCCATCTTATCAGAAAAACCACCATCATAAGCAGGCATTTTTTTAAATTTCGTTCTGTTTAATACATAAATTTGATTGTCTTTAAATTTATCATTTTCACTACTTTCTATAGGTGAAGGAATTTCGCTCACAACTGTTCCTTTACTATTTTCTTTAGCTAATAAAGCTTCTTTTTCCGCTACTTGTTTTTGTTGATATTCTTTATACTTTTTAAAATAAAAATCTTGCTTTTCTTTGTCGTTGGGATACTTTTTAGCTAACTCTTTCTTAAACTCTTCATCTGAATACTCATTTGTATTAGACGTTGAATTAGTATCTGAACTTGTAGTTGATTTTTCTATTGATGAAGAAGCTTTCTCTTCTATTTTTTTTGTTACTTTTTGCTTAGCTTTTTTTAACATATTACCAAACTGAGCATTGGCTGTTTGATGAAACAAAAAACTAGCTAAGAATAAACAAACTAATATTGTATATTTTTTCATTTCTATTATTGTTTTTATGCTATTAGAAGCTACCTGCTTTTTACACAGGTAACTTTCTTTCTTGAATTACTATTTAAAGGGAATGTTTTTTATTGACATGCGACTGTATTCCAAGAAGCTCCAGATGGCTTAACCCATTGGTTTGCTTGTGTATTTGGTGGATTCAAAGGATCAAAACCAGCATCATGTTGAATACATGTTAAGTTATCATTTCCATCTGCAATCATATAAATGAAATTTACATTATTACCATTTGCTACGTTTAAACTTGTTAAATTATTATTTCTTAAATGCAATGAAATTACTCTTGAATTATTAGAAATATCCATGCTTGATAAGTTGTTATTATAAGCAACAAGTGTTCTTAAATCTGGATACATAGAAACATCTAACGTACTAATTTGATTCTGTTCTAAATATAAAGTTCTTAAACCGTTTGCAATAGTAGGTAACACTAACGTAGAAATATTGTTACCTCCACATTGAAAATTCACTAAGCTAGAATGATTTGTTAAATCTATTGTACTAATACTATTTTGCTGAATTAATATTGTTTGTAAAGCTGTATTAGCTGAAAGATCTAATGAAGTTAAGTTATTGTTTTTTAACGACAAATGTGTTATTGCTGTGTTTTGGCTTAAATCTATACTTGTTAAAGAGTTGTTCATTGCATGAAATTGTGAAATATTTTCAAAAACCTCTAAACCAGTAGCATCTGAAATACTAAGACCATCTACACGAATGACACCTGTGTAAGCTTGTGCTTCTGAAACCTGAATTTCACCATCTCCATTTGTATTTATCGATGAATCCCCTACCAATGCTGACTTAAAGTTGGCATCTGGTATGTTTACAATATTACCTGTAGCAGCTTGCAACCCCTTTCCACTAATAATAATAGCATAACTCGGTTTTGTAGGATCATTACTTTCTACAACTATCATTGCCTGCTTTTGTCCTTCAGATTGTGGTGTAAAACGTGCTGTTACTTCATAAAAGCTATTAGGAGCAATCGTTTGTGGTGCAGATACATTTACCAAAGTAAAGTTATTAGCATTGGCTCCGCTCATTCTAATATTACTTACCTCTAAATTTCCTTGACCATTATTCTGAATAGCAAAAGTTAAATCATTTCCAGAGTTCCCTACAGTAACATCACCAAAGTTTAATCCTGTTTCACTAAAAGCAATTGCAGGTTGTGCTGGCGCTGTTCCTGTTCCATTCATTGGTAAAAACACTTCATTTTCACTAGAGTTATTAAAAAATCTAATAGATGCTGAAGCAAATCCTTGTGAACTTGGCGTGAACTTAACTTCAAAAGTATATGTATCACCTGGAGCAATAGTTCTTATTAATGAACTTGTTCCTCCTATTACTGTAAAAGATGATGATGAACTACCTCCTATAATATTCACATTAGTAATCTCTAAATCTGTATTTCCTGTATTAGAAACTATAATATTTTTAGATAAGTCTTCACCTACTTCAACATTCCCAAAACTTATAGGTGATTCACTAAACTCTATAACTGACATAGGTGTTGCTGTAGCTTTACCGCTTAAGGCAATGGCTTTAACACCTGCATTAGTTGTCACCTCTAAACTTGCTGTTTTTTCTCCTACATTGGTTGGCTCAAATACTACCGTAATGGTTTTAGTTTCTCCTGCAGCTAAAGTTTCTGTTGTTGCTGAAGTTGAAAAGTTAGCAGCATTGGTCCCTTTTATTTCAAAGCCTGTAATTTCTAAGTCTGCATCTCCACTATTAGTTATAGTAAACGTAGCGTCTTTTGTTTGATTAATCTCTACGTTTCCAAAAACCAAAGCCGTTTCACTTAAATCAACACCTGGTAATGGTTTTGGTTTTGCAATTCCTGTTACTTTTACTTCTTTTTTCCCTATATTAGTCGTAATTTCTAAGATAGCCTTTTTTTCTCCTTCTGTTAAAGGAGCAAAGGTAATTTCAAAAGTATACGATTCTTCCTTTTTAATTACTTTTGGTACTGCACTAGTTGAAAAATCAGCAGCATTTGTTCCTTTTAATACAAATTCATCTATTTCTAAATCTGAACCTCCCTCATTTGTTACTTTAAACGAATAGTTAATAGTTTGTTCTACTTCTACTGCTCCAAAATCCTTTTCTATATCAGTAATAGAAAACTCTGCTGGAATAATTTCTTCATCCTTATCACAACTTGTGATACTTACAAGTACAAAAAGAATAGCACTTGCATACATGTTAATTTTTTTTCTCATGTGTGTTTATTTTTCTGATTTATTTTTTGTGCTTCCTTATAGTTATAAAGCACTTCTCCCTTATATTGGAAGTAAAATTACACACAGGATACCTCTTACAGTGAAAAAACTGCTGAAGTGATTTTATCTTTTTCTAAAACACTTTTTTTTTTTTCTAAAACACCTAATATCTATTTAAAAGCAAAAAAGCCCGTCAAATGACGAGCTTTTTTACATCTACAGTCCTAATAAAACTTGTAATGCTTTTTAGGATAATACAATCAAATTTATTTTACTTCTTCAAAATCTACATCTTCTACATTATCTCCTCCTTCAGCTGAAGCTCCTGCATCTGCACTTCCTTGCGCACCAGCTCCATTTGCTTGTGCATCTTGTTGTGCTTTATACATCTCTTCAGAAGCAACTTTCCAAGCTTCGTTAATCTTTTCCATTGCAGCATCGATAGCAGCAAGGTCTTTAGATTCGTGTGCTTTCTTTAACTCTTCTAAAGCAGCCTCGATTGGTTCTTTCTTATCTGCTGATAATTTATCACCAAACTCTTTTAATTGCTTTTCAGTTTGGAAAATCATAGAATCTGCTCCGTTAATTTTATCTGCAGTTTCTTTAGCCTTTGCATCTGCATCTGCATTTGCTTCTGCATCTGCTTTCATCTTTTGAATTTCTTCATCTGTTAATCCAGAAGAAGCTTCGATACGGATGTTTTGAGATTTACCTGTTGCTTTATCCGCTGCAGATACGTTGATGATTCCGTTTGCATCAATATCAAAAGTTACTTCAATTTGAGGAACTCCTCTTGGTGCTGGTGGAATATCTGTTAATTGGAAACGACCAATTGTTTTATTGTCTGCTGCCATCGCTCTTTCACCTTGTAATACGTGAATATCTACCGATGGTTGGTTATCTACTGCTGTAGAGAATACTTGCGACTTTTTAGTTGGAATGGTTGTATTTGCATCGATTAACTTTGTAAATACATTACCCATTGTTTCAATTCCTAATGATAATGGTGTTACATCTAATAATAATACGTCTTTTACATCACCAGTTAACACTCCTCCTTGAATTGCTGCTCCTAACGATACAACTTCGTCTGGATTTACTCCTTTACTTGGCGCTTTTCCGAAGAACTTCTCAACTGCTTCTTGAATTGCAGGAATACGAGTTGAACCTCCTACTAAGATAATCTCATCGATATCAGAAGTTGATAAATCAGCATTTTTTAACGCTGTTTGACAAGGCTCGATAGTTCTTTTTACTAAATCGTCAATTAATTGCTCAAACTTAGCTCTACTTAACGTTCTTACCAAGTGCTTTGGTCCACTAGCTGTAGCAGTGATATATGGTAAGTTAATTTCTGTAGAAGTTGTGCTTGATAATTCTATCTTCGCTTTTTCAGCAGCTTCTTTTAAACGTTGTAATGCCATAGGATCTTTACGTAAATCCATATTTTCTTCAGCATTAAACTCATCTGCTAACCAGTTAATGATTTTTTCATCTACATCATCGCCTCCTAAGTGCGTATCTCCATCAGTAGCTAATACTTCAAATACTCCATCTCCTAATTCTAAGATAGAAACATCATGTGTACCTCCACCAAAGTCAAATACTACAATTTTCTTATCATCATTTGCTTTATCTAATCCATAAGCTAAAGCTGCAGCTGTAGGCTCGTTAATAATACGACGAACTTTTAATCCTGCAATCTCTCCTGCTTCTTTAGTTGCCTGACGTTGAGCATCGTTAAAATATGCTGGCACAGTAATTACAGCTTCAGAAACTCCTTGACCTAAGTAATCTTCAGCAGTTTTCTTCATTTTCTGTAATATCATTGCAGAAATTTCCTGAGGTGTATACATACGATCATCAATTTTAACTCTTGGTGTATCGTTATCACCTTTTGCTACCTCATAAGGAACTCTTTCTGCTTCTCTTTGAGACTCAGAATATTTATTCCCCATAAAACGTTTAATAGAATAAACTGTTTTAGTTGGGTTTGTTACTGCTTGACGCTTTGCAGGATCTCCTACTTTACGTTCACCTCCTTCTACAAATGCAACTATAGAAGGGGTTGTTCTTTTTCCTTCTGCATTTGGAATTACTACAGGCTCATTACCTTCCATCACAGACACACATGAGTTCGTAGTACCTAAATCTATACCTATAATTTTACTCATAATCTTTATTTATCTTTTTTTAAGTTTTAAATTCAATTTTACGAGTAGTATTAGTCAAAGTGTATGCCATTGGTTTTTTATTTGTATTTTGACAGAAAAAGACACAAAACCAATCATTTTTTATGACAGAGTGTCATTAATCGATGTTATCTAGATAAGATTCATAGACCATTACTATATTAGCAAATGTATTCTGTAATGCTTCAATTGTTTCTTTTTTATTTTTAAACTCTGCTTTTGTAATACCTTCTTCTAATTGAGGGGTTAAACTTCCTTCATAATTAGAAAACATTAAATACCAGTGTGTTTCTTTTAATCGATATTCATTTTGTTGTATAAACAAATGGTATGTAATAAGGAGTTCTTTATTAATAATTAGTTTTTCAATACCACATTCTTCTTCCACTTCTCTTATTGCTGCTTCCATTAAGTTCTCTCCTTCCTCAACACGTCCTTTGGGTAAATCCCATTTATTTCCTCTGTAAATAAACAATACTTTTTTACTTCCGTTTAAAACCAAACCTCCAGCAGCAATTATTACTTTAAATTTAACCTTAAAATCTTTCCAATCTTCAATTAAATTATTAGAATAGATATAAAAACCGTTTAACTTACCTACTTTTAACTTATAAATAAGTTCTTGAATAATTGTATTTTTGTAAATATAAACTGGAAAATCTTCTTCATTTTTAAATGAAGTTGTAAAGATTATTGGTTTATCATTAACAAAAACTTTATACATTTGCGCTATGGATTTTAACAAAGATACAGCAAAAAAAACTGCCGAGCTTCTTTTGCAAATTAAGGCTATAAAATTAAGTCCCCAAGAACCTTTCACATGGGCTTCTGGCTGGAAATCACCTATTTACTGTGATAATAGAATCACGTTATCATACCCTCCTGTTAGAAACTTTTTAAAACAAGAAATTGCTAAACTGGTAGAAGAAAAACATGGTAAACCCGATGTTATTGCAGGAGTTGCTACTGGTGCTATTGCTATTGGTATATTAGTTGCTCAAGAACTTGGAGTACCTTTTGTGTACGTTAGACCAGAACCTAAAAAACATGGTAGACAAAATCAAATTGAAGGACATATAGAAAGTGGTCAAAACGTTGTAGTGATTGAGGATTTAATTAGTACAGGAAAAAGTAGTTTAAATGCTGTAAAAGCACTTAAAGAAGCACATACCAATGTAAAAGGAATGATAGCTATTTTTTCTTACGGATTTAATATTGCCACTGAGAATTTTAAAAATGATAAAGTAGAGCTTACTACTTTGAGTAATTATGAACATTTATTAGAACAAGCCTTAGATAGTAAATATATTACTAGTGAAGAACTTCGAACATTAGAAGATTGGAGAATTGCCCCTAGTGAATGGAATCAAAACAATAAATAACAGCACAACAATGAATATAGAAGGAAATACAGTTACTGTAAAAAAATCATCTAAAGATTTATTTGAGTTTCTAACTAAATTAGAAAACTTTGAACAACTAATGCCTGAAAACACTCAAAAATTCGAGGTTGATGGTGACAGCTTTATTTTTGGTTTAAAAGGTATGCCAGAAATTCGCTTAATCATGAAAGAAAAAACAGAATATTCTAATGTTACTTTAGGCGCTGCAAGCAGTAAACTACCTTTTACATTAGCTGCTGATATTAATGAAATTAACGATAGTGAAAGTAAAGTTACTTTAAAGTTTAATGGCGAATTTAATGCTATGATGGCTATGATGGTTAAAGCTCCTTTAACAAAGTTTATAGGTACATTAACTGAAAATTTAGAAAAGTTATAAAGTAGCAAACGAAATTTCTTTCAAACCAAATTCTTGAATCGTTTCGTTTTCTAATTCTATTTGGAGGTTTCCACTTTTTGAAACTCCAATAATTTTCCCCATAAATAAAGTGTTCTGACTATTTTTAAACATTGTTGGAACATTTTTTTTATACAATACTTTTAAGTAAGCCTTTTCTAGTAAGTCATATTCTTTTTTTTCTAAGAGATTAAAATAATCTTTTAGCTTCATTAAAATACTTTCTAGCAACATTTCTAAATCAAACTCTTTTCCTAGAATCATTTTTATAGAAGACGCATTTGGTAAATTTTCGGGAAATAATGCTTGATTTACATTGACCCCTATACCAATTACAGAAGACACTAAATCATTCCCTTTAAGAGTATTTTCAATTAATATACCCACTATTTTTTTATTTCCTGACAGAATGTCGTTTGGCCATTTTACCGACAATTTTGGTATTCCTAATGCTTTTAAAGCTTGAAAAACACTTAATGAAACACTAAAATTTAAGTACTTGTGCTCTCGAATATTTAACCCTACAAACCTTGAAAACACACTAAAAGTAAGGTTTTTTCCCTCTTCAACAACCCATTCAGAGTTCATTTGACCTCTACCTTTAGTTTGTGTTTTTGCGACTACCACCGTAAAATCATCAACTACCACTTTTGACACCATATTCTTTAAAAAACTGTTGGTAGATTCGATGGCATTAAGTTTGATTATTTTCATATGAATTTAGCGTGTAAAACAAGTATCAATATTACATAAATTACTCGCAAAAAAATAATAACTTTGCTAAAACTTAATTTTTTTTAATGACAATAAAACAAACAAACACAGACGATCTTTTAGCTGTGATTATTAAAGGGATTGATGATGTAAAAGGAGAAGATATCCAATTACTAGATCTAAGAGAGATAGAAAACACTGTTTGTGATTATTTTGTAGTTTGTTCTGCTAATTCGAACACACAAGTTAATGCCATTTCCGGCTCTGTACAAAAAATAGTAAGTAAAGAACTAAAAGATAAACCTTGGCACATTGAAGGGCAAGGAAACTCTGAATGGGTTCTTATGGATTACGTAAATGTTGTTGTACACATCTTTCAAAAACAAGTTCGTGAATTTTACGATATTGAAAGCCTTTGGGGAGATGCAAAAATTACAGAAATCAACCCAGCATAATTGCTAACATTTTATACACCTTTTTATGAGTGATAATAAAAAAAATGCGCCAAAATTTAGTTTTAATTCATTTTGGCTATACATACCAATAATAGTTATCCTACTAGGATTAAGCTTTTTTAATTCTGGTAATTTAGGTTCTCGTAATATTACAAAAAACGAGTTTACTAAAATTCTTCAAGCAAACGATATTAAAGAAATCGTTGTAGAAAACAATAATGTTGCTCAAATATTTTTAAAGCCTGAAGCTGAGAAAAAAGAAGAGCATAAAAAACTAGCAGATTCTCCATTTTACAGAAAAGGATCTCCTCTTTACACTTACAACTTTGGTGATTTACAAAATTTTGAAAATGAAATTAACAAAGAAAAAGAGGATAAAAATCTTGACTTCGATAAAGTTAATGTTGAAAGGACTAGCATGATGGATACCATTATTAGCTTCCTTCCTTTTATTTTATTGATTGTTATTTGGCTTTTCTTTATGAGAAGAATGTCTGGAGCTGCTGGAGGCGGTGGTGCTGGAGGGCAAATTTTTAACATTGGTAAATCTAAAGCTAAGCTTTTTGACGAAAACACTAAAGTTAAAACTACCTTTAAAAATGTAGCTGGCTTAGAAGGTGCTAAAGAAGAAGTTCAAGAAATTGTAGACTTCTTAAAGAGCCCTGAAAAATACACCAAATTAGGAGGTAAAATTCCTAAAGGAGCTTTATTAGTAGGACCTCCTGGTACAGGTAAAACCTTATTAGCAAAAGCTGTTGCTGGTGAAGCTGGAGTTCCTTTTTTCTCTTTATCTGGTTCAGATTTTGTTGAAATGTTTGTTGGTGTTGGTGCCTCACGTGTACGTGACTTATTTAAACAAGCACAACAAAAATCTCCTTCAATCATTTTTATTGATGAAATTGATGCTATTGGACGTGCTAGAGGTAAGAACAGTATGACTGGTGGTAATGACGAACGTGAGAATACCTTAAACCAATTATTAACTGAAATGGATGGTTTTGGTACTGATACTAATGTAATTGTATTAGCTGCTACCAACCGCGCTGATGTATTAGACAAAGCTTTGATGCGTGCTGGTCGTTTTGATCGTCAAATTTATGTTGACTTACCAGACTTACACGAACGTAGAGAAATTTTTGAGGTTCACATTAAACCTTTAAAATTAGCTGCTAATGCCGATTTAGAATTTTTAGCACAACAAACACCAGGATTCTCAGGTGCAGATATCGCTAACTTGTGTAATGAAGCCGCTTTAATTGCTGCAAGAAAAGGTAAAGAAGCTATTGAACATCAAGATTTTTTAGACGCTGTTGATAGAATCGTAGGTGGATTAGAAAAGAAAAATAAGGTTATTACTCCTAAAGAAAAGAAAGTAATTGCTTTTCATGAAGCTGGTCACGCAACTGTTAGTTGGATGTTAGAACATGCTGCCCCTTTAGTAAAAGTAACTATTGTTCCTCGTGGTCAATCGTTAGGAGCTGCTTGGTACCTTCCTGAAGAGAGAAAAATTGTTCAAACAGAACAAATGCTTGATGAGATGTGTGCTACTATGGGAGGTAGAGCAGCTGAAAAACTAATTTTTAATAAAATCTCAACTGGAGCGTTAAGTGATTTAGAAAAGGTTACTAAACAAGCTCGAGCTATGGTTACTGTTTATGGCTTAAATGATAAAGTAGGAAACGTTACTTACTATGATTCTTCAGGTAATGATTCATTTGTAAAACCATACAGTGAAGCAACTGCACAAAAAATTGATGAAGAAATCTCTGAAATAATAGAGAATCAATACAAAAGAGCTGTTGACATACTAGATCAAAACAGAGATAAATTAACTGAATTAGCTGATTTATTACTTGAAAAAGAAGTTATATTTAAAGACGATTTAGTAAAAATATTTGGAGACAGACCTTTTGGAAAAGAAGAAAAACCTCAAATTACAACAGAAGAATAGTTTTTATTTTAATGAATTTTTTCAAAAAAATATTTAAAATATATCAAGAATCATCTAAAGAAAAAAAAGCCAACGAACAAGAAGTTTATTTGTCTTTAGATGATTCTTTTGTTCATCATTTTATTAATAAAGGAGGAAAATTTTTATACTGTACATCAATAAACGAAGTAAGTAATAATTTAAAGAACATCTTACAAGAAAACAATTGGCGCAAAATTACTTGTACCGATTTTGATTTATTAAAGATTACTGAAAAAATTGATATTTCTGTACAAAACCATTCCTCAGAATCTGTACCTTTTTTTACTTCTTGTGAACATTTAATTGCCGATAAAGGAGAAATTTTATTTTCATCCAATCAATTAGGCAGTCATAAAATAGCTTCTCTTTCTAAACATTTTATAGTTTATGCAACTACGAGCCAGCTTGTAAAAAACACTGGAGAAGGATTAACAGGTATTAAAACACATTTTAGCGGTAATATTCCAACAAATATCAGTTCTGTTAAGAATTATAAATTTGAAGTTGAGGATGATAATTTTTTGAGTTATGGTAATAATAACACAAAAGATTTATATTTGCTGCTCTTTGAAGACCTTTAAAATATGTCTAACCTTTTTGTAAGAAGTCTTTCCGCACTTGTTTATGCTATTCTATTTATTTCTGCTATTCTTTTTTCTGCAGAAACATACATAGGATTACTTGCTTTGTTTGCTACTGTTTGTATTTGGGAACTTTCTAAAATTATACAAACAAAAAATATAATTCCATATATACTTTTAGCTAGTGTTGTTTATTTAACTTTTAAGAATACAACTTTTAAGTACACTGATTTTTTATTTGGCATTACTATAGTTGGATCTACTGCTTTGATTTATTTACTTATTAGCTCCAAACTAATTAAAACAGATACTTTAGCTAAAAAACTTTTTTTACAAGTTATATATTTAGTATTACCATTTTACTTCTTAATGAACCTTCCTTTCATTAATGGTTCTTATCATCCAAACATAGTTATTTATATAATATTTATTATTTGGACTAATGATAGTTTTGCCTTTTTAGTGGGTAAAAATTTTGGAAAACGAAAATTATTTGAAAAAGTATCTCCTAAAAAAACAATTGAAGGGTTTATAGGCGGTTTATTATTTTCAATAATTGCAGGTTTTGCTATTGGTCAATACTCTGGAATTTTTTCTATCTTAAACTGGATAGTCATTGCTATCATAGTTGCTATTTTTGGTTCTTTAGGGGATTTAGTAGAATCTAAGTTTAAAAGACAAGCTAACGTGAAAGATAGTGGTACAATTATGCCAGGTCATGGAGGCTTATTAGATAGGCTAGACAGCTTGTTTTTCCTTGCTCCCTTCGTATATTTGTACATTCATTACATAATGTAAACTATCTATAGGCACAAACCTCAATTATGAAAGATGATTTAGATTTAAAGTTTAAAGAAGCTTATCAAAAAGCATCTAAACTAGAGGAAAAGCTTCCTCCTGATGTTATGCTACGTTTATATGCTTACTATAAACAAGCTGTAAAAGGAGACAGGTTTACATTTAATGATAATAGTGACTTACGAAATGCCTTTAAATTTAATGCTTGGATGCAGCTTAGAGGTATGAGTGAGTCAGAAGCAAAAAAAGAATACATTAAACTAGTAAACTCAATTATAAAATAAACCTCATGAAAAAAATCGTTTATTCTTTAGTTATTTGTTTTACAGCTTTTCAAATGACATCTTGTAAATCTGAAGCAAAAAAAGAAACAAAAACTACAAATAAGGAAATTAAAGTAGAAAACAAGGCTGCATTCGTATTACAAGATGCTGACAATGTTATAAACTGGACAGCTTACAAAACTACTGAGAAAATACCAGTAAATGGAGAATTTAAAAAAGTAAACATTACCGCTGGTGGTGAAGCTAACACAGCTAAAGACGCTATAAATAATGCTGAATTCTCTATTCCTGTAAGTAGTATTTTCACAAAAGACACTAGTAGAGACTTTAAAATTAAAAAGTTTTTCTTTGGAGTAATGGATAAAACTGAATTACTTTCTGGAAAATTAGTTCTAGAAAATGACTCTATTGGTTATGCTAATATTACCATGAATGGTGTTAGTAAAAAACTTCCTTTTAACTACACATTAAACGGAAAAAAGTTTAGTTTAAATGCAACTATGAAAATTACAGACTGGCAAGCTAATAAAGCATTAGAGTCTTTAAATACTGCATGTAAAGACTTACATAAAGGTGCTGATGGTGTTTCTAAAACTTGGGATGAAGTTGCTTTAAACATTACATCTGTTTTTAAATAAAAACCGATTAAACATATATTTGAAAGCCTCAGAGTAATTTCTGAGGCTTTTTTAGTTTTAATGTACTTCAAACATCCATTTTTTTACAGGCTTATAAAAAGCAATGACTAATAAACCTATTATTACTGATATTACTCCTAGGTTGGCATACACAGAAACATATGAGTACAATTGGTGAAAAACCTCAGGTTGCCCCATAACGGTTGTGGATGATAAACCGGTTAATAATTCAGTTACTTTTCCAAAAAAGCCCTTAGAAAATACTCCTAGACTACCGTTAACAACTGTTGTTAAATTGGCTATTTTACCTGCAAAAAAATGACCATAAAAGTTTGCTGAAAACCATACGCCCATTATAAAAGCAATATACTTTCCTGGAGATAACTCTGTCATTTTAGATAATCCAATAGGAGATAAAAACAGTTCTCCTGTTGTTAGTATAAAGTACCCTAAAATCAAATACATCATTGGAGTTTTAGCTAATTCATCAACTTGATAACCTGACAAACCAAAAGTTATAAAACCTACCCCTAAAAACAATAACCCTAATCCAAATTTCACAACAGAGTTTGGATTCTTATGTATTTTATGCAAATACCCCCAAAGCATTGAAAATGGGATTGCCATTAGAATTATAAAAGTAGAATTAATACTATTTGTTTGAGCTGCATTTATTCCTACTAAGTTGACATTTCTATCTGCAAATAAAGTCAGTGAACTACCTGCTTGTTCAAAAATTGCTGCAAACAACGTATACAAAACGGTAAAAAATATAGCTACAGAAAGTTTTTTACGCTCTTTTGAAGTCACAGTTCGTAAAATCTTAATTAAAAACAATATCAGAAATAACGAAACTACCCAAACCAAGTAATGCTCAAACTCATGGTAATAAACTATCAATGCAAATACAGGAACAGACAAAAGTGCTGCAATTGTTATTAAGTTTCCTTTTTTTACTCCAAATTGTTTCTCATCAAATAATTCTTGATTTGGTACTAAGCCTTTATCTTCAAAAACATTTTTCTTAAGTCCACCTTTAAAAACTAACAAGCCTAACAACATTCCTATTCCAGCCAAAACAAACCCATAATGCCAACCATATAATTCAGCTAACCAAGCACATAATAATGGAGCTACTGCTCCACCAATATTAATTCCCATATAAAATATGGTAAATCCTGCATCTCTCCTATTATCTCCATCAGCATATAACTTTCCAACAAACGAAGATATATTGGGTTTAAAAAAACCGTTTCCAACGATAATTAAAGATAACGAACCATAAAAAAATATCGGATGTTCAAATGTCAAAAAGAAATGTCCTAATGCCATTAGCACACCTCCTAAAACAATTGCTTTTCTAAATCCTAATATTTTATCAGCAAGCATACCTCCTATCATAGGAGTCACATACACTAACGACATATATGCTGCATACACACCAAAAGACATTTCATCAGAAAAAAGTAAATGTTTTGTCATATACAACACCAATAAAGCTCGCATTCCATAAAAAGAAAAGCGTTCCCATAATTCAGCAAAAAATAAGTATAAAAGTCCCCTTGGATGCCCTAAAACATCAGTTCTTGAATTCATATATTCCATAAATTTTAAGTTTATACGAATATATTTTTCGACATCTAAAACCTAAAGGTATGTAGTTAATTGTAGTAAAAAATAAGCTTTTGTAAGTTTTTGTAACCAAAAAATTAACATCTTATTAATATCTACAAACGCTTATTTAATAGTTTTACTATTATATTTGCGCTATTAATTTTTATTTATGAAAAATTTACTATCAAATTTAAAAATAGAGATCCCTTCAGGAATATACATCAAAGACCCTGAAACCTCTGATTTGGGTAAAAGAATAATAGAGAACAGTATTATACTTATTGAAGAAATTGGTTTTGAGAATTTTAATTTTAAAAAACTAGGAAAGTTAATAGGCTCTAACGAAAGTTCTATTTATCGTTACTTTGAAAGTAAACATAAACTTTTAGTTTACTTAACTTCTTGGTATTGGGGGTGGATTCAATATTTATTGGTAATCGAAACTTACAGTATTAGTAACCCAAAAGAGAAATTAATTAAAGCCATAGAAGTTCTAGCTAGAAAAGCTGAGAAAGACAATAATTTTTCACATATTAATGAGGCATTACTTAACTTAATTGTAATTAACGAGAACTCAAAATCATACTCTACTAAAGAAGTAGATACAGAAAATAAAGAAGGTTTTTTTAAATTGTACAAAGAAGTAGTAAAACGTTTTGCTGAAATAATTAGTAATTATAACAATAATTATAAACATCCATTAACACTTGCAAGTACTATAATTGAAGGTATATTACATCAGCAATTTGTAAAATCTCATTTTAAATCACTAACTAATTGTGATAAAAGTACAACTACCACTTCCTTTTTTATTGAACTAACTTTAAACGTACTTTCTAATGAAAGAAAAAAATAAACTAACTCCATGGCAGCGATTTCTAGGATTAATAAATCTAGAAAAAAAAGACACCTTACAAATAGCATATTATGCCATTTTTGAAGGAATTGTTGCACTATCATTACCCTTGGGAGTACAGGCCATTATAAACTTGTTACAAGCGGCACAAGTATCAGCTTCCTGGATTGTTTTAGTCATCTTAGTTACTTCTGGTGTTGTTTTTAGTGGAATATTAAAACTAATGCAATTTAGAATTATTGAAACCATACAACAAAGAATTTTTACAAGAGCATCCATAGAACTTAGTTATCGTTTTCCTAAAATTAAAATGATAGAATTAAGAAACTACTATCCACCTGAACTTGCCAATCGTTTTTTTGATACGCTAACCATTCAAAAAGGTATTTCTAAAATATTGATTGATGCTCCATCAGCCATATTACAAATTGTTTTTGCTTTATTACTATTATCTTTTTATCATCCATTTTTTATTGTTTTTGGATTTTTAGTTATGTTACTAATTTATGTTGTATTTAAATATACAGCACAAAAAGGTTTAGATACTAGTTTAAAAGAATCTAAAAACAAGTATAAAGTTGCTCATTGGTTACAAGAAATAGCTAGAACTATAATAAGTTTCAAATTATCAGGAAAGACAAGGTTAGCCCTTGAAAAAAGCGATATTTTAGTAGATAATTATTTAAAATCTAGAGAAAGTCATTTTAAAGTGCTTGTTATGCAATATATTCAAATGATTAGTTTTAAAGTTATTATTACTGCTGGGTTACTTCTTATAGGTGGTTTTTTGGTTCTTACTCAACAAATGAATATTGGTCAATTTGTTGCTGCAGAAATTATTATAATTTTAATTATGAACTCTGTAGAGAAACTAATACTTGGACTCGAATCTTTTTATGATGTACTTACATCTATAGAAAAGCTTGGGGAAGTTATTGACAAACCTATAGAGCCACAAAAAGGCAGTAACATTAATAAAGATAAGCCTTTTAAAATTGAACTTCAAGATGTTTCCTACATTGTAAATAATAGACAAAAACCTGTCATAAATAAAATTTCATTTGAAATTAATCCACAAGATAGAATTTTAATTCAAGGAAGTAGCAACTCAGGAAAATCTAGTTTAATTCAACTTATCTCTGGTTTAATAGAGCCTACTTCTGGTAATATATTTGTAAATGATTTATCTTTAAAGGGCATTTTTATTAATAATTACAGATCTAACTTGGGCTTGTCTCTTTCTGAAGAAACTCCTTTTAAAGGAACTATTAGAGAAAATATAACTTTTGGTGACTCTTCAATAACTGATGAAGAAATATATAGCATCTTTAAAGTTGTGGGATTAACAGAATTTTTAAAGCAGCAACCTAAAGGTTTAGATACTTATTTAAAACCTGAAGGAAAACTTATTGCCTATACTGTAGCAAAAAAAATCATCCTTTCAAGGGCTATTATTAAAAGACCAAAACTACTTATTTTAGAAGACCCTCTAGACCAATTTGAAAAAAATGAAGCTAAGAAAATTATCGATTTTATTACCAATATTTCTCAACCATGGAGCTTAATTATTGTAAGCCGTAATGAACATTGGAAAGAAAAATGTAACAAACAAATTACCCTTGAAAAAGGCAGTATTACTAACTTTAAATCGTAAGTAATCATGTTAAACATATCAAAAAATACAGTTTCGGACCAAATAGATATTACGAAATTCAAATCTGGAAAAGAAATTTTTAACAAAGAGTATCATAAGTTATTTAAAAGCTTTTTATTAGTTTTTTCTGTAATTTTAATAATTATTTTATTTCTACCCTGGACACAAAATGTATCTAGCGAAGGGCTTGTTACTACGTTAAAACCTAACCAAAGACCACAAACATTACAATCTCAAATACCTGGGCGTATAGAAGAATGGTTTGTACAAGAAGGTGATTTTGTTAAAAAAGGAGATACTATTTTAAGAATTTCTGAGATAAAAAGTGGTTATTTTGATACTAAGCTTGCCGAAAGAACTGGTAAACAGTTAAACTCTAAAACACTTTCTGCTAAAGCATATAACAATAAGATTAGTGCCTTGCAAAATCAGATTATAGCTATTAAAAGAGAACGTAAATTAAAACTAGAGCAAGCAAAAAACAAATTAAAACAAGCCTACTTAAAAGCTAAAAGTGATAGTATTGATTTTGAAGCTATTAAAATTAAGCAAAAAATAGCTCAAACTCAATTTGATAGAACTGTTACCTTAGAAAAAGAAGGTTTAAAAGCTGTAAAGGATGTTGAAGAAAAAAGAGCAAAACTTCAAGAGTTATCCGCTAAATTAATTTCTCAAGAAAACAAATTCTTTACTTCTAAAAACAATATTATTAATGCACAATTAGCTATTAGTAGTACACAAGCTTCTTATGCTGATAAATTATCTAAAACAGAAAGCAGCTTGTATAGTGCACAATCTGGTGCTTATGAAGCTGATGTTCAAGTTTCAAAACTTGAAACTAGCTTAGCTAATTACAACAAGCGAAGCTCTTTATTATTCATTACTGCTCCACAAGACGGTTACATTAATAAAGCTATAAAATCTGGTATTGGTGAAACTTTTAAAGAAGGTGAAAAATTAGTAAACATTATGCCTGCAAATTACGATTTAGCTGTTGAAATGTATATACAACCTATAGATTTACCTCTAATTCATATTGGTGAAGAGGTGCGTGTTGAGTTTGATGGTTGGCCCGCAATGGTTTTTAGTGGCTGGCCTAATGTATCATACGGAACTTATGGTGCTAAAATTGTAGCTATTGAAAACTTTATTAGTAGCAATGGAAAATACCGTGTTCTAATTGTTCCTAATGAAAAAGAAGAACCTTGGCCGAAAGCCATTAGAGTAGGTTCAGGTGCAAAAACTATTGCTTTATTAGAAAATGTACCTATTTGGTTTGAGTTATGGAGACAAATTAATAGCTTTCCTCCCAACTTTTATCAACCAGATAACAAAGGAGGTGATAAAAAAGCTAAAAAAGAGGAATAATAAACTTCTTAGTAGATTAAAGCAAGTTAAAACATCACTCTAACTAATAATTAAAAAGACAACTAAATGAAAAGGCTATACATCCTTTTTTTGTTACTAAGCTTTATAGCTACAGCACAAGATAATTTAAGTACTCAACTTAGTTTAGAAGAGTATTTAGGTTATGTAAAGAAACACCATCCCGTTATTAAACAAGCGGAACTTATTACAAGTACCAATGAGGCTAAATTATTAAAAGCTAGAGGTGGTTTTGACCCTAAAATAGAAGTAGATTACGATAGAAAAGAGTTTAAAGGTAAAGACTATTACAAAAAGTTAAACTCAACCTTTAAAATTCCGACTTGGTATGGAATAGAGCTAAAAGGTAGTTATGAGAATAATTCTGGTCAATATTTAAACCCTGAACACAATACTCCAGAAAAAGGACTATATAATGTTGGTGTATCGGTTTCTTTAGCAAAAAACTTATTCATTAATAAAAGAATGGCTACTTTAAAACAAGCTAAACTCTACACACAGCAAGGTAAACTAGAACAACAGTTACTCGTTAACGATATTTTATTTGAAGCCATCAACACCTATTTAAACTGGTTACAGTACTACCAAAGTTATAATATTTATAAAGATTATTATGCCAATGCTGATATCAGACTAAAGAACATAAAAAAAAGTTTTACAGCAGGTGATAAACCAGCTATTGATACTTTAGAAGCTAACATCAATTTAAAAAACAGAAAGTTAGACCTAGAAAAAGCAAATATTAAATACATTAAATCTAAGTTAGAGCTTTCTAATTATTTATGGATAGGCAATAATATTCCTATGGAAATAAAAGAGGAAATAATTCCTGATAGTAGCACTTTTTCTAATATTGATATTATTCTAAATACTTCTGTAACCACCTTATTTGATAATGAGTTTGAAAACCATCCTAAATTAAAGTTACTAGAGTTAAAGAAAAGAAACCTAGAAATAAATAAGCAACTAAAAGTAAACAACCTATTACCTAAAGTAGATTTTCAGTATAACTTCCTTGCTTCAAAAGTGGATAATTTTGATGCTTTTAGCACCGCTAATTATAAAAATTCTCTTCAAGTTAGCATTCCTCTATTCTTACGTAAATCTAGAGGAGATTTAAAACTTGCTAAGCTAAAACTACAAGATATCGACTTTGAAATTGCATCAACTAAAGTTTCTTTACAAAACAAAATAACGGCTACCAAGCAAGAAATTACATCATACAAAAAGCAAAATGATATTTTAAAAAACCTTGTGAAAGACTATCATACAATTGTAAAGAGTGAAGAACGTAAATTTTCTTTAGGAGAAAGCTCTATTTTTTTAATTAACTATAGAGAAGTAAAATTAATAGAAAGTAAATTGAAAGAAATTAAAAACCAGTACGAATACGCTAAAACTAAAGGAAAACTCATAAAGCTATTAGGAGAACTAAATAATTTATAATTGTTGTTTGTACTCTTCTAACAATGCTTCATCAATAATTATATGCTCAGGAAGAATTCGCAAACGATATTTACTTTCACCTACAAACGTAATTAGATCTTTACGATCTAATTTTTCTTCTTCTAGGTTTAAAATTGAATTTATATTATCTATAATTCGTGTAACATAGGTTTGACTTTTTATATCACCTCCTGAATTAACTATAATTGATTGTTTTTCCGCCTCTAAAAACTTTCTTCTATAAGCAAATGTTAGTAGGTTTTTATACTGTGTTGTTTTTGAGCCAAAATCTACTTTAGCATTGACTATTCCTTTAGATGGAATGGTAAGCTTTATCAGTGACCAGTCTAAAAACTGAATTTTCATTTCATTAGGTTTTGGTGTATGAGCCAGTTGTATTACCCAACTTGTTGCCAATACTAAAAAAACCGATACTAACGATGTTTTTGCTACAACCCTAATTAATTGATTTGCAAATTCATTATCAAAACCAATAAAAATGTCCGACAATTGGGAAACGAACAACAAAAAGATTACTATAACTGATATAAAAGCTACCAACTTTAAGTCTCGATGCATAAAAGTCTTGTAAAAAGAAACTCCCATTAAAAAACATAAAAAAGTTGTTAGTAAAACATCTGGAAGTGCTGCTATTTTTATTCCATAATAAAAATCATTACCATATAAAAAAGAAAATGATAAAGTTATGGAAGCCACAATAACAATTATAATCGCTATAATTTTTACATTCTTTTCATTTCTATAAATAAATTGGGGGGCATCGTGCACATAATATAATGCCATTAACCAAAATAAGTTATTTATTGTAGACAGAATGTTTATTCCTACTTGATGAATTGTTGTTTTTTCAAAAGTAAAATAACTTGCAGAAAGTGCCCAAATACCAGAAACCACCCAAACCAACATTCCAAAGCTAAAATACAACAAGCCTTTATCAACTCTTTTAATTGAATTTCCTTCTTCTAAAACTTCTTTAAATCGCTTTGTAATATTATAGTAGATTGCTAATAATAACACAGCTCCAATAAAAGAAATACACGTATGTAATAGGTTATGAAACTGTGTTACTTCAGCCATTTATTGTAAAATTTTAGATACTAAATCTTTTTTCGCTTTTTTATCATCTCCAAACAACCACTGTAACACATTATCTTCCCACATTTCGTCTTTCTCTTGCTCATTAATAATCTTTCTATCAATAGCTAAATCTAAAATTTTCCCTGGATATGATGATTGAATTTCACTCTCCATCTCTCCTAGTGGATATGGATCATCCAACCCTATTAATACTTGTTTAGATCCTTGATTTTTAATCAACAAATCCAAAGAACCAGTATCATGAACCAATGTATCAAAGAAGATGTTTTTATGTCCTACAGCTTTACGAGGGTGTTGTTTTCCTTCAAACAAATCAGGTCTTCCATCAAATCCTTGAATACGACGCCCTAAATTCATTTGTGCTAACTGACCTCCATGCGCAAAACAAACTCGCATATTAGGATATTTTTCATAATATCCATTTAACGTTAAAAAGTGATAGGCATCTGCGCATTGTGCCAACATCCAAATTAAGTGAAAGCGCCAACTTGTATTTTGTAGTTTAATGAATTTCTCCCCGTCATACGGATGAATTTCAACTGCTAAATTATACTTATCTGCTAATTCAAAAATAGGTTCATTTTCCTCGTCAAAAATACAACGCCATGTACCAATAGTGTCCATATAGTGTGTTGGCAAACACAACAAACGCATCCCTAACACCTCAACACACCGCTCTATTTCCCACAAAGCTCCACGAACAAACCCCGGATGCACCACAAAACCACAAGTAAACTTCCCCGGATTATCATGTTGAACACGTGCATTAAAATCGTTTTGAAAACGTAACGCTTGCTTCATTTCTTCTAAACGAAGTCCATTACCATATAATTGAGATAGGTTCAAAACGACTGCATGATCAATTTTAAAATGTTCCATCCATGCTAGTTTTTCATCTAAAAAGAAACTAGAATCCGTCACGGGACGACTCCAGTCTTTTTGTAACATGAATTTTCTATCCTTATCTACCCAAAAAATCCCTTTGTCTTTCATAAACTGCGGAATTTGCTCTGGATAAGGCAATAAATGCGAATGTCCGTTTATTCTTAATTTGCGTTTTTTCATTTTAGTTTCTATTGCAAAATTTATGCTTTGTTTGGTGCTTCCATCACAGTACCACATTTATCACAAGTACATTTCTCTTTGTCAGAATAGTACTTATCAAAAATTATTGGCATATCAGTTTCAATATTATCTAAAGCAAATTCTTCTCGGTATAATTGATGTCCACAATTTTCACAATACCATTCCAAGGCATCCATCATTCCTTCATCACGTGGATATTCAATAACTAAACCTACTGTATTCGCTTTACGTTGTGGTGAGTGTGGCACCTTCCCTGGTAACAAATAAATATCTCCTTCATTAATTTCAACATCAATCATTTCACCCTTATCATCAATAATTTTCAGTACCATATCTCCTTCTAACTGATAGAAAAATTCTGGAGTTTCATTGTAGTGATAATCTTTACGATTGTTAGGTCCTCCAACAACCATTACGATATACTCCCCATTATCCCAAACTTGTTTATTTCCAACTGGTGGTTTTAATAAATGACGATTTTCATCAATCCACTTTTTAAAATTTAAAGGTTGTACTAACTTGCTCATTTTATTTAGATTTTTAGACTTTTAAACACAAGAGTTAAGATTGTTTTAAAGATACTTAAATAGTCTTATTTCAAAAAGTCTTTATTTTTGATCTCTTTTATAAAGATTTTGTTCTTCCTCCATCAACAGGAACATTAATTCCGTTGATAAAACTTGCTCTTTCACTTGCTAAAAATACAATAGCATTAGCTACTTCTTCAGGTTTTGCAAAACGTTTTGCTGGTGATGCATTTTTCATCATTTCTGCTACCTCTTCTATCGATTTACCTGTTTTAGCGGCTTTATTATTGATAATTTCTGTCAAACGTTCTGTCGCTGTTGCCCCAGGTAATACATTATTTACAGTAACTCCGAACTGTCCTAACTCATTCGCTAATGTTTTACTCCAATTGGCAACTGCGCCACGTATGGTATTTGAAACTCCTAAACCATCTAACGGTTGTTTTACTGATGTAGAGATCACATTAATTACTCTACCATAACCTTCCTCTTTCATAAAAGGAACTACCGCTTGCACCAACACATGATTGCATTTTAAATGCATGGTAAAAGCACGTTCAAACTCTTCTAACTTGGCATTAAATACTGGACCTCCTGCAGGTCCTCCTGTATTATTCACCAAAATATGAAACTGTAAGTTAATCGCTTCTAATTTCTCTTTTAAATCTACTGGATTGGTGAAATCAGCAACTAAATACCCATGATTTTGTTTATTGTTTGGTAATTCTGTCAACACAGCTTTCAGCTTTTCTTCACTACGAGCCACTAAGGTTACATTTACTCCTTCTTGGGCTAATTGTATTGCTGCTGCTTTTCCTATTCCTTGCGTACTACCACATACTAAGGCATTTTTATGTTGTATCTCTAAATTCATCTCTATTCGTTATTCTGAATCATTTGTTTAATCTTAACTGCTTTCTCAAAATGATCTAATTGATGCGTTTGAATCCACCAAGTAGCCACTTCCATTAATATTTTCGGATTGTCATTTTTATTTTTGAAAAATGCATAAAACGAAAGCCCTACATTTTCTCCTTTTTTAGCAATCTTCTCTTCACATACAGCAATTATTTTTTCCTTTATTTCTTTATTCATATTTTATACATACATTTTTGGGTTCTGTAAAAAAGCGTAATGCTTCAAAACCTCCTTCACGCCCTACTCCACTCGCTTTTTGACCTCCAAAAGGTGTTCTTAAATCACGTAATAACCAAGTATTCACCCAAACAATTCCTGTATGTAATTCTTTAGACATACGCATGGTTCTTGTCAAATTGTTTGTCCATAGTGTTGATGACAATCCATACACCACGTCATTAGCTAACTGTAAAGCTTCTTCTTCTGTTTTAAAAGACATTAAAGTAACTACAGGCCCAAAAATCTCTTCTTGATTTAACCTACACTTATTACTTGAAACTTCAATAATCGTCGGTTGTAAATAGTAACCGTTCTCACAATTCTTAACAGTGACTCTGTCACCTCCGTATAAAATCTTCCCTCCTTCTTGTTCCGCAATATCTATGTATGATTTTACCTTTTCTAAATGTGGTTTCGATACCAAGGCTCCAATATTTGTATCTTGATCAAAAGGATTTCCTATTTTTAATTGCGATACTTTTTGAACAAAATCTTTTTTGAATTGCTCGTAAATACTTTCCTCTACAAAAATTCTACTTCCGCACAAACAAATCTGACCTTGATTTGCAAACGATGAACGTACAGTAGTTTCTAACATTTTATCATAATCACAATCGGCGAAAATGATGTTTGGATTTTTACCTCCTAACTCTAATGATAATTTCTTAAACATTGGCGCTGCTGTACGAGCTATGTGTGCTCCTGTAGCTGTTCCTCCTGTAAATGAAATCGCTTTAATATTTGGATGCTCAATAATGGCTTGTCCTGTGGTAGTTCCTAATCCGTGAACTATGTTTAATACCCCTTTAGGTAAACCTGCTTCATTACAAATCTCCCCTAACAAATAGGCTGTCATAGGTGTAACTTCACTCGGTTTTGCTACAACACAATTTCCTGCAGCTATTGCTGGAGCTATTTTCCACGTAAATAGGTAAAGTGGCAAATTCCATGGAGAAATACATGCAACTACACCAATCGGTTGACGTAACGTAAAGTTCATCGCTCCTAAACCTACACTTTCGTGAGCTTCGGATGAAAATTGCGTAATTGCATCTGCAAAATATTGAAAATTAGATGAAGCTCTCGGAATATCAATCGCTGTAGCTAAACTTAATGGTTTTCCATTATCCTTTGCCTCAGCTTCTGCCAATTCAGGTAACCTTTGCTGAATTAACTGTGCTATTTTAGAAAGAATATCCCTACGTTCGTTTAAGGTAGTGTTTGACCAAGACGGAAAAGCTTTCTTAGCTGCTTCATATGCTAACGCTACATCTTCTTTAGTAGAATTAGGAATTTGACCATACACTTCTCCAATAGATGGATTATAATTATCAATATAATTATTTGCTACCGGTATAACGAATTCTCCGTTTATATAATTTTTAATAGTCATTTCATTCACAGATTAAAGAAACCAAGAGAGG
Organism: Tenacibaculum sp. XPcli2-G; assembly: GCF_024124505.1. Taxonomy (NCBI): domain Bacteria; kingdom Pseudomonadati; phylum Bacteroidota; class Flavobacteriia; order Flavobacteriales; family Flavobacteriaceae; genus Tenacibaculum; species Tenacibaculum sp. XPcli2-G. The sequence goes on from NZ_JAMXSH010000002.1 coordinate 170,628, forward strand.
AAAAAGTCTCTTTTCTTTTCTAATGGTTCTTTGTTCTTTATTCTTGCTTTTTGTACGCTACCACTTTAATTTCAATCAATAAATGAGGATGTGGTAATTGATGTACAGCTACTGTTGTTCTAGTTGGTCCGTTATAATCAAAATATTCAGCATATACTTCATTATAACCTCCAAAATCATTCATATTCACCAAAAATGAAGTTACATCTACAATATCTGATAAGTCTGCTCCTACTTCTTGTAAAATATCTCGAATGTTTTCAATTACCGCTCGGGTTTGCTTTTTAATATCTAAGTTGGTCGTTCCAAATTTATCTACGGCAACACCTTCAAAAGAATTATCAGGTCTACGTGAACTGGTTCCAGATACATAAATAAAATCTCCTACTTGTTTTACATGCGGAAACTTTCCTCTTGGTATTGCTTTTCCTTTGATTACTTTACTATCCATGTTTTATATTTTTTAATTTCAAATGCATTTTTCATGAGATTTCTCCCTTTGATAGAAATGACATTTACGAACTGGCTAACTCTATTAATTTATTCGTGGTTTTAAAGTTACGAGTAGTTGCTGAAACTTTTAACTTTCTTTCAAAAAAATTATTCGTCAATTTTGTTTTCCCATACCCTCCAGCTGCATTTACATAAACCACATCTTTTAAGATGGTGTATTCATCTTCTTTCGCATCTACTTCTATCTCTTTTATTGTAGTTTCATTGAATAAGAAAGTAAAATATATTTGTTTTTCGTTTAAATTACTATAAGGGTTGTTTTGAAGAATCTCTTTTATTTCTTTTACTTCTTTTGCTAGAACAAGAACATCATAATCATATTTTTCTTTAATTTTTGTATGAATATTCTTTTCTACCTCTTTTGAGTCTTCTCTAGTTTTTAACACAATATTGCCACTTTGGATATAGGTCTTTATAGTATTATATCCCAGTTCTTCTAACAGTGTTTTTAATTCTTGCATCGGAATTTTATTTTTCCCTGAAACATTAATCCCTCTTAACAAAATAATTATTGTGTTCATTTTATCCTTGCAATCCTTTTCTTAAAACCTCTTTAATACCTTCTAAATTATCTGAAAATGACATCATTTGGTTTAATATTTGAGCCATTTCATTTTTATTCCCCAAACCTTTTAGCTTATTATTCTTAACAAAAATTTCTTTTATATCATTCCATCGGTTTGCTTCGTTTTCTGATATATCTCCTATTAATTCTTTATACTTCAATAAATTTGCTTCAGCAGAAGATGTTAATGTTTGAGATTCACTTTCATAATGAGACAATACCAGTCTTTTTAACTCATTATCATTCATTATTGGTACTACTTTAGCTACTAACTTATTCATGTCTCGATATGAACCTTGTAACTTAAAAGAGGGTTCTGTTCTATATTCATCTTCCTTTGCAGCCGACTCAATATATGCTTTATTTACTTTTAAGATGGTATTCCTTATAGTTATTACTTTTTCTAATACCGAAATATAATCTTGAATCTCTTGCTTTGTATGATTTCCTTTCAACTCCCCTTCTTCAGTATTATTTTCAACTCTATTTATCAAAGCATAAACATCTTCAAAATATTTACTACTTAACTGGTGTAGTATAGGATTTGATGTTAATGAGTTTTCTATTAAACTAAGTTTAAATAAATGATCTGTATCTCCTATAATATCTCCTAAGTTATATATATCAGCTCGGTTAGCCAACATATCAGGTATTTGAAACTTATCTCCACTTTCAGTATATGGGTTTCCAGCCATAATTACACAAAACTTCTTTCCTCTTAAATCATATGTTTTTGGCTTTCCGTTATATACTCCTTCTATTTTTCTTGTTCCATCTGAAAGAGAAATGAATTTTTGTAAAAACTCAGGATTACAATGCTGAATATCATCTAAATACAACATTACGTTATCTCCCATTTCAAAAGCTAAATTTAACTTTTTGAGTTCTTCTCTAGAAGCTGAATTTGTTGCTGCTTCCGGGTCGACTGAGGTTACCTCATGACCAATGGCAGGTCCATTAATTTTCATAAAGATTAATCCTAACCTATTGGCTAGGTACTCCATCAAAGTAGTTTTTCCATAACCTGGGGGTGATATTAAAAGTAACATCCCCATTCTGTCTGTACGTTTATTATCTCCAACCGTTCCTAACTGCTTAGATAAGTTATCTCCTATCAAGGGAAAGTAAACTTCATCTATTAGCTTATTTCGAACAAAGGAAGATAATACTCTTGGCTTAAATTCATTTAACTTTAATGTCTCTTTTAAATTTTCTACCAATAGGTGTTTCGCCTCTTTGTATGCTAAAAAATTAGGTACGTCTTCTTTTGAAAAAACCTCTAATCTTTCAATAAAACTATGATAATTAAATTCAAAACTTCCTTCAATAATAGTATCGTGTTCTCCTCTTAACTCTTTAATGGTTTCTTCAGGGTTTGCATGTAAAACAGCATTAGGCTCATGGTGAAATAATAATAACGAAATTACTTCATCTGTGTAATTTTCATTTCCATCAATAGATGTTATAAATGAGCTTACCCATTGTTTAGTCAGCTGAATTTTTGCGCTATAATCTGTAGTCTTTTCAAGATTACTTTTAAACACATGTAATGCATCTTGTTTTGTTAGATACTTTATAAAGTCTTCTTTTATTCCCAACGCAATAGCGCTTATTATAAATGAATTAGTGCTTTTTAATTGGTTAAATAGGTAACTAGCTATTGTTTTTCCTACCTCTTTAGAAAACAATAAAGTTTCTTCTGAAAGAGTAGTTATTTCTTTTTGTAATTTATTTATTAAAAAATCGTATTCTTTACTTTCAGGAAAGAATCGTAGGACATCTCCTGATGCTTTTATTGAAAAATTATAATAATCTTGATGCTCTTTAGGCAAAGAATTCCAAAAATATTGAGCGTATGCTCTAGTGTTTGAAGCGTATGTTAATAAACCTAATTCGTGATGTTTATGGACTAGTGTATACAATATTTTAAAAGCATCAATATCGTGCACGCCTTTTACATATCCTTCTGCAAACAAGCTTCCACTTTCATTTTGAACTAACGCTAATAAACCTTGTTCGTTTAGCTTTAATAATTCATCTATTGAATACGAAGTAAATAATTTATACGCCAAATAAGAAGATCTATACACTAAATCGTTCTCAGAAACTAGTTCTTGATTCCAATATTTTTCAGATTTAAGTAAAATTTCATTTTCAACTTCTTGATAGAAATTGGTTCCTGTTAAATGATAATGTAACGTTTGATCTTTGTAAACTATTGATAAATCCAACGGTTGTTTATTAACTCCAAACTTGTGTTTTCCTAAGCGAATTATATTCTCACCATCTTCATATAACTCTTGTTTATCTTTTAATTTTCTTAATGCATCTTCTTTAGCTACTTTAAGTTGTGTTTCTATAGCTTCAGCTTTACCAACTGACTCTAAATCTTTTAATTGATTAACAATATCTCTAACTTTGTTAATCATTAAATCAGCAGCAAAATATCCGTTAATATCTTCAACTGAGGGGTAACTTTGTGCCTTTTTTGCTATACTTTTTAAAATTCTTTCAGAAGCAGCGCTTAATGCTTCTATTTTCTTATTTCTTTTTTCGAGTATTGTACTCTTTCGGGCATCAAAAGCATTATGAACTTCTTCTCTCTTCTCTATAATTAAGGAAATAAATTCTTCAAAATCGGCAAACTTACCTTCAATTTCCTCTAACTGAATTGCTATTTTTGTGAGGAACTCATCACATTTTTCTGGCGTAGTAGCCATATCAATGTAATTAATAATACTTTGATCTATAAGTTTTAATTGAGCAGAAAAATCTGCCTTAGCTTCTTTACTTCCTAAAGTTTTAATTGTATTTTTAATTCCTGCTTTTAATTGATTTAATGTAGCAAAGATTAAAGAGATATTATCAATAATTCTAGTCGATTGAGAAGTATCTTCTATTTCTAAATTTGTTACAATTTCAATTAAAAGTTCTAAATCTGTTGTTATTTGATCTACTTCTTTTTCAAGTTTTTTAGCTTCTACTACCTTTTTTATAGATGTTAAATCATCTTGCCTTTCTTGAACGCGTTTATGGTAGGGTTTTAGAGCTTGATCATTCAACAAAAATTCTACACATCTTTTTGATATTATTGTGTTTTGTTCTTCAATTGAGTTTTCAATTTCTTCTAATATATCAATTGCTATATAACGAACATCTTTCAAGCTTATGACCTGCCCTCTTAATACTCGTAGTTGATTTAATAAGTCAACAAAATCTTCTATGGTCTTAAAAGAAGTACTTTTGATCTTACTTAAAAGTTCATTAGATTTTTCTTGAATAATCTTGCCTTCTTTAGCTGCTTGTTGCTTTAATTGAGTTACCTTTTCAAATTCATCAATAGCAGCATTTGCTGCATCGTTAATTTCTGCAACAGGTACACTTAACTGTTCTGTTTCGGGCTCATTTATCCAGTAATAACTACTATTAATATCATTAGATTTCTTAGCTATATCACTATATAAACCAGCATAACTATCTTCTTTATTTAAAAGTGTTATTAATTCATGGCACTCTGCCATTGCTTTTACAATATCTTTATTACCAATCTTATAAAGTAAGGTATCTTCATGTAATGATGGAATACTGTCTGTTTTTACATAAGGTGTTTGCCAAATTTGAACAACATGGTGTTTTGTTTGCTCATTTTCAGTTTTGAAGTAACACAATTCTCCATTCTCTAAAATTGTAAAACCATTGCAAACAATAGGTGTTTTTACCTCTTGCTCAATAATGTTATAAGACATTAATATATATAGCCCTCTTATTGTAGCATAAAACACATATAAAAAGTCTTCTCCGTTGGGAGAAACTATTTTCTCTTGGAACTTAACGTCTTTAGCGTTATTTTCAAAAAGTTTATACTGCCCTGTTTGTAAATAATATCCATCAGGAAAAATAAGACCTTGATCGTCTGGTAATAATACAGCACAGTCTTTAACACTATTTACTTTTTGAACTTCTTGTAACTTATGATTATAAATAAAATAACGAGCTTCTTCCTGAAATGGTTTTATCTCTAATAAAATAAGGTTTCCTAAATCGGCATAACGAAACTGACCATCATCTAATGTTTGATCAACATGTTCTACTGGCTCTTCAAGAATTCCTTTTCCTTCATCAGTGTTATCTTCTATCTTAATAGTTAAATCACCTCCGATAGTTTCGACAAAAACTTTATCTAAAATAGAAATATGAGAGTAAGTACCATAACGGTGCATATCTCGGGTTACTTCTTGCCAATTAAATTCATGTTGCTTTGGAAACCTGTATTCATGCTCACTTCTATTATCAACATATACTAATTCATTTTCCTTTATTAACCACTTAAAAGTTTTCACATCGGTTTTACTCTCACTTAACTGGAAAACCATGTGAAGGTAATTATCTATAATTGCAAATTTTGCAAAAATAGTATTTCGATAATACTTGTATAGGTTAGTAAAGTCAGTTATGAAAGTTTCATTATGAAGAAAATCTAATGATTTAGGCTGAAAACGATTGTCTTTAAACTCATAAGCGCTGAAAACATCCGATAACTTAATATCTGTTCTTAGTCCAAAATGAACATTATACCCAAAGATTGAAGTGTTTCCTAGAGATACAATATCTCTAGCTATACAGTTGTTTTCTGTGTTAATTCTATCATTTGCTATAAGCTTTGTTTCAATTGTACCAAACACATGCTTTCTAGCATCATTTAATCTTTGTAACCTATTTAGTAGCTCTTTTTTTTGTTTTTGAAGACGGCTCTGAATAATCTCATAAGTTCCGCCATCAAGTTGTTGATTATCCATATAAAATTACGAGTTAAAATTAATTTTAAAACACTTATTAAAAGAAATCCCGAGTGTTGAAAAATCAATACCCGGGCAAGTGTTATTCTAACTCATTTTTTTATTAGATATATCTAAACCTTTTGCTAAGCTAAAAAGGTTTCCTAAAAGCGTTTGATCGTCATCAGATGTTGCTCTTTCTTTAAGAGTCATTAATAAGTTAGCAATTGTTAGGTTTTTAATATCATCAGAAGAAATTCCGTATTTTACAGCAAAATCTCTAACGCGTTCCATTAAGTTTCCTTTCACATCATCACTACTTAAAATAGCATCCTTTACCTCTTGTAAATTACTACTATTTTCAATCATCTTATCTAGTCCTTTAGCCTTAGTAATTTGTCCCATTATTTGCTCAAAGAACATAGTCTCTCCTCCTACTATATCAATTTTAGCAGATTTTAATGCTTGTGCAATAACATCAGCTTGTGCATCTGCAATATCTTTTTGTATGTTGATGTGCGCTAAATCTACTTTTAAATCTTTTTCTAGACGCAGTTTAAACTCTTCGTGTTCTTTACCTACACCATCTAATTTTTTCATTGCTGCTGCTTTTTCTTCAATTCCAGCTGCATCTGCTAAGGCTTTTTCTCTTATAATTTCCGCTTCAGCCATTCCTTCTTTTCTTAGTGCTTCAGCTTTTGCTTCAATACCTACAGCCTCTGCTTTTGCTTTCTTCTCAATAATAAGTGCCTCCATTGTACCAAATCGTTCACTAGCATCTGCTTTGGCATGCATTACTTGAGCTTCTGACATTCCTAAAGTAGCTTCTTCTTTTGCTTTTGCATCTGCTAATGTCTTACGAGCATCAGCTTCTTTTTCACTTGCTTCTTTATGTGCCTGCGCTTCAATGTTTATTTCTTCTGCTTTTTGTTTTGCAGCTTCTTTTTGAGCCTCAGCTTCTTTAATTGTTTTAATTAAATCTTCTTGAGCTTTTGCTTCAGCTAACGTAATGGTAACTTGCTTTTCTCTTTCTGCTGTTTTAAACGCCTGAATATCTTTCATATTCTCTTGTTCTTCAACAACTCCTTTTTCTAAAGTAACACGATCACGAATAACATCTTGTATGTTTTTCTTTTCTACTTCAACTACCTTTTCTTTTTCTATTTGAGCTAATGTAACAATTCTTTCACGCTCAGTAGCTTCTAACATTCTATCTTTTTCTACTCTTTCAGTTTCAACAACATCTGTACGTAATTTATTCTTAGCCGCTACAATAACTTGTCGTTGTTTATTTTCTTCTGCTACTTGTACTTTTTCCTCTGTTGCTATTCTTGCTGATTCTGATTTTAATAGCTCTTCTTGATTAACTTTTAAGATTTCAGCTTCTTCTCTTGCTTTAACGTTGGCTATTTCTCTTTTTTGTTGTTCTTCTTTTTCCGCTAATTGTTTATCTAATTCTAAAATAGCTTCACGAGCTTCTACATCTTGCTTTCGAATAGTTTTCTCTTCATCTCTTTTTATCAAGTTTGCTTTAATATTTTGTGCAGCTGTTAATTCAGTAATTTTTTTAATTCCTTCTGCATCTAAAATATTATCTGCTTTTAAATAAGATACTGATGTTTGCTCCAAGTAGTCAATTGCACAGTCTTCCAGTGTGTATCCATTTAAGTCAGTTCCTATTATATCAACAATTTCATCTCTAAACTCTCTACGAGCTTCATACAACTCTGTGAAGTCAAATTTTTTCCCTACCGTTTTTAAAGCTTCAGAAAACTTAGCTTCAAATAAATCTTCTAGAGTTGAAATGTCTGATGCTCTATCGCAACCTATAGTTTGTGCTACTTTTTTAATAAATTCTACTTCATTGTTTACTCTTACAAAAAAGGCAACTTTAATATCTGCTCGCATGTTATCCTTACAAAGCAATCCATCATTACCTAAACGTTCTATTTGAATTTTCTTTACAGAAATATCCATAATTTCTACTCTGTGAAATACAGGTATTACATACATTCCTTTATCTGTTGCTACTTTAGTTCCTCCGAAACCTGTACGTATCAATGCTTGCCCTTGCGGTACTTTTTTGTAAAACATTGCTATTATAGCAAAGTATAGAATAATAAGGAATAGAATTAAACCTACACCTACTCCAATAACCTGTAATAAACTGTTTGTCATAGTTCTTTTTTTTTAAAATAATTTGTTTTTAATTTATATATGATTGTGCGTAATAAAAAGACTTATCTTGGCTTTGTTTTATAATCAAGATTTGCTCTCTAAATTGTATAGGACTCCCATCTAACGATTTAATATTTATTGATAAGTGAGTCCCTTCAGCTTTTACTTCAGCTGAACCTAATTTTTTTTCTTTGATGTTCGATAAAGAAACTCCTACTCTACCTACTATATCTATCGGTAAATCTCCGTGTTGATTTAAGTTCTTAAAAAAACTTTTAAAAGGTGTTGTAAAAATTTTATTGATAAACAACGAGGGTAAAAAACCTATTAACATTAATGCAAAACCAAAGCTATTGTTTATACTTCCTGTTAAAACAGTAGAAAATGCCGTACAAATCCACCAAATAAAAATCCAACAGGTAAACGTAAACATAAAAGGTAACCCTACAAAATTGAAGTAAATCAGAAAAATTTGCCACCATTTTAATGGTTTTCTTCTCTTGCCTAGTACATCTTCTTTATTTACTTCTGCATTTGAAACATCATGAAAATCTGCATTCCCTCCTTCTATTCCTGAATCTGTATCAATATCAAAATCTGCATCGATATCTACGTCTATATCTAAATCGAAATCAACTCCTGAAATCATTGTCACTATCCAATACAACAAAAGTATAATTACCAGTATTGTAAGTGGCAAGTTAACAGATGAAAATATAATATCAGTAAAAGTGTTCAATTTTATTCTTCTTTACTATTTAACCCTAATTTTTCTTTTAATTTTGACAGACTTTCTTCTGCCGAAGTTTCAGTTACATCTGCTGCCTCTGACAGCTCCTTATCTATTGATTTAGATGATTTCGCTATTTCTCCATAAGCTTCAGCCAAAGCTTCTTCTTGTTTCACTTTCTCCTTCATACGCTCTAACATAGCAACAGTACTAGCACTATCAATATCAGCCATTTGTTTATTCAAATTCTTAGTTGCCTTAGAAACTTTAACTCTTGCTTTTAATGTTTTTAATTCATTTTCCCATTTACTAATATTCTGTTTAATCTCTTGAATATTGTGCTCTAATTTACTTACTGAGTCATTAAACTGAGCTTCTTCTTTTTTTACCATTCCTATTTTATGGTTTGTCTCTTCTTTTTTCATTAGAGCTTCTTTTGCTAATCGATCTGCTTCAGATACTTCTATATCACCATTTTGTCCTTTCTTTAAAATCAACACAGCTTTTTGCTCATAATCTTGACTCTTATATGTTAATTCTTCTACATCATTTTTAGCTCTAATAGCCAACGCCTTTACTTGCGCTAAGGATTCTAAACTCTTCTCTAAATTCAGTTTTAAGTCTCTAATTCCTTGTTCTGTCATTTTAATAGGATCCTCCATTTTATCTATCGCAGAATTTGCTTCTGATTGCCCTATTTTAAAAAGTCTTTTAAAAAAATTCATATCTATTTTTTTTAATATTTTGAAAAATTAATAATGTGATCTGAGTATTCACTTAAGAGTAAGCTAAGTGAGTTTAAACTCGCTTCAAACTCATTGGCGTCTAAATTCTCTAATTGAAGTGTATCTCTAAAAATAACACGCTCTCCACTTTCATCTAAGACAAAAGCTCCGTGGATTATATCTCTATTCTTTTGCAGTAAACTCCTAAAAACTTCTTGATTAGGCTCTTTAATTTTAAAGATATATTGTTCAAAAATTATAATTGGATTTGCAACTCCTATAATTAAGTTTTTAATTCCTTCGTTTTCTTTCTCAACAACAAAAATACCTTCTTCTTGATTTTCTTTTATTATATTGAAATTTAACCCAAGTAAAAACTCCTTTACCTTACTAAAATGTGTATTCATTTTTAAGCAGTTTGATTAGTTAATATAGCATTCTTTTTAAGCGATAATATTACAAAAAGTTTCTAAAATCAAAGACACTTAACATAATATTATTAGCAATATAGATTCAAAAAATTAATTTTAAACATCCCCCTACTAATTTTTAAACTAAGAAAATTAGCAAAAACAAAAATAATTAGCTAATATTGTTTACTCAAATATACAAAAATAAAAACATTTAGCAAATAAAATTAGCAAAAACATGTCGTTCTTTGGTAAAAACATAAAAAAAATCAGAAGTGTTAAACGTTTAAGCCAGCAAGCTTTTGCAGAACTCTTCAACCTTAAGAGAGCTACACTGGGCGCTTATGAAGAAGGCAGAAGCGAACCAAAAATTGATACCATTATAAAAATTGCTAATTATTTTAGCATTCCTATAGACAATTTATTAACTTCAGAGCTCACAGTTAATAATTTACTTCAGTTTAAAGAGGATTTAACCCTAGAAACTGAAAAACTATCAAAAGAAACCTTCACCATTATACCCTGCATAACCGAAAAGACAATTACAGAATACATAAAACACCACAACAAAACTTCTTTTATTGATGATTTATCCAAAATTCAACTCCCTATTAACTCTCAAAAAAAACTCAGAGCTTATACTGTTTCTAATTTAGAAATGGCTAATCACAATAATGGATTATACCCTAACGACATAGTAATAGGCCAGTTTACACCAAACAATACTATTAAGAACTTAAAAAATGGAGAACTCACACTAACTCTTGTTAAAAATGAATTGATTCTACGCAAACTATACATTGAAAACGATTCTGTAACTCTACGTGCAAACCATAAAAACATCCCCGATAAAACATTTTCTATTACAGATATTAAAGAATTGTGGAAAATACAATATGTATTTTTCAATAGAATTCCTGACCTTAACACCTCTATAGAAAACAAACTTTCTTTTTTAGAACAAGAACTTTTGAAACTAAAAAGAGAACTACAATAAACAACTATCTAAAACCCGCTATTTTATCTTCTTCTAAAATTTCGTTGGTTTCTTCTTGCACCTTTTTTAATACCTCATTCAAATCGGTGATTGCATCTAAATCATGATGAGCCACCATATTTAACAGAGCTTTATCTTGCGCACGTCCTTTTTTCATCGCTTCTGCATACGGAATCTCTTCATTAAAAGTTACCATAGAGTACTTTGAAAAATATTCTATTGGAAACGTCTTCTCTAAGTCCATTTCTAACTTCCTCTTTTGCTTAAATAATGGATTTGCTACATGATCACGCATTTCGTAAAAATTATCGATAGCTAAATCAGCAATCGCATCAGTATCTTCTTTACGTGCTTTTTCATACGCTTTAAAAGTAGCTTGCCAATCTCCTTCGTGCGTATCTAGAATCGTATCAAATACGGTTACATCTTCAAACGAAGCATTCATTCCTTGTCCATAAAACGGAACAATCGCATGTGCTGCATCTCCCATTAACAAAGTTTTGTTTTGATAATGCCAAGGCGAGCATTTTACCGTTCCTAAAGCTCCTGTTGGATTGTTTAAAAACTCATCTTTAATACTCGGTATCAACGCTAAGGCATCTGAAAATTCTTTTTCAAAAAACTCAGTTATCTTTTCTTCGGAAGTTAAATTATTGAAATTGTATTTCCCTTCATCAAAACTTAAAAACAAGGTTACCGTAAAGCTTCCATCTAAGTTCGGCAATGCAATTAACATGTACTCTCCACGAGGCCAAATATGCAAATGATCTTTACTTATTTGGTGTTTTCCTGACTTGTCTGCAGGAATTTCTAATTCCTTGTATCCGTGTGTTAAGAAATTCTGCGAATAGCTAAACAAGAATTTTCTTTCTAAATAGTAGCTTTTCCTCAATGCAGATCCTGCACCATCTGTTCCAAAAATCACATCTCCATCTACTGAAAACTCTTCCTTCGTATTGTAGTTTTTAAAATGCGCTACCGTATTTTCAATATCAACCGAAGTACATTCTGTATTAAAATGAATGCTTACATTTTCGTGTGCTTCCGCTTCGTTTAATAAGATTCCGTTTAAGTCTCCTCTCGAAATAGAATTGATATATTCTCCTTCTCTACCTGAATAATTAGAAGCAAACGTATTCCCTTCTCTATCGTGCATTAAACGTCCGTACATCGGAATACAAATTTCACGCGCTTTTTCTTCTACACCACATAAACGAAGTGCTTTAAAACCGCGATCAGATAATGCTAAGTTGATAGAACGTCCTGCTGAAATATCGGTAACTCGTAAATCTGGACGACTTTCATACATTGCTACCTTATAGCCTCTTTGTGCTAAACGAAGTGCTAATAAACTTCCGCATAAACCAGCACCTATAATTACTATGTTATCTTTTTTACTCATTTATTATTTGAATCGCTTTTTTATATGTTTCTTCACTTGTTTTCGTGTGAATTTCAGGAATAAATTTTTCTCTTGGCGTACCGCTTGCATGAAACAGTTTTTCAACAGGAAAACATAAATTGATCTTAGTATTTGGTAATCTATCACATTCAATAGCTCCTAACAATTTTGCCATCTCAGTTCCCACTACTGTTGCCGATTTTATGTTATCAAAACCTTGTGCTATTGCTTCTCCTACACTTCCTGTCCACCTTCCTGCTAATACAATAACTGGTTTTTTATATGGATTTTTTAAAGGTGTTAATAACTCAATCCAACTTCTTTTTATACCAAACTCTCTTTCTAAACTTACTTTTTCATGTTTTTGATATGGAATTGTTTCCGATATAAACTTTCCCATAATACTTTTAGCTACTTCAGCATTACCTCCACTTGGTGTATCTCTTAAATCTACAATTATCGCTTTAGTATCTCTAAACTCATCTACCTTTTTAGGAAAAGCTTTAATTACCTCATTGTTTCCTAAAGAATTATTTAGCTTTATATAACCTATATTTCCTTTTATAATTCTTGAACTTAAAGTTCCGTTTTCTTTTTTTGAAGCTGTAGGTTTGTTTAGTTTATATTGTTTTTCTTTTCCATTTTCTAGCACTAGAACCACTCTTTCTTCATTATGCTTTCCAGCAAACCATAAATTGGCAAAAAACTCTTTTACATCGCCTTTTGGGTTTTTAAAAGATTTTGGCAGTACTTCCTCTACTAAATCTTCAATTTTACGATTGTTAATACGAAGTAATTCATCTCCAACTTTTAATCCTGTTTCTTCAATTTCAAAACCCGATCTAATGTCAGCTATGTAATATTTCCCATCTTTTATTTTTATCCACGCATCAGTTGATGTTGGAATTAGTCGGAATGAAGACTTTAAATTTCGATTAATCCCCGTATGAGGGTCGTATAGTTCGTACGTTATATTCTCTATTAACCTAATAAACTGAGAATCATCCGAAACATTTTCTACCTCTTTTTGATAAATCTTTTTTACCTCATCCCAATTTGTTTGTTTTTGATCAAAGTAAGCGTAGAAGCTATCAAACATACTCCACAGATAATCAAAATCTTTTTGATACTTGGTTTGAGCTATACTACTAAAGCTACATAGAACTAAGAAAACAATAAGTACTTTTTTCATTTATAATAATGTTTTTAAAATTTCAACCATTCTGTATACATCTTTAAAACTGTTATACATTGGCACCGGAGCACAGCGAATTACATCTGGTTCTCTCCAGTCGGTTATGATATTGTTTTCGGTTAGTTTTTTGTGTAAACTTTTATCTGCATGCTGCACTTGGATAGATAATTGACACCCTCTTTCTTTCGGATTAGATGGCGTAATTATTTTAATTCTATCGGTATCAATCTGATTGATTAGATATTCAAAATAGCCTGTTAATTTTTCCGATTTAGCTCTCAGCGCTTCCATTCCAACTTCTTCAAACATATCTAACGAAGCTCTAATGGCTGCCATTGATAAAATAGGCGGATTTGACAACTGCCATCCCTCTGCTCCTGGCATCACATCAAAGGGTTGACGCATGTTGAAACGAGTTTCTTTGTTATGATTCCACCAGCCTGCAAAACGTGGTAATTCTTTATTATGTGCATGCTTTTCATGTACAAATAACCCTGCTAAACTTCCCGGACCCGAATTCAAATATTTATAGGTACACCAAGCTGCAAAATCTACTCCGCTATCATGCAATTCTGGCGAAATGTTTCCCGCACCGTGTGCTAAGTCAATCCCTACCATACAGTTTTTTGCGTGTCCTATTTCTGCAATACGTTTGATATCTAAATACTGCCCTGTATAATAATTCACTCCTCCAATCAACAACAAAGCAATTTCATCACCTTGCTCATCTACTATTTTCTCTAAATCTTCAATACGCAATAATTCTTCTCCTTCACGAGGTTTCCATTCTATCAGTCCTTCTTCTGTATCAAATCCATGGAATTTTAATTGCGATTGTACTGCATATCTATCCGAAGGAAAAGCATCACTTTCTATAACGATTTTATACTTTGTTTTACTCGGTTGATAGAACGACACCATTAACAAATGTAAGTTGGTCGTAAGCGTGTTCATCACCACTACTTCAATTGGTTTAGCTCCCACTATTTTTGCCATTGAATTGGTTAAAAACTCATGATATGGCATCCATGGGTTTCGAGCTTCAAAATGACCCTCTACTCCATATTTTGCCCAATCGTCTAATTCTTGTTGAATGTATTGTTGTGTTTGTTTTGGTTGCAACCCAAGAGAGTTTCCTGTAAAATACAACCAATCATTCCCTTTTGCATCTTTAGGAATATGAAACTGTGCTCTTAAGTGTGCTAATTTATCTTCTTTATCTTGTTGCTGTGCGTAATCAAGTGTTGGTTTGTACATACTTATCTTTATTTCTAAAAACCATTTCAAAACACTAAAGATACTTCATTTTTGATTCTAAATAAAAAACTAAAGTGTTTCATATAATAAAACGTTGTTTCATAAATCTACATAACTTTATTATATTAGTCAATAATTTTCCAAAAAAATGAAGCTAGATTCCAAAAGTTTAAATCAATCCATCATCAAAGCATTTACGGTTTTAGATGCTTTTACCAGTAATAAAAAAGAATGGGGTGTTAGAGAACTAGCTGCTAAAACTGGCTATAACAAGAGTACGGTATACCGATTACTAAGCACATTAGTTTCGTTGAATGTTGTACAACAGAATGATAATGAGAAATACCAACTGGGCAGTAAGTTGTTTGAATTAGGCAATCGAGTTTCAATATACAAATCACTAAGAAATTTAACTAATGAACCTATACAAAAGGTAGCTTTAGAAATTCAAGAAACGGTTTTATTGGGTATTTTAAAAGAGCAGCAAGTGCTACACATTAATAAAGCTGATAGTTTACAAGGACTAAAAATAAGTACTTCTATAGGTTCTTATACTCCCATTAATGGAAGTGCTATTGGAAAATTATTACTAGCTTTTGCTTCACCAGAAGCACAAGAATACTTTCTAGATTCGGTTACTCTAAGACCTTTTACCAAAAACACCATCACCTCTATTTCAAAATTCAAAGAAGAATTACTACTAATTCAACAACAAAAATTTGCATTAGACATAGAAGAATCAGAATTAGGCTTGGTATGTATTGCTATTCCAATTTATAATAACAAAGGAAAAGTGATTGCTGGAATCAGTTCTTCTGGACCTTTAAGTAGGTTTAAAATGGAGAACGTAACAAGTTATATTCAAATTTTACAGAAAGGAGCCAATATCATAGAACAGAATTTAAGTGACTTTGATAGTTTATAAAATTATGGAACAAATAAAAACACTCTTGCAATCTTTTGCTGACATCTCTGAAAAGGATTCAAACTATTTTTGCTCTAAACTCCAAAAAGTGACACTTCAGAAGAAAGAAATTGTATTAACCAAAGGAACCACTGAAAACTATCTTTCTTTTGTTGAAACAGGAATTTTAAGGTTATTCATTCCTAAAATTGAAAATGATGTAACATTTGGTTTTGTTTTTAAAAACAGCTTTATCAGTGCTTATGACTCTTTTTTAGCACAAACTCCTTCTGAATATAGTATTGAAACGTTAACCCCTACTATTTTATGGAGATTATCTTTTAATGATTTAGAAGACATTTATCAAAACACCTCCATTGGCAATGAAGTAGGAAGGAAAAACGCGGAGAATTTATTTTTACTAAAATCGAAACGAGAACTTTCTCTTTTAAACAATACACCTGAAGAAAGATACCTCAACCTTTTTCAAGAAAGGCCTGAATTAATCCAACACATTCCATTAAAATACATAGCATCTTATATTGGAATAACTCCACAAGCACTGAGTAGAATTAGAAAACGAATTTATTAACCCAAGTTCATTGACTCCTTCTTAAAGTTTCTTCAATTTTGGATAAAACTTTTTAGGCAATGAAACCATTATTTATTTTACTTCTAACTTTTATAGTTTCTATAGGAATACAAAGACTTATTTCAAAAAACATTAACTACCTGATTTCTGCCAGAATAGCCATGTGCACTATGCTATTGTTTACTGCATTAGGGCATTTTCTATTTACTGATGGCATGAGTAAAATGATTCCAAACTTTATTCCTTTAAAGCCAACTTTAGTATTAGCAACAGGAATTTTAGAAATTATATTAGCTATAGGCTTATTATTACCTGTTTACCAGAAAACAACTGCTTGGATTCTTATCTTTTTCTTACTACTTATGGTCCCTGCAAACATAAAAGCTAGTTTAGAAAACTTGAATTATCAAACGGGAACTTATAACGGAAAAGGACTTTCTTATTTGTGGTTTAGAATCCCATTACAACTCTTTTTTATTGCTTGGGTTTACTTTTCCACCTTAAAGAAATAACTATAAACAAAAACAAGGTCTACATTTTACTGCAAACCTCGAATAGTAAAAATTACATAGAATACGTTTTTAATACAGTACTCTAAATTTAATTGTTCCTTCAACTTTTTTAAGCTTTGTTATTACTTCTTGATTATATTCTTTATCAACATCAGTAATTACATACCCTACTTTTTCATCTGTAGAAAGATATTGTCCTGTAATATTCAATTCATATTTTGCTAACACCTTATTAATCTTTGCCATTATTCCAGGTACATTTTTATGAATATGTAAAAAACGATGTGCATTTTTATGCTTAGGTAAACGAATATTTGGGAAATTAACCGCATCAACCGTATTCCCTGAATTGATATACGCCATAATTTTGTTCGGAACAAAATCAGCAATATCTCTTTGAGCTTCTTCTGTACTACCTCCCACATGTGGAGTTAAAATCACATTATCTAATCCTTTTAACTCAGTATAAAACTCACCATTTTTTCTTGGCTCTTCAGGATACACATCTACAGCAGCACCTGCAAGTTTACCTGATTTCAACGCATCCACCAATGCTTCAATATCTACTACAAATCCGCGAGAAAGGTTTACCAAATGCGCTCCATCTTTCATTTCAGCTAACTCTTCCTTTCCTATATAGTTTTTGTTTGCTGAATTATCATCTACATGCAAGGTTACCACATCAGAAATATTCAACAACTCTTTTAATGTATCTAATCTTGTTGCGTTCCCTAAAGCTAATTTATCTTCAACATCATAATAGTACACGTCCATTCCTAAAGCTTCTGCCAATACAGATAATTGTTTTCCTATGTTTCCGTATCCAACAATTCCTAACTTTTTACCACGCACCTCTCTTGAACCTTGTGCTGTTTTATTCCATTGACCGTTGTGAATTTCTGTACTTCTTTGAAACACACTACGCATCAACATAATGATTTCTCCAATTGCTAATTCTACTACCGAACGAGTGTTACTATATGGTGCATTAAAAACTACTACTCCATTTTCTTTACATGCTTCTAAATCGATTTGCTTCGTTCCAATACAAAAAGCAGAAACCACCATTAACTTTTCAGCAGCTTCAATTACTTTACGAGTTACTTGTGTTTTAGAACGGATTCCTAACACATGAACATCTTTTAATTTTTCAATCAATTCATCTTCCGATAAACTTCTTGAAACAGTTTCTACAGAAAATCCATCACCTGTCAACTTTGTAAAAGCATCAGGGTGCACGTTTTCTAATAATAATATTTTAATTCTGTTCTTTGGGTATGATAGGTTTCTAGGCAATTTGTTAACGTATAAAAATTCATCTAAATTTGGGGTAATATGGTCGGCATTTGCGATTGTCTTATCTCTCGACACATTTTCTGTATAAGCAAAAAAAGTATCAGCAACACCAGCTTCTTTAGTTACAGCATCACTATAGCCATCTCCAATTACTTGTACTTCACCTTCTAAATTTAAGGATTTTAAACAATCTATCTTTCCGTTGTGCTTAGATAATGGATTTTGGGTATCAAATCCAACAATAACTCCATCTTTGTCAAACTCAAAAGTATTTGCGAATACTCTTTCCGACGGAATGTTATACTCGGCAACGATTGGGTCGATAAATTCTTTAAAGCCTGCTGAAATCACATAAATATCATCAGAAAAACTTTCAAAAAACTCTTTATTTCTCTCTATAGAAGGAGATACTTTTTGCTTTAGCTCCTCTATTAATAAAGGTAAATCAGACTTTTTTGCACTTAATAACTGAATACGTTTTTCTAAGGACTCAGTAAAAGAAATATCTCCATCAACTCCTTGATTAGTGATATGGATTACCTCTTGAATAATCTCATCTTTTTTCGGACTCCCATTTAAGGTGATTTCGGCTAAAACATCTAATGCTTCCACACTGGTAAGTGTACTATCGAAATCGAAAACGAAATTTCGTTTTACTAAATTCATGTTACTCAATTTGTGTTTTTGTTGTTGTGTTGTTAAGCCAACGAATGTACAAAGGTTTTCTTAAAAACACATATTACAAAACCCTTAAGTTTCAGTTTTTAACTATAAAAAACACGCTGCTTACAAGCTATTACTTTTTAGATTTCAACACCTGCTAAAAGCTTCAATCTTAAACTAACAAAAATAACCACCAAAAAATGGGAATTGCCTCAACCCAAAAAGAACTGTAGTATTTAGACTGATTTACTCTTGCTCTCATCAATAAAATTAACAATACGGAAAACACCAATAAAAAAGCTGTACGGTATTGAGTATTCGGACTAATCATAAACTCCAACACCAAACACACCCCAAGCAAAACAACCCCAAACTTTTTAGTGTTTTCTAAACCTATTTTTTTAGGAATTGTTTGTAAAGAAATAGCATCGTATTGCACATCTCTAATATCAAAAGGAAGGATTAATATTATTACCAACAAAAAACGCTGTATTACACACAAGTACACCTCAGTTGTGAAAGAAATTTCACTAGCATATATTGGCAATAACACCGTAGTTACTGCCCATACCAAGGCCACTACTATTATTTTTAAATAGCCAACACTTCGTAAGTTTTTTTGAAATCCACTTAAAAAAGGTACTGCATATAAAAAAGTTAAAACCCCTAAAGGCACGAAAAACAATAAAGTTCTTAAAGGTAGTAACCATGCATAATAACACATTAGCAAGAAACAAATCAACGAAAATATTTGAATGATTTGCAAGTTTTTAGTCAAACTTCGATGATGGAGTTTCGCTACTCCTGCATATTTAACAAAATTATACCCAGTAATTGTGGCAAAAAACACAAAAAAAACGAGTGATTCATCATACGAAAAACCAAAGTATAATTCAGTAATTATAAACAAAGAAATCACCGATAAGGCTACATGGATACTAGAATTTATATAAAAGTCAAGTACTTTTTTAAAAAGGTTCATCTAACAAAAATAACTTTTCTGTTTATAACCAGCTGTTTTGGTTAATAAAATATTGTTTTTAACAAAAAAATATGTAGTATCAAATCAACCAATTTCACTATTTTTGAGGCACGAAAAACAACAACACAATAATGAACACAAATTCATTTCAACTTAGGCATATAGGTCCTCGTGTTAAAGATCAGGATCAAATGCTTCAAACAATTGGCATTGAGAATTTAGACCAATTGATTTATGAAACTATTCCCGACGATATTCGTTTACAAAAAGAGCTTGATTTAGCTCCTGCCATGAGCGAATATGAATACCTAAATCACATTAATGAATTAGGTGCAAAAAACAAAGTTTTTAAAAGTTATATAGGTTTAGGATACCACGAAGCTATTTTACCTAGTGTTATCCAACGTAATATTTTAGAAAACCCAGGATGGTATACTGCCTATACCCCTTACCAAGCTGAAATAGCACAAGGACGTTTAGAAGCCTTGTTAAATTACCAAACTATGATTTGTGATTTAACAGGAATGGAATTAGCTAACGCTTCATTATTAGATGAAAGTACTGCAGCTGCAGAAGCCATGGCTTTATTATTTGATGTTCGTGAAAGAGCACAAAAAAAAGCAAGCGTAAACAAGTTCTTTGTTTCAGAAGAAATTTTACCACAAACCTTATCGGTATTACAAACACGTGCTATTCCTATCGGAATTGAATTAGTTGTTGGTAACCACGAAGAATTTGATTTTTCAGAAGAGTTCTTTGGCGCTATCGTACAATATCCTGGTAAGCACGGACAAGTATATGATTATACCGATTTCGTTGCTAACTGTAACGCAAATAATATCAAAGTAGCGGTTGCTGCTGATATTTTATCATTAGTAAAGTTAAAAGCTCCTGCTGAATTTGGTGCTGACGTTGTCGTAGGTACTACACAACGTTTTGGTATTCCTTTAGGATATGGAGGACCTCACGCTGGATATTTTGCTACTAAAGAAGCTTACAAGCGTAGTATACCTGGTCGTATTATTGGAGTTACCAAAGATGTTGATGGTGGTCGTGCGTTACGTATGGCATTACAAACGCGTGAGCAACACATTAAACGTGAAAAAGCAACTTCAAACATTTGTACTGCACAAGTATTATTAGCGGTTATGGCAGGTATGTATGCTGTATACCACGGTAAAAATGGTTTACAATACATTGCAGATCGTGTACACACAAGCACTACAACCTTAGCAAAAGCCTTAAACGATTTAGGTTTCAAACAAAAGAATAGTGCTTATTTCGATACTATTTTAGTGGAAGTTGAAGCAGACAAGTTACGCCCAGTAGCAGAAGCAAACGGAATAAACTTTAATTATATCGATGCAGAACATGTTTCAATCTCTGTAAACGAAACAGTAGGTTTAAAGGAAATCAATGAAATTGTTGATTGTTTTGAACAAGCATTCAATATCAAAGATATTTTAGTTACTGAATTTACTTCAACAGATGTAATTCCTGCAGACGTAAAAAGAGCTACTTCTTTCTTAGATAACGAAATATTTAACACGTATCAATCAGAAACTGATATGATGCGTTATATCAAAAAATTAGAACGTAAAGATTTAGCATTAAATCACTCAATGATTTCTTTAGGGTCTTGTACCATGAAGTTAAATGCTGCTTCTGAAATGTTACCATTGAGTAATCCTCAATGGGGAAATATTCACCCATTTGCTCCATTAAACCAAGCAGAAGGATACCAAATCATGTTAAGCAACCTTGAAAACCAATTAAATGTGATTACTGGTTTTGCAGGTACTTCTTTACAACCTAACTCTGGTGCGCAAGGTGAATTTGCCGGATTAATGACTATTAGAGCCTATCACGAAGCAAATGGAGATACCCACAGAAACATCTGTTTAATTCCTGCATCAGCTCACGGAACGAACCCTGCATCTGCTGTTATGGCGGGTATGAAAGTGGTGGTTACCAAAACTGATGAAAGAGGAAACATCGATGTAGAAGATTTACGTGCTAAAGCTGAAAAACACGCTGATAATTTAGCTGCTTTAATGGTAACCTACCCATCTACTCACGGAGTATTTGAAAAGGCGATTAAAGAAATTACGCAAATTATTCACGATAATGGTGGACAAGTATATATGGACGGTGCAAACATGAACGCACAGGTAGGATTAACAAATCCTGCAACTATTGGTGCCGATGTTTGTCACTTAAACCTACATAAAACATTTGCGATTCCTCACGGTGGTGGTGGACCAGGTGTTGGACCAATTTGTGTGGCTCCTCAATTAGTTCCATTTTTACCTACCAACCCTGTAATAGCAACTGGTGGTAACAATGCCATTACGGCTATCTCAGCAGCTCCTTGGGGTTCTGCATTGGTATGTTTAATCTCTTACGGATACATTACCATGTTAGGTGCTGACGGGTTAACAAACTCTACTAAGAACGCTATTTTAAACGCAAACTATATTAAAGAGCGTTTAAGCGGACATTATAGCACTTTATATACTGGTGAAATGAACCGTGCTGCTCACGAAATGATTTTAGACTGTCGTGAGTTTAAACAAAACGGAATTGAAGTTACTGACATTGCGAAACGTTTAATGGACTACGGATTCCACGCGCCTACGGTATCTTTCCCTGTAGCGGGTACAATTATGGTAGAGCCAACCGAATCGGAAGGTGTCGCTGAATTAGACCGTTTTTGTGATGCGTTAATCTCTATTAGAAAAGAGATTGCCGAAGCGAGTAAAGAAAATCCTAACAACCCGCTTAAAAATGCACCACATACGCAAGAAATGTTAACTGCTGATGAGTGGGATTTACCATACTCTCGTAAACAAGCAGCATTTCCTTTAGATTATATTGCAGACAATAAGTTTTGGCCTTCAGTACGCCGTGTAGACGATGCTTTTGGTGACCGTAATTTAATTTGTTCTTGTAATCCTATTGAAGATTATATGGAAGCAGAAGCTTAATAAATATAACACCTATAAAAAAGACCTCGAAATTTCGAGGTCTTTTTTATTTATGCAACTCTTACAATTCTTTCTAATGGAATAATAGTAGATTCTTTTAAAATTACCGAGGCATCAGTAATACCCCAAACGGTTGTTTCTACTCTCTTTAAACCATCCACATCCATAAAAAATATTTTTACCTTTTCTCTTTCTAAATTTCCTAAAGACAAAGCCCGCTGTAAATCTAAAATACGATTTACTATTGCTTTCTTTTTGTTTAACACCTCTTCTTTTGGGAATTTTAAGAACTTGATCTGTTCTTTTGCTACAGTTATAAAACCTGTTTTTGTAGTCATATTATTGGGGAATTTAAGGTTACTACTTTATAAAATTAAGATTTAAGTTATAGAACTAAAATCTCATTGCCAATGTATACATTTCGAACTTTATTTACAAACAATACAACAAAACAATATAAAATTTAACATTTACACAAAATAAGGAGTTGATTTTTAACAAACACTCAATAAAACCAATACTAAACTACAAAACACTCAAAAACAGAAACTTAAATATTATTACTAAAGAAGATTGTTTCGTTTCCCTCACAATAACTATAAATAAAACGTCATTACGAAGGAGGTTACGACTGAAGTAATCTCTCCATCAACTAGCAGATTGCTTCGTTCTACTCGCAATGACGAAACATACCGTCATCTCGAACTGAAGCAGCGCGGAATGTGAGAGATCTTAAGAATAGAAGTTACTCTCTTCATGAGATTCCTCACATCCGTTTGGAATGACGTTAAGTTAATTAGAATGACCATACCTAAACGTCATAGCGAGGAGGCTCATTGAGCGAAGTCGAAATGAACGACGTGGCTATCTTCTACTCGGTACACCATATACAGATTGCTTCATTCCATTCGCAATGACGCTTGTACTCTACCCTATTTTTATATATTTGAAAAAAAAATTACTAGTAGTCTCAATGCTATTTTAAATGACTTATTTATCTATAATTATACTCGTAGGTATTTTTCTTGTATTCAAAAAAAGCACCTCAACACCAAAGTGGAAACAACCTACAACTCCTTTTCCAAACAAATGGAAAGTTATTTTAACTAAAAAAGTCGCTTTTTACAACGCACTCACTCCTGATGAAAAAGAATTGTTTGAATTCAAAGTTTTTGAATTCCTGTTAAATCATGAAGTTATTGGTGTTGATGTTACAGTTACGATTACGGACAAACTTCTGATAGCTTCTAGTGCTGTAATTCCTATTTTTAATTTTCCTGAATGGCGTTATCCTAATATCAAAGAAATTATTTTATACCCTGCTATGTTCAACGAGCATTTTGAAACCGAAGGAGACAACCGAAGAATTTTAGGAATGGTAGGTAACGGGTATTTAGAAGGAAAAATGGTTTTATCGAAACCTGCTTTACATCTAGGTTTTGAGAATGAAACCGATAAAAAGAATACCGCTATCCATGAGTTTGTGCATTTAATTGACAAACTAGATGGAAATATTGACGGAGTTCCGCATGTATTATTAGAAAAACAATACAGCATTCCGTGGGTAGATTTAATCAACAAAAAGATTGAAGAAATATATAACGACGCTTCCGATATCAATCCGTATGGCGGAACTAACAAAGCGGAATTTTTCTCGGTAGCTAGTGAATACTTTTTTGAGCGTCCGAAGTTATTAGCTAGAAAACATCCTGAGCTTTATGCATTGCTAGAGCAAATCTTTAAACAAGATATGGACGACATGAACCTGCATTTAAAACGTCTTGATATTTCCAGAAACGATCCTTGTCCTTGTGATAGTGGAGTGAAGTACAAGAAGTGTTGTGGGGTAAACTAATTGTCTCCTCTTCTCGTCATTACGAAGGAGGTTACGACTGAAGTAATCTCTCCATCTACTAGCAGATTGCTTCGTTCCACTCGCAATGACGATAACTTAGACATCATTTCGACAGAGCGATTTTATGAGCGACGAGAAATCTCAACAATGGGAGTTACTCACATGAATAAGATTTCTCGTTATCACTCGAAATGACAGTAATCGAGACGTCATAGTAAGGAGGCTCATTGAGCGAAGTCGAAATGAACGACTTGGCTATCTTTTACTCGGTACACGATATACAGATTGCTTCGTTCCACTCGCAATGACGTTTTTTACAGGTCAATCTCCTTTAACGCTTTGATGTTGTTACGTTCTAAGAAAGCATCAATCGTTTCAAAGTGTTCGATAACGCGTTGGTCTTTAAATTCAAATACTTTTTGAGATAATCCTTGTAAGAAATCACGATCGTGAGATACTAAAATCAACGTTCCGTCGAAGTGTAATAAGGCTTCTTTAATTACTTCTTTCGATTTTAAATCTAAGTGGTTTGTAGGCTCATCTAAAATCAACACGTTTACAGGCTCTAGTAACAATTTCACCATTGCTAAACGGGTTTTCTCTCCTCCAGAAAGTACTTTTACCTTCTTTTCTAAATCATCGCCCGAGAACATAAAACGTCCTAATATATTTTTGATTTGTGTTCTAATGTCTCCTTCAGCAACCTCATCTACGGTTTGGAAAATTGTTAGTTCAGGATCTAACAATGATGCTTGATTCTGTGCAAAGTATCCCACTTTAGCGTTGTGTCCTAAGCCACATTCACCCTCAAAATCAATTTCTCCCATAATTGCTTTAATCATGGTCGATTTTCCTTCTCCGTTTCTTCCTACAAACGATACTTTTTCTCCACGAGCTATAGAGAAACTTGCGTCTTTAAATACTGTTAAGTCTCCGTATTGCTTCGTCAATCCTTCTACTTTTACAGGATAATCTCCTGAACGTGGTGACGGTGGAAAACGCAGTTTTAATGCTGAGGTATCTACCTCATCAATTTCTACAGGAACCAATTTTTCTAACATACGCTCACGTGAAGCTACTTGATTCGTTTTTGAATAGGTTCCTTTAAAACGTTCGATAAATGCTTTGGTATCGGCAATAAACTTTTGTTGTTCTTGGTAGGCTTTTAACTGATGTGCACGACGCTCTTTACGCAACTCTAAATAGTGTGAGTAGTTCGCTTTGTAATCGTGAATGGTTCCCATCGTTACCTCAATGGTTCTGTTGGTAATATTATCGATAAACGCTTTATCGTGCGAAATTACTACTACCGCCTTGGCTTTGTTTAATAAAAAGTTTTCCAACCAAATTACCGATTCGATATCTACGTGGTTGGTAGGCTCATCTAACAAAATTAAATCGGGTTTTTGCAGTAAGATTTTCGCCAACTCAATACGCATACGCCAACCTCCACTAAACTCTGAGGTTGCTCTTTCAAAATCTTCTTGTTTAAATCCTAACCCTTTTAAAGCTTTTTCTACCTCTGCTTCGTAGTTTATTTCTTCTAACGCGTAGTACTTCTCCCCTAAATCCGATACACGCTCAATGATTTTCATATAATCATCCGATTCGTAATCGGTACGAGTTTCTAATTGTTTGTTGAGGTCGTCCATTTCGGCTTTCATGGCAAAAATAGATGCAAATGCTTTGGATGCTTCTTCTTTTACCGTGCAGTTGTCTTCCATTAACAAGTGCTGCGGTAAGTAAGCGATTACGGTATCTTTCGGACTACGAACGCCACCTTTAGTTGGTTTAGAAACTCCTGCTATAATTTTCATCATGGTGGATTTTCCTGCGCCATTTTTACCCATTAAGGCAATTTTATCGTTCTCGTTTATTACAAACGAAACGTCGCTAAACAGGGTGTTACCACTAAACTCAACCGTTAATTGATCTACCGTAATCATACAAAATATTTTAAGCGGCGAAATTAGCAAAAATGGTGTATACCTTTGATAAAATTTTGGTATAACCTGAGTTTTATAAATTAACTAAAATCAATAGGGTGTTATGTCGATAGCATAAAATATGAGTGATGAGACATCTCAACAATAGATGTTACTCACTTTAATGAGATCCCTCTTTTCAATCGAGATGATACTTTCAAGTAATCTTTAATGGTAAAAACCAATACTGTTTACAGCTGCTAACTCATACTACAACTAACAAAATTCTACTTTTAAGTATTGGTTGGTAGCTTTTTCTTAAGCTCTTTTAATGTTTTCTCCGAGAGCTTTTATGAAATCTGTTGGGATTTGAGGCTACGGCTAGCAATGCTGTCAACTTTTTTACGAGTGCTATTAATTTATCTATTGCCGTAGTATTAGCACTCCATGCCGTAGTGTCAACGGAGCATGCCGTGATATCAGCGACCCATGCAAGGGAGTATTCAATAAAGTGTGGGGAGTATTCAATAAAGTGTGTCAACTTGTTTTTTGATTTTCTAAATAAGGTGTCAGAGATCGTTAATAACAACTAAAACTACTTTTAGTATCTAAATAGTTGCGATTATGGGTTTCCGTAAGAAAATTAAATTATTATTAGTAAGTTCGTAAATGTATAAACAAACATAAAATACAATCATAGACCTACCTAAACAGGTGTATAACGATGTATTTTACATCTATATAAACAAGTTGTGTGCCATAAGAAAAATCACTTTAGAGATTGAATAAACTTTTAAAATATCGAGAAAAACTAAATCTGACTCAAGAGGAATTAGCAGAAAAAGCAGGAGTTTCAACCAGAACCATTCAACGGATTGAAAAAGGAACTGAACCCAAAGGACATACTTTAAAAGTTTTGGCTAAGACTCTTGGAGTTACAGAAGATGAATTAAAAGAAAATATAGCGGAACCTAAAACAGAAACCATAAACTATCAACTCACTAAACAAATTAATCTTTCTTCTATTTTAGGTATCATTCTTCCACCAATTAATATACTGCTTCCTTGGTTTATTATGAAGCGGAAAAATCAAGTGAATGAAATAACAAAACAAATTATTTCTGTTCAAATATTCTACACAATTATTGCTTTAGTATGTATTCTATTAAGTCCGTTTATAAGTAAGTGGTTCGGATTAACTAAACAAATAACTTTAATACTATTAATCGTTTCAGTTATCATAAATCTATATGTAATCATTAGAAATACTATTGAATTAGATAAAAACCAAAAACTATATATAAGACTGAATTTCAGTTTTTTATAACGCCTGTCAGATAATTGTCATCTAATTGTCAGGTAAATTTTTGTTTTTTATTAATTGGTATCAAGAGATTTGCAATTTCAAATATCAATCAAAATTTAATATGAAAACATATAAACTAATTTTTGCAGTCCTATTAATTCTAACAGCTAAAAACAGTGTTGCTCAAGTCGCTAATAATTCAAATTTATTTATTGAGCTAAAAAAAGCAGATAGCCTTATTTTTAATGAGGGGTTTAACAAATGTAATTATTCTGCTTTAAAAAAAGTTCTTCATAGGGATTTAGAGTTTTTTCACGACCAGAATGGAACTCAAAATTTAGAGCAATTTTATAAATCTTTTTCAAATAGCATTTGCTCTAACCCCAATTTCAAACCTATTAGAAGATTAGTAGATGAAACACAAAAAGTATTTCCTTTAAAAAATAATGGAGAAATATACGGAGCAATACAGACAGGTGAACATATTTTTTACATTAAAGAACCTAACAAAAAGCTCTATGCAACTGAACGAGGAAAATTTACACACACTTGGGTGTTAGAAAGTGGACAATGGAAGGTCAAACGAATATTAAGCTATGAACACAAGCCACCAACAAAAGATTACGGAGTAAAATTTAATGCTGATTATGCCTACAAACTGTTTGATAATGATAAAGAAATCGAAAAATTATTAGAAAGACACAAAATTCCGTCGATAGCAATTGGATTAATTAAAAATGGAAAAATTCAACAAATAAGAACATTTGGAAACAAAACTGCAAAACAACCAATTTCAAATAACAGTATTTATAAAGTTGCTTCTCTAACAAAACCAATTACAGCTTTTGTAGTTTTAAAACTAATTGATGAAGGTAAATGGAATTTAGATGAGCCTGTTTCTAAATATTTTATAGATAAAGACATAAAGAATAGTAAATATCTAGATAAATTAACTACAAGGCATATTTTGTCACATCAATCTGGCTTTCCAAATTGGAGGTACTTAACCGATAGCAAAAAATTACACTTTCAATTCGAACCTGGAACAAAATGGCAATATTCTGGAGAAGGCCTTGAATATCTGCGTAAAGCAATTGAAAAGAAATTTAAACGTCCATTTGAAGACATTGCAAAAGAAAAATTATTTAATCCACTTGGAATGAATAACACCCATTTTTATTGGACTAATGAGATCGATGAAAATCAATATGCTGTTGAACACAATGAAAATGGAAAACCAATACATTACGAAAAATATTCTGTTGCAAATGCTTCAGCCAATTTATTAACAACAGTCGAAGATTACTCTAAATTCTTGGAGTATATTTTAAATGGTGCAGATTTATCAAAAAAAACTTATAATGAATTTTTAAAAGTCCAAGCAAACGAAAAAGATGGAATTGATTGGAGTTTAGGGATGCAAATGTTATCTGACTTACCAAATAACGAAACAGCATTTATGCACACTGGTGGAGATTATGGAACAAAAACTATTGCATTGCTTTTAAACAATTCCAAACAAGGTTTAGTGCTTTTCTCAAATTCTGAAAACGGAATGGTTTTATGGCAAAAAATTATATCAGAATATTTCGGAGCGGTTGGAGAAGAAATCGTAAGAAGAAATTTGGAATAGAATACTTATGAAATATTTAATATCGACTTTCTTCGTAGTTTCTTTACTAGTGAGTTGCAAAAAAGAATTATCATTACATAATCCAAACTCATTAGAAAAGTATTCAGACTCATTATTCGCAGATGCTATAAAGAAAAATCAAATAGCTGGAGCATCTATTTTAGTGCTTAAAAAAAACAAAATCTTACTTGATAAAAACTATGGATATGCAAATATAGAATTATCAACCAATATGCCTATTAATGCGGTATTTGAAATAGGCTCTGTAACAAAACAGTTTACTGCTGTTGCAATTCTAAAATTAGCAGAACAAGGTAAAATTAATTTAGATGATGATTTTACCGACTATTTGAATTTTGACACAAAAGGCAGAAAAATCACAATAAAAAACCTTTTAGAACATACTTCTGGCATTGCTAACTATACAGATATTCCAAAGTTTTGGTCACTATCTGTTCAAAATTTACCAAGAGACTCTCTTGTTAGGTTAGTTGAACAAGAAAATTTTCAATTTGAGCCACAAGAAAATTTTGTCTATAACAATTCTGGTTATTTTTTCCTTGGATTAATCATTGAAAAAGTTACAGGAAAAACCTACGAAGAGTATTTAAGAAAAGGATTTTTCATCCCTTTGGGTATGAAAAACACAAGCTATTGCTCAATGAAAGCTATAGTTAAAAATAAAATAAATGGATATAGTTCAACAGAAGAAGGATTAAGACAAAAAGATTACATCAATCATATATGACCATATGCTGGTGGTTCTTTGTGTAGTACAACAAATGACCTATTAATATGGCTAAAAGCATTACACGAATACCGAATTTTATCTAAAGAATCATACCGTTCACTTATTGAACCCATAAGGTTAAGAAATGGTACTAAACTATTTTATGCAAAAGGTCTGGTTAATTTTTCAAATTATGGAAATGTAGAAATAGGACATAGTGGATATATCCCTGGTTTTGTATCCATAACACAGTATTTTCCGAAAGAAGATTTATATCTCATTTGCCTTATAAATACCTCTGGACTATTAGGTGTAAATCACTTTACCAATAAAATAAATTGGAAAATTTTAAAGAGAAAAATCTCAAAACCTATACCATTAGATTTTGATAATAAAATGATTGAAGGAATATATTCAGGTAAAATTGGAGGTGAAAAGCTATCGCTCCAAGTTTCTGTTAATACGAATAAAGTTATTCTGACTAATGTCCAAAATCAAAAAACAGATACTTTGAAAACCTATATAGGTAATAACACTTGGATGAATAGAAATGATGTTATCACAATTAAGAACGGTATGTATAAATTCAATTCTGAATACAAATATTATTGTTTAAAATTGGATTAAATATAATACGGCACATAACAAAGAACTGAGGCAAAAAACAAGTAAATTTTATACTTTTTTAAACCAACGTACTTTTATAATTTGCGTCATAAGGTAAACCACTTTTTACGATGGCAAAAGCTTGTTTTAGTAGCTTATTACACACCGTTATTAAAGCAAGTTTTTTAACCTAAAACCTTCCCTTTAAGAGTTTATAAAACATTCGTAATTTTGCCGTATGAAAATAAAACTACTCGCCATAGGTAAAACTGACAATAAGCAGTTACAGCAATTAATTGACGAATACCAAAACCGCTTAAAACATTACGTAAAGTTTGAGTTGGAGATTATTCCAGATATTAAAAACGTTAAAAACCTAAGCGAGGCGCAACAAAAAGAAAAAGAAGGAGAGTTAATTCTGTCTAAACTGCAACCTACTGATCAATTAGTTTTATTAGACGATAAAGGGAAACAGTATACTTCTGTAGAGTTTTCACAATACTTACAAAAGAAAATGAACTCTGGTATTAAGCAACTAGTGTTGGTTATTGGAGGTCCGTATGGATTTTCTGAGGCTGTATACAATAAAGCACAAGGAAAGTTATCGCTCTCTAAAATGACGTTTTCTCATCAAATGATTCGTTTATTTATTGTCGAACAAATTTATCGTGGGTTTACCATTCTTCGTAACGAGCCTTATCATCACGAATAAGTGTTGTTAAGCTATTTATTCATATCAAATTTTATGTGAGTCAAAACATTATGCTTTTAGTATCCTGAAAAACATGATAAAAAACATGATGAAAAGTTATTTTTTTTTCGCATTTAGCCATACTTTTGCGCCCCGAAAAAAACAAAAACTTAATACCATAAAATTAAAATGAAAACACTAAGATTCCTAGTCTCTTTAACTTTATTCTTAACGTTTACTTGCCAACAAGTAAATGCTCAAGATGACATTAAAACTTTAAAAGCTCAAGTAAAAAACAAGAAAAATCAAATTAGCGCTAATGAAGAAATTTTAGTTAGTGGGGTTGGTGCTTTAAAACGTGTAAAAGGAAATTTAGAGCGTTTTAAAACAAGTAAAAAGGCTACAAAACAAGAGGTAGAAAGAAAAGAAAAAATTGTTGCTAATATGCAACAAAGGTTAAGCAAGTTAAATAATCAAATTGATTTACATAAAAAAGACTTAGCGTCTCTTGAAAGAAAGTTAGCTAGAAAACTTAAAAAAGAAGAAGCTAAGAGAGCTGAGGAAAAAGAGGAAGCTAAAACTACTACTGTAAGTACTGGTCTTGTGGTATATGAAGATAATATAAGTGACGAACAGAAAGAAGTTCTTTTACAAAAACAAAAACTTGAAGAGGCCCGTAAGAAGTTAGACGAAGAAAGAAAAGCCAGAGAACTTGCTTATTTAAAAGAACAAGAGGCTTTACGTTTAGAGGAAGAAAAATTGAAGCAATTAAGTAACCAAATTAAAGCTAAGGAGCAAAACATTAGTAAAGAGAAAAACACGTTAATAAGTGACCTTGAAGATGATATTAGCATTAACGAAGAAATTTTAATTAGTGGTAAGGAAGGTTTAGCTAAAATGAAATCTAAATTAGAAGAGGCTAAGCAAGATGCTTCTACTTCTAAAGAAAGTATTGAAAGAAAACAAGCTATTATCAGTAAGATTGAAAATCGCTTGTTAAAAATTGAAAATGAAATTAATGCTAAAAAGCAAGAGTTAGCAAAAATAAAAGCTTAAAACTTTTTTCTCATAAACAAAAAACTCCAAGAATAACCTTGGAGTTTTTTTATTGTTTTTATGTTGTTGCTTTAGTTTTTCTAAACATTAACCAAAAACCGATTAACACTAGTGGAATACTTAACACCTGACCTGTGTTTAATGTATTGAATACCCAATCTTCTCTTCCTTCTACTTGTGCCTCTTTTAAGAACTCTATTACAAAACGTAACGTCCATAACACAACCATAAACAGTCCAAATAAAAATCCTGTTTGGTTTTTCTTATCTGTTTTCCAATAGAAATGCCATAATGCAAAAAACAAAACTAAATAACTTAGTGCTTCGTATAATTGGGTTGGGTGACGTGGTACCGTCTCTCCTGCTCTTTTAAAGATGACACCAAAGCTGCTTCCTGTTGGTTTTCCATAAATTTCAGAATTAAAAAAGTTTCCAAAACGGATGAAAAATCCTGCCAAGGCTACCATAATTCCTAATCTATCTAAAATAAACAACCATGGTTTTTGTAAGTGTTTCTTTGCGTAAAAGTACATGGCTATTGGAATTGCTATTGCTGCTCCGTGACTTGCAAACCCTGTAAACCCTGTAAATTTCCATCCATCTAACAATCCGAATAAAGCCGAAGCTCCTTCTTGCTTTTTAAATGGTAATATGATTTCTAGTAAATGATTTTGGTAATAATCCCAACTGTAAAAGAATACATCTCCTAAACGCATTCCTATCAACATAGAAACGAATACGTACATAAATAACGGATCTAGTTTTTCAACAGCAATGTTATCGTTGATGTAAATCTTTTTCATTAATCGAAGTCCTAAAATAAACGCTGCTACAAACATTAAACTGTACCAACGAATACCAAAACCTCCTAAATTTATTATTTCTGGGTTCCAATCCCACACTATGGATAAAAAATTCATCTACTTTAATTTAGTTTTTATGTCAATCCAAAACGCTATTGAGTTTATTTGTTTCTAAGGTTACTCAACGGTATAAAATGACTGTTATTTTTCTTTTTTCTCTGGAACAGGATCGTAACCGCTTCCTCCCCAAGGGTGGCAACTGAAAATTCTTTTCAATGCCAACCAACCGCCATAAAACAACCCATGTTTTTGCAACGCTTCAATTGTGTAGCTTGAACACGTTGGTGAATATCTACATGTTGCTGGTGTAAACGGAGATATGGCTGTTTGATAAAATCGAACTAGTAATATAAACGGATATGTTAGTATTTTTTTCAATTAGTTAACTGTAAACGTTGTTCCTTCTCTACCGTCTTTTAATTGAATACCTAATTCCAGTAATCTATCACGAATTTCATCAGACAATGCCCAATCTTTATTCTCACGTGCTTCTTTACGCATGCTAATTAACATTTCAACGACACCACTTAGTTTGTCTGAATTATTTCCTTCTGAAGTTTCATTCATTAATCCTAATACATCAAAAACAAACGCGTTGATTGTATTTTTAAACACGTCTAAGTCATCGGTAGTTAAACTTGCCTTTCCTTCTTTTATTTGATTGATAACTTTTACTGCTTCAAATAAATGTGCTATTAAAATTGGCGTATTAAAATCATCATTCATAGCATCGTAGCAATCTTGTCTCCATTTTTCAACATCAAATGAAGAAGAACTACCTGCTTCTATTTTATCCAAGAAATCTACAGCTTCCATCAACTTTGCATGTCCTTTTTCAGCAGCTTCTAACGCTTCTCCAGAAAAGTCTAAAATGCTTCTATAGTTCGCTTGCATATTGAAAAAACGAACCACACTTGCAGAAAACGGTTTTCCTAAAATGTTATTTTCTCCCGTTAAAATTTCATTTGGTAAAATAAAGTTCCCTGTTGACTTTGCCATTTTTTGACTGTTCAACAATAACATATTGGTGTGCATCCAGTAATTTACTGGTTTAACACCACTGCAGGTTTGCGATTGTGCAATTTCACACTCATGATGCGGGAATTTTAAATCCATTCCTCCACCATGAATATCAAACTGTTCGCCTAAGTACTTTGTACTCATCACTGAACATTCTAAATGCCAACCTGGAAAACCATCACTCCAAGGTGAAGGCCAACGCATGATATGACGATCGTCGGCTTTTTTCCAAAGTGCAAAGTCTTGCGGATTTCTTTTATCAGACTGTCCGTCTAACGCTCTTGTATTGTGAATAGCGTCTTCAAATTTTCTACCAGAAAGGATTCCGTAGTTACCTGTTTCATTATATTTTAACACATCGAAATACACCGAACCGTTTACTTCATAAGCAAAACCTTTTTCCATGATTTCTTTAATCATTTCAATCTGCTCTACAATATGACCTGTTGCTGTAGGCTCTATACTTGGTGGTAAAAAATTATAGTTGTTTAATACATTATGGAAATCAACTGTATAACGTTGCACTACTTCCATCGGTTCAATCTCCTCTAATCGTGCTTTTTTTGCTATTCTGTCTTCTCCTTCATCTGCATCGTTTTCTAAGTGACCAGCATCTGTAATATTACGTACATAACGCACCTTATAACCTAAGTGTAATAAATAACGATACACCACATCAAAAAACATAAAAGTTCGTACGTTTCCTAAATGGGCGTTGCTATATACTGTAGGACCACATACATACATTCCTACGCGTCCTTCTGTTACTGGTTTAAAAAGCTCTTTTGATTTGGTTAAAGAGTTATATATTTTAAGTTGATTTTCTTTGTATAATTCCATAGTAAAAATGACTATTTGCAATCGCTAATATAGGCACTTTATAAAGAATATAGAAAAAGAATTTGGTAGCAATTTTGTAGAAATAAAAAGTAATTTTGTTTGTATTTCTTATTGGTTTTTAACTTTTAATTGGCTGTATTTACCGTCTATTTCTATTTTCTTATCGTTTGAAATCAAAATAAACTCTCCATTATATTCTACACTTCCATCTTTTAGTTTCTTAACCTTATTACTCTGAATATCGAATTTTTTGTTTATCCCTGCTAAATCAACCCCAGCATCTGAATAACTTAAAAGTACTTTTAAATTATCATGACTAGGGTGTACTTTGGTTATGGTTAAGTTTCCAAACTTATTATTTACTTCAACATTGCTATAAACATTGTTTACTACCAACCCTGATGAATTAGAGTTTACGGTTGTATTGGTAACCGATGCTAATTGAGCATCGGTTACATTATTTAAGAACAACGTACAAGCGTTTAATGAATTTATGTTTACTGGTGAAAATGAAATATTTAATTTTCCACCGTCAAGTGCATCAGCTTTAAAAGTTCCATAACTAACCTTTCCTGAAGCTTTAGTTTTTGGTAGTTTTACTTTACAGTGTCGTGTATTCAAGTCAAACGTTGCCGATTTTGGAACTTTTATCGTAATCTTCTTTGTGATTTTTACTTTTTTCCCATTAATCATAAGGTTATTGCTGTCAGAAGAAAAAGAATAATTCCTGTGATTTTTTTTCATTTCTTCTCTAACCTTATGCATTTCCACTCTCGCTTTTGCTAATTGTTTTTGAATTTTTTCTCTGTCAATTTTTTTAAGCTCACTTTTAACTCTTTTTAGTTCGTCTCTTAATTTTTTTTCATTGAGAACTTGATGTTTTTTTGAGAAAAACATCTTTGTTTTAGAATTTTTATTATTCTTAAGATATTCTTTATATGCTTCCGTTTTCTTAAATTCCTCCCATTCTTCTTTTGAGGTTATATTTACATTATGTTTGCCATCTTTCCACTTAAACCTGACAAGCTCTTCATTTTCAAACATTTCCTCTACATCAAAATCCACATCTTGAAATAACTTTTCAAAATTAATTTCTGGAATTTCAATTTCAGGCATTTCTGGCATCTCAGGCATTTCCGGGATACTTACCTCTGGTATTTCTGGTATTACTACAACCTCACTTTCTGTATCATACTCAAATACTCTTGGGTAATTATTGTCTGATGAATTGAAGAATACAATATTGTCTCTTCCTATTCTAAAACTATTTCTATTGGCATTAATTTGTACCTTACTTTTATTCCCTAAGGCTTCAAATTTCCAGTTGTCTAAATATTTTTGAGCTTCTTTTTTATCTAGCCCTTCAACTTCTACAACTGCTTCTACTGAAACTTCATTTTTATTCCATGTAGTTACATCTACATCTGCATTAGATGCATTGATATTAACTACTACGTCTTTACTTGTTTTAAAATTTTCACTAAACTTTTTATCGTATTTCTGTGCAGATACAACGCCAGTTACTAACAGTAAAAAAACACTGATTTTAAATTGTTTGAATGTCATTTTGAGTTGGATTTTTAAATTCTTGTAATTGTTTTTGCATACGTTTTAACAGCTGTAAACGTAATTGCAGGTTTCCAATCAATGCATTGATAGTATCATCGTTAATTCCTTTTGTATTGAGCTCTTCGGTTAACGATTTATATTCTTTGGTTAATTCTCCTATTTTAATTAAATAACCATCAAAAAGTTCTTTATTATCTTCAGTTAATTCTAACTGACTTAGTTCGTAATTAATGGTATTTACATAGTAATCTTCCACCGTTTTTAACTCAGGAGATATGGTTCCTAAACTAATTTGATTTTGAGTTTCTTTTGGAAGCTCAGTTATTATTGGATTTACAGTATTAGTTGGGTAAAACTGAATTCCCAAACTCACCAACAACACAATGGATGCTGCTATATACAACCACTGATATGATTTTTTTGTTGATGGTGTTGAATGCAATTCATCCATCAACTTTTGTTGAAAACGCTGTCTGTGATTTGTTGATAACCTCTCGGTGTTTTCAACATTGTTTTTTAGTATTTCTCTAATATCTTTAGACATGGTGTACTGCTTTTAATTGTTCTTGCACTTGTCTTTTTCCTCTTAATAAATGTGTTCTCGAACTCACTTCCGAAATTCCTAATATTTGCGAAATCTCTCCATGATCATACCCTTCTAATAAAAACAGAGTCAACACAACTCTATACTTTTCTTTTAATTGCTGAATGCAGTTTACAATTTCTTGATACGATATCGTAGCGGCTACATTCCAATTATCATCATCTGCTACTGTGGTAATTTCTTCGTTAATAGAAACCAGTTCTAATTTTCTCTTCTTTAAATAATCAATACTTTGATTGATAACGATTCTTTTTAACCAAGCACCAAACGCTACTCCTTTTTTATATGAATCAATATTTTTAAATGCTTTTACAAATGCTTCTTGCATTACATCTTCCGCTATAAAAGAATCTTTTACATACCGTAACGCCACTGTATACATGGCATCACAATACAAATCATACAATTGCATTTGTGCTTTTGCATCATTGTTTTTACAGGCATCTATTACCGATTGATGTAACTGTTTGGTTGATTTCATTCTTGATTTCTTACCCTAAATACGAGACTTTTTCTACCGCGTTGCATTTTCCTGCATTTTTATTTCTAAATTTACGTTATTATTTTGTTTTATCTACATAATGACCGACAAAGACACATCTGCACTCTCTGAAAAAGACGGGGTTTCTCAGCCTGAAACCACCAGTAAATCATCTGCAGAAAAAATAAAACGTAACAGAAGAAAAACTACCTCAACCGAAGAATTTGTTACTCAAATAGTTGCTGGTAATATTCCTTTTTTAAGTAGAGCTATTACGTTAGTGGAAAGTACGAATCCAAAACACCAACAACAAGCCAATGAAATTTTAGAAGCTTGTTTACCGCATGCCAATAAATCGGTTAGAATTGGAATTACAGGTGTTCCAGGTGTAGGAAAAAGTACGTTTATTGAAGCTTTTGGTAAGCATTTAACTTCTTTAAGAAAAAAAGTAGCTGTTTTGGCGGTAGATCCAAGTAGTTCTATTAACAAAGGTAGTATTTTAGGTGATAAAACACGTATGGAGGAATTAGTAACTGATGAAAATGCTTTTATCCGTCCTTCTCCTTCTGGAACTTCGTTAGGTGGTGTTGCTCAAAAAACACGTGAAAGTATTATTTTATGTGAAGCTGCTGGTTTTGATACTATTATTATTGAAACGGTAGGTGTTGGACAATCAGAAACGGCTGTACATTCTATGACTGATTTCTTTTTATTGTTGAAATTGGCAGGTGCTGGTGACGAATTACAAGGTATTAAACGTGGAATTATTGAAATGGCGGATGCGATTGTGATTAACAAAGCAGATAGCGGTAATGAAAAAAATGCTAAACTAGCGAAAGTAGAATTTAACAGAGCTTTACACTTATATCCTGCTAAGGAAAGTGGTTGGCAACCCAACGTTTTATTAGCAAGTGCATTGCATCATCAAGGAATTGATGCTATCTATGCTATGATTGAAGAGTACATGAGTTTAGTGAAAAAATCAGGCTACTTTCAACAGAAAAGAGATGAACAAAATAATTATTGGTTGTTAGAAACCATCAATCAACAATTAAAAAACAATTTTTATAACAATCCTAAAATTAAAGAATTATTGCAGCAGGAAATTGCAAAACTAGAAAAAGGGAAAACGACACCGTTTACTGCAGCAAAACGATTGCTAGAAAATAACTAAATTATGGAGCTCATAATGGGCACTTAATAAAATTTTATTTTTAAACAACTATAAATACCTAACTGGTATAATTTACAGACATATGGAAGATAACACCCTCACTTGGAACGACTTTACAAAGGTAGAAATGCGTATTGGTACAATCATTTCTGCCGAGGTTTTTAAAGAGGTTAAAAATCCTGCCTATAAAATGCAGGTTGATTTTGGTGATTACGGAATTAAAAAAACCTCAGCACAAATCACTAAACTGTATCAGCCTGAAGATTTGATAGGAAAACAAGTGGTTGCTGTGGTAAACTTTCCTAAAAAACAAATTGCTAATATGATGAGTGAATGCCTTGTATTAGGTGGTTTAGGTGATGGTAAAGAGGTTACTTTGTTAACTACTGAACGTGCTGTTAAAAACGGGACAAAGATTGCGTAGCATATCTAAATTTCACTTATTATTCTTATAAATGATTTTAACTGAAGCTGATTTAAGGACATTAGAACTTAAATTAACAAAACATAAAATAAATTTTTTGTACAATAAAAATACTAAGGAACTTATAATTGGAAAATCCAAAAATACTAGCTCAAAATTATTCATTGGTATAACAGGGGTAGTTCTTTCTTTGATTAGCTTATTTTTCTTAAAAGAATGCATCACCATATATCTAGCTTAACTAAGCTCACCAAATAAAAAATTACCTTTGCGGTTTCTTAATACTTTTTTTATGATAGAATTTAGCAAATTCTAAAGCTAAAAAGTCTTCAATTTGCTCTTCTGTTTTCTTTTCTTCTATCATTTTAAAAATAGTTGATATATGATTATTTTTAAACTCATTGAGGATTCCATTATTAGCCACAACGTCCTGATATGTTAACTTTTGTAATTCTGACTGCATCCATTGATGCGCCTCCATTTTTATTTTTCTAGTCTGTAAATCTTTTTTATCACTTTTAGATATAAAGTTTCCTCTTTTCGCTTCTTGCTTCATCAAGTGTAGTAAACGATTATAACTTGCTTTTACTTCTTCATCTAGTAAGACTGCTTGTTCGTAAAGCTTCTTTAAACTTTTAAACGCTAACTTATGATACGTATTTATAAAGTCTTTGTGTTTATATAAATAGTCTAAATAATTTACTGCTGCTTTCTTATAATGTTTATTACTTACATTTTCATTATTTACGACATCTGTTTCTAATAAATTTAAATCATTTCTTACTTTTTCTATACTTTTTATACTTGCAAAAACAGGATCATTTAATAACTGTTTAATCTCTAAGGTAATTTTAGAGTGTTCTCCACTAAAAGTATGCTCTTTATACGAGAATGAAAATTCTTTTACTTTTTTATTTCTTTCTCTTTTTCCAAATTTGAATTTTGGTTTTTTCAATCCGAAGCTATAACTATACCCAAAAGTCACAGTTAATTCACTTAGTTTTTCTTGCTGTGTAGCTTCTCTGAATAACTGTATTGCATTTAAATTTAAATTATGGTTTTGTGCAATAGTTGTAGAAGCACTTGCCCTAAAATTTAAAACATTACTTGTAATTTCTTTGTTTACATTACTATTATACGAAGCTCCTAGAGTGGTATTTAATATGTTTTTAAAAAATAATTTATTCATATTTAAAGACGCTCCGTATGCTTTGCTATCATCTCTACCGATATCGCTATAATTGTAGTTAAGTGAAGGCGAAATTGTTAGCGATTTTTCAGGAAATCCTAATGTATAAACTACA
Organism: Tenacibaculum sp. XPcli2-G; assembly: GCF_024124505.1. Taxonomy (NCBI): domain Bacteria; kingdom Pseudomonadati; phylum Bacteroidota; class Flavobacteriia; order Flavobacteriales; family Flavobacteriaceae; genus Tenacibaculum; species Tenacibaculum sp. XPcli2-G. The sequence goes on from NZ_JAMXSH010000002.1 coordinate 211,391, forward strand.
TTTCCGTTGTGAAAATTATTCGCTTGACCAATTCTAATAATACCATTCTCTTTATTTGCTGAAGATGCTAATGAATAGTTTAAATTAACATTCTGTGTAACATTTTTCTTTTTAGCCAACATCCAATTCAAGTTTATATTGGCATTTTGTGACAATTGTTTAAAATTTAATGCTTCTTGTTCTTCATCGGTTAAATCGTTGTCGTTAATATCATCAAACTGATTTAAACTTTTGTTCGTAAACGTGGTGAAGTTAGAATACATTCCTGATAAAGTAATTGCATCTGTCATCTGATACGTTGCATTAACGCTCCCTATATTTCTCCCTGTAGATTGTGCTTTTTGATTATTTAAATTATCCCTTTGGTATCCTATATTAAACGATAAGTTCAACTTATTTTTAAATAATGATCGAGCCATATTTAATGTGATATTCTCAAAATCATTATTAAAATAATAAGCTCCTAAGGTTTCATAATTAGGATCAATACGTTCATAGCCCAAACCAACTTTCATTTGTCCTAATTTTACATCTAAATCTGCTTTAATCGCATTGTAATATTCGGTTGATGTACGATTGTTAAACAAAAACCCTGCTAAATTGTTAGAGGTATTACTACTTTTATCTGCTCTTGTATCTTGTGTAATGGCTGTTGAGGCATATTCTGCCCTTATTGTATACTTTTTAGCAATGGTAGTTTCTCCTGTAAGACTTATTACTAAGTTTTCTTTAGGTTTTATATTTCTTTCTTCTGGTATTGCTGCTATAGAATTTTCTGCATCTTTTGCATAAAAACCTATTAGTCCGAACTTATAATTTGGCTTTTCCCAAGCTACTCTTGCTCCATATCCTGTACGTTTAAATGCTGGTAAGGTTTGTGGATTACCATCGTCTTCTGTTGCTTTTAATAGACGACCATACATGGCACTGAACTTTATTGGTTTGTTAGGAGTTAATTCAATACCTCCACCTGTAAATTGATGTCCGTTTAAGGTATAAGGAGAAAAATTCATGGTAACATCTCCTATATGCGCTTGTATCCATTTGTATTTTGGGTGTAAGCTCAACCTATTAAACTTAAAAGGCAGTTGGTAGTCAAAATTATCTCCTTGATTAGAAAAACTATAGGTAAAAGGGATATTAAAACTTAACCAACTTACATTCACTGTTCCTTGTAAAAAATACGTAAACGGAATACGTGCATTACGGGTATTTGCATTGTAATACACCATATTGGCATTGACATTACCACTTACTTTAACCTTAGTAGATTTTGTAATGGATTCTATATCTAAATTTTGCGCTAAACTTATACTACTTACTAAACATAGTAAGCTTACTAATATGTACTGTTTCCCCCTTTTCAATACTTCTTTTTCTTCTATTCAAATATTCTCTTTACTCCAATCAGTTCACTCCTCCTATAATTAGACTGGCTACACAATTCATTAATAGCTTCCTGCTATATCAACTCTAATTTTAGCTAAGATCTCCCCTAATAAGTTTTTCCCTTGCCAAGTTTCTCTTTTTTGTGCTCTTATATCGTTTTCTACTAATCCAATACCCCATATTCTATCATTCGGAGATGCTTCTACAATGGTTGTACCTACTGTAGACAATAGTTTATTTTTTAATTCTTCGTCTTGTGTAAATTTTGCCTTGTTTCCTTCATAAACAACTTTACTTCTATAATATTTCCATACCTCTTCATTAAATTCAGCAACATTTCGTCCTAACTCTTTAATTTTTCGAACATTATTTGTCTTCATTATTTTTTTGGCTGAATCAATATCTAAAAAAATAATTGCTTTATGATACATCATAAACTGTTCAGCTGAAGAATATTCTTGATCAGGGTAAGGAAATTGATCTTGGAGTACATATTCTCGTTTAGTTTTATTCATACATACTCCCTCAATTAAACAAGTAGATGCTGTAAAAATTGATTTATACCATTGAGAAAAAGAAGACTTAGTTTCCCAAAAAAAAGTAAACTTTTCATTTTCTTTAATTGCATGATAGTATTTAACTAAAGGAGTTACGTAGTTCGTATTTTCAGACAATTCGCTATTTAATGCAAACTCAATTTGTTCCTCTAAAGTAATTCCCTCAATACCTCTTTTATTGATTATAAATTCATAGTCACTAAGAATTGACTTCTTTTTTTCGTCAAAAGACAGTAAGGACCACTCAAAAGCTTCTACTTTATTGTAATATTCATACCTCTCTTGTCTAGAAAGTTTTTTTAATTGCTCTTCAGATAATTTAATCATAACTCTGTCCCTTATACAATTCCTTAACCTACAAAGTAGATCTACATTTTTTAGAGTTGCTATATAGACAACCTAATTATTCTCATTTTTTATTCTTTTCAAATATTCTTCTTTACTCCAATCTGCACCAGTACCCCAATATTTAGAAAATACTTCATCCATAATCTTATCAAAATTAGGTTCAAATTCCTTTGTCGATTGATACCACTCTAGAGTATAAATAGAATAAGGGTCTAAACCACTCTCTACCTACCAGCGCATTTGTTGATGTAATCGTCCTGACCAAAAACTTACTTTTTCTTGAAAAGAATAATTAGGGTAAATTTCATCTCTTAATTTTATTTGTTTTTGATATTCTTTTTCTGCCTCTAAATCAAATAACCTAATCTTTTCTTCTAGAGATAATTTAGAAAATTCATCATCTGTATAATCTTTCATTGTTTTTTACCGTTTTCAGGATTTATAGTAAGCTCCGGTATATCATCTATTCTGTATGATAAATTCTGGCTTAGTAATACTTCTTGCTGTATCATCATACAGTTATCATTTCTTGAACATAAATTTTTTACCATAATCGGAAATATCATCAATAAAAACTAAACAAATCTCCTCATAGGTGGTTCTTCATTAGAAGCAATAACATTCCATATTAAATCTTTCACGGATAACCAAACACTTTCTTCTGAGTCATCGGAGCCTATAAAGTTGGTTTCATATCCTATTTTTACCCAACTCCATTCAGGGTCATTTAATGCTTGAATAAATTCTTTTTTTATTCGTTTAGTGTAGTCAGGTTCTGCATTAACAAATGAAGAAAAGGTTTCTTGATATTCTTCTTCTGTTAATTCCCAATCCGCTGAAAACAATTCAATAGCATATCTTAAATGTTTATATTTCTCCATAATTATTCTATTGGAAACATTGTATTTATTTCGTACTTTCCTGTTGCACGATTTAATTTATAACGAACTTCTATTTTGGTTAGACCATTTATTTTTATAGGATTTCCTGATAATTTTTGTCCTGTTAAAACATAATTAGGTGTTCCTATAGGTTTTTTATAACCTAAACCAATAGTTTCTCCCAAATCAACTTGAAATTTAAATAAAGGTGGAGTATCTGTACCTTTAGCTAGTTTTTCTGCCTTTAAAGCTTCTTTAAAAGCGCTTGTAGATACATCTACTGCGTTTAACGCTTTTTTCATACTGATAGCATCTATAAATTTAGATGACATTGGCGGTATTATATTCCCTATTCTTCTACCTCCTTGTCGTTTAGCAATAGAAGAGCCATCTGGAGCAATGCCTTCTGTAGCTCTTCTTTTTAATAAATCATCTGTTACTTCAAAGCCATGCCTTTCAATAGTATGAGCAGCTTCATTTGCTCTAAGTTTTGCTATATCAATTTCATCTAAAACTCCAACTTCAGAGGTAGTCAAACTCTTCCATTCAACATAGCTTCCAGCATTTTTAATCTCATCTACAATTACTTCCGCTGTTTTATTTTTTGCCTTTAGATGTGTTGTTACAAAACTTAGCTCTTCTAAATTTGTTCTTAAAGCATCTTCTCCAACTGTATCAAACACCCACCAACTAGTAATAGTTTCTGGGTTTTCATCTATAGCTGTTACTAAAGCCTTCCCTATATCAGTAGTAGTATCAATATCTTTTGTAAAGCGAGACCATCTGAGTTCACAGTCTGTTTGGGCAAAAGAAAAAACTACACTAAATATCGTTAGTAATACAACTAGTTTTCTTTTTAATTCACTTATTTTCATTTAAATAACATTTTTATTATTTCACTGGTATTCTTGTTATAAATAACCAACCATCATCTGTTAGCTCACACTCTACATTTATAACTTCAAGAAAAGATATTAGTTGATCTCTGATTTCTTCGTCTTTAAACTGTAAACTAATAATATCTGTAGTCTCTCTTTTCAAATCTTCTAGAACTTTTCCAAAATTATACGTATTGTTAAAATTTACATACTTCCTTTTAACAATGCCCTTTGCAATACTATCAATAGTCCGTTCAACACGATTTTTATCATAATAATGTGAAGGGACATCCCTATTAGAAACCCTCTTAAACTCTTTATTTTTTTTATTTACTCTTATTGGACCAGGTCCTCCAACTTTTCCATACCTGTCATCAAAGTCTATCCCTCTTAATTTTTCTAATTTTGTAAATGCATAAATGTAGGTTTCATCTTCATAGGTATCGTATATGTATTCATCTTTTGGAATCATGTCCTTTAATAATATTCCTAGTTCTTCAATTGTCATATTACCTCTTTAAGACTGCTCCGGGACTCTTGTTATGACTAACCAACCGTTATCTTCTACCTCACATTTTACATTTAGGTCTTCTAAAAACGCTTTTAACTTGTCTCGTATTTCTTCTATTCTAAAATGAGCTCGTATTTTTTCTCTATCTCTTTTATAATCATAAAATACTCTTCCAAAGTTAAAATACTTTTCTCTTTCTCCTTCATAAACTAATTCAACAAAATATAACATATCATGTTCGTTAACATATTGTCTTTTTACAATTCCAGTGGCTATGCTTTCTTTAGTTGGTTTAGGGTCATTTTCAAATATTTCTGAAGGAATGTCTAAATAATGAACTTTTTCAAACTCTTTTTTTTCCATATTATATCTAATAATTCCTGGACCTCCTGTCATTGCTTTTCTATCATCTACACTATCATCTTTTTTACCTAATATATATATATATATATCATGTGTATACGCTTTATAAGGTGAGTCATCTCCTGTATAGTCAAATATTAATTTTCTTAACTCTTCATTTGTCATAATATAATCGCTTTTAATTACACAAAAACCTTTTCGTTATTTCTAAGTCTTTAAATCTAGTTCTCCATTCAATTTTAATTCCTTTACTTTCCATGAGCAACCATGAATCAAATAATACTGGATCTTTATTAAACTTATATAAGTTATCTAAATCATTATTAAATTCTTTTACAAACTGTTGCAATTTATTCGTTGGTAATTCTTCTAATGTATTCAATAAGTTTTCTGGCATATTATCAATCCAACTATACACTTCTTTCGGTAAATCTTTTTTTAGTATGTTTCGAGAGATATATTTATGGTCACTATATAAGATTTCGAATATATCAACTGAAGTAAATTTTTCATCAATAAATTCTTTATCTAAAATTTGACCTGTTTGAACATCTATAACTTCCCATTTTTTGTTTTTGGTTCTTACAGCATTAAAAACATGGTGTGTTGTATTTATATTTTTAACCTTATCTAATATTGGCTCTCTATAAAGCCCCATTAAAATCACACTTTCTTGATGAATATCATTTAATTTAGTATTTAATTCATTATAACTAAATGATAATCTATGTTCTTTTACATTTCCTTCTCCAAAAACATTTCTTATTAATGTAGCTACTTCTTCTGGAGGTACCCCATTTTTATAGTTTCTTATGATTTGCTCAATTACCTCATTTGACCCCTTGGTTACTTTATTTTGAAACTCAATAGCACAGGTAGCACAGTTATGTGTTAAACCATCTGGATTTATCTCCTTTCTTAACTTTAATAGTTTTTCAACTTTATTTTTTACTATATCATCGCCAATACCTGCAGCTAGCTTTATGTAAACATTTTCATTATCGCTATTTACTAGTATTTTTATATTACTTACTTTTCGTATACCATTAATAGTAGTTATAACACGAGGAATCTCTCCTAATTCTTTAGGGTTTTTAATGGTACTTGGTAACCATTTAGAGGATTCTACAAGAACAATTTCTTTGTTTTCATTTAATAAAACCTTACCTAATCCAGTTAATTTATTATTATAATCAATTGCCAATGTAGGATTATAAGGTGTACTTGTAGGCTTTACTTTAATTACAAAAGAGTTGGGTGTTTTAAATATAGTATTAAGCTCCAGTTTAAGCTCTATTAATTTTCTGTAAATAATACGTTTACTTAAGGTTAGTATTTCAGACTCTTTTTTTATAGCTAACGCTAAATCATCCAATTTAAAAATTACATCTAATTTTTGCTCTGCACTTAATTTCTTAAATTCTTGTATAAAATTTGATTTATTTTTAAAATCAAAAACCAGTTTACGTAAAAACTTAGCATCACCAACCTCAGTAGTAGTATATTTAAACAATGCTTTACTTCCTTTACCTATTGAAGTTGCTAAAGCTGGTAGGTGTCGTAAATTATAAATGCCATAAATACCTGTCCAAACATTAAAAAACTTTTCATTTCCTAATAAACTTTCATTATCAACATTATTTGCAATAGTAAATACAATATCTGCTGTGGCTAAAGTAGCATCTATTGTTAAAAGTATTGTTGATGCTCCTCCTGTTAATGGTATTGCAGCAACAGCCATTACTTCAGTAAATACTCGTAAAAAAGCTTCATTGTTTTTACCGTTAATGTTCGTAGCCAACCAATGAACAAAGATTCTAGGTACTAATATTTTTTGTTCCTTAAATACTTTACCTCCTATTTTAAAATCATGACGAATATCCATAACGACATAATCATATGGAGAGTATGTGTTTTTAAACGCTATACCTGTTATGCTTCCTCCTGGTTTAGTTCCTGTACTAACTGTTATATTAACTAAACCTCCTTTTAAAGAAGTTTCCATTTTATATGGCAAACTATTAGGTTCTGCAAAACCAAACATATTGTTCATTGCTGTAGGAACTACATTGAGTTTGCTATAACTTTCATAATTGAAAGGAATTTCATTCCATGATTCAGCTTTATTAACCATTTCTTTATAAAGCTCTTTTGGACTTCTAGCAATAAGCCATTTAGAGATGTAACTAACAATGTCTTCAAATTGTGGATTATTATTATCCGCCCAATCATTAGTTATATTAACTATTTTAGTTAATAGCTTATAATTTTCAACTTTTAATATATCTAGAATTTTTTGTTCTCTTTCATCATTACCATCTGCTAATTTGAAAATTTTTAACAGTAGGTTTTCTGTTTCATTCCCCCAATCATCTCTTTCAGAAAGTGCTTTTAAAACTAATGTTAGATTATCGAAACCTAGCTTTTCAAAAAAGCAGTCCCAATTATCAGAAGAAACACTTTCATAATTAATATCCATTATTGATCTAAATGTTTCTATAATGTCATCATGATCGGCTTCTTTCAAAATTTCAAAATTCTTTACTTGATCAGCTACAATTGGATAGTAATTTAGATTATATTTTTTCCAATGATTAATTAAACTTTTAGCATTATAAATGTTACTATTTTCTTCATGACTATCTTCAAACATATCTGAAGTATATGTAGAAGTAGCTCCTGATTTTGTAATTCTTATATGAGTTTTTACAATTAACTTCAATAATTGACCAGGAACTCCAGTTTTAAAACATCCTTTTAAAACATTATATTTCTCTAACTGAGTCGCATGGACAAAAACATAAGCATCATTATCATAAAACTCCTTCCCATCAAAACCAGCTTTGTATATATTATCAATTATGAACTGCTGAACTTCTTCACTTAAAGCAGGGTCGAACTTTGGTGCAGAAATTTCATTAAACTTTACAACATCTTTCAATCTTTGAGATAGGAAATCATATTCTTGATAATCTCCTTCAGCTGTATAATCCTCTCCGCCATTTTCAGGTGTTATAGAAAGTTGTCCTACTTTGAATATTATAGCTCCATTAGCTACAGCAGGAAAACCGACAATCGCTTTAGTTATAGATTTCTTCGTTAATACGTCCTTATAGGTATTGTCTAAGCTCGACATATAACCCATAAATTCTTTTGCTTTACACTTCCATGCAGCGGTGTAACGTTTGTCTTTGTAAACAAAACTAGTCAAAGTACCAAAAGGCTTTATCCTAAATGGATTTTCAGTATCTACTTCACATTTTTCAGAATCTCCTGTACTAAAAATAACTTCCGTAATATTTCCTGGTACAGTAATTGGTTTTCCTGATCTAGCAATAAACGTTAATGAACCATCTGGATTGGCAAACTCTTTTAATTCACTAATATCTGTAACTGTAACTTGTTGCCCCTCTTCATCCTTATCAAAAACCCCAATACGTAATTTAGGATTGTGTATGGCTTGCCAGTGTACAAAAGGAAGTTTTGTTCCGTCTTTATAATCAAGTAACCAATTGGTAGCTTTTTGTGCATACTGGTAACTCTGTGAAGAGAATGGGTGCTTTAACTGGAAGGCTCCATGTCCTAACTCGTGAGCAGCAGTCAATGCTACACAGTCTACAGTTGAACAGTTGGTCGTATACACATACCCAAACTGCCTACCTAAAGGCATTAACCCTTTTTCGCTAGTAGAAGAAGGTGTTTTATCTGTTACAATCAAATAGTAAGCATCTTTCTGGTATTGTGAGTGTTGTTTTAGTTTATTATTAATTTGACGTTGTTGTTCGGTATATTGTGCTGCAAAACCGCTTTCTCCACTTTGTATGATTCCATTTGGAGTTAAAGCTTCTAAATCGTTTTTAAAATCGTTAATTTCAGTAATGGTAAGGTTTACCATTGCTTGTTGATATATGTTTTGTAACGATTCTTTTATTATACGTATAGTAGTATTAGAGGTATTTACTACTACTACTTTTACGTTTTTAGGGGTTACTTGGTATTGTATAAATGCACCTGCAACCTCATATTTAGTTCCTTGTTTTACTAAGGCTTGTGTTTCTATTTCAGCATCGTCAAAAACACCTTTTAATTGTAAGGTATAAGAAGTAGCTGTACTATCTATTTTTGTAATAGCTACTCCTTCTTTTGTTTTAAAAACAATATCTTGAGGTTTAATTTTGTTATCTGTAATAGCTAAATTCGCTACAATAGTTTCTGTATCGTTTTTTGCAACAGCTTTATAAGGAACATAATAATTGTTACCTAATTTTTTGTATAAATCTTTCGTAGCACTATAGTTACTTTCGTAGCTATCAAACCCATATTTACTATTGGATGCTTTTTTAAAGGTTACTATTACTCCTTTGGCTGATATCGCAGTAGCTTGACCATTGGTATTAACACCATTGGTATTTTCTGGATTGCTAGCTCCCCCTTCCGCTTGTGTTCCTTGTGGAGTTACATTACCTTCTTCATCAACCGCCCAAACTTGTCCGTTACTATCTGTTATTACAATATCTTCACCCCCCGGTAATTCTACTAATTCTCCGTTTTCTCCTATAACTAATATGTCTCCATTCGGATCTAACTGTACATCTGAAACTGGGAAATCTACCTCGGTTGATTCTGAGTTTCCAGTTCCACCTTGAGTCCAGTCATTGGTATCTTCTACATCTCCCCAAGTTGGGTCGTAAGTCGTTTTTACCACACCTTCTATCAATTGATAGTCGGTATTGATACTTATAGCATCAAAGGTTACCGCTATTTTAGTGTCGCCCAAATAAGGAACTACAATGTATCCTACTCCTGTAAAGGTTCCGTTTCCTCCTTGTATCTGTTTCACAGTTACAGGGAAATCACCTGCTGTAAAGGTTTCATTGATTCCTATATTTTTTAGAGGATCGTTATTATCAATTTGTATTTCTGGAATAATTCCGCAGTTATAGCTACTCCCCATTTCATCTTTAGCAGGCATGGTAAACTGACTCATATGACTGTACGAATAGTTTTGGTCAAAATCTGTCAGTTCATTACAAGTACCTCCTACTCGAAACATATACGTTTTTCCTTCTCGTAAATTACTTATTTGGGCTTGTGTGTTATAAGTATATACTTCAAACCATTCAGCATCGGGTATATCTGCTCTTTTATATTGTACATGGTATTTTTTATGGTCTGGGTGCCCTTGCCAAGTAAGTTTAATACGATCTTTGGCTACTACTTCTGACAATACAAAAGTTGGTGGGTAACAGGCATTAGTGTAGGTAAAGTAATAAATTTCACTATAACCATCATTTTTAAAAATGGAATTTTCGCTAACTCCTGTAGTAGATTTCGCTTTAACCCGCCAACCATATCTTCTATTAGGCAATAAGGTAGGTTTTCCTATATTATATAACAGCGTTGTTGTATAGGTAGTTTCTGAATAATAATTAGGTGACGCTAAAAAAGCTGCTTGCGGATCTACTTGCGTATCCCATAATTCTCGTAATTCAAACTCATAGGATACATTGGTAGCATTGGTGTGTCTTGGCGTCCATTGAAAAATAATATTCATAGGATCTTGCGCCACAATTTGATCTCCTTTATAAGGTAAATTTAAAAACGGTGGATCGTTTAGTACTAAATACACATTAGAACAACCCGCTGTAGGATGATTTAATTGTTGATTTGTATACGCATCATACACTTCCCAACAAAAAGAATACATTCCTTCTGGTAAAGGTTTGTTATACTGTTGAGGCGAAATGCCTATTAAATTATTAGGTTGAAAATAAGCCGCTAAATCGATATTTGTAAACTGCTGTAGTACTCCCCCATTCAAAATCACTTGTGAAGCTCCCGCAACAAAATCTGTTGACTGAATATCAAAACCATTCCCTTTGATATGTAGCTTTAATCGTACTTGCTTGTTATTAGCTACAACATCTGTTAATAACACGTTTAAACGAAACTTAACATCGCTTGCCGTTGCATAATCACTTAATTTTGTTGAATATGGTGGAATAATGGTTTGCGTTACTTGTACTGGATAACGTTGCGCATATACTCCTACAACTAGCAATAAGCAATAAAAAAACAATGATTGTTTTAATCTATATTTTAATTTCGATACATTCATTCTAAGGCAATTTTTGAACTTTAATATCACAAAGGATGTATGAATTACTTCCGTTATCTACAAACTCCTTTATTTTTATAGCTCCTTTTCTTCCATCAACAGTTTGAAACAGTACAATTCTTGGTTTCATAGTATTATCAAAATGTAATAATCCGTTTGGAGTTTCCGTAATTGTTATAGTTTGTAAAGGAGTGTCATTGTTCATTGCATCAAATTGAGCAACACTAAAACTTACCCCACAGCTACAACTTTCTTGAGAGTTAATTAATTTAGTTTGTTGTGCATTAGGTATTGATACAAAACCATTGGAACCTGCTTCAGTTGGTGACAGAAATTTATTATAAGTAAAACCATTACTAAGTCCCAGAAAAACGAGATCTATTTTATATCCATTTTCTGTAGTAACTTCATTTGCAGTAAATGTTTTCCTTAATTCTGTTGAAAAAAAGGCTCCCACATTATTGTTACTATGAGCAGAGTTGATTCCTAACTTAACATCTGTAAATGTTCTTAAATTAGTATTTGGTTTTACCTGTATAGTTTTTGTTGTTATCTTTTCTGTCTTCCCATTAGAAGCAATCAACTTGATTGTATATGTCCCTATATTTTGAAAAGTAACCTCTGGATTCTCTTCTATACTTTTACTAGGTGCTCCTCCTTCAAAAGTCCATTGATAACTTATAGCATCGGTTGTTTTATTTTGTAAGGTAATAGTTACTGGAGCTTGATAATCATCATCAAAAAAATCGACTTCCCAATCAAAGTCTATATCTATATCAGGTAAAACTGTTATGATTTCTTCTTTGGTTATTGTTTCAAAACCGTTTGACACCGCAACTTGTATACGGTGTTTTCCTGGTTCTTCAAATACTATATTTGTAGGGTTTTTATCTGTTGACTTTGCTGGTTTTCCTCCTTCAAAAGTCCATTGATAGGTTAAGTTTTCTCCAACTGTATTATTTGTTAATTTAACTTCTACCGGTGGGTAATTACTTTTAATTGTTTCTGTTGAGAACTGTATGTCTATTCCTTCTACAACTGTAATCTCTTTTGTTAAGGTCTCTTCCAAACCATCAACATTGGAGACTTTTAATGTTATTGTATATGTTCCTGCTTTCGTATATTCAATACCTCCTGGATTTTTATCTGTTGATGAAGTAACTGTGGCTCCTTCAAAAGTCCATTCGTAAGTATCTGCCCCTTCTGTTTTGTTTCGAATACTTATTTGTACAGGTACAGATTCATCATCATTAACAAAAGAAGTTTCAAAATCCGCTTTTATAAACATTGGGGTCTCTTTATAACATGCAGTCATCACAAAAATTACTGCTAGTAAAATATATGTATAGTTATAAGTTTTCTTCATTTTTTAATCTACAATCATTCTTTTTACCTGTGTTTGCTTTGCTGTTTCTAGCACTACTACATACATTCCTGAAGCTAAATTCACTGTAAACGGAATACTATATTCTTCTAATGTCTCATTGGGTATATGTTTTGTTATAAATTGCCCTTGTGCGTTAAAAATACGAAGAGAAATAGGGGTTACTTCTACTAAATCTATACTAACCTCAAAGCTTCCTTTATTTGGATTTGGAGAAATACTAAACGCCTCAATAAATGGGGTTTCTGTATCTCCTGGGTCGACTAATCCACTTTCTTCTTCAACTACTACTTTTTTGTATACTTCTTGTACACAGTCACCAACTTTTGTTAATAATCCAACTTCGTAGGTTCCTGCTTTAGAAAAGCTAAGAACTACTGTATTTTCTTTCTCTTCTACTAATTCAGCTTCCTTGGGCAACACCCATTCAAAAGATTCAGGGGCAGGGTTACTTGTGTGGAATACAACTACTTCTTCATTAATATATGCTTGGGACGATAGTAAAAACTCAGCGTTTATTTCTTGGTTCCTGTAATTAATTGTTATAGTGTCAGTAGCTACACAACCTAATGAAGATGTTGCTGTTACAGTATATATCCCTCCTTCTGTTATAGTTATTGATGCTTCTTTTGAGCTAAACCCACTACTTGATATCCAATTGTATGTTGCATTTTCATCATCAATACTGGCGTCTAAAACATAGGTTTGATCTATACATAAGGTTTTGTCACTCCCCAAGTCTATAATTAATTTTTCAGGGTTTTCTAATTTTACTTCTGCAAAAGCTTTACATCCATTGGCATCTGTTAATGAAAATTTATAGGTTCCTTCTACTAAGTTCAATAAACTTGTAGCTTTTTCTCCTGTTTCCCATTTATAAGTATATGGTGCTTCTCCTCCTGAAATATCTAAAGAAATGGCTCCATCATTTGCACCATAACAAGTAGGATTCTTTTTATTTACTTCAATTTTTAATCCTCCAGGTTGTCCGATTGTAATACTTCCTGTTACTTCACAACCTCTAGCATCAGTAACAAATACCAAATGGTTTCCTGCTATTAAATGTTCTGCTGTTGCTGTTGTTGCTCCATTAGACCACTGTATATTATAAGGAGGTATTCCTCCTGAAATAGCTACAGTTGCTGTTCCATCATTTCCTGTATCACAAGAAATTTCTGTAGCAGATAACGATAGTGCAAGTAATTCTGGTTCTTCAAAGCTAAACAATACATCTGATGGATTGATTAACTGTAAACTTTCATAAACACCTATTATAACTCCTCTACTATCTTCTACATTTAAAGCGTATTCTCCTGTTGATAAATCAGTAGCTATTGGATTGTTTTGATTCAAATCTTCATATACTCCACTACTGTTTTTCTTTTTCCAATAATATATGTACGACTGCCCTGTACTAAACGGTAACCCTCCAGTTATGCTCGCCTTTAAAGCCCCATCCGCATAAGGATTGTTAAACTTATTATTCTGATTACATGAAATTGGCTTTTCAATGCTAATAGTGGCTTCTATTGGATCATATAAGATGAATTCTTTCTCTACATAAGTACATCCTTCTTTTGTGGTTGCTGCTATATAATTTGCATCTTCAATCGTTAAGTGATATAACCCTTTGGGGATATTGTTTATTTTTATTTGAAATTTACCATTTACGATACTTGTTTCCGTTTGCCCATTCAATATTGTTCCCTTTTCATCCTGCCAATAATAAGTATAACTACCTTCAGCAAAAGAGGTTCCTCCTTCTATTTCGGCTTGTATCCAACCATCAGATGCTCCTCCTGTAGAAGGTGTAGCAAAAGAAGTATAATTTATACTTATAGGGTTTTTTGGTTGATTTATTAAAATACTTCCTGTTACTTGACAGCCTCTTGCATCTGTAACCGTAACGCTATACTCTCCTTTTGTTAGGGAATTTATTTGTGCTACTTTGTTTCCTCTTTCCCACTCGATGTTATATGGAGATATTCCTCCTTTAATAATTGCTTTTGCCCAACCATCACTACCTTCGTAACAATACACATCTTGCTTTTCAAAAGTTAATTCCAGCAATGGTGGTTCTTCAAAATTATAAATTACATCTGTTGGGGTTTCTAATACATTGTTTTTATATACACCTAAAATAATACCATTAGCATCTTCTATATTTACTGCATAATTTCCTGCGTCTAATCCACTTGCTATATTTGAGGTTTGTGTAGTCAATATTGTCCAAACCCCTGGACTTGTTTCTTTTTTCCAAGTATAGTAATAAGGTAAACCATTATTTTCATTGGGTTGTAGTTTTATCCCTCCTTCAGCTATTATTTCTAAAACACCATCAGAAAAAGGATCTCCGTAACTATTACTACTATTACATGAAATTGGTTTTCTTAATTCAATACTTGCTTTTAACGGTTCGGGGTCATCAATATAATATTCACTTTCAATTACAGTACACCCCTTTTTATCAATTGCCAAAGGGTAGTTTTTATCTTGAATTGTTAGCTTATATGTTCCCTCTCCTATACTATTTAAGGTTAATTCATAACTCCCCGTATTAGAACTTGAAGTTACCTGAGTATTTAAATTATTTCCATTCGCATCTTGCCATTTATATGTATAAGAACCATCGTTTAAAGGAGTCCCTCCTGTTATTGTAGCTTTAATCCACCCATTTGTAGCACCAGCGAATGTTGGTTCAAAAAAGTTATAATTTATATTAATAGGATTCTGAGGTTCTTCAATTGTTATTGTTTCTTGAGCTTGACATCCTTTTTCGTCGGTTACCTCAATAGTATAATTACCAGCTACTAAGTTTGATATATCTTCTGTAGTTTCTCCTGTACTCCAAGAGATGGTGTAGTTCCCCGTTCCTCCTGTTATTGTAGTGTTTATAGCTCCATCTGTCCCTTGATGACAAAATACATCTTGTTTAGTGTATGTTATTTTTAATAATTCTGGCTGTTGTAGCTCGTATTCTTTATCTGTTGGAGTCACTAATGTATTATTGTTATAACTTCCTATAATTATTCCATTAGCATCTTCAATATTAACTGCATATTCTCCTGCTCCTCTATTTTCAAGTACATTTCCTGTTTCTCCAGGTATGATTTGATAAACACCTGACGCATCTTTCTTTTTCCAAGTGTATTTATACTTGTATTTACCTCGTATAAGTGGCCTAAAAGGGACTCCTTCTGAAGCTATAGCTGTAAGCTCTCCGTCACTAGATGGATCTCCATAAGTATTACTACTATTACAAGAAATGGAATTCGTTTCTTCTATTTTTAATTTTAATTTCGGTGGTTGCTGTAAGATATATTCAGCATTAACTATCGTACACCCTTCTTTATTTGTAGCTTTATTATAATTTGCATCTGTTATAGTTAAGCTATATTTTCCTGCAATTGCATTTTCCAAAGTTAGGTACCACCCGTCGGCATTTACAATATCACTAAAGGTATTCCATGTAGTACCATTTTCGTGTTTCCACGTAAAATTATACTTCCCATTAGGTAATGGAGTTCCTCCTGTAATTTCAGCACGGATTCTTCCATCTGAAAACCCAAAAGCTGTTGGTTGTTCTTCATGCACAAAATTTATTTTTACAGGTGAATCGGGTTCATTAACCATTACAGAAGCTTTTTTTTCTTCTCCTAAACCTATAATATTTCCTGCCCCATCTCTTACGGGTATTTTAGCGATACAATTATTTGCATCTTTTATTTGAACAATATAATCTCCGGCTGATTTTCCTGTGATAACTTGGGTAGCTTCAAGTTTTCTGTTTCGATAGGTTCCTGTAAAAGTTGCTAGGTTTTTAAACTCAATCCAATCACTATCTAACACAGGACTTGTATCTCCTTCCTCTCGTAATAAATATTTATACTTTTTTCTGTCTTGCCCGCCACTAACTTTTATAGTAATTATCCCATCACTACCTCCTTTACACCATACACTGGTAGAACTTACTGAAAATTCTATGGGGTTGGGTTCATCTATGGGAAAATCTTTTTCATGTGTATCTCCTCCTGTATAAGTGGAAGCTCCATTAATATATCCTGTCAACTCTACACGAAAATTACCACTGGGTAGCCCTTTCCCTATTTTAGAACTAAACGTAAACGAATTATCAGTCTCTAAATCCCCTTCACCTATGTTGGAATATGAATCAACATTTTCATAAATAGGGTTACCATCTTTATCTACATCTATTTGATTATTTAAATCTACAATATTAATACTTAGAAGCTCATTAGGTAATATAGCTCTGTCAAAATTTATTTTTACACTACCATCTTCCTCTTCATAACAACTGATATCCATAGGTTCTACTGACATTATATGAGGTGCCCCCTTTAAATATGTAAATTGGATAACATTTGAGGTGTTATTATCATATGTATCAATCAATTCTTGTGTATAATATTTGTCATAGAATTTAGTTGCATTTTTATTTAATTGATTATAACATTTTTTCCATAGAATAAAATTTCTAGAACATCTATAGAAGATATTAGCAGCTTCAGAGTAAGCATCTCTAGCTGCTATATGACTTGCTAGCTGTGCTCCTATATCACACTTTGTTTCTGCCCAAACTGATATCGTTTTTCCAAAATCTGAATTTGTTAAAAAGTCTTCTCCTTTTAAGTTTAAAATATTTGTATTATTAAATGAGCTAGGAATCGACTTAGTAGCTCCATTCCCTACTTTATACTTCCAATTGTAATGCTCATTATTCAATGTGTTTGGCAAGTCAATTGTTAAAAAACTTGTTTCATCTAAATACAATGGAGTTCCTTTTTCTTCAATAACCGTTATTGGTCTTGAATTTATTGAAACTCTTTTAAGTTGATGCCCTAAATCATTTGCAAAACCATTAAAACAAGTATTATTTATAGAGATGGATGTGTTTATATCTCTTGGGCCACCATTACAACCAAAAGTTGTTTTCCATCTATTTATTTCATGAAAAAGCACTTCTGTTATAACATTACTTTTACTGTATTCTACTACATGGGTAAAAGAATCTCTATATCTTCTTCCACTCCATACAGTCTGTATTCTTCCATCCTTATACTTTACTTTAATACTTCGTAATCCAAAAATATCTCCACATGCTTTACGATCTATCAGTGCATATCCACTAATTGTTAACTCGTATTTAGCTTCTCCTCCAAGATTTATTTGAGAAAATATTCTACTGGTAGTTAGTATCAATAAAAAAAGAACTATAATCTTTTTCATTTTCTAAAATTTTATTTCAATAGTTTTTACTTTAGCATAGCCTCCTTTTTTTAGTGTAGCACGTATATGATATATATATATTTCGTTAGGGCTTACTTCTTTATCTATAACTGTTCTTATGTTAGCTGGTAAAATACGCCAAGTACTTGGTTGTTTTTCTTTCAGTTGCTTGTAAATAGTATACTCAGCTATTTCATCTTTATTCGCTCTCCAAAAAAGTTCTATATGATTTGTTTCTCTATTCACCACATAATCCAATCCCTTTATATATTCTTTTGGAGCTAAGTTGACCATCTCAATAGTTAAGGGAGTTGAAGGAAGCGAAGTCAATCCACTTTTATCAATCGCTTTGATATGATATCGATACCTATTATTTGTTTCTAATTGAGTATCTATATATTGATGTATTGTATCATAAGTACTAAATACAGTTTCTAACTCCTTCTTTTCGGTAAGATTCTCTCGTAACAAAATATGTGTTGCATTTTCTTCTGAAGAAGGTATCCATTCTATTATGATTTTTCCTTCTTTTATTTTATATCCTGAAAAAACAGGAGCAGTTGGAGGAATTACATCTGGTTTTTCTAATACCAACACTTCTGATTTTTCGGAATGATTGTGACGCTTATCAACAGCTACTATACTATAAAATACCTCAGCATTTAAATTTTTTACTGTTACGGTATCTATAAAACTATTTTGGCTTATAGGTGATACTGTTATTTGTGAAGGTTCTTCATCTTTTAAAAAACCTCTAAAAACTCGATATCCTAAAAAATCAGGTTCTATATTTTGTTTCCAAGTGATATGAACTACACCTAAACTATCTATTTCCCCCTTTAATTCTGTAGGTATAGCCGGAGGAATCCTATCTAAAGGTTGTATCAATTTTGAAAACGATGTTTTTTCTTGTTTTGGGTCTTTTCCTATAGCCTTAATTTTAACATAATTTGATGCTTGTAATTTGGAATACGTAAGCTTACGTTGTTGCGGAGAAATGTTATCTACAGCCACAACATATGGGCCTTTATCAACTGGAGCTATGAGTAGTTGAAATTTTTCTAACAGTGTTTCTCCCTTTTTAGGAAACTCCCAAGTAATTATTGCTTCATTGGTGTTTTTGGTAAGTTCTACATCGTAAACTCTTGGTGTATAAGGTAAAATAGGTTTTCCTACTCCTGAAATTATTGTAGAATACAACCCTTTTTCTCCAAATGGAGAGATTCCGTTAACTCTATAATAATACGTCTTCGTATTGTTCGCTAAGGAATCAATATAAAACATACGTTTAGCTGGGGCTTCAGGTTTATCGTTCAAATTGACCAAAGGCTCTTTGCTTAACGATGTAAAGTTTATACCATCCTCTGAACGTTCTAAATTATAAGAAGTATATATTGTTTTAAACAATTGATACTCCCATGTTAGAATTACATTTTTATCTCCAAAAATCCCTTGAAAATCTATCGGAGCCGGTAATGGCTCGTATTCTTTAATACTAGCTATGGTAGCAGTTCCTTTTATTTTAACAGTTTCTGAAGTATTCTCTATAATTGTAGGTTTAATTTTATATACATACTTTTCATGGAGTTTTACATCTGTATCTTCAAAACCCCATCCTGCTTTTTTTGCTGCTTCAAAACTCATATCAGCCGCCAATAAAGAGAATGAAAAACGTTGTTCATTCTCATTCACTAGATTATAAATATCTGCTAGTTGCCCTTCGCTTCCTCCTTCTATAAAAAAACTTTCACCAAATAATGCTTGTGCAATAATAGCTGCATTGTTATCTTTCTCTACAATTTCTTGCCAAGTTTCAATAGGGTCTGCTTGTATCTTTTTTGCCCATACTTTTTCTAAACTTGGTAATCGTTTTCCATCACGAGAAAGCACGTATTTTTCTAATGTAAAACCACTTTTGTTTGTCTTTTTCCAAGCATTTGCTGTAGTTGCAGCCCAACGTAATAAAATTTTATCTTCTTGTACCCTAGCAAGTATTTGTATATTTGGGTCATTTATAATTTCATTTCTTTGAGCTAAAGAACTCATAGGAAGCAAAAAACTCATAGCTACGAAAAACAATATCTTACAGACAATAAACTGTTTTTTCATGTTCTTTTATCTTTTTTTAAACCTCTAATTAATATTTTAAATTACTACCTAAACTTATTAGGGTTTTTAAATTTATATATAACGCTGGTTCCTTTTATTCCACTTGGTAACGTGTAAAACAATTCAGTTTTATAATCCCCATACCTCATAAATAAGTAATTCTTATCTAAAAACTCCAATACTGGATTCCCATCATCGATAATTCCATCACTATAATCATTTACTATTTGTGATTGTATATCTATCCAATCTTGTTTGTATACATACCCTAAATTATACCTGAAAGGGAATGTCGTTTCTAACATATTTTTATTTACTTCGTACTCTGCGTTACTTATATAAGTATTTAACAATGGAAGTGCATATTTTGGAGGTGCTCCCAACTCACTTTCGTCACGTCTTTTTACTCGGTAACCTCCTAATGGATATTTTGCATACAATGGTGGATTTATATCTTTTTCAAAATAATCATCTTGTAAAGTTGCTTCTATATTTACTAAAGGAACATTATCTGTGTAGCTTGTTCCTAACAGTTCTACTATATCAAACGGCTCATGATTCTCTATTCTATTGCTTAAATAAATAACATCTGAATAAATTTTACCCCAATTATAATTGGTTGTTTTTATTGAGTTTATTTTATTTCTAAAGGTTTTATATTTTGAAGTACTAAAATCGTAAGCTAACCTTTCTATTTCTCCATCTTTAGAAATATTCTCCGCTTTATTTTGCTGTACCTTCACAGAGTTATCTTCACTATCATTTCCTAAATCCACATTTTGATAAGTACTGTTATCATTACTTACATTATTCTTTGTTTTTGGTTTACTTACAATACTTAAATGATACTTAGATGATTGTACTACATTAGGTAAGTCGTATGTAAGTACATTATCTGATGTATTGTAATTAAACTCATATTTAGAAGGTAGCTCGCCTTCTTTTTCATAAATTAAATAACTATTCCATTGTGCATCATCGAATAGGTAATCTTGCCCTCTTTTTAGTTGAATATATCCCTTATCATATTCTTTCTCTAAAAAATATTTTTGATCTAAAACAGGGTATGCATAGGTTATATTATGTAATGGAATTACTGTTGGTGCTCCTCCTGTTACAAAAGTTCTTTCTTCTTTTTCAATAGCTTTTTTTCCATCTATCATTATTGTTTTAAAGACTCCTTTTACTTTTTCTTTAAAACTTACTTCTACCTCAACGGTTAATTCTTCATTCGGCGGTAAAATATCAGTAGAAATAAAGTTGGCTCTATCTTTATAATTAGACCACTCAATATTTCCTTCTATTTCTTTCCCTTTATGTAGTATTCTATATTTTTCAAGAATAATCTTGTATGTTTTATCTCCTTCATCTTCCGGTATTATAATAGGTTCTCCTACTTTCATACTAAAAGTAGCCTGAGGTATAGCAAATACATCTACATCTTTACCTCCATCATCTGGAGTAACGTCTGTTATTATTTTCAGTCCTCCAAGTGGTGATGCATCTTCAAATACACATTCTTCTCCTAATGTTAATTTAAACCTAAATCTCCCTTTAATCAATCCTCCTAAAACGTTAAAATGCCCTCCAACATAACCTCTCATCCATACAGGGTTTGGAGCTTTTGCTTGCAACAATACTGCTGCGCCAGCTTTTATAATCGGTATTTTTTTACTTATAAAAAATAATTTAACATGAATCCCTAACTCCCCTTGTAAGTACACATACGCCTGTCCGTTAGCATACCATCCATTAATTCCTACTTGATCTCCTGTATTTGAACATTTTGCCTCCCCATAATCTTTCAACATAATATCAAAACCAGCCCCTGCTTGAAAACGAGCATAAAAAATTAAAAAACGTAAGTCTCCTGTATCGATAGAGATATCTGCTCCAAAAGCAAATCCTCCCCCATTACTTAAACTATTTTCATCTCGCATATAATCAAGTTCATTGACATCAACTCCTAAAATTTTAGCAACTATAGGTGGAGGTGGTGGTGACCCCGGTAGTTTAGATCCTACCATAAAATACCCTCCTGATTCTACACTTACAGGACCAACACCTATACGCAACCCTAAACGATCTTCTGGTGTACCTATATATATATACCAATCTTCTGGTGAAAAGTGCAACACCGCCCAACCTGCTCTACCTCCTGTTCCTCTACCTTCAACAAAACCACCAGCTACATTTACATAAGCATCTAACTCACCGTGAAGCACATCATTTTGAAAGTCATAGGTAATTCCAACTTTGGCACTAATAGCCATCTTACCTGTTGGTGTTTGTGGAAAATCTCCAGAAGCTTTATTTAAGAGGTTTCTTCCTGTCCAAGAATTATCTATATTCTCTTTAGTTACCCCTAAAAATTTTTCTTTGGCTACAGTATTTTCCTTCAGTTTTGACATTAACTCACTTACTTTTCCCATTCCTGGAATTTCCACCCCCATAAGTGTTGCTTGCCCATAAAAGCCTAAAAAGTCAACACCTCCTTTACTGTTAAAAACTATTTCGAATCCCGCTCCTCCTTTTACTAATTCTTTCTTAACAGCATTAAACATTACCATAGCTTTAACTCCTAACCCAACCTTACTATCTGGAACATAGCCTATACCTGAAGGTGAAAAAGAAGATGAAAAATCTGTACGCTTCATTCGATAAGAAGCCCCCCCCGAAAAACCTTCTAAATTCAATATTCCTGACCCTGTTCCTGGAGGTAAATTATCCACCATAGCTTCAAATTGCCAATACCTAAAAGTAGTTTTCCCGAAAACCCCTTTAGCTTCTACCTTAATTCCATTTCCTGACTTAAACTCAGCCTTCAAATTAGCTGCAAAACCGTTACCATACTCTGGATCGTCATTCATTAATGTTAAGTTTCCCTCCATAGAAAAACCTCCTAAGTCAGCTTTTAAGGCTATAGCATTAAGCTCTATTTCCTGAAACTTCCACTTTTGCCTGTAGTTTTCTTCCTCATAAGCTCCTATAATACCTAAACTAGTTTTTGCCGCAAAACCATTATTTTCTCCCATTAGGTTAATCCCTAAGTCAAAATATAAATTTGCATTCGTTTTATTTGCTGTAATCCCTATATTTTCTATAGAAACTGGAAATCCAGCTAGAGCTACCTTATCACGATACCCCATATAATCAACCGAAAAAACTGGACTTTCAGTCTGTAAAACTAAGTTTTGAAAAACAATTCCTTTAAATTCAACTAATTTCTTTTTACCTGAATTATCTACTAGCGAATCTCCTTCGTTTTCTAAACTTTTTACTTGATTTGCACTAATTGCCAAACGACCATGTAACGTTGCTTTAGGTTTGAATTCACCTTCCTTAACTTTTAATTCAATAGCACTATTAGGCAATAGTTCTCCTTTAGCTTTCCATATATTAAAATCAATAATAGAATCATTACGTACATTCAACAAATATTCTTCTTCTGAGATAATACCTGTATATCTTAAACCTAGTTTTTCATTTTTCTTTTCAGATTTTGAAATAGGTAACTGAATACGTCCACCAAAAGATGCCCCAATTAATTTATTTGCTACTAACGACACTTCTATTTTATCTAAAGAATATGCCCAAGCTTTTTCTTTATTGGTTCTTCCTTCATTTAATGGAAAAATGTTTTCTGCATAAAAAGAACCTGAAACCCCATGACCGTCAATTAATAAGTTATGAGCTCCGAAAGCTATTCTCTTATCTCCTTTAGAAATAGTTTTTGAAGTTTTAAACTCTTTAGGTAGTTTTACATCTAACGTGTTTACATAAACTCCTCTCCAAATATTTTGATTTGGTAGTAATAATCCGTTTTTATGATAATGTTCGGGGAATTTAACACTAGAAGAGTTTCGTAAGTCACTAAAATCTAGAACAGCTTCATTTAAATAGAATTGAAAATTACCATCATAATCTTTTTTATTTCTCTTTTTAGCTAAAACAAAAGGTTGTAGACTTATTCCGACCAATAAATCGTTCCAATCTGAAGCAATAGCTTTAAAAGCTCCTTTTACACGATAAGGCACTTGGAGGGTTTGCGTTCCGTTTTCTGTTTCTACTTTATAAGGAACTTTTGTTTTTCCTTCATTTACTTCTCCATTTTCTTCTAAAGGTACAATCAATTCTCTTGAAAACTCAATTTCTCCTTCTATTCCTAACTCTTTAACACCATCACAATTAATGGTTACATATGTTTTATTTTGCGTTAGACCTGTTCTATAATCAAACCCTCCTTTTAAAGTTAACATCCATTTGCCTCCATTAAAAGGTATATGCATATCTCCTAACAATACTAAGTTAGCATCTCCGATAATACCTCCATCATGCGATAACTTAACATTATTAGCTCCAAAAAACAGCTCTACAGGATAACCGTTTTCATTAGTTTGCGGCAAACGTACCCTTGCAAAAACAGTTAACTCTGTATAGTCTTTGTAAATGTTAGCTTGTGTTATCCCTATGGCATATTGAATATTCTCTCTAGTATGCTTAACACCGACTGGAAGTTCTTTTATATCTTCATTTGAAAAATTGTCTACCCAAGACTCATGCTTTTCAATTTGTTCAAATGAAGCTAGCGCTTTATCTCTATCATTAACTACAAGCGAAGAAGCTGGATACCATTTTTTAATATTGGGCCAAGAAAATTCTTTTGCCTTTGGTGAAGTCTCTATTTCATAAGTTTCTTTTAATAAAGAATTAGAAAAAGAGTTTATTGGCTTAACTTTTAAGCTATCTTTTATTGTTTCTTTAACAGCATTATAGCCTTCTGATGCAATCGTTATCTGAACAGTAAACAACCACAAAAGAAAGAAAATAGCAATTTTCTTTAACATAGTTTTTTATATAGTAGACTTAATCTTTTATTCCCCTTTAATAGTCTGCAAATTAAGTGAAAAATGTAATCACAACAAAGCTTTTTTACCTTATAATACTTTTTTATATAAAAACCACTTAAAATACTGTTAATTTTTATTAACAAATTAAATTTATGTATAAAGAATTTTAAGTCTTAAAAAAAGAATTCTCTATACTATAATAAACTTTGCTTGACAAGCAAAAACATTTATACAATAGCAATACAAATCCTTCTAAAAAAAGCCCGCTAATTGTGATAAACTATGCACACTAAAATTTATACTCCTCCCTTTAAGTTTATAAAAGTAACGGTGTCAAATTGCTGTTCTAAAAAATCAATTGCACATTGGCTACGTACTCCTGATTTACAGTACACTATTACAGGTTTTTCGGTATTTATATCATCATATCGTTGAGCAAGCTCTCCTAAAGGGATATGTTGTCCTCCAATATGGTGCTGCTCTCGTTCCCAATCTTCACGAACATCTAATAAATTATAGAATGTTAGATTATTTTGTAACTCCTCTAAAGTTATTTCGTGGGTCGCTGTTTTAATTCCACAAAAGAATTCATAATCGTTATCTAACTCTGTTACCTCAGCTTTATCAGTTCTTTCAAACTTTAATATCATTTGACGCATGCTTAATGTATTATACATCAATAATTTATTAGCTAACACCTCCCCTATTCCACAAATAATCTTAATAGCTTCATTAGCTTGTAAACTTCCTATAATTCCAGGTAATACACCTATCACACCAATTTCAGAACAATTGGGTGATTCTTCTGGTTTGGGTGGAGTTGGATATAAACATCGATACGTAGCACTTCCCTGATAATTAAACACACTTACTTGTCCTTCAAACTTAAAAATAGCACCATATACCAACGGCTTTTGAGTTAGTAACGCTGCATCATTGGTTAAATAGCGTGTTGCAAAATTATCGCTACCATCTACAATTACATCATATTTTTCAAATAAAGAAATAGCATTCTGGTTCGTTAGTTTTTCTTTATACACATAAAACTGAACAAAAGGATTCAATTTTGACAAGCGGTTTGCAGCCGTTTCTGCTTTTGACTTTCCTATATCGTCTATTGTATATAAAATCTGACGCTGTAAATTACTTTGGTCTACTACATCATCGTCTATAATTCCAATCGTACCTACACCTGCAGCCGTTAAATACTGTAATACAGGACAACCCAATCCACCAGCCCCTATCACTAATACCTTGGCTTGCTTTAATTTTAATTGCCCTTCTTCTCCTACTTTGTCTAGAATAAGATGGCGATTGTATTGTTTTTGTTCTTCTTGACTTAAGTTCATGTTTAATTGTAGAATAAATTCACCTCATTAACTCTTAAAATTTTCATTCTTGATTCTAATAATGTAACGGTTTAACTTCTAAAATGCTCCCAATCTTTCCAAACCACTTCTAATCCCTGACCTTTTAGCATCTGTACAATTTCTTCAGTGCTTCGTTCGTCTGAAATTTCAAATTGCTCTAACGACTGTGGTTCAACACTATACCCTCCTGGGTTTGTCTTAGACTCCGCACTTATTGAGGTAGCCCCTAAATTAACAATATTATTCCTAAAAATTTCACTTTCTCGGGTAGACATTGACAGTTCTACATCTTCATCTAACATTCTAAACGCACAGATTAATTGTACCAAATCTGCATCCGTCATTTCTACTTTGGGCTCTAATCCTCCTGAATGTGGTCTTAAACGTGGAAATGAAATAGAATACTTTGTTTTCCAATAGGTCTTCTGTAAATATTTTAAGTGCAATGCTGTAAAAAAGCTATCAGCTCGCCAATCTTCCAGTCCAAATAAAGCTCCTAATCCTATTTTATGAACACCTGCTTTCCCCAATCTATCAGGGGTTTCTAAACGATACTCAAAGTTTGATTTTTTCCCTTTCGGATGATGTTTTTTATACTCTTGTTTATGATAGGTTTCTTGATATACCAATACGGCATACAACCCATTCTCAATTAACAATTCATATTCATCTTGATCTAAAGGTTGAACTTCAATAGTAATATTTGAAAATTGTGAACGAATGAGCTGAATCGCGTTTTTGATATAATCAACTCCCACTGTTCTGTTAGCTTCCCCAGTAACTAACAAAATATGATCGTAGCCTTTTTTCTTTAAAAAAGCAACTTCTTTTAATATTTCATCGTCGGTTAATGTTCTTCTCGGAATTTTGTTTGTAAAACTGAATCCGCAATACGTACATATATTCTGACACTCGTTACTCAAATACATTGGAGCATACATTTGAATGGTATTTCCAAATCGCTTTTTAGTAAGCATGCGACTCCTTTGCGCCATTTGCTCTAAAAATGGTTTTGCTGCAGGAGAAATGAGCGCTTTAAAATCTTCCAAATCGAGTTTATCCTTAGATAAAGCACTTTCAACATCAACGGATGTTTTATTGAAAATGCTTTGTAAAGTTTCATCCCAATTGTATTGATTAAATATGGTTGTAAATGTTTTACACATCTTTTAATTTTTATTCGTCATCGTAAGCGAAGCGAAGAAATCTTTATTTTTTTAGGTTCTCAGCAAACAGATTACTTCGTCCTTTTCTCCTCGTAATGACGTTATACTAACTTAAAAAACTCGTTAATGGGCTACTTGCTTCTGCTTGTTTTCTTACGGGAGCTAATTTTGCTTCATATGCCATTCTTCCTGCTTCAACTGCCATCTTAAAAGCTTGTGCCATCGCTACCGGATTTTGTGATACCGCAATAGCTGTGTTTACTAAAACAGCATCAGCTCCTAATTCCATAGCATATGCCGCATGCGAGGGTGCTCCAATACCAGCATCTACAACTACTGGAACATTAGATTGTTCTATAATGATTTCTAAAAACTCCAACGTCTTCAATCCTTTATTACTTCCAATGGGCGCTCCTAAAGGCATTACACATTGTGTTCCTACTTCTTCTAATCGCTTACATAAAACCGGATCTGCATGAATGTAAGGCATCACTACAAAACCTTTTTTCACCAATTCTTCCGCAGCTTTTAAGGTTTCTATAGGATCTGGCAATAAATACCTTGGATCTGGATGTATTTCTAATTTCACCCAATTCGTTTCTAATGCCTCTCTAGACAATTCAGCTGCAAACACTGCTTCTTTTGCTGTACGAACTCCCGAAGTGTTTGGTAATAAATTGATTCTTGAGTGGCTTAAATGTGATAAGATATCATCATCTTCATTTTGAACATCTACTCTTTTTAAAGCAACTGTTATCAATTCACTTTCTGATGCTAGCAAAGCCTCTTTCATTAATTGTGAGGAACTGAATTTTCCTGTTCCTGTAAATAATCGTGAGGTAAATGTTTTATCGGCTATTGTTAAGTTGGTATTCATTATTGCTAATTTATTGCGCTCCTATTTTGTACACTTGTTCATTGGTACTTGGAGCTTTTAAAATTTTATGAAATGTAGGAATCGAGTTGAAATTTTGTGTAATTGCTCCTGAAACAGCGACTCCATATACTCCTGTGTTTATAACTTCAGATACGTCTTCTATAGTAATTCCTCCAATGGCTATTATTGGAGTGGTTGTTTTCAACTCTTCTAAAAGCATCTGGTAGCCAGTAGTCCCTAAAACTGGACTCAAATTCTTTTTAGTTTCAGTAAACTGATAAGGACCTAAACCAATATAATCTACTTTTTTCTCTAGTAGCATTTTACAATCTTCTAAAGTATTTGCTGTTCCTCCTACGATATATAAATCACCTAAATACTCTTTTGCTTTTAACGGACACGTATCTGTTTTTCCTAAATGAACTCCATCTGCTTTGATTTCTTTAGCTACTTTGTAATAATCGTTTATGATTAAACGAGTTTGAAAATGACTCGTAATTTCTCTCGCTTTTTGAGCTGTTTTTAAAATAGTTTTCGGATCCAGATTCTTTAATCGGAGTTGTACCCACTCTGCTCCAGAAGCACAAGCTCTTTGAACATTTTCTAAGTGTTCTTCTGGAGTTTTCCCTTGAGTTATATAGTGTAATTTACTTATCATGTATAGTTGTGCTCTCCTAAGAGCGTTTTATTAGAGTTTAAAAATTGTTCTGTATACCATTTGGCATTTGTACATGCATCTTCTAAAGAAAGTTGTTTGGCTATGTTTGAAGCTAAAGCTGAAGACAACACACAACCGCTTCCATGCTTTTCAAAAACGGATGTAGCTTTCGGTGGAATATTCAATTGTACTATCTTACTGTGATATACTTCATCCCATCCTTTTTTATCTTCTCTATGTCCTCCTTTTAAATAGATATTGGTCTTTTCTGAAATGAATTCAATGGTTTCTTCAATCGATTTATTAGAAAACAAAACTTTGATTTCATCATAATTTGGGGTGATAAAATCACAGTGTTGTATTACTTCTTCAAACACTTTTATATGCTCTTCAGAATGAAAATCAAATCCAGCGCTGGCTTTTAAAATAGGATCCAAGACTATTTTTATGGATGAATTGTATTTTTTTAGTGATTGAATAACCTCCAATAATACATTCCAAGATTGGATGATTCCTATTTTTGCTACTGATATTTCAAAGCGTTCAAATAAAGTTTCTATTTGATTGATGATGGTTTCTTTATCAACCCAAACACAGTCTTTAAAATCAATATCATTTTGAACTGTAACTGCTGTACATACCGATAATCCATATAATCCATGTGCTTCAAAAGTTTTAATATCCGAAGTCAATCCTGCTCCACTTGACGGATCAAATCCTGCAATCGTTAGTATGTAAGCTTGTTGTTTCATTTTTTATTAATATACTTTCTTTGACAAAAAGATTACTTCTTCATATACTTCTCGTAATGACGCTTGATATTTTTAAAGCTTTCAACTGGAGTTTCTGTATTCCAAACTCCTCCTAAGACACCAATTCCTTGAAAACCTAGCTCTAAGGTTTCTTGAATGGTATCTGTATTGATTCCGCCCATACCTATAATGGTTTTATCAATATGGTTTACATCAAAGCCTCTCCCTTCGTATCCTTCCTTTGAAATAGAAGAGAAAACAGGACTCAATAAATGGTAATCGAACTCAATATCACAATTTGCTAGTTCTTCAGGTTCATGAAAAGAACTACTCATCGTTTTTCCTATCATATCTAATCCAATAAAATATTCGCTTCCATTCTCTAAAGCATCAATTCTTTTTTGCTCTTGAAAATGAATTCCTTTTAGGTCGAATTCATTAATGAGTTCATGAAAATAATGAGTAACTATTCTATCATGATACTTTTCATCTATCTTACTCAAATAAACCACGTGCTCTTCGTAATTCTTCTCAGGTTTTCTAAAATGATAATATTCCAATCCTTCTTCAAATAATTGTTGAAGGATTTCAATCTCATTTGGAATATCTTTTTCTGGAGCTATTAGAACAATCATATAGTGAATTTTAAATTATGAATTACGAATTTAGAAATTGTCAACTCGTAATTCATAATTCTAAGTTTAGGTTTTATAGATAAACTTCTGAACCTTTGTCTTTAAACTCTTTAGATTTTTCCTCCATTCCTTTTACAAATACTTCGTCTCCTTCCACTTTATTTTCTGCTGCAAAGTCACGTACTTCCTGCGATATTTTCATAGAACAGAATTTTGGCCCACACATAGAGCAAAAATGTGCAATTTTAGCTCCTTCTGCTGGTAAGGTCTCATCGTGATATTCTCTAGCTAATTCTGGGTCCAATCCTAAATTGAATTGATCTTCCCAACGGAACTCAAAACGTGCTTTACTTAAAGCATCATCTCTGTGTTGCGCTCCCGGATGTCCTTTTGCTAAATCCGCTGCATGGGCTGCTAATTTATAAGTAACTACTCCTGTACGTACATCTTCTTTATTAGGTAACCCTAAATGTTCTTTTGGTGTTACATAACACAACATGGCACAACCAAACCAACCAATCATTGCCGCTCCAATTCCTGAAGTTATATGGTCGTATCCTGGAGCAATATCCGTAGTTAAAGGACCTAAGGTATAAAACGGAGCTTCATCACAAGCTTCCAATTGCTTATCCATATTTGCTTTAATCATATGCATTGGCACGTGACCTGGACCTTCTATAAAGCATTGTACTTCATGTTTACGTGCTATTTTTGTTAGCTCCCCTAACGTTTCTAATTCAGCAAATTGCGCTTCATCATTCGCATCGGCAATACAACCTGGTCGTAAACCATCTCCTAACGAAAAAGCAACATCATAAGCCTTCATAATTTCACAAATTTCTTCGAAATGGGTATATAAAAAACTTTCTTTATGGTGTGCTAAACACCATTTTGCCATGATAGAACCTCCTCTTGATACAATCCCTGTAATACGTTTTGCCGTCATAGGCACATAACGTAAACGAACTCCTGCGTGAATCGTAAAGTAATCTACTCCTTGCTCAGCTTGTTCAATTAAAGTATCTCTAAAAATTTCCCAAGTTAAGTCTTCAGCAATCCCATTTACTTTCTCTAAAGCTTGATAAATAGGTACGGTTCCTACAGGTACAGGTGAATTACGGATAATCCACTCTCTAGTTTCATGAATATTTTTACCTGTAGATAAATCCATAATATTATCAGCACCCCAACGACATGCCCAAACTGCTTTTTCTACTTCTTCTTCTATGGAAGAAGTGGTAGCTGAATTTCCAATATTCGCATTGATTTTCACCAAGAAATTACGACCTAAAATCATAGGTTCTGCTTCTGGATGGTTGATGTTTGAAGGAATAACTGCGCGTCCTCTTGCTACTTCCTCTCGAACAAATTCAGGAGTAATTTTTGTAGGAATACTTGCTCCGAAATCTTGCCCTGGATGTTGTTTAGACAAACGTGTCATTTCATCTATTCGCTGGTTTTCACGAATGGCAATATATTCCATCTCGGGGGTAATAATTCCTTTTTTTGCATAATGTAACTGAGTTACATTTTGTCCTTTTTTAGCTCTCTTAGGTTTATGCTTTAAGTTAAATCGTAAATGGTCTAAACTTTTATCATTTAAACGTTCGTTACAATAATTCGAAGTAAATTCATTTAATTCTTCTACATCTCCTCTCTCTATAATCCATTCTTCTCGAATACGTTCTAATCCATTATGAATATTAATCTCTTTATTGGGGTCTGTATAAGGACCTGAAGTATCGTATACTGTAACTGGCTCATTAGGTGTTCTTTTTTTAGTCATCGAATCCACAGTATCACTCAATTCAATTTCGCGCATTGCTACTTTTATCTGTGGATGAATTTTTCCTTGAACATATATTTTTTTGGAGTTCGGAAATGGTTGTCTTGTTACACCATCTTGTTTTGGAGCTGTATCTTTTTTCTTCATTTTAGGGTTGTTTGTTTATGTTTTTGTTTTGCTTTCTGAAAATATTATCCTCCTTGTGTAGATTTAATGATTAAAACTTCATCATTGTTTTGGAGTAGTTTTGAAGACCAATCTGTTTTTTTTACCACACTACTGTTAACAGCAATAGCAATTCCATTGGTTTTAATTTGTAGTTTATCTACTAATTCTTGCAATACTAATGGGCTTAAAAACTCTTGTTGATTATTGTTTACTTTTATCGTTATCATACTAACATATATTTAAAGTAAACTGTAGAAGAAATTCAGAATTGTTTTATTATGAACAATACCTAAATAAGATTTTATAACTTTTCCCTACGCTGGTGTTAACCATATCAGGTTCAAAGGATCTTTCTCAAACTAGCGAACTAGCTACTCCTAAAGTTTACTGCAACAAATATAAACGTTTATTTTTTCTAAAACGACCTCTATAAAAATAAAAAAGCGAACTTTTAAAAGTTCGCTTTTTACAAAAATTATTATAATACTATAAACTCTTTACCTTTTTAGTTACTTCTTCAAGAACTTCAAACGCCGTTTCAGCCATTTTATTTCCTTTAAAGTCTAGTAATGGGTTTACTTCAACAAACTCCAAACAAGCTACTTTATTACTTGCTAACAATCCGTTAATTATATCAATGATTTCATGTTGATCAAATCCTTTAGGTACTGGTGTTCCTGTACCATAAGATATCATATCACAATCCATTGAATCTACATCAAACGACACATATATTACATCACAAACAGATAATTTATCTAAAGCTTCGTTTACACAAACATCTAATCCACGGTAACGAACTTCAGCAACCATATAGTTTTTAATACCATATTTTTCCATTTGTTTGTCTTCTGGTTCTTCTGTATCACGAACACCAAAGAAAATGATGTCTTCAGGTAAAACTTTTTGCCCTGGAGTACCTATGTTTTTCATACGTTCCCACAACTCTGATGTTTCTCTGTCTACATCATTAATTTGGCAGTCTAAATTATCGTCTGAAATAGCGGCAGATAAAGGCATTCCGTGAATATTTCCTGATGGTGATGTATAAGGAGAATGTAAATCTCCATGAGCATCAATCCAAACTACCCCTACTCTTTTATTAGGGTTAGCTGCTTTTATTCCACTGATAGTTCCTAACGCTGAAGAATGGTCTCCAGACAAAACTATAGGAAACTTCCCTTCTTGTAAATTTACTTTCACGTGGTTACTTAATCGTTTACATTGATTAAAAACGCTATCAATTCGTTTTGCAAACGAATTATTTACCTTATTATAAATAGATTCGTTTTCAGTGATTACATCTTCAAAATAAAAAGAATCGAAATAATTACTTTTTTTATTTATCGCTGCAATTTCAATCGCATCTACTCCCATGTCAGACCCACGAGTTCCTGCTCCAATGTCTGATCTGTTTTTGATAATTTTAATTTCTTTCATCATGAGTTATTTTACATAAAAAAATGCCATTTAATTATTTTAAATGACACTTTTTAAATAGTTTATCTCTTGTCTAATTCTACGAATTCCCTTAAGTTCTCTCCAACGTAAACTTGACGTGGACGACCAATTGGTTCTTTGTTTAAACGCATTTCTCTCCATTGAGCAATCCATCCTGGCAGGCGCCCTAGAGCAAACATTACTGTAAACATTTCTACAGGAATCCCCATAGCTCTATATATTATTCCTGAATAGAAATCTACATTTGGATATAGTTTTCTATCTACAAAATATGGATCATTTAATGCTTCTTGCTCTAATCCTTTTGCTATATCTAAAATTGGATCTTCAACTCCTAAGTCGTTTAACACTTCATCAGCAGCTTTTTTGATGATTCTTGCTCTCGGGTCGAAGTTTTTATATACACGATGTCCGAATCCCATTAAACGGAAAGGATCATTTTTATCTTTAGCTTTTGCCATGTACTTTTTAGTATCTCCCCCATCTTCTTTAATTGCTTCTAACATTTCAAGTACTGCTTGATTTGCTCCACCATGTAAAGGTCCCCATAAAGCTGAAATTCCTGCTGATAGCGATGCAAATAACCCTGCATGAGAAGAACCTACAATACGTACTGTAGATGTAGAGCAGTTTTGTTCATGGTCTGCATGTAAGATTAATAACTTATCTAGGGCATCTTTAACTATTGGATTTAATTCATACTCGTCATTAGGTTTTTGAAACATCATTGTTAAAATATTCTCAACATAACCTAACTTACGTGAACCGTAATTTAATGGCAATCCTTGTTTCTTACGTAAAGTCCAAGCTACCAATACTGGGAATTTCCCCATTATTTTAACAATAGCTTTATACATATCTTCTTCTGAGTCAACATTAACAGAAGATGGATTAAAAGCTGTTAATGCAGACGTTAACGACGATAATACCCCCATTGGATGTGCATTCTTTGGAAAGGCATCAATAATTTTTTTGATGTCATCATCAACAATAGCTTCATCTAAGATGTCTCCATAAAATTTATCTAATTGTTCTTTAGTTGGTAATTCTCCAAAAATTAACGCATAAGCCACTTCTAAGAAATCTGCTTTTTCTGCCAATTCTTCAATTGAATATCCACGGTATCTTAAGACACCTTCTTCACCGTTTAAAAATGTTATAGCACTTTGGCATGAACCTGTATTCTTGTATCCTGGGTCAATAGTTATAACTCCACCCGTGGCTCCTCTTAAGGCTTTAATATCAATTGCAGTTTCATTTTCTGTTCCTTTTATTAAAGGAAACTCATACGTATTTTCGCCAATTTGTAATTTTGCTATATCTGACATTTTTTACTATAATTTTTTATGATTGAAGTGAGTTGCGAAGATACCATTTTTTGAATTATTTTAAAAGTTAGAATTGATAGATTTTTAATATGTAAAAATCAGTTTATTTTATTAAAAAAAACAAATCTAATCTTACTTATAATACAACGCCTTACCTAGAAGAAAGACATAATTAATTTCTCTTATAAAATTGATTTAATCTTAATTCTCTTATTTTTTCAGACCTTACAAACTTATTTAAGCATACCAAATTCCGTATTCTTTTAGAGTGTGTATTTTTTTCTTGATAACAAATCAAATACACAATATCTTTTATTTAACTCCGTTAACAAAACAACATATATTTTTAGAAAAAATTAATTCAATTCATAAAACCCTTTCACAATGAAAAAAATTAAATTTATTATTGCATTATTATGCATATCAATTCTTGCCGTACAATGTACCAAAGAAGACAATAATTTAACAAGCGACAACGCCCCTATGGGGATTAACTCTCCAAGCATGCTAGAAATTAACAATGCTGAGTGTTACACTGTTGACGGTTTTGGTCCAAACTCTTATTGGGCTGATTATATAGTTAACCAATCTACCACCAATTTTTTAAAAACTGAACACAACGAAGCTGCGAGTTTTTTTGGAATGGGTAATGTACCTTTATACTTAGCAGGTGGAGACGGAACTTTCAATGCTCTTTCTTATTCTAATGGTTATGTAATATGGGGAGAAGAATTGCTAGCTAGTGCTTTAAATTATGGTAATGTTGCTATTGCTTATGTTGCTGCTCATGAAATGGCACATCAAGTACAGTTTAGAGACAATACTATTCCTAGCGGCAATCATGTTAGTGCTACTGAATTAGAAGCTGATGGTTTTGGAGGATATTTTATCCGTAGAACTTATACTAGTGATTGGAATACTGCAGCGGGTGCTTACAACTTCTCACAAACATTAGCTGGTCCAAATGGAAGTTCTCATGGTACAGCTGCACAAAGAAGATCTGCTTTTAGGTTAGGTTACTTATTAGGAGATAACGGTACCTATTCTAACAGAAACTTTGATGCAAACTTTTTTTACTACTATGACTATTATGTAAAAGATGGTAGATTAAAGTTAGAATTAGTTAAGCCTGCTACTATCGAACAAAGTCAGCACGAGCATATTGTAGCACACTTAGAAGAGTTACAAAAAATTGCTTCAGGAGAAATTTCTGAAGAAGAATTCTTAAACTTAAATTAAAATATAATCGACTAAAATAAACGAATTGAATTGAATTTCAAAGGCTGTTTTATAATTTAAAACAGCCTTTGTTTTTTATACTATTTAGCCTTGATTTGGTTTTTCTTTATCTTCTTCATAATTCTTTTCAAAGCACTATGAATAATAAGGTTTGAGTTTTTTGAAAGCGCATAATCATTATCTTTTTCAGAAACAACTAATTTACCAACTACTGTTTGACTGTATATTATTTTAAATATGTTTAAATCGTAGATACTAAGTGTCACCTCACCTATGTTTTTTGAAGGATCAGTTAGAGAATTACTTGCCCCTAAAACACCTACTTCATTGGATATATTTTTAGTTCTAATATCAATAAAGTAATCATAACCTGTGCCGTATTTTATATCTTTTAAAATAGATTTATCAAGACTAGGTGAAATATTACTAGGAATTAATAGTCCTTTCATGTTGCTAACTACCAAAAGTCTATTACCTATAAGTTCAGAAAATCGTTCATTTGCCATTTCAGTTAAGCCATCTTTTCTAATGTTTTTAAAAGAAGTAACATCATTTAACAACCACTTTCCTTTTCTGAAATCTAATCGTGAATTTACATCTCCAGAATGAGTGTATTTTACCAAATTACAAGACGTAATTACAATAACAGCAAGTAATATGTATAAGTATTTCATATTTCTATAAATCAAACCCTAAATTTAGTTGTAACATTAAGGGGAAAAAACCATGACCTCCATTTACATCAAAATAATAAATAGGTCCCATATCAAATAAAAAGTGAAAGTTTTTACCATATTTACGTTGGATACCCCAAGTAGGTCCGACAGCAAAATCTAAATTATCAGTTACTACATCATCTCCAAAAAGAGTTTTACCTCTTGTTAAAATACGAGCTGATATAAAATTTGCTGAATTGTTGGTTATATTCAAACCTTTAGTTTTACGTTTATCAAAATTATAAAACCATCTCTGTTGCACATCTAAAAAAGGGTTTATGGCATATACTAACCCTGTATCTACATCAGAAGCTGAAGAGTGTGGATAACTTCCACTATATCCTATTCCTACCCCTATAGAAAGAGTTGAGTTATTTCCAATAGGCATTTCATATTCAATCCCTGGGTTTAAAAAATTTACTCTCCAAACACGCTGCGTTAGTTGTTCTTGAGAAAATACTGTTGCAACAAATAAGCTACAAATAAGCAGGAATGATTTTTTCATAATTATTTT
The DNA here is from genome assembly GCF_024124505.1 of Tenacibaculum sp. XPcli2-G. Classification (NCBI taxonomy): domain Bacteria; kingdom Pseudomonadati; phylum Bacteroidota; class Flavobacteriia; order Flavobacteriales; family Flavobacteriaceae; genus Tenacibaculum; species Tenacibaculum sp. XPcli2-G. Next base: position 248,696 of record NZ_JAMXSH010000002.1, read on the forward strand.
TTTAGTTCATAAACAACTATATAAAAAGTTAGAAGTGTTTTACCCTACTTTTACTTCTTATATTTAAACTATTTATCAAAAAACAATACTATACTTAACTAAAAAAGCCCGTACTTAAGTACGGGCTTTAAAGTTTATTAAAAAATTATTTTATTTTAAACGCTTTTTCTTTCGGATAATAAGCTACATCTGCCAATTGTTCTTCAATACGTAATAATTGATTGTATTTTGCCATACGATCAGAACGTGAAGCAGAACCTGTTTTGATTTGTCCACAGTTTAATGCTACAGCTAAATCTGCAATGGTATTATCTTCAGTTTCTCCAGAACGATGACTCATTACAGAAGTATATCCTGCATTATGCGCCATGTTTACCGCTGCAATTGTTTCTGTTAATGTACCTATTTGATTTACTTTAATTAAGATTGAATTTGCAATTCCATTCTCAATTCCTTTTGATAAACGCTCAACGTTTGTTACAAATAAATCATCTCCAACTAACTGAACTCTATCTCCTACTTTTTCTGTTAACATCTTCCATCCATCCCAATCGTTCTCATCCATTCCATCTTCAATAGATATAATAGGGTATTTTTCACATAATTCAGCTAAATAAGTAGCTTGTTCTTCTGAAGTTCTTACAGCACCTTTATCTCCTTCAAACTTAGTATAATCATACTGTCCATCTATATAAAACTCAGCTGAAGCACAATCTAATGCAATCATCACTTCTTCTCCAAATTTGTATCCAGCATTCTTGGTTGCTAAGGCAATTGTTTCAATAGCATCTTCTGTTCCTTTTAAAGTTGGAGCAAACCCTCCTTCATCTCCTACTGCTGTAGATAAATTACGGTCATGCAATACTTTCTTTAAGTTATGGAAGATTTCAGACCCTACTTGCATTGCTTCTGTAAAGTTTTGAGCTTTTACTGGCATAACCATAAATTCTTGGAATGCAATTGGTGCATCTGAATGTGAACCTCCATTAATGATATTCATCATAGGAACAGGTAAAGTATTTGCTGAAACTCCGCCTACATAACGATATAATGGTAATCCTAATTCATTTGCTGCTGCTTTTGCTGCTGCTAAAGAAACACCTAAAATAGCATTCGCTCCTAAAACTGATTTGTTCGGAGTTCCATCTAAATCAATCATCAATTGATCGATCATGTTTTGCTCAAATACAGATACTCCTAATAACTCTTGGGCAATAACTGTGTTAACATTTTCAACCGCTTTTAAAACACCTTTACCCATATAATTGTCACCTCCATCACGTAATTCAACAGCTTCGTGTTCTCCTGTAGAAGCACCAGATGGTACTGCTGCTCTACCTACGATTCCATTTTCTGTAGTTACATCTACTTCCACTGTTGGATTTCCTCTTGAATCAAAAATTTGACGTGCATGAATGTTTATTATGATACTCATAGTTATTTACTTTTAATATAGATTCCCGTGATTGTTAATTCACGGGAATTTATTTATTATACTTTTTAAAAATTTATGCTTTTACTTTTTTAATGTTTTCAATGAACTGATCAAATAAGTATTCAGCGTCATGCGGTCCAGGACTAGCTTCTGGATGGTATTGTACAGAAAATACATTTTTAGACTTCATTCTAATACCTGCTACAGTATTATCGTTTAAATGTACATGTGTTATTTCCACATCTGGATGCGATTCTGTTTCTTCTCTATTAATAGCAAAACCATGATTTTGAGAAGTAATTTCTCCTTTTCCTGTCAATAAATTTTTAACAGGATGATTAATACCTCTATGACCATTATGCATTTTATAAGTAGAAATTCCATTAGCTAATGCAATTACTTGGTGCCCTAAACAGATTCCAAATAAAGGCAAATCTTTTTCTATTATTTCTTTGGCTGTCTTTTGAGCTTCTACTAAAGGCTCTGGGTCTCCAGGTCCATTAGAAATAAAGTATCCATCAGGGTTAAAATCACTCATTTGTTCGAAACTAGCATTGTAAGGGTACACTTTAATATAAGCGCCTCTTTTAGCTAAGTTTCTTAAAATATTTTTCTTTATACCTATATCTAAAGCTGATATTTTTATTGGGGCATTTTCATCACCTACGAAATAAGGTTCTTTGGTTGATACCTTAGAAGCTAATTCTAATCCTTCCATGTTAGGAATTTCAGCTAATTGCTTCTTTAATTCGTCTATTTTATCTATTTCAGTTGAAATAACAGCGTTCATAGCTCCATTTTCTCTAATGTAAGATACTAACGCACGTGTATCAACATCTGAAATAGCTACTAAATTGTGCTTTTCGAACCAATCGAATAGATTCCCATCTGAATCTACACGAGAGTGTGTAAAACTGAAGTTACGACAAATTAAGCCTGAAATTTTAATTCCTTCTGATTCTACTTCTTCATTATTAACTCCATAATTACCAATATGAGCATTGGTCGTTACCATTAATTGTCCGAAGTAAGAAGGATCTGTAAAAATTTCTTGGTATCCTGTCATACCTGTATTAAAACAAATTTCTCCTGTTGCGGTTCCTTCTATCCCAATAGATTTACCGTAGAAAATAGTCCCATCTGCTAATAGAACTAATGCTTTTTTACGTGTTTGATATTTCATTTAGTGGTGTTGTGTAATTTGTTTGCAAAAATATATAAAAAAAGGGACAAACATTAAATGTTTATCCCTTTGATATAATTTATAAAAATTCTCATTTTTATTCTTCTTCTTGTGAAGTTTGAGTTTCAACAGCTGCAGCTTCAGTTTTCTTCGCTCCACCACGACGGCTACGACGAGTACTCTTTTTAGCTTTGTTTCCTTTTGGATTGTATAACTCGTTGTAGTCAACTAATTCAACCATCGCCATTGGAGCGTTATCTCCTTGACGGTTTCCTAATTTGATTATACGAACGTATCCTCCTGGTCTGTCTGCTACTTTTACAGAAATTTCTTTGAATAATTCTGTAACAGCTTCTTTGCTACGCAAGTAACTAAATACTACACGACGGTTGTGCGTTGTATCGTCTTTAGATTTTGTAATTAAAGGCTCAACAAACTTACGTAAAGCTTTCGCTTTAGCTTCAGTAGTATTGATTCGCTTGTGCTCTATTAAAGAACAAGCCATATTAGATAACATCGCTTTTCTATGCGCTGTTTTTCTACCTAAGTGATTAAATTTCTTTCCGTGTCTCATGACATTTGGTTTTAGCTCTCATCTTGCTACTACTCTAATTTAGAGGAGCAAAATATGAAAGGTTAATCTTTATCTAATTTGTATTTGCTTAAATCCATTCCGAAATTTAAACCTTTGTTAGCCACTAACTCATCCAATTCTGTTAATGATTTTTTACCAAAGTTTCTGAACTTCATTAAATCGCTTTTGTTAAATGATACTAAGTCTCCTAAAGTATCTACTTCTGCAGCTTTTAAACAATTTAAAGCACGAACTGATAAATCCATATCAACTAGTTTCGTCTTTAATAACTGACGCATATGTAATGATTCTTCATCATAAGTTTCAGTTTGTGCAATTTCATCTGCCTCTAAAGTGATACGCTCATCAGAGAATAACATAAAGTGGTGGATTAAAATCTTAGCTGCTTCTGTTAAGGCATCTTTAGGATTGATAGATCCATCAGTATCGATATCGAAAACTAATTTTTCGTAATCGGTCTTTTGCTCTACACGGAAATTTTCAACAGCATATTTTACATTCTTTATTGGAGTGTAAATAGAATCTGTAAAAATTGTTCCTAAAGGCGCACCAGCCCTTTTATTTTCTTCTGCTGGTACAAAACCTCTACCTTTTTCAATGGTAATTTCAGCATTTAACGTTACTGATTTATCCATGTTACAAATTACTAAATCTGGATTTAGTACTTGAAAACCTGAAATGAACTTTTGTAAGTCACCAGCTGTTAATTGCTCTTGACCTGATATTGCAATAGAAACTGTTTCTCTATCTGATTCCTCAATCTGCTTCTTAAAACGTACTTGCTTTAAATTTAAGATAATTTCTGTTACATCTTCTACAACACCTTGAATAGTTGAAAACTCATGATCAACTCCGTCGATACGTAATGATGTAATAGCGAATCCTTCAAGAGATGATAATAATACTCTTCGTAATGCATTACCAACTGTTAATCCAAAACCTGGTTCAAGAGGTCTAAATTCGAATCTTCCTGAAAAATCAGTAGATTCAATCATTATTACTTTATCAGGCTTTTGAAAATTTAAAATTGCCATATTATTTTTCTTCGTTTTAATTGTTATTTAGTTGCGCGGTTTATAAGTGTGAAGAAATACGAATAAACCCTTTGGCTAAATACCAATATGATTAATTTATTACTTAGAGTATAATTCTACGATTAATTGCTCTTTAATGTTTTCAGGTATTTGTAATCTTTCTGGAGCTTTTACAAATGTTCCTGATTTTTGATCTGCATTCCAAGTTAACCACTCGTAAACATTGCTATTAGCTGCTAAAGCATTTTCAATAGCTTCTAACGACTTAGATTTTTCTCTTACTGCTACTACATCTCCCTCTTTTAATCTATAAGATGGAATGTTAACGATATCTCCGTTAACTGTAATGTGACGGTGAGATACTAACTGACGTGCAGCTCTACGTGAATTTGCAACACCTAAACGGTATACTACGTTATCTAAACGAGATTCACATAATTGTAATAAGATTTCACCTGTTACTCCTTGAGAAGCTGATGCTTTTTTGAAAAGGTTACGGAACTGACGTTCTAAAATACCATAGGTATATTTAGCCTTTTGCTTTTCCATTAACTGGATTGCATATTCAGATTTTTTACCTCTTCTTTTACCTACTCCATGTTGTCCTGGAGGGTAATTTCTTTTTTCGAAGTTTTTATCGTCTCCGAAAATTGCTTCGCCAAACTTACGAGCAATTTTAGTTTTTGGTCCTGTATATCTTGCCATTTCTAATTAGTTTAGTAGGGATTATGAATTAAGGCGTACTCCTTCGATAATCTTTTTTATCCTACTGTGTTAAAATACTTAATTTTTCACGCACAAAAGTACGCTAAATAAAGTATAAGTTGAAAATTAATTCAACTTATACTCTTCTTCTTTTAGGTGGACGACATCCGTTGTGAGGAATCGGAGTAACATCAATAATTTCTGTTACCTCAATACCTGAATTGTGAATAGATCTGATTGCAGATTCTCTACCGTTACCTGGTCCTTTAACATACACTTTTACTTTACGTAAACCTGCTTCTTTAGCAACGTTTGCACAATCTTCTGCTGCTAACTGAGCTGCGTAAGGAGTGTTCTTTTTAGAACCTCTGAAGCCCATTTTTCCTGCAGATGACCAAGAAATAACGTCACCTTTTTTGTTTGTTAAAGAAATAATAATATTGTTGAAAGATGCAGTTACGTGAGCTTCACCAACTGACTCTATTACAACTTTACGTTTTTTTGTTACTTTAGACTTTGCCATAATTCTTTACTATTAGTAAAAAATAATCATTGATTATTTTTTCTTGTTAGCTACAGTTTTTCTCTTACCTTTTCTTGTACGAGAGTTATTCTTTGTTCTTTGTCCACGTAATGGTAAACCAAGTCTGTGACGAATACCTCTTTGACATCCGATATCCATTAAACGTTTGATGCTTAATTGAACCTCAGAACGTAACTCACCTTCAATAGTGTAAGTTCCAACTTGCTCACGAATTGCTGCAATTTGATCATCAGTCCAATCTTGAACTTTGATACTTTCATCTATATTGGCAGCAGCTAAAACTTCTTTAGCTCTGCTTCTTCCTATACCAAAGATGTAAGTTAAAGCGATAACACCTCTTTTATTCTTTGGAATATCTATACCTGCGATTCTTGCCATAACTACCCTTGTCTTTGTTTAAATCTAGGATTCTTTTTGTTAATTACATATAATCTGCCTTTTCTGCGTACAATTTTGCAGTCGGCACTTCTTTTCTTTAATGATGCTCTTACTTTCATCAGTGTGTGTTTTTAATATCTGTAAGTAATTCTTGCCTTTGATAAATCATACGGACTCATTTCTAACTTTACCTTATCTCCTGGTAATAGTTTTATATAATGCATACGCATTTTTCCTGAAATGTGAGCCGTAACAATATGTCCGTTCTCTAATTCTACTCGAAACATTGCATTCGATAATGCTTCTGTAATAGTTCCGTCTTGTTGAATTGCTGGTTGTTTAGCCATATTATTTTAATGATTTTCTGTTACTGTTACCTGTTTTCATTAAACCATCATAACGACTGTTTAATAAATACGAGTTTATTTGCTGAATAGTGTCTATTGCAACTCCTACCATAATGATTAATGATGTTCCTCCATAAAACATTGCCCAGTTTTGAGTAACTCCAAACTTTACAATGATTGCTGGTAAAATAGATAAAGCTGCTAAGAAGATAGATCCTGGTAATGTAATTTTCGACAATACTGAATCTAAAAAGTTAGCTGTTTCTTCACCTGGTTTATAACCGGGAACAAAACCATTACTTCTCTTTAAGTCTTCTGCCATTTTATTCGTTGGAATAGTAATAGCAGTATAAAAGTAACTAAAGACAATAATTAATAAAGCAAATATAACGTTATACCATAAACCGTTAATATCAGTTAAACTGTTTAATGCTGGATATTTTTGACCTAATGCTATTGGTAAAAACATAATAGCCTGTGCAAAAATTATTGGCATTACTCCAGCTGCATTCAATTTTAAAGGAATGTACTGTCTTGCGCCATCAACATCTTTAATGTTTGTAACTGCTGTACGACGTGCGTATTGAACGGCTACTTTACGTACTGCTGTAACTAATAATACGGTTAACAAGATTACTACAAACCAAACTATTAATTCGATTAAAATCATCATAATTCCTCCAGCACCTGCAGTTTGCTTAGAAACTAATTCTTGAATAAAAGCTGCTGGGAAATTTGCGATAATACCAACGGTAATTAATAATGAAATTCCATTACCAACTCCTTTATCAGTAATACGCTCTCCTAGCCACATTGCAAAAATTGTTCCTGCACTTAAAAGAATGATAGATGATACCCAAAATGTTGCTCCAGTTACTAAGAATGCTTCTTGCGGTAAACCCATTTGGTTTTGGATTACTCCAATGTAGGTTGGTGCTTGAAACAACGTAATAGCAATCGTAAGCCATCTTGTTATTTGCGTAATCTTCTTACGTCCACTTTCTCCATCTTTTTGTAATTTCTGTAAATATGGTACTGCAATACCCATTAACTGAACTACAATTGATGCAGAAATATAAGGCATTATACCAAGTGCCATAACTGACGCTCTAGCAAATGCCCCACCTGTAAATGCGTTTAATAAACCTAAAAGTCCACCGTCAGTACTGTCTTTTAATGCTGATAACTGAGTAGGGTCAATTCCTGGTAATGGAACTGCTGCCATAAAACGGTAAACAGCGATTAAACCTAAGGTTAAAAGTAATTTTTCTTTTAACTCTTCAATCTTCCAAATGTCTTTTAAAGTATTTATAAAATTCATCATTTACAATTCTTATAATGTTACTGCTTCACCTCCTGCTGCTTCAATAGCTGCTTTAGCTGATGCTGTAAATTTATGTACAGTTATATTTAATTTAGCTTTTAACTCTCCACCACCTAATATTTTAACTAAGTCGTTTTTACGAGCTAATCTGTTTTCTACTAAAACGTCTAAATTAACTGTATCTGTTATCTTTCCGTTATCTACTAATGATTGTAACTTGTCTAAATTTACACCAACATATTCTTTACGATTAATGTTAGTGAAACCAAATTTAGGCACACGTCTTTGAAGTGGCATTTGCCCTCCTTCAAATCCTATTTTACGAGAATAACCAGAACGAGATTTAGCTCCTTTATGTCCTCTTGTAGAGGTACCTCCGTGACCAGAACCTTCTCCACGAGCGATTCTTTTACCGCTTTTTGTAGATCCTGCTGCTGGTTTTAAGTTGTGTAAACTCATCTTTATATTGTCTTATTTAATTTCTTCTACAGAAACTAAGTGTGAAACTTTACTTACCATACCCAAAATTGTAGCTGATGCTTCATGCTCTACAGTTTGGTTCATTTTACGTAAACCTAACGCCTCTAACGTTCTTTTTTGATTTTTAAGGCGACCGATTTGACTTTTTACTTGTGTAACTCTAATTTTACTCATCGTCTTAAATTTTAACCGTTAAAAACTTTCTCTAAAGATATACCTCTTTGCTTAGCAATTGTAGCAGCACTACGTAATTGTAATAAAGCATCAAAAGTTGCTTTTACTACGTTGTGAGGGTTTGATGATCCTTGAGATTTTGATAATACGTCTTTAATACCTACAGCTTCTAATACTAAACGTACAGCACCTCCGGCAATAACCCCGGTACCGTGTGAAGCAGGCTTGATGAATACTTTTGCACCACCAAATTTACCTTTTTGTTCGTGTGGTAATGTTCCATCTAAAATAGGAATACGTACTAAATTTTTCTTTGCATCTTCAACTGCTTTTGCAATTGCAGAAGAAACATCTTTAGACTTCCCTAATCCGTGACCTACAACTCCATTACCATCTCCAACTACTACGATTGCAGAGAAACCAAATGCTCTACCTCCTTTAGTTACTTTGGTAACACGTTGTACACCAACTAATTTATCTACAAGCTCTAATCCGCTTGGTTTTACTCTTTCTACGTTTTTATATCCTAACATAATATAATTTCTTAAAATTTTAAACCAGCTTCTCTTGCAGCGTCTGCTAATACTTTAACTCTTCCGTGGTATAAATATCCGTTACGGTCAAAAGCAACAGTATCAACACCAGCCTTTACAGCTTTTTCAGCAATAGCTTTACCTACAGCTGTAGCCGCTTCTGCTTTAGAACTAGATGTAATTTCTTTATCTCTTGATGATGCAGATGCTAATGTAACACCAGCAACGTCATCAATTAACTGAGCATAGATTTCTTTGTTACTTCTAAAAACTGATAACCTTGGTTTTTCAGCTGTACCTGTAACAATCTTTCTAATTCTATGCTTAATTCGTTGTCTTCTTTCAAGCTTTGATAATGCCATAATAATTTCTCTTATTTATTATGCAGATTTACCTGCTTTTCTTCTTAATACTTCTCCTACAAACTTAATTCCTTTTCCTTTGTAAGGTTCTGGCTTACGGAATGAACGAATTTTTGCTGCAACTTGACCAACTAATTGCTTGTCATGTGAAGTTAATTTTACGATTGGGTTCTTACCTTTTTCAGATACTGTTTCAACCTTAACTTCTGGAGCTAAATCTATTACAATATTGTGAGAGAAACCTAGGGCTAAATCTAATTTTTGTCCTTGGTTAGATGCTCTATAACCAACACCTACTAACTCTAACTCTTTAGTAAATCCTTTGCTAACACCTTCAACCATGTTATTGATTAAAGCACGGTATAAACCATGTGCTGCTCTGTGATCTTTACTTTCTGATGGTCTTTCTAAAGTAATGGTACCATCTTCAACTTTTACAGTAATATCAGACTTAATTTCTTGAGTTAACTCTCCTAATTTTCCTTTTACTGTAACCACATTTCCGTCTACTTTTACTTCAACACCTTGTGGCAATGCGATTGGATTCTTCCCTATTCTACTCATCTTACAAAATGTTTTTTAGTAAACGTAACATAATACTTCACCACCAACGTTCTCTTGTCTTGCTTTTTTGTTTGTCATTACACCTTTTGATGTAGAAACAATAGCAATACCTAATCCGTTCAATACTCTTGGCATTTCTTTAGCGCCAACGTATCTACGTAAACCTGGTGTTGAAATTCTTTGAATCTTTCTGATTACTGATTCTTTCGTATCACGATCGTATTTTAAAGCTATCTTAATCGTTCCTTGAACCTTATCGTCATTGAACTGATAACTTAAAATGTAACCTTGATCGAACAAAATCTTCGTCATTTCCTTCTTCAACTTTGAAGCAGGAACTTCAACTACTCTGTGATTTGCTGCAATAGCATTTCTCACTCGAGTAAGAAAATCCGCGATTGGATCTGTATACATAGTTAATTAATTTTCGGTTTTGGTTTTTAGCATTATTATCTTATCAACGCAAATACTAAACCTGAAACCAGTTAATACTTATTTATTTGTTTTTTGAGTAAAATCTCATAAGCATTATACCATTTAAGTGGTATTTACTTACAAGGCGTAATTTACCCTATAAAAACAGAGTGCAAATATACATAAACTTTTTGAAAATCAAACCTTTTTGATGATTATCATTTTTAGTATCAAAATATTACGTTTCTGTAAGAGTATTTTAATTTTAAAATGAAATTAAAGTATGTATTAATTACACCTTTTTATTAAGCAAAAAGGTGTACAACTTTGTTTAGTTATACACCTTTATTTTGTATGGAAGAGCTTCTTACCAGCTTGCTTTCTTTACTCCTGGAATTAATCCTTGGTTAGCCATTTCACGGAAAGTAACACGTGAAATTCCGAACTGACGCATATATCCTTTTGGACGTCCAGTTAGTTTACAACGATTGTGCATTCTAATTGGTGATGCGTTTTTTGGCAACTTTTGTAATGCTTCATAGTCTCCAGCTTCTTTTAAAGCTTTTCTCTTTTCTGCATATTTAGCAACCATTTTAGCTCTTTTGCGCTCACGCGCTTTCATTGATTCTTTAGCCATCTTATTAATTCTTTTTAAATGGTAATCCTAATTCTCCTAATAATGATTTAGCTTCCTTATCAGTGCTTGCTGATGTTACAAAAGTAATATCCATACCACTAATTTTTTTCACTTGATCAATATTAATCTCTGGGTAGATGATTTGCTCAGTAATTCCTAAATTGTAATTACCTCTACCATCAAAACCATTTGCTTTGATACCGTTAAAGTCTCTTACACGTGGTAAAGAAGCTGTAACTAATCTATCTAAAAATTCGTACATTTTGTCTCCTCTTAACGTAACTTTTGCTCCAATAGGCATTCCTTTACGTAATTTGAAGTTTGCAACGTCTTTCTTAGAAATTGTAGGTACTGCTTTTTGACCAGTAATAGTAGTTAACTCATCAATAGCGTATTCTATTAATTTCTTATCTGCTATAGCTGCACCAACACCTTTACTTACTACTATCTTTTGTAATTTAGGCACTTGCATTACATTGCTATAACCAAATTCATCAGTAAGAGCTTTGATAACTCTGCTCTTGTACTCTTCTCTTAATCTTGGTACGTAACTCATTGTTATATTGCTTTATCTGATTTTTTTGAAACTCTGAACTTTTTTCCACTTTCCTTATCAAAATCATACCCTACTCTAACAGCTTCACCGTTTTCGATTAAGGCTACATTCGATATATGTAATGGAGCTTCCTTTTTTACAATTCCTCCTTGAGGGTTAGCAGCACTTGGTTTAGTGTGTTTAGACACCATATTTACACCTTCTACTACTACTCTATCCTTATCTTTAAGGATTTGTAAAACTTTTCCTTCAGATCCTTTATGATCCCCTGCTATAACTTTAACAGTATCTCCTGATTTAATTTTAAATTTTTTCATTTTAAAATCTGATTTTATAACACCTCAGGTGCTAATGATACTATTTTCATAAATTGTTTCTCACGTAATTCACGAGCCACAGGTCCGAATACACGAGTACCTCTCATTTCCTCTGAAGGATTTAAAAGTACACAAGCATTATCATCAAATCTGATATATGATCCGTCTTTACGTCTAACTTCTTTCTTAGTACGAACAACAACTGCACGAGATACTTGACCTTTCTTTACAGTTCCGTTTGGAGTTGCAGATTTTACTGAAACTACAATTTTATCTCCAACACTAGCGTAACGCTTTTTTGTTCCTCCTAAAACTCTAATCACTAAAACTTCTTTTGCTCCAGTGTTATCTGCGACTTTTAATCTTGATTCTGTCTGTAACATATTATTTAGCTCTTTCTAGGATTTCTACTAATCTCCAACGCTTAGATTTACTCATAGGACGTGTTTCCATGATCCTTACAGTATCACCTTCGTTGCAATCGTTATTCTCGTCATGTGCAACGTACTTCTTAGTCTTCAATACGAACTTTCCGTACATTGGGTGCTTTACTCTTTTTACCTCGCTAACTACAATAGATTTCTCCATTTTGTTGCTAGATACTACACCTATTCTCTCTTTTCTAAGATTTCTTTTTTCCATCTTTAAAACTGACTAGAATTATTGTAATTCTCTTTTAGTTAACTCTGTAGCAATTCTTGCTACAGTTTTTCTTAAGCTACGTAACTCTAATGGGTTTTCCAATGGAGTTATGGCGTGAGCCATCTTAAGATCAGTATAATTTTTCTTCAACGCCCCTAGCTTTTCTTGTAAGTCAGCTGTTGATAATTCTTTAATTTCTGATTGTTTCATGATCTAATAGAATTAAGCGTTATAATCAAAATCTCTTGCTATTACAAACTTCGTTTTTACAGGAAGTTTTTGCGCTGCTAAACGTAAAGCTTCTTTTGCTACTTCCATTGGTACTCCACCAATTTCGAACAAAATTCTACCTGGTTTTACAACTGCTACAAAGTGATCTGGTGCACCTTTACCTTTACCCATACGTACCTCTAACGGTTTCTTTGTTATTGGTTTATCTGGGAAAATCTTAATCCAAAGTTGCCCCTCTCTTTTCATATAACGAGTTGCCGCAATACGAGCTGCCTCAATTTGACGAGAGGTAAGTAAGTTCTGGTCTAATGATTTGATACCAAACATTCCGTTAGAAAGTTGAGTACCTCTACCAGAGTTACCTTTCATATTTCCTTTCGCCTTCTGTACCTTACGGTATTTTACTCTTTTTGGCTGTAACATTGTTAATTTCTTTTAAAAATTATTTTCTTCTGCGAGGTTGACGTTTACCACCACCTTTGTTTCCACTACCTTTTTGCTTAGATAGTCCAACTAATGGAGATAATTCACGTTTTCCATAAACCTCACCTTTCATAATCCATACTTTCACACCGATTCTTCCGTATGTAGTATGTGATTCAACAAGTGCATAATCGATGTCTGCTCTGAAGGTAGAAAGAGGAATTCTTCCTTCTTTGTAATGCTCAGAACGTGCCATTTCAGCTCCGTTTAAACGACCTGATAATTGAACTTTAATTCCTTCTGCATTCATTCTCATTGCAGCAGCGATTGCCATTTTAGTAGCTCGCTTGTAAGAAATTCTATTTTCAATTTGACGTGCGATACTAGCAGCAACTAATTTTGCATCTAATTCTGGACGCTTAATTTCGAAAATATTAATTTGAACTTCTTTACCAGTAATTTTCTTAAGCTCTTCTTTTAACTTGTCTACCTCTTGACCTCCTTTACCAATAATGATACCTGGACGTGCAGTAGTGATAGTAACGGTTACAAGTTTTAAGGTACGCTCAATAATAATTCTTGATACACTTGCTTTAGATAATCTAGCATATAAATACTTTCTTATCTTATCATCTTCAGCAATCTTATCTCCGTAGTCATTTCCACCATACCAGTTAGATTCCCATCCTCTGATAATTCCTAAACGATTTCCTATTGGATTTGTCTTTTGTCCCATTTCTACTTTGATTAATTACTATTATTTTTAGTTCCTAACTCTAAAGTTACGTGATTAGAACGCTTACGAATTCTATGTGCACGACCTTGCGGAGCTGGTCTTAACCTTTTTAACATACCTGCGCTATCAACACAAATTGATTTTACGTATAATCCAGCATCTTCAATGCTTGCATCTTCATTTTTAGCTTGCCAGTTAGCAATAGCTGATAATAATAACTTTTCTAAGTTACGTGATGCTTCTTTTGGACTGAACTTTAAGATTTGTAAAGCTTTTTCAACTTCTACTCCTCTTACTAAATCTGCTACCAAGCGCATTTTTCTTGGTGATGTAGGACAATTAGTTAATTTAGCGAAAGCTCTAGACTTTCTAGCTTCTTTTAACTGTGTTGCCATGTTATGTTTACGACTTCCCATAATTTCCTACTATTTTTTACCTTTATTTTTTGCACCAGCATGTCCTCTAAATGAGCGTGTTGGTGAAAATTCGCCTAATTTATGACCTACCATGTTTTCAGTAACGTAAACTGGTACAAACTGACGTCCGTTGTGAACTGCAATTGTTTGCCCTACGAAATCAGGAGTAATCATACTTGCTCTAGACCAAGTTTTGATAACTGACTTACTACCTGCTTCTACGTTAGCTAACACTTTTTTCTCTAACTTATAGTGAACGTAAGGTCCTTTTTTTAATGATCTTGCCATGGTTTATTATTTCTTTCTACGTTCTACGATATACTTATTACTAGCTTTGGTCTTTGATCTAGTCTTAAATCCTTTAGCAGGAATACCGTTTCTAGATCTTGGATGCCCTCCAGAAGAACGTCCTTCACCACCTCCCATTGGGTGATCAACTGGGTTCATTCTTACTGCATTTGTTCTTGGTCTTCTTCCTAACCATCTACTTCTACCTGCTTTACCTGAAACTAATAATTGGTGGTCTGAGTTAGACACTACTCCAATTGTAGCCATACAAGTTAATAAGATAAATCTTGTTTCTCCAGAAGGTAATTTAACTGTTGCATATTTACCTTCTTTTGCAACTAACTGAGCAAAAGCTCCAGCAGAACGAGCCATAACAGCTCCTTGACCTGGGTGTAACTCAATACAAGAAATTGTAGTTCCTAAAGGAATTTCACTTAAATACATAGCGTTACCTACTTCTGGAGCTACTTCCTTTCCTGAAATGATTGTTTGACCTACTTTTAATCCGTTTTGTGCAATCACATAACGTTTTTCACCATCAGCATAACTAACTAATGCAATAAATGCAGTACGGTTTGGATCGTACTCAATAGTTTTTACTGTTGCAGGAATACCTTGCTTATCTCTTTTAAAATCGATAATACGGTATTTTTGTTTATGACCTCCACCGATGTTACGTGTAGTCATTCTACCCTGGTTGTTTCGACCTCCAGATCGTTTTTTCGGAGCTAATAAAGATTTCTCCGGCTTATCAGTAGTAATGGTGTCGAACCCATTTACAACTCTAAAACGCTGACCTGGTGTTATTGGTTTTAATTTTCTAACTGACATTCTGTCTTTTCTTAAAGATTGTTATAAAAATCAATAGTTTCTCCTTCAGCTAACTGAACGATTGCCTTTTTGTATCCACCTGTTAATCCAGTAACTAAACCTTTTTTAGTGTATTTAGTTTTTCTTTGTACTGGATAATTCATTGTTTTTACAGATTCAATCGCTACACCATAAGCAGCTTCTACAGCTCCTTTGATTTCTAATTTGTTAGCTTTTTTATTTACAACAAATGTATAACGGTTGTTTAACTCGCTATCATTTGTAGCTTTTTCTGTAATAATAGGTTTAATTAAAATACTCATCTTGTTCCCTATTTACTTAAATTAGACTCAATTCCTTCTAGAGAGCTTTCTGAAATAACCACTTTATTAGCATTTAAAACGCTATACGTGTTAATACCTGAAGCATCTACTACTTTAGAACCTTTTAAGTTACGAGATGATAAGTAAACATTCTTACTTTCTTCACCTAATACGAATAAAGACTTTTTAGCGTCTAATTCTAAAGCTTTTAATACATTGATAAACTCTTTAGTTTTTGGAGCTTCAAAATTGAAATCTTCAACAACCACTAAATTGTTTTCTTTTGCTTGAATACTTAAAGCTGACTTACGTGCTAAACGCTTTAAGTTTTTATTTAACTTAAAAGAATAGTTTCTAGGTCTTGGACCAAACATACGTCCACCACCTCTAAAAACACCAGACTTGATACTACCCGCACGAGCTGTACCAGTTCCTTTTTGTTTTTTTATCTTTCTTGTACTACCAGCAATCTCAGCTCTTTCTTTCGATTTATGAGTACCTTGTCTTTGATTAGCCAAATACTGCTTTACATCTAAATAAATTGCATGATCATTTGGCTCAATTCCGAATACCTCGTTAGAAAGTTCAACTTTTCTACCAGTATCTTTTCCTGTAATATCTAATACTGCTACTTTCATTATTTCTCGATAGTTACATAAGAGTTTTTGTGACCAGGAATTGCTCCTTTTACAACGATAAGATTCTTATCTGCAACCACTTTTAAAACTCTTAAATTTTGAACTTTTACTTTGTCTCCACCCATACGACCTGCCATACGCATTCCTTTGAATACTCTTGCAGGGTATGATGCTGCACCAATTGAACCTGGAGCTCTTAAACGGTTATGTTGACCGTGAGTTGCTTGTCCAACCCCGCCAAAACCATGACGTTTAACAACACCTTGAAAACCTTTACCTTTTGAAACTCCTGATACATCAACGAATTCTCCTTCAGCAAAGTGTTCAACAGTAATTGAGTCACCTAATTTGTACTCACCTTCGAATCCTTGGAACTCAACGACCTTTCTTTTAGCAGATGTACCAGCTTTTTTAAAGTGACCATCTAAAGCCTTGTTAGAGCTTTTTGCTTTTTTGTCATCGAAACCAAGTTGTAACGCGTTATAGCCGTCAACCTCTTCGGTTCTGACTTGGGTAACAACGCAAGGACCTGCTTCGATTACAGTACAAGGAATATTTTTCCCATTTTCATCGAATAAGCTGGTCATTCCTACTTTTCTTCCTATTAACCCAGACATATTTGTTAATTTTCAGACGATAGATTTTAATTTATCCAGCGCGTCTATTAATAAAATAATTTTTTGAAACAAATGTTTCTTGTTTTCCTTCGAACTTCTCAAAAAAAAAAAAAAAAAAAAAAAAAAAAGAGCGAAAAACATCTTCACTCTTTGAATTTGTTTTACCGTTTTTCCTTCGCGAAACCCTCAGGACATGTCATTTCTGAATACTTTTCAGAAACTTACACACTCCGAAAACTAAAATTTCGGTGTGCAAAAGTATAAAAAACTTTCGGCTTAACAAAATTAAACCGAAAGTTATTGATTTATTTACTTATACTTTGATCTCAACTTCAACTCCACTTGGTAACTCAAGTTTCATTAGCGCATCAATAGTTTTTGAAGAAGAACTATAAATGTCTAATAATCTTTTGTAAGCAGATAATTGAAATTGTTCTCTTGATTTTTTGTTTACGTGTGGTGAACGTAACACTGTAAAAATCTTTTTATTTGTTGGTAAAGGAATTGGTCCGTTTACTACAGCACCAGTACTCTTTACTGTTTTTACGATTTTCTCAGCAGACTTGTCTACTAAATTATAATCGTAAGATTTTAACTTTATTCTAATTTTTTGACTCATCTTAATTAACCTTTAGCGTTTGCGATTACTTCTTCTGAAATGTTACTTGGAGTTTCTGCATAGTGAGAGAATTCCATAGTAGAAGTTGCTCTACCTGAAGATAATGTTCTTAAAGAAGTAACATATCCAAACATTTCTGATAAAGGAACGATTGCTTTTACTACTTTAGATCCAGCACGATCGCTCATATCGTTTACTTGTCCTCTTCTTCTGTTTAAGTCTCCAACGATATCTCCCATGTTCTCCTCTGGAGTTAACACTTCTAATTTCATCATTGGTTCCATGATTACAGCTCTTGCAGCTTTTGCAGCAGCTTTATAACCTAACTTAGCAGCTAATTCGAATGATAATTGATCAGAATCTACAGGGTGGAAAGATCCATCCTTTAAAGTAATCTTCATCGAATCCATTTCGTAACCAGCTAAAGGACCATTCTTCATTGCCTCTTTGAATCCTTTCTCTACTGAAGGTACAAATTCCTTAGGAACGTTACCACCTTTAATAATAGACTCAAATTGTAACCCTGTAACACCTTCATCAGCAGGCTCCATAGTAAATACAATATCAGCAAACTTACCACGTCCACCAGATTGTTTCTTATAAACCTCTCTGTGATCTGCAGTAGCTGTTAAAGCTTCTTTGTACTCTACTTGTGGTTGTCCTTGATTTACTTCAACCTTAAACTCACGCTTTAAACGGTCAACAATAATATCTAAGTGTAACTCACCCATTCCAGAAATTACAGTTTGACCTGAAGCATCATCTGTTTTTACAGTAAATGTTGGATCTTCCTCTGCTAATTTACCTAAAGCCATACCTAACTTATCAACGTCAGCCTTAGTTTTTGGTTCAACAGCAATACCGATTACTGGATCTGGGAAATCCATTGATTCTAAAACAATTGGATTCTTTTCATCAGATAAGGTATCTCCCGTTTTAATATCTTTAAATCCTACAGCAGCTCCAATATCTCCAGCTTCAATAAAGTCGATAGCATTTTGCTTGTTAGAGTGCATTTGGTAAATACGTGAAATACGTTCTTTTTTACCTGAACGGTTGTTCAACACATAAGAACCTGCATCTAAACGACCAGAATAAGCACGGAAGAATGCTAAACGTCCTACGAAAGGATCTGTAGCTATTTTAAACGCTAAAGCTGAAAATGGTGCTTTTGCATCTGGCTTACGTGTTTCTTCCTCACCAGTATCAGGATTAGTTCCTACGATATTATCTCTATCTACCGGAGAAGGTAAATAACGACATACAGCATCTAATAAAAACTGAACACCTTTATTTTTGAATGAAGAACCACATACCATTGGAATTATAGACATATCCATTACAGCAGCTCTTAATGCAGCATGCACTTCTTCTTCTGTAATTGAATCTTCATCTTCCATGTACTTCTCTAATAAGTTTTCGTCATAAGCAGCAACCTCTTCGATTAACTTACCACGTAACTCACGAGCTTCTTCTTTCAATTCTTCTGGAATTTCTACAACATCGAAAGTCGACCCGTAGTTATCATCATGCCATACAATAGCACGGTTTTTAACTAAATCAACAATTCCTTTAAAATCTGCTTCATCACCAATGTTTAATACGATTGGCACTGCATTAGACTTTAACATGTCTTTTACTTGCTGACATACAGCTAAGAAGTTTGCTCCTTGACGGTCCATTTTGTTAACGAAACCGATACGTGGTACTTTATAGTTATCAGCTAAACGCCAGTTAGTTTCAGATTGTGGCTCAACTCCGTCTACTGCAGAGAATAAGAACACTAACCCGTCTAATACACGTAACGAACGGTTTACCTCTACGGTAAAATCAACGTGACCTGGAGTATCAATAATATTAAAATGGTATCCCTTAGCATCAGCGGTAGGCTGTCCATTTTCGGTTGGAAATTGCCAAGTACAAGTAGTAGCTGCAGAAGTAATTGTAATACCTCTTTCAGCTTCTTGCTCCATCCAGTCCATTGTAGAAGCACCATCGTGAACCTCTCCAATTTTGTGAGACACCCCTGTATAGAAAAGGATACGCTCAGTTGTTGTTGTTTTACCAGCATCAATATGAGCAGCAATACCGATATTTCTTGTATATTTTAAATCTCTTGCCATTTCTTATTAAAATCTAAAGTGTGAGAATGCTTTGTTTGCTTCAGCCATCTTATGAGTATCAACTCTTTTCTTAACAGCAGCACCTTCTTCTTTAGCAGCAGCTAAAATCTCAGCAGCTAAACGTTGTGCCATTGTTTTTTCATTACGCTTACGCGCATAAGAAATCATCCATTTAATCGCCATAGAAACCTTACGGTCTGGACGAATTTGCATTGGAATTTGGAAAGTTGCACCACCAACACGGCGAGAACGAACTTCTACGTGAGGCATCACGTTAGACAAACCATCTTTCCACACTTCTAAAGCCGACTTTTCTTCGTCAGTTTTCTTTTCGTTTACGATATCCATTGCATCGTAAAACACTTTGAACGCTACAGATTTTTTACCGTCCCACATTAAGTTATTCACAAAACGTGTAACTAATTGATCGTTGAATCTTGGATCCGGTAACAAAACTCTTTTTTTAGCTCTTCTTTTCCTCATGTCTTTACATTAAAAAAGTTACTAATTAATTTTTACTTTTTGTCTTTTGGGCGTTTTGCACCGTACTTAGATCTACGTTGGGTTCTACCCTCAACTCCAGCAGTATCTAATGCTCCACGTACCACGTGATATTTAACACCTGGTAAATCTTTTACCCTTCCACCTCTAACTAATACTATCGAGTGCTCTTGCAAGTTGTGTCCCTCACCTGGAATATACGCGTTGATTTCATTACCATTTGTTAAACGCACCCTTGCAACCTTACGCATCGCTGAGTTAGGTTTCTTAGGTGTAGTGGTATACACACGCGTACAAACTCCACGTCTTTGTGGACATGCTTGTAAAGCAGCCGATTTACTCTTCTTAGTTATTTTGGCTCTTCCTTTACGAACTAATTGTTGAATAGTTGGCATACTAAATTATTACTTGTTTTTTTAATTTGTACTTAAATTACTCTAATTTTAAGAGTGTGCAAATGTACGACAATTTTCTATTTATTCAAATATCAAGGAGTTATTTTTAACAAACCTCGAAAAAACTTCAAAAACTCAAATTCACAGTACCACTTACACCTCCTCCAAAACACAAAAAACAAACAATCAAAAAAAATAAACAACAACCTTACATTCTACAACAAAACAAATACTTTATTTTAGAATTATTTAACAAATACCTTGTTTTTTTAAGTTTTATTTATGAATTTTGACTCAATCAATTCAAATAATTACATAATGAAAACAAAAATTAATGGAATACTAACACTACTCTTAGCGTTAGTTGTGCAAATATCCTTTGCACAAGAAAAAGTGATTTCAGGTACTGTTTCCGACGAAACAGGCCCCCTGCCTGGAGTTAACGTACTAATAAAAGGGACAACTTCCGGAGTAGAAACTGACTTTGACGGAAAATTTTCTATTAAGGCTAAGACTGGTGATACACTTATTTTTAGTTTCGTAGGAATGAAAACTGTTGAAAAAATAGTTGGAACTACTAACGTTATCAATTTAACCATGGCTAGCGACAATGTACTTGATGAAGTTGTTGTAACTTCCTTAGGTATAAAAAGAGCTAAAAAGAGTTTAGGTTACGCTTCTCAAGAAATCAAAGGAGACAAGGTTTCTACTGTAAAACTTGATAATGTAGTAAACTCTTTATCTGGTAAAATTAGCGGTGTTCAAATTAAAGCTAACAACAATTTTGGCGGATCTTCTAATTTTTTAATCAGAGGAATTAGCTCTTTAACAGGAAACAATCAACCTTTATTTATCATAGACGGAATCCCTATTTCTAATCAAATAGAAAATAGCGCAAATCAAAAAAATGGTAGAAGAGGCTTTGACTACGGTAACGCAGCTTCTGACATTAACCCTGATGATGTTGAATCTATTAATATTTTAAAAGGAGCCGCTGCATCTGCTATATATGGATCTAGAGGAGCAAACGGAGTTGTCATTATTACAACCAAAAAAGGAAAAGAAGGAAATATGAAGGTAAATATATCTTCCGGTATTACCTTAGGAAAAATAGATAGATCTACTTTTTTAAAGTATCAAGATAAATACGGTGCTGGATATGGCCCCTACTATGGAAGTACAGGATATTTTGAAGATATTGATGTTAATGGAGATGGGATTAACGATTTAGCAGTGCCTACCTACGAAGATGGTTCTTTTGGAGCTCCTTTAGATGGATCTCTTGTTTATCAATGGGATGCGTTTGTTCCTGAACACCCAAACTACCAAACTGCAACACCTTACATCGCTGGTAAAAACACTCCTGCAGATTTCTTCGAAACTTCTCACCAAATCAATAACTCAATATCTATTTCAGGAAGCGATGATAAAGTGAGTTACAGATTAGGGTACACAAACTTTCAAAACAAAGGTATTTTACCAAACTCTAAACTAGACAAAAACACCTTTAACTTTAATGGTACTTTGAAAGTTTCAAATAAACTAACTACAGGTGCCAATGCCAACTTTATCAACCAAGATGTTATTGGTAGAAATTCTACAGGATATGGAGATAATTTAATGTCTCAATTTAGACAATGGTGGCAAGTAAACGTTGACATTAAAGACCAAAAGTATATTTACGACTTAACTGGCAAAAACTATAGCTGGAATCACCAAGGTTCGGTTGGAGGATCTCCTTTACAACCACAATACTGGGACAATCCATATTGGACTAGATATCAAAATTACCAATCTGATAACAGAAACAGATTCTTTGGTAATGCATTTGCTACATATAATATTAATGATTGGTTGGATTTAACTGGTAAAGTAGCTGTTGATACATACTCTGAAGTACGTGAAGATAGGAGAGCTGTTGGATCAGTTGCTACAGAGTTTGGACTAACAGTTGGAGACCAAGCGTCTGGTTATCAAAGAACACAAATTAACTTTTCAGAATTCAACTATGATCTAATGTTGAACTTCAGTAAAGATTTATTTGAGAAATTAACCCTAAATGGTGTTTTAGGAATGAATATCAGAAAAGAAAAATACCACTTCTGGAGAGCCTCAACAAACGGAGGTTTAGCTAACCCTGGTGTATATTCTTTAAGAAACTCTGTCTTACCCGTTAACCTACCCGAAGAACGTTTAGCCGAAAAACAAGTTAACGGATATTACGTTCAAGCTACTTTAGGATATAACGATAGACTCTTCTTAGAATTCACAGACAGATACGATGTATCTTCCTCTCTTCCAACAGCAAACAATAGCTATAACTATTTTGCTGTTAGTGGTAGTTTTATTTTTTCAGAACTAATAAACACAAACTGGTTAAACTATGGTAAACTTAGAGCTGGATACGCTGAAGTAGGTAACGACCTACCTGCCAACAACGTTTACGACACCTATAATGTTATAGATCATTTCGGCAGTGTAGCTTTAAGCTCATTTAATGGCACCAAGAAAAACGAAAACTTAGTACCTGAAAGAACCAAAGAAATAGAACTTGGTCTAGAAACTAGATTTTTAAACAATCGCTTGGGCTTAAATTTATCTTGGTATAAAAAAGACACAGAAAACCAATTAATGCCAGTCACCACAACAGCTGCTTCAGGTTTCTCTAGTAGATGGGTTAATGCTGGTACCATAGAAAACAAAGGGGTTGAAGTAAGTTTAGATGGAAAAATAATTCAAAATGAAGACTTTAAATGGAACACTACAATTAACTGGTCAAAAAACAACAACTTAGTTAAAGAATTATATTCCGACGTAGAAAACATTCAACTTGCATCGTTCCAAGGGGGTATTTCAATTAATGCCACTAAAGGTCAACCCTATGGAACAATAAGAGGTACTGGGTTTGTCTACGATGATAACGGCAACAAAGTTGTTAACGATAATGGTTACTATAAAGTTAAAAGCAATCAAATTATAGGAGATACTAACCCTGACTGGAACGCCGGTATCACAAACACTCTTTCTTATAAAAATTTATCGTTAAGCTTTTTAATTGACATCCAACAAGGAGGAGATGTATACTCATTAGACCTTCATTATGGCCAAGGTACAGGTTTACCAGACTACACAGGGGGGCTTAACGAACTTGGAAACCCAATAAGAAATCCTATTACATCAGGACCAGACAGTGGAGGTGTACTTAACCCTGGTGTTACAGAAGACGGACAACCAAACACTACTCGTACTCCTGCAGACACATACAATGGAGCTTTCTACTGGGGAGACTCGAACGTAAACCCAGCCGCACTTACTATATATGATGCTTCATATATTAAACTAAGAGAGTTAAGCCTTAAGTACAATTTTCCTAAAACTTGGCTTCAAAATTCTGCAGTATCGGATTTAACAATATCTTTAGTAGGTAGAAATTTATGGATAATAGACAAAAACGTACCTTTTGCTGATCCTGAATCAGGATTAGGAGCAGGTAATGCTCAAGGATATTTATCCGGATCATACCCTACCGTAAGAACAGTTGGTCTTAATGTTAATTTAGAATTTTAAAAGATTATGAAAAAAATATTTTTATTTTTAATTTCAACATTCTTAATCGTCTCTTGTGTCGATGAAGACTTAAATGTTGATAAAAAAAATCCGAGTGAAGTATCAGGTGCAACACTTTTTGCCAACGGTACCAGAAACATGTTTGACTTAATGAACTCATGTAGTGTTAATGAAAACGTTTTTAGACTATATGCTCAATATTGGGCACAAACAACCTATCCTGATGAAAGTCAATTTAATCAAGTTAGTAGAAACATAGGAGGCTCAATTTGGAACACACTATACAGAGATGTTCTTAAAGATTTAGATGGAGCTAGAGTCTCTACAGAAAACTCAGTAGATAACCCTAACAAAGAAAATCAATTAGCAATCATAGAGTTTACTACAGTTTACGCATATAGTATCTTAGTAGATACCTTTGGAGATGTGCCATACACAGAAGCACTTGATCCAAACAATCCAACTCCAAAATATGATGATGCTGAAACAATTTATTTAGATTTATTAGATAGACTATCAAAGGCCATTCAAACTATTAACACCAATGGAAACTTTGGTTTTGATGATTTTATTTACGGTGGTGACCTTTCAAAATGGAAAAAAGCTGCTAACTCATTAATGTTAAGAATGGCTATGAGAATAGCAGACTCTAACCCTACCGAATCTATCCAGTATGCTAACTTAGCTTCAACAGATTTAATTCTTAATAACAGTGATAACTTCTCTATTAATTATCTGGGAGCCTCTCCTAACACCAATCCTCTATACGTTAGCTTAGTACAGAGTGGTCGTAATGATTTTGTTGCAGCTAACACATTTATTAACAAAATGCAACCAAGAGAGTATTTAACTTACAATTCATCTGACTTGAATGGAGACGGCGTAATTGATGAAAAAGATGAAGTAGAATACATAGATCCAGACTCTTTTACTAACACAGATCCTAGAATGTTTGTATATTTCAGAACCAATAAAGTAATCCCTGAAGAGTTAAACATAACTGACTCTAATGACAATGTAGTTGCTACTTTCTCATACACAAATGCATACAACAACCAAACTCAATTGTTCGAAGGAGGTACTTATGGTACTGCCAACAGCCACAGTGGTCATACTCAACTAGGAGACATTCTAAGAGTACCAGACCTTAAAGGCACGATTATATCAGCTGCTGAAATTAGGTTTTTATTAGCAGAGGCATCTGCTAGAGGTGGATATAGTGTAAGCGGAGATACCGAAACTCACTATAACGAAGGTATCAGAGCCTCTTTTGATGAATGGGAAATAAACGATGTTAACTCTTATTTAGCAATGAGTCACGTTGCTTACTCAACTGCATCTGGTGACTGGAAAGAAAAAATTGCTACTCAAAAATGGTTAGCTTTGTATAATAACGGTTTTGAAGGATGGACAACTTGGAGATTATTTGACCAACCAACCTTAAACAACTTACCTGTTACTGACCCTGAACAAATTCCTACTCGTTTTCTATACCCTACTTCAGAATCAACACTTAATGGTACAAACTATCAAAGTGCTTCTTCAAGTATTGGAGGGGATGAAAAAACAACAAAGATTTTTTGGGATAAAAACTAACACCTAAAAACATTAAAAGCTGAAGTTAGTAACTTCAGCTTTTTTTATCATATCCAATAAAAACACAAAATTTTACACTAAAAAATCATGAAATTGAAATTATTATTAATTACAGCGCTAATCACAAATACTATTTTCTCACAATTTACCAGAGCTCAAAAAATTCCCAAACACGCAAACAGTATATTCAATAACAACATGGATCATTTTGCTATGGCTAAAATTGATATGAAATTCAATAATGAATTTGGAAAAAATGTATCTGGCACATATTACTTAACTAAAGAATGGAAAAAATGTAAAATAACTACTAAAGAAAGTAAAAGCTATACTCTACCAAACTGCAATTACAATTTATTCGATAAAAGATTTGAAGTTCAATTTGAAAATAATGATTTTATCTACTTAAAAAAACAAAGCATAGATCAAATTATTTTTGACAACAAAACTTTTAAACCTATAAGCAACACCCTTATACCTAACACAGATAATAATTATTATCAAGAGATTGCTCAAAACAAGAATATCACTCTTGTAAAACTATACAAGCTTAAAAAGAGAACAGTAAACTCAAAGGAGTCTCTAGGCATAATCGAAAACAAAATAATCAATAAAGGCTACAACTATTTTATTAAGGATAACCAACTCATAAAAATACCTAGATCAAAAAAGAAAACCCTATTTATTTTAAACATTAAATACAAAAAAGAAGAACACAAAAAAATTAACATAAAAAAGACAAATGATTTAAAAAGACTTATCTTAAACCTATAGTTATTGCTACTACTCATTCTCCTTAATTAATTCAAGTTACCCCCTTCTCTGCCTATCATAAAATAGCTATCACATATCTATTTTAACACTCAAAATTAATAAGCTTTACACTATTCAACCATTAAAGATTAAGTTATTTTTAAAAAATAATGTGTTAACTTTCTTCTACCAATACTCAAAAAAAAATAATTCATTATTAATATTTGCATATCAACTATATCAATGAACAAATAAAATTAACTCTTAACAACAAACAAGTAAATTTATATACTTTTTCTAATTAAAACTAAAGTTATTTATGTTAAAAAATTGTTTATTTAAGATAATTTTATGATTTTAGCAACTAATTAATTCAAATAATTACATAATGAGAACAAAGTTTAATGGAATGTTAACGTTATTCCTAGCGTTAATTATGCAAATGTCCTTTGCACAAGAAAAAACAATTTCAGGTACAGTTTCTGATGAATCTGGACCATTACCTGGAGTTACAGTATTAAAAAAAGGTACCACACAAGGTACCGAAACGGATTTTGACGGAAAATTCTCTATCCAAGTAAAAGTTGGAGACATCTTGGTATTTAGTTTTGTAGGTATGAAAACTACAGAAAGAACAGTAAATAGCCAGCAACAGATTAACGTGATAATGACGGGTGATAATATTCTTGATGAGATTATAGTTACTGGTACAGGTGCGGGTATAAGTAAAAAGAGATTATCAACCACTGTTGACGCTTTAACAAGTAAAGACATCGAAAAAACTCCTACGAAACAATTAGATCAGCTTTTACAGGCCTCTGCACCTTCTGCACAAATTAAGTTAAGCTCAGGACAACCTGGTACAAACTCAATTATCAGAACAAGAGGACCTCTAAGCGCTAACGGTAACACTACCCCAGTTATAATTGTTGATGGTATCAGGGTAGACAACTTGAACTCAAACGCCCAACTTGGCCTTGCTACTGGTGGAGCTAATAGTTCTTCAATTGCAGACATCCCACTAGAATCAATAGAAAAGATTGAGTATGTAAAAGGTGGAGCTGCCACAACACTTTATGGAGCTGATGCCGCTAATGGGGTTATTCAAATCATCACAAAAAAAGGAACCGTTGGTAGAACTTCTATCAATTTCGAAGCTTCTACGGGTGTAATTAGTGGTACTAAAGATTTTTTAAGATTTAAAAGAACTGCAGATTTAATATTCGAAGATGGTGTTTTTCAAGATTATAAAATAGGACTGAATGGAGGTACTGATAAATTTAGATATAATGTTGCAGCTTCAATGTACCACGACGATGGTTTTAATAATGTAAATAAACAATTTAGAAGAACAATAAGATCTGGATTCACTGCAAAAATCACTGATAAACTAACCTACCAAGGTTCTGCTGTATTTAGTACATTTAACTATACTCGTGACTATAATGCTAATAGTGGATTTTCAAGGTTTTCAAACGCTGAAGGTGGAGATAATGGTGATATAGACACTTTATCTGACGAAGATTTTAATACCCTTAAAGCAAGATATGATAAAGAAGGTGAATTAACTGATATAACAGACAGAATTAGAAGATTCCAAACATCTAACAAATTCACCTATGATTTTACCGAAGACTTTAAAGTTAATTTAATCTTTGGGCTTGACTCAAGAAATAATAGACAGGAGCTTATCGCAACCAACGCACTATTGATCGCCAAAGGTAATCAACCTGAAGGAACAACTGATAGGGGATCTATACAAAGAGCTACTAGAAACTTCATCTCTTTTACTGGAGAAATAAACGCTCAACATAAATTTAATATAAATAATAATTTTTCATTTATAACAACAGTTGGAAGCCAGTTTTTTAGAAATGATGACTTTCAACAAAATATAACCGCTACTGGTGTAACTGATGGTGCTATTACAGTTAATGGTGCTGAACATTCTGTAACTGACTTTCAAAGAGGTTTTTCTAACTTTGGCTTTTATTTATCTGAGAATGTAGGTTTATGGGATAAAATTTTTATCGATCTGGGATTAAGGATTGATGGTAACACCGCATTTGGTGATGACATAGGCTTATTATATTTACCTAAATTTGGTATAACTTATAACATTTCTGATGAAGATTTTTGGAAAAACACATTCGGAAACACATTGTCTAATTTCAAATTAAGAGCTAACTGGGGACAAGCAACTAACTTCCCTACTCCTTTTGCTGGAGATTTGACTATCGCAGCAAATAATTTTTTAGGTCAACAATCATTTACCTTCAACAATCCTGGAAACACAAAATTAACATCTGAAACTGTAACCACAAAGGAAATCGGAGTTGATGTTGGCTTATTTAATAATAGAATTCGCTTAAGTGCAACATATTATGATGGATTAACAGAAGACGCATTATTCACACCTCCACAAGCTCCTAGTTCTGGTCAATTAAACCAACTAAAAAATATTGGTGAAATATCAAACAAAGGTTATGAATTATCTCTACAAGCAAACATAATAAACAATGAGAAACATAATTTACAATTCAATGTTTCTTATAATAGAAATGAAAATTTAGTTGTTAGCTCAGGAGGGGCTCCTGAATTTAATGTTGGTGGATTTACCTTCCTTGGTGCTTATGTAAAGGAAGGACAACCTTTAGGTTTTCTAAGAGGTGCAAAAACTACTGTTGATGAAAATGGTGTGGCTACTATTTTAAGAAACCAAAATATTGGTAATACTTTTTCGCCAAACTTTGGTAGCTTTTCAATTAACTACACTTTCAATAATAAATTAAATTTATTCTTAAATGGTGATTATCAAACTGGAGGGCAAGCTGTTGCTGTTGATGATGTACTTAGGTTTTTTGCAGGATTAGAAGATGAAGGAAGATTCCCTCAAGAAATATTAGACTACCAAGCAAATGTAGGAGGGTTAACATTTTTTGACTTAGCTAGTTATTGGGTAGAAGATTCAGATTTCTTAAAAATAAGAAATATTGGTGGGACCTATAATTTTGGAGAAATCTCCAATACAGTAAAAGACTTTACATTAGGATTTAATGTTGCTAACCCTTTCAACTTTGTGAAATCAAGATTTGATCCTGAAGCATCAGGTTCTGGTTTTGGTGCTCAAGGAGGGTTCTCTGGTGGAGGATTTGGATACGGTACCGAATCTGCACCAAGAATCTATAGTTTAACATTAAAAGCAAGATTATAAACTTAACAACAAAGTATAACATGAAAATATTTAAATATTTAGGAGTAACATTGGCTTTATCAATTTCTTTTTCTTCTTGTAACGAAGATCTTATTGATTTCACAGATGTCACTAATCCTAATTTATCAGAACAAAGTGTTGTTGGTCAAGCCAACTCATCAAAAGCCTGGTTAACAGGTATCAAAAGACAAAACGCATTATTATATAATGAAATTGTAACTATTTCTGAAATAGCCTCTGATAACTATGTAAATTCTCAAACCTTCTATAATCAATTGTTAGATAATTTAACTATTGATTTTCAAGACAGAGATTTAAACGATTTACATTTTGACATTGCAAGATTGAGAGAGATGTGTACATTTGGTATAAACCGTATTTCGCCTAATGATGTTAATTCTTCAGACGAAACATTGGCTGAATTTCATTTCTATAAGGGCTTATCATTTCTTTTAGCTGGAGAATACTTCAGCTTTTTGCCACAAGAAGACAAAGGTGTACCTAAAAGCTCTACAGAAAACTATAATTCAGCTCTTGAAAGCTTTAATACTGCAATTAATCTTAATAACGACTCTAAATATCATTTAGCAAAAGCTAGAACTTATTACAATTTAGGAAACAAAATTGAAGCTGTTAATTCTGCTAACACATCTTTAAATATGGATGATAGCTTATTATTTACAGTTGATTTTGATGAAACTAACGGTCCTTCAAATACTATGGAAGATGCTTTATATGAAAGAGGTACTTTTGACGACTTACAGCCTCTTCCTTCATTAGATTTTTTAGACCCTAAATATTCTTTTGTTGACAATGCTATTGATGCTTCTATCGCTGTATTAAAAGCCGAAGAAGCTTATTTTATAATTGCTGAAGCAAATCTATCTGACAACTCTTTAGAGGATGCTAAAACAGCAATGAAGAACGCTCTATCTATAATTAATAATAGACCAACAAAGATAGTTGATGAAACATCAGAAGACAGAACTCAAAGAAACCCTAACTCTAGACCTAATAGTTCAAGTATACTCGTTAGATACGAAGGTGATGTTTTATATAAAACTGGTTTGGTTATCGACAGAACTGCTACAGCTACAACTTATACTGTATCAGGAACTTCACTTACAGAAACGTCTATTAACGCTCTTACAACCATAGATGAGGCTCTTGAAGCATTGTACTTAATGAGACAAGAAGTATTTATCGCTGAAGGTCGAAGAATTATTGACTTGGGTGTTAAATATGTTTTATCTGAAAATGAATTATTATTAAACTCCAATGTTGACGAAAGTCATCCAGGATTAACAGGTGTTATACCTAGTTTTATTAACTCTATAAAATCAGAACTAGATGCTTTCACTTATGACCCTAATGCTGGAACTGTTGAAATAAAGCACAACTTGAATAAAATCTTAGTTCAAAACAAAACTTCAAATGAAGTACTACCTTTTCACTAAGTTTTATTATAAACTATAATAATAACTAATAAAAAAGCTGCTTATGAGCAGCTTTTTTTGTTAAAAAATTGTTTATTTAAGATTTAATTAAGATTTTAGCCACTAATTAATTCAAATAATTACATAATGAGAACAAAGTTTAATGGAATACTAACACTATTCCTTGCATTTCTTGTACAAATATCCTTTGCACAAGACAGGACAATTTCTGGTACTGTTTCAGATGAAACGGGTCCATTACCTGGAGTTACAATCCTAAAAAAAGGTACTACTTTAGGTACCGAAACTGATTTTGATGGAAATTATTCCATTAAGGCTAAAACTGGAGATGTATTAGTTTTCAGTTTTGTAGGTATGAAAACTACAGAAAAGACTGTAGGAAGCTCTAATCAAATTTCTTTGGTACTTAAAAGTGATAACTTACTCGAAGAAGTTGTCGTAGTTGCTTATGGTACGCAATCAAAAAACTCGGTTACTGGTGCAGTAAGTGTTATTAATCAAGAGCAAATAGAAAACACTAACTTTTCAAATCCTTTAAAAAGCTTAGAAGGTTTAGCTCCTGGTATCAGAGTTATTCAATCTAGTGGACAACCTGGTTCTTCACCTATAATTAGAGTAAGGGGTTTTAATTCTATCAATGCAGATGCTGCTCCACTAATTGTTTTAGATGGAGTTCCTTATTCTGGTAGTATGAGCAGTATTAACCCAAAAGATATTGAATCTACATCTATTTTAAAAGATGCTTCATCTACTTCATTATATGGTAATAAGGCAGCAAATGGGGTATTATTAATTACCACTAAGAAAGGGAGTAAAAATAGGATTCAAGTTAATATTGATAGCAAATTTGGTATTACTCAAAGAGGTGTTAAGGATTACAATATAATAGAAACACCTGGTAAATTTTATGAATCTTACCATAGTGTCTTAGCTAATTCTGAGTTTTATCGTCAGAGCAAAGCTGGTACTCCTATTACAATGGCTGAAGCCAGACAATTTGCTTCTGACAATTTATTAGATAGATTAGGCAACTACAACCTATACAATGTCCCTGGAAATCAAATAGTTGATCCGAACACAGGAAAAATTAACCCTAATGCTAAATTACTATTAGAAAATAATGGTTGGGAAGATGCATTATTTAGGAACGCTGCTAGTTTTACTTCAAATAATATTTCTATTTCTGGTGGTTCTGAAGAAGCAACGTATTATTTATCTTTAGGTTCAGAAACAAATAACGGTTACACTATTCTAAGTAATTTTGAAAGACATAATGCTCGTTTAAAAGCTACTTCTGCTAAAATATTTGATGTACTAACAATAAGTGGTGATGCCTCATACTCTAACTCTATTAGTCAATCTGTTCCTGGTAACAATACGACTCAGTTTAGTAATGCTTTCTTTTGGAACAGAAGAATAGCTCCTATTTACCCTGTTTATCAACATGATGAGAACTGGAATCTTATTTCAGATCCTAATACTCCTAGTGGCTTTGCTTATGATTTTGGTCAACCTCAATTTTTTGATAATGGTACTAGTCGAGGAGCTAGACTTTATGCTCCTGGTGAACACCCTTTAGCTGTAATTGAAAATACAACATTAACAACTAAAAGAGATAATTTTAATGGAGGTTTAAGGGCTAAATTTGATTTACCTTTAGGTTTTGACTTTGAATATGTAACAAACTATCTTACTGAATCTGATAGAGACACTGACTTTAGAGGTCCTGGAGCTGGTGTGTTTGCTGCAGCTCAAAATGGTTTATTAACTAGTGGCACTAATCATTTTTCTGCATTTACAAATCAACAATTATTAACATGGAAAAAAGATTCTGGAAGGAATACTTTTGATGTTCTTTTAGGTCATGAAACATATACAGAAAAGTTCTCTTTATTATCTCTTTCTAAAAGAAATCTTATTGGAGATCTAAACCCAGTGATTGACAATACTGCTGTTTATGCTTCTGCAGAAGGATATAATACAAAGTATGCTACCGAGGGGTACTTCTCAAGGTTTATCTACGGTTTAGACAATACTTACTTTTTAAACCTTACAGGTAGATATGATTCTACTAGTGTTTTTCACCCTGATAATCGATGGGGATTTTTTTGGTCTGCTGGTGCTTCATGGGTTATTAGTAACGAAGATTTCTTGAGTAATTCAAATGTAATTAACTATGCAAAATTGGCAGTGAATTACGGTACAACAGGTAACGATAGAATTTTTTATGATAATAGTACAACTCGTAACCTTTCTGCTTACCTAAATCAATTTATAATTGGAGAAAGTAATGGACAATTAACACAAGAGTTACGTTATTTAGGAGGAGATGCTGTTACATGGGAAAATTCTGCAAGTTTTGATGTATCTTTAGATTTAAATTTATTTAATAAATTGAGCTTAACTGCAGGTTACTTTAGAAAAGAAACTGATAATCTTTTATTTAACGTTCCAATAGCTATTTCTGCAGCTGCTGAACAAGGTTCTAGAGCTGTTAATTCAGGTACTATGGTTAATAGTGGTTTTGAAACACAGTTAGCTTGGAAAGCTGTAGATAAAGAAAACTTTAAAGTAAATTTAAACGCAAATTTATCTACTCTTAGAAATGAAATGACGTATTTACCTCCAAGTGCTCCAGCACAATCAGGCAGCTTCCGTAGAGAGGTAGGTAGAAGTATTTTTGAATACCATATGGTGAAGTTTGCAGGGGTAGATCCTCAAAATGGAGATGCGTTATACTGGGCAAAAAACAAAGCTACAGGAGAGGAATTTAAAACCGATGATTATAGTCTTGTGTTTGAAACTGATACTACAATTGACAATAGACAATTTGTTGGAAAGAGTGCTATTCCTGATTTTACAGGAGGATTTGGTGCAAATATACAAGCAGGTAATTTTAGTTTAGATGTGCAATTCGCCTATCAAGTCGGCGGATACGGCATTGACAGCGAGTATTTCAGTCTACTTTCCGCGACTCAAAATGTTACTAATTTCCCTGATTATGATAAAACTTGGACTGTTGATAATCCTAAAGCTGAATTACCAAGAATTGATCCTTTAGCAAGAAATCAATACAGGTTTTCTGACCTTTATTTAACTGATGCTAGTTACTTAAGCTTAAATAACATTAGCTTGTCTTATAACCTTAATAATGATGTATTTAAAAAATATCATATAGATAATGTTCGTATTTATGGAACTGTTAATAATGGATTTTTATTATACAGTGCTAGGCAAGGGTATGATCCTCGTTTAAACTCAGTAGGTCGAACTTCGGCTGAATATGGTGCAAACAGAACTATTTCTCTTGGAGTAAATATTAATCTTAATTAATAATGTAATTATGAAACACAATAAAATTTTTATAAAACAGTGGTACAAGTCTGTTTTATTTACCTTAACAGTAATATTTTTCATTTCCTGTTCAGATTTAGAACAAGAATTTGAAAATGAAAGGTATTTGACCGAAACGCAAGCAGAAGCATTAGCTGCAGCAGGTAATACTCAAGGTCTTAAAGCCTTAGATGGTGCTATTTTATCTTATATCAGAGATGGACTTCAAGAAGATGATGATGATTTTGGACTAAAAGCTTTAGAGCTTGGAATGGATTTAAGAAGTAACGATATGGATATGAGTAGAAATACTTGGTTTGGTTCTTTTAATAACTACGATAATATAATTACTACAAATAGAAATAATGAGGTTATGTGGAAATTCTGCTATACCCTTATAAACAGAGCTAACGCTATTATTAATACTATACCTGATACCGCACCTGAAGAGGTTAAAGTATTTAAATATAAATCTTACACGTACAGAGCTATTGCTTATTTTTATTTAGCAAGAATTTATCAACATACTAAAGCTAGTGATGACACGCCAACAGTACCAATTGATAGCGGAGACTATACGCCTCAACCTAAATCAACATTAGGACAAATAAAACAGTTAATTCTTGATGATTTAACATTAGCATATAATGGTTTAAAATCATATACAAGAAGTACAAAAGATGAAATTGATGCTAATGTAGTAGCTGCATATTTAGCTAGATATTATCTTACCTATGAAAACTGGGAAAAAGCAGAAGAATTTGCAGATATAGCTATGAATGTTGGCTCAATTAGTGACGATGTTCAACATGGATTTGATGAATTATCTTTATCAGAAGCAATATGGGGTGCTACCATTACACCAACGACAACTACAGTATACGGTTCTTTCTTTTCACATGTTAGCCAAATAAACGATGGTTATAGTGGGTGGAATCATTTTAAAACTATAAACTCTAATTTGTATGATATGATACCAAATACAGATAAGAGGAAGCTATGGTTTGCTGATAAGCAATATGAACCTTGGACAATTATAGTACCTGGAACATGGGCACATTATAATATAACACCAAAATATACAAGCTTGAAGTTTATCGCTCATCCAGGTCCTGGAGAGTTTATTGGAGATTATATTTACTTAAGAAACACTGAATTTTATTTAACAAAGGCCGAAGCATTAGCTAGGCAAGGTAAAAACTCAGATGCTCAACAAGTATTATTTGACTTGAACTCTGTTAGAGACCCTAACTATGTTAAATCAACAAAAACTGGTCAGGATTTAATTGATGAAATTTTACTCTATAGAAGAATTGAATTATGGGGTGACGGTGTTGCTTCATTTGATATGGCAAGAAACGGAGTCGGCTTGAACAGAAAAGATGGAAGATTGAATCTTGTTATGCCTGGTGCCGATCTTGTAATACCAGCAATGGACCCTAAAATGATTTATCAAATACCTTTAGATGAAGTTGACGCAAACCCTAACTTATAAAAAAGAATAAATATATTAATTAGTATTAAACCACCTCTAACGAGGTGGTTTTTTTATACCATAAAATCAACTACATTTGCAACATGGAACAAAACACAAATATTTTCGGTATTAGAGCCATTATTGAAGCTATAGAAAGTGGAGCTTCTATTAACAAGGTATATCTTCAAAAAGGTTTACGAGGAGAATTATTTTTT
The DNA here is from genome assembly GCF_024124505.1 of Tenacibaculum sp. XPcli2-G. Taxonomy (NCBI): domain Bacteria; kingdom Pseudomonadati; phylum Bacteroidota; class Flavobacteriia; order Flavobacteriales; family Flavobacteriaceae; genus Tenacibaculum; species Tenacibaculum sp. XPcli2-G. The sequence goes on from NZ_JAMXSH010000002.1 coordinate 284,652, forward strand.
CAATTAGATAAGCTCCTAAAGAAGAATAAAGTATCAACTAGTGTAGTTCCTACTGAGAAGTTAGATCGTTTATCTAAACATAACAATCATCAAGGTGCTGTAGCTAAAATTTCCCCTATTGACTTTTATGATTTAGAGAGCTTAATTGAAGAAGCATTAGAATCTGATAAAACTCCCCTATTTTTATTATTAGATCAAGTTTCTGATGTAAGGAATTTTGGAGCCATTATTAGAACAGCAGAATGTACTGGTGTAAACGGAATCATCATTCAAAAAAGTGGTAGTGCTCCTGTAAATGCTGAAACCATTAAAACTTCAGCTGGAGCTGCTTTTAAAGTACCTATTTGTAAAGTAGATCATATTAAAGATGCCATTTTTCAACTAAAGGCTGCAGATATTAAATTAGCTGCTGCTACTGAAAAAACTGAATCTTCAGTTTTTGATGTTAATTTTAATCAACCTATAGCAATCATCATGGGTTCTGAGCACAAAGGAGTAAGTAACTCTGTTTTAAAAATGGTGGACTATAAGGCTAAATTGCCACTTCTAGGTGAAATTGAATCTTTAAATGTTTCAGTTGCTTGTGGTGCGTTCTTATATGAAGCTGTAAGACAACGTTTATAATATTTTAAATCCTGCTTAGTGCAGGATTTTTTATTCCTCTTCCTTGTAGATATAACGGTATTTTATTTCCTTCAATTCTAACTCGGCTTCTTCTACAATTGGTGGAATATAGTTTCCATTTTCATCAAACATATCATCAAATTCTGTTTTAGAGAACTCAAACCTTTCCTTAATTATACCTTCATTTTTGTATAACAAAGCTAATACTATTCCTGTAATTAACCCTGATAAATGACCTTCCCAAGACATTCCTTCTTTAATCGGTAATACATACCAAACCATACTTCCGTATAAAAATATGGTGATAAAAGAAACAGCTACTAACCTGTAGTTTTTCTTTATAATCCCACTAAAAAGAACAAAACTAAAAAGCAAATACACAATTCCACTCGCTCCAATATGGTAGGATTCTCTTGCAATTAACCAAGTTAGTAATCCAGTAATAATCCCTCCAAATAACAAAACTTTAATTGCTACTTCCTTATAAAAATAAAAAAGACAAGCTGAGAGCACAAATAAAGGAACTGAATTATTAAAAAGATGCTTGGTGTCACTGTGAATAAAAGGAGAGCACAAAACCCCTTTTAAACCACTAAAATTTCTCGGAAAAACTCCAAATTTATTGAAATTCCATCCAAATTTAATTTCTATCCAGTATACAAGCCAAATTGTAAAAACAAACAGGAAAGGAATAGTAAAAACTGTTGAAGAAAATTTTAGTTGCTGTTCTGTGTTCATAGCCATTAAAATAACAAAAATAAATCCAAAGCAGTATTTCTGAAGTTCTGTCATAAATCTTTGCTATTTTTACATTATGAATCAACCTTTGGCAGAAAGAATCCGTCCACAAAGTTTAAGTGACTATATTAGTCAACAACATTTAGTGGGCGAAAATGGAATTTTAACCAATCATATAAAACAAGGAATTATTCCTTCACTAATTTTATGGGGGCCTCCAGGAATTGGAAAAACTACCTTAGCCAATATTATTGCTAATGAATCTGGGCGTCCATTTTATACCTTAAGTGCTATTAGCTCTGGAGTAAAAGATGTTCGTGAAGTAATTGAAAAAGCAAAGAAAAGTGGCGGATTGTTCACACAAAAAAACCCTATTTTATTTATTGATGAAATTCATCGTTTTAGTAAATCACAACAAGATTCTTTATTAGGCGCTGTTGAAAAAGGTTGGGTAACTCTAGTTGGCGCTACCACTGAGAATCCAAGCTTTGAGGTTATACCTGCCCTACTCTCTCGTTGCCAAGTGTATATATTAAATTCTTTTGATAAAAATGATTTGGTTGCTTTGTTACATCGCGCAATGGAAAAAGATGAAATCATTTCTCAAAAAAAAATCAACTTAAAAGAAACCGATGCACTGCTTCAAGTTTCTGGTGGTGATGCGAGAAAACTTCTGAATATTTTTGAATTATTAGTTTCTGCTGATGATGAAATTGAGGTTACTAATGAATTGGTGTTATCTAAAATTCAAAAAAATACGGTTCGTTATGATAAAACAGGTGAACAACATTACGATATTGTTTCTGCTTTTATAAAATCAATCAGAGGTAGTGATCCCAACGCAGCAGTGTATTGGTTAGCTCGTATGATAGAAGGCGGAGAAGATGTGAAGTTTATTGCTCGTAGAATGCTTATTGCTGCTTCTGAAGATATTGGTAACGCAAACCCTACTGCGTTAATTTTAGCCAACAATACCTTTCAAGCTGTTTCTGTAATTGGCTATCCAGAGTCTAGGATTATTTTAAGCCAGTGCGCTGTATATTTAGCAAACTCTGCCAAAAGTAATGCTTCTTATATGGCTATAGGTGAAGCACAAAATTTAGTTAAAACAACTGGTGATTTGTCTGTTCCGTTGCATTTACGTAATGCTCCTACTAAATTAATGAAAGACCTAGACTACGGAAAGGAATATCAATACTCTCACAACTACGCTGGTAATTTCGTAAATCAAGAATTTTTACCCGATGAGATAAAAAACACAAAATTGTATGAACCAGGTAACAATGCTCGTGAAAATCAATTTAGAGAACTACTGAAGCAACGTTGGAAAGATAAATACAATTATTAGTTACAATACAAATAGGTTATGAATTATAAACTAAAAACTTTTATCAAAGTTGCTCAGTATTCAAGTTTTACACTTGCTTCTAAAGAGTTGAATATTTCACAACCTGCCGTTTCTAAAACTATTTCAAAATTAGAAGAAGAATACAATACAACTTTTTTTAATAGATCACGAAACTCTATTTCATTAACAAATGAAGGAAAAATTTTTCTTGATTATGCTTATAAAATTACTGAGTTATTTGAAGAATTAAAGAATTCTTTTCTTTTAAATGAAAAGAGCATTTCTCTTGAATTTAATATAGGATTGAGCACCACAATTGCTACGTATGTGATACCAAAAGTACTCGCTAAAATAAAACAAAACTCTAATAATATAAAGTTCAATATAATTAGTGGCAATACAAAAGATATTGAACATAAGATTTTAAATCAAGAATTAGAGTTTGGTATTGTAGAAGGAAAATCTTCTAATCAATTATTACGATACTCAAAATTTATAAAAGATGAGATTGTGCTGGTTACAAGCACTAACAATAGCAATAGTAAAAGCTCTATATCAAAAAAAGAACTAAGTGAAATACCTTATGTAAGTCGTGAAGTTGGTTCGGGTACACGTGAAGTAATTGAAGAAACTTTAAAGAAAAACAACATTACTACACTAAACAGAGTAATAACATTAAATAACACAGAGGCTATTGAACAGTATTTGCACTACTCTAACTCTTATGCTCTCTTATCTATCCATGCTGTAACGGAAAAACTTATTCAAAACAAATTAAAAATAGTTGATATTAAAGGACTTTCTTTTGAACGTGAGTTTGATTTTGTTTGTAGGACAAACTATCAATCAAAAAAAATGGATCTACTTTATAAATTAATTAAAACCAACTATAACTTTTAGTTATCTTGTATAACTATTTAATTTCCTTTTTAGCTATATTTCAGTCGTAGTTTTGTTTCATCAAATTCTTAGAAAAAATGAAACAATTCTATCTAATTATCTTTTTTATATTCTCTTTAACACTAGCATTGGCTGGCTACATTTCTAGCCCTTTTGCTTTAGTATTTGGCTTTATTTTGACATCTATTTTTGGTAATCCTTTTCCAGAAAAAACCAAAAAAGCAACTCAAATTCTTTTAAAAACGTCTGTTATTGGTTTAGGTTTTGGAATGTCTTTAACTGAAACTATACAAACAAGCAAAGAAGGGTTTATTTTAGCTACTTTATCAATTATTTTAACCGTAACTCTAGGTCTCTTTTTTATTAATTTTTTCTCAATTGAGAAAAAGTTAGGCTTTTTAATTACTTCGGGGACTTCTATTTGCGGCGGAAGTGCTATCGCTGCTATTTCACCTGTAATTAAAGCTAATCATAAAACTATAAGTATCGCTATTGGAGTTGTTTTCTTTTTAAATGCTATTGCCTTATTTATATTTCCTCCTTTAGGGCATCTTTTTGGTTTAACTCAACAACAATTTGGAATTTGGTGCGCCATAGCTATCCACGACACCAGTTCTGTTGTAGGGGCTGCTTTAGAGTATGGTGATGAAGCTTTGCAAATAGCAACTACTGTGAAACTTGCACGTACTTTATGGATTATACCTTTATCTTTTTTTGCTATGCTTCTTTTTAAGTCTAGTGATAGAAAAATTAAAACCCCTTATTTTATAATTGGATTCATTGTAGCTATGCTACTCAACAGTTATCAAGTTGTTCCTGAAAGTTTTTCAATAAACATCGTAGAATTATCTAAAAGACTTCTCGTAGTAACCTTATTTTTAGTAGGAATGAATTTAACTGGTAAGGATTTAAAAGAAAGTGGTATTAAGCCTGTTATTATTGCTTCTCTTTTATGGATATTTATAAGTGTTTTTTCACTACTCTTTATTATTGTTTCTTAAAGAGTAGTGAAAAAAATGCATTAGAACTTTATTTGATATTGTTTTATTGTTTTAGTTCCATCTATATAATACTCAGCAAACCAAAAATTTCCATTTTTATATAAAACTCCATTCTTATCTTTAATTACAAAAACGTCTTTTACATTCGTTTTTAATACTTGAAAAACAACTTCAGGTTTTGTGTTTACTAACTGGAATCCGTTAGTTGTTAATTGTGCATACAATACATTCTTTGTTGTGTTTTCTTCATTAGCCTGCACTGTTTTATTTTTTACTACCTCAACAGTTGAAACCACTGGAGCTACTTCTTCTTCTTTTACAGTAGTTACTTCTTTTGATGGTGTATACTTGTACTTTAATGCCTGTACTGATTTAAAAGCATTACGAATAGCTTCATGATAGGCCTTTTTGTAATCTTTCTCTTTACTTCTTCCTTCTTTAGATGCAAACACCACTTTGTTATTACAATCTTTTAACTCTACAATACTCTTTGTTGTAAATAATCCTGATTCATCTCTTACTGTACCTGTTAAAGCTAAACACCTATTATTTACAACTTCTTCTGGTAACTTCTCATCTTCTAATAGTGCTGTAAAGCCATACTTATTGAATAAGAATTTTGTTAATGAACTTGTTTGGTATTTATCTTTACCTTTTAAAAAGTCAAACTTTGTTGGTACAATAACATACTTATAAGTATTAATAGATTTTTGCGCAAAACTTGTTGCTGTGATTAATAATAAAACGTAAACTATTTTTTTCATTTATTTAAATATTAAATTAACTCCTAGTTGAAAAGAGGTTGTATTGGCATCAGCAATATCGGCAATTTTAAACAAATTGTCCACTACACCGTATATGTTTAACTTTCCTGTTTTTACTGATAATCCTAATCCAAAATTAGTGTATGAAAAATCATCAACTGTATAGGTTATTTTACTCCTCACTCCTTTTATTAAAATTCTTTCATAAAAACTTGTAAATGCGAATTTAGGTCCTGTAGGTCTAAAAACAGCAAACAACTGACCACCAATAGCATTGTTATAAAATTTATTATACGTCATATCGTAGCAAGTTTCTTCTCTTCTTGATTTTCCCCAACTATGTTTAACTGAACTATTAAACTTTATAGGACGCATTACTGTGTATGAATTTTTATCTTCTTCATTAGGTATTTGGCTTTCTATGTCATTCTTTAAGTCTTCCCAATAATTACGATTTGTTCCATCGTATTTAAACTCAATACCAGAAAAATCATAACTTCCTTTTACAGATGCATTTCTATTTCCTTTTGAATAATTCACAAAACCTACATCTAACAAACTAGCTGTTAATTCAGTTTGTTTATTAATCTTATAGGTAACTCCAAAATCTATACCTAAGCCCAAGTTTCCTCCCAAAAGTGCTCTACTAATTATATCTTTTGTAGAAATTTCAACATTATTATTTTCATTATAAATACCAGAGCTATAAACCGCGGCATCAATATTATTTAAATGGTGTGTGTAAATATTATCTTGACCTAATTTTGTTGCAAAACTTCCTTTATTTTCAGTAGAAGTAACATTAGCTATTCCCGAATAAATTTTTAACCTCCCCCCTATTGTTAACTTATCATTTACTTTTTTTGAAATACCAACATGGAGAACACTTAATACTTCAGATTTTACCGAAACTTCTGATGCCAAAAAATCTTTATTTAAGTTGGAAGCATTGCCATCATTAATTAGTTGTAATATATTTTTTGGCACCGCCATAAATGCGTCTACTTCTGTATAAAAGCCTCCAGATATATAATACTTATCATTAAGTTTATAGCCTGCATTTAGTATTTCTATTTGTGTGTTTAACTGTACATAATCGTTAACTGATAATTTATTTAATGCATTCCTATACTTAACATTAAAATTAATCATGTCATTTCTAAAAACATCGGCTATTGTAACATCACCTGTTACTCCGGCTTGAAAAGACACTCCTGATAAAAAGGGAATTCCTACATGATATTTATAATTAACGGTTGCTCCTGGGTTTAATAATAATGTTTGTGGTATTTCATCGAACCCATATAAAACTTGTTTATTTTGACTGTTTATTTCGTGTATTACGATTATAAACAACAGCAATAAAATGTATAAATGTTTCATTAATTTATTTTAAAATAAAGGGTTCCTGCTGATTTAAAAGTAAACTTTTTGGGTTCGTTGATATCAATCACGGTACCGTCTGAACTTGGTAATAGCTCAAGAATTAATTCAATTTTAGTTGAATTTAAAATACTTGAATTACTCAAAACATCAATAACCTCTTGAAAGTTAAAAGCCTGAGTGTTTTTTGGAATATTAATTGATGTAACTCTATACGTTACTGCATTATTCTCGTCGAGAAAATTAAAATTAAGTTTAAAGTTTCTATCAAAAGGATTATTTATTTCAAAATTAAGTTCAATTTTATTTAAATCTTCAGCTCCTTCATTATTAAAAACTTCTAACCTTGAAACCTCTCTTATTCTTGCTATTTCAATTCCTGTTGGTGTAACTAATGAAGTTTGATCAAGATTGGCATACACTAATGATGCAACAATAACTGGTGTTATTTCTATATCTTCTGCTTGACTAAAATCAATATCTTTTATACATGACATATGTGTTATTAAAACAAATAATATAAAGAAGTGTTTTACTTTCTTATTTTTATTTATTTTCAGAATATTATTCATTTATAAATATTTTTTTAATTCAATTAATGAAGTTATTTGTTGGACATCTTTACTTTTTATTTCTTCTGAAAAGTGAATTACTTTCATTTCTGAATTTAGAGCACCAATAATATCAGCCTCATAATTGTCACCTATCATAACAGACTCTTTTGCTTTAGCTCCGGCTTTTTCCAATGCAAACTTAAAAACCTTTGAATTAGGTTTTTTAGCTCCAACACATTCAGATGTGATTACTTGTTTAAAAAAATTACTAATTCCTGACTTTTTTAGTTTTAATTTCTGCACCTCTTCAAAACCATTAGTAATGATGTGTAAATCATACTTCTTTTCTAAGTACTCTAGTACCTCTTTAGTATTATCAAATAGGTGGTTAAAGTTTGGTAAATATTCTATGTAATCTTTAGATATTTGGTTTATTAAATCATCAGAAACTTCATAATTTAAACTATCAAATGTTTCTTTTAATCGATAATACCTTAAAGCTGATTTTTCTATTTTATCTTCTCTGTATAGTTTCCAAAACTTAAAGTTCAAAGGCATATAAACTTTTAAAAAATCACCTACTGGAATAGTTATATTTTGTTCTTTAAAAATTTGATTAAAGGTTAGTTTAGAGTTTTTATCAAAGTCCCATAATGTATGATCTAAATCAAAAAACAAATGTTTTATATCCATATTATCTATGTATTTCTTACTATTTTTATCATTGAATTGTATAATCTATTCCAGCCTCTCCATCTTAAATAATTACTTAAACTTTCATTATGAAATACTGTTATAAAAGTACCATTTACCGCCTTTACTTCATTTTTTAAATCTCTAATTTTTCCTAATGACTGTTTTGGTGTTAACTTCATGTAATCGTTTAACGTTGTATCCATCAAAGCAAATGGGAATATTTTTAATGGTGTTTGAATTTCAAAATCTAAATCGTAAAAGTGAAAAGGTGTGCATGTAGTTGCTCGAAAACCAACATGTGTTGTATATCCCATTGAATAGTCTTCATCTACCTCTAAATCTATTAACTGTTGATATGTTTCTGGTAAAGACACTCTTAAATAGTGTTGTCTTGAACGCTTAATAGGCATATTAGTTATGTTTTCTAAACGCTCTTTTTCCTTTTTTAACATAGCCGCATTATTAACGGTGTAATAAGAAGGATGTAAGCCTACACGAGCGTAATCAACCATATCTTTTATTAACAATTTAAATTTTCTTTTAGAAGCAGAAACATTAGTATCGAATGTAGTATAATCACCTATTAAAAAGAAAAATATAGTTCTTATGTTATATGTTTTCTTTATATCTATTATTTCTTTAAAGGTATCAAATGGGTCTTTTTTAATATTAAAAAAGACAGCAAATCTATCCCAAACTGTAAAAATCTTAAACTGAGAAATGTCTTTTAAAAAACCTCCCAATATCCTAATAAAACTTTTATACTTATATGCATAAGCATTATCCACATCTATTGTAGATATATACTTATATTTTCTTGTAGTATGTTTAAAATCAGGAAATTTTTGCTTTAAAGTATCGAGAAACTTATATGCCCATATATCAACAAGTGGCTTTTCTAAAAACCCATTTTGATATGCTATACTTTCTTTTACCGAAAAACGGCCATGCTCGTCTTTAATATGCGGTAAATATTCTTCATATCTTGATATTAAATAAAAACTAGCAGCAAAAATATCAAATGGGATCTCAGAAGTTTCAGCCGTTGAAAAAAAACAAGGAGCTTCATCCCATTTTTGAATAATTATTTCTACATCCTTTACACCTTGTTGAAACAACAACTCATTACTTTCAACAAAAAACTCTTTTCCTAAAGGAACATTTGTATATGAAAACTTAGGTCCATTATAAGCTACAAATTCCTCTACTTTCCCTGTAAAATCAATCTGAACTTGTAAAATACGAGTAAATATATGTTTAAAAATATAACGTACTCTAGGAGTAACTTTATGGGTATAAATAAGTATCATAAATAGTAACTAGAATCGTAAAACGACTATAAAATTCCTTCATCTGCAAAGCTAAAATAAGCTTTTTCAGTAACTATTAAGTGATCTAGTAATTTAATATCTAAGGTAACACCTGCTTGCTTTATTTTTTTAGTGATATCAATATCTGATTTACTTGGTGATAATTTTTCTGAAGGGTGGTTATGACAAACAATTATTCCAATTGCAGAAAGCTCTAAAGCCCTCTTATACAACAACCTTACATCTACCAAAGTAGCGGTAAATCCTCCTTTACTTAATTGGTGTTTTGCTAATACTTTATTTGAGTTATTAAGATATAATACCCAAAATTCTTCGTATTGTAAATCACCTATAAGTGGTTGCATAATTTTTGCTACATCAATAGAACTTTTTATTTTAGGCACACTTGCTCTTCCTACAAACTGTCTTCTTTTACCAAACTCTAAAGCAGTTACCACAGATATTGCTTTTGCCTCCCCTATTCCTTTAAATTTCATTAACTCCTCTATAGATAATTTTGCTAAAGCATTTAAGTCGTTGTTTACTGATAATAATATTCTTTTTGCTAAAGCAACTGCACTTTCATCTCTATTTCCAGAGCCAATCAAAATAGCTACTAATTCGGCATCTGACAATACTGTTTTTCCTTTAGACATTAACTTTTCTCTTGGTCTATCATCTAATGCCCACGATTTAATAGAAATCTTATTCATATTATTTTTTTTCTTTTCACAGTCTTATAAATACGTAAATAAACGTAGTCGTTTAATTACAAAACTTTAATTGTTTTTTCTTTTAAATTTATAAATATAATTCATTTTTTGCACAACCAAAAGAAGCACAGTATCTTTGCATTCTATCTTTTTTAATTTTTAATATGAAGATTATTATAGCCGGGGCTGGAGACGTTGGTTTTCATTTGGCTAAACTCCTTTCTTACGAAGCACAAGACACATATGTAGTCGATTTTGATGGTGAAAAATTAGAATATCTAAACAATCATTTAGATGTTATCACCAAAAAAGGAGACGCTACCTCTATAAAATTATTGAAAGAAATAGGTGTAAGCTCTGCTGATTTATTATTAGCAGTTACTGAAAGTCCTAATACAAACTTTACGATTTCTGTAATAGGTAAAGCATTAGGTGTTAAAAAAACAATTGCTAGAATTAGTAATCCTGAATTTTTAAATAACCCTTGTATTAATTTTAAAGATTATGGTGTAGATTTTATGATTTCTCCAGAAGAATTAGCTGCGGAAGAAATTAAGTCTCTACTAAATCAATCTTCGTTTAACGATACTGTAGCCTTTGAAAATGGAGTTTTTAATATCATGGGAACTACACTTGGCTATAAATCTCCTATTTTAGACCTTACTGTTAAAGAAACTAAAGAGAAATTTTGTTTGGTAGACTTCATTACTATAGCTATAAAACGTGAAGGGACTTCTCAAACAATTATTCCTCGTGGAGATACTGAGTATAAAATAAACGACCAAGTATATTTTTCTGTGCCAAAATATAGTATTGATAAACTATACCCTATCATAGGAAAAGAATATATAGATATTAAAAATGTAATGATCTTGGGAGGAAGCCGTGTAGGAAGAAAAACAGCGAGAAAACTCTGCAAAGATAACTTTAAAGTAAAGCTAATTGAAAAAGACAAAGACAAAGCCTTACAACTTGCAGAAGATTTACGTAATACATTAGTTATTTACGGTGATGGTAGAGATTTAGAATTATTAGAAGAAGAAAGTATTAGAGAAATGGATGCTTTTGTGGCTGTTACTGGAGACTCTGAGACCAACATCATGTCCTGTTTAGTAGCTAAATCTAAAGGTGTTAAGAAAACAGTAGCTTTAGTGGAGAATATGGATTATATTAACATTTCTCAAACTATTGGTATTGATACATTAATTAATAAAAAATTAATTGCTGCAAGTAATATTTTCCGTCACATTAGAAAAGGGGAAATTGTAGCTTTAGCTAATCTGCATAATGTTGATGCTGAAGTTTTTGAATTTGAAGTACATCCAGGTGCTAAAGTAACTCAAAAAATCATTAGAGAATTACGCTTTCCTAGAGAAGCCATTATTGGAGGTGTAATTAGAAATGGAGAAGCATTAATGTCTTTTGGTGATTTTCAAATGCAAAGCGGTGATAGAGCCATTGTTTTCTGCTTGCCTGAAGCTATAAATATCGTAGAAGACCTATTTAAGTAATGGAAAACCTTAATCTTAAATTAGTCTATCGTTTTTTAGGAGTTACAGCTATCCTGAATGGGTTATTTATGTGGCTTGCCTTACCCATAAGTTTTTATTACAACGAATCCGCCAAATTAGGAATTCTAAATGCCGGAATTATTACGATAGCAATTGGTTCTTTATTGTTTTTTTTCAATAAACCCGATAATAAAAACATTCATAAAAAAGAGGGATACCTTATTGTTACTTTAGGATGGCTTACCTTATCGTTCACAGGAATGCTTCCCTATCTACTCACAGAAAGTATACCGAACGTAACTAATGCTTTTTTTGAAACAATTTCTGGTTACTCAACCACAGGTTCCTCTATTTTAACCGATATAGAATCTATGCCTAAGGGTATTTTATTTTGGCGAAGTTGTACACACTGGATTGGAGGCATGGGAATTATTGTACTTACTATTGCTATTTTACCTTTATTAGGTATCGGAGGTATGCAACTTTTTATGGCTGAAGCCCCAGGTCCTTCTGCTGATAAACTACACCCAAGAATTACTGATACAGCAAAACGCTTATGGTTAATTTATGTATTGTTAACTGCTATTGAATTTTTACTACTAAAAGTAGCTGGAATGACTTGGTTTGATGCTATTAATCATGCTATGGCGACCGTAAGCACGGGTGGGTTCTCCACTAAAAATGCTAGTGTAGCTCATTGGAATAATGCTCCATTGATTCAGTACATTATCATCTTTTTCATGTTTATTGCTGGTACTAATTTTGTACTCACCTATTTTGCATTAAAAGGAAAAGTTAGAAAAGTTATACAAAGTGAAGAATTCAAATACTACCTTTTTGGTATTCTTGGAATAGCTACCATTGTAGCTTTAATGATTATCTTTTTTCAAGATCCCAATCTACAAACTACTATAGAACATCCTAAAGTATGGGGTGAAGTAGAAAGTGCAATAAGACATTCTTTATTCTCTGTTATATCTGTAGTGACCACAACTGGTTTTGTTACTGCCGATTTTACAATGTGGAGCTTTTTTGTTACCGCAATATTTTTCTCTTTATTTTTTTTAGGAGGTTCTGCGGGGTCTACATCTGGAGGAGTGAAAATTGTTCGTCACATTATCTTGTTGAAGAATAGCTTTCTTGAATTTAAAAAATCATTACACCCAAATGCCATAATACCTGTTCGTTATGACGGAAAAGCAGTTAATCAAACAATTATATTCAACATACTTTCATTTTTTGTACTCTACATGCTAATTTTTATAATTGGTACTGTTGTTCTAGCCCTTTTAGGTTTAGATATAAAGTCTGCTTTAGGAGCATGCGCTTCTTCATTGGGTAATATCGGACCTGCTATTGGAAGTGTTAGTCCTGTAGACAATTTTAACCATTTATCAGCAGGTGCTAAATGGTTTTGCTCTTTTCTAATGTTAATTGGTCGTCTAGAGCTATTTACTGTGTTAATTTTATTAACTCCTTTTTTCTGGAGAAAAAACTAACTTAAGTAATAAACTTACCTATAAAAAACATCTTTACTTATACGTATATACCTTAAAAGTACACGTTTGCATATTAATCGAATACGCTTAAACAATAGAATTAAAGTTTAGTGCGGTTTGTTTTTATATTTGGTTTATAGAAAACAAATATTCAACATTTAGCAATTTTACACACTTGTAACAAAAAACTATAACCAACAAATAATTAAACAGTTACACAAAGCATATTGTTTTTTTTACTAAATTGTTGTTCTTAACATTAACTACTAAACTTTTTATTTATGGAACCATTTTTAGGTCAAATTACGATGTTCGGAGGAAACTTTGCTCCAAGAGGTTGGGCATTTTGCGATGGACAATTACTGGCAATTTCACAAAACTCTGCTTTATTTTCAATTTTAGGAACCACGTACGGAGGAGACGGAAGAACAACTTTTGCTTTACCCGATTTAAGAGGTAGAGCTCCAATAGGCCCTAGAAATGGCCCTGGCTTAAGTGATTATAGATTGGGTCAAAGAGGAGGGGTAGAAACGGTTACCTTAAACATTACTCAAATGCCAAGTCATAATCATGCAACTCAAAACAATACAGCTGCTGACCAACATATTCAATTAAGTGCTGATGCTGGTATTCGTAGTACTCCTCAGGCAGGAGATGTTCCTGCTGGAGCAAGTTTTGGATCTGGTATTAGTGCCACACCTGTAAATGCTTATGGACCAGCTAACAATACTGTTAATGGACAAACTATTAGTGCTAATGCTGGTTTGAATATACTTAATACAGGTGGAAACCTACCACATACTAATGTACAACCTTACTTAGCTGTTAATTATATTATTGCTTTGGTAGGTGTTTTTCCTTCTAGAAATTAACTTATTTGTTATAATTCATTTGATAAAATAAAACTCTAGTGAAAATCATTAGAGTTTTATCTGTAAAATTATTTAACCAATCATATACTAAATAAAAATGAAACATCGTTACTTTAAATTCTTATTGAATATACTTGTTTATTTTGTGCTTATTTTTTCTAATAAGCAATTGAACGCTCAGACCCCTAGTACTATGGAATTTGGTTCATCAACTGTGGTTTTAGCAACTGGTACAAATCCTAGTGCTGATCAATCAGTTAATTCTCTATTAAATAGCTTTGATATCTCTAGTACATCTAGTGGCAACATTGTTCTTGCCTTTGCCACAAATGGGAACGGAGTAGGTACTGATGCAATTGGTGGAGCCTCGGATGCTGTATTAGCTTGGGCAGGAAACGGTACTTTTTCTGTTAGTTCTGGAACACTATCAACAGATAGTGGTGGGGAAATAGGTATTACATCAATGCAATTTGCTTACCAACAAGCTATAGGTGGTAGCACACTTGATTTCACATTCATTGGTAAAAAAGATGGTGCAACAGTTGGTACACTTGTCTTAGTAGACCCTGCTCATAACTCTGCTATAAATATAAACTTAGCTTCACCTACTACAGGTTCTTTTTCAGATATTGACGAAATAGTTATAACACCTGCTACTCCTATTTTTGGGGGATTTTCAATAGATGGTATGGTAGTTACATCTGCTTTTTCCAATACAGCACCTGTAATTGGAGGAACAACCGCTGGTCAAAGTGTAAATGATAATAGTACTCTTTCTCCTTTTTCAAGTATCACAACAACAGATGCAGATGGCGATAACTTATCTGCTACTATTACTTTAGATAATAATGCAAAAGGAATATTAACAGGTACCGGCCTTATTGGTTCTGGTCCTTATACAATTTCAAGTACTACTCCCGCAGACCTACAATCAAAACTGAGAGCTTTATCGTTTAATCCAACAGACAATAGAACATCAACAACAGAAACGACCACTTTTACAGTAGTTATTAATGATGGTACTGTTGATGATACGGATAACACAACAACTGTGATTTCAAGTGCAGTTGCACCTGCTGTTTCTAGTGTGAGTGTACCTACCAATGCAACTTACGTAACAGGACAAAATTTAGATTTTACCGTAAACTTTGACGAGGATGTAACTGTAAATACTACAGGAGGAATACCGCAAATAGCTATTACCATTGGAGCTACCATACGCCAAGCAACCTACATTAGCGGTAGTGGAACAAATGCTCTAGTTTTTAGACATACGGTTCTTTCAGGGGATCTTGATACTGATGGTATTGCTGTTGGCTCTTTAGCTGCTAATGGCAGTACTTTAAAAGATTCTGGAGGAAAAGATGCTAATCTAACATTAAATAATGTGGGGGCAACTACTGGTGTATTAGTAGATGCAGTCGCCCCTACTGTAACAAATGTTAATGTACCTGCAAACGCCACTTACATATCAGGTCAAAACTTAGATTTTACTATTAACTTCAATGAAAACGTAATCGTAAACACTACTGGAGGAACTCCTCAATTAAGTATTACAGTAGGAGCAACTACTCGTCAAGCAACCTACATAAGTGGAAGCGGAACAAGTGCTTTACTGTTTAGATATACTATACAATCAGGTGATTTAGATTCTGATGGTATTGCTATTGGTACATTAGCTATAAATGGTGGTACTTTAAAAGACGTCGCTACTAATGATGCTAATCTAATTTTAAATAGTGTTGGAAACACAACCGCTGTATTAGTGGACACAGTTGCTCCCATTATAACAAGTGTTAATGTGCCTTCAAACGCTACTTATGTTACAGGTAATAATCTAGATTTTACCGTTAACTTTAATGAAAATATTATAATCAGTACTACTGGAGGAACTCCTCAATTAAGTATTACAGTAGGAGCAACTACTCGTCAAGCAACTTACATCAGTGGTAGTGGAACAAGTGCTTTACTGTTTAGATATACTGTACAGTCAGGTGATTTAGATACTGACGGTATAACGGTTTCTACTTTAACTGCTAACGGTGGTACTTTAAAAGACACCGCTACTAATGACGCTAACCTTACTTTAAATAGTGTTGGAAGTACAACCGCTATATTAGTAGATACAATTGCTCCTATTGTAACAAGTGTTAATGTGCCTTCAAATGCTACTTATATAGCAGGTAATAATCTGGATTTTACTGTTAATTTTAATGAAAATATTACAATCAGTACTACTGGAGGAGTTCCTCAAGTCGCTATTACTATTGGGGCTACTATACGTCAAGCAACTTACATCAGTGGTAGTGGAACAAGTGCTATAGTCTTTAGATACACAGTACAATCAGGTGATTTAGACACTGACGGTATAACGATTTCTACTTTAACTGCTAACGGTGGTACTTTAAAAGACGCCGCCACTAATGACGCTAACTTAACTTTAAATAGTGTTGGAAATACAGCTGGTGTTCTTGTAGGAGTACAAACTATTACTTGGACAGGAGCTAGTGATAATGATTGGAATACAGCTTCAAACTGGGATTCTAATAGTGTTCCATCAACAAATTCTGATATTATTATTCCATCTGGATTAACAAATTATCCAACAGCTTCATCTGCTATTACTTTTAATTCTCTAACAATTAGTAATGGGGCTTCTTTTATACCTCAAAGTACTGTTACTGGTACCGTTACTTATAAAAGAAATTTACCAACTACAAACTGGTATTTAGTATCACCCCCTGTTGCTGGTGAAACTTTAGAAGATATTATTGCTAATCATACCTTGGCTTCTGGTACTGGTGGTAATTTAGGACTTGCTCCTTATAGCAATATTACTGGCCCTGCATGGTTATATGTTCAAAGTGGTAATACAGGAACCATTACTAATGGAATAGGTGTTTCTATTAAATTAGCTACTCCTGGAGAAGTTTCAATCAGTGGAACAGCTAATACTTCTAATATTACTAAAGCTATTTCTACAGGTAGTAGAACTAATTACAACCTTGTAGGAAATCCGTATACATCATACATTAATTCTGCTAGTTTTACAGCTGCTAATTCTGCTGTACTTACCAGCGAAACTATTTGGTTGTGGAATGGAACTCAATACATAACCAAAAACGCTATCAATCCAATTGAAATTGCTCCGGGGCAAGCTTTCTTTGTAGAAGCTGCGGTAAACAATAATGTTATCTTTAGTTCAGCCAACCAAAGTCATCAAAATTCAGATACATTCATGAGACAGGAACCTATTCCTTCAATTGAATTATCTATTGACAATAACGATGTTAAAAGATCTACAGATATCTTTTATGTTTCAGGAAAGACTACAGGATATGATAGAAGTTATGACTCAAAAATGTTTGGGGAAGATACTTCTAACTTAGCTGTTTTTACTGAGCTAATAACTAATAACCAAGGAAAACAATTAGCTATTCAAACATTACCAAACACTAATCATGAAAATATGATTGTTCCTGTAGGTATTAAAGGAAAAGCAGGTGAAAAAATAACTTTTTCAACTATTTCTAAAAATCTACCAGCTAATCTTAAAGTATACTTAGAAGATAGAACAAATAGAGTTTTTACCAATTTATCTGAAGATAATTATACTATAACTCTTACGAATGATACAAACGGTATTGGTCAATTCTATTTGCATACTAGCTCTAAAAAACTTGAAACACCTTCTGTTACCCCTTCATTAGATAATATTAGTATATATAGTTCTTCTAATAATGAAGTTACCATTGTAGGATTGCAAACTAAAGCCAATATAGTTGTTTACTCAATCTTAGGGAAAGAAATTTTAAATCAAAACATAAACTCTAACGGAGTAAGTAAAGTAAGCCTTCCTGAGGTATCTAGTGGTGTATATATTGTAAAGTTAAATTCTGAATTAGGAGAGATCACTAAAAAAATAATCTTAAAATAAGCTAGCTATAAAATCAAGTAATTATGAAGAAAAACATAAAAAAGACTGATACAGATTCTAAAAATATCACTCGCAAAGAAGCTCTAAAAAAAATTGGCGGTTATAGTAAATATGCTGCTTTAACGGCTTTAGGAACTTACATGATTTTAAATCCTCAAAAAGCACAAGCACAAAGCGCCCCAGAAGATCCTGGTAGTGGATTTTAATCTTAAAAACTTCATCCAAAAAACCTCGATAAAATTATCGAGGTTTTTTATCTTTAGTCAATCATGATAAATAAAATAATTAAACGAAATATAGATAATAAAAGTATTGTTTGGTTTCAAGATAACAATGAATATCTTGTTGTAGATCCTCTTGTGGCTGAAATACTCTCTCTTTTAAATCAAAACGTTGATAAGCAAGAGATAACTACTCAGATTACTAAGCAAGTTGATATTACTTATAAAGAAGCGTTCAGTTTAGTTATAGATATTGAGACTTTACTTATCTCTTCAAAAGAAACTAACAATAAAAGCAAAGCTCACCCTGTAGTTAAACCAACATCTTTTGCTTCAATAAAATATTATAAAATAAAGGATATAATTTTAGAAGTGAAGTATGCTTCTGACATAGAAACTTCTCTAATTCATCCAAAGTTTGCTCATTTAGAAACTGAAGAAACTAAAAATATCAATCATAAATTTGAAATCTTTAGTAATGACAATAGCATTTCTCTCTCCGTAGATGATATTGTTATTGATACTTGGAGCTTGAGAGAAGTGCATTATTTTCAGGGCAAATTTTCTATGGAATTAGTACAAAAAATCCATAAAAAAAATGAAGATGAATGGATAGGTGTTTTTCATGCTTCAGCAGTTAGCAATAACAACAATTCTATTTTATTTTTAGGAGACTCTGGAAATGGAAAAAGCACATCTTTAGCATTATTACAAGCCAATGGTTTTACTTGTTTAGCCGATGATTTTGTACCTGTTGACAACTCTTTAAATGTACACAGTTTTCCTTCTGCTATATCTATTAAGAAAAGTAGTCTAGAAACCTTACTTCCAATATATCCTGAGTTAAAAACATCTGCCGAATATCATTTTAAAAGACTAAATAAAATTGTTCGTTATCTGCCTACAAATAATCATGATTACTCTTTAAAGTTACCTTGCAAAGCTTTAATTTTTATTAAGTATCAAAAAAATAGTGGTTTAATCATTGATAAAATTTCCAACATTACAGCTTTTGAACAGTTAGTTCCTGATTCTTGGTTGTCTCCAATATCTCAAAATGCAGAGCTTTTCTTGGATTGGTTTGAAAAATTACCTTGTTACCAATTAACCTATTCTGATAATGAAAAAATGATTGAAACTGTAAAAAAAGTATTTGCTAATGAATTATAAAGACACCTTGTTATTTACTGGAAAATGCTTAACAAGCACCCACAACAAGCATAATTGTAAGTTAGTTGGAGAAAAAATTAAATCAGGATTGGTTGACTGGGACGCTGTAGTTAAAGTAAGCACAGCCCACTATGTTTTCCCAGCATTATATTGTAATTTAAAACGAGCTGACTTCTTACACTATTTACCAACTGATTTAGTAGAGTACATGCGACACATTACTGAGCTAAACAGAGAACGAAATAAACATATTATAGCTGAAGCTAAAGAAATCAATAAGCTTTTGCTCTCAAATAACATCACTCCTATTTTTTTAAAAGGAACAGGTAATTTACTTGAAGGCTTATATGAAGATATTGCTGAACGTATGGTGGGAGATATTGATTTTTTGGTAGAGAAAAAATATATCCAAACGACCTATAAGCTTCTACAAACTAACGGGTATACCAATAAAATTTCTGAGCTTTTTGAGGATCATAGACATCTACCTAGAATTACACATCCAAATAAGATTGCAGCTGTAGAAATTCATAAAGATATATTACGAAAAGACAAGACTACATTTTTTAATTATAATAGTATCAAAGATTCTCTATTGAGTGTAAATGATGTCACTGTACTGTCTCTCAAAAACCAAATCAAATTAACCGTTTTTTCTAAACTAGTAAATGACTACAATTACTTTTTAAAGAACATTAATCTTCGAGGTGCCTATGACGTTTTTTTACTAGGTAATAAGTTAAAAGTACAAACCAAAATATATGATAATAAGCTATCTAAAGAATTAAATGCTGGTTTAGACTTATACTGCAAACTCTTGTCAGAGCCCAAAAACCTTCAATATACATCTGATAAAAAAAGTCAACAATATATATCTAGTTGTTTACAGAGTTTGTCTCTAAATCGATATAACAAAATAAAGAAAGTAGTATTAAAACACTACTTAAAAACATCAATAAGAATTCATATTTTATGTAAAGCCTTATTTAAAAAATCATACTTTAAGTTTTTCTTTTCTAAAATAACTGATATTAGCTGGTTAAAAAGGAAATTAGGTTTTACACCAGACCTTTAACCTCATCAAAGTCTAAACCGCCATAATTACCAGAACTCATTAATAATAAGGCAGCATTTTCAAGGTTTTGACTAAATAAGAACTCCTTAAACTCTTTTGGGTTTGTATATATAATCAAATCATCTCGTTCAAAAGCCTTCGCTATTTGTACTGTTGAAACTTCTTCTAATTGTTTAATTTTTACTGCATGGGGAGAATAAAATACTACTGCTTTATCAGCTTTATCTAAAGCGCCTTTGTATTCTGATAAAAACTCAGCATTTAAGCTCGAATAAGTATGCAGTTCTAAACATGCTAACAAAGTTCTATTTGAATATTGATTTTTAACCGCTGCTGTCGTAGCTGCTACTTTAGATGGTGAATGTGCAAAATCTTTAAACACAACTGTTGAAGAATTTTCAGCAATCTTTTCCAAACGTTTACTTGCACCTTTAAAGCTTGCTATCGCTTCATAAAACTCATCTTCATCAATTCCCATGTGTTGACAAATCCACTTTGCTCCTGCCAAATTTTGTAAGTTATGTTCTCCAAAAATTTCTAACGGTAAATCTCCTTCTTCAGTTTCCAAATAAGTAATTCCATTATCAATAAAATAATGTGGGGTTTTATAAGGATATTTTTTTATCGGGTGATTAGAACTTTCTATAACTTCTTTTAAAATCGCATCTTCCTCATTATACACCATAATTCCACCATTCGTTAAAGAATCTGTAAAAATTGAAAACTGTTCAACATAGTTTTCAAACGTTGGGAACACATTGATATGATCCCAAGCAATTCCACTTAACAATGCAATGTTCGGTTTGTACAAATGAAACTTTGGACGCATATCTATAGGAGAACTCAAGTATTCATCTCCTTCTAAAACAATAAACTCATTTTCTTCGGTTAAATGTACCATTGTATCAAAACCATCTAACTGAGCCCCTACCATGTAATCTACTTCCCTATCATGATAATTCAACACATGTAAAATCATAGAAGTAATCGTTGTTTTTCCATGAGAACCACCTATAACCACACGAGTTTTATCTTTAGACTGCTCATATAAGAATTCTGGATATGAATAAATTTTCACTCCAATTTCTTGCGCTTTTAATAACTCTGAGTTATTTTTTTTTGCATGCATTCCTAAAATTACAGCATCTAAATCAGCGGTTATTTTTTCTGGAAACCAACCAAACTCATTCGGTAATAAACCTTTATTTGCTAAACGAGTTTTTGACGGGTCATGAATTGTATCATCACTTCCTGTTATTTGGTATCCTTTTTGTTGTAATGCGATTGCTAGGTTATGCATTGCGCTACCTCCGATGGCTATAAAGTGAATTTTCATAGTGTTGTTATCTGTAATGTAAGCGTCAAAAATACAAAACCAAGCGAGAATTTTAAGTATCTTTAAATCGAAACTCATTAAATAGCTATGTTAACTCACTCAAATAGTATCTTTACAAACTTTAACTTGTAAAAAACTACTGTTTTTAAGTGTTTTGTTCATATAAATTTACGATTAGCATCAAAAAATATAGATAAATGAAAAGAATAACCCCTATTTTACTAATGATTTTATTTTCAACCTTAGCACACGCCCAAGAAAACTATGCCAACCTATGGGAAAAGGTGCACAAGCTTGAAGCTGAAAACTTACCTAAATCTGCTTTAAAAATAGTAAACACTATTTACGATAAAGCTGAAAAAAGTAACAATGCTCCTCAAATTATAAAATCATTGTTTTATAAAAGTAAGTATGCTCTAACTTTAGAAGAAAATGCGCAATTAAAAATTATTGATGAGTTTAAACAACAAATTAATCAACATAATTTTCCGACGAAAAATGTATTAGAAAATGTATTAGCTAACTTATACTGGCAGTATTTTAATCAAAATAGATGGAAATTTTACAATCGTACCCAAACACAAGAAAAAGTAGATGGAAATGATTTTAGAACATGGGACTTAAATACGTTGTTTGCTGAAATTCATTGTCACTATCAAAATTCTTTAGAAAATGAATCTGCACTACAAAAAACAGACATTTATACTTTTAAAGATATTATTCAAGCAGAAAAAGACTCTAAAAAATACCGCCCTACCCTATTTGATTTTTTAGCGCACAATGCCTTAGAGTTTTATAAAACCACAGAAACTAACATCACAAAGCCTACTTATCAATTTAAAATTGATAACGCTTTATACTTAAGTGAAGCTGATAAGTTTTCTGCTTTAAACCTCACTACAAAAGATGATTTATCATTACAGTTTAATGCCTTAAAAATCTATCAAAAATTAATAACCTTTCATTTAAAAAACAAGAATCTTAATGCGGTTGTGGATGCTGACATTCAACGATTACAGTTTGTTAAGCAGCATATAACCTTAAATAACAAACAAGAGTTATTATTACAAACACTAAAAACATCAGTTAATAATTACAAGAACAATGAAGTTTCTGGATTATATAGTTATGAAATAGCTAGAATTTATAATCAGCAAGCTGGATCTTATAAAACTAAAAAAAACGAAGACTTTCGTTTTAAAAACAAAGAAGCACTTGCTATCTGTAAAAAGGTCATTAAGCAGTTTCCTAAAAGTTTAGCTGCTGAAAAATGTGAAGCTTTACAACAACAAATCACAGCTACATCACTCAGTATTCTTTCTGAAAAATTTGTACCCATCCAATCTCACTCTAGGTTACTAGTTACTTATAACAATATCGATAAACTGTACTTTTCTGCTTATAAAATTGATCATAAACAATTAGAAGAGCTTCAAAAAATTCATAAAGAAGAAGAACGCTTTAACTTTATAAAAAAGCTTACAAAAGCTACTTCATGGAATAGTAACTTACGAAATGAAAAAGATTATTTATTACACACAACTGAGGTAGTAGTTCCCGAATTAACTCAAGGAAATTATTTAATCATAGCACACCAGAATGATACTTTTAACTCTGAAGACTTATATGCTACTGCTCATTTACAAGCAACCAATTTAGTTTTGGTTGAAAATAATAATGATGGTGTAAAAACCTACCAAGTTGTTGATAGAAATACTGGAAAGCCTGTTAAAGACGCTGAATTATTATTACAAAACAAGCAACATAGGTATGGAAAATCGATTCACAAAAAAATAACAACTGATAAAAACGGATTTGCTTCTTTTAAAAGTGATGCTAGTTATGGTAATGTGTACGTTACTGTAACACATAAAAACGATTCAGCAGTTTTTGGTAACTATTACCTGAATAAATATCAAAAACAAGCCTCTCCTACTACAAATGATAATCGTATAAATATTAAATCTTTTATTTTTACTGATAGAAGCATTTATCGACCAGGACAAACTGTATACTTCAAAACTATTTTCATTCAAGAAACAGAAAAAAAATCAACGCCTTTCACCAATGAGTTTATACAAGTAACATTAAATAATGTTAACGGTGAAGCAGTAAAAACACTAGACCTAAAGCTAAACGAATATGGGTCAGCTTCTGGTGAAATTATACTACCAAATACAGGGTTAACTGGTGAATATTGGTTTTCTATTGATAAAAGTGAAAAACAAGAAAGCAGGTTTTATAAGACTATAGATTTTGATTTTGAGAGAGAAGATTATATCACTCATATTTCAGTTGAAGAATATAAACGTCCTAAGTTTAAAACAGAATTTAAACCTGTAACAAAAACCTATAAGTTACATGACAGCATTACAGTAAACGGATTTGCAAAAGCTTTTGCTGGTTCAACTATCACAGATGCTAAAGTAGTATATCGCGTGCATCGTAAAGTACAATACCCTATTTGGTGGTACTGGCGTAAACCTCAGTTTACTTCAGAAGCACAAGAAATTACACACGGTGAATTAACAACTGATGCACAAGGTAACTTTTCAATTACTTTCAAAGCCTTACCTGATGAAAGTGTAAACAAAGAAAACTTACCTGTTTTTGAATATGAAATCACAGCTGATGTAACCGATGTTAATGGAGAAACTCGCTCAGCAACCTCTATTGTAAAAGTTGGGTATCATGCATTACTTGCTACTTTACAAATTCCTTCTACAATACATAAATCGGACAAGGAAACAACAATTGAAATATCAAGTAAAAATTTAAACGGGGAATTTGCACCTGCTAAAGGAAGCATTAAAATATACAAATTACAAGCTCCTAAAAATCCGTTACGTAAAAGATCTTGGGATACTCCAGATTATCAAGATATTTCAGAAAGTGAGTTTAGAAACTTATTTCCTCATGAAGCTTACACTTCGGAAGAACAAAATCCTCATAATTGGAAAAAAGAAAAATTAGTATTTGAGCAAAATTTCAATACAGAAGAATCTAAACAAATTATACTTAATAACTATAAAAAATGGGCTTCTGGTAAATACATAACCGTATTAAGTTCTAAAGATAAGTTTGGACAAGATGTTACAGACAAAGCTCTTTTTACAATAATTGATAACAAAGAAAAAAGTGTAACCGACAATCAGTTGTTCACGTATAACACAAATAAAACAACTTATAAGCCAAATGACATTGCTAAGTTACAAATTGGTTCTGCTTCAAAAGATGTTACGGTTATAGTTCAAATAGAAAAGAATCATACCATCGTAAACACAGAGCTTATTCATTTAAATAACAAAATCAAAACAATTGAAGTTCCTGTTACGAAACAAGATGTTGGCGGGTTTGTTATTAAATACTATTTTGTGAATTACAATAGTTTTGTAAGTGGAATAATTCCTATTTCTGTTCCAAATGAACAAGATAACATTACTATAGAAACCAATACATTTAGAGATAAATTACAACCTGGAACTCAAGAAACGTGGAGTTTTACCATTAAAAACGATAAAAACAACAAAGTAGCAGCAGAGATGCTTGCAAGTATGTACGATGCTTCTTTAGATGAATTTAAACCTCATAACTGGGAGTTTTCACCTATCTCTACTTCTACATATTACTCTTATAGCGGTAACGCTAATGCATATCAAAGTTTTGGTAATGAACGTTTCAGAGTTTTTAACAATACTTATCCATCATCTTTTAAAACTCAACGATATGACCAATTGAATTGGTTTGGTTTTTACTTCGGAATAAATAGAAATATTCGTTTAAGAGGCTTAGCTATGAGTGCTAAAATGCAACCTTCTCCAGAAAGAGAAATAATTGTTGAAGAGAAAGAACTTTTAGATGCTCAAGAAGCTGATTTGGCAAATGATTCAGTTATGACGGGATACGCTAAAAAAGAATCTAAACAAGAAAACGTTTCTTTAGATGGAGTTCAAATTCGTAAAAACCTTCAAGAAACTGCTTTTTTCTATCCTCATTTACAAACCGATAAAGAAGGGAATATCACCTTTAGCTTCACCACTCCAGAAGCTTTAACACGATGGAAATTGCAGCTATTAGCACACACAAAAGAATTGCAATCTGCTACCAAAACATTAACTACTGTTACTCAAAAAGAGTTAATGGTAATGCCTAATGCTCCTAGATTCTTAAGAGAAGGTGATCAAATTACATTCAGTACTAAAATTGCTAATATTTCTGATAAAAACTTAGAAGGTACAGCACAACTTATATTAACTGATGCTATTACCGGAAAAGAAATCAACCTGTTAAGTAATTCTTCTAAAAACCAGTCTTTCAGTGTTAATTCTAACGGAAACACGAATGTATCTTGGAACTTATCAATTCCTGATACTTATCAAGCAATTCAATATAAAGTAATTGCCAAGGCAGGGGATTTTTCTGATGGAGAACAAAATGTATTGCCTGTTTTATCAAACAGAATGTTAGTTACAGAAACACTACCTATGTGGGTTCGTTCAAATCAAACCAAAACATTCACATTAGATAAGCTTAAAAATCAAACTTCGACTACGCTCAGCCACCATAAATTAACGTTAGAAGTAACTTCTAATCCTGCTTGGTACGCTGTACAGGCTTTACCCTATTTAATGGAATACCCGTACGAGTGTAGTGAACAAACCTTTGCTCGTTATTATGCAAACACACTCGCTAGTCATATTGCAAATTCAAATCCAAGAATACAAGAGGTGTTCAATGCTTGGAAATCTTCAGATGCTTTATTGAGTAACTTAGAAAAGAATCAAGAGTTAAAATCATTGATTATCCAAGAGACTCCTTGGTTACGTGATGCTCAATCAGAGACTGAACAAAAAAAGCGCATTGCTTTGTTATTTGATTTAAACAAAATGAAAAACGAGCAACAAAACGCTATTAATAAACTATTGCAAATGCAATTAAACAATGGAGGGTTCCCTTGGTTTAAAGGGAATGATAATCCTAATGTTTATATCACGAATCATATTGCTACTGGTTTTGGACATTTACAAAAATTAGGTATTGATAATAAAGATGATTCTTTACAGAAAATGCTTGTGGATGCTATCCGCTTTTTAGATACTGAAGTTGAACATACCTACAAGAAGTTATTAGAAAGTGCTGAACGTATTAAAGCTGAAAAAGGACAAAAAGAATACACTAAGTATTTGGAAAAAAACCACCTAAACTACTTTATTATTCAGTATTTATACATGCGTTCTTTTTATAAAGATATCAATGTTAATAGTACAACTAAAACCGCTATTGAATACTACAAAAATCAAACAGCAACTTACTGGAAAGAGTTTAGTTTATACGGAAAAGGACAAATTGCCCTAATACAGTTTAGAAACGATAATATATTAGTTGCTAATAAAGTTTTAAAATCTTTAAGAGAAAACAGTATTACTTCTGATGAATTAGGAATGTATTGGAAAGAAAATCAACCGAGTTGGTATTTGCATCAAGCCCCTATTGAAACCCAATCGTTGTTAATTGAAGCTTTTTCAGAAATTGAAAATGATATTCAAACTGTTGATAATCTAAAAATATGGTTACTAAAAAATAAACAAACCAATCGTTGGAAAACTACCAAAGCAACTACTGAAGCTGTATATGCATTATTATTACAAGGTAGTGATTGGATTTCGGTAACTGATATGGTAGATGTAACAATTGGAGAAAAAACAATCAATCCTTCTAAATTAGAAGACACAAAAGTTGAAGCGGGTACTGGTTATTTTAAAACCTCTTGGAATGGTTCTGAAATCACTCCTAATATGAGTACTGTTAGTATTTCTAAAAAAGGAAAAGGTATTGCTTGGGGTGGATTGTATTGGCAATATTTTGAAGATTTAGATAAAATCACTTCAGCAAAAACACCACTACAATTAAAGAAAAAACTATTTAAAAAAGTAAATACTAATGCGGGTAAACAACTTCAAGAAGTTACAAAAAACACACAATTAAATATAGGAGATTTAATAACTGTTAGAATTGAACTTCGCTCTGATAGAGATATGGAATTTGTACACATGAAAGATATGAGAGCAAGCGGAGTTGAACCTATTAACGTATTATCACAATACAAATGGCAAGATGGTTTAGGGTATTATGAAAGTACAAAAGATGCTGCAACAAATTTCTTTTTCGATCGTTTACCTAAAGGAGTATATGTATTTGAGTATGATGTTCGTGTAAATAATGCAGGAAACTTTAGTAACGGAATCACAACTATTCAAAGTATGTATGCTCCCGAGTTTAGTAGTCATTCAAAAGGAGAAAGGTTACTAATTAAGTAAAATAATTTATCTTAGCATTCACAAAACACTAAATTAAAAATTATGAAGAAAATCTTTTTATTCATCGGTTTTTTAACCATTTCATTTTTCACTGCAAATGCACAAGAAATTTCAAATAACGCAATAGGTCTTCGTTTAGGTGATAATGATGGTTTTGGAGCTGAAATAACTTACCAACGTAGATTAAGTGATGCCAATCGTTTGGAAATAGATTTAGGTTTACGTAACGGTAGTAATTATGACGGCTTTAAAGCTACTGGTTTATATCAATGGGTATGGCAATTAGAAAATCGTTTTAACTGGTATGCTGGTGCTGGTGGTGGTCTTGGGCATTGGAATGTAAAAAATGTAGATGCCTCAGAAACCTATATTTTCGCAGCTGGTGTTGTTGGTATTGAATATAATTTTGATATTCCTTTGATGTTGTCATTAGATTATAGACCAGAAATTGGTTTTGGTGATTATTATGACGGGTTCAACTCTGACTTTGGTTTAAGTATCCGTTACCAATTCTAAAAAACGTTAAACTACATATAACAAAAGCCTCCAAATTAATTTGGAGGCTTTTTTATTTTAAAACTTCAAAAGTTAAATATCAAATGTTTTTAAAAGGTGATTTTTATATTAAATAAAGAATACTTAAACATTATAAAAACCTCAACCAATTAACATATAATCAACCTTATGTATAAGTTTTAATAATTTTTTACTAACAAATTTGAAATCTTGTTGCTAGTTATCGTAAATAATTTCGCCGTGGACAATTCACTAAAGATTTCAAAATGAAAAAAATAATACTAATTACACTTTGCTTGGTAAGTATTTTAGGATACTCACAAAGCAAATCCGGTTTAAAAGGAAGAGTTTTAGACGAAACAAGTCAACCTTTACCTGGAGCTACTATTAGCATTCCTTCTTTACAAGTTGGGTTTTCTACCGACTTTAATGGAAATTATGAACTTTTAAATATTCCTGTAGGAAATTACGAGGTTCAAATTTCATTCTTAGGTTATCAAACCTTAACAAAAACTATTACGCTCACAAACAATATTCAATCTAAAAACTTTTCGCTAACACCTAAAATAGATAGGTTGGATGAAGTTGTTATTAAAGGAAGTATTGGGAAAGGGCAAGCTAAAGCCTTAAATCAACAAAAAAACAAAGAGAATATAACCAACATTATTTCTGCCGATCAAGTAGGAAAGTTCCCTGATGCCAATATTGGTGATGCTTTAAAACGTGTTCCTGGTATTTCTATGCAAAACGACCAAGGAGAAGCTAGAGATATTGTTATCCGTGGGTTAGCCCCTCAATTAAACTCTGTAACCTTAAACGGTGACAGAATTCCATCTGCTGAAGGAGATAATCGTAGAGTTCAAATGGACTTAATTCCTTCAGACATGATTCAAACTATTGAAGTTAACAAAGCAGTAACTCCTGATATGGAAGGAGACGCTATTGGTGGCTCTGTTAATTTAGTTACACGTTCTGCTCCTACTACTTTTAGGGCTTTCGTTGCTGGTTCTTACGGACAAAATCATGTAAGAAATACGCCTAACTATAACGTTTCTGCATTAGTTGCCAACAGAGCTTTTAAAGACAAACTAGGCTATGTAATCAATGCTTCATACAACTCTAACGATTATGGTTCAGATAATGTTGAGTTTGAGTGGGAAAAAGAAAACAACAAAACATACATTGGTGAACACGATATTAGACGTTACGATGTAAAAAGAAATAGAATGAGTGTTTCCGCCAACTTAGACTGGACACCTGACAACAACAATACACTTTTCTTTAAATCAATGTACAATCAGAGAAACGACTATGAAAACCGTTATAGAGTGCGTTTTAGAAAAATAGACGAACCAGATGCTACAGGAGTATCAAAAGCTGAAGTACGTCGTCAAACTAAAGGAGGTATCAACAATGATACGAATGACAACACACGTTTAGAGCGCCAAAGCACTTACAATATATCTGTAGGTGGAGAACATATTATTTTCGGAAACATTAAGTTAAACTGGAAAACAGGAACTGCCAAAGCTAAAGAAGAACGTCCAGACGAACGTTATATTAGTTTTGAGAATGATGACATTGAAGTTATGCAAGACTTCTCGCGAACAAACTTCCCTGTATTACGACCAACAAACAATGACTTTAACGAACCTTCAGCTTTTGATTACAAAGAAGTAACTCAACAACAAGGATTTACACAAGAACGTAAAATCAGTTCTAATTTTGATATCTTGGCTCCTATCAATGCTACAGGAGCTTACAAAAACTCTTTAAAATTTGGTTTTAAATACAAATACAAAGAAAAAGTAAGAGACAATAGCTTTTATGAGTATGATTTAGAAGATCAATTTCCGACCATGAATACTACCACTACTAATGACTATACTATTAATGGTTATTTAGCAGGTGACGATTATAAATCAGGTCTTTTCGTTTCAAAAGAATTTTTAGGAAATTTAAACCTAACAGGTGGTGAACTTGTATTAGATGAATTTGTTCCTGAAAACTACGATGCTAATGAAAACATTTATGCTGCATACGGAATGTTACAACAAAACTTAGGTAACAACTTTTCTTTTATAGCTGGTGTAAGAGTTGAAAAAACAACAATAGATTATAACGGTTTTGCCATTGATGTTGAAACAGCTGATGATTTAAGTGATATAACTAAAACATCAGGAACTCGAAACTATACCAACTGGTTACCTAACCTACAAGCTAAATACAATATTGATAAAAATACTATTGTTAGAGCTGCTTGGACAAATACAATTGCTAGACCTAACTATTACGATTTAGTTCCTTATAGAAACATTAATAGTGATGATATTGAAGCTGAGTATGGAAACCCTAATTTAGACCCTACTGAAGCAATGAACTTTGATTTAATGTTTGAACACTACTTTAGTAATGTCGGAATTATATCAGCTGGAGTTTTTTATAAAGATTTAGATAAATTTATTTACAATTCAGTTACTGAAGAACCAATTACCGTTGGGGGTATTACAGAAACTTATGATGTTACACGACCTTTTAACGGAGGTACTGCCGAAATTTATGGTTTTGAAGTGGCTTTACAACGTAAATTAAACTTCTTACCTGGCTTCTTAAGAAACTTAACAGTGTATGGTAACTATACCTATACAGACTCTAAAACAGATGGTATTGCCGACAGAGAAGATGGGTTACCTTTGGCTGGTGCTGTTAAAAACATGTTTAACGGATCGTTAGCCTATGAAAGTTCTAAACTATCCATTAGAGCCTCTTTAAACTTTGCTGATGATTACATTTTTGAATACGGAGATGATGCTTTTACAGATGTGTTTTATGACGAACAATTGTTTGTAGACCTAAATGCTTCTTACCGTATTACTAAAAACTTACAAGTCTTTGCTGAAGCAAAAAACTTAACCAATCAAGAATTACGCTTTTACCAAGGAGCAAAGCATCAAACAATGCAAGCTGAGTTTTATAACTATAACTGGAATGCTGGTTTAAAATACAATTTTTAAGAATGAATAATGTATACAAAATAACACTTACTTGCCTTATTTTAAGCGCTTGTAAAGTTGAAAAAATAGTCCATCAAAACCCGCAAGCAAAACCAGTAGTAGCTTTAGTTGCTGATGCTGAAACAGACCCCGTAACTTCTTTTGACGATGCTGCTGATGACCCGTGTGTGTGGATAAATCCCGCTGATGTAACAAAATCAACCATAATTGGCACAAACAAAAAAGAAGGTTTAGAAGTTTATAATTTAGAAGGAAAACGTTTGTATTCCTATAAAATAGGACGTGTAAACAATGTTGATATTCGTGATGGATTTTTATTAAACGGAAAAGAAGTTTCGGTAGTTACCGCTAGTAATAGAACCTACAATACTATTTCTATATTGATTGTAAAACCAACAGGTGAATTAGAAGATGCTGCTGCACGAAAAATAACTTCTAACTTAAAAGAGGTTTATGGTTTAGGAATGTACAAGAGCCCTAAAACTAACAAATTTTATGTTTTTATGGTTGGTAAAAAAGGCGGTGTTGAGCAATGGGAATTGTTTGAAAACAACACTCAAATTGATGCCAAATTAGTCCGTGAATTTTCATTAGGAAGTCAAGGAGAAGGTATTGTTGCTGATGATGTACATGCCAAAGTATATATTGGAGAAGAGAACAAAGCCCTATGGAAATATGATGCAGAGCCTAATGCTTTAAACAACCGTGTAAAGGTTATCAGTACCAAAGACTTGAATATGAAAGATGATTTTGAAGGTGTTACCTTATACGACGCTGGAAACGGAAAAGGATACATTATTTTATCCTCACAAGGAAATAACAGTTATGCTGTTTTCGATAGAGTTAGCAATCAATACCTAGGAAGCTTTTCATTAAAAGACGGTACTATTGACGGTACCTACGATACGGACGGAATTGATGTAACTTCTGTTAATTTTGGTACAAAATACCCTAAAGGATTCTTTATTGCGCAAGATGGTGCTAATACCCAAGGTAAAGACAGTTTACATCAAAATTTTAAGATCATTGACTGGCAAAAAATTTCTAAAAGTCTACATTTAGATTAGTCAAATTAGTGTATTTGTTGTGTAATTTAAAAAGCCTTTTGGTAAAACCAAGAGGCTTTTTTAATGCTAATAAAATTAGCTTAAAATATAGTCTTGAAAAAACACCTTGATGTTTTTGTAAAAACGTCAAGGTCTTTTTTGTAAGTCTTCTTAGTGTTTTGTTTTTATAGGTTGTTAAGTGTTAGAAAAGTAGCTGTTATTTTGGAGGATAATTATTAATCACTTTACCAATTACTTTTTGAAAATGTAATTTCTTTTGTTCTGGTGTTGCTTTTTCTCTTATTTCACTAGTAGCAATTCCTTGCCATATTAACTGGTTGTCTTTACTTTCAACAAAATCAATGGTTAATTGCTGATTTATTTTTCTACTCTCAATAGGGATACCTCCTGAAATTCCAAAACCAACATTTCTTCCTCCACTTCCTAAGCCAACACCTATCGTATTTCTATTAAGAGACTCTCTTTCTTCAGCTAAAATATTAATATACATATCAGGGGTTTCAGTTAATCGCATCCCTTTGGCTTCCAAAGCAGCCGTTATTTCATAAGTGACTCTTTTTGCATCCAACTCATTTAAACCTTTACCTGCATCTTCAAAAAAATTAAAGGTTTTATACTGACTAAAATCTGTTTGACTATCGTAGTCATATACTACTTTGGAAGAGGCACAACCAATAATAACTAACAGAAAAAAATATTTGTAATATTTCATATATAAATTCTTTACAGTGTGTTTAATCAAAAACTATACCTTATAAAAATACAAAAAAGCCTCGCGTAAACGAGACTTTTTCTAAGGTTAGTTAGTTGATTTTTATTTAACTGCTTTTAACGCATCAATATTTCCATATCCAAACTCTGAATGTTTGTTCGGATAAAAATCAGCGGATTCTTTCATTTTTTGTAAAACTTGTTCTCTTGACCAACTTGGATGTTTTGCCCATACTAACGCTGCAATACCAGCAGTTGTTGCTGTTGCTACAGATGAACCTCCTACATAATTTGCTTGTCCATCATAATAACTCAATACAGGAATTTTATTATCCGTTCCGTTAGTACGTTGCATTTGTACCGTAAAATCAATTTGCGATCCGGTATGGCATACATCACACTTACTATATTGTCCTTCTTTAACTCCTGTTACCGCAACAGTTTCAGACATACTTGCTGGAAAAATTACTCCATACCAAGTAGTAAACGAAGTAGATGTTCCTCCTGCTGCTAAAATCATCTTTCCTTTGCTATGTGCATACTTTACTGCATCCGATACATTACCAATACTAAAAGGAGAACCTAATGACATAGAAATAACTTTTACATCACTTCTATTTGCCAAGGCTGTTAACGCCTCTACAATACCTCTTTTTTCATGATAATCATCAATTACTACATTTTCAACAGCCCTATACGTTACTAAGTTTGCATTGTAAGCAACCCCTACAGGTAAGTTGTCATTATTTCTTGGAGCAGTCGCTACTGCAGCCATTTTGGTTCCATGACCACACTTATCGTTTACTCCATCATAATTATTAGACCAAGCCCACCAAGAATCCACAAATGTTCCATATTTCTGAACTGTTCTTCCTGATGAATATCCATCGTTAAAATATTGATTCATCCATTTTTGTTCTGGTGATAGACCTGAATCAACTACTGCTACAGTAATTCCTGACCCAGTACTGTAATTCCAAGCTTGTGAAATATTGTGTGCATCAAAAGACCATGGTAATTTAGCTCCTGGTGCTACTGTTCTATAATCATTGGTGCTTAAAGTAGCCGTACCATAGCCACATCCTGAAGAACCTGATGAACTTGACTTAGCTTGTGCAGTAGACTCTAAAAAACTATAACCTCCCGGTTCTATATAACGAACTCTACTATCTTTTAATAAGACATTTATTGTTTCCTTGTTAGTAACTCTAATATCTAATACATTAATATTTTCATTTACATACAGCTCCGTTTCTCCCTTAGCAGATGTTGATTCAAAGCTTTTTACTAATGCTATTAACTCATCTTTTATATTAGTACTTTCTTCACTTTTTTCATAGTTATTTTTTGAAGTACCGTACCCTATAGTCAAGATATTTTCTCCATGATTTACTGCACTCCATATAGTATGAGCATCTTGTGACATCCATTTGAAATCTCCAGTTTTTTGTAAAGATTCCTTGATTTTTGAATTAATTTCTTTTTTGGTAAGTAAATCTTGATCTTGTTTTATGTCTAATGTTTCATCATTATTAGAACATGAAATCATAGTTAAAACAACCGTTAGGCTTAAAAGTATTTTTTTCATTCTTGAAGGGGTTTAGATTAAATTTTTTCGAATATAGTAAAATTTTAATACAATTTTAACACTTTAAATAATTTAACATACACATAATTAACGTTTTATTAAAAACACAACATCTAATCCCAATAAAAAAGGAGCTCATGGCTCCTTCTTTACTTTAAGTTTTCAATATGTTTACTCCATCTTTACTCTAGTAGGTGTGTCTTTTCCTTCAATAATACTTTGAGTTCCTCTAGCAACTGCTTTAACAGTTTCTGTTAATACAGTCATATTTAACGTTTCAGCTTCATCTGTTACTTTATGATAATCCGCATCGATATCAATCGGAGTGGTTGAAAATGTATGAGATGGTACACCTAAACGTGCTAGAGAAGCATTGTCTGATCGTAAGAACAATTGAAATTTAGGGTATGGATCTGGAAATAACTTATATCCTGACCCTTCCAAGTTCTTCTGAATTATTTTACCAAAATCTGATTTATCAAAACCAGTTAACCATGCTGTTTTTGGTCCTGTTTTAGGTTGTTTCCCTATTAACTCTAAATTAATTCCCGCTACAAACTTATTCGCATCAATTCCTTTTCCAAAATACTCAGAGCCTACCAACCCCATTTCTTCAGCAGTAAAACATACAAACAAAATACTACGCTCATTGTTTCCTTTTTTAGCATAATATTCAGCCAATGATAATACACCAGTAACACCAGAAGCATCATCATTCGCACCATTAAAAATTCGATCTCCTTCCCCGTCTTTCTTTACCCCTAAATGATCGTGATGTGCAGATACAATAACAAACTCATCTTTTTTAGACTTCCCTTCTAACAAGCCTATAATATTACTCATCTTGATTCCTTTATACTCAAAATTTTGGCGATACGTAGTTAATGTATCAAAAGTTTTTAAACCAATTCTTTTGTATTCATTTTCTATATACTGAGTTGCTTTTTCCATTCCCTCAGTACCTGGTTTTCTACCTTCCATTTCATCTGAAGCAAGTGTATATAAGTGTTTTCTTACTAAAACAGAATCAATTAACTCTTCTTTATTTTCTTTTTTCTGAGTTACCTCAACAGTATTCATAGCAACCTCGCTACTAGTATTTTTAGTTTGCTTACACGACAGTAAAATTGATACACTTACAAGTGCTAATGGATATAAAACTTTTTTCATTCTTTATTTATTTAAAAGCCTAAATATAGCCAATTTAATTTCTTAATTTTGTTGAAAATTTTTAAGGATGGCTTTAACTGATATTCCAAACATAAAACATACTGATTCAAACAACTTTTTTTTACTTGCTGGTCCTTGTGCCATCGAAGGAGAAGATATGGCAATGCGTATTGCTGAAAAGGCAATTACCATTACTGATAAATTAGAAATTCCTTATGTATTTAAAGGAAGTTTTAAAAAAGCGAATCGTAGTAGAATAGATAGTTTTACAGGAATTGGTGATGAAAAAGCATTAAAAATTTTACGTAAAGTTTCTGAAACTTTTAATGTTCCTACCGTAACCGACATTCATGAAGTTTCTGATGCTGAAAAAGCTGCTCAATATGTAGATGTATTACAAATTCCTGCTTTCTTAGTTCGTCAAACCGATTTAGTAGTTGCTGCTGCTAAAACTGGTAAAGTTGTGAATTTGAAAAAAGGACAATTTATGAGTCCTGAAGCTATGCAACATGCTGTAAAAAAAGTTCATGATGCAGGAAATAAAAAAGCGTGGATAACTGATAGAGGTACGATGTTTGGGTACCAAGATATGATTGTTGATTTCCGCGGAATTCCTACGATGCGTCAATACGCTCCTACTGTGTTAGATGTTACCCACTCCTTGCAACAACCTAACCAATCTACTGGTGTTACTGGTGGGCGTCCTGATATGATTGAAACCATTGCTCGTGCTGGTGTAGTAAATAATGTAGATGGTTTATTTATAGAAACACATTTTGATCCTGCAAATGCAAAAAGTGATGGAGCTAACATGTTACACCTTGATTATTTAGAAAGTTTGTTAACCAACTTGGTTAGCATTAGAAAAACTATTAATAATTTATAGGCACAGTTTTTGTTTCATACAATTGTTTTTAATTCATATATGAAACAACTTCTTTTTTTATTCTTTCTAGCTACTACCATCTTAAGTGCACAAGACTTTTCTTTAATTGAAGAGAAAGTAAATGGGTATTCTAAATTTAGTAAAGTAGAACGTCTAGCTCAACAGATAGCAAGCGATTTTAAAACTGAAGAACAACAAGTACAGGCTGCGTTTTATTGGCTTGCCCATAACATACAGTATGATTTAGATGCATACTATCGTCCTAAAAACAAACGAATTTCTTTTAGATATAGGAATGAGCAAGAGAAATTAGCAAAGCTACAGGCTATAAAAGACGATATTGTTAACCAAACTCTATTAACTCGTAAAGCAGTTTGTGAAGGCTATGCACAAACTTTTGCTAAAATATGTACTATACTTCAAATTGAAAACGAAGTTATAAAAGGGTACATCAGAAATTCATCAAATGATATAGCTAATCCTAAAATCAATTCCAATCATGCTTGGAACGCTGTTAAATTGAATGGAAAGTGGATTTATATTGATGCCACCTGGGCAGCTGGAGTTGTAAATAATAATAGATGGCAACCTTTATTTAATGCTTACTACTATAACATTCCTAAAGAAAAATACTTTAAAACACATTTTCCAGAAAAAACACTTTGGCAGTTAAGAGTTGGTAGAATGGGGAAAAAAGACTTTTACAATCAGCCTATTTACGATGCTTCTTTTTTACAATCTGACCTAGAGCTAATTTCACCTTTAAAAGGGATATTAGATAAAAAAGCTACTATTGAACTAAAAATTAAAAACATACACCCTAATCAATCAATATTCTTAGGCTATAGTGGATATAGATATGCTGTAAAACCAGATAAAATATCTACTAAAAATAATATTACTACAGTTACAACAACTCCACTTGACAATAGCAAACAGTTATTTTTAATTATAGATAAAGAGGTTATGCTTGAATTTTTAATTGAATAACAATATTTTCTTCTTTTGATTTATTAAAGTAAATTTCTCTGTAATGATTTAAAAGAAAATCGACAAAGGGTGAAAACAAATTAACATTACATGAAAAAATTTTACACCCTCCTATTCTTTTCTATTTTATTGGGAATTTCAATAACCTCTTACGGTCAAGGTCTATATGATGGCTTTACTCCAAAGAAAAATAGTTTATCTATTACTACTTCTTTTACCAAAAGCGAATATGAAAAATTTTATCTAGGTAAAACTAAACAAAACGCTACTCCTGTTCATGAAAAGATTAATCAGAATATTTATTCTCTTTATGCAAAATATGGTATCACTGATCGACTTTCAGCTATTGTAAGCATTCCTTTTATTGATGCTACAAATACTAGTAATCAACCAGACCCTGTAAACGGGTTAACCTCTATCTCTGAAGTTCAAGACATTTCAATAGCTTTAAAGTTTAATGCGCATAAGTTTCAGTTTAAAAGTGGAGATTTAAATATTATAACAGGTATTACTACCGTTATTCCTACAGGGTATGAGCCAAACGGAATATTATCTATTGGTAACGGAGGCTTCGGATTTGATTTAAAAGCTGGTTTACACTTAAACACAAACGTTGGCTTTTTCTCTACCATTTTTGCAGGTTACAACTTAAGAGGAAATGCTGATAATAATTTAACTCCTGGTGGTGACTTTGGTGTTCCTAATGCCTTTACCACTACTGGTAAAATTGGTTATGCTAGTAGCTTTATTTATGTAGAAGCTTGGGCAGATTATTATAACTCAGAAGAAGGAGTAGATATCGGAAGCCCTTCATTTAAAGGTAATTTCCCTGAAACTGATGTAGATTATAAGAGTGTGGGTATAACTGTTTATAAAAATATTCTTCCTAAACTAGGAATTGGAGCTGGTTACGGTAAAGTAATAGATGGTAGAAATATTGGTGAATCTTCTACTTACTCTGTAAGCCTAACGTATAATGTCCTATAATCAAACACAATTAGATAAAAAAAAGAGCTTTTAAAAAAAGCTCTTTTTTATAGATATTCTTTAACAAGATTAGTGACGTTATAAATTCAATTAGTTAATCTTTCCTCCAAAAACCTTTATGATTGTGTTTTGCTACTTCTCCTATAACTTGTAGTAGTATTTCTTCATTAATTTCTTCTATTGATGAATAACGAAGTGATTTTACAACTGCTCTTCCTTCTGAAACTAAAAAAGTATCAAAGTCCTGTAAAATACCTTTTGCCCAAAATCCAACGTCAACAAATCCTTTTTTATGGGATGCATTTATATAACATAATTGCTTACCATTAACATAATATACTGGAATTTTCCATTTGTATTTTAATTCTAAATTTTGAAAATTCCCTTCTATCAGTACTTGTAAATGCAGTAAAATAGACTTGAATGGTTCTGGCTGTTTAAGTATGTATTCTTCGGCTGGTTTCATTCTTTCAAAAATACATCAAATTTTTATTTGTATGTTTCATAAAATTAAGTTTACTTTGTTTTTCAAAGTTCTTTAAAAATGAGTTCAGAAGATTATTTAAAAGACATATCAGAAATTAAAAACTTAATGAATAAATCATCAAGATTTATATCATTAAGCGGCTTGTCTGGTATTTTAGCAGGAATTTATGCTCTAATCGGTGCAGCTTATGCCTATTGGTTAGTCAATATTAATTCTAGTGGTTATTTGATACTAGATGGAAAAACTTTCCAAATGGTCATCCTTGATTTATTGTTAGTTGGCTTTTTGAGCATTACTACCGCCATTTTTTTAACTACGAGAAAAGCTAAAAAAAACGGTGAAAGAATTTGGGATGCTACCACAAGAAGGTTATTATTGAATTTCCTTATTCCTCTGGTTTCTGGAGCTATCTATATCATTATTATTTTAGGACATCAGAAATATGGACAAACTGGGGCTTTGATGTTACTTTTTTATGGCTTAGCATTGATTAATGCTTCAAAATATACTGTAGGTGATATTAAGTATTTAGGGTATACTGAAGTTGTTTTAGGACTTATTGCTGCTATGCTTCCCGGTTATGGTTTTTGGTTTTGGGTTCTAGGGTTTGGAGTTATGCATATTGTTTATGGTACTGTCATGTATTTTAAACACGATAGAAAATAAGCACTATTTTCGTACTTTAAAATTTATCTTTTTTGAAAAACATTATTCTAAATATAAATAAAGCTTTTGATCATAGAATCAGACTCGGAATTATGTCTGTTCTTATGGTTAATGAATATGCTGAATTTACTACATTAAAAGAATTATTAGGTGCTACAGATGGTAATTTGGCAAGCCATACCAAAGCCTTAGAAAAAGTTGAATTTATTAGGATAGAAAAACAATTTATTGGTAGAAAACCCAATACAAGATACTATGCTACAGAGCTTGGTAAGCAAGAATTTAAAAAACATATTGACGCTTTAGAAAAACTAATTAAAAATAAATAAAAACTAATTTTTTTATCATTAAACTTTGAAATTCAAAGTTCTTTTAAAAAAACAAACTATGGAAATATCAAACAAACAAAACGGAAGATTCGGAAAGTGGGTAAAAACATCAATTACAGCTAGGATGCTAATGATTGGATTTTTAATTCTCATTCTTTTAATTCCTTTATCTTTTATTAAAAGTTTAATTGTTGAGCGAATGAATCGACAGCAAGAAGTTGTACAAGAAATCAATCAAAAATGGGGTAAAGAGGTCTTGCTATATGGTCCTATTTTAAAAGTTCCGTACAAAACTTATAAAGAGAAATTTGTTAGAAACCAAAAAACAAAAGAAACTCAAACCGAGATTGAAGAAAAAATCAAGTATGCCTACTTTTTTCCGAAGAAACTAAATGTGAAATCTTCTATAAACCCTGAAGAGAAAAAGCGTGGTATTTATAAAACAGCAGTATATAATAGTAAAATAGATATTGATGGCAGTTTTACAACACCTGATTTTAGTGAAAAAGATATTAATGAAAAAGACATACTTTGGAACAAAGCTCGCTTAATTATTAAAACTTCTAATTTAAAGGGAGTAAACAATTTAGTTGAAATAAAACTGAATAAAAACAACTACGCTTTTACTTCTAAATATGAAGATGATGCTAGTAATGAAAAAGCCTACTACAACTATTTAAACCTTCATAAATTAGAAAGTAAATTTTTAAATGAAGAAGACCTTCCTAAAAAATCAGACACGAACTTTAATCTATCACTAAGCATCAATGGTAGCAAACAAATTCGTTTTATTCCTATCGGAAAAGAAACAACTGTTCATATAAATTCTGACTGGAAAACCGCTAATTTTATTGGAGAATACCTTCCTTTTAACTCCGACAAAATCTCTGATAATGGTTTTGATGCCAGATGGAAAATATTAGATATTAACAGACCTTTTTCTCAGCAATCTTTTACTGGAATTCCTAACTTAAAAGAATATGCTTTTGGTGTAAACTTCATGATTCCTGTAGATGAATACCAAAAAAGTGAACGATCTGCTAAATATGGCTTTATGGTTATTGGGCTTACATTCTTAATTTTCTTTCTAATTCAAACAATGAGTAAAATATCCATTCATCCCTTTCAATATTTAATGATTGGTGTTGCCTTAACCATGTTTTATACGTTACTTATTTCTATTTCTGAACACAGTAGCTTTTTAAAAGCTTATTTAATAGCTTCGATAGCTGTTGTATTGCTAATTTCTTTGTATTCTAAATCCATTTTAAAAAGTAATAAATTTCCTTTATTTGTTGGAGCTTCTCTTACCACATTATATGCCTTTATTTTTGTAATTATTCAACTAGAAAATTATGCTCTTTTGGTAGGTAGTGTAGGATTGTTTATAATTCTTGCTTCAGTGATGTATGCTTCAAGAAAAATAGATTGGCAAAACGGTTAATTAACAACAATAAATAAGCAAACTATTATATTATGTAATAGTTTGCTTAATATATGATTATGAAATTCAATATAAAATACTTCCTTGCCTTTATATTTCTTCTTTTGTTAGAAATTATAATAGCTCAAACTTCAGGATTTATAAGACATACTTTTGGTGACTTTTTAGTCGTTATCTTACTTTTTTATTTGGTGAAAGCTTTCTTTAACTTCTCTGATAAAAACACTGGAGTTTCAGTACTTATTTTTGCTTATTTAGTAGAATTTTTACAGTTAACTCCTCTTCTAGAATTTCTCGGTTTAGAAAATAACCGATTGGCAGTAATCGTATTAGGTGCTACTTTTAGTATTGGTGATTTAGTAGCTTATACCTTAGGAATTGTCACTGTTTTACTTTTAGAAAAATTTTTAACTCGCAAATTATCTTCTAATCTTTCGTAAAATATCTTCTAGTCCGTTTAACTTCAATTCGTAAACTAGCTCTAACATTGTGCCTAGTTTCCCTTGTGGAAATCCTTTATTCTTATACCAAACAATATAATACTCAGGAATGTCAATTAAATACGTTCCTTTGTATTTACCAAAAGGCATTCTCATGTTTGCTGTATCAATTAAGAACTGTTTGTCTGGTATCATATTAAATAAAAATCCAGCTGAAGCGGGATTTATTAAGTGTTATTCTTTTCCGTCTACGTAATCCTGCAAATATGCATAACGTTTGGTTAATTTACCAGTATTTGTTGTCATTTTTGATCGAGCTAAAATTCCGTCTTTATCATCATTATAAAATGCTGGAATTACATGCTCCAAAAACATTTCTCCAAAACCTTCACTTGCATCTTTTGGTAACTCACAAGGTAAATTATCAACCGCCATTACTGTAATGGCTTTTTCGTCTTTAAAGTCAATTTCTGATTCTGTTTCTGGGTTGTAACCGTAAATAGGGTCTGCAATTGTTGACGCACGAAGTGTTGTTGCTACTGGTCCATCAATATCACATGAAATATCTGCTACATACTTTATTCTAAACTCAGGATGTTTTACATCTTCACGTGTAAATAAATACGGAGCTCCGTCTCCATAAAAATGCCCTGCTATAAAGAAATCAGTTTGTTTCGCATACGCCATAAAATTACTTTCGTACCCTGTTGGATCTTTATAAAACTCAAACTTATCTCCTACTTTACCATCTTTTCGTTTGGCATACTCCATAACATCGGCTATACAATATACTGGTTCAGTAAACTCACTTGTTAAATATAAAGCATCGCTTACTTGCTTAATTTGCAAATGATCTAAAATTTCTTGTGCTCCTTTAGCTACTTTTCCTGTTCCTGTTAGTAAAATTTTGATGTTTGGTAAAGTTATTTTATCTAATTCAACTTTTACAGCATCTAAATCTGGTAACGTTTCTACTTTGGGTAATTTGAACAATCCTTCACGTATGCCTAAGGCTCTAAAACCATTATAAGCACCTACCAAACCTGCATAACGACCAAAACCAATTAAACGAGCTCCATTTTCTTCAATAATGGTTTCATGATCAAACATTTCTATATTTCTATCAAGCATTGCTTTTAACAACTTACGATTATATGGTTGCTTTTTAATCGTATGACTAAAGAAAAAATATTTTTTATTTGGAATTAAATTGTCTACAGGAACTTCTTTTACTCCTAATAACACATCACAATCAGAAACATCATTGGTTACTTCAAAACCTGCTTTTGTGTAAGCCTCATCAGAAAAAACTCGGATATCAGAACTTTCCACGACTATTTCTGCTTGAGGAAACTGTTCTTTAAACTCTTGCAATTTTTCTGGAGAAAACACAACTCTTCTATCTGGTGGATTTTTACGTTCTTTAATAATTCCGAATTTCATAATTGACCTTTGTATTAAAATTAAACAATTTTACATATAATGTTATAGTTTATAACAATTGCAGCGAAAATACTTGTTTTAAAATGATTGTACAAGTAGTATTTTTTTATATTTGCATCCTCTTGTTTCAACAGTATTGTTTTATATTGCTGTTAAACGAAATTGCATAGAATCAAAAAGATTATCTGGTATATTTTTTGCACGGGTACATATAGCATCTTTGACATATTGGGGACGACTGGTTTTGACAGCAAGATTAGTAAAAATGTAAGCATACCGAGGAGTGAAATGACAACTCGTTAAACTTATTTCAAACATTTAAACGGCGAAGATAACTACGCTTTAGCTGCTTAATCTGAATTAATAGTAAGATAGAGCCTCGGCGCACAAGGTGCGCAAGCTAAATGTCCACGAAAAGCCTTGGTTTACGGCGTTTCACTTTTGGGCATCGTAAAAGTAAACATAGAAAACTTAGGGCTTCGATAGGTTTTCGAAACTAAAGAAGATAAGTTAAGATTGGACGGTTTTTGGTCAGGTCTTAATCGAAAATTAAGCAAAAACTAAGTATGTAGAAAGCCTTTGAGCTACTTGTTTGGACCCGAGTTCGATTCTCGGCGTCTCCACAAATAAACCCTGTAAGCATTATGTTTACAGGGTTTGTTGTTTTTGGGTGTCAATTTAGATGTCAATTAAAACAGTAGTAACTCTACAAGTTTTACCCTAATAATATTCTTTTATATAAGCATAAGCTCTATCAAATAAAACTTGATCTTTATGTAGCTTATATTTTAAAAGTGATTTTCTTAAAGATTTTTGAACTTCTCTTTCTCCTGAACTAGTAGTTTGCCAACCAGGAAAACTAACTACCCGTACAATAGCATCA
Organism: Tenacibaculum sp. XPcli2-G; assembly: GCF_024124505.1. Classification (NCBI taxonomy): domain Bacteria; kingdom Pseudomonadati; phylum Bacteroidota; class Flavobacteriia; order Flavobacteriales; family Flavobacteriaceae; genus Tenacibaculum; species Tenacibaculum sp. XPcli2-G. The sequence continues at coordinate 329,242 of NZ_JAMXSH010000002.1, forward strand.
ATATCATTTACAATACGCTCTACTACTGCAGGAGTCGAATCAGTTTTCATTTCTAAGAATAAGTCTGTTAAAGCTGCTTTTGGAGATTTTTCTTTAACCAGCTCTTCTATTTCTTTTTCGGCCTTTACAGTTTCTTTTGCTATTTTACAAAGTTCTTTTATAAACTCTATGGATGTAATTAACCCTCTTTCCGCTTTGTCTCTTAAAGCTTCTAATCGTTCACTTAATTTTTTAAACTTTGGGTTTAAACCATGTTTTTTAAAACGCTTAACTAAAATTTTCTCTAACTGTTTTGCATTTTTTGGATCTGGATTATTAAAAATGTCTTCAATAGTATCTGCATCTAATACAAATTCTTCTAATTGATGTACTTCTCCTACATGAACGTTTTCATGAATTAATTTAGTTGTTTGCGCACCTAAAGAGAACCATAATAACTTACCTATATTATCTGATGCAGGTCTTACAGATTCGAAAACTTGTGAAAGCCATTTGTAATCTGCGTAATATGCATCTAATATCCGATCAGGTGACAATGATTCCCATAATTTTGAAAGGTATTTATAATCTTTTGCAAAAGCATCTTTTGCATCATCTGTTTTTATTGCGTTTTGCGCAGCTTCCAGTCCTTCAAAACCTTCCAAACTTCTATCAACATCTTTAAAGTGACTTAATGTACTTTTCATTGCTTTTGGAAACTTATCTTTTAATTCAGAAAGATTAGTAATTACTTTTTTTACAGACTCCTCATCAAATTGTAATGCTTTTGCAGCATCATCAAAAACACCAAAATAATCTACAATGCGACCAAATTTTTTACCAGGATATAATCTGTTTGTTCTACAAATAGCTTGTAACAAAGTATGATCTTTAAGTGATTTATCCAAATACATAGTTTGTAAAACAGGTGCATCAAAACCAGTTAATAGTTTAGCTGTGACAATGATAAATTTTATATCTGAGTTAGGATTGCTAAAATTTTCAACAATTTTCTCTTGTTGACTTTTATCTATTCCCCATTTTTGTTTGAATTCAAAGTCATCATTTGCAGAAGTAGACATCACTACAACACTTGATTCTTCTTGAAAATATTTATCCAATTCTTCTTTATATTGGACACAAGCGTAACGATCTGGAGTTACTATCATAGCTTTGAAACCATGAGGTTCAACTTTTTCTTTGAAATGCTTAGCTATATCTTCTACTATTTTGGATACTCGTTCTGGAGATTTTAAAAATGCAGCCATTTTAGCCGACTTTTGATTTAATGCATCGGCGTCTTCATCAGATAAAGCTGTACTTTCTTTAAAATCTGCCATAGCTTGATCAATTGTTTCTTTATCTACATGTACATCAACTAAGCGTGGTTCGAAATGTAATGGCAATGTAGCATTATCACGTATAGAATCATGAAATGTATAACGAGACATATATCCGCCACTGTCTTCTTCAGAACCAAATGCCCAAAATGTGTTTTTATCCGCTTTGTTTACAGGAGTACCTGTTAACCCGAACAAATATGCGTTTGGTAATGCAGCTCGCATAGTTCTTCCTAAATCCCCTTCCTGCGTTCTATGTGCTTCATCTACCAAAACAATAATGTTATCACGGGTATTCATGTTAATCGGTGCATCTCGAAACTTAAAAATCATCGAAATAATAATTTTTCGAGTATCTTTTTCTAATAAACCTTGTAATTCATTAATACTGTCTGTACTCACAACATTGGCTACATCAGCAGCATCAAATATTCCATTGATTTGTGTATCTAAATCGGTACGGTCTACCAATACTATAACCGTAGGACTTTTAAGTACTGGTTCTCTTCGCAATTTTTGCGCAGCGAATACCATTAAGAAAGATTTACCTGACCCTTGAAAGTGCCATATTAATCCTTTTTTTATACGACCTTCTTTTACACGTTCTACTATTTTGTTGGCACCTTCATATTGTTGGAATCTGGGAATTATTTTAATCCTTCTTTTTTTATTATCTGTTGAAAACAAAGAAAAATTTCGCATTATATCTAATAGGCGAGCTGGATTTACTAAATCAGATAATTCTTTTCCTATCTCAGATAGACCGATATGTTTAGCAATATTATCTTTATCATTTTCTAATCTCCATGGTGCCCAAAATTCTAAAGGACATCGAACAGCTCCGTAATACAATTCTTTTCCTTCCGTAGCAAAAGAAAGAATATTTGGCACAAATAACTGTGGTATAGCATTTTCATAAACATCATGTATTTCATGAGCACCATCTAACCAACTTATTGAAGGTCTAATAGGTGTTTTAGCTTCTCCAACCACTACAGGCAAACCGTTTATAAATAATACTACATCTGGTATTTTAGTTTCTCTATGATGAACACGGTATTGAGTAGTTGCTATATAACTGTTATTTGTAATTGTATCAAAATCAATTAAGCGAATTGGTATATGTCGATTGTTTTCACCAAAAGGCATTGTTTTGTCGCCTTGCATCCATTTAAAAAACTCTTCATTTGCTCGAACTAAACCTACCTGATGTACTGATATTAAAATGGTTCTTAATTTATAAATCACTTCATCTGCTAAATTATTGTTAGCTTGTATTTCAGGATTTAATTTTATCAGAGCCTTTTTTATTTCATCTTCTATTAACACTTCATTAACAGAGCGTTTTAAATCTTTAATAGCAATATATTTCCATTGTGCACCGTATGAAATATCTTCTTCATATGCAGCACCTGTATTTAAGTTAGTTCCTGTTAATTGTTTAATGATGTAGCTTTCTACACTGTTTAGTTCGTTGAAAGTCATAACTAAATTGGTTTATAGTTCTGAAAAGCAGTTATTAGTACTTCTTTTATTCTTATCGGCATAAAAGGAATTACTATATCATCAAAATTTTTACTATTGTGGATAATATAGCTTCGTAAATATGTAAAATCAAGCTCTGGGTCATTTGCATCGTCATAAAGCTTTTGTATTAAACTATTAACTTCATTTTTTATTTGTTGAATATCCTTATTACCCGTTGATAGCTGTTTTAATAATGCTAAAAGTACTTTTCTGATGGGATAAACTACACTTCTCAATCTATCTACGCGAATTTCAGGTCTGTTCATCTGGCAAATATCAATCGTTGCTTGACCTCTTCCTAATTGATCTTTACCCTTCATTGATATTCCTTTTTTTTCACTATCAACTTCAAATTCAAATACATCATCTATTACATCGAGTTCAGGGTTGAGTAAAAATGGCTGTTCAATTGTTAAACCATTATCACTAATTAAACATCTGGGTATATCTAAATAATTACTATTTAGAGGTGGGGTTTTGACATAGGAATGAATTGTTGGAAATTTAGATACTTTTCCTCCATCACGATTGCAAGATATACAAGCTGGCAATAGATTACTCCATTCGTAGCATAACCAGTAATAACCTGGATGAGGAATTATTGTACCTTTTGAGTTAGTAATATTTACTAATTTATTATTCAAATCCCTCACTTCTCCTTTTGGCCGATAATGTTCTACATCTAACTTATAAACCCTTTCACAGTATGCACATTTATATAAATACCATTTATTAAGATGATCAATTACTCTTGAAGCTGTGTTACCATTAATATCATAATACGGATCACTGTATAAAGCTCTTTTAATATTACTTTGGGTTCTTAATGCAACATTATTCCACTCACTTAAAGTACTTGATAAAGTTAAAACTCGAGGTTTATCATTATAATTTCTTACTATGTTTCTCATTTCTCATCATGATTTTTAAAAATCTCTATTAAATCTTTAATATTCTCATTTGTAAGATAAGATTCCACATCTTTCTCTAGTTTATTATAAAGGATTGCATCAGAGTATTTATCATCAAGTATTATATCTACTTCATCCTCCTTAGAGAAAGGAACTAAATCATCCATACCAAATATTGGAGAATTTAAAATTGTATTAGGAAGAATTCGATCGAACATTACTTTATCATCTAATCGCTCTGTAAAAACTCCTTTTACCCAATTTCTCTTGACGACATAAATGGCAGAGTTTTTTGGAGCGCCTAATAATGGTATTGGACTATGAGTACTAACTATAAATTGAATTAATGGAAATGTTTCAGAAAGTATAACTACTAAATCTCTTTGCGCTTTAGGGTGAAGATGTAAATCTATTTCATCAATTAAAACAATACCTCTCAATTCAGAAGGGTCTGTCACTTTTGGCTGTTGATAGAATAGCCTTATTATAATATCTGAAACTAAATTTAAAATACTTTTATTTCCAGAAGAAAGTTCATTCCATTTTAAGGGCATAAGTTCATCAGAACCTTGGGTTTGTAATAGGTATTTAAATTCAAATTTATTTTTCCCTTTTCTAAAATATTCAACTTGACGTAAATCAGGTATAATTTTAGGCAAAAGAGACAAAATCTGTTTTATTCTATTTTCATTAATGTTATAACTCCTTTTTGAATCTAACTTCCAAAACTCTAGTTGTTTATCTAAACTTAATAGTTTGGAACTGTCTTCAAATAAAGATTTAAATGTACCAGTCTTACTTAAAGCTTTTCTAAATGTATCATCCTTTACCATAGTAGAGGTTTGCTCCAATCGGTAAGGACCATACATTGCTAATCCTTGAGTAATAGGCTTGACACTAATTTTATTATTTCCGTTTCGACTAACCTTTTCTATTTTATTTTTATACCATAATTCTGCATTAATTTGAAAACTTTCAATAGAACTCTCTCTTAGATCATTTTTTGACAGATGTTTTTGCCCCAAAAATGCGGCTATTGCACGTAATAAATTCGTTTTACCAGATCCATTCTTACCTGTGATAAATATCCATTGATTTTTAAAATCATCAATCTCTAATTTGAATTCATTAATGAAGCCATATTTTTTTACAAAGAGAGATTTAATTTTTGTTGGTCTTATTTCATATGAGGAATGCTTTTCTCCACTCTCTATTTTTAGTTTATTATCACGGTATTTATCAACATTTTTCTTTCTTTTAGAAAACTCTTTTGGTGAAATAAAATTTATAATGTCCTCTTCCATTTGTTTATCGATAAATTCTTTGTTTTTATTAATAATTTTATCGATAATTAATTTATCTCCACTCAAAAAACTATCTAAAATCGATTCAATAGCATTAGTTTCTCCGTTTGAATAAAATTTACAATATCTTCTTCCTTTTTCTTCAATATTTTGAATCTCTGGTAAAATATTATTTTCAACAAATTCCATTTTTCTTGTAGAATCTGATAAATTGATTTCTAAAAAACAGTCCCCTATTTTATTGATCATAAAAACTATATTAGGAGTTCTGTTTTTCCAATCCATTCCAGACCAGAAAGAAATAGCTAAGTAATCATCATTACCGTAAAACCAATAACCATCTTCTAGTTTTCCTCCATGATTGCTCTTTCTAAATGAGTAATATAATTTCGGATTATCTTCTCTTTTTCTTTTTAGAAACAAGTAAATTGATTCATGAACTTTTAATAGATCTATCATACCCTAAAACACCTGATTAATTAAACTCTTTTGTAAAGCTTTGGAGCTGGTGATTTTGGATTCGAAAGACGAAATATTATCCTCCATAATTTCTAGTTTATCTGCAATCTGTTTTTGCTCATCTATTTTAGGTAATATAATTTTCATTTTTTTCTTAACAGTAGTTTTTGATAAATTAAACCTTGTAGAACCTTGAGCTCTTTTAAACATAAACTTTCGTACCTCTTCTCCTCTCATCAAAAACCTTGCGTATTCTGGAAGTAAAGTTTTAAAATCATTAAGCCTAAATCCAAAACAAAAAGAGTTTAGATAATAGCCTTGTAAATCATCTAAAACGATAGATGACATTCCTAATTCTTGTGGTGTTTCAGATGATCCAGTAATTAATATATCTCCATATTTTAATTCATTTTGTTTCTCTCCATCATTTATTTTCACATAGTCTACTTTAGATGGATCTATTTTTGAATTTGAGAAAACATTCATATAGTTAACAAAAGGACTACCTTTTCCAAAATCCTTTTTTGTCTTGCCATTTAAGCCACTAAACGATTCTCCCAAATCTCCAAAAAGATGCTCTTGCCAAGTGTGAAATTTATTGGATAATTTACCTGAAACAGAATCAAACAAGTATCGCTTATAGAATGTTTCATACTTATTTTTATTTTCAAACCCTTTCTCCACAACCTCATCCATAGCCCAAAGTAATTCAGCAAGTTGGGCTTGTTGATCTTTAGGTGGTAGGAGGAATTCTTGATGTTTCAAATCTCCCCAATTTATGGTTGGTGATAATCCACCAACAGATATATCTACCATACGATGCATAAATTGGTCAGAATGCAAAAAGAAAGGAAATAATTTTGGGTCTATAAGCTCTGGGTTTGCCCTAAAAACAAATGCATGTGCAGAACAAATACCATGAAAATCTACTATAGCTGCTTTACGTTGATAAGCGCGTCGTTTTCCAAAAATAACGTCACCAGGGTAACAACGTAGTTTACCTCCTTTAACATCCGACGGTACACCTTTTCTACGAATATGAATGTCGTTAGCATCTAAATGTTCTAAACCTACATAAATTTCAACTTCAGCATTTTCTGGTTTTACTGTTTTTGATATTTTTTGAGCAATCTCTTCAAACTTAAAAAGCTCCCAACTGGATTTATCTAAATTATTTAAATTTATATTCTGTATTGTCACCTCCATTTAATTCAAAACTTTAAATAAATTATTCATACTAGCTTTCAAATTTTCAGATTGTTCTTCCCAATTTTTTAATGCATTTTCTAAAGATAAATAAGGTTCACTAGTATCAACATTACTTAAATATTGAGCAATGTTTAAACTTCCTTTGTTTTCTAAAATTTCTTTATTCGAAACTACTTTTGAGAAGTTTTCAATATCTTTATAATTATGATACGTTTTATAAATCTTGTTGATGTGTTTGTCTTCTAAGAAAGCAATATTCTTTTCTTGTTTTACTTCTTTTAGGGCATTTATAATTAAAACCTTCCCTTTTTTATCTTTAGACTTATTAGTTTTGGTTATTAATAAACACGCCTCCATTGGTGAGTTATAAAACAAATTAGGTCCTAAGCCAATTACGCATTCAACCAGGTCTTCTTCTATCATTTTTCTACGCATTTCAGCTTCACTTTCACGAAATAGAATTCCGTGTGGCCATAAAGAAATGGAACGTCCATTTTTAGCATCTAAACTTTTCTGTATATGTTGTTGGAAGGCATAATCGGCACAACCTTGTGGTGGTGTTCCCCAAAGGTTCCGTCCGTACGGATCCTTTTCAAAGCTCTTGCGGTCCCAAGCTTTTATACTGTATGGTGGGTTGGCCAAAATAACATTGAAGGTTTTTAATTCATCGTTATGTAAAAAGGCTGGTCGAGCCAGCGTATCACCACGTACAATGCTAAACTCTTCTATACCATGCATAAACATATTCATACGAGCTATGGCACTGGTAATAAGGTTTATTTCTTGCCCGTATAATTTTAAGGTACGGTATTCCTTGCCTTCATCGCGTAAATGCAAGGCGCAGTTTAATAGCAAACCACCAGAGCCACAGGTAGGATCGTATACAGATTCTCCTGGTTGTGGATCCATAATCATAGTCATTAATTTAACTACAGTACGGTTGGTATAAAATTCGGCTGCGGTATGGCCAGAATCATCAGCAAATTCTTTAATTAGATATTCATAAGCGTTCCCTAATTGATCATCTGGTACATTTTGTAAATTAAGTTTGTGTTGCGAGAAATGTTCTATCAGATTGGTTAAGGTTTCGTCACTTAACCTGTTTTTGTTAGTCCATGAAGCATCTCCAAAAATTCCATATAAAGTTTCTGGATTGGCTTTTTCTATTTCGCGCATGGCATTTTGTATGGCTACACCAACATTTACAGTGGTTTCACGTACGGTTTTCCAATGTGCTGTTTTGGGAACTATAAAATGATGGTGTTCGTCAAATGCTGCATATTCTAAATCGCCATCGCTTTCTTGTAAGGCTTTTTCAAACTCTTCATCGTACACATCACAAATACGCTTGTAAAACAATAACGGAAATATGTATTGTTTATAGTCACCAGCATCTATAGTACCTCGTAACGAGGTTGCTGCGCCCCAAAGGTATTTTTCTAGTTCTTGTTGGGTCATAATTATTCTGGTAAGATATCTTCTGTAATTTTTATATTTAGAATACTTATTAGTTTTTTCTTAAGTAATTCTTTTCTCTCTTCGTAAAACGAAACAAAGTTTGAAAACTCAATACCTTCATTAGTTGGAAAAAAGTGTAAATGTTTAAATGCGTTCTGTTCAGCTTCACTTGGGTAAGCTTCAGTTAACCAGTCATTTAATTTTTTAGCACTTTTCTGTTTATTTTCTGTCGCTTCTATTAACTGTAAATTAGGTAATGAATTAAATCTTGATAAAAACTCATCTCTTTCTTCTTGAGTTTCAATTCCAGCTTTTTCTAATTTCTTATTTGTAAAAAAAGTTTTAGGATGTATATGATCTTGATGGAATTCATAATTTCCTTTTAATGGATATAATAAACTTAAAACCATAAATGCAAATGCGCTACCGTAATTTGTAGTTAATAAGTGATCTATATGCTCTTCATGGAACTCTAATGATTTATTAGAACCTTTATACCTATCAATTAAGGCTTCTAAGGGAAAATTACCTTCATTTTGATTTATAATATTCCTATAAACTGGATATAAACTATCAGGTGTACCACCAAAAACTTTTTTCAGTAAAGCTCTAATCAACCATTCTTTAATAAGTTTTCTATTGTTTTCCTGACTTGAATGATGTAATAAAACGTCATCTGTTATACCTCTTGTTTTAATAAAATAGGCTATAGGAATTATTGCATTATTAGCAGTTAAAGATTTTGAATTAAAACCAAAGTGGGCAATTAGTTTAATAGCTGCAGAAATTGCATTAGCAATCTCATCCCATTCTTTTTCAATTTTACTCATATTCTCTGAAGTAAAATTATCTACATGAAATCGAATATCTTTAATATTGGACAATACTAATGATGATTTTAAAACTAAATCTTTATTGAAATTGAAACCTGTACCTATACTATTAATTTTATCTACAAAAGAGTGAATTATCTCTCTAGCATCTTTTTCTTTCCATTGTGCAGTAGCTATAGACAAAAGTAAATCTGAATAACTTAATTTGGTTCCGCCACTATTAATTCTTATAAAAATTTGAAGGACTTTGTCTAATTCTTCACTTTTTTCTAAAAAGAAATTAATATTACCATCATGACAAAACACGTTATATAGCTTATTGATAGTACGCCGAGCAAACTTTTTTGCTTCTTTACTTAAAGTTAATTCATTATCCTCAATAAAATCATCAATAGAATCCATAACTTCTTCGTTAGCATCAGAAACATCAGAATACTTTATAATATCTCCTACTTGATACCAAAATGTATTTTCAGAATTTACTTTGGCTTCCTCTTTTGTTAAAAACCTAAAATCATATTCCTTATCTGAATCAACTAGTTTCGAGAATAAATTTAAGTATAACTTTTTTGTTGGAAAAGCATGATCACTTTCCCATTTATACTTAGGTAATTTTCTAGAATCACTTCCTTTTAAACCAATATATAATGACGTTAGCCTTTGTTGTCCATCTAAAATAGCTATTCTATCTTTTGATGTACTTAATTCAGCTGGTTCATTATGCTTTCGGTCTCTTTCATGATAATCTTTTAAGAATCTATAAAATTTAAATTTATCAATATCCTCAGACTTCACTTTCCAAAACAAAAAAGTACTTATTGGATAATCCCTCATAATTGAGTCGAACAGTATTTCTATTTGATAAGTTCCCCAAACAAATTCTCTTTGTATTGAGGGTAACACATAATCTTGTTCTTGTATAGCTATTATAGCTTCCTTTATAGTAATTGGTTTTTCGTAGGCCATTTATATAAACTCTTTCAATATTTTTTTAAACTTCTCCTCTGCTTCTTGACTAGCTTTCCATGCATCTTTCAAATCATCAAGTGCTTCTTCAACACTTGGGAGATTATCTTCAATTATTTTTTCTACATAAAGAGGTATGTTCAAGTTAAAATCATTTTCTCTTAAATCATTTATAGAAGCCACTTTTACATAATTCTCAACATTTTGATAAGCAGTGTACCAATCAAAAATTTGAGTTACATGTTCAGGTTCAAGGAAATTCTGAGCTCTACCCACTCGAATTTGATCTGAAGCGTCTATAAATAAAATCTTATCTTTTTTTGTAGTTTCTTTATTTTGTTTAAACACCATTACACAAGCTGCTAATTGTGTCCCGTAGAAAATATTAGGACCTAAACCTATAACAGCTTCGAGTAAATCTTGTTCTAATAATGCTTTTCGAATTTTTCCTTCAGCTCCTTTTCTAAATAAAGCACCATGTGGTAAAACCACGGTCATTCGCCCAGTACTATTCATTGATTTAATCATATGTTGTACCCAAGCCATATCACCATTTCCTTTAGGTGGTACACCAGCAATATTTCGTCCATAAGGATCATTTACCCAGTTTTCTGCTCCCCATTGTTTCAAAGAAAAAGGTGGATTAGCAATAACACAATCAAAAGTTTTAAGACCATCTGCAACAAAAAAGGCTGGATCTCTAAGGGTATCTCCTCGAGCTATTTGAAAATCTTCAATACCATGAAGAAACATATTCATTCTAGCAATAGAGCTTGAGGTTAAGTTCTTTTCTTGACCAAATAATTTAAGTGTTCTGTAATCTTCATTATTATCCTTTAAGTGGTCTACACATTCTAATAACATACCTCCAGTACCACAAGCAGGGTCATATATAGTTTCTCCTTCATGAGGATCTAGAATTAAACCTAACAAATGTACCACAGAACGTGGTGTGTAAAATTCTCCTGCTTTTTTGTTTGTGAGATCAGCGAAGTGCTTTATCAAATATTCATATGCGTTACCCAAAATATCTGGATCTACTGCTGAGTTTGATAAAGTGTATTGTGAAAAATGTTCTATTAAATCGATTAACAGCCTATCAGAAAGTTTATTTTTGTTACTCCATTGTGCATCACCAAAAATTCCAAATAAAGACTCCTGATTAGCCTGCTCAATTCCACGAAGAGCTTTTTCAATAGCTAATCCTATATTAGTAGTAGTTTCTCTTACATTTTTCCAATGACAACCATCTGGAATTTCGAATCTATGAAACTCAGGTAAGGAAGCGTACTCAATATCTCCATCAGATTCTTCTAAAGCTAATTGATATTCTTCATCATATACATCTGACAATCTTTTAAAAAACAACAGTGGGAAAATATAAACTTTATAATCTGAGGCATCCACAGGACCTTTTAATATCCATGCAGCCTTTGATAAGTATTGTTCAAGTTGTGATAACGTAATTTTTGTTGAAGACATTATAAAAGTTTAATTAGCGATTTTTTAAAGTTCTAAAATAATAAAAGCAAGGGAGAAATAATTATGGTTGACTATATTTTAAATGAAAATATTTTTGGTATCAACTTACAATTAATAAAATTAAGCACATTCCCTTGTTCATAACTTTTTTGCGTTTTTTCAAAAGAAAATGCAAAATGCGCAATAAGATATTAAAGATGATTAAGTTTTTTGATAGCTAGTGTTTTAAAACATAGGATATAAGTGTTTTATTTGTTTTTTATGTGGAATAGCTCATTGTGTTTTACGCAAAAAAAAACGCAAAACGTAAAAATTGAAAAAGTTAATAAAACCATTGTTTTATTGAAATTATCGAGAAAAGATTTAAGGAAAGTAAATATCATAATATTTTTTCCTATTATTGTTGTGTGGTTATCAAGAACTATTTCGCATAGTTAATTTTAAACTTGTATAATCATGAATGATATTTTTTTTAATACCAAAAAACAGGCTCAGCTTTTATATAAACAAGGGGCAAAATACGATGCGTATTTACTTGTTTGGAATGAAATGCCATTAGATAAAATAGTAGATTGGTATTCAATGAATAAAACAAAAAAAGCTTTCTTTAAAGATGTTTTTTTTTACGATTCATTTTTAACCAAACAATCTGCTGTTTGGATGTCGGAAGCCAAGGCCATCGAATTATGGAAAGATTATCTTAAAAATTACAATTCCATAGAGTTTGAATACTATGTAGCCTATAACAATCCAGAACTTTTTATTGAAGGCTATAAAGAAATGTTACTTTTCTTAGATAGTTCTCGATTAAAAACTTTAAAAAACAATGAGTTACCACCAGTTGTTAAGGAAGAAGTGTTAATATGGGAAAAACTTTCAGATCTGCTAAATACTACATGGTACAAAGTTTTATATAAAATTAAAGGTCTAAACAAATCTAAACATGAATTTATTGTCGCTTCATGTGCTGCTTTTGAAGCATTTGTCTATAATAATCATGAAGATCCTATTAAGTTTCAATATGGAGGTTATGCTTTGAGTATATTAATTGCTTATGCACAGTCTGAGAAACAAGAAGAAACTAAAGAACTTACAGATGAAAACATCTATCAAGTTTACCTTGAGGAAGTATTGAAAGAAGAGTTTAAATCTATATTCGCTTTAGTGAATGAATATGTAATGAATAAAGACGTTGTATATAGATACGCCTATGAACCTGGATTAAAAATTAAAATAAATGATATAGATAAAATAGTAGTTTTAGAAGATAAGGCATTTAACATCAAATGGGATTATGATGCTGATAGATATTCTTTAAATGAAAATATGTATTGTAAATTTGGAATACAATCTTATTCTGAATGTTTAGAAAAAGGACAAATTATTTTTCATAACAATAATAAATCTGAAGAGAATATTATAGGGAATGTATTGTGTAATGGGATTAAACTTGCTGTTAATGATTTAGGTCTAAAAGAAAAAGAAATGAAAAATAAAATTCCTTTACTTACGGCAATTACTTTTTTACAGGGGTTAGCGACAAGAAAATATCATACAATTATAAAGCCTTTACATGATACTGCCTCTAAAAGTAAAAGTACTTATATAGAAGGAACATTATCGTTACAAAATAAAGAACTTATACTTATTTCTGATATTAAAAATCTTCATCGAATGACTAATACTTCAGGGAATAAGTGTTCCATAGATGATATAGAAAAAATCATATCTAATTTTTCTTTTAATTGGAAGGTAAAAAAGTTTAATCCTTTTAAACTAACTATAAACTTATGGCAAAAACCTTTTATAAAACTAGGAAAAAATATTATAGCTCCAATGTCTATTCTAACAGGCTTTACTGGACTTTATGGATTAACAGAAGCTTTATTTAGAAACTTTAAACCGAACGATGGAACCTCTATAGAAAATATATTATATGAATATTATAAAGATATGCCATGGAATACTAGGATTGAATTAGCAAGTGTTCAAGAAAAAGGAGATGTAGATGTTATAATGGAGGATGATTTACATATTGTTTATTTACAATTGAAACGTACTAGTCAGAAAACGAATACTTATGAGATAGCTAAACAAAAAAAACAAGATGAAAAAGCAATTTCTCAGCTTCAATTAGCAGCAACAGCATATAAAGGTAAAAAACAAATTCATTTATGGTATGTATCAACTGCTCTTGAAGGATTGGGAATTAAAACTAAAAATGTTTTTAAAGTAGGTTATCAAGATTTACTTCATATTAGTAGGCTAAATTTATATCGTAATAAGTTAAAGTCATTAGGAGATTTCATAGAAATTGTAGAAACAGATCAGTTCTATAAAAATAATCGTAATACTTATTAATCGCCTAAATTAATTTATATGCTCGTATTGAGATAGAAGCCTTTAGGCTTAATTTTAAACTATTTCAAAATGACTAATAAAGATTTTATACCAAGCGTTAATTTTCATTTATGGGAACCTTGTAATATGCGTTGTAAATTTTGTTTTGCAACATTTAAAGAGATGAAACAAAAAATATTGCCAAAAGGACATCTACCAGAAAAAGATGCTATTAATGTTGTATCTGAGTTAGCTAAATATGGTTATAAAAAAATAACCTTTGCAGGAGGAGAACCCCTACTTTGTCCTTGGTTACCAAAATTAATAAAAAAGGCTAAAGAGCTTGGATTAACAACAATGATAGTTACAAATGGAAGTGTTTTAACTGAAAAATTCTTGAATGACAATAGATTGTATTTAGACTGGGTTACATTAAGTATTGATAGCCTTACTGATAAAACTAATTTAAAAACAGGTAGAGCAATAACTGGTAAAAAAATAATCACAGAAAAAAGATACAAAGACCTAGTAGACCTAATAAAAAAGAATGGTTTTGGATTGAAAATAAATACTGTTATAACTGCTTTTAATTATCTCGAGGACTTTAATCAGTTTATTAGCTTCGTTAAGCCTAGTAGGTGGAAAGTATTACAGGTATTACCTATTACAGGTGAGAATGATAATGAAATAAGTTCAATGATGATTACAGAAAAACAATTCAGAGTTTTTTTAGAGAATCATAAAACTCAAAAAAATATGATATCAGAATGTAATAACGCAATGAAGGGGAGTTATGCAATGATAGATCCAGCAGGTCGATTTTTTGATAATTCTGAAGGGAAATATAATTATTCTGAATCTATAATAAATAATCCTATAGATACCTTATTAAAGAAAATGAATTATAATAAAGAGAAGTTTTTAGATAGGAATGGTTTATATAATTGGTAATTTTTTTATCATTGAACATATAATGCTTACAAAACCTTGATCACTTTGTTTCTTTCAATTAGCAATAGGACATTATATTTACTTAAGAAAAAACGCAAATATTTCTGGTGTACATTAAAACCCTGAATATTGCTTTCTTTGTTGAAGTGTTGAAGATTATTTTGCAACCTCCTAAAAACATTGAGTTTTTAAGCAGAACAAAAAATCAACAGTTAGTCAACATACGCATTTTGCGTTTTGTGTTGACTAACTGTTGAACTCTTGTCACCCACAGAGCATTGCTTTTTCACTCACAAATGGGATGTTTTATCAACAGTCAACGAATTTTCTAAAAAATCACTTTTTTTAAACTCATAGTATCTCCCTTTTTTGGTTTCAAAATCAACAATTGTTTTTTGTGAAGTGTTTAGCGTAAAAAAATATTTCTTATAACTACCATTATATGGTTCTAGTTTATAATCTTCTTTTAAACATTTAGAAATTCTTGAACGATTAGTTCTTACTCCTTTATTTAGTTTTTCAAACAAATCTGTTGCGGTATAACGCAAAACATCAGCTTCAAACGCAACAAAATCGTCAATTATAATTTCTTTAATTTCTTGACTTAAATAGGTCTTGTTTCCTTTTACAACTTTGTCTAAAGCAGGTGTATAAATTTGTTGTTTCGTAAACCACATTCTAGTTTTTCTTTCCGATACTATTTTTCGATTATTTAAATAATGTAAAAAATGAGGAATTTCTTTGGTTAACTTTTCAAGCATATCAACATCTTCAATTTGAAAAGAATTCACTTTAATTACCCAGTAGCGAATTTCGTTTTCGTCGATTTGAATGAAATTTTCTTCATTATTAGAACATAAAATAAACTTTCCAAAAAAATTAGTTTCAACTTTGTCCTTTCCTTTAGATTCCAGTTTATAAGTTCCTGCTGTAGATAAGTTCTTAATTCGCTCGCTATCTTCTCGTTTATCTAAAAGAACTTCATCAACAGAAATGATAAGTTTAGATGCCCAATCGCTATTAAATCTACTTCTAAAATCTTCATTTTTATTTATAGTCATATTACCTTGAAATATCAATTTTAACCATTTTAAAAATGAAGTTTTACCTGTGTTTATAGAATTACTCACTAGGCATAAAATAGGTAATATCTGAGTTGGCAATTGCCATAAAATAGTAAGGTAATCTAAGCCTAATTCATATTGATCTTGAAAAATATGTTTCAAAAACCCTTCGGTTATTTGAAATGAACCTTTTGAGAGTTTATGTTCGATTTTTTCATATTGATTGTAGAAAGAACTGATTTCTTGTTGATAATTTTGATGATCTGGAATTGTGATAAAACCATCATACTTTTTTATAGTATTTAAATAATCTTTTCCTTTATCTGTAATAAGTTCTCCTTTTGTCCACTTGATTAATGTTTTATTTGTATCACCGCTAAATAATGGTACGTTACAAATCTTAAAATAATCTGTCCCTATTCTAACATACTCCATAAATCTTATAATTTTAACTTAATTAAAGGTCTGTTAGGAATAGATGTTTCTTTCCAATCAAAAACAATATTTATACCGGTAACTGAATTATCCGATTTGAAACAAGAATCTATCTCTTGTTCAATAAGTTGCCATTTAAAACGCGGGTTATATACAGCTAAATCTTTGATTTTATCTATTTCTTGTATATAGAAATCCAAATGCTTGTTTAGTAAGGAATCCGCTAATCTGTTAATCTTTAATTTGCTAATTTCTGATTGTACATTATCAGCAATCAGAATTAAATTATTAGTAAAACTCTGATTTTGTAAGTTTAAATCCTCCATGTTAACGTCTATATTTTAAAGATTTAACTTCCTCCAATGTATTATCCAAACTTTCTAGATTGATGACAATTCTTCTACCAATTTTAGAAGCTTCAATAGTACCTCTTTTAATATAGTTTCGAATTGTTAATTCTGAAACATTAAGTCTTTCTGCAGCTTCTTTTACAGTTACATTTTCTTTTTCAGGATTTAATTTTTTGTTAATTAAATTTTCAAGAGAACTCATTCTAGTTGAAACAGCTGTATCAATTATTTTTGTAAGCTCTTCCTGTGTTGTTACGATTATACTTTTCATAATATATTTTTTTTAATAAATTAAAAACACATCATATTCAGTAATTACTAATATCCATGGATTGAATATTTATGTTTTGATATCACAAAGATTATGTGTTTAATGATAAAATAAAAGGTATAATCGATGGTTTAATGGTAGTCTAATACCATTAAACATATATTTAATTCGTTTGTTTTTAGGTAATTAAAGTTTATCTTGCGCTATATACCACCTATAGTTTGGTGGTGATTATTTAGAGTTTTTATATCGAATTAAGGCTCTTTTAAACTTTTCAATATTCTTAACTGTTTCTATCTTCTTTAAAATTTCATCTATCATGATACTTTTTTCAAAAGAAGGTTTATCGGAAGCATTAACTCCTTTATAGAAGTAATTATATTTAGTATGGTTTGTATTGGCTTTTTGAACATCTTGTTCCGTCAAACATTCTGAAGTTAAAGATAAAACTCTAAAATACTCAGTACTTAAACTATGTAACCCTGAATCTTTAAATTCATGTAAAAGAACATGAAGTAAAATCATTTTTTCATTTTGTGTTAAATAATAAACAGATTCTTTTTTCTTCTGTATGTCTTTATTTTTAGGATCTTTTTTTTGAGGCTCTTTTTTTAAATCATTAAGTTTATACAACTCATTGTTAGCTTTAACCACATTAAAGAAATTACCTATTTTTTGATTATCAAACATTTTTGTCAACTCTTCTTTATTTTTTTCTAAAAAAGAAAAGTAATCATATATGGCTTTCCTGTTTGCGAATACATATATGAATTCCTCGTAATTCACCTTTTCTTTACTCTTTGAAGTAAACTGATCAAATATCTCATATATTTCATCATTAATTAAAGATAAAGTAACCTCTGAAGTATAATGATTTCTACTTCCTCTAATTATTCTATCACAAGTTTCATATATTTCTCTTTCTAAATTATTTAACTTTAATAATTTATCAATTTCTTCTACTAATTGTTTTATAAGAACCTTTTCTACCTTAACAAAAGAGTAATTGGTATTATAGTAACTCTCAAATTGCGTTTTTGCGTTTAAACAAATAGACGCAAATTTTTTATTATATAACTCAACAAATTGTTCTCCGTAATTCATAGCTGTTTTTATATCTCTATATTAAATGTATCATGTACTGCATCTTTAACATCTTCATTTGAAATTTGATAATACTGATTAAGTGTTTTCATATCATTATGACCAGATATTTCTGCAATAAGTTTATCACTTTTTCCGTTTCTTTTCATCATTGTAATAAAAGTTCTTCTAGCAGTATGTGAACTTATCCTTTTATAAAAAGGCATTTCTTCTCGAAGCACTTCTTTTCCTCTAGTAGATGTTTTTACAACATTATGTGTATATCCCGCTTTTTCAAAAACTTCTTTTATATAGTCATTAAATTTTTGATTACCTATTAGAGGTAAGGTATAGTCATACTTGTTTAAAATATGTAAAGCGATATTACTAAGTGGTATTTCTCTACTTTTTTTACCAGAACCCTTTTCTTCTTTAAGTAATAGTACTTTACCGTTAATGGTATTTTTTGAAACATACTTTAACTCACCAAAACGCATTCCTGTTACACATGAAAAAATGAATATGTCTTTAACTCGCTCTAATTTTTTAGATGGCATTTCAACTTTTAATAAAAGTTCTAAATCTTCTTTTCTTAGTGCAATTTGATTCGTTATTACTTTTGGTTTCTTTTTGAATTTTATAAAATCAGATTTATAGGTATGTCCATTTTTTAAAGCCCAATAAAGAAATGTTTTAACCAATCCAACATTTCTAGTAAAAGTATTATTGATATGCCCTCTCTGAACCATGCAAAAATCTGTAAACTCAGTATAAAACTTTTGATTTATGGTGTTAAAAGTTATTTTATAATTTTTTGTTTTTTCAAAATCTTCAAGTAGTGACTTAATATTATAATATCTCTTAATAGTAGCTTTAGACCATTCTTGATTTTTTTGCTTGAATAACATAAACTCATCATAAGCTTCATAAAACTTATTTTTTCCTTTAGCTACCCTTTTGAATTCCTTGTCAAATTCTTTTCTTACTTTTTCAACAGTTAATTCTTGATTGGTGTTTTTGAAAGTTTCTGTTACTTGTATAAAAAAGTTAGAATATCGATCAAGTTGCCTTTTTATTGTTCGATGAGAATCTGCTTTTGAAGTTCTTCCTGTAAGGTTATTTGGCTGTCTGTTTTTTATATCCCATTCTTTTGGATGGATAAATTCTCCTGTTGAGTATACAAATCTTTTACCCTCATTTTTAAAATAGGCTTTCAAATAAATAAGTGTTAATCCATCTTTACTTTTTTCTTTTAGATTGAATGTATATGTCATAGCTATCAGGTGTCAATTTAGGTGTCAATAAAGGTAGTATTTAACATCTATTTCAGCATAAAAAGAATTGTAAAAAATTTACAAAATCAGTATTGATAGTAGTTATAGCGTGGGTTAAGGTATAATAAGACAAAACAAGGTCTATTCTCGGCGTCTCCACAACAATCCCTTACAAGTCTAGTTTTGTAAGGGATTTTTTTATTATAAAGCTCATTTCTACGCTATCTATTATGCTAAAATTAACATACGTATCCTTATATTTTTTTAACGTTTACTTCCTTATACAAAATAAATTATTGAGTATTTTTACGAGCTGATTCTTTAATTGATTAAAGAACTTAATGTTTTTTTAAAGAAGATATTCTAAACTAAAAACAAAATCAACCTAATTTTTATTATTCAAATTATATTATGAAAAAAACAAGTCTTTTTTTAATTGCTTTTTTAATCTTACTACCTGCTTCATTGTTCGCTAATGAAGGAATGTGGTTTTTAATGCATATTAAGCGTTTGAACGAACGTGATATGCAAAAAATGGGACTTCAACTAACCGCTGAAGAAATTTACAGTATCAATAATCAAAGTCTCAAAGACGCTATCGTTCAATTTAACGGTGGTTGTACAGCTAGTATTATTTCTAATAATGGATTAGTACTTACAAATCACCACTGTGGTTATGACGCCATTGCAGAATTATCTTCTGAAGAGCAAAATCACCTTAAAAATGGGTACTGGGCTAAAACATTAAAAGACGAGCTTAAACCAGAAAGTCTTTTTGTAAGATTCTTTGTGAGAATGGATGACGTTTCTAAACGTATTTTATCTAAAGTAAACGATTCTATGACAGAAAAAGAACGTGAAGCTGCTATTAACAAAGAAATTGCAAAAATAGAACAAGAAAATAATGAAGGTGGTAAATATACTGTTTCTGTACGTTCTTTTTTCCAAGGTAATGAATATTACTATTTTGTATATGAAGATTATAAAGATGTACGATTAGTAGGTACACCTTCTGATAAAGTTGGTAAATACGGTGGAGACACTGATAACTGGGAATGGCCACGTCACACAGGAGACTTTTCTTTATTTAGAGTATATGCAGATGCAGAAGGAAACCCTGCAGAGTATTCTGAAAACAACGTGCCATTGAAAGCAAAATATCACTTACCTGTTAACATTAAAGGGGTAAAAGAAAATGATTTTGCTATGATTTTAGGATACCCTGGTAGAACAAACCGTTGGATGCCTGCAGAAGGAATCGAACAAAACGTAAATTACGCATATCCTGCTTGGGTAGAAGGATCTAAACTTAGCATGGATGTAATGAAAAAATACATGGATAAAGATGCATCTATCAATTTAATGTATGCATCTCAATATGCTAGAATTGCCAACTATTGGAAAAACAGACAAGGTATGATTGATGCTTTAACAGCTCATAAAACTGCCGAGGCTAAACGTAACGTAGAAAAGAAATTTGACAAATGGGCTAACAAAAAGTCTAACAAAGCAATTTACGGAGATGTTGTTACTAACATCAATAATTACTACAGCTTAACCAACAACAAAGCAAAGCATGATAATTACTTAATGTTATTATTACGTTCTAGTAAATTTGCAGTTTTACCATATCAAATAGGTAAAGGATTTGAGTCTTATATTAATGCTAATGAAGCTGCTCGTAAGAATTTAATGCCTCGATTGAATGCTTTTATAGAAAGTAACTACACAAATTATCATTTACCTTTAGAAAAAGAAATTTTAACTGAGCAACTAAAGTTATATTCAGCTAAAGCAAATTACGAATTACCAAAGATTGTAGCTAAAATTGCTAAGGATGATAATTTTAACGACTACGTAAATTCTATTTTTGAATTAAGTATTTTTACATCTAAAGAGCGTGCTACGGCTTTCTTAAAATATCCTAATAAAGAATTGTTAGCTAACGATCCTTTATATATCTTATCTTCTCAATTACTAGATAAGTATAGAGAGCAACCTGAAAACTTAGTACAACCATTAAACGATTATCAAAAATCATTTAGACTATTAGTAGATGGTTTACGTAAGTCTGGTCTAAGCAACATTAAATATCCAGATGCTAACTCTACTTTACGTTTAACTTACGGAAAAGTAAGAGCTTTACCTAAAGATTCTAGAAACGACGCTAGCATTAACAACTACACAACGTTAAAAGGAATGGTTAAAAAATATAAGCCAAACGATAGCGAGTTTGATTTATCTAAAGATATGTTAGATATCTATGAGAAAAAAGATTACGGAAGATATGCTAACAGTAAAGGTGAATTACCTGTAAACTTCTTATCTGATAA
Source organism: Tenacibaculum sp. XPcli2-G (assembly GCF_024124505.1). Classification (NCBI taxonomy): domain Bacteria; kingdom Pseudomonadati; phylum Bacteroidota; class Flavobacteriia; order Flavobacteriales; family Flavobacteriaceae; genus Tenacibaculum; species Tenacibaculum sp. XPcli2-G. Next base: position 350,811 of record NZ_JAMXSH010000002.1, read on the forward strand.
TGATATTACCGGTGGAAACTCTGGTTCTCCAGTATTAAACGGAAAAGGTGAATTAATCGGGCTAGCATTTGATGGTAATATTGAAGCGATGGCTGGTGATGTTATTTTTGATAAAAACCTACAACGAACTATTAATGTAGACATTAGATATGTACTTTGGTTAATTGATAAGTATGCTGGTGCTAAACGTATTGTAGATGAACTTACTATTGTGAAATAAAGTATAACACTGACACGAACTAAAAAAACGTAGCTATTTCTTTAGCTACGTTTTTCTTTTTTAGATAATTCATGATTTTTTTTACACATAAGATATTTCTTTTAATAAACGTTTTATAAAAAAATCATATTTAAAATATTTACTAATTAATATAACTAACCTTAAAAACTTATAGTTTCTCCATCATCAGGTACATATACTTTTTTAGACAAATCTAAATTTAAAACTTCTGCTCTCAATTCTTCACGCCTTGTAGGGCAATGATTTACTGCCTCCATATGATTGGCGATGACTTTACCTGGTGCATTTTTAGCAAATTTTAAAATATCATCCATAGTCATTAATAAAGGTTTAAAAATATCAAACTGAGCCGACCCTGCTGCAACTACGCTAATATCTGGTTTATAGTTTCTAAAAACTTTATCTACTGTATCTGTATAAATAGTATCGCTACTTAAATAAATTGATGGTTGATTAGGTAATTGTATAAAAAAACCCATAACATTACCTGCTGGTTTGGCTACAAAACCATAACCATGTTTTCCCGGAATTCCTTCTATACTACCATCTAAAAATTCAGATTTAGTCCAATATTCAATAGTTTTTACAATGTTTAAACCTTTCTTTGAAAATGTTTTTTCATCTTTTACACTACAAAACACAGGGATATTCTTCTCTTTTAAGAAATCTTCTGCAGGTTTGTCAATATGATCTGGATGGTTGTGCGTTATAACACAATGCGTAATTTTATCTAAAAAGGTTTTACTAATTTCTGGTAATTCTACAATAGGATTTTTAACAGGTTTAAACCTAAAAAATGTAAATGGAGGCAAAGATCCTTTTGAGCCTAACATAGGATCTATTAAAATAAAATGACTATTAGCTTCAATAACCATTGTGGCATTTCTAAAGTGATGAATTTTCATAATGCTTAAATGTTTTTGCAAAGGTTACAAACGTATTACACTTAAGCATTGATTCAAATCAAGAAATGCGTTTTCGAATACGACTTAAAGTTTCTGGTGTAACATTTAGGTAAGATGCAATGTGGTATTGTGGAATATTGTCTAGCCAGTTAGGTCTATAAATAATTAGCTCTTTGTATAGTTCATCTGCTGTTTTAGTAATACGATTATATTCAAAAAGTTCTTTTTGTTTCAATAATCGTTGAAACGAAATTTCTATAAATGATTTTCCGCATTCGTAATTATCCAACAGCTTTCTAAAGGCACTTTTTTCAACAGATAATAGTTCTACTTCTGTTATACATTCTTGGTTTTTGTTAGTAGAGATATTATTAATAAACGAACTTAAGTCTGTGATAAATTGTGGTTCGGCATAAAAATTAATGTTGGTCTCTTTGTCTGATGTAGCATAATACTCTCGCACCACACCAGAATTAAGAAACCTTAAATAATTTTCAGTAGTATTTGCAGCAAGAAGCATTTCGCCTTTAGCTACTTTTTCAACTTTAAATAAACCGAATAATTCTTTTAAACCTTCTTGATTCAGAGGGTATTCGGTGTTAAAAAATGCTTGTATTTGACTTAGTTCTGATTGCAAATCATTCTTATATTTTGATATGATCCTGATCTCTAAATTTTTCATAGAGACTAGGATAATTTGATTTAAATGTTTCCTTTATAAATTCCAAAGGTACATCATCAAAATGACCATAATCTTCTATATAGGTCATAAATTTATGGTCGTCTTTATTGTATTCTTGCAACACTGCATCTTCGACACCATTAAAATCTAAAACATCAACATTGTAAATGGCACACAGTTCTTTATTAAACGCAGGCGAACATTTAACCCATTTATCATTATAAAATACATCTACCAAACCATGAGGAGCTAATTCATTAGTTCCAATCACTTTTTCTAAGCGCTCTGTAGCAATATGGTTGGATACTTTGGCTAAATGTAATCTTGCTGGAATATTGAAGGCACGTAAACAAGCAATGTATAAAATGGCTTTATCAATACAATGTCCATCTGGCTTTTTTGCAATATTACTAGCTTTAAAGTACTCTTTAGTTAAACCAATATTAAAAGGTAAATAACGCCAACCATCTCTAACCTTTAGATATAATTGCTCTATAATATCTTGTTGAGAGGTAAAATGCTTAACGTCTTTTATAACATCTTCAATAACTGAACTATTATAATCGAAATAATAGGTTTTTTCGGTGTATTTCATATTACAAATTTATAACATTTCGCCTCTTGCAGGATAATCTGAAGACACAATATAATCTACAGCTTTTACAAATGAAGGTAAATAAGGTCTTCCCCAAGGATTACTATTCATAGCAGAATAATAGATTTGATTGTTATTATCTATTAAAAAAAGTCCTGGTTCACTAAATGTGTTTGGTTCACCATCTTTTATACCTTTGCTTAAATATAACCCCCAGTTTTTAGCAGTTTCTAAATCTAAGTTATACCCTAATTTTAATTCTGATAGCTCCCATTTTTGACGTGATAAGCGTGCTCTAGACTCAGAATCCATACTTACAGCAACAACATTAACAACTCTTTCTTTAAATTCTGGTAATAACTCTTCTAATTGTTGTAAATATTTTTTACACAACGGGCAATGCAAACCTCTGTAAAAAACCACTAAAGTAAATTTTTCTGGTTGTTGATTGTTAATCTGCCATTCGTTACCATCTAATACTGGAAAAGTTAAATTTGGTGCTGTATGCTTTGGTGTTGGTCTGTTCATTTTATGTGTATTAGTTGTATTCTATTAAACGTGAAAACTTTCAATGGATTATATTTTTTTAAGTAATTCTTCATTAATATGTTTTTCAAATCTTACAAAGTCGCTTTCAATCTCCGGATTTTTCATCACGTCGTAAGCAAAAAATGTTTTTAAAGGTTCTAAACCAAACCATTTAAAGTTGAGATGCATTGGTAATAACAAGTCGTCTTCACTTTTACCAGCAAAAAAAGGCTCATCAGGATTGTTAAAAGCCTCTTTAGGCGCATTTGCAGTTACTGACATCATGTATTTTCCGTTTAACAAACCACCTAAACCATAATTCTTTTTTGGTGCTTCAGAAGTACGACCATCACCTTGCGATAGTTTCCCCATCATACCTGCAGTGAATACATCATCCATATATTTTTTAAACGACCAAGTAATTCCCATCCAGTTTAAAGGCGTTTGTAAAAATACAACATCTGCCCAAAGGAACTTTTCTACTTCCTCATCTACATTATAGTCATTTTGAGTTACGGTAATCTTTATATTTAAGTTAGCTTCTTTTAATTGAGCTGATAGTTTTTCAATAAAAGATTGATTTAATTTTCCTTCTGCAAATGGATAATATTGATGACCATTAATGATTAAAATGTTTTTCATTTTTATAAAACTTTAAATTAGTATTGCAAAGAAACTAATAATAGTTTATTTTTGAAACCAAAATAATATAATCACATTAAATAGTGGTTACAAAATAGTAACTAATGGGAAGAAAAGTAATTGATAATCCAAATGTGTGTTCGTTAGTTCACGCGATGAACGTAATTGGAAATAAGTGGAAGCCTATTTTAATTTACTTATTAGCAAACGGAAGTTTACGCTTTGGAAAACTCTTAATATTTACTCCTACTATATCAAAAAAAGTGTTAACAGAACAATTAAGAGAGCTTGAGGAAGATGGTATCATAATTAGAAAAAAATATGCTGAAATACCACCACGAGTTGAATATTCACTATCTGAAAAAGGTGAAGCTTTACTGCCAATTCTTAAAAGTTTGAGTGAATGGACTCAAGATAGTTTTAAGGACATTGAGTTTGAAGCCTGTAGAATAATAACTTTATAAAATACCAGTAAAATTACTCTAATACTCTTCCCTTTTTAACAACAACTTCTCTCTACTTAACTATAGTAGCCAACAAAATTCTTACGACTTCTTCAAACGGAGTTTATTCGTACTTTACTTTTAAAGACATGTTTTTTATATACCCTTTTCTAGTTATTAAGCCGTCTTTCTCTAACTATTTTAATTGAAGACTTAATGTATGTTATATAATGATGGAAGTTAACTCGTATAATTTGTTACAGCACTTTTTTCGTTCAAAAAAAAATAAAAAATTATACTTTTCCTTTTACCTCCTATCAATTAAATAGTAATAATTGTAGAACTCTAAAGCTCTCTATAATTATACTTAATTAATCTTTTATTTTGCCTGTTCCAAATGCTACTATAATTTAATGTTCCAAAAACATTATACTATCATTAATTATAAAACTTTACTTTTTATAGTAAATTTAACATTACCTATAAAGCTATTAAAAATAGTAGCTAACAGTGTTTTTTAACATAAAAAACATACTATCATTTTTGACCGTTATTGCAAAAACCTTAAACTATTAATACTTTTGATACTATACTTTTGATAGTTTAAATTAAACAAATAAAAAACAATTAAAATGAATTTAAAAGACATATTAAATTGGAGATATACCACAAAAGAATTTGATCCATCTAAATCAATTTCTAAAGAAAATATGGAGCAAGTAAAACATTTACTACAAATGAGTCCTTCAAGTGTTAATCTTCAACCTTGGCACTTTATTATCGCTGAAACTAGAGAGGGTAAAGCACGTATTGCAAAAGGCACTCAAGGTTTTTTCCACTTTAATGAACCTAAAGTAACTAATGCTTCAGCTGTTATTTTATTTTGTGTAAAGACTAATGCAGATGAAGATTATTATAAATATATAGCAGAGGTAGATGATAAAAATGGACGATTTCCTAATGAAGATGTTAAAAATGGATTTATAGGCGCCGTTAAAACCTTTGCAGATATTCATAAATATGACTTAAAAGATCTTCAACATTGGATGGAAAAGCAAGTATACCTTAACGTAGGAAGTTTTTTGCTAGGTGTTGCAAGTTTAGGTATAGATGCCACACCAATGGAAGGTATAGATGTAAAAGCATTAGATGAAGAATTTGGTTTAAGAGAAAAAGGTTATACCTCATTAGTTGCTGTTTCTATTGGATACAGGGTAAAATCCGACTTTAATTCTACTGATAAAACTCCTAAATCAAGATTGTCACAATCTGAAGTTTTTACAGAAATCTAAAAATATTAAAATGATTAAAACTGTCCTGTTAGCTTCATTTTTTTTAATGTTTACAGTTAAAATCAATGCTCAGACTTCAACTATAGATCACACAAAGACTAAAAACGAAGTAGTAACCACTGAACAAATAGAATGGAGCTGGCTTAATCCGTTACGTGGAGACAAAAGTCCAGCTGCGGGAAAACTTTGGGGCGATCGTACCAAAAACGAACCTTCAGGTTTTTTAGTAAAATTTAAAAAAGGTTTTTCATCTCCACCACACATTCATAATGTCACTTATCGAGGTGTAGTTATTAAAGGGTTATTGCATAACGATGATGAAAACGCAAAAAAACAATGGTTACCTACAGGATCTTTTTGGATGCAGCCTGCAGGCGAAACGCATATTACTGCTGCCAATGCTGAAGACAATTTAGCATATATTGAAATTCAAGAAGGTCCATATTTAGTAAAACCTACAGATGAAGCTTTTGATAATGGTGAACGACCAATAAATGTAGACCAACACAACCTCGTATGGTTAAATGCAAACGATATTACTTGGGTTACAAATAAAAGTGATATTGAAACTGCATTTTTATGGGAAACACATAAAAACAATAAACTTCAGGCTATTTTAGTTAAATTACCTGCTGGTTTTAAAGGTAATATTAAAAACCTAAGCGAGAATTTTAGAGCTATAATAATAAAGGGTAAAATAGTGCATCAAATAGAAAATAATAAGGTTATAAATGTGCTTGGAGCAGGGAACTACTTTAGTTCTAAAAAAGGAGCTAAACATACAATAGCTGTAAAAAACAACAAAGAGTCTATTCTCTACATAAGAAGCAACGGAGACTTTAAAATCCACTAACAAAAACCTAAAACACTAAATAACAGTGTTATAAATTTATTTTCATAATAAAAAAATATAAGAGCCACCAAATGTAAAACATTCTGTGTGGCTTTTATTTTTATAATTTATAAACTAGCTTAATAATTACTAAAAAAAATTACTCTTGCGCTTTTAGCATAAACAACAATGATTTTAAATTATTAACTTTATCAAAATACAATCATAAAAAACATATTTTCCAACATAAAACTAAATAAACTCATGAAAAAAGTACTTATTCTTTTTGCCCACCCAAAGTTTGAACAATCGAGAGTTAATTCAACTCTAGTTAATCGTTTAAAAAATAAAGTGCATGTAACTTTTCATGATTTATACGAAAACTATCCTAATTTTCATATTAATATACAGCGTGAACAAGAATTATTACTCCAACATGATATTATTATTTGGCATCACCCTTTATATTGGTACAGTAGCCCTGCTATTTTAAAACAATGGAAAGATTTGGTGTTAGAGTTTAATTGGGCTTATGGTCCTGAAGGAAAGGTACTTCATAACAAAACTATTTTTAATGTTATAACCACGGGCGGTTCTCGAGAGGTATATTGTACCGAGGGTTATAATACCTATACAATTAACGAGTTTTTAAGACCATATGAACAAACTGCTAAATTATGTGGAATGAATTATTTATCTCCATTTGCAGTAATGGGTACACATAATTTATCTGATGAAGATTTACTGGATTATACCAACCAGTACGAACAATTAATAGATTTATTACAAGGTGATTTTAATACAACGCAATTATCAAATTGTTCTTTTCTTAACGATTTAGAAATTTTAACAACCTAAGGTATGTCTGGAAATTTATTATTTGAAGCTATTGTATTTCTTGCTGGTGCTATTATTTGCGTTTCTATAGCAAAACGATTAGGGTTAAGTTCTGTTATAGGTTATCTACTAGCTGGTGTACTTATTGGTCCATATGTACTTGGCTTTATTGGTGAAGAAGGTGAAGATATTCTACATTTTGCTGAGTTTGGAGTAGTTGTAATGCTATTTTTAATAGGATTAGAAATTGAACCTAAAAATTTTTGGAATATGCGAAAAACTATTCTCGGTATGGGGGGAATACAAGTCGCTTTAACAATTGGCTTAACTTATATATTGTTTACATTTATAGGTTATGAATGGCAAGTAGCATTGGCCATTAGTATGGCTGTTGCTTTATCATCCACCGCAATAGCTTTGCAGACCATTAAAGAAAAAGGCCTAATGAATACCACTTTTGGCTCTAGCTCCTTTTCCATACTATTATTTCAAGATATCATTGTAATATTTATGATTGGTGCTTTACCACTATTAAGTAATTCGTCGGAACACACAAGTAATGAAGCTTCTCATTCAGCATCAACTTTAATTCAAAGTTTACCTATTGGTTTACAAACATTGGCAATTATACTTTCTGTTGTGATTATTATTTTAGCTGGTCGTTTTATAGTGGTACCAATGTTACGCAAAGTAGCTAAAACTGGCGTTAGAGAGTTATTAATAGCTTCTGCTTTTTTAATCGTTTTTGGAATTTCATACTTAATGGAATTTGTTGGTTTAAGCCCTGCATTAGGTGCTTTTTTAGGTGGTGTTGTTTTATCTACTAGTGAGTTTAAACACGAGCTAGAAAGCACACTAGAACCATTTAAAAACCTTTTACTAGGACTCTTTTTTATGGCGGTTGGTGCGTCTATTAACTTTGTAGTTATTGCGAATAGCCCGTTAACTATTAGTGGTATTTTGCTCGTTATTATTATTATAAAAGCATTGGTTTTATTTATTACAGGTCGTATTTTTAATTTAAAAATAGACCAAAATATACTGCTTACTTTTAGTTTAGCTCAAGTTGGTGAATTCGCTTTTGTTTTATTGTCTTTCGCCTTTCAGCTTAATATTTTAGAACAAGAGCAAATGGACATAATGTTAGTGGTTACCGCAGTTTCAATGTCCTTAACACCTATTTTAACAGTAGTAAACGAACGTTTAATTCTTCCAAGAATTGGCACCAAAGAATTTATTAAACGACCTATGGATCATATAGCTAAATCTCAAAAAGTCATATTAGTAGGCTTTGGTCAGTTTGGTAGTACTGTTGGACGTTTTTTACGTTCACATGGTGTTGAAACAACTATTTTAGATTTTGATTCTAATCGTGTTGATTTTCTACGAAAAATGGGGTTTGAAGTATATTATGGAGATGCAACAAGAGAAGATTTATTAGAGTCTGCTGGAATAGCTGAGGCTAAAATTTTAATTTGCGCTACTAATGAAGTTTCTGTTTCTAAAGCAATTTCAAAAATTGTAAAAAGAAAGTATCCACATATTGAGTTAATGGTTAGAACTAAAAGTAGATTTGATGCTTATGAATTACTTAATTTAAATGTTAATAATATTTACAGAGAATCATTAGATACCTCTTTAGCATTAGCAAGTGATGCTCTTAATAAATTAGGTTTCAGAAAATACACCTTAAATCGTCAGGTACAGAACTTTATTAAATATGATGAAGCCAGTTTAAAAAGATTAGCAGCAGATCCTAATAGAAATGAAAATTATATTTTTAAAGCTAGAAAAGAACTAGAACAACAAGAACAATTATTGGAAGATGATTTTAAAAGAGGAATTGTTACCTTTGATAAACATTGGGATGGAGAACATATTCGAAATATATTAAGTAAAAATAAAAAAAGTAAAAACTCTTAATTTCTGAGTGCTTTATTTTGTGTGCATATAAAGTTAAATTTATCATATTTAACTTAGAATATAAAAGCCTTCGTTTTTTGAAACGAAGGCTTTTATACTTTATACTTACTTAAAAGTATAAATTTTATTTAACTCTTTTTTCATAACTAATAAGCTCTAGTAATTCATCCATAACGTCATTACATATTACAACTGAATTATGAGTACAATTTTTTAGAGCAATTGGGTCAAAACCTTTTACACTTATTCTTGAAGGACTAAATTCTTTACTCTGTAAATGTGTATACATATTTAAGGCTGCTTTGGAACTAGCATAAGCTGTCATACAATAATTAGAATAACAAAATGACTCATCCGACATTTTATTAAGGTCTCCCATAGCGCTTGTAACATTAATAATTCTAGGGTCTTCACTTTTCTCAAACAAAGACTTTAATATTTTTACAGTACGCATTACAGCAAAAACATTCATCTCATAAAGAGATTTTACCTCTTCAATATTTATTTGTTCTATTTTCTGACCAAAACCATTAGCTTTTTCAACATTGTTAAACAATAAATCTAAATGACCAAATGTATTAATAATTGTGTTTTTTAACTCAAAAACACTTTCGTCAGATGTAAAATCTGTTTTAACTAATTTGTATTTATGCAAATCATCTGTCTCTATAGACAGGTTATCAAAACTATCTTGGGTTGCAGCTAGAATAACGTTGTACTCATTTTTAAGTAAAGTATTGGCAAAAGTTCTTCCTAACCCATTGCCAGAATCTGTAACTACTGCTGTTCTTTTTACATTCATACATTCTAATTTTAATAATCAAATTTAAATATAAATTAACTTAAAAAATAACCACTTTCTTTACTAAGGCATTTAAAATTAAAAGCTCTATTTTTAAACTTTTGGTAAGTGGTTAAATAATAATTTACATGCCCTCTTGTCTAAAACGGTTTGGTGTAGTACCGCTTAATTTTTTAAAAAATCTGGTAAAATGCGTTGGCTCTTGAAAATTTAAACGATAGCCAATCTCTGCAATATCTAAATCTGAAAACTTCAGTAAACTCTTGCTTTCTAACAATAAACGGTTTTGTATAATATCTTTAGCGCTTTTGCCTGTTTGTTTTTTTATCATAGTGGTTAGATAACTTGGTGTAATATTTAATGCTCTAGCATAATCGCTTACATTTTTAGTATCAACATACATTTTTTCTACCAAATTTTCAAACTTCTGTGTAATAATTTGCTCTCTAGATAAATTGTTTTGAGTAGATTTATGTCGTTCATAAATAGCCTTACAATAGTAGAGTATCGACACCAGCATACCTTCCAACATTTTTTCTTGATAAGGGTGTGGGTTTTCAAATACTGAAACCATACGTTTTACATCAAACAGCAAAGAATTCATTTCATCTTCTGTCATCATCAACACTTGATTTTCAGTCATTTTTAAAAACGGAAAATCATCTGTTAACTTAGGTATTCCATTTATTAAAAACTCCTTTTTAAACATTATGTTATACCCTGCAATATCTTCATCTCTAATCCAAGACACCACTTGTCCTGGAACTGTAAACCACAAAGGGTGATTTCCTAAGTCTAACCAATCTGTATTAATGTTTAATCGGCTGTTACCAACATAGGTTAACAAAGCTATTTGAAAAAAATCTTGTCTATATGGAGGCATGCATCGACTAGAAGCAGGCTCTAACTCATCAATTGCGTGAACATCAAAATTAGGTATATGACTTCTATGAGGAAAACCAATAGCTTTATATAAATCATTACTATTTTTAAAAACAGGAACTTGTGTTTTAGACATATTGTTCTGTTGATTAAATACTTTTTTGGTAACGAAACGACCCTATATCGGTCGTTCCGTTTTGCATTTCATTACTTAATTTATTGTAGTTTCTTTTTGCTTTAATTGCATCATTTTTGCATCTATATCTTCTTCTGTTATAATATCCCATCCACCACCTAAAGTTTTATATATAGCAATTAAATATGTAGTTGCTGCAATTTCGCTTGTTGCTAATGAATTTTCTGAAACCAACATGGTATTTTCAGCACTTAAATAATCTATAAAATTATCTAAACCTGCCTCGTAACGTTGTTTAGCTATGGTAGCTGCTTTAGCACTGGCTGCTGATGACGCGCGTAAATTTTCTCGTCGCTGTAACTCGTTAACATAATTTGTTAATGCAGTTTTGGTTTCTTCTAGAGCTTTTAAAACTGTTTTTTCGTACTTATTTAAAGCTGCAAGCGTTAATGCATCATTTTCTTTAATTCGTTGTTTTACACGACCTAAATTAAAGGCTTCCCAAGATATACTAGGTAAAATACTCCATGTAAAAGACTCTTTTTGTGCAAAGTTAGAAAAATCTACTGCCGAAAACCCAATAGAACCACCAAATTGTACTTTAGGATATAAATCAGCTACCGAGATATTGTATTTTGCAATCTGGATTTGCAAGGTTGCTTCGGCACTTCTAACATCTGGTCTGCGACGTAACAACTCGTTAATATTATCATCTAATGCAACCGATTCAGGTAAGCTTGGTAATGGCTGTTCTGTTAATAAGGTATCATCTATCTCTCCTGGTATTTCGCCAATTAACACATTTAAACTATTTTTTAAGGCTTCAATACGTGCTTTTAAAGGATGAATTGTAGCTCTGGTATTTTCTAATTGTGCCAATGCTCTTGAAACATCTAAATTACTACTTGTACCAGCTTCTAATAATTTTACTGTTAAATCGTAAGTATTTTGTTGACCTTTTAAATTACGTTTAGCAATACCTAACATGTGTTGTGTACCTCGTAACTCCATATAGTTTCTAGCAGTTTCTGCAAACATGCTAATGTATACGCTTTGCATATCTGCTAAAGCTAATTGACTGTTAGCATAAGCGCCTTTAATACGGTTAGACACACGACCAAAAACATCGGCTTCCCAAAATGCATCAAAACTACCATTAAAGTTATTGTACGTTGGGTTTGCACCGGGTACAAAAACATTTTCTCCTAATCGTGTTCTGGTATAATTACCGTTTAACGTTACCGTTGGAAAACGGTCTAATTTTGTGTTTTTTAAAAAGGCACGAGATGCTTCAAAATTAGCTACAGCAACATTAATATCTAAATTATGCTGCATAACTTTATTAATTAATGTATCTAAAATAGGGTCATTAAATTCTGTCCACCATTTTTGAGCAGTTTCTTTACTTACAAAAATACCCTCCTTTACATTATCTTTTAAAAAATAGTTAGATACATTCACACCAGACTGCACATTAAAATCGCGCTTTGTAATACCACAAGATGTTAGTATTATAGTTAGCACGACAAGATTTATATAGTTTATTTTTTTCATTATTATACTGTTTTTTTTGGAGTTGTCCATTTTCTACCTAAATAATAAAATACAGGTGTTAAAAAAATACCAAAGATGGTAACTCCTAGCATTCCACTAAATACTGCGATACCTAAAGATACACGTAATTCTGCACCAGCACCGGTTGAAATTGCTAATGGTACTACTCCAAGAATAAAAGCCATTGCTGTCATTAAAATAGGACGTAAGCGCAATTTTGATGCTTGTATAACGGCTGTTTTTAAATCTGTTCCCTGGTCTTCTAATTGTTTTGCAAACTCAACAATAAGAATCGCGTTTTTACTTGCTAAACCAACTAATACAATTAAACCAATTTGTACCATAATATTGTTGTCTAATCCTGCTAAATCAATACCAACAATTGCCGACAGTAATACCATAGGCACAATAAAAATAACCACTAATGGTAAAACTAAATTTTCAAATTGAGCAGCTAATAATAAGAATACAAACACCACAGCTAATAAAAAAGCGATACCTGCTGTGTTACCCGTTTGTTTTTCTTGGTAGGCCATTTCTGTCCATTGATATGAAATTCCCTGTGGCAAAATTTCTTTTGCTAATTGTTCCATACGCTCTAATGCCTGACCTGAACTGAATCCTGCAGCGACATCTCCATTTAAAGATGCTGAAGGATACAAGTTAAAACGTGGTATTCTAGCTGGACCAGAAATATCTTTCTGTGTAGCTATGGTTCCTAATGGCACCATTTCTCCTTTATTGTTACGTACTTTAATACGAGTAATATCGTCTGGTGTTAAACGGTTTGGTGAATCTGCCTGTGCTGTTACTTGAAAGGTTCTACCTAAATAATTAAAATCGTTTACAAATGCAGACCCCATATAGATTTCCAATGATTGAAATATTTCATTAATATTAACTCCTAATTGTTGCGCTTTGTTTCTATCGATATCTAAATACAACTGAGGTGTTTTGTCGTTAAAAAAAGTAAACACATTACTTAAAACAGAGTCTTGATTGGCAGCCAATGCTAAATTATTTGTAGCTTCTATTAACGCTGCTGTACCCAAGTTAGCACGATCTTGCAGCATCATTCTAAATCCACCAGCATTACCTATTCCTGCAACCGATGGAGGTGGAATAATAAATACAACCGCATCGTCTACAACAGCTACTTTACCACGCAATGTATTTAATAAATTGTGGTAATCAATTCCTTTTTTTGTTCTTTCATCAAAATCTTCTAATGTTATAAAAATAGCTGCTGCATTTGATGAATTGGTAAATGAAGGTGCATCAAATCCTGTAAAAGATACAGCTGTTTTTACACCATCAGTATCTAAGGTTAAACCTAAAATGTTTTTTACCACCTCATCAGTTCTACTTATTGAAGAACCAGGGGGTAACTGTACTACCGTTACAAAGTACTGCTGATCCATTGCTGGTACAAACCCTTGCGAAACACGACTGAACTCAAATCCTGTTAAAGCTATTAATCCACCATAAATTAGCATAACCATAGTACTTGTACGTATTAATTTTTGAACACTACTACCATACTTTTCAGAAATCGTATCCATAAAACGATTGAAGGTATTCCCCAAAAACACAAACGGCTTTAATACCAATGGTGTATTTTTCTTTTTAATTTTATCTTCGTGTCGCATTAATAAAGCTGCCATAGCTGGACTTAAAGTTAACGATACAAATACCGAAATAGCTGTTGCCACAGCAATGGTTACTCCAAATTGTTTATAAAACTGACCTGAAAATCCGTCTAAAAAAGCAGTAGGAATAAAAACAGCTATTAACACCAATCCAATTGCTATTAAAGCACCTCCAACTTCGTCCATAGTTTTAAAAGCTGCTTCTTTTGGTGAATAGCCTTCTTCGAGATAACGTTCCATATTTTCTACTACTACAATTGCATCATCTACCACAATACCAATGGCTAACACCAACCCAAATAAGGTTAAGTTGTTAAGAGAAAAACCAATACCTTGCATAATAGCAAATGTACCTACCAATGATACCGGAATTGCTAAAATTGGAATAATAGCTGCACGCCATGATTGTAGGAATAATAAAATTACTAAAATCACAAGGATTACGGCTTCTAAAATTGTACTGTATACTTGATCTACCGATTTTTGAATAAATTCGGTGGGGTTATATTCTATCTTGTACTCCAAATCTTCTGGAAAGCTTTTGGATAACCTTTCCATAGTTTCTTTAATACTTCTAGCGGTTTCTAACGCATTACCTCCTGGTTGTTGAAAAATAGGCATAGCAATTGCTGGCTTCTTGCCTAAATAGCCTTTTGTAGCGTAATTTTGTGCACCTAATTCAACACGACCAACATCTTTAAGTTTTACTATTCTGTTATCTTCTGCTGATTTAACGATCACATTTTCAAATTCTTCAGGTGTAATTAGTTTTCCTTGCGTCTGAATATTTACCTCGAATGCTGATTGCGTGCCTGATGGTAAGGTGTTTAATGTACCACTAGCTATTTGTACGTTTTGAGCACGTAAGGCTGCAACTACTTCACCAGCTGTCATATCTAAATTAGCAATTTTATCTGGGTCTAACCAAATACGCATGGCGTATTCTGCCGCTCCAAAAATTTGGATATCACCAATACCTTTTAATCGTGCCAACTCATCTTTAAGCTGTAACGTAGCGTAATTACCCATATAAATCTGGTCATAGGTCTCATTAGGTGAAATTAAGTTAACCAACAGTAAAATATCTGGTGATATTTTCTTTGTAGTGATTCCTAAACGTCTTACCGATTCTGGTAAACGTGGTTCTGCGATAGCAACTCGGTTTTGTACTTGTACTTGGGCGCGATCTAAATCTGTACCCAGTTCAAAGGCAATTTGTACTGTTACTCTACCATCAGCTGATGATTGGGAAGTCATATAAATCATACCTTCAACACCATTAATTTCTTTTTCTAAAGGCGCTGCTACAGTTTCTGACAGTGTCTTGGCACTCGCACCAGGGTACATAGCAACTACTTCTACCGTTGGTGGGGCTACATCTGGAAACTGTGAAACGGGTAATGAAAAATAGGATAAACCACCAACAATAAGTATGAGTACACTTAGTACTGCAGCAAATATTGGTCTTTTGATAAATATGTGACTAAATTTCATTGTATTTTGTTAAAATTTGAACATAACTCTAAGATTTTCATATCCTTATTTAAAGACATAAAACTATAAATGAGTTTATTTTTTAATATGGTTTTACTACTAACTTGTTATTGATTTACAGTTAGCTTTTTGGGATTTCTAAATTAGTTTCAACGGGGGTAACTACTGTACCTGGCCTAATTTTTTGAATATTATTAATTATCAACTTATCTGTTTCTAATAATCCTTCTCTAACAATACGAAATCCGTTAGAATGTAATGGTCCTAAAATGATGTTTTTACTGGTTACAATATTGTTTTCTCCTAAAACATAAACATATCGTAGTGACTGGTTGGTACCAATAATATCCTCTGGTATCATAATCGCTTTATGTGCTGTGCTTTCACTTATTCTAGCTTTACCAAACATTCCTGGCTCTAACAGTAAGTCTTTATTTGGTAAAATGGCTCTGTTTTCTATTGTACCTGTACTATTATCAATTTGATTATCTACGAAGTCTATTTTTGCTTTGTGTAAAAACTCATCTTCATCTTGAAGTTTAATATGTACCGGAAGTCCGTCTGTGCGAACCGCTTTTCTTTCTCCATTATTTGCCAATCGTACATAACGCAAGTAATCAGACTCGCTGCTTGTAAAATAAAAGTGAATAGGGCTTGTAGCTACAATAGTGGTTAATAATGTAGAATTTGAAGAACCTCCATCTATAAGGTTTCCTTCGTTCACACGATCTCTACTCACTAAACCTGAAATTGGAGCTTTAACACGTGTAAACTCTAAATTTAATTTAGCATCAGCCACGTGTGTTTCCGACACCTGAATACTAGCTTTAGCATACTCTAGAGCTTGTTTTCTACGATTGAATTCTTCAATAGATACTGCACCTGTTTCCTTTAAATCTTCGACACGCTTAAAATTGTCTTGTGCAATTTCTAAATTTGCTTTGGCTTGAGCTAAATTGGCATTAGCTTTATTTAGGGCTATTTTAAAAGGTCTGTCATCAATAATAAAGAGCGTCTGTCCCTTTTTTACAATTTGTCCAGCTTTAAAATTTACACGCTCTAAAAAACCACTTACACGTGCACGAACTTCTACTTTATTACTTGCTTCGAAACGTCCTGTATACTCATCCCATTCCGTAATAGTTTTGTATATAGGTGTTGTAACTTTTACAGGTAACTTTTGAGAAACTAATTCTGTTTTTTTTACTTCTGAAGAACTAAATGCATAACTAGAAACTATAACTATAAATAAGCCTATAATTGTGTAAGTTAATACTTTATTTTTTTGGGAAGTATTCTTTTTTTTCATCTTAAATTAATCATTTATTATTTGAAGAGCAAAATTAATTTAGATGTTAATGTCTTTTTTAACCAAAACTTTTGCAGGAATGACCAAAATTTAATCTTTTGCTTATTTAGCTACTAAAAAAATACTATTAAATGTTAAAAGCTATTCTACAAAAAAACGCAACCCCTTCGGATTGCGTTTTATATTTTTTGTTGTATCAAAATTATTCTTCGTTAAATAATTGCTCTTTATAAGCTGCTTTTTGAATTTGAGCTCTTCTTGTTACTGATGGTTTTACATATTGCTTTCTTTCTCTTAATTCTTGTAAAACTTTTACGTCTCTAAATTTTCGTTTATAACGTTTCAAAGCTCTATCAATATTTTCGCCTTCTTTTACTACTATTCTTAACATATGATATGGTTTTTAATTATTAAATCTTACAACATGAAAGTAACTTCACAGCACTTCATAAGAAGTTCTATGATTTTTATATGATATTATTTTTTTGATTAAAAATTCTATTGAAAATAAATTTATAAAGAAACTGAAGACTAAAAAACTGATGTATAACAGAAAAATAGTGTAGAGACTTGTAGATTTTCTCCTAAAAAAAGGATAGAACATTAATATTATGACAAAGGTAGGGTTTCTTTATTGGCTCTACAAGTATTCATAGTTCTAATTCTTTTCTATAAAAAAAAGCGTTACCAATATGGTAACGCTTTTTACTAAATAGTTTCTCCTAATTCTTTTAGTTTAGAAGTATTTTCCGCAAGCATTAACTCGTCTATAATTTTTTGAATATCTCCATTTACAATATTTGATAAATCGTATAAGGTTAACCCTATTCTGTGATCAGTTACACGTCCTTGCGGATAGTTATACGTTCTAATTTTCGCGGAACGATCTCCTGAGGTTACCATCGATCCACGTTTTGCAGCGTCTTCCTCTTGCTTTTTAGCTAACTCTAAATCGTATAAACGAGAACGTAATACCTTAAATGCTTTTTCTTTGTTTTTATGCTGTGATTTTTGATCCTGACATTGCGCTACCAATCCTGTAGGGATGTGTGTTAAACGTACTGCTGAATAGGTAGTGTTTACCGATTGACCTCCTGGTCCTGACGAACAGAAATAATCAATACGCACATCTTTTGGGTTGATTTCTACATCAAACTCTTCTGCCTCTGGAAACACCATACATGTTGCTGCCGATGTATGTACACGTCCTTGGGTTTCGGTTTGCGGTACACGTTGTACACGATGTACACCAGCTTCAAACTTTAAAGTTCCGTATACATCTTCACCAGAAACTTCAAACTGAATTTCTTTAAATCCACCATTGGTTCCTTCAGAAAAATCTACCGTAGATACTTTCCATCCCTTGCTTTCACAGTACTTGGTGTACATTCTAAATAAATCACCAGCAAAAATACTTGCTTCATCTCCACCCGTACCTGCACGCAATTCTACTACCGCGTTTTTAGCATCTTCTGGGTCTTTTGGAATTAATAAAAACTTAATCTCCTCTTCCAATTCTGGAATACGAGTTTTTGCTTCATCCATTTCCATTTTAGCCATTTCTACCATTTCCGCATCCGATCCGTCAGCAATAATCTCCTTAGCTTCTTCTATATTATTTAATAAAGTTTCGTACTCGTTTGCCTTTTTTACAACCTTTCCTAAGTCTTTATACTCTTTATTTAATTGCACATAACGTTTTTGATCAGAGATAACATCTGGTTGGATGATTAAATCTGATACCTCATCATAACGTTGCTTAACTATCTGTAATTTATCTAGCATAGTATCTTTTCTTGGGGTGCGAATTTACGATTTTTTATCGAATTTTATTCATATCTTTAATTCATTAAGGCTTTTGTTATGCGAATTTTAATCTTATTTTTTACTTGTACACTACTTTTTTCTTGTCTACAAGAAAAGAAAATAAAAAAACCTACTTGGCTGTTTGGTAAATGGAAACGTATTTATAACGAAGCTGGTAAAAGAACTTACGAGTTTTGGGAAAATGATTTTTCTGGAATTGGTTTTTCCTTACAAAAAAACGATACTGTATTTAAAGAAGTCTTACACATCATTACTAAAAATGATTCTTTGTTTTTACAGGTTACAGGCGTGAATGAAACCTCGACATTATTTGCTTTTACACAACAAACTGATACTTCTTTTACTGCGGAAAACAAACTAAACGAATTCCCTAAAACAATACAATACTGGAAAGAAAACAATCTACTGAAAGCTAACGTTAGTAACGATGAGTTTTCAATTGATTTTGTGTTTGAAAAAATGAAATAAAAAAATCCTCAGAGAAATCTGAGGATTATACTTTTATTTTACAGTATTAGTATTCAAAAGTTCCGTATTGACTTTTGATTGTTAATTTCTTTTTATCAGAAGTTTCAACTCTACCAACAATCTGTGCATTTACGTTAAACGTTTTTGAAATAGTAATAATCTCTTCTGCTATTTCTGGAGATACATATAACTCCATTCTGTGTCCACAGTTAAACACTTGATACATTTCTTTCCAATCTGT
Source organism: Tenacibaculum sp. XPcli2-G (assembly GCF_024124505.1). Lineage (NCBI taxonomy): Bacteria > Pseudomonadati > Bacteroidota > Flavobacteriia > Flavobacteriales > Flavobacteriaceae > Tenacibaculum > Tenacibaculum sp. XPcli2-G. The sequence continues at coordinate 370,093 of NZ_JAMXSH010000002.1, forward strand.
TTTTGATTGCTCTTGTATCAATTTAAACAATGGTGGAATTGGAAACATATTATCTTTTACGATGTGTAAATTATCTACAAAATGTAAAATTTTTGTTTGAGCTCCTCCTGAACAGTGAATCATTCCGTGCACTTCTTCCGAAGAAAATTTCGATAAAATTTCCTTGATAATTGGCGCATAGGTTCTTGTTGGCGATAACACTAGTTTACCAGCGTCAATCGGAGAATTTTCTACTTCATCTGTTAATTTTGTATTTCCTGAATACACTAAATCTGACGGTACTGAAGCATCAAAACTTTCTGGATATTTTTCTGCTAAATAATTGTGGAACACATCGTGACGTGCAGAAGTTAATCCGTTACTTCCCATACCTCCGTTGTATTCTTTTTCATACGTTGCTTGTCCGAATGACTCTAAACCAACAATTACATCTCCTGCTTTAATATTTGCATTATCAATTACATCGGTACGCTTCATACGAGCGGTTACCGTAGAATCTACAATAATAGTACGTACTAAATCACCAACATCAGCAGTTTCACCTCCTGTTGAATGAATCGTAACTCCAAATTCCTTCAACTCATTAATTAACTCTTCTGTTCCATTAATAATTGCCGATAAAACTTCTCCTGGAATATTATTTTTGTTACGTCCAATAGTAGAAGATAACATAATGTTATCGGTAGCACCCACACACAATAAATCATCAATATTCATGATTAAAGCATCTTGAGCAATGCCTTTCCATACCGAAATATCTCCTGTTTCTTTCCAGTACATGTATGCTAAAGACGATTTTGTTCCTGCTCCATCTGCATGCATTATTAAACAGTAATCATCATCGTTTGTTAAATAATCTGGAACTATTTTACAGAAAGCTTTTGGAAATAATCCTTTATCAATATTTTTTATAGCATTGTGTACATCTTCTTTAGATGCCGATACTCCGCGTTGTGCGTAGCGTTTAGATACTTCGTTACTCATTTGTTGTGTTGTTGTTACCTGCAAATTTAGGTTTTATTACGCTTTTATCAAGAAAAAAGCGAACGTTTTTTATACGTTCGCTCTCTAAGTAATAGTTTGTTTTCTTTTATTCCCAATCTGGCATTGTCGCATTTTCAAACAATGCTGTTCTAGTTGTAGATCCTTCACTAAAAGGTACTTTATAAATTGTTTTTGTAGAAATACCATCATTGGATGTATTCACAAAGATAACTTCAGCCTCATTAGGTGATAAACGTGGGTCTAAATCATTTGTTCCATCTGCTTTTCCTTCTGATAAATCAGTAACTTCTGCCGTAGCAAATTCATATAAAAATAAATGACTGTTTAGTTGCCTATAATTACTTGATTCATATCCAGAAATATCTCTAGTATACAACAGCGAGCTTCCATCTATTGTAAAATTAATTCCCCCTGCGGCTCCTTGCATTCCTGTTAAAACAGTGTCAATTATATTTCCTGCCATATCAATCGTATAGATTTGTGCATTATAACCACTTGTGTTATTGGTTTTCAGTGCTATTTTAGACTCATCATTACTCCAGTCGCATTCAGTAATGTAACTACCATCTGTTGTTTGATAAATTTGTTGTAAACCACTTCCATCTTTATTTATCAAGTATAATTTATCGTAATTCGGATATATAATTCGATCTCCGTTTGAAGACCACGAGAAATCAACTTCGTTTAAATCAAATGCAACCACAGGAACATTAGATGTAACTTTTTTAACATCTGAACCATCTGTTTTCATTGTATAAATATGAGTTTCGTTATTGTCTGTTCGTAAGAAGGCAACCAAATTTGCCGCTGAGTTTTTTCTTGGTCTCCAAGAGTTTGTTGTTGGTAATGTTAACAATAATTCATTTACAGAGGCTTCATTGATAAAATCTCCAGAGTATATTACATTATTTCCTCCCTCTTGTCGTGTATAAAAATATCTGTTATTGGGTGTTGATGTAATTTTAAATGTACTCACTGTACTTAATACTTCGGCATTAATACCATCTGATGCTCCTATTTGCCAAAAATATTTTACTCCGAATTTTAAATCGGAAACTGTGTATAAAGTGTCTTTTACATTTTCAAAAGATATAACATCATTATTTAAGTCGTTTTTAATTTCTATCCTGTATGTTATTTCATCTTCATCAGGATCAATTGATTTAAAACTTAATTCTACTGTATTATTTAAATCTTCTATGCCATTAGCTGGAGCTCTAAGCTCTGGTGCTGTTGGTGGGTCATTTAATGCTGTTTCTATATCTAATTCAAATACTATATTAATTTCTGTCCCTGCATCTAAACCTACAGGTTGAAAACCTGTTAAATACCCCTCTTTAGTGGCACTTACCGAATATTCTTGTGCTGGTACATCTTCCATTAAGAAGTAACCATCTTCATCGGTAAAACTTGTGTTATTGGTAGGTGATAATGCAATTTTTGCATTTGTAATAGGTTCAAAACTTTTCTTTTTAACTACACGACCTTTAATTGTTCCGAACTCTACATAATCTACAGTATCTTCACTACAATTAAATAAGGTTACACAAATTAAGAGTATTGTTATTTTTATTATTTTTTTCATTATTTCTTTTCTTAAAAATAAACATTTATACCTGCTCCTACTCTCCAAATAAAATCATTTCTCTTTCCTCTAACTAGCTTATCTAAGTTGTCTGAACCTAAAAGATAATTTTCTCCATAAAGAGTTAATCCTATTTTATTTGTTACTAAATACTCTAACCCTAAACCATATTGAAATTTAAACATAGGATTGTCTAGGTTTTTCTCTAAAACTGAACCTACACCTATGTATGCATACGGTGTTAACCTATCGTAAGGCATCATATTGTATTCTAGAAAAATACTAGATGTTAAAAAAGTATTTTTAAAAGATTGTTCGTTTTCTAACTCAAACCTTCCTATGCTTCCTCCAAAACTAAATCGAGGGTTCTTAAAAAAATATCTGTATTTTAGGTCAAAACCAAATCTTGCTACGGGTTTTGAATAATCTCCTGAAATTATTGAAGCTCCTCCCATTACACTCATTGAATTTTTTGCTCTTCTTGTTTCCTGCTTTCTATTAAAAAGTAATGTATTGTCTGCTTCATTTTTTTCTTTTAAATACTCTTCTTTAAAGAGGTTAACAACCTTATCACCTCCTTGAGGAGTCCATAAACCATCTACAACACCTTCTATAATCAACTGTTCGACTGCTTTATCTATCGCTTCTTTTACAGCTAATTGCATAGGCTCATTTTTGGTTACTCCTGTTTCTACTTCTAACAATCTTCTTAAAGAAACATATCTATACAAGTTTGCTGAAATTCCTTGAGAGAGTATTGTTTTTGATACGTAAATATTTTTTAAAATTTGTCCATTTGATGTAGATACGGCTCTTAAATAAACGGTTATTCTATCTTGTCTATATTGATTAGATGCTCCTGCTCCAAAATATCGAACTCCTGAACCTCCTGTAATAATATTAGAATCATAAGAAACCACGCCTCCTTCTAAAATAATTCCAGCAAAAAGTAATGGTGGCATTTTTGTAGAATTAACTCCTTGATATTCTTGCCTTGTTGACCTTATTATTTGTCGTTCATTTAATAAATTAGCGATATTTTCTCTTTCTATTGGAGTAAACCATTTTGACTCTTCTAGTGATTTTAATAGAATTGATGTACCTCCTTGCGTTACCGCGGTACTAAATGTAGAACCGTTTTCAGTCGGCTTGTATTGTCCTGTTTGATCTCTAAATTTATAAACTCCTACGATTACTTTTTCGACAGGTAGAATATTCTTAATTAAATCGTTTTGTAAAGAGGTGTTTTCCCCTATTCTAGCATTCGTTGTTTGGAATGGCTGATTTAGGTATGCTCCACAACTAGAAAACAAGATAAAACTTAAAGAGAATAGTAATTTGAATAATAATTTTCTCATAAAATTTAAGTTATGGTTAGTCGTTTTGTTGTTAATTGTTTGGTATTATAATTTGTGTTTGTTCACCTGTTTGGGTATTTAAAATATTTACAGATAAACCTCCACTGGTAGGTGTTACTTCTACTACTAAAGATCCAAACACATAAGTTCCAACAGTTAACCCTTGATCTCCAAATTGTTCTTGAAATAAATCTTGAGATAATGAGTTTAGTAGTTGCCTGTTTAAACTATTAGTAAAGTTTTCTAAGTCTGATGGTTGTTGAAAAGGATCTTGTGTTTCTTCTTGAAAATCGTTTTGTGCATTTGCTGATGCCAAAATTTGCTGATACCCGAATGGATTATTTCCTCCAAAAAATGGATTAACTGGTTTATAAACTAGTTCTTGTGAAAAAGTAAATGAACTTATTAAAAATAAAACAATTGTTATAAGTTTGGTTGCTATTTTCATAACTTACTTTGTTTAAATTTTATAACTTAATAATGTATTTCTCTGTTTTGAGTAACTACTTAATCTTACCAAAGATGCTCTAACAGCTCGTTTAAGAAAATCTTCTCCTGGCATTGTCATGAACTCAAAAACCTTTTTATCATCAGCTTCAATAATTAAAACTGTAGTTCTTCTTAATCCTGGTTTCTCTTTTATTTTTATAATGAAAGGATACTTTAAGCCTGAAAGCAGGTATTCTTGGTAAAAAAAATCATAAAAGTCTTTCCCTATTTTTGTTATTGCTTCTTCAATAACCAATCCTTTTAACACAAAATTAGATTCGTCTATTTTTTCTTTTTTTATTATACCTACCTTTTTAGGTACTATTACTAAAGTATCTTTATCTATTAAAGTTTCCTTGTGCTTTATAAATAAATAAGCTCTTAGCTCTTCATCAGGGTTTAAGCTTAACCTTATTAATGATAGCTCTTTTTTTTCATTAGGTTTTAAAGAAAATTCTCCTGATTGTTTATTGTTAGAGTAGCTTCCATCTTTACTCTTTTTTAACACCAATAAGTTGTAATTAAACTCATCTTTAAACAATACTCCTTCATTTTCAGCTTGTGCTTTTACTGCTATAAAATTGTCTTTTTTAAGAATAAGAATTTTGGCTTTTACCTCGTTTATTTCTTGAGCATAACTTGTTGTTATACAAAGTAAAAACAGAGTAATATATTTTATTTTTCTTTTAAAGAAATTAAACCTTAGCATCATTTTAATAGTTCCTAACTATAATTGTTTTATAATTAGATTTTTGAATGATTTTTACATTTTCCATTAAAGAGTTTGTTCCGTACACCTGTAATGAATTTGCATTCCCCTGTTGAAGAATATTCATTTTTGTAGGAGAAGCATTGTAATAATCTATAAAGCTATAATAGTTGTTTTTTCCCTTTTGCCCCACTAACTGTACATCTCTAACTCCACTTTTTAATTCTGCTACATTATTTATTCCTACTTGATTTATTGTTAGGTAATTTTGATTAGCTGCTGAATAGGTAAAATCTTGTGAATTATTTAATGAATTAATATTTTTCTCTAGTATTACAAAAGAAACATCATTTCCTATTTGAGGTACAGATACAAAATATGTAGATGTTTTTTGCTGTGACATAATAGTCAGATTAAAAGTAACCAGCATTATAAATAATATTGTTTTCATATCTTTCATTACCTTCATTTTAATAAGTTAAGAGAAGAGAGAAGAGTTTCTCCCTTCTCTTAAAGTTTTATTAATAAATAAATTATAGTCCTGTTTGTTCAACACAAGCCTTATTCATATAACCTGCTTGACCGATAAAGCTAGCATTACCTGAACCTTGTGCGTCTTGAATAACAGACGCATGATTTTCTACACCAAACTGACTAATTAAACTTAAGTTAATACCAACATCAGCGTTTTGATCAACACAAGCTTCATTCCCCGAACCTGTCTGTCCAATACCAGAAATATTTATCCCCCCTGTTGATGTTTGCGTAGTAGAAGCCATATTTCCGTTTCCAAATTGAGCTATTCCATCTATATTAAAACTACCTCTTTGTACTTGTTTAGCCTTATTATAGTTACCGACTTGTAAAATACCTGCTACACTACCTGGTGCACCATTAGTTCCTGTACTTTGATCTTGGTGAGCTAAATTTCTTCTACCAGATTGTGCTACAATAGCTACATTATTATCATAACGTTGTTTTTGAATAGAAGTATTTTGACGTCCTGTTTGGTAAGCATATGCTCTGTTATTTTCTGCCCAACCTACACCTACATCTTGTTGTGCGTAGTTTTTATATCCTACTTGATTTACAAAACCAGAATTGTAATCTCCATGTTGTTTAATGTCGGTTTCGTTCTTTCTTCCTCTTTGGTATACAGTCGCTTCGTTTCCTAAACCTCCAGAAAATCCTTGGTTTTGACCATCTTGATCGATATTTGATAAGTTACCTACTCCAGTTTGAACTACACTTGCATCATTCATGTGTCCTGTTTGATCTACGTAACTCGTGTTTATTGCTGCTCCTCTATCTCCATAAGAAGGACCTACTTGTGCTACTGAACATCCTAAACAGTTAGCTTTTGGTGTTGGTAATGGGTTTGCGAACTGTGCGAAAACGGTTCCTGAAGCTAAAAAAATAGCTGCTAATAAAAAATTTTTCATAATAGATAATTTTAAAATACGTTAATTGATTTTTAGCATACTCTATGTATGATATAAGCATACAAATACTAATAATGCTTATTATGGGAGAATGCTAAGTAAATAAGGGTAAGATAAAATTATGGGGTAAAATGTAAGATTAGTTTGGTAACTGTAATTACATCCATCAGTTTAAAATAAAACTGTAAGAATCTATATATAGACTGTTTGTTTAAACATAGCTAATATACAATTTTTTTTAGCTTCAAAAACCAATCAAGATTTCTATACTTAAAAAAATAAAATAAGAAAAAGCCAAAAACACGCTATAAACGTAGTCTTTGGCTTTGTTTTTTTCATTTTCATTTTTATTAAAAAAAGGGGTTTTCCCCCTTTTTTAATAAATGTTTTTTCTCATTCAAAATAGGTTATTTTATCTAGTAAATAAAAGCTCCCTGTACTTAGTTAAAGGCCATAAATTATCATCTACCATTAATTCTAATTTATCACAGTGATAACGAATTTCGTCAAAATAAGGTTTCACTTTGTTACAATAAGCATCTGCATTTTTTTGTCCTTCTAGTTTATTTGCCTTTTTACGTTCTTCAATCATATCTTCTACTTTAGAGTTAATTTCAGCGATATGATTAGATATTTTCTGAATTAAATCGATTTGTTCGTTAGCGTATTTCTCAAAATTATTTCCAAAAATCTCTTTCAGTCCTCTTACATTTTCTATCAACGTATTTTGGTATTGAATAGCAATAGGTATAATATGGTTTCTTGCAATATCACCTAGCACTCTACTTTCTATTTGTATTTTCTTTGAATATTCTTCTAACTCGATTTCATGACGAGCTTCTACCTCAACCTTATTCATCACTTTCATTTCTTCAAAAAGAGAAATTGCTTTTTCAGAAACTTTTGCTTTTAATGCTTCTGGAGTTGTTTTGTTATTCGACAACCCTCTTTTCTTAGCCTCCTTTTCCCATGCTTCTCCATAACCATCTCCTTCAAATCGAATATTCTTTGATGCTTTAATATATTCTCTCAATACATTAAATATGGCTTCATCTTTTTTAAGTTTTTTGGTATCAATTAACTTATCAACTTCTTCTTTAAATTCATTCAGTTGTCTTGCTATAATTGTATTCAATACAGTCATAGGCCCTGCGCAGTTAGACCATGAACCTACTGCACGTAGCTCAAATTTATTTCCTGTAAAAGCAAAAGGTGAAGTTCTGTTTCTATCTGTGTTATCTAATAAAATTTCAGGAATTTTCCCTACAATGTTTAATTTTAAATCTGTTTTTTCTTCAGGTGATAGTTTTCCTTTCGTTACATTTTCTAGCTCATCTAATACCGATGATAATTGTGAACCTATAAAAACTGATATAATTGCTGGTGGTGCTTCATTAGCTCCTAAACGATGATCGTTACTAGCACTTGCTATCGACGCTCTAATTAATTCTTCGTAATCGTGAACTGCTTTGATGGTATTTACAAAAAAGGTTAAGAATTGTAAGTTTTTCATCGGGGTTTTCCCTGGACTCAGTAAATTAACTCCTGTATTGGTAGATAAACTCCAGTTATTATGTTTTCCTGAACCATTAATCCCTGCAAATGGCTTTTCATGGAATAACACTTTGAATTTATGACGTTGCGACACTTTCTCCATCACATCCATTAATAATGAATTGTGATCTACTGCTAAGTTTGCTTCTTCAAAAATTGGCGCTAACTCAAACTGATTTGGTGCTACTTCATTATGTCGTGTTTTAACAGGCACTCCTAAGAGCATACATTCATTTTCCAAATCACGCATAAAGTTCAATACTCTAGTAGGTATTGATCCAAAATAATGATCGTCTAACTGTTGTCCTTTTGCTGGTGCATGTCCTAACAATGCTCTTCCTGTCATCATTATATCAGGACGTGCTGCTGCTAATGCTGTATCAATTAAAAAGTATTCTTGTTCCCAACCTAAGGTTGCGTTTACTTTTGTTACATTTTTGTCAAAATATTTACAAACTGCTGTCGCCGCAGTATCAACCGCTTGTAATGCTCTTAATAAGGGTGCTTTATTATCTAACGCTTCACCTGTATATGCCACAAAAACAGTTGGAATACATAAGGTCGTACCATAAATAAACGCTGGTGATGTTGGATCCCATGCCGTATAACCACGTGCTTCAAAAGTATTTCTAATTCCTCCGTTAGGAAAACTTGATGCATCTGGCTCTTGTTGTACTAACTGACCTCCATCAAACTTCTCCATTGCTCCTCCTCCGTCAACAGTTTCAAAAAACGCATCGTGCTTTTCTGCTGTAGATCCCGTTAAAGGCTGAAACCAGTGTGTATAATGCGTTGCTCCTTTAGATAATGCCCAATCTTTCATGCTTACCGCAATCTGATCAGCGGTTTTCCTATCAATCTTAGTCCCAAATTCAATAGCATCCATTACACTTTGATATGCCTCTTTGGTCATATATTGACGCATTGCTTGCTCATTAAATACGTTTTTACCAAACAATTCTGAACGACGTTCGTTTTCTTCTACTACAACAGTTTTTCTATGTAAAACCTCTTGTAATGCACTGAATCTTAAAGTTGACATATAATAAAATATTAAATTAGATACTCAAAAATACAAACTTTAAGCAAAACACCCCTAAAAAAACAGGGGTTAAATTAATTTAAAGTTAATTTTAAACAAAAATACCCTTAAAAATTTTGCCTTTAAACAAAAAATACTCAATTTTGCTTCGTAATTAACTCAAAACAACACAAAAACAAAAATCATGAGTAAATCAAAATTAGAATACATTTGGTTAGATGGTCATGAGCCAACTCAAAACATGCGTAGTAAAACTAAAGTTGAAGAAAACTTTAGCGGTAAATTAGAAGACTGTTCTATGTGGTCTTTTGACGGAAGTTCTACTGAGCAAGCATCTGGTGGTGCTTCTGATTGTTTATTAAAGCCTGTTGCTATTTATCCTGACCCGACTAGAAAAAATGGATTCTTAGTAATGTCTGAAGTTTTAAATGCTGATGGAACTCCACATGCCTCAAATGCACGTGCTAAGATTGATGATGATAATAATGACTTTTGGTTTGGTTTTGAGCAAGAGTATTTTTTAATGGATACTAAAACTGATTTACCTTTAGGATTCCCTCGTGGCGGATTCCCTGGACCTCAAGGGAAATACTACTGTTCTGTAGGAGGAAGATACACTTGGGGAAGAGATTTTGTTGAAGAACATGCCGATTTATGTATTGAAGCAGGTTTAAACTTTGAAGGGATTAACCAAGAAGTTGCTCCAGGACAATGGGAATTCCAATTATTTGCTAAAGGAGCAAAAAAAGCTGGTGATGAAATTTGGGTTGCCCGTTACTTATTAGACCGTTTAACTGAAAAATATGGTTACTACATTGAATACCATCCAAAACCAGTAAAAGGAGATTGGAATGGTTCTGGTATGCATGCAAACTTTTCTAATACTACATTAAGAACTTGTGGTTCTCAAGAAACTTACGAGAAAATTTGTGAAGCTTTTAGACCTGTTACAGAAGAACATATTGATGTATATGGAGCAAATAATGACGAGCGTTTAACTGGTTTACATGAAACTGCTCACGTATCTGATTTCAGTTATGGAGTTTCAGATAGAGGTGCTTCAATCCGAATTCCTATCATTACTGTAGAAAAAGGATGGAAAGGTTGGTTAGAAGACAGAAGACCTGCTTCAAACGCTGATCCATACAAAGTAGCTGGAAGAATTATAGAAACCGTAAAAGGTGCCAACATATAATTAACAAACACAACAACACAACTAAAAAAGCCGCAAAATTGCGGCTTTTTTTATTTTATGACTAATTCGTTTTTACGAAATTGTTAAATAGATAAAAGTTGCATACGTTCCTAACAAAATAATTCCATCTCTCCAACCTAAACGTAATCCTTTTGGAATAAATACTAAAGGTAATATGGCAAACGAAATTCCTAACATCCAATAAATATCATTATTAATCAAACTATAGGCGTCTGGTTTTACCTCAACAGGCGTAATCATTGCTGTAATACCTAAAACGGCTAAAATATTAAACACATTAGACCCTACAAGGTTTCCTAACGAGATGGCTTTTTCTTTCTTTAACACCGCAATAATTGATGCAGCCAATTCTGGAACACTTGTTCCTACTGACACTACAGTTACTCCAATAATCGCGTCACTTACTCCAAAATGTTGAGCCATAGCTACCGAACCATTAATCAATAGTTCTGAACCGCCCCATAAACCAACTCCTCCAACAGCTAGAAACAAGGCTATTTTATATAAGGGTAACTCTTCATCGTCTTCAGGCATCTCATCAACAACTGCTTGTTTTTGAAAACGTAATAAATAAATTAAAAATACTACCAACATTCCAAATAATATAGCTCCTTCATAAAATTGAATGGTCTTGTCATTCGCTATAAAAAAATACAGTAGTACTGAAGCAATCATCATTACTGGCCAATCTGTTTTATAAAAACTTTTTTCTACATCAATTGACGATAATATAACTGTTATTCCTAAAACCAGACCTAAGTTTGCAATATTAGACCCAATAACATTTCCTACCGCTAACCCGGTAGCTCCATTCAAAGCAGACTTTATGCTTACAATTAATTCTGGTGCTGATGTTGCAAACGACACTACTGTCATACCTATTACTATTTTTGGTATATGTAGTTTAAGTGATAAGCCTACCGCTGCTTTTAACAGCCAATTTCCTCCTAAAACCAACAATGTTAAACCAATAATAATATATAGAATGCTCATAAAATATTTTTTAGGCGAAGATAAGGTTTTTACCCAGCAAAAATGAAAACAAATTCAAGCTCCTGAACCAATAAAACCTTAATTAAGTTGCCTCTTTAGTTTCTTACGTTTTGAACTATAAACTTTAAAGCCTGTTATCAATAACACCAAAGGCACTAAACCAGATACAAATACTAAAACTCTACCCAATATTCCTCCTATTTCTCCTATATGTACTGGGTAAAACTGAGCCGCTATTCGATTATTATTTGCATCAAAATCAAAACTTGATAGTGTTCGTAATTTACCTTGCTGATTTAACTCCATTTCTTTTGTCTTTCTAAACCCTGCTTTAATAAATCGATCTTTTATGTACCGAAGTCTATATACTCCTAAACTGTCTTTCGGGTAATAAATAGCTCTTAAAGCATATTTTCCATCAGTTTGTAAAACTGCTTCTTCTAATGAAAATATCTTTTCTTGCTTTGCTTCTTCATCCAATACAGTTTTATCTGAACTATTAAATATAGATAAAGTAGATTTATAGGTTTTATGATACGTGAAGTAACCTCCCGTAAATGCTATTATCAATAAAGGCAACAAAAAATAAATTCCGAATACTTTATGTAGATTGAAGTAAAATCGTTTCTTTTTGGGTTTCCACTTCATCGTAAATCCTTTTGACAGGTTGTTTTTATATATTTTCCACCACATATAAAACCCTGTTGTTAATAAGAAGAAACAAAACAATAAAGCACTTGTACCTATAACATACTTGCCAATTGTAGGCATTCCTAACGTACGGTGTAACTTCAGGAGGGTTTCAAAAAACTGTATTGACACCGATTTTTCACCTAACAAAACTCTGGTTTTCGGGTGATAATACAATGTTTTACCGTTTTTATAATTTATTGAAATCGTTTGCTGCTCTCTATAAGGCAAAAAAACTTTATTTACTTTTCCCTTATTCTGTGTAGCTAAAAAATAAGCAGAACTTAAAATTGTTTTTTCGTTTATTTTAGAAAAATCTTCAACCTTTAATAATTTCGGGTTTAGTAATGAAGTTATTTCAGGTTGCCAAACATACAATGCTCCCGTTAAACCAGAAAAAGAAGCAATAACCCCACAACTAAGTCCTAGCCATAAGTGTATCTTCCAAATTATTTTATGTATCTGCTGCAATTGATATCTCTTTATTTTTTAAAACCCAGAGTCTAAAATAAAATAGACACTGGGTTTATACTTTTGCAAATGTAAGATGTTGTTTATTATTTTAGAAGTTATACAACACACTTAATTTAGCATTTGCCCCTTCTCCAGTTCCTGTAAAAGTTCTTAAAGGTGCTGCCCATTGTGATCTTGCTGGTAAATAATATTCGTTTAACAAATTATTTACAGCTAATGAAACCGATATATTTTCTTGCAATTTATAGTTCATAGACCAATTAAGTAAAGTGTATCCTTCTACAGGAAATTGTGTATGTCTAAACGTATAATTATCACTTGCATCTAAATACGGATTAAAACGATTTCTATCTCCTAAATTAGTCATACGTAAAGAAGTACTTATTTTCTTTGTTGGAACCCAAGTTACGTAAGCTGTTAATTTTGGAGCTGAAATTACATCACCTCCTAAATAAGTTAAATTATTTTCATCTCCCACATTATGAGTTAAACCTTCAACATAAGAATATGATGTTCCTACTTTTAGTTTACTATTAAAAGCAGTATAATCTATTGCTATTTCTCCTCCATAAATGTTCTGCGGCTTTTTAGATGGCACAAAAGAATTTATATTTTCATCAAATGCAACGCCTGTACCTAAATTAGAAACACTATAATACCCTACAGCTTCTAACCTAAAGTTTTTAAACTTTGATAAAAATCCGAACTCATAATTTTTGGTTACTGCTGGTTCTAATTGAATATCTTCAATATTATCGGCAGTTGCAGAACGTAAAACAGAACCTAAATCGGCAATTGAAAAACCTTGTGAATAACTTACATAAGGGATAAACTCTTGATGCTTAATATACCTTACACCCGCATTAAACGCTAAATTATCAAACCCTATTTCACCTCCTGTTACCGCTACTGATGGATTAAAATTACCATCTCCTAAAGGTGAGTATGGTAACGTATTATAATCATCTATTGTAAGATTCATATCATCATATCTTAACCCTGCTTTTAAAACCCATTCGTCATTAAATTTTACTGTAGATTGTATGTATTGTGCCCAACTAAACATATTAATATTTGGCACCCATAATCTACCATCTAACAATCCTTGATTGGTTTTATCTTTTAACAAATCTAAACCATAGGTTAATGAAATCTCTGTTGATTCATTTGGAGTAAGTGTAGTGTTAAAATTTGGTCTTAAACCATACTTTTCTGCATTAATTACTGATTGACCTCCGTTTTCAAATTTATCTGAATAAAAGAATATGTTTTTTGTTTTTTGATAATACACATCAGCTGCAAAATCTGTTGTTCCATCAAAAATATTATTTAAATCATATTTCAAGTTACCATTATACAGTTTAGATCCTGTAGGTTCTTGTCCTTCAATAGAGCCTTCAACACCATAACCAGGTGTTAAAGTATAATCTCCATTCTCATTATACACTTCAAAAGATCCAAGAACAGGTACAAATGGAGTGTCTTGTAAAGAATTATACAAGTTTCCTCCAATACTTATTTTTTGTCTATCAGATATTTCATACTCTAACTTAGCTAAAGCTGTATAAATTCTTGTATTATCTAATCCATAAGTAGGAAGTATAACTTTACCATCTGCATCGTATTTATTTCCTGTTTCCTCATAACTACCACTTAAGTAGTAATTAAACTTATCTATTTTTCCTCGTAATGACTGATAAGCTCCGAATCCAAAAGCATCTTTCGTTTTTGTTAAGTTAGAAGTTCCCCAAATATTAGTAGTTCCTTCTATCTTTTCATTTGCATTTGGCTTTTTTGTTATGTAGTTAATAAAACCTCCATTTCCTCCATTTCCAAAAATAGAGGTTGCTCCTTTTATTACTTCTACACGACTAATATCGTTAGGACTCACAGATTTTATTCCCAATTGACCGTTACGTAAAGGAGTAGATTGAGGAACACCATCAATCATAACTAATAAAGAACGACCACGTAATGTTTGTCCCCAGTTAGAAAAGGTTCCTGTAGAAACAGCTAAACCTGGAACAGTAAATTCTAAAATTTCATTAATATTAGTTGTTGAGTTTGATAAGTCTGTTAATTGTTTTTGGTTGACAACAGTTATTGATGCTGGTATCTCGGAAAGGTATTCTGAACGTCTACTAGCAGAAACAACAACTTCGCTTAAACTCTCCGAATCTTCCTTTAATGTTTGTAAAATCTCCACAGTGTTATTTTGGGTAAATGCTATTTTTCTTATTTCTGTTTTGAAACCTACCATACTAAAAGTTAACTTAAAAGCTCCTTCTTTTATATTTTTTAATATAAAGCCTCCATTTTCATCAGAGGTAGTACCTTTTTGAAGCTCTGAAATATGAATATTAACCCCATAAATTGGTTGCCCTTGTTCATCCTTTATTTCCCCTTTTAAACTAGACTGAGCTGATACTCCGAAGGTTAAAAATAAAGCTGCTACTACTGTGTAAAATTTCATTATGTTTATTTAGATTTATTTTAAATCGCGAATATATCTCCTCTCAAAATAGTACCAAACATTTATTACGAAAAACTTATTTTTTTCTTTCTGAAGAAATGAAACACCTAAAAACTATTTACTTTAAAGATCCTTTTTCCTTTACTTTTAAAACTCTGTAAAAAAAGCCCCTTTAAAACCTTACTAAATACGAATAATAAGACACTTTTAAGTTTCATTTAATAATTTAAATATAGACTATAAGGTTATAAATTAAAACTAATAGTGTTTTTATTGATTTAAATTCAAACTCAATCCAATTAAATTAGATTCAAAAGTTTGGTTGTAATATTTCCTTTCTCATATATTGAAAAAACAATTCCGGAATTCATCATTATTTACTAACTAAAAACACATGAACCTAACATGATTATACTTGCTTTAAAACTAATTCTAATAACCATTAAAATTGCTTATTTATTACTGGAATTGATCTTTTAAGAGATTGATTAACCTAAACCTATACTTTTCATTTTAAACTAAGTTAAGTTTAGTTTTTCTTATCATAACAAATTATTTTTCGTTATTTTTGATAGTAGAATCAACTACTAATGAAAAAAAGTTTTTTTAAGTTTTTAGCCAAACTAAACAAGACGCTACTACCTTCCTTTACTAAAAAGGAATTGGATATTTCGAAAGCATCAAAATTTCAATTGGCTATTATTGGATGGCGTGCTTATGTTACAATAAATTCGTTGGATTAAAATTTACCATTATGAACAAGCATATTAAAGTTTTCTCAGGTTCTCAAATCTTTGTGAACAGATTAAGTCAGTTACTTAACGAAATTGAAGTTCCATATTTAGTAAAAGATAATAAAGAAGCTGGAAGAGTTGCTGGTTTTGGAACTTTAGGCAATTCTATTGACGTATTTATCTATGAATCAGACCTTGAAAAAGCTCAAGACACTATTGATAGTTTTAAAGAAGAAATAGCAGAAGAAAAATAAATTAAAAAAGGTGAAAAAATATTATTTTTTTGCTTTACAATTTAAAAAACATTCTTATATTTGCACCCGCAAAACGGCCTCGTAGCATAACTGAATAGTGCACTTGATTACGGCTCAAGAGGTTGCAGGTTTGAATCCTGCCGAGGTCACAAAAAAACCCTTTAAAACATTGATTTTAAAGGGTTTTTACTTTTTTGGGCGGCAATATTGGCGGCATAAATATTACAACTATCTTTCTTTTGCTAAAAAATATTATTCCTTGCCTTTCAATAAAATTAAACTACAATTAATTTTTAAAGATAAACTCTTCTAATCCTTGATTCAAAAAAGTATCTAAATCCCTTAACATTACTTTTATTTTATAACTAATCTGGTGAACTATGAAAATCATTTTTTATCTTCAAAGTTTCATCTAATAACATTTTGAATTTTTCGTATTTAGAAACATCAAAAGTCTTATATTTATTTTGAATAATACTTTTGGGTTTTTGATATTCTTCAAGTTGTTTAAAAGAAGTTTTTCCATTTATTGCGTTTATAATATCCGTTTTATAAGCATCAACAGGGAAATAATCTTCCATATAAAAATCCTCATTATTAACGTGATCTGTCCCATCTAATTTTGTATGATACATAGCTTTTAAGTTGGTTTTATCTTCTTTTGTCGCTATCTCTATTATTTTTTCATAATTTCTTCTACCTTGACTGTCATAATCAAAAGTACATAAGCATAATTGAGAGTCCTTTAAAATTGATAATAAAGACTGCTCTACAACCGCAGGAACATTGTCAGCACCACCACAATTAATAATATGAAAATCATAAGCATCATAATCTGGACTTAATTTTTCAATCGCTTGCATTATGTAGTTATAATCATTTGTACCCTCAACCAATAAAATATCTTTAGATGTGCTCAATGCTAATGTTGCATCAATAATTGAAAATTCTCCGTTTGTGATTTCGCTTAATGCATTAATTCTATCTAACTTCAATACTTCTACACCTGTTTCCTTAGTGTTTTTGATTAGCTTAATGTTGTTTTCGTTAATGCAGTTTAAAATCTTTGGAGAGTGTGTTGTGAATAGCGTAAAACAATCTTCTTTATCTATTATATCAATAATATCCTTTTTACGTTCAATGTGGATATGTGCATCTGGTTCATCTAATAAGATTAGTGTTTTATTATCTGCTAGTAGATGTGTTATTGTGTAAATTAATATTAGCTTTTTTTCTCCTTCACTTAGCTTTCTCACATCAATGTCATTAAATTTTAATTCTATTGAATTGATCAATTTCTGAACATATATCTTTGCATTAGTATTTCTTACAGGCATACTAGTAATAAACAAACTAAAAAACATTTCTTTGAGTACATCTAAACTTTTAAAAACACTAAAATTTATGTTTTGAATTTGTGTTATTGTTAACTGACCTCCATTTTTTGTTTGAGCTTCGATTAGTTCTCTTACAAAAATTATAACATCATTATCAGGATAATTCTTTGAGTTTTCAATATCGTTGAAAGTAAAAGTTACTTTTACATCTAATGCGGTAATCTGTAATACATCTGTAATAAACTTTTTAACAATATCACTTTCTGAACACAAAAGCGTTATTAGCGAAAATTCCCAAGCATACTTATTTAAATATAATAAGCGAGGAGATGCAGATTCAGCATTGTTTTTAATGTTCTTAAAAAATTCTGAATAGCTTTTAAAATAGATATTATCCCACATTCTTAATTCTTCTCCACTATAAGAGGCAATTACATTGGTTGGCAAATAGTTTTTATGAGATTTTTTACCAACAGTAATAACACCTTTTGCGTTTGGTTGTTCAACAGTCATTGCGCCATTACTCACTTGTACTTTGACATTATCAATCTCGTAAATTAAATCATACTGAAAATCATCTTCTAATTTCGTATTGTGATATAAACTTGAAAAAATAAGACTAACCGCTTCTAAGACATTGCTTTTTCCTGAACCATTAAGTCCTATTAATGCCGTATAGTTTGTGCAACCACTAAAATCAATAGACACTTTACCTGTATCTTTCAAGTTTTTGTAGCCTTGTATTTTTAGAGAGAGTAGTTTCATTCTGCTTGGGTGTTAAAAATAATATTCTCAAAGTCTATAATCGCCTGTTTTTTCAGTTCTTCCGACAACTTATTTTCTAATTTAATTTCTCCTCTTTTTTGGTAGATAGTATTAATTATATTTTCCATAATTAATTCAGGAGGTATAGGAATAGATAAATTTTCTAAAAAAGATTTAGGCACACGTTGTTGACCTGATGAACCAGTAAAATAATTTTTAGCAGAATTTAAAACCATATCATTTCTTAGCAAGAGATGAATGTATTTTGTTAACACCTTACTTTCGGTTCTAATTCTATGATACTCAGTTGACCCATACCCAATTCCATTTTGCATACCTTGAACAATAGCTGATTTTCCATTCTGCATACAAGGGGTAATTCGAGCCCATAATAAATCCCCATCTTGAAACTTAGTGTAACCTGATGATAAGCTCACTTTGCCTGGACTATATAATTTTACTTCTCCATCAACATCTGATATATTTGTCATTGGAATAAATGAAGCTTCTAAATCCTTATCTAATTTAGAAAAACTGGTAGGTGGGTTTACTTCTGCAATTTCTTTTATTTTCTTATTGACAAATTTAGACGAAAACAATAAATTATTTGGATCTGTCTGCTTCGAGCTCCAATCGTCAATATCTTTAAATTTCACAAAACGTAACCCTTTTGAACTAACAGTAAGAGTGCTTTTAACTCCTAATTCATTTAATAAATAAGTTTGAATTTCAGCTTCTTTGCTAATTGCATTCTTTTCTGCTTGTTTCGCCTGTTTAATTTTTTGATTATAATCTGCTACTAATTTCTCTTGTGTAATAGCAGTAGACAAGCCTTGTTTTATAGCATTTACAGCATTCAATGGCGGTAAGGGTATTTGAACTTCTAAAAATAAATCTTGTTGCAAATAATGCCTATTTGTAGTTCCAGTACTGCTCTTTTCACAAAAGCGAATAAATTCAGGTGTAGTAGTAATAAGAGATAGATAATGCGGATTAATTAAATTATAATCCACATCAAAAGTCCAAAAATTACCAGTGATTATCGCTCCATCAACTTCATTTGTAACAACCCCAAAAGCACCATTTCGTGCATCTATTTTTGAAACTATAAATTGACCAGATTTAACCTTAAACTGTTTTTTTGTTCCAATTTTATCTCCTTTCACAACATCTCTTAAAAAAACTCCTCCTTTATTGGTTTTTATAGTTACTCGTTTATAAGTTTTGTCATTTTCAATTAAAATATTAGTCTTATTTCTTTTTAAAAATTTACCTATTGCCACTAATGGAAAATCTTTATTATAAGAAAACTGATCATCCAATAAATATTGAACACTCCAATTGTATAACTCAGAGAATTTTACAAAATTTATATTCTGCATAGTAGCTACTTCCATTACCATTCTATTAATTGGGTTTCGGTATCATTTTTAATACGTTCTACTTTACCCGTTTTACTACTCCATTTATACTCAAACTTTGGTTTAAGTTCTTTCCAAAGTTCATTTCTAAATCTATATGGAGTGTATTCATTTTGTATATCTGTTAGTTCGTTATCTATCACCCCTCCTGTACTACTAATCCCTGCTTTTTCTACTGTTGCTATCGGAATATCATAATCAAATTTTTCTTTTACTATCGCCTTTATTTCCTCTTGTATTTGTGCTTCAATTTTCTTTTTCTTTTGGCGTAGTTCTTTTTTAGTAGCCACATCTAAAGCATCTTTACCTCTTAGGGTTAATTTGTTTTTAATTTCTTCTAACTCATCTTTATATTTTTCTTTAACAGTTTTAGTTGCTTGAGCTGTATAGCCCTTCCATTGCTTAGCTTCTTCGTTGGTAAACTTTTTTAAGAATACTAAACTGGATTTTACGGTAGCTCCACTTTTCATAAATACATCTTGAGGAATAGAAGTAATTAGAATGATTTTTGCAGTACTTTCAAAGTATTCTCTAACCTTTGCTAAGTTTTGAGTGTTTAAAACGCCTTCAGGCAATACAATCCCTGTTCTACCACCTGGTTTTAATAAACGAATACATCTTTCTATAAACAATACTTCTGTTAAACTACTCATACCATTTTTACCTATATGTAAAGTATTAAGTAATGGTTTACCTATGTTATTATCTACTTGAAGCATAGCTTTTGTGTAGGTTTCTTCTCCATACATTTGCTTGTATTTAGCTATGCGTTTTTCGTCTTTTAATTGGTCTGCTTTTGTAATCAGTAATGATTTTTCTACCCTTGCACCAAAAGGGGGGTTGGTTAAAATGACATCAAAACGGTTTTCAAAAATACCGTTGATGTTTAGTAGACCATCTCTATGATGTACACCTCCGTGACCGTCTCCGTGCATAATCATATTCATTTTGGCTGTACGTGCCATTCGAGGGTTGGCATCTGTACCAAATATGCAAGCGGATGATAATTTTTCTAAACGAGAAATGTATTTTCCAGCTGCTTTAGCTTTTTCTTGTTCCTCACGTTTTCTTATCTGTGTTTCAAAGCCTAGTTTATGAATAATTTCGTTAGAAATATCGTTTAGCTTTTCTTCATCTTGGTCTTCGGTTTTTATCTCATCAAAGGTTTTATTAACCTTGTCTTTTTCTAATTTAATGTCATTTTCAATCTTTTCTCTTACATATTCAAAAGCCTTAATTAAAAACCCGCCAGAACCACAACAAGGGTCACACATTACTTCATCTTCTTGAGGATCTAAGACTTCTACAATAAAATCCACTACTGTTCTTGGAGTAAAAAACTGCCCTAACTCTCCTCTAAAAGTTCCGCCCAAGAATTGCTCAAATGCAATACCTTTTACATCATCAGAGGTTGTAGAAAGGTTATATTTCTGTAGTTTCTTTACTATCTCTTTAAATGAACCTTGTTTGATTCTTATTTTATCATTGACATCAAAAAGCTCATCTTCTTCAAATTCATCTTTGGTTAATTCAAACCAATAATCCATATAAGGGATATCGTCTTTTGGACCATTACGTTTTACATTAACAGGACGAATATTTTTCTCGTAATTAGATTCTTGTTTTTCAAATTGCTTTAATGTGAAAATATTATCCTCATCAGGATTTCGTTCATACCTGATTTTCATAAACAGAATTTTACTTATTTCATCAAATGCTGCTTCTGGAGATAGCTTGTCATTATTACGAATTACGTTATGACATTGGAATAATAGTTTAGAGAACTCGTCTCTTTCAAACGCTTTGGTTTGCTCTAATAACTTTTGAATTTTATCGTTGCTATTTGCTTCTTTAGCATTTGGAATATCTAAAATTTCATCACTTAATGTTTTGGGTGTAACTTCTAAATTGACTTTAAAAACCTTAGTTTCTTTTTCATTTGTGGTTACAAAAAAAGGAGCATTTGCGAAGCGAGCATAGTTTTGACCTTGATAGTAATCTTCCGATTTAATAGTTATATAATCAGCTTTACACTCTACCACAATAATTGGGTTTAATTTTTTGAGTTTATCCTCTTTACTACGCCATATTACAATGTCTGCACTTGCTCGCCCAGTCCCTCTCTTAGAACCCGTCAACTTTACTTCTTGAGCCATTTGCTCTAAAGTATATTCATAGTGATTTACCAATCGACAAATGTACTTTTGCCTTACGTGTTCTTCTGGAGTCATTATCAACTCTTTTCCTAAAAGAGGTGCAAATATTTTGTTACCGTTTATTTGTAGTTCTAATGACATAAACTATTTAAATTTCTTTGTATTATTTTTTAATTCTTTCTTTACAATTTGCAAGGCTTGCAATGCCTGTCCTTCATTCTCTACCAACTGAAATACTTGGTCTGCTAACCAAAGTGAGAGTAATTCGTTATAATCGAGTTTAAAAAGTTTCGCTAAAGGATGTATATACTCCCTTTTAGCAATTTTTTCTCCTCTTTCTATTTTACTAAGCATTGCAATATCAATATCTAACTCTGCAGATAAATGTCTGAGTAACATTTCCTGTTCTTCTCTTTTAGACCTAATTATATTTCCGAATTTATTCATAACTCCATTTGTCATAAAATGATTTGTCAAATATAAACAAACAGAAAGTTTCCAGAGTAAAAGTACTACTCTACTTTTTTGCTTATGATAATGATCAAAAATCAACTATTTTTTAATTATCTTTAAATATCTCCAAACACTTTTGGAGATATTTTTTCTTTTTCATAGCAATTTACCCACTCAATAGAGTGGGTTTTTAGTTTTAGGTTTTATCCACTCCTCTTTTTAAATTGAGTTAACGAAGTGAAACAAGCAAAGACTTGAGATAAGGAACGGATGTGACTTAGCGATGGTTTTGTGAAGTTTGAACGAGATAACTCGATTTAAAAACCACCTAATAAAAAGTTATTCTTCTTTTCAAAACCTCTATTAACCCTTTTGAGTAGTACAAATACAAATCGGGTATACCAAGTATAAAAGTTTTCGTTGAGTACATTCCTTTCCCATGCTTTTCAATAAGCTCTTTATGGTTCTCTTCCATTACGAAAACATAATCTGCCCATTCCATTAACTCTTCAGTCAATTCAGTTACTCCATGCTTTCTACAAAGTTTAATATTCGTTCCTGCTGATTTAAATTCAATCTCTGGATGCTCTTTTGAAAAATATTCCTCTGCAGTTTTAGAACGCTGTTTATTTGCACTACAAACGAACAATATTTTTAATTTCACTTCATCTTTATTAGAAGGAAAGTTATCATCTATAACATTAATAAAATCTTTTTTTAGCTCTTCAAATGTATTACCCTCAAAAGAAACACCTTCATTTATATTTTGTAATGTACCCTGAAGAACCTGATCATCTTCAGTCCATTTCACTAGACCTACTAGTTTTTTATATATTAAATACTTTCTCATTTTATTGTTTTTTATATAAAAGCCCCAGTTATAACTGGGGCTTTTGAGTTAATTTCCATACCAATCAACTGTTGCTGTTTTTTCTACCTTAACTCCATTAGAATCAATAAATACAAATTTTATTTCTCCTTTTTGAGGTTTTTCAACACCTGTTTGCACTATGGAAATATTTCCTCTTCTTATACTTCCCATATCTAACAACTCACCTGGGGTAATACTCACACCTGTATTAAACTCTGTTAGGCTAGTAGTTCCTAAACCATTTGTTTCATAATAGAATTTATATTCTAAAAATTGATTTTTTACATCTGGAGGGACTATATTAAAACTTGACGATAAATTAAATTGATAAAAATTTGAAAAACTATCTGAACCTAGTGTAACTTCAAAATCAGTAGGTTTTGATTCAAAGCTAATTTCTTGAGTTTTAGAAATACCATTCGGTCCTTTAATAACAAACTTTATGGGTTCTTTAGTTATTTCTAGTCCCTTATAGTTGAATCCAGACCTTCCAATACCTAGAGGAATAATATCTGAATTTTTGTACACTACACCATCTTTTAATATCTCAGCATTAGCTCCGGTAAAATACATTTCGTAATTTGTATCTCCAGCTCCGATGTGATTTATATCAACATTAAATTTTGTTTTTTCTCCAATATAGTTGTCATTACTAGAAGGCGTTATCAAAGACGTAAAGCTAGATTCTTTTACTTCAAAATCTACATATAAAACTACTGAAGCCCCATTAGATGCTGTAAGTGTAAACTGAATAGGAATGATAGAACCTTCACTACCTATATATTGCATTTTATGTAAACCTTCATCTATATCAAAAACCTGAGTATTTAAATAAGTTTTTGTCCCGTCCTTTAATTGCCCTTTACTTCCGTCGAATGATAACTCAAATGTCAATTTTTCTACTCCAATCTTTAAAACCTCTATATTGAAATCTGTTTGATAAGCTACATAGTTACTTGTTTTTGAAGGAGTAATTTTTAAATCAACTTCAGTTTTTTTAACAACGAAATCAACCTTGACTTCATACTCTTTACCATTAGAAGCCTTAACAAGAAAACCTAATTCAAGGTTTCCTACTTCTGTAGAAGAAAAAATGAAAGATAACTTTCCCTCAGACAAGCCAGTAATCTTTTCATTTAACTTTAATTCATTACCATCTACTAATAGTACTCCTTGCAATGATTGTTTTATGCTTTTAAGCTCATATGTTAAATCATCTTCTAACTCGCCTGGGAGTTTTTCAATTTCAAGATTGAACTCAATATCTTCAGCAAAATAAACTTCATCACCTGTTAACTTCGTTAGATTTATTTTAAAATCATTCAAATCAACAACTTTGTAATAAACAAGTTTTTCTGTTTCTAAATCACTATCGTTTCTTACCTTTATTTTCACCTCATTCTCTTCTGGTTCTTCAGCTATATACACAACTTCAACTTCCAAAGAGTTTAATTCATATTCCTCTCCTGGTATTAGAGTTGAACCATCCATTTTATACAACCCCTTTCCTTTATTTAATTCATATGAAAAGTAATATTTTGTCCCTTTTACAACTCGCTCAGGGTTTATTTTGATAGTGGTTTTTATTTCTTCACCGATAAAACTAATTTCTTTTTGCTCTGTAGTTATCTTAAAATCAAAGTTGTCTTCAACTATTACATCTAAGTTACTATCACATGATATAAGCACTAATGCAAATAGTGCATAGAAAATATTTTTCATTATTATTTTTTTAAAAGATTACATATTTCAACCCTAAACCAGCCATAAACTTTGACTTCCCAATCTCACTATTAACATGGTAATAATGCGTGTAACGAGCTAATAAACTAAACCTATCTGTTAAAAATAAGTCTCCTTGAACCCCTGCATAACCACCATAAATAGATCCATCTTTACTCGTTATTAAAGCTCCATTAGGCAAACTTTCATTTCCATTATTAATAGTTTCTTTTCCTATTACTCCACCAACTCCAGCATAAACTAAGAAGTAATCTTTTTGGACTGAAAGAAAATCTATCTTTCTAAAGTAACCTAGATTTAAAGTGTGAACATTGACATCTATTTTATACTCTGTTTCTGTCTCATTTAAGAAACCAGAATAAAAACCTAACTCAAAAAAATCTTGCTTAATGTTTTGAAAAGAGTATGCAACATTAAATAAAGTTGCTACTCCATTATCTGAGTAACCTAAGTTACCCGAAATAAACTTCTTACTCTGCGCTTTTGTAACTGGGATATAGAGAATAAGAACTAACCCCAAAAAAAATATTTTTAAACTTTTTGACATTTCTAATGTTTTTAAATTAATACTAACTTTGTTAAGCAAGATGGTAAGTACCAGTTACCATCTTGCGTGACATTTCTTAATGTTTGGTAGGTCGTTATCTTATAACTTCCTACCTTTTTTAATAGTTATTTATTCATTGGCGAGTTTTTTTAAAAAATTAAAGTGTGAGGTTGTGTCCGTTTAATGTGAGAACCTTATGGACAAAACATTTTTCTTGGATTATGACGCAATGAAATTAATTCACTTTCTAACTCGTAAGTTATTTCATCTACTTCTTCTTCATGAAGTCCCTGCTCATTCAAAAAGTCATAAGACATCCTTAGAGCAAAGAACTGATTTGACACATCAAAAAAATTGAGGACTTCAGCAAATTTCCTAACAACCATTTCTTTATAGGTAACATTAGGAACCATTGAGTTTGTAGCTCTAGTTTCTATTTCTGAAATAGTTAATGGTGTTGCTCTACCGCAAGGAGAATAAAATCCTTCAGGAGCATCTTTTACTAATTCTAAAAAACGTGTATTCATATATTATTGATTTAAGATTTCTTTTAAAACTGACTTATTAAAATCTGACTTCATAAACCTTTTTACATCCCCTTTGAACGTTAGTAGTTCATGATAAAATTGCAGTTCCTTTGTTTGATTACTAGAATAATACTTGCAATACTCATCTATCGGTAAATTGAAGTAATTCTCCTTAAATTTTTTAAACCTTGGGTTGTACTTGTTATTTACCCAATACAACACTAAAATTTCTATTTTTTCTATCATTTTCATATATCTAATTTACGAATTAACCACCTTAAAACCCTTTATTTTACTAGGTTTGTAGCTGTTTTAACCCCTCTTGTTTTTTCCCTTTTTATTTAATCTAAGTTTACCACTATTTCTTCGCTGGTTGAGTTCTGCTCTTGGTTTCTACCGCTTTTAATTTCCTCCACATCTTTATATATTTTATTGAATATTTCTCTTGGATAGCTGTCTTCTTTCTTTTCAAATTTTCGATACTTTGAATCAACCTCTCCAAACTGAACCCCCAATAACTCATTATAATTACCTTGTGCTATTACTCCATAAAACTTCCCTGGACTAGCATTTGTGATATCTGAAATTTTAACTCTTTCTCTTTGCTGATACGACTCAGAAATACTCTTTGATGAACTAGAACTTCCATAAGTGTTTTCACTTGCGCTTTTTGAAGAACTCTTGAATTTCACATCATGCTTACCAAAAAGACTGATAATCATTTTAGCTGTTTGCTCATTTACAGTTCTTCCATAGAATTGATTTCCTAAGTTTGAAATCATTACTTGCGCTTTATCTCTCCCATATTTATCAACCATTTGAGAATAATCTTGAACTCCCAAAACAGTAGCCACTCTATTACTTCTTGCTGTAGCTGGTATTTGTTCAAAATTTGGAATGTAAAGTGTAGGAGCCTCATCAAGTATTATGGCACTTTTTAACTTATTTGGTTGATTCATTAACCTAGCAGAAACACTCACTATTAAAGAAATAATAGGCGCATAAGTATCACTTAGAGAACTATCATTTCCTACACATAAGAAAGTTCCTTGTCCTGGATTATTCAAGTCTAAACTTGTTTCATCTTCACTTAACAGATAAAAAACTTCTGGAATATTTAACTGAGCTAAAGAGTTTTTTAATGTTCCTACTACTCCAGCTATTTGTTTTTCAGCTTTCATTTCATGTGCTTCTTTTAAAGAGGCAATCATACCTGCTGTTTCTGGATCTTGTGTTAGTTTTTCTATTAGAACCGTTGAAGGAAAAGCCAAAACCATAGCTATCAAATGAGGTAGACTACTGAATTGAGGATAATTATTTCTCAAATACCAAATAACTCCTGATAATATACTTATTGAGGTCCTGGTCCAATAATCTTTTGATTTAATACTTTCAGGTAGTAAATTATTAATCAAAACTGTAGCTAACTCAAAAGCAATAGCTTGCTTAGTAACATATTTTGGAGATAATGGATTTACTCTAGTAGATATCTCGTGATTTTTAAAGCTAAGAATAGCAAAATTAATCTTATCATTCTTATAATAATGTGCTAGTTCTGAAAGCTCAGGACTTTTAAAATCATAGAGAATACCTGTATATTTATTCTCCATAAATTGTTGGATAATGGGATAAAACAAAGATTTACTTTTACCTGAACCTGCACCTCCAATCACAATAGTACCTCTATACGGATTTTCAATAGTAACTGTTCCTATCCCTGTCTCTAAGTATAATATTTCATCACTTGTTCGCTCTAAGGTTTTAGGTTTTCTATCTCTCTTCTTAGCTAATTTTCTATATATTTTCCACCCATTGACAGCACAAAAAACTACTCCAATCGAAAACCATAAAAAAAGGAAACCTCTTAAAAGTAAGAATGATAAGAGTGATATAAGCAATGAACCTATAAAACTGTCTGTTTTTTTATATAGTAAGTAAAAAACCTGTACAACCCCTAGAAATACTAACACTAAAAAAGCTTTCTGTAGTAAAATGTAAATCTCTTGTTCCATAATTATAATTCTAATTCGTTATTAATATCCATTTCTAACTCAAGCTGCTTAGTGTTTTCCTCACACAGCTCTTTGTCTATCTCAGTATACCCATTCCTCTTATCATAAGCTTTAACTAACTCCTTTTCTAAATCAGTTTTCTTTTCTTTATCTTTTTCCAATTCAATTTCTTTTAATCTGAAAGCATTCTTTGAAGCTTCTATTCTATATTCTACTTTCTCATTTATGCTTCTTGGGTAAGAAAACTGTACATCAAACAATCTTTCTGATTTTATATTAAATAAGTTTCTATCAAAACCTCTTTGGACACTTTTTCCATTTAGGACACTTTTATTATTCTTACCTCTTTCTTTTGCTAGCGGACTTAGTTTAAACCTCATTTCTTTATCCTTTCGAGCAACAATCAAATGCACATGAGTATTTAATCCTGATTTTTTATCTCCAGATTTCACTAAACCTCTTTTTACTTCAATGTCAGTTCCCTTATATTCTCTCGTGTGTTCAACTTTTGCTGCATATAAAAGTTGTTTTCCATTATTTAATCCATCCCTTTTAAAGTGAGCAGCATATTCATTCATGATTTTTCTCGTATAGGACTCTAGTAATCCCTCATATTTACTCAACTCCATTTTATTTAAATCTTTTACTGAATCAATGTCTCTAGACGTAATATTTTTTATCAGGTACTTTTGTTCATTTTCACTTGGGGCTATTGTAATTGAATAAAATTTTGCATCATTCCTACCTAATCCCTTACGGTTATTATTTATTAATTCAATAACTTCTTGCTTATTTAAACCTTGTTGATTTTGACTAAAAAAGCCTTTTCTTGGTTCAGGGAGTTCTTTGTTTTTTAAAGCCTCATTTTCCTTCTCTACATCCTCTTTTTCTAAATATGAAACAAGAGCCATACAATTCCCTTTATTACCGTTACTTTTTTCTGAAGTTTGAATTTTAACTATCATCATTTACTTTATTCACAATCTGTTTTGCAGTTTCTGTCAAAGCACTCAACAGGTACTTTTTGTCTACTAAGTCCTCCTTAATGAGGTTCAAAAATTTTTCTATTAAGAGATCTTGTTTTCTAATTAAAGGAACTAACATTTCCTTTTCTTGAGTTCTTATAAAAGAGATTAACTGATTCTTCATTTTTTTTACTTCAGCACTCACATCAGATACGTCTGTTGGATCTATTTTAGTTTTAATAAAAAAGGTTAAACAACTCTCTATCAACTCTGTTTTATTAAGTGAATATTTAGCACATAAATCATTCATTTTCTCAAATGAAGATTCATAAACTCTAACTGTTTTATATTGTGATTTTTTACTCATTATGCATTAGTTTATTCTCTTTAACTAGCTTATTTACTGATGATTTTAAACTTGATTCTAAAAAAGTGCATAATTAAAAAGGGAAACAAAAAATAAGCAAACACCTAAAAATCAATAAAATACAATCAAAAACCCCGTAGGGCGAGGCGAACAATTCGGACTCTGTCCGAGTTCGCCTCGCTTACGATGTAACCCTTTCAAAACCTCCTGTCATTACCCTTTAGTTCTAAGAAGTTAAACATCTCATAAAAGCGGCTATACACTCTATCTCCATATTCCTTTTTGACATCTTGTATGTTTAAGTTTGAAGTAATAAAAGTTTTTGTTGCTTTAGCCTTAAACTCATTGTACCGTATCTCTAAAATCCTAATCATTAATTTCTCTTTCACTCCCCAACTATTTGCTAATTTTTCGGCTCCTAAATCATCAAAATGTACTTTTCCTTTTGTGTGTTTTTCTACTACATATTCTCCTTCTAAGTTGTAGTTAGTAATAACATTATGAACAGATACATTTTTAAACCATAAATAAGGAAGTTTATATTTCTTACTAATAATTTGTATGACATTAAAGATTGATGACTTTCCTGTTCCACATGTTCCATAAACGAACAACCCTTTTCTAAGTTCTCCACCATATTCGCTTTCAAATTTTGGGTTATTTGAAAAGTAAAGAGATACTAAGTGAAGAAAGTCTTTGTTAAAACCATCTACTTGAAATTCTCTCCCTCTTTGTTTAAAATAATTTTTACTTTCTCGCCAAATCAAAGTTTTTAAAGCTTCTGTTGGTATGCTAGAAATAGGAACTTGTTCTTTTACTTGAGATATTTTTTTGAAATAGGAATTATTGATTTCTATTTCTTTTTTTTCTCGCGCAACTCTTTTTTTTCTTTCTTCTTCAGTTTCCATTCTAAGCTGCTGTTTTAATCTTTGACCTATTCTCATAATTTTATTTTTTTCTAGGATTTAAACTTTTTTTCTCTTTTAAATAATTATTAGATTTTACTATTAAATTACTTGTATTATTATCCTTTAGAATTTTCTCAATAGGGGTATTTAGATTTTTCAAAATACCTTCTCCATAAATTTCTATATACCTATTTAGAATATGCTTAGTACCTTTTCTATAGATGATTTTCGTATTTATATGCCCACATTTTTCAAGTGAACTTATCCAAACACTAATCGTTTCAATTCTCACTCCATACAATTCTGAAAAGTATCTGTTAGTTGCCCAGCAAAATCCTTTTTCATTACATAGAGCAGTTATTTCACCATAAAGCAGTTTCGCATTTGGGGTTAATCTATTATCATACCTAACTTTGGCTGGTATAATAGCATAATAGCCTGGTCTAAATCCTTCCATATAATTATACCTTAACCAAACTCTTATCTTTCTTTGCGTACTCAATAAGTTTTTTCTTTGAGTAAAAAATTGGTCTACCAATTCTTATATACGCATCTCGAGGAATCTTACCAGACTTTCTCCAATCTATTATCGTAGTAACACTAACTCCTAAAAACCTAGCTGCTGCCTTTTGGGATAGCTTTTCATCATCTGAAGGAATTGAAGTATCTATTAATTCTGTTTGCCTTATTTCATTCATAACAAGACGAACAGCTCTTACTAAGTCTTCTTTTGTATGTGTATAGAAAAGTACATTTGCCATAACTAAACTTGTTTTTACTTCTTTTAATTAAACTTCTTATTAGCTAGGTGCAAGTTGGCTTCAATAGGCACAAAAAAAAAGTTGACAATTAAAATTGTCAACTTTCAATATTTTTAAACTGTTTAATATTAATGCTTTAAGTAGTTTTTAATTTCTAAAAAACTATCTAAACCTGTAAACTTAACTAGTTCTATTAACTTACTTTCAGGAATACTTAAAAACTCATTTCTTATTACATTCCTAAGATTATCACTCAAACCTATATATTGCCGATTAATTTCTTGAAGTTCATCCTTCAGAATATCTTTAATCTTAACACCACTTTCTTCGATTTGAACATAACCTAATCTCATAGTTAGTATGATAAAAGCTACGAACTTTTTAGTGATATCTTTTGTTAAAAAATCAATGGATGATATTTCTGACACATATGAAATTGATGGATACTTAGACTTCCATTCAAAAGAGTTTAAAACAAACCTATTAATTTTTCTCTCCACTTCTCCACTCATTTGGACACCATTTTTTTCAAAAAAAGCTTGGAGAAGTTTACTATACCCTAAAGGGCTAACATTTAACTTGAACTTATCTCGTTCTTTATACTTTTTGTTCTGTTTTACTTCTTGCTTTATAAAACTTAGATTTAATTGATCTAACCAATTCTCAAAATCTTCAAACCTCAAAACCTGCCTACTAACAGGTATTTCTAAAAAATTCATCATTTCTCTCACGTGCTCTCCATTCTCAAAACC
Organism: Tenacibaculum sp. XPcli2-G; assembly: GCF_024124505.1. NCBI lineage: Bacteria > Pseudomonadati > Bacteroidota > Flavobacteriia > Flavobacteriales > Flavobacteriaceae > Tenacibaculum > Tenacibaculum sp. XPcli2-G. Next base: position 401,696 of record NZ_JAMXSH010000002.1, read on the forward strand.
TAATGAAGTTCCCTCTCCTTCAAAAGGATCTACACTTAATACCTCTTTCGGAAACTGTTTTAATTCATATCTATATATTTCATTATACAAATCCCATGAAATAGGTTTCCCTAACCTAATAGCTAATTCAGACAAAAAACCTTTTAGCCTATTCACATATAAATTTAACTCCTGTTCATCAACAAGTGTTAGTTCATAAACTACTATTCTTTGCAATAAATCTAGTGGTAAAATAAAAAGGGAAATAAAAAAGCATTCTTTATCAGAGATTAACCTCGGAGACCTATGATTAAGCTTTTTCAGCTCATTAAAAGAACACTGACTTAACAACGGATTCAAAAAACCACTGTCAACATCTAATAACCTCCCTATGACGTGAGTCTTTAATTGTTCTTCTCCATAATTTTCAAGAAAATCACTCTCTGCTTCTTCTCTCGAACCTACTTTACGACTTTCAATACCATTTATAATCCTAATACTAGATTTTTCAACATCCTCATAAAAATCTTTATACAGTCTAGAAATCATAAAAACAATCCTATCTACAAGCGAAATAGACTTTATCTCTGACTCTATTAATATTATTTCATTTTGAAGTTCATTACTTACAATCATAGCTTATCCCAAGTATTATCCATTTCTTGTTTCTTAAAGTCTTCTGCAATTTTCACATAACGCCTAAACGATTCTTCCTTTTTATGCCCCGTAATGTTACGCACAACCATTTCTTTCATCCCAAGGATAAGAGAATTTGTCACAAACGTTTTTCGAGCTGTATGCGTCGTTATAAGTTCATATTTAGGAACTGTCTTATCAATTCTCTTTTTTCCTACAAACCTTGTTGTGGAGGTTGGCGTATTGATTCCAGCTAGCTCACAACATTCTTTTATGTACTTATTCATTTTCTCTCTTGAGATAACTGGAAGAGGTTCATAGATTGTGTCTTTGTATTTATCTAGAATTTCTTTAGCAAAGCGATTCAAAGGTATTTTATGATCTATCTTTTTGTCTTTTGAATATTCAACTTTATATAATCATCAAAAACATGAGAAGAGTTTAGTTGCTTTAAATCTGAATACCGAAGACCACTAAAGCAACCAAAACAATAAGTATCTTTTGTGTGCTCTAACCTTGGAGATTCAAATTCATGCTTGTAGAGCTGCATTAACTCTTCCATTGTTAGATAAACTACTTCTATTTCCTGTTCTGGAGCTTTAAATTTTTGATACGCTATATTTTCATGATATCCTCTATCAAAAGACCAGTTCATAAAAGTTTTCAATACTGAAACCAACTTAGCGAAGTAATTATTTAACGTATTTCTTTCTTCAAAGGCATAATCTCTAAAATCCTCAAAAAAATCAATCGTTATATTATCGAAATGAAGCCTGAAGTTTTTAGCTTCAGAAAAATCTTTATAAAAATTAAGTGCAGTTCTATAACGTCTAAGAGTTCCATCTGTTTTAATATTCTTGCCTTTCTCTATGAACTCTTCAAAGCAATCAACAAAATCATGAGTCAAGTTTACTTCTAACCCTGAATTAAGCTTATCTAAAACAAACTCTTTTGTAGGCTCAATGTTATTCAACATCAAATACCTAAAAATGCTTTTTACAACACCCTCTTGCTCATCTAACTTCTTATTATACTCTACATGGTAATTATATTCTTCCGATTTCGTAGACGGCTTTATTCGTTGGTCTTTTGCCTTCCAATGCTTTTCTTTTACTCTTACGTCTTTTACGTCCTTCCTTACCCTTTCTCCTTTAAACGTAATCGTCATTAAGACTGGCATCAATCCACTTTTATTAATCTTATTCTTTCTTACACTAAATGAAACTTGCATTCTTATTTAACTATGTTTAAACGGATTAAATTGGTGTCATTTATGGTGTCAAATTTTCAACATAAACTAATAAAAGTTAATTTAACAACACAACATTAATCCCAAATATAGTAATAAAGAGAGAGTTAAGTAAGTAAAATTTTAATTAAAAATAAAGGTACTCCTGCCGAGGTCACAAAAACCCTGTTAGAAATCTAACAGGGTTTTATTTTTTATAATATTTCCTACTCAAAACATACTACATAAAAATCAAATTGATTTTTTTAAATTACTTCTAATAGAAAAGTATTATTCTTTCTTAAACCAGCTTAAGTTGTAACAATAGTCATAATAATACCTTTGATTTTATAAAATAAAAATCATGAAACAAAGACTAAACATTCAAGAATTAGAGCCAAATTCTTACAAAGCTATTTTAGAAATTTTTAAATATCTTGAAACAACATCCCTCTCAAAAGACATTAAAAATCTTATAAAAATAAGAAGTTCTCAAATTAATTCTTGTGCTTATTGTATAGAAATGCATACTTCGGAGGCTCTAAAAATTGGAGAAAAACAAAACAGAATTTTTGCTTTAAGCGCTTGGAAAGAATCTCCTTTATTTTCTAAAAAAGAAAAAGCCTTGTTAGCTGCTACTGATGAAATAACACAAGTAAGTAATAATGGATTATCAGAAAACACCTTTCAGGAACTTAAGGAACACTTTACCGATAATGAAATAGCACAAATTATTATACAAATAGGAGAAATTAATATTTGGAATCGTATTGCAGTATCTACACTAATGTTTCATCAATCATCATAATGGTTTGTTATAAGATTAATAAATAAAGTCTTATCTAAATTTTCAATAAAGCTATTCTTTTTGAGTAGCTTTATTACCTTTCATTATATCCTTTACCTTGGAACATTTTAGGTATGGACTTTTCTATTCTTGACAAACGTGTTTTTGATTGTTTAGCTTTAGAAAAATACAGTAAGTAACTTCTTTGTCTTCCTGGTGTTAAGCCTTCGAAAGCTTTTTGTAAATCTGAGTTTTCTTTTAGGGTTTCTTTAAACTCACTTACCATTTCAAATTCTGAAGTTTTCTTAGTTTCCACCTTTAAACCTGCTTTTTCAACTGCTATCGCTTCAAAAATATATTCTTTAATCGTTTTTGCTATAACAACTATTTCTTCTGGCTTTGTAAACCTAATTTGACGAGCAGATTGTACATTTTCTGTTTGTTGAATTAAAACCTCGTTTGTATCTTTTAACAATGCGCCTTTATGAAAAAGTAGTGCACAATAATCTTTAAAACCATGAATCAATACAATATTTTTTCCTTGAAAGGTGTAACAAGGATGCATCCATTTAAAATCTTCTTCAAGACCACAGTCCAAGCAAATTTGTCGTAACAGCTTTGTTTCTTCTTTCCAGTTTTTTATTTTTTCTATGTATTTATCTACTTTCTCCATTACAACTTTTTGTGTTCTTTTTAAATATGCAGCTTCAACAGAAACTTTGCTTAAAGTTATTGATTTTTTAAGTATAACTTAAAAAAGTGTAACGATATAAACTTCGTTACACTTTTTTATAATTAGTGATTAGACGTTTCGTCTGCTTTTACATCACCTTTTAAACTCATTTCCATATTGTGATCGTATTGACAACAACCTGGTAAGTTACCATAAGCATCTTCATTACTTGCTACTTTATCAGTATCGTAACCAGACCCTGCAATTGCGTTATGAATAGCATCTACATTTGTTTTAGAGTCATCAAACGATACGTTGATTTGCTTTCTTACTTTATCCCAATCTGCTGACGCTACTCCATCTATACCATTTACAGCTTTTTCGATAGTACTTTTACACATTCCACAGTTACCTCTTACTCCAAAAGTTGTAGTAGTCATTGCTACTTCCTGAGTAGTTGTTTGCTCTGTTTGCACTTCTTTTGTTTCTGTTTCTTTTTTAGCTTCGTTTTTACAACTTACTAAACCAATTGTAGCCAACATAGCTACTCCTAAGATTACTTTTTTCATTTTGATTTGATATTTAATTATTAGTAATTATTTCTTTTACTTCACCACATTTTAGCATACCCTCACCAAAATACGGATTTAACACTTGTTTTTCTTTACTTAACCAATAAGCCCCTTTATCACTATCTGCCATAGGACAGTATTGTTTATAAGTAACCTCATTTATTCCAAAAGATTGAACTGCTATAATAAAATGCTCTGATAATACTTTAAAATACTTTCGCTGTGCACTTACATCAGTAATTTTTACAATTTCTGCATTGCTTGACTTTAGCGCAGGGACTAATTGCAACCACTGCTTATGAGCTTCTTCATTCGTTAACAACTTCATATCAACCGATGTTAAGGCTTTTTGTAGGTTGCCTGCACTTATTTTTGCTGCATTTGCATCAGTTTTTACCAAAGCATCTTTTAAGACAATGTAGGCTTCATAAGCTTTTTGCAATTGCTCTTTAAACTTTTTTGATGTACTAAAAGATTCCATAATCTCTTTTGTATGATTCATCATTGACTTCTTCCCTTGTAATTGTGCTGATGCATCAATTGTGAACACACCATTCGTAACAATCTCTTCTCCTGACTTCAACCCTTTCTCTACTAAATAGCTCTCTCCTGCTCTTCTTCCTAATACCACTTCTCTCATTTCAAAAACTGGTTTACTTGCGTCAGGCTTTATGTATACAACTGAACGTTTTCCTGTCCATAAAACTGCTGTAGCTGGAATACTCAATTGTTGTTCTGTTTGCTTTTCTGTAGCTTCTACCTTTCCTGTAACAAACATAGCTGGCTTAAACCTTCCTTTGTTATTGTTAAGAACAGCACGCATAGTTACCGTACGAGTTTCTTGATTTAACACAGGGTCGATAAACGAAACTTTTGCTTTAAAAGTTTCGTTAGGGTATGCATTTGTAGTAATTGATATATTTTGACCTACTTTAAAATTACTGATTTGATTCTCATATACATCAAAGTTCGCCCATACTGAACTCAGATTTGCTATTTTTAATAATGCTTGTCCTTGGCTTACATAATCTCCTTGTTCTACTAATTTTTCTGATACTGTACCAGAAACTGTAGCATATACAGGAAAGTTTTCTTTGACTTTCCCTGTTTTTTCAATTTGATTGATTTGATTTTCGGACAGCTTCCACAATTTCAACTTATTTCTAACTGCTTTATACAATGCTGGCTGATTTTCTTTTACTGACGCTGCTGTTAATAATTCTTGCTGTGCTTTTACCAATTCAGGAGAATATACTGTTGCCAACAACTGGCCTTTTCTTATTTCTTCTCCTGTAAAGTTCACATTTAAACGTTCTATTCTTCCTGCAAAATAACTTACTTGTACTGCATTTGACTTTTCGTTTTCTGCTATTTTTCCGGATAATGTAATTGTATTATCAGCACTTATAGCATTGCCAATCACAGTTGTTTGTACATTTGCTAATGCCAATGCATTTTTAGTCAATTTAAACTGGTTTACTGCTAGTCCTTCAGCTCCTACTTCCGCAGGGATTAAATCCATTCCACAAATAGGACAATCTCCTGGTTCTGGTTGCATAATTTGTGGGTGCATAGAGCATGTCCACATTTTACCTTTTTCTGCTGTAGTATGGTCATGAGCTGCCTCACTTTTTGAAGAACCTCCACCAAAAAGTAGCCATCCTAAGAATACCCCAGCAATTAAAATTACTATATATATTATATATTTTTTCATCTGTTTACTTTATTAAATAATTAATAGTGGCACTTTGTGTATAATAAGCTACTTCTGACATTATCATATTCGTTTGAAACTTCATTTGTAATTCTTGAATATCTAACACATCGTTAAAATCTATGGTTCCTGTCTCGTAACTTTTTACCAAAATTTGCTCTGCATTTTTAGCTTTCTCTAAATTTTCAAGTTGTGTTTGATAACTTATTACAGATGCTTTCCTATCTGAAACTGCTCTGTATAATACAGACTCTAGCATATTATATCGCTGTTCCTTTTGCGATAAAATTTCCTCTTGTTGTAACTTATTTTGCTTACTGATAGATTTATTTTTCTTATTAAAAATAGGAATTAACAACGATACCATTGGCATTACAATATCTTTTCCATTATCTATCACATTCATATCGGTACGCTTACCAACATTCACATAATCAAGTCCAAAACCAATCATTGGTTGTTTATCTTTTTGGTTTAAGAATTCAGACTTTTCTACAGAAGTATACAACTTGTCAAACTTCACCAATTCTGGATGTAACTTCAAAGTACTTGGTTGTATTTTATTCACTTCATTCGGGATTTGCAAACTATCAACTACTGAAACTGGTGTGTTCACCTCCTGATTCAACAGCTTATTAAATGCTTTCTGCATTCCTAAAAAAGTTTCTTGTAACACTTCTTTTTGTTGTGCTAACTCGTTTTGTCTTATTTGTAACCTTAACACATCTACTGCTGATGCTTTTCCTACTTCAACAGAAGTTAACGCTAACTTTTCATACGTTTCAAGTAACGCTATATTTTCGTCTAATACTTTTTGTTTTGCTTTAACTTCATAAAGCTTATAATACGACTGCGCTACTGATGTTGCTAGTTTACGTTTTACAACTACGATATCCTGATAAGCTGCATCAGCTAATGAAGAAACATAGTTTTCTCGTGCAGTTATAGTTCCAAAAAAAGGAATCATTTGCTTTACAGATAGTTTAAATTGCTGCGGACCTGTACGTGTTTCTGGTGTACTTACGAAATAACCCGCTCCGAACTCAGTATTAGGAAATGTATTCACCTCTTCTTTTTTCTCGGAAATGCGTTTATACTTCGTATCAAACTGTTGCACTTCTGGGTTGTTTTCTAAAGCTGTCTTTATATATTCTTGCAACTCCTGTCCTTCCATCTTAAGAAACAAGAAACAAGAAACAAGAAACAAGACTATCTTTTTATTTTCTATTTTAATACTCATCTCCTTTCGTTTTTCTTTTTAACAAAAATTCTTCACGCCAACTGTACAGTACTGGTACGATAAAGTATGACGTTACATCTATAATCATTCCTCCAAAAGCTGGAATAGCCATCGGAATCATAATATCACTACCTCTTCCTGTTGAAGTTAATACTGGCAACAAGGCTAAAATAGTAGTCGCTGTTGTCATTAAACAAGCTCTAATACGCTTATTCCCTCCGTGTAATGCAGATGCTCGAATGGCTTCGATTGTTTGAGGCTTATCTCTTTTAAAGGTTTGCGTTAAATAAGTTGCCATTACCACACCGTCATCAGTTGCAATTCCGAACAATGCAATAAAACCTACCCAAACGGCTACACTTAAATTTATCGGATGCATTTGAAATAGTTCTCGTAAGTTTTCTCCAAAGACACTAAAATTTAAGAACCAATCTTGTCCGTATAACCACATCATGATAAATCCTCCTGCAAAAGCTACTGTGATCCCTGTAAATACCATTAATGAAGTAGCTACTGAACGGAACTGGAAATACAGTATTAAAAAGATAATCATCAATACTAATGGTACTACTACCGATAATGTTTTTTCTGCTCTTAATTGATTTTCATAAGTTCCTGTAAACTGATAAGAGATTCCTTTCGGAACAACTAGTTCTCCCGAATCTATTTTTTGTTGAATTGCTTTTTGAGCAGCTTCTACCACGTTTACCTCAGCAAAACCATCTAACTTATCAAACAATACATACCCGATTAAGAAAGTATCTTCACTCTTAATCATCTGAGGACCTTGTTCATAACGAATCGTTGCTAATTCACTTAATGGAATTGGTGTTCCTTTCGCAACTGGCACATAAATATTTTCTAAATCCGTTGGATCGGAACGTAATTCTCTTGGATAACGAACTCGAATTCCATAACGTTCTCTACCCTCTACCGTTTGCGATAATTGCATACCTCCTACCGCTACTTTCAATACATCTTGTACCGTTTGAATGGCAACTCCGTAGCGAGCTAATTTTTCTCTATCAATATCAATTAACAAATAAGGTTTCCCTACAATTCTATCCGCAAAAACCGCCTCTTTTTTAACACCTTCAACCTCCTTTAAAACTCCTTCAAGTTCTACTCCAAAAGCTTCAATTTGTTTTAAATCTTGTCCTTTTACTTTAATCCCCATCGGAGCTCGCATTCCTGTTTGCAACATAACCAATCGGGTTTCAATAGGTTGTAATTTAGGTGCCGATGTTACTCCTGGTAACTTGGTTACTTTTACGATTTCATTCCAAATATCATTAGGTGATTTGATATGCGGACGCCAGTTACGGTAAAACTCTCCGTCTTCATTGGGAATAAGTTCCGTGTTTGCATCAATAGATTGCCACGCTTCACCATATTTCGCTCGCAATGACATTCCTTCTTTCAGTATAAAATCACCATTTTCATCAACCTTAAATCGCTGGCGTTCTCCGTTATAATTTAATGCATACTCAGGCTTATAGTTAATCACATTTTCATACATCGATAAAGGTGCGGGATCTAATGCTGAATCTGTTCTTCCTGCTTTACCAACTACCGTAGCTATCTCTGGTATGTTAGCAACTGCCATATCTAATTGCTGTAACACTCGCTTATTTTCTTCTGTCCCCGAATGCGGCATTGAAGTTGGCATCAATAAAAATGATCCTTCATTTAACGAAGGCATAAATTCCTTCCCTGTATTTTTAAAAATAAGGAACCCACAAGTTAACACTGTTAACGGAATGGTTAAAAACAGTAGCTTATTATTCAATGCCCATCGTAATATCTGATTGTAATATTTTTGAAGTAGACTGAAAAAACCTAACAACCCGAAACAAATCAGAGCTACAAATAAAAGATTGGTTACAATACTTTTATCAACCCCTAAAGGTCTCCAATATTCTGCTAACAAACCTACAATTGCTAATGCAGATATAACGATATTGATGGTATTCACTGAAAATGAAAAATGAAAAGTGAAAAGTGAAAAACTAACCTTTGTTTTTCCTAAATAGTTACTCCAAAATTGTACAGCTCCAAAAGCTACTAATACAATTCCTAGCCAACTTCCGTAAAAAACAGCTGTAATACCTAATACTATTAAAACTCCATTTATAAAATACTTAAAGTTTTTTGTCAACTCTTTTTTCTTGAATAAGACAGCTGCAAATGGTGGTATTAAAAACAATGCTACTATAATAGCTGCTATTAAAGCGAAAGTTTTGGTAAATGCTAGTGGGCGGAATAATTTTCCCTCAGCACCAATCATGGTAAATACTGGAATAAAACTAATAATAGTTGTCATTACTGCAGTTACAATTGCTCCTGAGACTTCTGCTGTTGCATTGTAAACTAATGTATTTATCGGTAATTTATTCTCGTCCTTTTCTAAATGACTTATAATATTTTCGGAGAGTATAACCCCGACATCAACCATGGTTCCAATGGCAATAGCAATTCCTGATAAGGCTACAATGTTTGCATCTACTCCAAAGGCTTTCATTGCAATAAAAACCATCAACACTGCCACAGGTAATAATCCTGATATTAATACAGAGGCTCTTAAATTGAAGACCATTACAACAATTACCAAAATAGTTATTAATATTTCCAACGTAAGTGCTTCATTCAACGTATCTAACGTTTCATGAATCAATTCTGTACGATCATAAAACGGAACAATAGTTAATTGAGAAGTTCTACCATCTGTTAACTCTTTACTTGGTAAACCTGCACTTAGTTCTTTAATCTTCTCCTTTACATTGGTAATTACTTCTAAAGGATTTGCTCCGTAACGAGCTACCACTACACCCCCTACTACTTCAGCACCTTCTTTATCTAAAATCCCTCTACGGGGTTCAGCTCCTAACGATACTTTTGCGATGTCTTTTATTCTTATTGAAGTATAATCTTTAGCAGTTACTACAGCATTTTCAATATCTGCTATAGACTTTACATATCCTAAACCACGAACTAAATATTCTGCTTGATTTATTTCTATCGTTTGCGCTCCAATATCTTGGTTACTTTGTTTTACTGCCGCTACAATTTGCTGTAAACTAATGTTGTATTGACGCATCAACTCTGGTTTTACATCAATTTGATATTCTTGCACATAACCTCCTATTGAAGCTACCTCAGAAACTCCATTAGCCGATGAAAGCGCATATTTCACATAGTAATCTTGTACACTACGTAATTCATGCAAATCCCAACCTCCAGTTACATTTCCCTTTTCATCTCGTCCTTCTAATGTATACCAAAAAATTTGACCTAATCCTGTTGCATCTGGTCCTAAAGACGGACTTACTCCTTCTGGCAATAAATTACTTGGTAATGAATTTAGTTTTTCTAGAATTCTTGAGCGACTCCAGTAAAAATCAACATCTTCGTCGAAAATGACATAAATACTAGATAATCCAAACATAGAAGAACTTCGAATGGTTTTTACTCCTGAAATCCCTAACAAAGATGTTGTTAATGGATAGGTTATTTGGTCTTCTATATCTTGTGGTGATTGTCCATCCCACTTTGTGAAAACAATTTGTTGATTTTCCCCAATATCTGGTATGGCATCAACCGCTACAGGATTACTTGGTAAAAAGCCTGTATCTAAATTAAATGGTGCATTTACAGTTCCCCATCCTACAAATAAAACGAGTAATATAACTGCTACCAGTTTATTTTCTATTAAAAATTTAATGCTTTTATTTAGCATAAAAAATGATTTTAAACAATTAAACATTGATGTTAAAAAAACATCGAATACGACAAATCATCCTAATGAGTTTCTCAAAAGGATAACTAGTTATTGTTTAAAAATCATATTAAATATACTTCATCAAGTACATGAATGTCCTTGATGACCAGTGGAGGTGTATAATCTTTAAAAGGAATTACTTTATTGTGAATTCCTTCAAATAAATTAATATAGCCATAGTAAAATGAAGCTATAAAGACTTGTTGATCAAAAGATAGTTGATCAAAAGATGTAATCTTTAAAGTATCTTGACCTTCAACTACTGAAGCCACATCTTGACAACAGTTCTTTTTCATCACTGAACAGTCTTCAGATCTTGTTTCTTGCTTCATATCCATTCCACAAGATTCAGCCTTTACAAAATAGCTTGTACCCACTAACATGTCTCCACAAAAGTGACTATTAACGGTAAATGACATTGTAGATAACAACACTACAAAAGCCATTACAATAGATGCTATTTTATGAAATACTTTTTTCATTTTACAACACAAAAGTACAAAAAATTAAATTTCAAAAACTTAAACAATCCTTAAAACCACTTTTTGTATTTAAAATACCCTAACATAATCAACACTGTAAGCAAGATAACTCCCCACATTACAAAATACCCACTACGGTACCTAAGTTCTGGTATATACTCAAAGTTTGTCCCATATATACCCGCTATAAAAGTAATAGGAATAAATATTACTGAAAATATGGTTAGTATTTTCATAATATCATTCAAACGATTATTTACATTCGTTGAATATACCGTTAATTGCTCACTTAACATGTTTTTATAATTTTCAACTGAGTCATAACTTCGTTGTACTAAATCATGTAAGTCATTAAAAAAAGGTTGTTCCTTTTTAGTAATTAATTCTGTTTTTAAAGCTTTAAAGTTATTTATTGCTTCTCGGGCTGGTCTTATTGCTTTTCTAAAGTAATTAAGTTCTATTTTATATTTATTAATTTCTTGTAATATATTTTTATTAGGTTGAAGTAAGATTTTATCTTCTAAATCTTCTACTTTTTCTCCAAAGGTTTCCATTAAGAAATTATAATTATCTACAATTACATCTAATAAACAATACTTTAAATATGTTACGTTATAACTTCTAACTCTTCCTTTTTTATTACGCAACCTTTCTCTTACCGGCTCAAAAACATCTCCCTTTCGCTCTTGAAAAGTAATAAGTATATTTTTCAATAAATACATAGAAACCTGTTCTGCCTCTAACTGATGCTTCTCTTTATTCAAAAACATCATTTTGATGCTCGTAAAAATATAATAATCCTCTATATCTACTCTTGGTCTTTGATCGGTATTTACTACATCTTCCAAAACAAGTGTATGGATGTCAAACAACTCCCCAACCTCTCCTATTAAATCCACGTCATGTAAGCCATCTATATTAATCCAAAGTCTCTTGTATTTATTTATATAATTTTCTAATTCATTTATTGTTTTTAACTCAACTTCTATAAACTCAGTTTCATCATACCCTATTAATCGTATTCTTGTATTTTCTTCCTTTTGACTGCCTACAAAAACTGGACTTCCAGGAATTACATGTTTTGTGTTTTTTTGTTTTATTATAAATCGAGTCATAATTTATTTTTAAGCAAGTTTTAATAGTTTATGCAACTTTGCCAAAATTATGAGTTCTGACTTATTTTTTCCAGCATAGGCATCAGAAATTTCGTGTGACGCCGCTAAAAGATCATGAATTACTTTTTTTGAAAATTCTTTTTTATGTGCCAAATAGTAAGCCTTAAAGTTTTCATAGGCTTCTTCAGAAGTTATTTTTTCTTTAATTAATCCTCTTATAGTCTCATAAATTAGTTCGCTATCGGATTTATTTTCTGAAGTAGACCAATTTATTTCTACTCTTTTAACAATGCTTCTTTTTTCTTCTACAGTCATATTCTTATCGGCCATAGAAACTGCATAGAACAGGTTAGCTATACATTTATAAAACTCTTCCGTAAATTTCATAATTAAGTTATTTCTGGTAGTATTAATATAGGAATTTTACTATTGAATGCTGATTTTTTTATTACATTTTCTTCTAACAATCGGTTAAAAAAATTATACTTATGGTTTATTAAAACCAATAACTCGCTTTCTGTTTCTTCTATATGATTTTCTAAAGTTAATGTCTCAGAGTCTTTCCAATCTATTTTTTTATATTCAACATTTAATTCATGGAATAATTCTCTCAATTTCACTTTATTCCTTTGCTGATTTTCTGATAAAAAACTTTCCTCTGAAAGATTCACAACTTCTAACATACATTTTTTAATTGTGATTAAATTAATTAAAAATTGTAATTCTTTCACTGTAAACAACCTTTTGTAGTTTGTTGAAAATACAATTTGATGTAATGGTTTATACTTATAATTCATAGGAACCACAAGTATTGGACATTTGTTAACTACATTAATCATTTTCATGGTATTTGTACCAATAAATGTTTCTGCTAAACTTTTTGCTCCTTTTGTACCCGTAATTACTACATCAATATTCCTCTCTTCAATTGTTTTAGTAACCGCTTTTGTTAATGAGTTTGATGCTACAACATACTCATAATTAAAACTGGTATTCTCTCTTCTTAAGACTTCAATTAGGTATTTTAATTCATCTTCAATTTCATTATCCATTTCATTAAACCATTTTTCATTTTCTTCGTCGCTCAATAATTCTGATGGTTGACTTACATACACATCTAATAAATAAATAGTTACCTCAACACCTTTAAACAGTTGTTTTGTGTAATTTAAAGCATTAATAGCTGCTTCTGAAAAATTATAGGGTATTAAAACATTCTTCATAACGATATATAATTATGGTTTTCAATCAAATATAATTTTTTATTTTGAGATTATATTTAAAAAACCAGAAGTATATTTGTATAAAAATATAATAATGAAAAATCGCTTTCTAGAGTTATCTATATACAATCCTTTTTTACAATTCTTGCTTTTGACAGCTTCATTATTTTTTTTAATTCATGTAACAAAAAAGTTAACTAGATCTTACATTGTAAAAAATGCTATTGAACCTCATAGGAGAAAACTGATACTAAACCTAAGTTACTTTTTATATTACACATTAGCTCTCTTTATTTCTTTAATTATTTTTGGCATTAATTTTAAAGAAGTAATTGTTTTTGCATCTTCAATACTTGCTGTACTTGGGGTTGGTTTCTTTGCCCAATGGTCTATCTTATCAAACCTAACAGCTAGTATCATCTTATTTTTTTATCATCCAATGCGTATAGGTGATACTATAAAAATTATTGATAAAGACTTCGATTTACAAGGTGTGGTAAAAAACATTACAGGTTTTTACGTTCTTTTATACATGCCAGAAGAAAAGAGAGAAATAACTATCCCTAATACTATTATTCTTTACAAAGGAATTGAGTTAATAAAAAGGCAAAACAACACTTAACACACTACACAACATATATTTAAAAAAAATAAAAAAAAGTTTGTTGTATTAAAAAATAGTTTACATTTACGGCATCTTATTATATAAGTCGAATGTTACGTTTTACTTATTTCGGTAATAACTTTTACGGGAAGATTAAGGGTTATTTAGTGTTTTGGAAACACAACGAAAAAATTAAGGATTCTTCCATTCCTGAATACTCTCTACCACTGAATTTTTATAAACAGTGCGGTGATTGCTTAGCTTTAAGAGTCTAACTATTCATATTATTTTAGTTTAACAATCTTGTTTGTTATAACAACAACAATGATACTTGTTATACAATTTATTTAAAAAAGTTTTGGCGCATGCCTTAACTGCTTTTTGAATTATCTATCTGTACTCAAAAAACAGATACAACTAAAAATAATAATGAATACTAAATATAAAGACTTAATAGAACAAACGTTTGATTTTCCTCAAGAGGAGTTTCACACAGAAAACAACAACTTATTTTTTCATGGTATTGACTTAATGCAATTAGTCAAGCAATATGGTGCGCCCTTAAAGTTCACTTATTTACCAAAAATATCAGAAAATATAAATAAAGCTAAAGCTTGGTTTCATAATGCTATTGAAAAACACAATTACAAAGGAAACTACAATTACAGCTACTGTACTAAGAGTTCTCACTTTAAATACGTATTAGATGAAGCTTTAAAAAATGATATTCACATCGAAACATCATCTGCTTTTGATATTGACATTGTAAAGTCATTAAAAAAAGAAGGAAAGCTAAGTGATGATGCTTTTGTGTTGTGTAATGGTTTTAAACGCGATCAATACATCGCTAATATTGTTAGTCTAATTGATGGAGGGCATACAAACTGTATTCCAATCATAGATAACTATGAAGAGCTAAATTTACTTTTAGAAGAAACTAAAAGTAAATTTAAAGTAGGAATTCGTATAGCTTCTGAAGAAGAACCCAAGTTTGAATTTTATACTAGCCGTTTAGGTATTGGATACAAAAATATCGTATCTTTTTACGAGCGTGAAATCGCTAATAACCCTCAAGTTGAATTAAAGATGTTACACTTCTTTATCAACACAGGTATTAGAGACAACGCATACTATTGGAACGAATTAATGAAATGTTTAAATGTGTACATCAAGCTTAAAAAAGTTTGCCCAACCTTAGACAGTTTAAATATAGGTGGAGGTTTCCCTATAAAAAACTCATTGGCTTTTGATTACGACTATGAGTATATGGTAGACGAAATTATAAACCAAATTAATGTCGCTTGTAAAGAGGCAGGTGTAAATGTTCCTAATATTTTTACAGAATTTGGAAGTTTTACTGTTGGAGAAGCTGGAGGTGCTATTTACGAAGTGTTATACCAAAAGAAACAAAACGATCGTGAAAAATGGAATATGATTAACTCATCTTTCATTACTACTTTACCAGATTCTTGGGCCATTAATAAACGTTTTATCATGCTTCCCTTAAATAAATGGAATCATAGATACGAACGTGTTTTATTAGGTGGTTTAACTTGTGACAGCGATGATTATTACAACTCTGAACAACACGTAAACGGAATATACCTACCTGTATATGAAAAAGAAAGTCCTCTGTACGTAGGCTTTTTCAATACGGGAGCATACCAAGAAACTATTGGTGGTTTTGGAGGATTACAACACTGTTTAATCCCAACTCCAAAACATATATTAATTAATAGAAACGAAAACGGTGATTTAACCACCAAACTATTTAAAGAACAACAAAAGAGTGAAGAACTATTATCAATTTTAGGATACTAGTAAAAATATTAAGATGAAAAAAAGAAATTACGCAGGAATACCTGATCAATACGCAAAATTGGAGAACGCTAAGGTTGTACTTATCCCTGTTCCTTATGACGGAACTAGTACTTGGCAAAAAGGAGCTGACAAAGGTCCTGAAGCTTTTTTAGACGCTTCAGAAAACATGGAATTATACGATATAGAAACTGATAGTGAAGTATATAAAGAAGGTGTTTATTTAGCGGATGCTGTTACAGAAAATTCTTCTCCAGAAGCTATGGTGGAAGCTGTGCATGCAACGACTAAAAAATTTATTAATAAAAATAAGTTTGTAACACTTTTTGGTGGAGAACATTCAATTTCTATAGGAACAATCCGTGCTTTTAACGAATGTTTTAACAATCTTACCGTTTTACATATTGATGCACATGCCGATTTACGTAAGGAATATGAAGGTAGTTCTTGTAATCACGCTTGCGCTGTATACGAAGCGAGTCAAACAACTAACTTAGTACAAGTAGGTATTCGCAGTATGGACATATCAGAAAAGTCATCTATGAATATGGATAAAGTCTTTTTTGCACACGATATGGCTGTAAATGAATACTGGATGGATGAAGTTATTGATCAATTAACAGGTAATGTTTTTATCACTTTTGATTTAGATGCTATTGATCCGTCGCTATTACCAAGTACAGGAACACCGGAACCAGGAGGATTATTTTACTATGAAACCTTAGAGTTTTTAAAAAGAGTGTTTACTGAAAGAAACGTTGTTGGCTTTGATATTGTGGAGTTATGCCCTAACGAAAATGAAAAATCATCAGACTTTTTAGCAGCTAAGTTATATTATAAAATGTTGAGCTATAAGTTTTCTTCTACTATGGAAGATGAAGAAGATTACGATGATGACGAAAGCTCTCCATTTAACAAATTAGCGAAGTTTAAAAACGACGACGACGATTACTAAAATGCACTTACAAACAATTGCATATCATCTTGAAAGACGAATAGCACTAAGTGCTATTCGCTCTCAGTTTGAATCGTATGAGTTAGTAAAAAGAGAACATTCTTTTTTACTATATAAAATCACAAACAATTCATACATCTATATAAAAGATTATGGAAGTGTTGTTTTTATGAACTGTACAAATGATTTAATTAATCAAATTGTTAGTTTTTTAATTAATAAAGAAAATTCAAATACCAACAACTTGCCCTCAGAAAAATACAACATCACTTTTTCTGATACTATAGAAGTTGATTTCGGAACTATTCAAATTAAAGAATTAAATGATGATGTAGCACATATCATTATGCTTAACCTAGCACAATCGGTAGCATTGATGAACTATGTAAACAAAACATCTGATTTGCACGATAAAACATTAGTGTATTCAAAGCAATTAGAAAAGACAGGAAGTTTTAAACTTTCTAAAATTCAAATGCGAAAATTTATTGGTAAAACCTTAAATTTAAAAAATAATATTGCTGAAAATTTATTTGTTTTTGACTCACCAGATGTTGCTTGGAATAACAAAGACTTGTCTGATTTAGATTATAAACTAAAAGATGAATTAGATATTTTAAAACGTCATCAAGGAATAGAAAATAGTTTAAACGTAATTAAAGAAAATTTAGATTTATTCAACGATATACTACAACATAAGTACAGTAGCATGCTAGAATGGATTATCATTCTTCTAATTCTTTTTGAAGTAGTACAGGTAATTATTGAAAAGCTAATTTAAAAAACACAAGGGCTTATAAAGTTATCACTTCTAGCATTAAAGAAGCAATTTTATAAGCTTAAAAAAATAATAAAATGAACAAACCTATAACAAATTTTATAGAAAAATACTTTTTACACTTTAATGCAGCTGCACTGGTAGATGCTGCCAAAGGGTACGAAGCACAATTAGAACAAGGCTCTAAAATGTTAGTATCTCTAGCAGGAGCCATGAGTACTGCAGAATTAGGAAAAATTTTTGCAGAAATGATTCGTCAAGACAAAGTACACATCATTTCTTGTACAGGAGCCAACCTTGAAGAAGACATCATGAATTTAGTAGCGCACTCTCATTATAAAAGAGTTCCTAACTACCGTGATTTAACTCCACAAGATGAGTGGGATTTATTATTAAAAGGATTAAATCGTGTTACAGACACTTGTATTCCTGAAGAAGAAGCTTTTAGACGCCTACAAAAACATATTTTTAAAATCTGGAAAGATGCAGAAGAAGCTGGCGAACGTTATCTTCCTCATGAATATATGTATAAACTATTATTATCTGGAGTTTTAGAGGAATATTATGAAATCGATTTAAAAGATTCGTGGATGTATGCAGCAGCAGAAAAGAACTTACCAATTGTTGTTCCTGGATGGGAAGACAGTACTATGGGAAATATTTTTGCCTCTTATGTAGTAAAAGGAGAGCTAAAAGCATCAACTATGAAGTCTGGTATTGAATATATGACCTTCTTAGCTGATTGGTATACTGAAAACTCAGAAAACGGTATCGGGTTTTTCCAAATTGGTGGTGGAATCGCTGGAGATTTTCCTATTTGTGTAGTACCAATGCTATATCAAGATTTAGAAAGAGAAGACACCCCTTTCTGGAGTTATTTCTGTCAAATTTCAGATTCAACGACTAGCTATGGTTCTTACTCAGGAGCTGTTCCTAACGAAAAGATTACTTGGGGGAAATTAGACATCGATACACCTAAGTTTATTATAGAAAGTGATGCAACTATTGTTGCTCCATTAATATTTGCCTATTTATTAAAAATGTAACCTTATGAAGAGAGTTATTGTAGACTATGCCAAGTTAACTACTGATATTCTAGATTTATTGGTAGAAAGATATCCTGATGGATATGATCATTCAGATATTATTTCCTTTAAAAATAGTAAAGGAGAAACAATAAAAGCGGTAGAAGTAAATACCGAAGATACTCTTTTTTTAGTAAAAATAAGTTCTCAGTTACAACAGTCAATGGAGGACCATGAAACCGACGATGAAGAAAATGACGATACCTTTGATGAAATTGAAATAGCTGATGACTTTGATAATGAATAAATAGTAAACTGTATTTAAACCATGGCTTATTATAACTCACAACAAACAGTTACATTAGTCGGCGTTTATCAAGGATATACAAACGGCTATTATGTTTTTGAATTAGAAAATGGAGATATTATTGATTTTGAACAAATCAACAAAAAGAATCTTGAACATTTAGACTTGAAATCATCTAATTATAAAAACAAAAGTTTTGAAATTACGTACAAAGAAATTTTTGATGATGTAGACGATGAAGATCTTGTAATTTTTAAGTTAGAAAAATTACAGTTACTTTAAAAAACAAATCCCATTCTGTTTAGAATGGGATTTTACTTTTTATAGAATGTTTAATATCAATTTATACTGATCTAAATCAATTTTACCACTAAAAATTTTTATAGTTTTAGAAATAATTTCTTCTGCTTTTTCTTGTGAAAAACCGAGTTGAATAGCATATCGTAAAATTAATTTTAATTCTGCTTCATCAATTTGATGGTCTGAGTAAATTATTTTAAATAAATCTAACAAACGTTCTAACCTATCATCAGTTTTTGCTTGGGGCATTACAGGGTGTTTTTGTGAGTTTTTTATTATTTCATTATACTCATCTTCTGTTATATCTAGTTTCCTAGCAAAACGATTTATTAATTTTTCTTCATCTTCATTTAAATCTCCATCAACAATGGCTAAATTAAAAATAGCATTAAAATGCGCTACATTATTTCTATGTTTGCTTGATTCATATAAATCTACAATACTCATAATTATTTTACTTTTTTTATTGATTGTAATATAGGTTCTTCAATATCATCATCTGATTTTTTATACTCATATATGATTTCAAATTCTTCCTCTAAAAACTTATTATCTTTTAAATTATACATTTTTAATATTTTATCTGATATAGTTTCAAAAGTTACTACATCTTCATCTCCTTCTTCGTTTATAAACGAAAAAGTAAAACCATATTCATCATAGCCTTGAAAAGTTGCTAAAGTTTTAATAGGGTTTGTAAATTTATATTGTTTTGTAGTAAAAGATAAACTTGCTCCCACAAATAAAATAAAAACTGTTTTTATTATAATGTTTCTCATTTTCTTTAAAATTATAGTTATTAAACTTTTTCCTTGGATATTAACCACAACAAGTCCAAGCTTCTTTTAGCAAAAGCTACTCTTTAGCTTTGCTCGTGGTGTTAAAGAAAATGATATTACATAAGCGTTTATTTATCTATATAAAGATACATTATTTTTCATTCTTTTTTACTTTATCTTTATTTTTTTTTAGTTAAAAAAACAATAATAAAAAGGCCTTAAACTTATAGTTTAAGGCCTCTTCGTCTAACCAAACTTAGTATAAAAACTAACTACTACTATTTTTAAAAATTAAATAACTTCCCTTTACAAGCTTTAGGCAAAAAAGAGAAGTTATGCATTTAAGAGGTAATATCTTTTAAAAAATTATATTCTTTTATTTTGCTTACATTATTATGACACTATATTTTTAATTTGGTCACCTAAAAACATAAAAAAAACTCAAAATAAATTTTGAGTTTTTAATATAAATATTTTCTAAGTACTATTCTGTGCTCTGGTATAGACTTATCGTAATTTTCTATCAATAGCTCCAGTATTTCTGGTGGCTCCTTCCCTATACTCTTTTTTGAGCTGTATTTTGATACGTACAAGTTATATTGTGAATCTTTTTTTTCAAAAATTAAAAAATGTTCTTTGTTCAGTTCCGAAAAACTTATTTCGTTTTCTTGAAACGTTCCTGAGTTATCTTTTAAAAAACCTGAAAATTCGTAATACCTAAAAATGTTCTCCATTCTTATATTATCTCTGCTGATAAACCTAATTCTAATAATTTAGAGCATCTTGGTTCTAAATCTTTATACTCTCCTGTTTTAACCGAACACTTACCTTTATAATGTACTAAGATAGTACATTGTTCTGCCTGCTCTAATGTATGATCACATACAGTTACAAGGCTATCAATTACAAAATCAAAAGTATTTACATCATCGTTATGCAAAACAATTTCATGCTTTCTTGTTTCATTTAATAAAACATCAAGCTCTTCTTGAATTTTTTCTATCGTACTCATTTGTTTTATTTTTGATACTGCAAAGCTACCCAATTATTTCTTTTTATGGTATCTTTTAATGTTAAACTGTACTTAGAAACCTCATTATCAATCACTGGAATATCTTCACTATAAAATCCACTTAATAATAAAACTCCTTTTTCAGTTAAGCAACTCGTGTAGGTTTCCATATCATTTAACAAAATATTTCGGTTGATATTCGCTATAATAACATCATATTTTTTCCCTTTTAATAAAGATGCATCTCCTTCATAAACCGAAATATGTTTACAGTTATTTCTTTCTACATTCTCTAATGAATTCTCATAACACCAAACGTCAATATCTATAGCATCAATAGGTTGTGCTCCTTTCATTTCTGCAAAAATTGCTAAAATCCCTGTACCACACCCCATATCTAGTACTTTTTTACTCGCTACATCTAAATTAATCAAATGTTGTACCATCATGTGTGTAGTTTCATGATGTCCCGTACCAAAACTCATTTTTGGCTCAATAACGATATCGTACTTCAAGTTAGGGTTTTCATGAAATGGAGCTCGGATACTAACCAAATCGTCTACTTGAATAGGATTAAAATTCTTTTCCCATTCTTCATTCCAATTCGTTTGTTCTATCTCTTTGTGTTTATAGTCAATTGAAAACTCTTCTGAGTTTAAAACAAAAACATCATTTAAAATATCTTTATTCCAATCTTCTTTTTGGATATATGCTATAACTCCATTTTCATTTTCAACAAAACTTTCAAACCCTAAGGCACCTAACTCAGCGATTAGAATTTCTGTAGTTGGTTCTTTTGGTGTTACTTCAAAAGTATATTCTATATAAATATTGTCCATTAAATTGATTTAATTATTGCTGCAAAATCTTCAACTTTTAATGCCGCTCCACCTATTAAACCTCCATCAACATCTGGCTTAGAAAAAATTTCTTTAGCATTGGCTGGTTTTACACTTCCTCCATACAAAATTGAAATGGTATCTGCTATTTCTTTTCCATACTCTTTAGCAAAAATTTCTCTTACAAAAGCATGCATTTCTTGTGCTTGCTCTGGTGAAGCTGTTTCTCCTGTTCCAATAGCCCAAACTGGCTCATAGGCTAAAATAATATTCTTAAAAGCTTCTTCTTTTAAGTGGAACAATGCTTTTTTAACCTGACTTTCAACCACCCCAAAATGATTTCCTGACTTTCTATCTTCTAATAATTCTCCAAAACAAAAAATTACTTCTAATCCGTTCACCAAAGCAGCATCTACCTTTTGAGCTAATAACTCATCCGTTTCACCAAAGTATTCTCTACGTTCAGAATGCCCCAAAATTACTATGCTAACACCTAAATTTGTTAGCATATCTGCTGAAACCTCTCCTGTGAACGCTCCACTTTTAGATTGATGCATGTTTTGTGCGGCAACTTCTACAAGTGATTCTTCAGTGTTTTTTACTGCTGACTCTAGGTTTACAAAACTAGGAGCAACTATCACTCTAGTACCTTCTTCTAAACCAGTTTTTACTTCTTCCTTTATTCCCTCAATTAATTCTTTTGCTTCATCAAGGTTTTTATTCATCTTCCAGTTACCTGCAACTATTTTTTGTCTCACGTGTGTTATTTTTTCTGGTTATTGATTTTATGTTTGCAAAATTACATTTTTTCTAGGCTTTAACGAATTAATTTATCCGACACCTTTGACGATTTAAATATCTCAATACTTCCTTCTTCATCAACAATTAAAAATCGTGGAATTGTTTTTAGTTTTAAAAACTTTCCAAGTTCACCTTTACCTTTCTTCTGAATGTAATAGTGCTGTCCTTTAACAGGAATACTTTCTAAACCTCTTTTCCAATCATGGTACGAATGGTCTACCGATAAAAACACATATTCAAATTGTGAGTTTTTCTTTTGAAATGAAAGCACATCTTTAAAGCTCTTTTGACTATAGGGACAATAGGTTGCAAATATTTGTACAAATATCTTTTTGCCTTTATTTCGCTTTAAGACTTCCTTAAATGAAATTGACTCTCTTTCTAAAGTTAGTAATTCTTCATTCAAAGATGTTTCAGTAAAATGTTTTGGCTGAAAAACAGCGCAACTTGATAAAAAAACTATGATTGTTAATAAAAAAAATGTTCTCATTTATTGTAATCTTATTCGAGGGTCTAACCAGCTATATAAAATATCTACTATAATATTTATGATTATAAATAACGTAGCCACTACTAAAACAGCTCCCATAATTACGGGTAAATCAAGAGTATTTAGCGAGTTTACTATTTCTTTTCCTAATCCGTTCCAGTTAAAAATATACTCTACAAAAACCGCGCCTGCTAACATAGATGAAAACCATCCAGAAATTGCTGTTATTACTGGGTTTAATGAGTTTTTTAAGGCGTGCTTTTTTATTACTTGATACATCTTTAACCCTTTTGATTTTGCAGTTCGTATGTAATCTTGACTCAGCGTTTCTAACAACGAGTTTCGCATTAACTGAATTACCACTGCTAACGGGCGAATACCTAACACTATTGCTGGTAGCATTAAATTTTTCCATTGAATATGCATTCCTTCTCCAAAATCATCTACTTCGTACAAACTTCCAGTCATTTCTAAAC
Organism: Tenacibaculum sp. XPcli2-G; assembly: GCF_024124505.1. NCBI lineage: Bacteria > Pseudomonadati > Bacteroidota > Flavobacteriia > Flavobacteriales > Flavobacteriaceae > Tenacibaculum > Tenacibaculum sp. XPcli2-G. The sequence continues at coordinate 425,307 of NZ_JAMXSH010000002.1, forward strand.
TTGTGTACTTGTGTAATACAAAACCGAATAACCAAGCAAATAAAATTGCCGAAAAGAAAGAAGGAACACTCATTCCTAAAGTACTAATGACTGCTATGATTCTATCAAAAAATGTATCTTTAAATAAGGCCGAAAAGACTCCTAAAATAATTCCTAAAATTAAAGCAATGGTTATGGCTACCACCGCTAGAATTGCTGTATTGGGTAACGTTTCTTTAATTACTTCGGAAACATTTTTTCCGTTTTTTTGAAATGATTGACGTAAATACGGCGTTTTTACAACCACCTCTGTATTTCCTATAGAAAATAAGTGTTGCGCATTGTATTTTTCTTCTAATAAAAAGGTATAATCATCTGTGTTTTTACTATGAAACGACAACGGAGAAACATCATTCAAATAATACAAATATTGTGTGAATACAGGTTTATCAAATCCGTATTTTTTTCGAATATTTTGTAGTTGTTCGGTGTCTTCTCTCTGATCTAACATCATACGAGCTGGATCACCGGGTAAGATATTAAACAGTAAGAATATTACAGTAACTACCCCAAACAGTGTTAAGAATCCGTAAAAAATTTTGTTAACGATATATTGAAACATATATAACAAAGATAACAGAAACTGCTAAATTTATGTACTTTTGCCTAACTTTTACAACAACACATGACAACACAACAACTTGTATCTGAAATTCAAAAAAAGAAATCATTTTTATGTATTGGATTAGATGTTGATTTAAACAAAATTCCAGCACATTTACTTCAAGAGGAAGATCCTATTTTTGCCTTTAATAAAGCTATTATTGATGCTACTCACCATCTTTGTGTAGCTTACAAACCTAATACTGCTTTTTATGAAGCTTATGGAATTAAAGGCTGGAAATCTCTTGAAAGAACGATTAATTACTTAAACGAAAAACACCCTGAAATTTTTACCATTGCTGATGCTAAGCGTGGTGATATTGGTAATACTAGTACCATGTATGCAAAAGCTTTTTTTGAAGACTTAGCTTTTGACTCGGTAACGGTTGCTCCATACATGGGAAAAGATTCTGTTGAACCTTTTTTAGCTTTTGAAGATAAACATACTATTATGTTGGCTTTAACTTCTAACCAAGGCGCTTTTGACTTCCAAACAAAAACTGTTGATGGTAAAGAGTTATACAAACAAGTAATTGAAACTTCTAAATCTTGGAAAAACTCACAGAATTTAATGTACGTAGTTGGCGCTACGAAGGCTGAATATTTAGCTGATATCAGAAAAATTATTCCTGAAAGCTTTTTATTAGTTCCTGGGGTTGGTGCCCAAGGAGGTAGTTTAGAAGAAGTTTGTAAATACGGGATGACTAAGGATACTGTAGGCTTATTAATTAATTCTTCTCGTGGAATTATTTATGCTTCTAACGAGAATGATTTTGCTGAGGCTGCTGCTGCTAAAGCTAAAGAGTTACAACAACAAATGGAAAATATTTTAAAATAAAAAAAGCCAAGGTTAATGACTCCTTGACTTATATAATTAATTCAAATAATTACACCAATGAAAACAAAGTTGGTATAAGTTAGCACAAATGTATTAAGCTTAACTCTTTATTGTTATAATTTTGATTTGAATCACCCCTTTTTTGAACTGAAAAACTACTACTTTAATATGAAAAGGGCTGAGTTTAAACTCAGCCCTTTCTTTTTAGGGGAATGAATATTTAACTTTAATAAGTCAAATCATAATTTCTTTAGCACTTATTTTTTAATTTTGATCTGCTTCTGAAATATTTGGATTCTTATCTATTTCAGCTTGAGGAATTTTAAATGTCCATCTTGGACTACCAGCAGGGAATTCAACTTCAAACCTATAAGCACTTCCTTTTCTAGAAATTCCTTTATTTCTTCTCTTAAGATCGAACCAAGAAACACCTAATTCTCCGTAAAGCTCCTTTCTTCTTTCTATAAGGATTTCTTCTACTAAGTCTTCTTTTGTTGCTGCTGTAGATAAAGTTGCATTAGGATCTCTAACTTTTAATAATTGTAATAGAACATTTTTTGCTCCAGGTAAATCATTCATTTCAGCTCTAGCCTCTGCCTCTATTAAATACATTTCAGACGCTCTCATAAACACTAAGTCTCCAGATCTATCTGTTAAATCTCTAAATTTTGAAGTTCTAAATAAATGTGTATCTTCAGTACGACCTGTAGAAACTATTAATTCTTTTCTTACATCTGTATCACTAGTAAACAAAGCTTCAAAGTCTTTACTCACGTATATTACGTTATATCCTGGACTAGAATGATCTATAAAAGAATAATACCTAGCAAAACCTTGTTGTTGATCTGCGTTAAATGGTAATCCCCACATCCATTCTCCATTATCATAAGAATTAAATCCTGCTTTATAATCTTCTGCATCCATCAACGGGTAAGCCGTTTTAGCCTTTGCTGCATATTCTGCTGCTTTTGCCCAATTACCTACTTCAAGATATACTCTAGCTAATACTCCTTCTGCAACAGGTTTATTAAAACGGTACTTCAATTTCCCTTCATTAATACTAGGAATTGCTGCTTCTAATTGAGATATAATTCTATCATAAACATCTTGAATAGTTCCTCTAGCAGCCGGTGTAATTCCATCTACTATAGGCGCATCATATAAAGGAATACCTGGTTTATCGGCTCCTAAAAGATATGATCCTGAATAATATCTCACTAAGTTAAAATAACAATAAGCTTCAACTGCCTGTAACTCAGCAATAGTACTCTTTTTAAAATCATCTGCTAATGAAGATTTAGATATTCCTTGAATATGAGTACGTGCGATATTAGCTACAGAATAGTATAATTCCCATGCCCAATTGTTTCTTCTTCCATTAGCATTTTCTGTTACATTCCATCTGTGTTCGAAAATATACCAGTTAAAATCAGGCACAGTAAGATCAGTCCCCATTACATCTGCTCCTAAGTAGTATGCTTTAGATCCCCAAGTATCATGACTTGCCCTGTAATCTCTTAAGACGTTAAACATCCCTGTCATTGCAGCATTTACACCAGCCTCTGTAGTATACGCTACATCACCAGTCACCGAACCTGTTGGTACTGGCTCCTCTAAAAACTCATCACTACAAGACGAAAGTCCTATAAAAAGAGAGCATATAAGTGTGTATTTAAGTATTTTATTCATTTCTTTACTTTTTTATAATGAAATATTAACTCCTAAACTAATTGTTTTTAAAACGGTCGATCTATTATCTGTAATACCGTTAAATGCTTGTTCAGGATCATCTATATTATCTTCTTTGGTCCATGTCCAATAATTGTCTGCAGATAAATAGATTCTTAATCTTCTGATGTTTAATTTATCTAACATTTCTTGATCTAAGTTATAACCTAATGAAATGTTTCTTAATCTGATAAAATCACCTTTCTGTAACCATCTGGTAGATCTTGAACCAAAATTATCATTTTCTGTAGTTAACCTAGGAACATCTGTTACATCCCCTGGCTCTTGCCATGCGTCTAAAACACTTGAGCTTAATTGTTCTCCTATATTTCTAGCCTTCATTAAAGAAGCATAGTCTGTATTGTAAACATAGTTTCCAAACTTATAAGTGAAGTTTAAAGCTAAATCAATACCGTTGTATTCAAATTTAGTTCCTAATGCTCCTTCAAAATCTGGTAAAGCTGATTTACCTGTGTAGTATCTGGTAGCATCTGCATAAGTAGACGTTTTCTCTCTTGTTACGGTACCATCATTAGCGGTAACATCTTTATACCATTGTGGATTACCTGTTGCTGGGTCTACTCCAGCCCATTCTCTCATAAAGAACTCATAACGATCTCTCCCTTTTTCCCAACGGAAAGATCCTCTTGGTTCTGTTTGTGCTATATCTTCAATTTTATTTTTATTAGTTGATATAGAGAATGAACTTGTCCATCTAAATTTATCATTACTAATATTTACAGAATTTAAGCTTAATTCAAAACCTTTGTTACTTAACTCTCCAAAGTTCTTCCATTCAGCTAATTGTCTTGGATCACCATTTCCATCTATACCAGCACCTTCTGAACCTAATGATGGAGCAAGTACTTGTAAGTATAATAAATCTGATACACGGTTATCGTAATATTCTACACTACCATAAAGTCTATTATTAAAGAAACCAAAATCTAAACCAACGTTTAATTTGTTATGAGTTTCCCACTTTAAATCTGGATTACCTAAAGAAATAGGTGTAAAACCTGGGTTAGTTAATAAGTTAAACCCTAAACCATATTCGTTAATATAAGTAAACTGTTGATTAATATTTTGGTTACCAACTGTACCATAACTAGCTCTTAATTTTAACGAATTTACAGTTTCGCTTCCTTTTAAAAATTCATCATAAATACTCCATCCTGCAGCAATAGACCAGAAAGTACCCCATCTGTTATCTGGTGCAAAAATTGATGACGCATCTCTACGAACACCTGTACCGAAATAATACTTTTCATCAAAGTTATAATCTAATCTTCCAAAGAAACTATATAACCTATTTTTTTCTATAATAGAACCTACAGTAGTCGGTGTAGCACCGTTATCTAATTCTGGTAAGTCTTCAAAAATAAAACCTGTAGAAGTAGCATTAACACGATTATAGGTTCTATCATACATTTCTTGACCTAATAAAGCAGTTAATGTGTGCTTATCGTTAAAAGTATTTTTATAAGATAATGTGTTAATAACATTCCATGTTTTTGTAGTATTTCGTTCTTTACTACTAGAACGGTTATTTACTATGGCATCCTCACCATCTGTAAAATGATTATTAAACGAATTAGTCTCATATAAATAATTTGTATAATTGAATTGAGACTTAAAGTTTAGCTTATCGTTAAACTTCACTGTAATATATGGAGAAAAATTGAACGTATTTCTTTCAAATAAGTTTGGGCTTCCATAAGTTTCTGCTACAGGGTTATATGCTCCAAAGAAACCTCTTGATTCTGCAAAATCATATTGTTTATTTCCTAATGGATCTAAAATAAAACTTCCATCTGGATTTCTCTGATACAATGGATAGATAGAGGAAACTGATCTAGCATATTGAATATTATTTGCGAAAGTACTACCATCTTGTGTCGGTGAGTTTGATTCACTTATAGTTACAAAAGAATTAGCACCTACAGTTAACCAAGGTTTAACTTCTGATGATACGTTTACCCTTCCTGTATATCTCCTAAATTTTGAATTCAAACTAAACCCATCGCTATCTAAAAAAGCACCAGATACAAAGTATTTAGTTTTATCATTTCCTCCTCTTAAGACTAAAGACACATCTCTTCTAGTAGCATTTTGAGTTAAAATATCATAGTAGTTAGTGTTATATAATAATTTTGCATTAGACTTAAGTTTTCCATCAACACCTATAGGCTCTGCAATGTTGTATGGGTTAGCTTTAAGATCACCTATTAAATTAGATGTAGCAAAAGCAGCTGCTTGTTCTGCAGTATCTCCTTGATCTAACCTTTCATTCCTAATAGCTTGCCAAGATGTAGCAAGAATTTGTTCTGAATTTAAATAAGAGTAGTCATCTGTAGCCTTATCTGAAAACCCATAACTTGTATTAATCTCTATTATTCCTTCACCATCTGTGTTAACACCTGATTTCGTTTTAATGATTATAACACCATTAGCTCCTCTGTTACCATAAAGAGACACAGCATCTGCATCCTTTAAAACGGAATAAGATTCAACATCATTAAAATTAATAGAATTTAAGTTACCAGCGAACTGAGCTCCATCAACAATAATAAGAGGGTCAATGTTACCTTGTAACGACCCAACACCTCTAATCCTGATTGTTGGACTAGATCCTGGTTGTCCTGAAGTATTAACCAAAGACAATCCTGAGGTCCCTTGTAAAGCTTCAGTTACTGTTGTTACTTTTAAATCCCCTAAGTCTTTAGCAGAAACAACGCTCACCGCTCCAATAATATCCTTCTTTTTTTTAGCCGCATAAGCTACAGACACAACTACTTCATCTAAGATGTTAGCATCTTCTTGCATAGTTATGTCAATTGTAGATGACTCCCCTACAATTTTTTCTACCTTAGCATAACCTAAAAACATGTAAACAAGGGTATCTCCTGTTTTAGCACTGATGGTATAATTTCCATCAAAATCTGTTTCAGCACCTTTTATCGTACCTTTAATCACAATGCTAACGCCCGGTAAAGGCCCAGCACTATCGGATACAACTCCTGTGATTTTTTTCTCCTGTGCATTCACATTCAGCATAAAGCTGAAAAAGAATAAAACACAGATCACATTTTTTAAATGTAGATTCATAAATTATTAAATTTTTATTAATTAACAGTTGTAAATCTAAAGGCTATAAGTTTTTGTTAACAGATATTTGAAGTTAACATCCTTTATTTTGATGCGAAAAAACAATTTTAAGAAGTGAGACTTAAAAAGAATAAAACAACCAAATACTAAATAATGTTAATTTTTTTAAAAAAACTTATTTTAGTTCAATTAGAAAAAGATTCTTCTTTATTTTTGCAGCGTCTTAATATTATAATTAAATATTGGTCCCCTTCAATGTCTATAGAGCTAATTTGACATTCTTAAATTTTGGCTTTTATTTTAACTAATTTTTAACTAGCTTAAATTTAAGGCTCTCATTAGGTTCGAATGTTATATCTGTTAAGAAAACAAAATGTAAATGAAATTATCTATTCTAATCGTTGATAACGAAAAAGCTGCTAGATTAAGGTTTAAAAAATTACTAAGTAATTATAATTTTATAGAAATTATTGATGAATGTTCTAATGGCTTAGACGCTATAAAGAAAATCAACACTTTAAACCCAGATGTTGTATATCTTGACACCAAAATAAACGATATGACTGGGTTTGATATTATCGAAAAAATAACTCTACCTAAAAAGCCTATTTTTATTTTCACAGCTTCTTCTAACGAACATGCTGTGAAAGCTTTTGACTACTTTGCTTTTGATTATCTTTTAAAACCATTAAAAGAAGATCGTTTTTATGCTTCTATTAAAAAGGTTATTGATTATAAGAAAATAGAAAAACTTTCAGATTTAGATAACATCATAGATCTAGTAAAAGAGAAGACTCCCATTGAAATGCCTGTAAAAGGAACCAAGATTAATATTAAATCGGGAAACAAAATAATTTTCTTAGAACGAAACGCTATTAAGTATATATCCGCTTCAGGTTATTATGTAGAAATTTTCACTACTGATAATAAAAAGTATCTACTACGTGAATCTTTATCAAGCATAATTAAAAGGTTAAACTCTAATTTTTTTGTTAGAATTCACAGATCTACTATAATCAACTCTAATTTTATTGATGAGATCATCACTTCCAATTATGGTGAGACAGATGTAAAAATTAACGATAACAAAACCTTTAGAGTAAGTAAAAGCTATAAAAAAGATTTTCAAGAACTTATGGGAGTTAAATAACAATCCTTTCTTTTGAATCATTAATTTTGTTTAATGAACACTAACAAAAAATATAAAAGAATTATTTCTTTAGTTCCTAGTCAAACAGAACTTTTAGTTGATTTAGGTCTCGAAGACAATATATTAGGAATAACAAAATTTTGCGTTCACCCAACACACTTAACTAAAACAAAAACTATTGTTGGTGGCACCAAAAACATAAAAATAGATAAAATTAAAGAGCTTCAACCAGACATTATTCTTTGTAACAGAGAAGAAAACACCAAAGAAATAGTAGAAGCCTGCCAGCAAGTAGCATTTACCCATGTTTCTGATATTTTTACACTTACAGACTCCATAGAGTTAATTTCTTTGTACGGAAGTTTTTTTGAGAAGCAAATTGAAGCTAAAAAAATAACTAATAAATTAGAGTCAAAAATAATTGATTTTAAAAAGTTTATTGAAAATAAAAAAAGTAGAAAAGTTGCTTATTTTATTTGGAGAAATCCTTGGATGGTTGCAGCAAGTAATACGTTTATAAATCACCTGCTAGAATTAAACAAATTTGAAAATGTTTATGCTAACGAAAAAAGGTATCCAGAAGTTGATATAAAAAATATCAATAAGAAAAAACCAGAATTAATTTTACTTTCTTCTGAACCTTTTCCTTTCAAAGAAAAACACATTCTTGAGATTATAGAACACACTAACAACCTGACTCCTATCTTGGTTGACGGTGAATACTTTTCTTGGTACGGTAGTAGACTGTTAAAAGCTTTTGATTACTTTAAGGAGTTACACAACAGGGCTTGACATATCTTCATCTAAATATTTTATTCTATTTAGTTTTTCCAATATCTTCATCGCTTTGAATGCTGAGCGATCACTTTTACACTCATCTTCATATTTATAATCATTAGCTGTCTCAACCAACCTTAGATATCTCTCTTCAAGATGTTTTCTGTATCTACGTAATTGATTAATTCTTGACATTTATAATTGGGTTAACACGGCTTATAAATATACATAATTATTTGATTTACAAAAACATAAAAACCTACAAATAATAAAAAAGGGGAAAACCCTCTTTTATTATAATTAACAACCCTTATTCTGTAATTTACAAATCATATTTCTACTCTTAAAATCTTCAAAAAATATCATATACCATCCAAAAATTATTTTTTTATCTAAACTATCTCTATAAAACTTCTTCTATTTTATAGTAAACTACTGAATTCTACAAAGTCATATTCTGGGGAATATTCTATCACATGCCTTAATACAGACGCATGTCCATTACCTATAACTACTAAAATCCTATCTTCTTTTGTATGGTCTATCTTCTGAATATTTCTAAAAATTCGAAGATTACGGTTATACCACCAAATAGATAAAAAATCTGCACCTCTATTATTATCCAATTTAAAATCTCCAACCAAATAAGCACCGTAGTTATTTTTGTGCCCCTCAATAGAATTCATGTGTTTAAAATATTCTAGTAAATTCACTTTAGAAGGAATTTTAGCGTCCTCATCAAATGATTTTTGAACCATTTTACTATAAGGATCACCTGATTTAAAGTCATAATCTTTCGATAACTCTTTCATGAACTCAGGGTTTAATTTAGACAAATCATTACTTAATGTATTTGCATCTATAGAGTAAATAGTATCTAAATTAAAATCATTTGCTATACGCATCCCTAACTGATAATCTTCACCTCTTTCGTTTCTGTGCTCCCCTTTTTTATATTCTTTATACCTTTTATTCATATTCCAACTTGGTTTTGCTTCAATAGCTACTTTAGTTGGTTTAAACTTTTTGATATATTCTACTAATTCTGTTACTTCTGATTTTTTTGGCTCCCTTAGCACATCTATCTTATCATTTTCTTTTGTTTTAGTATAATCTAACCCTGGATAAGAAAAATGAAAGGTTCCAACCACCAACACTTTGGTTTTACTACTTGGATAATAAGATGCATAAGGCTTCAAAATTGCCTGGTCTTTATCTAATAGTTTTTTTCCTTTATTTTGACAAGAAAATTGTAACAATACCCCAAATAACAATACTAAATATTTTTTCATTCTTTTGTTTTTAAAATTCTACACAAGAATACATCGTTAATTCAGCCTATTAGTTTTTATTACACCAACTCCGATTTCTTTTACACAAGTAGTTTCTTTTAACAAAAAACTCATGTTAGTTTTACAAAAACATGCTTTTGTAATAACAAAACATTGATTTGTCCTATTTTTAATCTCTTAAAGAATATTCCACTTATTTTTGAATAATGAAGTTTTCAAAAGAATTAAAATACAACTTACTCATTATAGCCCTACTAATTTTATTAGATTTTGGTTGGAATTTTTTTACCTCATCTAACAGGTTACCTATAAATTACTCCCTCCTTTTTACACTAACATTTAGTATTAGTTTTTTTACTGTATATTTTCTTAACTACTACTATTTACTCCCTAGACTTTTTAATACGAAAAAGTATATACTATTTGGAGCTTCGGTTATTTTTATGGTTTTTGTTTTTGCAGGAATTCGTTTTTTACTAGAAGAAATTCTATCTCCCATATTATTCAATATTAATAATTACAACATTAACAATCAAAGTATAGTTTTTACTTATTTTTTCGATAGCTTCATTTTCAGCTTTAAAGCTTCTTTATATAGTACTCTGGTATATTTATTTTTTAGATATAGAGAAAACAAAAACAAACTTCATTTATTAGAAATAAAACATCAACAAGCACAATTAACCACTTTAAAATCTCAAATAAGCCCACATTTTTTATTTAATGTACTTAATGGTTTTTACATAGAATTATATGATGAACAACCAGAAACTGCTAACGACATTTTAAAACTCTCACATCTACTACGTTATGTTACTTATGAAACATCTGAAAATTTTGTTTTGTTAGAAAATGAAATACAGTTTCTTAATGACTATCTACACTTCTTTAAACGTAGATATGAAAGTAATTTTTATGTTAGTTTAACTATTCACGGAAATCCTAAAAGCCATAAAATACCATCGTTAATTTTAATCAATTTTATTGAAAATGTTTGTAAGCATGGAGTTATAAACAACCCGAATAAACCTGCCAATATAAACATAACTATTGATGATATTAGCTTGGTAGTTACCACTGAAAACCACACAAACACTTCTGAAAAATATATGGAAACTGGTATTGGAACCGAAAACATTCGAAAAAGATTAGAAGTTCTATATAATGACAATTTTTTACTAACTTTTCAGCAAAGTAATAATATTTTTAACGCATACCTACAATTTCCATTATGAGTAAACAACTAACTTGTATTATCATTGATGATGAACCGCCAGCTATTCGCTTGTTAGAAAAGTATGTAGATAAAGTTCCTTTTCTTTCAGTAAACAGCACTTACACAAATCCGTTAGAAGCCTTAATAGAAATAGAAAAAGGGACTATTGATTTAGTTTTTTTAGACATACAAATGCCTGAAATTACGGGCATACAATTGTCTAAAATTATTAGTAATAAAACTAATATCATTTTTACGACCGCTTATCCTCAATTTGCCCTAGAGAGTTATGATATTGCTGCTATTGATTATTTACTAAAACCTTTTGATTTTGATCGATTTTACAAAGCTGTTTTAAAAGTTCATAAAAAAATTACCAAGTCAGACCAAAAAATAAACCAGAACACTGAAAATGATTATTTCTTTCTAAAAACAGATGGAAAAAAAAAGTTTTCAAAAGTTTTTTTAGATGATATTCTATTTATTGAAGGCTTAAAAAACTACGTTTCAGTTTACTTAAAAAATGAGCGAATTATTACTTACAGCACCTTAAAAAACCTAGTAAGCAGTTTACCTGAAGATAATTTTATCCAAACACACAGGTCATACATTATTTCAATTAAGGCTATTGATAAAATTGAAAATGATTCATTATGGATACAAAAAAAAGAACTTCCTATTGGTAACACCTACAAAAAGTCCTTTTTTGAAAAAATTGCTAGTAAGCAATTATAATTTATCTATTATCCTGCAAAGCAAAAACTTGACGTAATAACGCTGTATTACGTAATCCTACTTTATTACGTATACCTTTTTCTTCAACCGCAATCATAGTAAACACACCATCTAACGCTTCAGTTGTTACATAGTCTGTTAAGTCTGGATTCACTTTTTTAACAAACGGAATACTATTGTATTTCGTGATTAAGTTTGACCAAATTTTATCAGCTCCTACTTTCGAAAATGAGTTTTTAATAACTGGATTAAACTCAGCATATAATGCAGAAGTTGTTTTTCCTTCTAAATAAGAAGTCGCTGCGTTATCAGCTCCTAATAAAATATTTTTTGCATCTGTAAACGTAATTTCCTTAACGGCGTTCACAAAAATTGGAGTTGCTGTTTTTACAGCATCCTCAGCAGTTCTATTAATTGCTTTTAATCCTTCATCAGCTAAATTACCTAAACCTATCTTTCTCAACCCCTTGTCTACTGCTTGTAATTCCTCTGGTAATAAAATTTTTACCAAGTCATTTTTATAAAAACCATCTTTTGAAGTTAATTTAGTTACTTGATGCTGAATTCCGTTATCTAAAGCTTGACGCAAACCATTACCAATCTGTTCTTGTGTTAACACCCCTCCTTGTGGTAATTGATTTACTACTTTTTGTAATTCTGCACATCCCATAAAAGTAAGTGCAATAAAGAATACTGTAATTTTTTTCATGTCTACTTGTTTGATTTTATCTATTAGAAACAATAAACTATTTATTGTCACATTTATTTGAAACTATCGGTATTTTTATCATATCCATACGGACAGTGTTTACAACCACTTTTACAACAATATCCTCGTCGTAAATGATACGCTTCTTTAAAAACCCTATACCCTTGCTCATTAGTATAATACTCATCAGGAGTGGGTTTTAATATCTTATTTCTCATACTACAAATATCATAAAAAAATACGTTAAACAGACTTTATAGCTCTGCTTAACGTATTTGTATATCTTAAAAAATTTGAATCTTACTTTTTAGCGTTAGGTGGATACTCCGCCATAATCTCAGCCACAAATTCTTTAATACGAGCTTCCTTTCTTTCTACACTACTTGTACTCAAAGCTCCCGTTCCTATCCCTTGCCATACTAACTCTTTTTTGTCAGCATCTAACAAATCAATAAACAACGTACCTTCGGTATATTGAGAAACAGTTACTGGACTTGGTCCATAATACCATGGATAGTAAAATCCTCCATAGAAATTATCATTCACATTAATACGTTCACGAGACTTTGTAAACAAACTCACTAAAACATCTGGGGTAGCTGACTTTGTCATCCCTTTCGCCGTCAACTCTGCTTCAATAGCACGCATAATACGTTTTTTATCTAAATCAGAGATTGGAGCTTTGTCTATACCTGTTTTGTAAAACGCAAACGTTTTGTATTGATTAAAATCTGTTTGTGTATCATAATCCGTTACTACTCTTACTGAACTACATGAAGTAATTAGTAAAGCTACAATTGGCAAAAAAAGTAATTTTAAATTTTTCATTTTCTAAGAGTTTACATGTTTTCTAATAACGCATCGTCCACTAAGCTTGGAAGTGTAACTTTTAGTTTCTTTTCAACTTCCATGGCACGTTTAATAGCAAAAACAGCTTCATTATTTCGTGCCCAACTACGTCTTGCTATTCCGTTATTCACATCCCAGAAAAGCATTGATTTTAAGCGCCTTGATGCATCTTTAGAACCATCAAGAAGCATGCCAAACCCTCCATTAATTACTTCTCCCCAACCTACTCCACCTCCATTGTGAATAGAAACCCAAGTAGCTCCTCTAAAACTATCTCCTATTACATTATGAATTGCCATATCTGCTGTAAAGCGCGAACCATCATAAATATTAGAAGTTTCACGGTAAGGTGAATCAGTTCCAGATACATCATGATGATCACGACCTAAGACTACTGGGCCAATTTTTCCTTTCTTAATTGCTTTGTTAAACGCTTCTGCTATTTTCATACGTCCTTCAGCGTCTGCATATAAAATACGTGCTTGTGAACCTACAACTAACTTATTTTCTTGCGCTCCTTTAATCCACTGAATATTATCTGCCATTTGTTGTTGGATTTCTTCTGGAGATTTTTTCATAATTTTCTCCAATACCTTACAAGCAATCGCATCCGTTTTGGCTAAATCTTCTGATTTTCCTGAGGTACATACCCAACGGAAAGGCCCAAAACCATAATCAAAACACATAGGCCCCATAATATCTTGTACATAACTAGGATATTTGAACTCTCTTCCTAACGTCGGATTTGGGTTCATTACATCAGCTCCTGCTCTACTCGCTTCCAATAAAAAGGCATTCCCGTAATCAAAGAAATACGTTCCTTTTTCTGTATGTTTATTAATCGCTTTTGCGTGACGACGTAAGGTTTCTTGTACTTTTTCTTTAAACAACTCTGGATTATTCGCCATCATTTCGTTTGATTCTTCAAACGACATATCTACTGGATAATAACCTCCTGCCCATGGATTGTGCAACGATGTTTGATCTGAACCTAAATCAATATACACATTTTCTTCAGCAAACTTTTCCCAAACATCCACGATGTTTCCTAAATATGCTAACGAAACAACTTCTTCGTTTTCCTTTGCTTTTCTAACACGTGCTACTAATTCATCTAAATCGGTGATTTTTTCATCAATCCAACCTTGATCTAAACGAACCTGCGTTATTTTCGGATTCACCTCAGCACACACTGTAATACAACCTGCTATATTTCCTGCTTTTGGTTGCGCACCACTCATTCCTCCTAAACCAGCAGTAACAAATAAATTACCTTTTGGAGACTTTCCTATTTTTCTGAATCCGTTTAACACAGTAATTGTTGTTCCATGTACAATTCCTTGTGGACCTATATACATGTAACTTCCTGCTGTCATTTGCCCATATTGAGTTACTCCTAACGCATTAAACTTTTCCCAATCATCTGGTTTTGAATAATTCGGAATCATCATACCATTGGTAACCACTACTCTTGGTGCATCTTTATGTGATGGGAATAATCCCATTGGGTGTCCTGAATACATTACCAAAGTTTGTTTATTGGTCATTTCAGATAAGTACTTCATGGTTAATAAATACTGTGCCCAATTAGAAAATACTGCTCCATTACCACCATAAGTAATTAATTCGTGAGGATGCTGTGCTACTGCATAATCCAAATTATTTTGAATCATTACCATAATCGCTTTTGCTTGCTCTGATTTCCCTGGATACTCTTCAATAGGACGCGCATACATCTTATAATCAGGACGGAAACGATACATATAAATTCGTCCGTACCTCTCTAATTCTTCAGCAAATTCTGGTAATAATGCTGAATGATGTTTTTTATCAAAATAACGCAATGCATTACGTAAAGCCAATTTCTTCTCTTCATCAGTTAAAATTTCTTTACGTTTTGGTGCGTGATTTATGGTGGTGTCATACTCCTTTTTTGGAGGTAATGTAGTAGGTATTCCTTGTTTTATTTGTTCTTTAAAAGTCATTTTATACGGTTTATCGTTTCCAATTAAAAAATGAAAACATATTAATTTTAAATCTGTTTATAATCGTAAAAATGAAGAAACTATGGATAACGGATATCGGCTCTGTGGTACTGAGCTTCAATCCTCTTTTTATATTTTAGAGTTAAAAAATCCATTTCTTTGAAGTTTGCACAAATATAAGTCTATACAGTTAAAAACAGCATCTTTAAAAAGTATAAATTTTTCTTCTTCTTGTATTTTTACTCTTGTCCTAACAATAAATTGTACCTTTGGTAAGTTTATTGCATGAACAAGTTTATGATATTTATTTCAAAACATATAATACCAAAAGGATTTTCTGGAATGACATTATACCCTTTTATATTCTTAAAAAGAGAAGATTTAAAAGGTGATCCTGTTTTAATAAATCATGAAAAAATACACTTAAAACAGCAATTAGAGTTACTAATTGTCTTCTTTTATCTTTTCTATTTTTTAGAATGGCTTATTAAGCTATTAATTTATCGAAAAACATCATTAGCTTATAAAAACCTAAGTTTTGAACGAGAGGCCTATCAAAATGAACATAATTTAGAATATATCTCTACTCGAAAGAGATGGGCATTCCTTTCTTATTTATAATTGTTAAAACATCCGTCTATTTTTTAAGATTTCCGTAAATTGCGTACCCGAAAATTAAGACAATTTACGAATGGAACAAATAACTCCCTATAAACCTAAACACAAAGTACGAATTGTAACTGCGGCTTCTTTATTTGATGGACACGACGCTGCCATTAATATTATGCGCCGAATTATTCAATCTACTGGGGTTGAAGTAATTCACTTAGGACATGATAGAAGCGTTGAAGAAGTAGTAAACTGTGCTATTCAAGAAGACGCAAATGCAATTGCTATGACTTCGTACCAAGGTGGACACAACGAGTACTTTAAGTACATGTACGATTTATTGCAAGAAAAAGGAGCTGGACATATTAAAATATTCGGAGGTGGTGGCGGAGTAATTCTACCAGAGGAAATCAAAGAATTGATGGACTATGGAATTACTCGTATTTACTCTCCTGATGATGGTCGTGAATTGGGATTACAAGGAATGATTAATGATTTAGTTCAACAATCAGACTTTGCCATTGGAGATGCATTAAATGGAGAAGTAGATAAATTAGCCGATAAAGAAGTTGGCAGTATTGCTCGTGTAATTTCTGCTGCGGAGAACTTCCCTGAAGTTGCTAAAGAAGCTTTAGAAACCATTCATAAAAAAAATAAAAACTCCAAAACTCCAGTATTAGGTATCACGGGTACGGGTGGTGCTGGTAAATCGAGTTTAGTTGACGAATTAGTTCGTCGTTTCTTAATTGATTTTCCAAACAAAACTATCGGATTAATCTCTGTTGATCCTTCAAAAAGAAAAACAGGTGGAGCTTTGTTAGGTGATCGTATTCGTATGAATGCCATCAACAATGAACGTGTATACATGCGTTCATTAGCTACACGTCAATCCAACTTAGCCTTATCTAAGTATGTAAACGAAGCGGTAGAAGTTTTAAAAGCTGCCGAATTTGATTTAATTATTTTAGAGACTTCTGGTATTGGACAATCAGATACAGAGATTATCGAACATTCTGATACTTCTTTGTATGTAATGACTCCCGAATTTGGTGCTGCAACACAGTTAGAAAAAATCGACATGCTTGATTTTGCTGACTTAGTAGCCATTAACAAATTTGATAAAAGAGGAGCTTTAGATGCTTTACGCGATGTAAAAAAACAATACATGCGTAACAACAATTTATGGGATGTTCATATGGATGACATGCCTGTTTTTGGAACCATTGCATCTCAATTTAACGACCCAGGAATGAATTCGCTATACAAAGCGATTATGGATAAATTGGTGGAAAAGGCGGGAGCTGATTTACAATCTACTTTTGAAATTACGAAAGAAATGTCTGAAAAGATATTTGTAATTCCACCTAGTAGAACACGTTATTTATCTGAAATTTCAGAAAACAACCGCGCTTACGACAAAAAAGTTGATGAGCAAGAAAAAGTAGCTCAGAAATTATACGGAATCTATCAAACCATCTTATCTGTCATTCCGAACGAAGTGACGGAACCTTTCCTTACTAAAAACGGAATTGACCAAGATGAAATTCAGAAACAAGTTCAGGAGGAAGAGCAACCATTTATAAAATTATTATTTGCTCAATTCGATAAAGTAAAACTAAATCTTGACCCACATAACTGGGAAATTATTTTAAACTGGCAAGACAAAGTAAAAAAATATAAAGATCCTATTTACTCGTTTAAAGTACGTGATAAGGAAATTAAAATAGAAACACATACTGAGTCACTTTCGCACACACAAATTCCGAAAGTAGCGTTACCAAAATACCAAGCTTGGGGTGATTTATTACGTTGGAATTTGCAAGAGAATGTCCCTGGAGAATTTCCTTATGCTTCAGGATTATATCCATTTAAACGTACTGGGGAAGATCCAACACGTATGTTTGCTGGTGAAGGTGGTCCTGAACGTACCAACCGTCGTTTTCATTATGTGAGTTTAGGAATGCCAGCAAAACGTTTATCTACAGCATTTGACTCAGTTACGTTATATGGAAACGATCCAGGACACAGACCTGATATTTACGGTAAAATTGGAAATGCAGGAGTATCTATTTGTTGTTTAGACGATGCTAAAAAATTATACTCTGGTTTCGATTTAAGTCATGCTATGACTTCTGTTTCTATGACTATTAATGGTCCTGCTCCGATGTTATTAGGATTCTTTATGAATGCTGCTATCGATCAGAATTGTGAAAAATACATCAAAGAGCACAAACTAGAGAAAAAGGTTGAAGCTAAACTTAAAGAATTATATGACGATAAAGGTATAGAACGTCCTAAATATAATGGAGAACTTCCTAAAGGTAATAACGGATTAGGATTACTACTTTTAGGCGTTACAGGTGATCAAATTTTACCTACGGATGTATACGCTGAAATTAAAGCAAACACTTTAGCACAAGTACGTGGTACGGTTCAAGCAGATATTTTAAAAGAAGACCAAGCACAGAATACTTGTATTTTCTCTACGGAATTTGCATTACGTTTAATGGGTGATGTACAAGAATATTTTATTGAGAAAAATGTTCGTAATTTCTACTCAGTATCTATCTCAGGGTATCATATTGCAGAAGCTGGTGCGAATCCAATTACACAGTTAGCCTTAACCTTAGCGAATGGATTCACTTACGTAGAATACTACTTATCAAGAGGAATGGATATCAATAAGTTTGGACCAAACTTATCGTTCTTCTTCTCTAATGGTATTGATCCTGAATATGCCGTGATTGGTCGTGTGGCACGTAAAATATGGGCAAAAGCTTTAAAACATAAATACGGAGCGAACCCTAGAGCTCAAATGCTAAAATATCATATTCAAACTTCTGGACGTTCATTACACGCTCAAGAAATTGATTTTAATGATATTCGTACAACACTACAAGCGTTATATGCGATTTACGACAACTGTAACTCGTTACATACAAATGCTTATGATGAGGCAATTACAACGCCTACAGAAGAATCTGTACGTCGTGCGATGGCAATTCAGTTAATCATCAATAAAGAATTAGGATTAGCTAAGAATGAAAATCCAATTCAAGGCTCATTTATTATTGAAGAGTTGACTGATTTAGTAGAGGAAGCTGTGTTAACTGAATTCGATAGAATTACGGAGCGTGGTGGTGTTTTAGGAGCAATGGAAACGATGTACCAACGTTCTAAAATTCAAGAAGAGAGTTTATACTACGAAACCTTAAAACATACAGGTGAATTCCCAATTATTGGAGTAAACACCTTCTTAAGTTCTAAAGGTTCTCCAACGGTTACTCCACAAGAGGTGATTCGTGCTACGGAGGAGGAAAAACAATTCCAAATCAAAACGAAAGAAAACTTAAACAAAGCACATGAAGATAAAATAGAACAGCTTTTATCTGAAATGCAATCGGCTGCTATTAACAATCAAAATCTTTTTGAAAAATTAATGGATGCTACTAAAGTTTGTTCGTTAGGTCAGATTACTTCTGCTTTATTTGAAGTTGGTGGTCAATACAGACGAAACATGTAAAAGGCAATGCCTTTAAATAAATATTTAAAGCCTCACTTAAATTTAAGTGAGGCTTTTTATACTTTTAAATATCTTCTTTATTAAAGAGTTTCTATTCCTTAAACTTTTGTTTTAAAATAATAAAATGTTAAATAAAAAAATTACACGCAACCTTTCTATTTCTGTAGCGTCTAATCAATAATAATTTGATACAACTCCATTAATTCTATGAAAAAAACCTTTTTAATAACTACTCTTTTCTCTTTACTATTTGCTTGCAGTAGCGAAACTAAAATTGATTTACCAGAAAATCCAGAACCTCCTTTAGATAACTTAGAAGTCTACACCTTACCCGTAGTCGTACACATAATACATGGCGGAGAAAGTATAGGCGAAGGCTTTAACCTAGCTACCGAACGTATTAAAGAACAAATTCAATCTTTAAATCACGACTTTAGAAGAGTAGCAGGTACTTTAGGAGAAAACAACTCCCCACTTAGTAGTGACTCTTTTATTCAATTTAAACTTGCTGAAATAGACCCTAACGGAAACCCAACTAACGGAATTAACCGTATTAATTATTACGACAACACTCCCGTAAGAGGTGATAAAGACAGATTTGATTGGCTTCCTGAGTTTGAATATTGGAACCCTAATAAATATATCAACATTTGGGTATATGGCGGATATGCCCCTAATACATTTGCTGGTGCAGCTTCTTTTCCTACTACTAACTTACCTGGAATAAAAGATGAGTTAAAAACCATAGGTGATGGTATTTTAATTAATGTTCATCACTTTGGAAAATCCGATGTTTCTGGAGGTCTCAATCTTGGTAAAACATTAACCCACGAAATGGGACATTTCTTAGGTTTATTACATATTTGGGGAGCTGCTCTTGAAGGAAAACCTTGTTCTGACCATGACGATTTTATTGAAGACACACCACCTGTAAGTAGTTCTATTGATGGTTGTGATGGAGCAATTCCAAAAGCTTGTGACGGACAACCTGCTCCTGTAAACAACTATATGAATCTTACTGATGATAAATGTATGAATGTATTTACCAAAGGACAAATTAAACGAATGAGATATGTACTTGAACATGCAGAAAGAAGAAAAACACTAATTACTTCTGATGTGATAAATAGATAACTTACTATTAAAAATTTTAACTAAGCAAATAAGTAGAAATAGTTTTATCTCTACTTATTTTTATAAAACTCTTTCAGTACGTAAAACTGTTTTGTTTTCAACACTTATTTCAGAACCTCCTAGCAAAAATACAGAGCTAGGTTTTTGACTCTGTAAAAAAGAAAAATGCGCTCCATAAGTAGCAGTAAAATCAACATCTATTTTATAATCTGTCACTAGATAATAACTCCAAGTAGGGTGCTTCACTTCGTATTCAGTAGTTTTACTTTCACTCTTAGCATATCCCCAATAATGCTCTGCTATAAATTCAATTTCTGTATTCGGTTCAATAGCTATTGATTTTGATAAGCTTTCAACTGATATTGAATTCCATTTCTTATTTATTTTCCATTGATACGATATTTTTAACTTATTATCTTTCTCTACCCAACTATGTTTCATGGGTAATGTTTGATAGTTTTCTTTATAAATAGTATTCGCTACAAAGGTTATAGCTGGCTTGGGTACTATTTCTTTTATAAAAACTACCCCTCTCTTATCTTTTCTTTTTACATAAAATCGAAGATTTACTTCTTCAAAATTTACATGAAAAGGAACTCTTACACCTAATAAGTTTGTATTTAAGAACATAAATCCCACAACACTTATATAGCATTTATTTTCATAAAAATCTAACTTAGTACCTTTAGGTATATACTCTTTTAGCACTTCTGGATTAACCTCATAATTTACCATGACCAATTTTCGCCATTCTGCTTTTAAAAAACTCATATAATTCTATTTTTTTATTAATTTACAAACCTCATAAGTATTTTACTTATGAGGTTTACTTACTCTTTTTCTAATTTGTTAAGTAATTTCCCCTAACTATTCTCTTGTCTATTTAGCTTTAAATATTCCATTTTACTTGCTTTTCTACCTTTCAAAAAGAAAATGATAAAGAAAATCATAACAATTCCCAAGTAAATAGAAAAGCCTCCAATTTTAGCACTTAGTGCTTCAACTAAACTTTTATAATTTGTCAGACTATAAACTTGAATAATTCTTAATGCAAACCCTATGTTTAATAGGTAAAAACCAATTTTAAATAGCTTGTTCGTAGCAAATGCTATTTCTTGTTTTTGATTAAAAATATCTAACATAAAAATCTTACTGTTTTTAAATAAATGCTGAGAAACAAAAGTTGTTAAACCAATGCTAATAGGTAAATAAATTAAATACGCTATTAATTCTAAATTTCCATTCATAACTATTACTTTTTTAAATGTTTGTGAATTAAATGAACCATATAGATATTACTAAAATGTAGTATTCCAATAACTAATAAAATAAAACTGAACCTTAAACATAACTCTACCAATAAAGTATTTATGCCTTCTATTTCATTTATAGAGTTTAAGCTCCAAATAGCCAATCCTATGTTTAAGCAGTAGTATGAAACAAGTAATGTGTTATTTATTGCGTTACCAGTTGACAAATCATTAGGAAAATAATTTTGTGTGTAGATTTTTCCATTTTGAAAACAAAGGCTACCTACATAAAAAACAACTGCTATAGAAAAAGTTAAATAAGATATATAAGTGAGTAGTATCATTTCGCTAATATTGATTTTAATTTTTCTATAAAAAGAGTTATGAATAAAGCCAATATTACCGGTATAGTATATAGAATATATTTCATAATTAAAATCTCTTTTTCTTTTTCATAGACTACAGTGAAAAATATAATTAGAAAATAACAAAGCACAGTGGCTAAGTAAATTATCTGAGAAAATTTTAAGTATCTATTCATCTCATTCCACAGATATAGTGTAGTAAAACCAAATAGTATTTGAAAAAAACCTAAGGGTATAGCCAATAATGCTGCAATTGCTAAACAATCATTCTCAATTACACCTAATATTAACAAAACTATAAAGGGAAGCATTAAAAATCTATTAATACAAGAGATTACAGATATTGTATATTTCATATTTTCAGAAATTTTTGAAAGTTACTATTTAAATTTTTTTACTTTTTTATCATTTTGGTAAAGTTAGATAACAACCAATGTTCATCAGCCTTGATTGCATTTTCTAAAATGCCATTTACAGTTTTGGTAACAGATGATAAATCATTCATTACTTTTTTAAAGGCTTCTGCTTCTTCAGAGTTCTCTTTAACACCCTCTTGTAACTCATCTAACACTTTTAAAACAGGTTCAATTTCCCTTTTCTTACGCTCTTTCGTTACCTGTTTAAATAGTTCCCAGATATCCTTGTCCGCGACAAAAAACTCTTTACGCTCTCCCACTACAAACTCTTTACTTACAATTCCCCAGTCAATCAAAGCACGAACATTCATGTTTACATTACCTCTAGAAATTTTTAGAGTTTCCATAATTTCATCGGCTGAAAGTGGTTTGGTTGAAACCAATAATAAAGCATGGACTTGCGCCATGGTTTTATTAATTCCCCAATTGGTGGCTAAACTACCCCAAGTATGAATGTATTTTAATTTTGCATTTTCTAATTTCATACTACAAACATACAAAATTTCATTAAACTTTCAATAATTTCTGAAAATAAAAAAACAAAGATTTTAACCTAACTAAAAACGGTATTTTTCCTTGAAAACGAATAATAAACATAGCATACTTTACTATTTTCTAATCAAACAACATAAATATGAGTACACAATTGTATTTTATTACATCTGGTAAAATGACTATCCAATTAAACGGAATGGCCTTTGGTAAACATTTAAAAGATCCTGTAAAAAACATAAAACATTTCGGAACGAAACAACATAGTCTAGAATTAGTTTCTAATAACCCAAATAACTTTACTGATTGGGGGATTATAGAATTGATAGACCTACATCCTTCAATGGGACAGTTAACTGTATCTATTGATTGTGATGATTGGGGATGGTTCGGTACTGCCCAAATTCAATTAAAAATGAACAACCAAATTGTACTTAACGATAATTTTCAATCGGGAGTTAAAGGTCCAATAGGCAATCCACTTCGTATAAAAAGATTTCCTATTACCAATTTTTAAACTCTATTATTACACAAAAAACATTTTATTATCCTTACAATTAATTTTGTAAGGTTTTTTATTTTCAAAAAAATGAAACTTTCTTGTAATAATTTTACTTTTCAGAATACCTATCAAGAAAACCAAATTTTGAGTAACGATTTTTATATAACATCCATTTTACCACATGCTGGTATTATTATTAAAATATGTAGAGCTTATACGGACTCTCAGGAAGACTTTGAAGACTTTTATCAAGAAGCTTGTTTACAAATATGGAAAAGCAGAGATGCTTTCCAAAACAAATCGAAATGGTCTACTTGGATATACAGAATTACGCTAAATGTTTGTTTAACCTTAGCGAAGAGAAATGCTAAAAAAGAATATTCTTTAGAGAAAACTCCCAATTTATCGGAGGATAATAAAGCTTTTCAAAACGAAGATTTAAACTTGTTATATGATGCTATTAAAAAATTATCTGAAGTCGACAGAGCGATAATTTTACTGCATTTAGAAGAAAATCCTTACAAAGAAATTGCTGCAATTATTGGAACTAGCGCTAACAATATTGCAGTACGTATTAACAGAATTAAAAAACAATTAAAAATAATATTAGATGGAAAAATCAATTGAAAAAAGATGGAATGAAGCTTTTCTTGACGAACAATCATTAATAGCTCCAAAAATTAACGATATATACAACCAGAAGTCTAAATCGGTTATTAATAAAATTAAAAGAACCTATGAGTTTGACAATAAAGGGTTACTTCCTATGGCAGGAATTGTAGTTATCGGTGGGATTCTTTTATCTGAAACTATTATTGGTGCATACGGTGCTTTTTTAATCCTAAGCTTGTACTTCTTTAATACAAGATTATTAAAAAGATTTAAGACTATTGATGTTAAATCTGACAACTTAACATATTTAAAGAACTACAGAAGTGTAATTAACTCGGTATCTAAAGCCACAAAAAAGTTATTTGTTTTTGCAATTCCACTAGCTATTGTATCAATTTTTGCTCTGGCTTACGGTGTGAAAGAGAAAAGTTTTTTATCTAACTATATTTCCAGTGACTCTTCATTCTTACATATTATAGGAGTTGGACTCATCGTAGCAATTGTGACTGGAGTTATTGGTTTCGTGGTATACAACATCTCTACTCGAATTTTATATCACAGTCTTATATCAAAACTAGACGATATTATTAAAGAAATGGAAGAATTAAAAACTTCTTAATTAATCATAAATCAGAATTGTTCTTTTATAATTCTGGTTTATTTTTTTGTTCTGGTTCGTTTACGAAGTTTAAAAATTCTATCGTCATAATAGACTTTTAGTTCGTCAACAAATGACATAGGATTTTTGTATGTTGTTAAAACTTTATAAGTATAACTATCTAACAAATTGGTTAATTGCTTTTCTAAACGTTCTACCTCATTTGTTAAATAAGTAGTGTTGCTAGTTGTTTTTTTTACTAATGTTATATCTTTATTAAAACTCAACGCTGTATTACCTCCAAAAATATGAGCATGAAAAGCCTCTAACTCTTCCAAGCTTCCGTTTTGATATATTTCAATCAGCTTTGTTGTTGTTTCTAATGCTTTTTGTTGCTCATTTTCTTGCATCGAAAATTTATCAGGATGCACATACAACATTGCTTCTTTATATAATCTCTTCTTCTCTTTTTGATTGACTTTCTCTACTTCTTCTTTTTTCGAAACAGGCACAATACCTGTATATTCTTTGTAATTTTTACCTTTTCGCTTTTGTACTAACCTTTTTTCCTTTTTAGCTTTCTTTTGTGCTTTATATAAGATGGTTAGCTCTCGTTCTTCTATTAACAAATCAGCAATTGAATTTCGTAACGATTGTTCAAAAGGAAGCAGCTTGGTTTTAATTGCTTCAATCTTACCTTTTAACGCTTTGATTTTCTCTTCTAAGTTTAAAATAGCGTCTGAATTAGCATCAATAGGAAAATGGTTCTCGTTCATAATACACTATCCTTTCCTTTGTAAAATGGTCAATCCTACTCGTATTTTTTCATACGGAACTTTCTCTCCTAAAAACTCAAAATAAGGTTTTAAAGCTGTCTCATT
Organism: Tenacibaculum sp. XPcli2-G; assembly: GCF_024124505.1. NCBI lineage: Bacteria > Pseudomonadati > Bacteroidota > Flavobacteriia > Flavobacteriales > Flavobacteriaceae > Tenacibaculum > Tenacibaculum sp. XPcli2-G. The sequence continues at coordinate 450,718 of NZ_JAMXSH010000002.1, forward strand.
TTTCAATACTTTTTTTGCATTAGCTACCAAAGCTAATGTATCTGCCTCTATAAACTCATCCAAACTCACATCTTTTCCTTCTAGGTATAACTTAGATAAATGAGAAAAAATAGTGGTAGGTTTTAACCCTCGGCTCTCTGCTATTTCTTCAACCGTAAATCCTTCTTTATATAACTTAAACGTTTCTAAAGTGGTATCTTTTTTAGTTTTCTTCTTTTCGTTTAAAAAAGTTTTGATTTCTTCCATAAACTCAGCTCCATACACTTCTAATTTTCGCTGTCCCACTCCACTTATTGCTAGAAATTCTTCGTCAGATTGTGGTCTTTCATTCTCTATTTCTTTAAGTGTAGCATCATTAAAAACTAAATATGTTGCAATATCTTCTTCTTGGGCAATGCGATAACGCAGTTTTCTCAAACGCTCAAATAACGTGTCTTTAACTGCTTTTTTCTTTTTCTCTTTTGTTACCGTTTTTACTTCCTTTGTAAACGCTACTGGAGTTGTTAATTGTACTTTTTCTCCTTCAAAAAGCACTTTATTCGAAAACTCGGTAAGCTGTAAACTGTTGTTTAAATGAAAAGCTATTTGACAATATCCTTGATTAGTTAACTGAATTAAATAATGTTGCCAATCTCTCCAAGAAATATCGTTACCAACACCATAGGTTTTTAGCTTATCATAGTTTCTATCTAAAACCGTGGCATTTTTTGCTCCTCTTAACACATCAATCACCGTTCCCATAGCTTCTTTTCCTTGCAATCGATAAATAGCTGACAATCCTTTTTGCGCAATAACTGTTCCATCAAAAAATTGGGGTGGATTCTTACACACATCGCAATTCCCACAGTTTTCTTCAATCAGTTCTCCAAAATAACTGAGTAATATTTTTCTTCGGCAAACCGTAGCTTCAGCAAATTGCTTCATACGTTCTAATTTTGCCTCTTGAACTTCTTTATTTCCTGTGTTTTCTATAAACTGACGTAGTTGAATAACATCTGCATAACTATGAAATAATAAAGCCTTTGCAGGTAATCCATCACGACCTGAACGTCCTATCTCTTGATAATAGCCTTCAATGTTTTTAGGCATGTTATAGTGTATTACCCAACGAACGTTCGATTTGTCAATTCCCATTCCAAATGCAATAGTCGCGCAAATTACTTCACAATCATCTTTAATAAAAGCCTCTTGAGTTTTAGCTCTTTCTTCAAAAGATAATCCTGCGTGATATGCCTTTGCATCAATGTTATTTTCTTGTAATTTTTTTGCTAACTGCTCCGTTGCTTTTCTACTCAAACAATAAATAATTCCTGCTTCATTAGGTCTTCTTTGAATAAACTTAATAATTTGTTGTACTCTATCGTTTGCTGGACGAACTTCTAAAGCAATGTTTTCTCTGTTAAAAGAACTTATAAATTGTGTAGCATTGGATACAGCTAACTGTTCTAAAATATCTTGTTGCGTTGCTTTGTCTGCCGTAGCCGTTAGTGCTACAATAGGAACTTCTGGTAACGATTTTTTTAAAAATGCTAGTTGTTTATAAGAAGGACGAAAATCATGCCCCCAAGCAGAAATACAGTGCGCCTCATCAACAGCAATACAACTTATATAAGATTGGTTTAATACATTTTGAAGCAATGATAAACTTTCAGGAGCAACATATAGTAGTTTTATACTTTTTGAAGCTACTGCATCAAATACTTGTTGCTGCTCTTCAGTTGATTGACTACTGTTAAAAAAAGTTGCAGGGATTCCGTTTGCTTTTAAGCTATCTACTTGATCTTTCATCAAAGCAATTAATGGAGAAATCACCAACGTAACACCTTCAAAAAATAATGCTGGTAATTGGTAACAAATAGATTTTCCTCCACCTGTTGGCATAATAACCAACGTATCTTTTTTTGCTAATATATTTTCAATTATAGCTTGTTGCTCTAAACGAAAACTATCGTATCCAAAATTTACCTTTAATTTTTCTAACAATTCTTGTTCTGTAATCTGCATCATTTGGCAAAAATAGGAATAAAAAAAGCGCAGAGTTTAAACTCTACGCTTGATCTTTTTTTAGTTCTTATTACTTAATATCTTGTAACAACACCTCAACTGCTTTTTTTAACTGAGCATCTTCTCCTCTATCCTTCCATCCTGGTGCATTTTTCACTAAATAATCTGGTACTGCAGGAGCTTCGTTCTCCATATTTTTTCCTGATTTTTTCACATACCATGCTCTAAAAGGCATACGAATAAATCCGTTTTGTAAGCGTTTTCCTCCTGTAGAAATTACTGCTCCAAAAGTTGGTTGCCCTACTAATTTTCCTAACCCTAAATTTTTAAACGCATGTGAAAAAATTTCTGCGTTTGAATAACTATTCTCATTGCATAAAGCTACCATTGGTTTTGTGTTTACTGATAAAATAGCTCGCTCGTTAAACGGATAATTTTTATTGAACTTTTTATGATTTTTTAAACTTTTTGCTGCTCCTCTCGGAACTGTATATGCATGTTGATCTACATTTAACACCGCCATTAATCGGTCAGTAGTCCAACCACCACCATTGTAACGAACATCAATTACGATTCCTTTTTTACCATAACCGCTTGCTTTTAATTCACGCTCAAAACGCTCGAAACTTGGCATGTTCATTCCTTGAATATGAATATATCCTAACTGACCGTTAGAATATTCATCCACCAATTTCTTTCTAGAATTTACCCATTCTTCATATTGCAGCCTTCTTAAGGATCTTTCTGGACGTAATACTACATCTTTATCATTATCTAAACTCAATAAAATCTCTTTAGTTTGTGTATTCTTTAGTAAACTGTAAAAATTAGTATTCTTTTCTATTTGTTGTCCATTAACTGCCGTGATAATATCACCAACTTTTAACTTACTCGTTGATTTATCTGCTACTGAATTTGGTAATACATAAGAAACTTTTACACCTTTTTTAGTATTTTCTACTTCTAAACCTAATACGCCAACTTTATCGCTTGCATTTCTAGGAGCACTTCCTCGGTAGCCCATATGACTCGCATTTAACTGTCCTAAAAGTAAGTTAAACATATAAGTGTAATCTTCGTGTGTGGTTGCTGACAATATCCAAGGCTTGTACTTCTTTACTAAAGCATTCCAATCATACCCATGAAATTCTGGATCGTAAAAACCAGCTGTTAATGCACGAATTCCTTCTTCAAAAACCTGTTGATACACTTCTTTTCTATTTGTTGTGTACGTCGCACTGTGAGGCAATCTTGTTACTTTATCTGATTTTGTATTTAATTCAGCTAATTTTCCTCTTGAAGTAAAATAAATTTTCCCTTTGTTTTCAGTAAAGTTTCGTGCATTAGCAACTCCTTTTACTAATTTTGGCTTGCTACCATCCCATTTAACTTTATATGTACTTCTTTTTTCTGTAGCAGGGTTGGTTGCTGAAAAATAAATGAAATCACTATCTGCACTAAACACAGGACTATACTCATCATCTTGTAAAGAAGTAACCTGTACTAAACGGTCGTAAATTTTATCTTCATCTATTTTTACAACTACCTTTTTCTTCTTTTTTTTGCCTTTTTTTGCGTCTTTATCTTTAGAAGGCTCTTCTTTCTTCTCAGGATAATAAGCTCCTTCTTCGTGATCTAGTTTTGACTTTTCCCAATCTGATTTTTCCAACCAAACCATCCAAACATCGTAATTGATTCCGCTTCTGTTTGATAAAAATGCTAACTTTTTTCCGTCAGCACTCCAAACTGGATTGCGGTCACTTCTAGGATGCATCGATACATTCATTTTAGTAGAAGGATTCTCTACAGATTGAATAAAAATTTCGCTATCAAAATTTAAGTCCTCTTGAGAATACGCTATATACTTACTGTCTGGACTCCATGAAACTCCTTCAGCAGCTGCCCAAGAATTAGAGTATTCTTTAACATTTGCTATTTTTCCTTTTTTAATATCAGCAATCATTAAAATTCCTCTTCCCACCTGATAAGCTATCTTCTTTCCATCAGGAGAAACTAAGGAATATTCAATATCTTCTTTGCTATTTGTTAGTTTAGAAACTTTTGTTTTTAAACTACGGTGCAACCCCACCAAAGTATCTGTAGAAACTGCACTGTACAACTGATAAACTCCGTCTCTATCTGAAGAAAAAACAACTGTTTTATCGTCTAACCACTGTGGATTAATATCTCTATACGGATGCTTACTCACATTGTTTGAGCGCTTCTTTTCTTTATTATTCTCCTTTACAAAGATTTCTCCATTAATTTCTAATGCTACGTTTTTTCCGTTAGGTGAAACTGCATAATTACCAATGTTTCCTGAAACTGTTTTAGTTTCTTCTTCTTCAAAACGATTATCTGAAACAATATCTAAGTTAATTTTTTGAGTTTTTCCATTTTCTAACTTGAAAGTATCTGCTCCACTAGTATATACAATCGTTCCATTATTACTTACTGAAAATGTTTGTACACCGTCTTTTGTTTGATTTGTTAATTGAGTAGCTATACCATTAGCAGTTCCATTTGCAGAAATTGCTTGTTTATAAATATTATAACGTCCACTTTTTGCTCCGATGTAGTATAAATTCCCCACTGCATCCCAAACAGGAGAGTGATCATTCTTGTTACTTGTTGTTATTTGATGATATTCATCTGTTTCAGTATTATAAACCCAAATATCACGTTGCGCAGAACCTGAGTAATCTTCACGAGCAATACGGCATGCTCCTTTGGTAAAAGCGATTAATTTTCCGTTAGGAGATACCGAGGCCATTTCACCATAAGCAGTTAATAATCGACGAGGTGTTTCTCCCTTTTCATTAACTACATACATTTGTTTATCCCACTCTGGACCTCTTAACACACGACCAGTCGTAAAAACAATATCTCCTTCTTTTGTCCAATCTGTAGGAACATTGGCTGTTGGGTAGTATGTTAACTGTTTAGGAACTCCTCCTTTTATAGAAGTTACAAATACATTATCATTTCCCTTTCTATTGGATGAAAACGCAATTTCAGTTCCATCTGTGCTCCAAACAGGGTTACTTTCGTAACCTTTATGAATGGTCAATCTTTTTGTTTGCTGATTGTTAAAGTTATATAGCCAAATATCGCCATAATAACTAAATGCCATTTGAGAAGCGTCAGGGCTTATCACAGGCTTACGAATTAACGTATGCTGTGCAAATAAAAGATTACTTGCTAATAAGGCCACCCCTAAGAATATCTTTTTAGTCATGTTATTTGATTTTAAATCACCAAATTACTTTATTATGACTAAAATTCTCTTAAAATTAGGAATATATTAACAGTTCTTAACAGTTCTCACAAAATTACTTATCTCTTCAATCCCATTTTTTTCTAATTCTTTAATAAAAGCTGAACCTATAATAGCTCCATTCATGTACTCGCAAGCTGTAGTAAAAGTTTTGTTATCTGAAATACCAAAACCTACAATCAACTTACTTTGCAAATTCATCGCTTGAATTCTTTTAAAGTAATTTATTTGTGCTGATGAAACTTCACCTTTGGCTCCCGTAATAGATGCCGAAGCAACTACATAAATAAAAGCATTTGTTAAAGAGTCTATCTTACGAATACGTTCATCTGAAGTATGTGGAGTGATTAAAAACACGTTTGTAATTCCGTATTTTTCAAATAACTGCTGATAGTGATTTTCGTATTCAACCATTGGTAAATCGGGAATAATTACCGTATCAATGCCACAGTCCTTTACTTTTTGACAGAATTTATCTTCTCCATATTTAATAATCTGATTCAAGTATCCCATCACTACTAATGGCGTTTTATTCGTTTCTTTTATAGAAGACAACTGTTCAAAAACCACGTCGAGATTCATACCGTTTCTCAACGCTACATCACTACTATGCTGAATAGTTGGTCCATCTGCAAGTGGGTCAGAATATGGCAAACCTACTTCTATAAAATCTACTCCACTATTACTTAACTTAGCAATAACTTTTGTAGTATCTTCTAGTTTTGGAAAACCTGCGGTAAAAAAAATTGATAATAAATTGTTTTCCTTTTTATTGAATATATGTTGAATTGAGTTCATTTTCTATGGTTTTGTCAGTTCGAGTGATTTTCGACTTTAGGAGAAAATCGTATCGAGAACTTATTACATCTCGATACAAATTTATTCGTTCCTCTCAAATTCACTCGATGTGACATTCTTTTTAACTATTAGCTTAAATGTTTTATATACGTTTCTAAATCTTTATCACCTCTACCTGATAAATTCACCACAATCACCTGATCTTTTTGTAAATACATTTTTGGTAATACTGCTAATGCGTGTGCACTTTCTAATGCCGGAATAATTCCTTCTATTTTTGTTAGTTCGTAAGCAGCTTCTAATGCTTCTTTATCCGTAGCATTCATAAATGTTGCTCGTTTTGTTTCATGCAAATAAGCATGTAACGGTCCCACTCCTGGATAATCTAACCCTGCCGAAATTGAATAGGGTTCTACAATTTGTCCGTATTCATCTTGCATTAAAATGGTTTTACTCCCATGAATAACTCCTACTTCCCCTAATTGTGACGTTGCTGCACTTTCTCCAGAACTCACTCCTAATCCTGCTGCTTCAACTGCAACTAGTTCCACTTCTTCATCTTCTAAATAATGATAAAAAGCACCTGCTGCATTACTTCCTCCACCTACACAAGCTATAATAGTATCAGGATTTTCTTTCCCTGTTTGTTCTTTTAGCTGTACTTTCATTTCTTCTGAAATCACTGCTTGTAATCGCGCTACCATATCTGGATACGGATGTGGACCTACCACAGAGCCTATTAAATAATAGGTATCTGGATGCTGAATCCAATAACGGATGGCTTCATTCGTAGCATCTTTCAAGGTTTTGCTTCCACTAGTTGCTGGTATTACTTTAGCACCCAACATTTTCATACGGGCTACATTCGGCGCTTGACGTTGAATATCAGTTTCTCCCATGAAAACAACGCATTCTAATCCCATTAAGGCACATACTGTAGCTGTAGCCACTCCATGTTGCCCTGCACCTGTTTCTGCTAAAATTTTAGTTTTTCCTAAATGTTTTGCGATTAGAATTTGACCAATGGTATTGTTTACTTTATGCGCGCCTGTATGATTTAAATCTTCTCTTTTTAAATAAATAGCTGCTCCATACTTTTCTGATAACCTTTTTGCTAAATACAGAGGACTTGGACGACCAACATAGTGTTTTAATAAATCTTTATATTCCTCTTGAAATTCTTCAGATTCTATAATTTTTATATAATTATCTTCTAATTCTTTTACGTTTGGGTATAACAATTCTGGTATAAATGCTCCTCCAAATTGTCCGTAATATCCGTTATTGTCTGGTTGAAATTTCATATAATTTGTTTTAGCTGTTAGCCGTTAGCTTTTTAAACTTTTTTATTTTTTCTACTGATTTTACTCCTGGCTTGGTTTCAAACTTGCTATTCACATCAATGGCAAAGCAGTATTGTGATTCTTTTCTTTTAAGAAAGGATTGTAATTCTCCTACCTCTTCTAAGCCTATTCCTCCGCTTAAAAAGTAAGGTTTGGTTGAATTGTAATCTCTCAAAACCTGCCAGTTAAAAGTTACTCCGTTTCCTCCGCGCTCTTTACCTTTGGTATCAAACAAAAAATAATCTATTACCTCTTCATAAGGTTTTAATATCTCAAAATTAAATTTGTCTTTGATTCCAAACACCTTAATAATTTCTAGTTTTGGTAAATGCCCCTTTAATTTTTGAATATATTCAACAGGTTCATCTCCATGCAACTGAACCGAATCCAGCTGATATTCTTCAACTAAAGAAACTACAATCTCCAAATACTCATTTACAAAAACACCTACTTTTTTGATTCCTTTAGGTAGTTTCGGAATGATGCCTTCAAAATTTCTTGATGATTTTTCATAGAAAATAAACCCTAAATAATCAGGTTGTAATTCAGCTACTTGCTGAATATTTTCTATAAACTTCATTCCACAAACTTTTAGTTTCATATTATTTGTATTTCGTCACTTCGAGTAATTTTCGACTTTGTGAGAAAATTGTATCGAGAAGTACTTGTTCTCGATACTAATTTATTCGTTCCTCATAAATTCACTCGAACTGACATTATCTAATTTGATCGATAAATTCTTGACATGCTTGTCCTGGATTTTCTGTTTTCATAAAGTTTTCCCCTATTAAAAAACCATGAAAACCATGTTCTTTTAACCCTGTTATAATCCTTGGGTCTGAAATTCCACTTTCTGAAACTTTTACAACTGTATCTGGAATTTGACTTGCTAAATTTATTGAATGTTCTAAATCAACTTCAAACGTCTTTAAGTTTCTGTTGTTAATTCCTATAATTTTATTATCCAGATCTCCAATTTTATCTAAATCTTCTTGGGTATGGATTTCATATAAGACTTCTAATCCTAAATCTGTTGCTAACTGACCGTAATTCTTCAATTGTTCAGCTGTCAAACAAGTAGCTATTAACAACACCACATCAGCACCAATTGCTTTAGCTTCTACTATTTGAAACCCATCAACAATAAAATCTTTTCTTAAAATGGGTTTTTGTTGATTAATTACTCGTGCTTCCATCAAATCTGCCATGGTACCTCCAAAAAAAGAAGTATCGGTTAAGATTGATTGTGCTGCTACATTAGCATCTAAATATCCATTCGTTACTTCAGTAATCGTTGCTTTGTCATTGATAATTCCTTTAGAAGGCGATTGACGTTTAAACTCTGCTATAATTCCTGTTGAATAAGGCTCCAATAATGATTTTTTCAAAGAAATTGGTTGTCTTTTAAAATTCGGGCTTTCTACCAATTTTTTAACAGCTACTTCAGCTTTTATTTTTGCTACTTCCTGTTTTTTAAAGGCTATTATTTTATCTAAAATAGTCATCTTATATTCTTTTTGTTATTGCGAACAAAATGAAGTAATCTAAATTATTTTCTTTACAGAAAGATTCCTTCACTACCACTTCGACTACGCTCAGTGTCCGTTCGGAATGACGTTTTTTTATTTTAATTTACTAATTTTTCTAACGATTGTTTTGCTTTTAACCCTAATAACGAATCTTTTGCTTCTTCAAATGCGGTTTCAAAACGCTTATTTTTATTAAAAGTTTTTAAGGCAAATGCCGCGTTGGTTAATACCACATTATTTTGAGCTTCTGTTCCTTTTCCATTAATAATATCTACAAATATATCTGCAGCCTCTTTAACGGTATTGCCTCCAAAAATAGCCGATGGAGCAATTTGTTTTTGTCCTAAATCAGATGGAGAAACTTGTTGCTCTGCCTCTTTTGTAAATAATTTAAAATCTCCTGTTAACGATATTTCGTCGTACCCATCTAATGCATGTACCACACCATAATTTACTTCAGATTGTTGCAACATATAATTGTACACTCTGGCAACCTCTAAATTAAATACGCCCACCAATTGATTTTGTGGACGACTTGGATTTACCAATGGCCCCAACATGTTAAAAAATGTTTTTACTCCTAATTCTCTTCGAATAGGTGCTACAACTTTCATCGCCGGATGAAATAGTGGTGCGTGTAAAAAACAAATATTTGCTTCTTCTAACTGACGCTTTAACGTAGTCTCATCATTTGTGAAATTGTATCCTAAAAACTCTAACATATTAGAAGAACCTGATGCAGAAGACACACCATAATTTCCATGTTTTGCAACTTTATGTCCTGTTCCAGCCACAATAAATGAGGTTAATGTTGAAATGTTGAACGTATTTTTCCCATCTCCCCCTGTTCCGCATAAATCAATCGTGTTAAAGTCTGATAAATCTACCTTTATCGCTAATTCTAATAAAGCTTCTCTAAACCCTGATAATTCATCAACCGAAACTGGTCGCATTAAAAACACGGTAATGAATGCAGCTATTTGTGAAGCATTGTATTTTTCTTGTGCAATATTTATCAAAACTTCTTTCGATTGTTCCTTGGTCAATCGTTTTTGTTCAAATAGGGTGTTTAGTATTTTTTTCATATCAATAGCTTTAAGCTTTTGGCTTTTGGCTTTCGGCAAAAGCAATAAAATTCTGAATCATTTTTTTTCCGTCTGGAGTTAAAATACTTTCTGGGTGAAACTGTACTGCTTCAATAGCAAATTCTTTATGGCGTAATGCCATAATGCTTCCTTCTTCATCAACTGCTGTTATTTCTAGTTCCTCAGGAAAGTTGTTGTGTGAAGCAATCCAAGAGTGATAACGTGCAGCTTCAAAAGTTTCTGAAATATCTTTAAAGGTAATTGCATTATTTTTAGTCACTTTCATTTCAGTAGCTACTCCATGAAATACATCGTTCAAGTTTTCTAACTTACCTCCAAAAACTTCCGTTATTGCTTGCAAACCCAAACACACTCCAAAAATTGGAATTTTACCTGCATAGGTTTTTATAGTTTCCTTTAAAATACCTGCTTCATCAGGAATACCTGGTCCTGGTGACAGAATAATAGCATCGTATTTTTTAATTTCATCTACTGAAATTTCATCGTTACGATACACATCTGGCAACTTTCCTGTTATATCCTCCACATAATGTACCAAATTATAGGTAAATGAGTCGTAATTATCTAATATTAATATCTTCATATTTATAGTATTGAGTATTGAGGTTTGAGTAATAATAAAACATGTATATCCTACATGTAAATACAAACATCTCAATTCTAATTTTATATTTCTTCTGCTAACACCAATGCTTTTTTAAGTGCTGCTAACTTATTATTTACTTCTTGTAGTTCGTTTTCTTCTTTTGAATTGATTACAATTCCTGCACCTGCTTGGTAAAACAAGGTATTTTTTTTACTTACAAAAGAACGAATTGCTATGGCTTGATTTACATTTCCGTTCAGTCCAATAAAACCAACACATCCTCCATAAAATCCACGGGTTTGATTTTCGTATGTATCTATCAATTCCATGGCTTTGTATTTTGGTGCTCCACTTAATGTTCCTGCTGGAAATGTATCTCCTACAATTTCTATCGGGTTTCCTGTAATTTTACCTGTTACTGTGGATACCAAATGAATTACATGACTAAAATACTGTACTTCTTTATAGGTTTCAACTGTTACATTAGTTGCATGTTTACTTAAATCATTTCTTGCTAAATCAACCAACATTACATGTTCTGCATTTTCTTTCGGATCATTTGCTAACTCTTTTGCCAACTCCCTATCTTTTTCATCATCACCTGTTCTTCTAAAGGTTCCTGCAATTGGGTTTATAATTGCTTGTCCATCTGTTATTTTAATTTGTGCTTCTGGCGAAGATCCCATTAACTTAAAACTTCCATAATCAAAATAGAATAAATATGGAGAAGGGTTTATAGAGCGTAATGCTCTGTACACATTAAATTCATCTCCTTTAAATTTTTGTTGAAATTGACGTGATAAAACCAACTGAAAAACATCTCCTCTTTTACAGTGTTCTTTTGCTTTTGTTACACTTTGCTTAAATTCCTCATCCGTGATATTCGAAGTTTCTTCTCCTTCAAAAACGAAGTCATATTTAGCAAAAGATTGAGAGTTTACTAAGTTTTCTATTTCTGATAATCGAGATTCTTCTCCTTCTGGTATATTTTCTATCAAAATCATTTCATTTTTAAAATGATTGATTGCTACAATAAATCGGAAAAAGCTATACTGTAATACTGGAATTTCAGAAGGAGCTTTATTTGATTTTAACTGAATTTTTTCAAAGTATTGAACCGCATCAAAAGTTGTATAACCATACAATCCATTAAATGATTTTATTTCCTCTGAACAATTTATCGAAATAACATTGCTATACGCATCAAACTTCTTATAAAAATTTCTTTGAATAGGCTCTCTTTCTAATTCTTCTTTTCGATACGACAATAACAATTCATCATTTTCTGCCTTGATGGTTATCAAAGGTTCTATACACAAAAACGAATAACTATTTTCTTTACTATGATAATCTGAACTTTCTAACAGCAAACTATTCGCATACTTGTCTCTTGTTCTTAAATACAAGCTAACTGGCGTTATCATATCTGCCAATTGTTTTTTTGCTATTGTTTTAAAGGTAATTTTTTTCATTTTATTTAATATGTAAAAAACAAAAAAGGCTTATCATGAGATAAGCCTTTTCGTTGTATTATAGATATAACAAGATGGTCTCACTAACGTAAGTTATGAGTTTTCCACCACCAGTTATTTAATTGTTGTTTTATCATTATGCTACAAATGTATAAAGTGATTTTGATTTTACAAACTTTTTTGTATTAAAAATAAATAAACAATACTTAATTTACAGAAAAATCTTCTTTAGAGAAGAAAATATCTATTGGCGAGTTACCTATTCCTTTTACAGTTTTAAAAACAGATTTATCTTCATTATATATAGTAAGTATACTTTTTTCCGTATCAAAAAAATCTTCTGCGCCTAAAACATATACTTTTTCTGTAATAGGATGCTCTCTTATAACAGTTGTAAGCATTATTCCTTCTGTAGTTGGATTAATAAATTCTTCTGCTTTTTTTGTTTCTGTGTTAAAACGGTGAATCACTCCTGTTGACACTTCTGACCAATAAACATAACTACCTGACTCACTTAAAGAAAGCATACTATTCTTATATAAATTCACTCCTGTTAATGTAACCATTTCATCAATACCATAATCAGTTGTCAAACTTACAAACTTAGCATCTCCAATTCTTTTCTCAGTTCCTATCCAAATTTTATTGTTTTTATCTTTTAAGATTCCTGAAATTACATCATCAAATATTACTGTGGTTTTTATTGACTTATCTTTGATATTTAATACTTTCAACTCTTTATCGTCAGCAATCAATATGTTTTCTCCATCTACCAATACTCCTGATTTTGAAAACAATACTTTTGAAGAAACTCCATCAATTTTATCTTTCACTCCTTCACTTACATTAAAAAACGATAAATCATATGTTCTTCGTCTTCCTCTTCCACCAGTAGAAATGATTACTCCATCAGTTTCTGAGTACATGGCCAAGTACGAAGGGCTACTTACCTTAGATGTAGTCACTGTTACTTCTTCTGCAAGATCTTTTAAGTTTAATTTTGTAACAAAATTAGGTCCGTCTTGAGACACTATGAATAAACTATTTTCAAAGTTTGTAAAAGATATTGAATTTTTATTTAGAGACTCATATACATTTGGGGTAAAAACTTGACTTTCATCTAAATGCCCTACCACTGTTTTGTCCCCCTCATAACTTAGTATAAAAGAATTATCATAAATTGGAGTTGGTTCTTGTTTCGTTGAATCACTTGAACATGAAAAAAAAACTGATATTAAACATACCAATACAATACTATAATTACGTATCATTATTATAATTAAATTTAAAGTTTCTGAAAACAAAAAAATACAAACATTATATTTCAAATGTTCTTTACTGCTTCTTCTTTTAACCCGAAAGAAAAGCAATGAATTAAATTTTGGCAGGTCTCCTGACTAACATCTTGCTACTACCTTCCCGTAAAAACAGTGGCGTAAGAAATAACAAGTATCTATAATTTTAATAGACTAAGTTTACAGTTGCGGGTACAGTTTAGGATTCTCACCTAATTCCCTTTTAATTTTCTTTACAATAAAGAAAAACCGCGGCAAATATATTTTAGTCGTAGGAAAGAAACACTAATTTTACTGTTAAAATTATACTTCCTTCTTTTTCGATAAAAGTAAACTCTCATAATTGTTATAAGAATAATTAAAAAGTAGAATAATAATAGCTTAAAACGCAAATTAAAGTTAATTAAAATATGTTTTTCAACTTTTAAAGTTACAATATATAACCAAAAAAAGCATAATTGTTTAAAAACAAAAACATCATTCAGTTATTTGCATTATAATAAACAATAAAATTAAAATTATGTGTGGAATTGTATGTGCGTTTGATTTAAAACAATCTTCAGATAAATTAAGACCTCAATTATTAGAAATGGCTAAGAAAGTTCGCCATAGAGGTCCAGACTGGAGTGGAATTTATAGCGATGAAAAAACAATTATGGCACATGAGCGACTAGCAATTGTTGATCCTGCCTCTGGACAACAACCTCTATTTAGCCATGACCGTAGATTTGTCTTAGCTGCTAATGGAGAAATATATAATCATAAAGAAATAAGAAAACAACTTAAGGAACAACATGAGTTTTTAACTAAATCTGATTGTGAGGTTATCTTAGCTTTATACAAAGAAAAGGGAGTTGAGTTTTTAGATGATTTAAACGGGATTTTTGGTTTTGCTGTATACGATTCAATTACAGATGAATATTTAGTAGCTCGTGACCATATGGGAATTATTCCTTTATACATGGGATGGGATAAACACGGAACTTTTTATGTGGCCTCTGAGTTAAAAGCGCTAGAAGGAGTTTGTAACAAAATCGAAATTTTTCCTCCAGGACACTATTATACGCGTGAAGACGGATTACAAAAATGGTATTCTCGTGATTGGATGGAATACGAAGCTGTGAAAGACAATAAGACCTCTATAGATGAAGTTCGTGACGCTTTAGAAGCCGCTGTTCATAGGCAACTAATGAGTGATGTACCTTATGGAGTATTACTTTCTGGTGGATTGGATTCTTCCATTACCTCTGCTATTGCAAAAAAATATGCTGCTAAACGTGTAGAATCTGGTGATAAAGATGCTGCTTGGTATCCACAATTACATTCATTTTCTATTGGTTTAGAGGGCTCACCTGATTTAGCTGCAGCTAAAAAAGTATCGGAGTATATTGATACTATTCATCATGAAATAACCTTTACTATTCAAGAAGGCTTAGACGCAATAAAAGATGTTATTTACAACTTGGAAACTTACGATATTACAACAGTTCGTGCCTCTACTCCAATGTATTTAATGGCACGTGTTATTAAATCTATGGGAATAAAAATGGTCTTATCTGGCGAAGGTGCTGATGAACTTTTTGGAGGATATTTATACTTCCATAAAGCGCCTAATGCAGAAGAATTCCATAAAGAAACTGTACGAAAATTAGATAAATTGTATCAATACGATTGTTTACGCGCCAATAAAAGCTTAATGGCTTGGGGAATTGAAGGTCGTGTACCATTTTTAGATAAAGAATTTATGGATGTAGCAATGCGTATTAACCCAGAAGACAAAATGATTAATGGTGAACGTATGGAAAAATGGGTGTTACGTAAAGCTTTTGAGAGCTGTTTACCGAAAGAAGTAGCTTGGAGACAAAAAGAACAATTTTCTGACGGAGTTGGCTACAACTGGATTGACACCTTAAAGGAAGTTGTAGAAGCTGCTATTACTGACGAAATGATGGCAAATGCTCCACATCGCTTTCCTACACAAACACCAAGAGCTAAAGAAGAATACTATTATCGTTCAATATTTGAAGAGCATTTTCCAAGTGAAACTGCTGCTTTAACAGTTCCGTCTGTGCCTTCAATTGCTTGTAGCACTCCTACTGCACTGGCTTGGGATAAAAGTTTTCAAAACCAAAACGAACCTTCTGGTAGAGCTATCAAAGCTGTGCATGAAGACGCTTACTAAGAAAAATTCTTAGTTTTTTTTCAAATTTTAGTTGTAAAGAAAACCTCGCTTATTGGCGAGGTTTTTGTTATTCCTTTAAATTTATTTTTTAATTTGGAGCTACATAAAAAGGAGATAAGTTCACCTTTGCATTTCTTCTAGCCCCATAATAATTATAGTAACTCTTATTTTTTTCAATTGTATAAAACGAATCTACATAATCATCATTATTGGCATACCAGCTATCAGGCATCGCTTGAATTATTGCTCCAGCAACCTGACCCAAAACATTAACCCAAGGTTGTGTTGAAACTGTTCCTATAATTTGAAAAACTCCATTTACAATAGCAGAAACTAAGTCTTTATAATTTGTATTGTCATCTTTTTCAAATAACTGAATATTTGCTGCTTGATATTGATAATCATCCCAAAACAATAATATTTGATTCGGGTAATAATCAGTATCGTCATGATCTAAATAATACATAGGTATTATCTTAATTTCAGGGTTATTTTTATCATCTTTAATACCAGATGTTATTGCATATACCTCAGCAGCACCACTTATCCAAGGCTCTTCATCGTCATTTAATCTTATTTTATCTAACTTCGTGGTTTCCAATCCAGCATTTCTAACAGATTTAGTACTTAAATCTAATGAAGACTTTAAAAACCTGTTGTTTTGAACTCCATTTTCTTGAAGATACTCATTCATATAAATTACCTCTCTCTTCAAGGCTTCAAAACCATCAGTTTCAATAACAATAACTGTTTGACTTGGTGCTTCTTTAGGATCAAGATAAACAACTTCTTTATCTATTGTATACGCTTCAACTCTCTCCCAAGTTTTCTCATCTCCTTCAGGAGCAAAAGAAAATAATACATTAGAAAAATCTTCTATTCTCTCTCCATTGTGCATCCAAACTTCCAAAATCTCTATCTTTTCAGGAGCGGCTTCTTTAGACGCCTTACCTTCTAACATAGTGGTTTTAGACATTAACATTTTATATGACTCTTCATCACTTACAAACTCAGAAGTTTGGTTTAAAATTTTAGACATCGCTACACTTGGTTGCTGATTATTCAACAACTCAAGAGTCTTTTCTTTAAAGCTTTGATTCTTCATCAAATCAATAAATTGAAAAGTAGCTTCTTTCTTATTTGTTAAACTAGAAATTTGCTCTTCTGTCAAACTTTCTGAACCAGTAACTAATTCTTCAGAATTGTTACAGCCAATAAACAACATAGAAGCCAATAAAGCTCCTAATAAAATTCGGGGGGTTTTCATTTTAAAAAAAATTTAATTTATTAATATTAGCTTCAATATTAACAAAAAACACAACAAAAACCTTAAAAAATGTTAATTTTTTACAAAAGCATAAACAAAAAACCATTAAACACTAATTTAAATTCATTTATTTAACACCAAACAAACAATTTTATAACTTTACTTTTATAAAACATTTTTAAAGCCAAATAAGCTATTTTTATAAAAAAAGATTAGACCAAACTATCCATTTATCTTCAAATTCTAATTTAAAAGTGTTTTTAGCCGTTTTAAGGGCTTTTTTATTTCTTAAGCAATTGTTGATAAAACATCACAAAAACCTCTTAAAAACTTTATTTAAAGTTTATAAAATCGTAAATTTGTAATGTAACAATAATCGCTCCCGAGCGATTTTTTTATGATAAAGACTTTAATTTAATTCTCTTTATAATGAGCGAAGAAAAAAAACATAATTATTCTGCCGATAGTATCCAGGCGCTAGAAGGAATGGAGCACGTACGCATGCGTCCTTCCATGTATATTGGAGATGTTGGAGTACGAGGATTACACCATTTAGTATATGAGGTTGTAGATAACTCTATTGACGAAGCCTTAGCTGGTCACTGTGATGAAATATCAGTAGATATTAATGAAGATAACTCTATTACAGTAAAAGATAATGGTCGTGGTATTCCTGTTGGAATTCATAAAAAAGAAGGAGTTTCTGCCCTACAGGTTGTAATGACCAAGATTGGTGCTGGTGGTAAATTTGATAAAGATTCATACAAGGTATCTGGTGGACTACATGGTGTTGGAGTCTCTTGTGTGAATGCACTTTCTGATCATTTAACTGCAACTGTACATAAAGAAGGTAAAATTTGGCAACAAGAATATGAAAGAGGTAAAACTTTATACCCTGTAAAAACTATTGGAGATACAGATTTTACTGGAACTATTGTTAGCTTCTTACCAGATAAATCAATATTTCAACAAACAACAGAATATAACTACGACACCTTAGCTACACGTATGCGCGAATTGGCATACTTAAATAAAGGTATCACCATTACGTTAACTGACAAACGTAATCAGGATGATGAAGGGAATAATATTTCTGAAACATTTCATTCTGAGGAAGGTTTATCTGAATTTGTGAAATTCTTAGACGGGACAAGAACACAGATTATTCAAGATGTAATTTCTATGGAAGGTGAAAAGAATGGAATTCCTGTAGAAGTTGCTATGGTGTACAATGATTCGTATGCTGAGAATTTACACTCATACGTAAATAACATTAATACACACGAAGGAGGTACACACCTATCAGGTTTCCGTCGTGGTTTAACGCACACATTAAAAAAGTATGCTGATGAGTCTGGTTTACTTAAAAATGTAAAATTCGAAATTGCTGGTGATGACTTCCGTGAAGGATTGACAGCAATTGTATCTGTAAAAGTAGCAGAACCTCAATTTGAGGGTCAAACAAAAACAAAATTAGGTAACCGTGAAGTAAGCGCTGCTGTATCACAAGCGGTATCTGAAATGTTAACGGATTATTTAGAGGAAAATCCAAATGACGCTAAAACCATTGTTCAAAAGGTTATTTTAGCTGCACAAGCACGTCACGCAGCACGCAAAGCTCGTGAAATGGTACAGCGTAAAACAGTAATGAGTATTGGTGGTTTACCTGGTAAATTATCAGACTGTTCTGAAACTGACCCTGCTCAATGTGAAATATTCCTTGTTGAGGGAGACTCGGCAGGTGGTACTGCAAAACAAGGTCGTGACCGTAACTTCCAAGCTATTCTTCCTTTAAGAGGTAAAATCTTAAATGTAGAAAAAGCTATGCAACATAAAGTTTTTGAAAATGAAGAAATCAAAAACATGTTTACTGCATTAGGAGTTACTATTGGAACAGAAGACGACCCTCGTGAATTAAACTTAACCAAATTACGTTACCATAAAGTAGTTATTATGTGTGATGCCGATGTGGATGGTTCTCACATTGCAACCTTAATTTTAACATTCTTCTTCCGTTACATGCGTGAAATGGTTGAACAAGGATATATTTACATTGCTACTCCTCCTTTATATTTAGTTAAAAAAGGGCAAAAACGCGAGTATGCATGGGATGACAATCAACGTGATTTAATTGCTCAAAAAATGGGTGGATCAGTAACAATTCAACGTTATAAAGGTCTTGGAGAGATGAACGCAGAACAATTATGGGACACTACCATGAATCCTGAGTTTAGAACACTACGACAAGTTACTATTGACAATTTAACTGAAGCTGATAGAATATTCTCTATGCTAATGGGTGATGAAGTTCCTCCACGTAGAGATTTCATAGAAAAGAATGCAAAATATGCGAATATTGATGCATAAAACAATTTCTTAACGACAAAAAAGCTCAATAAAATTATTGAGCTTTTTTTTATTTTATATTTTTACCGCTTAAAACAACATCCTCATAATTATGAAAAAAATTCTTTTACCACTTTTAACTCTAATGGTAAGCTTTAGTGTTAAAGCTCAGGAATTAGAAACTATTTTATTAGCAAAAGAAGACGCTAGCAAACTAACAAATGCTTATTTAGATCCTGCTATGAAAGGTTTTATTTATAGCATGAACAATGGCTGGTATCATACTGCTAAAGTTCACAAAAAATTTGGCTTTGATATCACTATTGGTGCTAATGCTTCTTTTGTACCTTCTGAAGATGAAATATTTAATCTAACAAAAATAGGATTATCTAGTAATACTACCTATAACCAAAATACTACACCAACAGTTACTGGAAGCAATTCCCTAACTCCTGCAGAATTAACATATAGAACAACCGTTAATGGACAAGAAGTTGAAGCTAACTTTACAATGCCTGAAGGCGTTAAAGATGATCTACCTGCTAATGCCGTACCAGCTCCTTCTGTTCAAATTGGATTAGGACTTCCTTATAAATTTGAAGCAATGGTTAGATATGTACCAAAAGTAGGCTCTGATGATGTAAAAGGAGGATTGTTTGGAATAGGAGTAAAAAAAGAAATTACCAATTGGTTTGGTCCTATGGATAAAACACCATTGCATGTTTCTTTACTAGCTGCCTACACCAATATGAATGTTGATTATACAATAGGTGATGTTTCTGGTGATGTATCAACCGAAAATGCTTCTGCAGAATTTAAACTAAATTCATATACTGTACAAGCAATTGCATCTTTAAACTTTCCTGTTATTAATATTTACGGAGGTGTAGGATATAATGGAGGTAATACCAGACTAAATATGCTTGGAACCTACATTCTTAGATACGAATTCAATAATATTCCAGTAGATGAAGAAAGAGTTACTGACCCTTTATCTTTAAAGACTAATACGGGTAGCTTTAACACCACATTAGGTGCTCGTTTAAGTTTAGGTTTCTTTAAAATCTTCGGAAGTTATACCTTACAAGAGTATAACTCTGTTAATGCAGGTATTGCTTTTAGTTTTAGATAATTTTTACCAAAAATAAACTCTAGAACAAACCCGTTGAAATATCAACGGGTTTTTCTTTTATATCCATAGCCAAATCGCTATTTTTGTGCATCTTGTGCGGATTCCGCACTTATAAACATAATTAATTACAAAAAACATATATAAAATGAAAGTAACGGTTGTAGGAGCAGGTGCTGTAGGTGCTAGTTGTGCTGAGTACATTGCTATTAAAAATTTCGCTTCTGAAGTTGTTTTAGTTGATATTAAAGAAGGTTTTGCTGAAGGTAAAGCAATGGATTTAATGCAAACTGCTTCTTTAAATGGTTTTGATACTAAAATTACAGGAACAACAGGAGATTATAGCAAAACTGCTGGATCAGACATCTGTGTAATTACCTCAGGTATTGCTCGTAAACCAGGAATGTCTCGCGATGAGTTATTAGGAATCAATGCTGGTATTGTAAAATCTGTAGCTGCTAGCTTAGTTGAGCAATCTCCTAACACAATTATCATTGTAGTATCTAACCCAATGGATACTATGACATATTTAGTACACAAAGCGACTGGATTACCTAAAAATAGAATCATTGGTATGGGTGGAGCATTAGACTCTGCTCGTTTTAAATATCGTTTAGCTGAAGCTTTAGAAGCTCCTATTTCTGATGTTGACGGAATGGTTATTGGTGGTCACTCTGACAAAGGAATGGTACCGTTAACTCGTTTAGCTACTCGTAACTCTGTTCCTGTATCTGAATTCTTATCAGAAGAAAGATTAGAGCAAGTAAAACAAGATACTAAAGTTGGTGGTGCTACCTTAACAGGATTATTAGGTACTTCTGCTTGGTATGCTCCAGGTGCTGCTGTATCTGGTTTAGTACAAGCAATTGCTTGTGACCAAAAGAAAATATTCCCTTGTTCTGCTTTATTAGAGGGAGAATATGGTTTATCTGATTTATGTATTGGTGTACCAGTAGTATTAGGTAAAAACGGAATTGAAAAAATCGTTGAAATTAACTTAAGCGAGGAAGAAAAAGCTGCTTTAACTTCTTCTGCTGAAGCTGTTAAAAACAACAACACTACTTTAACTTTCTAGGAAGTTAAAAACGTAGAATCTAAAAGTCCTGAGTAAATTCATTACTCAGGACTTTTTTATAATTTTTTGTTAAAATTCAAATAGTGGTGTAAGATTCTGCTAATCTGAACGTCTTTATTATGGAGAAGCATTAGTAGTGTTTCTTTTCATAGTTTTTCATAGCAATTTTCCCACTTCATTTTTGAAGTGGGTTTGTTTTTTTTATAAAAAATTAAACTGCTTGCTGTACTACTTCAAACAATTCTCCACCTTCGCATTTAATTACTTTTTGTTTAAACTTTACAATCAATTGATAATCGTGCGTAGCCATAAGAATCGTTTTTCCACTTTGGTGAATTTCATTCAATAACTCCATCACCTCTAGTGAAGTTTTTGGATCTAAGTTCCCCGTAGGTTCGTCTGCTAAAATTAATTCAGGATTATTTAATAATGCTCTTGCAATTGCTACGCGTTGTTGCTCTCCTCCAGACAATTCAAAAGTTTTTTTATAGTACTTTTCCTTCATTCCTACCTTATCTAAAACTTCATGAATTTTATCTTTCATTTCAGTTTTATCTTTCCACCCAGTTGCCTTTAATACAAACTCTAAATTTTCAAATACGTTTCTATCATTTAATAGTTTAAAATCCTGAAAAACGATACCTAATTTTCTTCTTAAAAAAGGAATATCTTTTTCTTTCATTTTCTTTAAATCAAAATCAACGATGCTTCCTAAACCACGTTGCAAACGTAAATCACCATACAAGGTTTTTAACAAACTACTTTTTCCACTTCCAGTTTTACCAATTAAATAATAAAAATCACCTTTATTTAAGGTAAAGTTTACTTTTGATAACACTAAATTGTCTTGTTGATAAATATCTGCGTTTTCTAGGTGTAAAACAGGATTTTCCATGGAGTGTAGTTTTTTACAAATCTAAAATTTTATAACGTAATTCTCTAACATTTCTTACTTTTGATAAAAAGTCTCCCAACAAAAATAAAAAACTAACGTTATAGTTTCTAGATAACTAAAAAATATGAGATTTAACTGTTTCAAAAAAAGCTGCTACTTATTTCTTTTTTTAACCATTACAACAGCGGTAATAGCGCAAGAATCAGCTATAAATACTGATGTAAATGCCAATTTTCATAAAGCAATGCGCTTGTATAATAATAAAGCATACGCTGCTTCTCAAGAAGTTTTTCGTGAAGTTTCACTAAATTCTGAAAAACATCATAACTTAAAAGCTGATGCTGACTATTATGATGCTATGTGTGCAATAAAATTACAACAAGATGATGCTGATTATAGAGTTAATCAGTTTGTTGAAAACTACCCTTACAACAATAAAAAAGAAAAAGCATTTTTAAATGTTGGTAATTATTATTTCGCCAACAGAAAAGCTGCTCACGCCCTAAAATGGTATCAAAAAGTAAATGAAAAACTATTGAGTCCAGAAGAAAAAAATGAACTCAATTATAAAATGGGCTATGCATTATTAGTTTCTAACTATTTAAAAGATGCTAAATCTCGTTTTCAAACTCTGTTAGGAAATCCTATTTATGGTAACGACGCTCGTTACTATTACGGATACATAGCCTATAAAGAAGAAAACTTTGGAGAAGCAGAAGACAATTTAAGTCAACTAGCTAATGATGCTACTTACCAAGCAAAAGCAAATTACTATATATTAGATATTAGTTTTAAAGCTGGAAGGTTCGATAAATCAATTCAAATTGGAGAACAATTACTAAAAACTACGAAAGATCAAAAAGAGATTTCTGAAATTTCTAAAATTGTTGGTGAAAGTTATTTTAACCTTAAAAAATACGAAAAAGCTATTCCGTTTTTAAAAGCCTACAAAGGAAAAAATGGTCGTTGGACAAATACCGATTACTATTATTTAGGCTATGCTTATTATCAACAAAAAGATTATGAAACTGCTGTTAGTAATTTTAATAAAATTATTGGTGGAAATAACAAAGTAGCGCAAAATGCTTACTATCATTTAGGAGAGTGTTATTTAGAATTAGATAAAAAAACGGAAGCTTTAAACGCATTTAAAAATGCAAGTGAAATGGATTTTGATGCTCAAATTACTCAAAGTTCTTCTTTAAATTATGCGAAGTTAAGTTACGAAGAAGGAAATCCGTACGAAAGTGTTCCTGATGTTTTAAAAGGCTTTTTAGCTAAATACCCAACATCTCCATACGCTGCTGAAATTAGCAATTTGTTAGTGACTTCATACTTGCATCAACAAGATTATCAAGGTGCTTTGGACTTTTTAAATACTTCAGAGACTCCAGAAAGTAAAAGTATTATTAATGAAGTTTCTTTATACAGGGGAATTCAATTATATAACGAAACTAAAATAACAGAAGCCAAACCATACTTTGTAAATGCAACTCAGTCAGAGAACGCTACTGTGAGTAACAAAGCTGCTTACTGGTTGGCTGAAACCGAATATTCTTTAGGAAATTATCAAAGCGCTCTTAAACACTTCTTATCTGTTACTGATAAGGATATTAACGAGGCTAAGATGCTTAATTACCAAATTGGGTACACAAACTTCAAATTAAAAAGTTATCCAAATGCTGCAAAATACTTTCAGCAATTTTTAGAACAGAATCTTGATGATAACGATTTAAATGATGATGCTTCCAATCGCCTAGGAGATTCTTTTTATGCTTCAAAAAGCTACACAAACGCTATTAAGGCATATAATAAGGTAATTCAAGAAGGTGGTGTAGGATCTGATTATGCACAATATCAAACAGCTATGAGTAATGGCTTTTTAGGAAAAAATGATGCTAAAGTCCAAGATCTAGAAACTTTAATTAGTGATTACGATGGTTCTCAATTAAAAGACGATGCTTTATTTCAATTAGCAACTACTTACACAACCATGAATAACGTTTCAAAAGCACAAAAAACTTACGAACGCTTATTAAAAAATCATCCAAAAAGCAACTACGTTCCAAATGCAATATTACGCCAAGGATTATTATATTATAGCAACAACAATAATAGAAAAGCTATCGAAAAATATAAAGAAGTAGTTGCTAAACATCCAAATTCTAACGAAGCAAAACAAGCAGTAACCAACGTTAAAAATGTATATATCGATATCGGTAAAGTAGATGAATATGCTGCTTGGGTTAAAAACATACCTTTTGCTAATGTTACCAATGCAGAATTAGATAACGCAACCTATCAATCTGCTGAAAATAAATTCCTAGAGAACGATAACACTAAGGCTATTGAAGGATTCAATAAATACTTACAACAATTTCCTAACGGGATTAATGTCTTAAAAGCACATTTTTACTTAGCTCAAGCGTATAACAATACAAAGTTATTTGATAAAGCTATCCCTCACTACACCTATGTAAACAAACAAACAAAAAGCGAGTTTACAGAAGAATCTTTAACGAAGTTAGCTAATATTTATTTACAAAAAGAAGATTGGAGCAACGGTATTGTAGTACTCCAACAACTAGAAAAGGAAGCTAACTACCCACAAAACATCATTTTTGCTCAAAGTAATTTAATGAAAGGGTACTATAAAAAAGATGATTACACCAATGCTATTACTTATGCTGAAAAAGTGTTACTCAAAGGAAAGGTAGATACTAATATTGCTGAGGATGCTAAAATAATTTTAGCACGCTCTTCTTTCAAAAACAATGACTTTTTAACTGCTGAAGAATATTTTAACGAAGCTAGTAAAAAAGCTACTGGTGAACTGAAAGCCGAATGTTTATACTACAATGCTTTCTTTTTGCATGAGAATAAAGAATATGAAGCATCTACCAAAGCTGTACAAGATTTAATTGCCAACTACTCATCATATAAGTACTGGGGAGTTAAAAGTTATATAATAATGGCTAAAAACTATTATGCTTTGAAAGATGCATATCAAGCAACATACATCCTGGAGAACATCATCAAAAACTTTACACAGTATAAAGATGTAATTGAAGAAGCAAAAAACGAGCTTCGTACCATTAAAAATAAAGAAGCAAAAACAAACGAATCAGTAACTACCCAAAACTAAAATTTGTTAATAACAAACGAAAGTTAAATGACTAGATCGATGAAAAAGCACTTAAGTTTACTTGTTTTATTTGTAGTAGCATATGCAAATGCACAAGAAAAAAACGTCACTAATAAAGCTAAAGACACTATTATAAAAACCGAAGTTGTAAATGTAGTAACTTCATATGTTCCTAAAATTACTGATGCTTTTAAAATAAAGCAAAAACCTGTGATTGAACACACAAAAGAAACTCAGAAAAAAGCTTTAGAATATCAAATATTTTCGGTCCCTGTTGCCTCTACCTTTATCCCCAAAAGCGGAACAATGAAAAAAGTTGACTTGGGTAAAAGAGAAAAGTTATATCCTAACTATGTATCGGTTGGATTTGGAAACGTCCTTTCACCTTTTTTAGAAGCATATGTAAGACGTAGCGAAAGTTATAATAGCGAATTAGGAGCGCATTTAAAGTTTTTATTATCATCCGACCCTGTAGCTAACACAGAATTAAGCAGTACTTTTTATAATATTGACCTAAACATAAACTACACCCAACAAGAACGTTATTTTCAATGGTCAGCAGGTATCAGTGCTGAAAAAGACAAATACAACTGGTACGGTTTACCTACAAATATTACGTTTACAGAAACTACTTTAAGTGCTATTGAAGAAGCACAAAGTTACAATCACATAAAAATATTTGGTCAAATAAAACCAGATGACTCTTTTTTAGATGAAGCTAATGGGTCAATCGCTTTTTTCTCTGACTCTTTTGAAAGTGCTGAATTTTTAGTTGATGGTAATGCACAATTTCGTTTTCCTTTAGATAATTTTCATCGCCAATTAAACGATTTGTATATAAATACCACTATTAATTACTTAGGAGGTTCTTATGCTTACGCATACGATGCAATTACTCCGATAGATTATAACTTCATTACACTTGGAGTACATCCTACTTACAAATTCAATGTACAAGATTTAGCAATTCAATTAGGAGCAAAAAGTTACTTTTCAATGGATACAGAGAATAGCGAAAATAACTTTTTTATCTACCCTGATGTGGAGATTTCTTATCCTATCGTTAAAGAACTAGCAAATGTATTTGTTGGTGCTTCCGGTGATTTAACCATAAATATGTATCAATCTTTTACAGATGATAACCCATATTTGTCTCCTACTCTTGACATGAGACAAACTAATAAAAAGTTTGATGCTTTCGGAGGAATTAGAGGTAAACTAAATCATCAATTCAGTTATAATGCAAAAGTAAGTTATGCTGACATAGAAAATAATCCATTTTTTGTACTGAATCAATCAAAATCGGAGGGTGATAACATTGCTGGAACTAATGGATTTACATTCTATGGATATGAATATGGGAACTCTTTTAAAGTAATTTATGATGATATTAAGTTAATGACCTTCTTTGGTGAAGTTGCCTTTGATGGCATTAAAAATCTTACTATTGGAGCTAATGCTCAGTTCAATAAATTTACCTTAACCAATGAAGAAGAAGCTTGGAACACGCCTAAAATAAAAGGAGAAGTTTTTGGAACCTACAAAACCAATAAATGGTTTGCTGGTGCTAACTTATACTTCGTAGGAAATCGTAAAGGAAGAATTTATGACACTTTACCTGCTGAAACCTTTACTTCAGTAGACTTAAAAAGTTATTTTGATGTAAACTTTAATGGTGGGTATCATTTTGATGATTCGTTCTCTGTTTTCTTAAACTTAAACAATGTTTTAAACAACAGCTATCAACGATTCAACAACTTTAATGTACAAGGATTTCAAGCAATGGGCGGCTTAACCTGGAAGTTTGATACACTGTTCTAAAAATTAAAATATATAACTTACATTTAGGGTGTTAAAACTAATACCCTAAATGAAAAAACTAACTTTTTTATTACTTACAAGTATTACTTTTTTTGCTTGTAAAACAGAACAAAAACAACCTACAACAGCTTCAAACACCTACACAGAAGCAAACTACAAACAAGATTCAACACAAGTAAAAAAACTATTCAACACTGCACTTACCCAAGGTAAATCATATGAATGGCTACGTGATTTAACACAAAATATTGGAAGCCGTTTATCTGGTTCAGAAGGTGCAGCTAAATCAGTTATTTGGGGAGAAAAACTCATGAAAGAAGTTGGTTTAGATTCTGTTTGGCTACAACCCATTATGGTGCCTCATTGGGTTCGTGGAGAAAAAGAAATTGCTAATTATGAATTTAACGGAGAAAAAATAAATGTTCCTATTTGTGCTTTAGGTGGCTCAATTGCTACTCCAACTAATGGAATTACTGCAGAAGTTATTGAAGTTAAAAACATTGAAGAAGCTAAAAACTTAGGTGATAAAGCCAATGGTAAAATTGTTTTCTTTAACGGTGCTTTTGATAATACACTCATCAATACCTTTCAAGCTTATGGAGGTTGCGTAAGTCAACGCTATGGAGGAGCTTCTATAGTTGGAAAATTTGGAGCAAAAGCAGTCATTGTTCGTTCTATGACCAACGGAATTGACGATTATCCACATACAGGTTCTATGGGATATGGTGATATTCCAAAAGAGCAATATATCCCTGCTGCTGCAATTAGTTCTCGTGCTGCTAAAAACTTAAGCAAGCATTTAAAAGAAAACCCTAACTTACAATTCTACTTTAAACAAAGTTGCAAAAATCTTCCTGATGCTCTTTCTCATAATGTTGTAGGAGAAATTAAAGGAAGTGAATATCCTGATAAAATTATGGTTGTTGGCGGACATTTAGATTCTTGGGATTTAGGGGAAGGCGCACACGATGACGGAACCGGAATTGTACAATCGTTAGAAGTTGCTTATTTGTTTAAAAAGAACAATATTAAACCTAAAAACACAATCCGTATTGTATTTTTTATGAATGAGGAAAATGGTTTACGTGGCGCTACTGAATATGCTCGTTTAGCAAAAGAAAATAACGAATTACATATTGGAGCTTTAGAATCTGATGCCGGTGGGCATACTCCAAGAGGTTTCTCTATCGATGCTAATGAAAGAAACTTGCAACTAGTTCAAAGCTGGAAAAAATTATTAGCTCCTTACGGTTTACACGATATTACTGCTGGAGGTGGCGGTGCTGACATCGGACCTTTAAAAGACGACCATGTTACCTTAGTAGGCTACCGACCAGATTCACAACGCTATTTTGATTATCATCATGCAGCTACTGATACATTTGATAAAGTAAATAAACGTGAACTTGAGTTAGGAAGTGCTTCTATGGCTAGTATTGTATATTTAATGGATAAATATTTATATAACGAAGAAGCTTTAAAACCTTAAAAAGTATAAGATGAGCACTAGATTAAATAAAGAATACTTTGAAACTAAAAGAAAACACAAAGAAGGTTATGGAAAAAAGAAATTTACTTTAAAAAAAGTCATTTTTAATTTAATTATCACCTTTATTATAATTACCTTATATAATATTTTTAACAACTATTTATCTAAGAAGGCTGAACAGAATAAAAAAGAAAACTCTTCATCTTATATATTAATCCAGTAATAAACTCAGTTAATGAATATATTAATATTAGCATTAAGAATTATTTTCGGAATATTTTTCGCCTTTGCAGGTATTATGCGCATTGTGAAACCTAAGATTTTCAATCGCTTTATTCCTAATTTCCTTCCCAAATTAGTTGTAAACTACATAGCTGGTTTATTAGAACTGCTTATTGGTATTGGATTACTAATTAATCAAACTACCAAACAAGCAGCCTTAGCAATGTTTTTATTAATGTTAATTTTCTTACCTATTCACATTTGGGATGTTTTTAGAGAAAAACCTGCAATTGGATCTAGGAAAATAGCCATTATAAGAGTGTCTCTTCAGTTTTTGTTATTATATATTGCCTATTTAATTTACACACACTAATGAAAAAAACACTACTCCCTCTGCTCTTTTTTAGTTTCCTACTTTCTTGCAAACAAAAAGAAAAAGTAGATACTATTGTTATTAATTCCTATACATACACGGTAAACTCTAATTTTGACACCGCTGAAAGTTTTGCTATTAAAGATGGAAAATTTATAGCCATAGGAAACAATAAAGAAATACAAAAAAAATACACAGCAACTAATCTTATCGATGCTAAAAACAAACCTGTTTACCCCGGGTTTATCGATGCACATTGTCATTTTTACGGATTAGGTTTACAACAACAGAAAGTAGACTTAGTTGGAACTGAGAGTTATGATGAAGTACTACAACGATTAATTGATTTCCAAAAAGAAAAGAATACAACCTACATCACAGGTCGTGGTTGGGATCAAAATGATTGGGAAGTAAAAGAGTTTCCTACCAAAGAAAAATTGGATAGAATATTTCCAAACACACCTGTTGCTATTCGTAGAATTGATGGTCATGCAATGTTAGTCAATCAAGCTGCTATTGATTTAGCTGGAATAACTCTTGACTCAAAAATTGACGGAGGAGAATTTATAAAAAAAGACGGTAAGCTAACAGGGGTGCTTATTGACAATGCAATGAACTTTATTAACAATCCAAAACCGTCTAAAAAAGAACAGATTCAAGCTTTAAAAGATGCTGAAAAAATCTGTTTCGATTTAGGATTAACTACCGTTGACGATGCTGGTTTAGATAAAGAAGTTATTGAGTTAATTGATAGTTTACAAAAATCGGGGGATTTAAAAATGCGTATATACGCTATGATTTCTAACAATCAAAAAAACCTTGATTACTACCTCAACAATGGCATCATTAAAACGGATAGATTAAACATTCGTTCAGTAAAAGTTTATTCTGACGGAGCTCTAGGTTCTCGAGGAGCTGCTCTTAAAGACGAGTATTCTGATAAAAAAGGACATTATGGTGCTTTGGTAAACTCTTATGAGAACTTACAAAAATTAGCTAAGAGAATTGCTGCCTCCAACTATCAAATGAATACCCATGCAATTGGTGACTCTGCCAATTATGTGATGTTAAAAACCTATAACGAAGTATTAAAAAACAAAACTGACAGACGTTGGCGTATTGAGCACGCTCAAATAGTAGATGTAAAGGATTTTAATCTATTCAAAAATGTACTTCCATCTATACAACCAACACATGCCACTTCTGATATGTATTGGGCTGAAAATCGTGTAGGTGCTGAAAGAATTAAAGGCGCTTATGCTTATAATGATTTATTAAAAGAATACGGAAAAGTTGCCTTAGGAACGGACTTTCCTATTGAACATGTTAGTCCATTATATACATTTTACGCAGCAACCATCAGAAAAGATTTAAAAGGATATCCCGAAAAAGGTTATCAAATGGAAAACTCTTTATCTAGAGAAAATGCTTTAAAAGGAATGACCATTTGGAATGCTTATGCAAACTTTGAAGAAAAAGAAAAAGGAAGTATAGAAGTTGGTAAAGTAGCTGATTTTATCATTTTAGACAAAGACATCGTGAAAATCGACGGAAAAGAAATTCCGAATACAAAAGTTTTAGCAACCTATATTAATGGTGAAAAAGTAAATTAAAAATGCATCTTTTTCTATTCGTTGTAGTCTGATTTACAAAATCAATAAATCATGACACAACTACAACGAAAACAGGAGTTTTACAAGCAGTTAACTTTAGCTAAAAAGGCACTTAAAAGCAAAAGCTTTCAGGTGTCTTTTTATCATTTAGAAAACGCTCATGTATTAGGACAAAAACATGTTTATAGACACTCTATATCTCATTATTACATGCTAGTTTACGGAATAAAAACAAACAGCAGTAAAGAAATTATTGGCCAACTTTTTAGAATTATAGCCTCTATTTTATTTACTTTAATTTGGGTACCTACAGGAAACACAGGTGGCTCTAACATATCTGCAATTAAACCTATTCCTGTTAGAAAAGAACTTCAAAAATATTTTTAAAAATAAATGCATCTTTTTACCCTTTTCCTAGTCTATTATATGAACACACAAAACATATAATATCATGAAAAATAATAATCAATGTACCTGCACTTGCGAAGGATGTAAAACAAATGACTGCTCAAATTGTACATGTGAAAACTGCACATGCAACAACTGTAACTGTTAATTAAATCAATTTTTAAATGTTTTGTCACGCTGAATAAAATGAAAAACAAATGTTTATTTATTCACCGTGGCATTTTTCGTAAATTTATAGAATGACAACGCAACAAGTTTGGAAAAAATACGCAGATGATATAAAACACTTTATTTTAAGTAAGGTGAAAGACACTACTGTGACTGATGACCTCTTACAAGAAACATTTATAAAAGTTCACACTAAACTTCATACATTAAACGATATCACCAAACTAAAACCTTGGATTTTTACGATTGCTCGGAATACGATGATGGATTACTTCAAGAATACTAATCAAACAATTGAATTTAAAAATTTTGAAGTTCAAACAGACATAAAAGAACACGAGCATACCGAGAAAGATTGCTTACGTGGAATCTTACAAAGCTTGCCTAAAAAGTATAGAGATCCACTATTTTTATCAGATATAAAAGGCTTAAAACAGCAAGAAGTTGCTGACATTTTAAAACAAAATTTACCAACCACTAAATCTCAAATTCAACGTGCTCGTAAATTAATTGCTCAAGGTTTTATGGATTGCTGTGGATTTTCACTTAACGAAGAAGGAAAATTAGTAGGTGAAATTCAAGACAAAGAAGATTGTAAAGTTTGTAAGTAGATTTTATTATTCAAATTGCACAAGCTACATTAAAAAAACAATTAAAAAGTACCTTGTTTAAAATATAAATCTATAATTTTTAAAACTTTCGTAACTTTGTGTAAATTCAACACTAAATGAAGATATCACAAAATATAAAAGTTGCTGTAGATGCTGTTGTTTTTGGCTACCAACAAAAAGAACTTTCTGTCTTATTAATAAAAAGAGGCATCGAACCTTTTAAAGGAGCTTGGGCATTGCCTGGTGGATTGGTTTTAGAAAACGAATCACTAGAACATGCAGTTGAAAGAGAATTATTAGAAGAAACAGGAGTTACTATCGATTATCTTGAACAACTATATACATTCGGAACTCCCAAAAGAGACCCAAGAAACAGAGTTATTTCTGTTACCTATTTTGGTTTGGTAAGTCCCAATCATTTTAAAATTAGTGCTGATACTGATGCCGCTGAAGTACAATGGTTTCCTATTCATGAACTCCCCAAACTAGCATTTGATCACAATCGTATTTTAACCACAGCTTTACAAAGACTTCAAAACAAAATAAACTACCAACCTATTGGTTTTGAATTACTAAAAAAAGAATTTCCTTTTTCTGATTTAGAAAATTTATATCAAACAATCCTTAATCAAAAAATTGATAGACGTAATTTCAGAAAAAAAATTATGAGCTTTGGAATACTTACCGAAACCGACAAAATACACCAGCCTTCTAGTGGTAGACCTGCAAAACTTTTTAAGTTTAATGCTAAGAAGTATAAAGAACTAGAAAAGAAAGGATTCCACTTCGAAATTAAGTTTGCGTAAAAAAAACACTAAAACATTTTTTATTTTAAAAAACCGCATTATATTTGTGTAAAAATTACGCAATATGATTTTAAACTTAGATAAAAGCTTTACTCCTTACGGAACAGAAAACAATGTAGACTATAATTTCTTTACTTTTTCAGGAGGGGAACCACATATTAAAATCATTTCTGAACTTGAAAATGTGTCAGAAGTTACCATTACACATCGTATTCAGTCTTTTAATGATATAGGTACGCTTTTATTGGCTACTAATGCATTAAAAAACATGGGGATTACAAAGTTAAACGTTGTCCTTCCCTATTTTCCAGCCGCTCGTCAAGACAGATTAATGGTATCAGGTGAACCTTTATCGGTAAAAGTATATGCAGATATTATAAATGCGCAAAACTTTAAGTCAGTAACTGTTTTCGATCCACATTCTGAGGTAACTCCTGCCCTATTGAATAACTGTAAGGTTATCGATAATCACAAATTTATAGAGCTAGTTACACAACAGCTTTCAGAAGATTTGACATTAATCTCTCCTGATGGCGGTGCTTTAAAAAAGATATACAAAGTTGCTGCTTACCTTCAAAACTATGAAGTAGTTGAATGCTCAAAAAGCAGAAACGTAAAAACAGGTCAGTTGACAGGTTTTAAAGTATATACTGATGACTTACAAGGAAAAGATTGTTTGATAGTAGATGATATTTGTGATGGTGGAGGTACTTTTCTAGGGCTAGCTAAAGAACTAAAAGCTAAGAATGCAGGAAACTTATACTTAGCGATAAGTCACGGAATATTTAGTAAAGGTTTTGATGAACTTGAAAAACACTTCACCAAAATTTTTACAACAGATAGTTTTAAAACTATAGAAAACGATAATTGCATACAGATTGAATTGGGAAAATTGCTATAAAA
Source organism: Tenacibaculum sp. XPcli2-G (assembly GCF_024124505.1). Classification (NCBI taxonomy): domain Bacteria; kingdom Pseudomonadati; phylum Bacteroidota; class Flavobacteriia; order Flavobacteriales; family Flavobacteriaceae; genus Tenacibaculum; species Tenacibaculum sp. XPcli2-G. Next base: position 484,581 of record NZ_JAMXSH010000002.1, read on the forward strand.
ATCATAAAAAACTACTATGAAAAATAACATTATAAAGTCAACATTTATTGGATTGGCTGTAGCTGATGCTCTAGGGGTACCTGTGGAGTTTAAAAACAGGCAAGAGTTAAAACAAAATCCTGTAATAGACATGAGAGAGTTTGGAACACATCATCAACCAAAAGGAACTTGGTCTGATGACAGTTCTCTTACATTTTGTTTAGCTGAAAGTTTATGTCAAGGGTACGATTTAGTGGATATTTCATATAAATTTATCCAATGGATGAATGCTGAGATATGGACTCCACACGGTAATGTTTTTGATATTGGAATCCAAACAAGAAAAGCGATTGAACAACTTTCAAAAATCATAAATAAAGAAGACTATAAAGAACTAGAAACTTTAAAATATTCTGATGGTGAATATACCAATGGTAACGGTTCATTAATGAGAATTATTCCTTTACTCTTTTACATAAAGGGTAAAAAAATAAAGGACCAATTTAATATTATTTGGCATGTTTCATCACTAACACATCCACACATAAGGTCGGCAATAGCTTGTTTAATTTATTTAAAATTAGCTGAATATATTTTAAATGGATTTTCAATTATAGATTCTTATAAAAAAATGCAAAATGAAGTTAATCTCTTTTTAACAGAAAGAAATATTTCTTCTTACGAGCAAAATCATTTTTCTAGAATTTTAAAGCAAAATATATCTAGCTTAAAAGAAAAAGATATCAATTCCAGTGGCTATGTTATAGATACTTTGGAAGCTTCACTTTGGTGTTTGCTCAACACTACTAATTATAGTGAGGCAGTTTTAAAAGCTGTAAATTTAGGGGATGATACTGATACTACAGCTACTGTAGTTGGAGCTATTGCTGGTATGTATTATGGAATTGATAATATACCTCAAAAATGGATAGATTCATTAGTAAGAAAAGATGATATTCTTCAATTAAGTCAACAATTCGCAAAAAAATATCGTCATGAAAATTAACCAATAAAAACGTAACAAACATTGCTTACGTTTTTGAATAAAATTGAAAAAAATGAATGAGAAGAACACAAAAAGAATAAGTAAGTTTTTAAGCCTGATATTAAGGCATCAGCCTGAAAAAATTGGGCTAAAATTAGACATCAACGGATGGACTTCAGTAGAAGAACTTTTGAACAAATCAAGTAACAACGGAGTTACTTTTACAAAAGATGAATTGGAGTTTATCGTAAAAAACAACGACAAACAACGATTTTCATTAAATGAAAATCAAACAAAAATAAGAGCAAATCAAGGACACTCTTTAAAAAATGTAACAATAGTAACTGAAACAAAAACTCCCCCTCCATTTTTATATCACGGAACAGTAGCTAAATTTATTCCTTCCATAAAAGAAAACGGATTACAAAAAATGAGTAGGCAACATGTTCATTTGAGTTCCGATGTAGAAACTGCTAAAAAAGTAGGCAGTAGAAGAGGTAAACCTATAATTTTAACTGTTCAATCAGGTGTTATGCATAAAAAAGGATATGAGTTCTTTTTATCTGAAAATGGAGTTTGGCTAACTAATCTTGTTCCTACTGAGTTCATTAATTTTGAAGATTTATAATAGATATGAGAACATTAGTCATTGGTGATATTCATGGAGGCTTAAAAGCCTTACCCCAAGTTTTTAAAAAAGCCAAAATCACTATAGAAGATACCTTAATTTTTCTTGGTGATTATGTAGATGGCTGGAGTGAATCTGCACAAGTCATTGATTTTTTAATAGAGTTAAACAAAAAGCATGAATGTATTTTCATTAAAGGAAATCATGATTTGTGGTGTGAAGATTGGTTGAGAACTGGTGAAGGTGAAACCATTTGGTTAGCACATGGTGGAGAAGAAACCAAAAAGAGTTACGAATCTTATTCAGAAGAACAAAAAAATGAACATCTAGCATTTTTTCAACAAATGAAACCTTACCATATCGATAGTAAAAATCGTTTGTTTATTCATGCTGGATTTACCTCTATGCACGGAGTTGAAAAAGAGACATTCAAATTAAATTATCATTTTGATAGAACCTTATGGGAAACAGCGTTGGCTACTGATAAAAACTTATCTGAAAAATCTGAACTATATCCTGAAAGGTTTACACACTACTCAGAAATATACATTGGTCACACCCCAACTATACGCTATAGTTCATCAATACCTATAAACGCCTTAAACTTATGGAACATTGATACTGGAGCTGCATTTACAGGGTGTTTAACAATCATGGATATCGACAACAAAGAGTTTTGGCAAAGTGACCAAGTAAAAAATTTGTATCCAAATGAAAAAGGGAGAAATTAAAAAGATCTTTTAACTTATCCAAAAAGTAAACATTCAATAATTTTACGAAATATCCTTAGAAGTAACATGCTAGAACAAAATCATTATCAAAAGCTCAACTTAAAATATAATCCTTTTTCATTTCTAAATGAACAAGAATTACTAAAGGTTACAGAAGAACGAATCAACCTTAACGATTTGGCTTTAAAAATAATGTCAACCAGTTCTTGTTTTATTGAGTTTTATGGTAAAAAAGGAAGGGGAAAATCAACTCTTTTACAATCATTACACTCAAAACACTTAGCTAACTCAACTTTCTTCAAACTAAAGAAGAAAGAACATTCATATATAAATACAATCCCTGGAATTCTCATTATAGACTCCTTTCAACTCTTGTCCACAAAAAACAAACTGGAACTACTTACAAATCAAGACAAGCTAATTATTGGTGCACACTACTCTCATAAAATTCCGTATTTCCCGAAAAGAAAATTATATAAAAAAATAAATTTTAGCAAACTAGAATTAAACATAAACCTTTTTAGAAAAATTGTACATAAAAGAATTGAACTCGCCTGTTTAGATTCTCAAAAAGAATCTATAAAAATTAAAGATGCACATCTTCAAAAATTATTAGAAGATCACGGTAATAATTTACGAGAAATTCAACTATCCTTGTATGATTTTTTCTTAAACCCCAATAACGAACTATATGAGTTATCAACAATTTGTAGATATTAAGGTTACAATTGACAAAAACGAGTTTCAAGCAAATGAGACAATTTCTGGTGAAGTTTTTATTAAAAACCATAGTCCTATTCACTTAGATATTGAAAACATTCAAATTAAATTATCTATAAAACACCAAGGCAAGGGGGAAACTGATGAAATTACCTTGGACTATTATTCCATAAACGATTGTGAAAAAATTTCTAAAGGCCAAACCATAGCTTCTACATTTACCTTTAAACCTGTTTATAACGTTTCTTTTATCGGGGAAAATATGACACAAACGGTTTTGCTAACAGCTAAAGTCGACATAAAAAAAGAAAGTGAAAAACAGTTACGAAAAGAAAAATTATCTGACTTTAAAATAGGAGGTTATTTAAAAGGGCTCATTCGTCCTGATTTTTATCATGAAATTCCCATCTTACTAATAAAAGGAAACTCCACTTATAAATTTAAAAAAACTTCAGGTAGCATCAAACCCGGTATAAAAAAAGCGCAAACAATTTTATTTTTTGGTCTTATAATAACAGGAATTATAAGTGCTATAATTTATTCACAACTAGGTAGATTAGAGGTTTTTTATGTCTTTTTAAGCATATATGCCATACTGTGCGGAATAGTTTATTTTTATAAAATACAACCTTCACTGGCTATTGGAGCAATTAACTACAAACTAGAAGCGTTAGATGAACACTACTACAAAACTAACTTCAGGTTAAAAAAAAGAACAAATACAATACAACATATAAACTGTCAGTTAATAGGAAAAGAAAGAGTTACCTATGATAACGGTAGTAGTAGATCAACCAGTATTAAAACTTTTTATAAAGGAGAAAAAACAAAAGTAACCCCTATAAATATTTCATCTTTTAAATCTAAATTCCCCGAAGAATCCCTCCCTATCTCTATTAAAAATAACGATTTTGAAATTATGTGGTATCTTAAAATAGAGGTGCTTACGAGAAACAATAAACGCATAGAGGGAGAAGACTTAATTCTTATAGACTTCGAAAAATTACTATAATTATTTATAAAAAAAATAAGATTCTATTGTGAAGTAAAATTAATTTGCGTAAATTTGACACAAACAAAATAACATACTATGAATCCATTATTATATACAGACGGTTACAAAGTAGACCACAGAAGACAATACCCTAACAATACTACCTTAGTATATTCAAACTGGACACCAAGAAAAAGTAGAATTCAAGGAGTTGAAAAGGTAGTCTTTTTCGGACTACAATACTTCATTAAAAAATATATTATTGAAGAATTTCAAACCAACTTCTTTAACAAACCAAAAGAAGAAATTTGCAAACAATACAGTAGAAGAATCAATAATTATTTAGGTGAAAATTCAGTAGGTATAGAACATATTGCTGCATTACACGATTTAGGGTACATTCCTATGACTTTTAAAGCATTACCTGAAGGTGTCGAGGTTCCTATTAGAGTACCCATGTTTACCATGTATAATACATTGCCAGAATTCTTTTGGTTAACCAATTACTTTGAAACCTTATTATCTACCACGGTTTGGTTACCATGTAATTCTGCAACTATTGCAAAACAATACAGAAAAATATTAGACAAATACGCACAAGAAACCTCATCTGTTCCTGAAATGGTAGATTGGCAAGGACACGACTTTTCTATGAGAGGAATGGCTGGTTTAGAAGCTGCTGAAATGAGTGCTGCTGGTCACTTATTAAGTTTTACTGGTACAGATACAATTCCTGCTGTAGACTTTTTAGAAAAATATTACAATGCAAATTCTGATAATGAATTGATTGGTGGTTCTGTTGCAGCAACTGAACACTCTGTAATGTGTATGGGAACCAATAGTGGTGAAGAAGATACTTTTAAAAGATTAATTACTGAGGTATATCCAAACGGTATCGTTTCTATTGTTTCTGATACGTGGGATTTATGGAAAGTACTTACCGAATACTTACCTAATCTAAAAGAAGAAGTCTTAGCCAGAGATGGAAAAGTAGTCATAAGACCAGACAGTGGTGATCCTGTGGATATTATTTGCGGAAATCCAAATGGTAAAACAGTAGAAGAACAAAAAGGGGTTATACAGCTGCTTTGGGAAGTTTTTGGAGGAACAACCAATACAAAAGGATATAAAGAACTAGATAGTCATATTGGAACTATTTATGGCGATAGCATTACCCTTGAAAGAGCCACACAAATTTGTGAACGTTTAAAACAAAAAGGGTTTGCATCTACCAACGTAGTCTTAGGAATTGGTTCTTTTACCTATCAATACAACACCAGAGATACCTTTGGATTTGCCATGAAAGCCACTTACGGAGAAGTAGATGGAGAAGGAAGAGAAATCTTTAAAGATCCAATTACTGATGACGGAACTAAAAAATCTGCTAAAGGGCTATTAAAAATAACACTAGAAGATGGAGAATATACATTACACGATCAAGTAAGTTGGAAAGAAGAACAAGAAGGCGAGTTACGAGAAGTTTTTAAAGACGGAAAATTGTTGGTTGATGAAAAACTAAGTGAAATAAGACTCCGTACTAAAAACAACGTATTAGAATTTTCAGAATAACAAAAAAGCAGGAATTTTACTCCTGCTTTTTTGTTATTTAAAAACCTACTAAAAACACTAAATACCAACACCTTACAAACTACTTAATTTGCTTAACTCTTGATTTTTTCATATCTTAATTGCAACTAAAAAAGAAACTTATGACAGATCAAGAACAGAAAAGACTCGATACAATGAACTCTGTTTTAGTTAAAATGGAAGACATTAAAAACACGCAAAAAAGTTTAATTGAAAAAATTGGTGTGGTTGAAGTTCAACTATTCGATATCCAGTCAAAAGACTTAGACAAAGAACTCGAAAAAGTAATGGTAAGAGCTTCTGACACCTTAAATATTATAAAACAAGCTACCGAAGCTTTTGAAATGAAACGAAACCGTTTAGAAAACGAAGCATAAATAAAAAATCCGCCTAACAGCGGATTTTTATTTTTATCGTCTCTTCTTTTTAAAACCTTTATTCTTTCTTCTAGAAGGCTTTGATGGTTTATACGTTACAGTATCATCAAAGGTATTTTTAGCTTTTCCTGCTTTATTTTTTCGCCAAGAAGTGTCTTCTGGAAGTAACTTTTTCAATAAATCTGTACGTCCAACTTTGTTTAACGTATCTTTAATCCATTGCTTATTTTCCTTTTTATACCAAAAGAAAAACTTGTGCTGATCTTCCTTCTCCTTTTTAGTTTTCGGAGTTTTTACCTCTTTTAAAGTATACGGATGATATCCACTGTAATAAATTACCGTAGCCACAGTCATAGGTGTTGGCGTAAATCCTTGTACCTGTTCTAGCTGAAAGCCCATATCTTTAGTCTCCGCAGCTAAGTTTGCCATGTCTTCTGCCTCACAAGCTGGGTGACTCGAAATAAAATATGGTATTAATTGAAGTTTTAATTTCTTTTTAATATTAATACGATCAAACCTATCTTTAAATAAATGAAAATACTTAAACGACGGTTTACGCATTAACTTTAGTACAGGATCAGAAGTGTGTTCTGGTGCTACTTTTAATCGCCCAGAAACGTGTTTTGTCATCACTTCTTCTGTATATGCATCTAACTCTTTAGGATCTGCATTTTTATTGAACTCAGGCACTAACATATCGTGTCTAATACCACTTCCAATAAATGATTTTTTAACCTTCGGATGTGCATCAACAGCTTGGTACAATTTTGTTAACGGCTTATGCGAGGTATCTAAATTACTACAAATTACTGGCGAAATACACGACGGAGCAACACATTTGTCGCAAATCGATTGTACTTTACCTTTCATTTTATACATATTTGCCGACGGTCCTCCAATATCAGATAAGTACCCTTTAAAATCATCCATTTGAGCAACTTGATCTACTTCTTTTAAAACAGATTCCTGACTTCTACTCGCAATAAACTTTCCTTGGTGTGCTGAAATAGTACAAAAACTACACCCTCCAAAACATCCACGGTGAATATTTATGGAAAACTTAATCATTTCAAACGCAGGAATAGGTCCGCGTTTGTTATACTTTGGATGCGGTAATCGTGTAAAAGGCAAATCAAACGAAGCATCAATTTCTTCCTCTGTCATTGTTGGAAACGGCGGATTAATCATCAACTTTTTATTCCCAACCTTTTGAAAAATACGACGTGCATATAATTTGTTTGACTCCTGCTCTATCACTTTAAAGTTAGAAGCATAGGCTTTCTTATCCTTCAAACAAGTTTCATGCGAATTAATTTCTACATCGTCCCAGTTCTTATTTTTCGGAGTTTTCTCACCTTCTTCTAATAAAACTGCTGTCTGCTTAATCGTTTTTAAGCTCGAAAACGGCACACCCTTTTGCAACAACTCAACAATTTCTCTTAGTGGCTGCTCTCCCATTCCGTAGACCAACATATCGGCTTTAGAAGTTTCTAAAATCGTTGGTAATAATTTATCAGACCAATAATCGTAATGCGTAACACGACGTAACGAAGCCTCAATTCCTCCAATTAATACAGGAACATCTGGGAACTTTTCTTTTAAAATTTTAGAATATACTGAAGTCGCATAATCAGGTCTAAATCCTTTATCTCCATTAGGAGTGTAAGCATCTTTATCACGACGGCGCTTACTAGCCGTGTAATTACTAACCATGGGATCCATACAACCACCGGTAACTGCAAAAAATAATCTTGGAGTTCCTAGCTTTTCAAAATCTTGTAAATTATCGTGTACACTTGGTTGCGGAACAATTGCCACACGCAAGCCATAACTCTCTAAAATACGTCCAATTACTGCAGGACCAAATGATGGATGATCTACATATGCATCTCCACTGAATAGGATTACGTCTAATTCATCCCATCCTCTTAACTTCACCTCCTTTTTCGTAGTCGGTAACCAATCTGAAAGTCGTCTAATTCTCATGCCGCTGCAAAGGTACGGGGTTTTATTTACACTACAATACAGTAAAAAACTGAAAACTAGCCATAAATAAAGAAAAAACTATACATCAAAACATCTCTTTAACAATTAATTAAGATAATTCTGGTAGTAGTTTTGCTAAATTCCGCACTTATTTATTCAATTAATTTTTACAATGACTAAAAAAATACTTTCAACTATTTTAGTGGTATTTCTTGCTTTAGGAGTTTCTTTGAATGCAGAAGCACAACGAAAGAAGAAAAAAAACACAAAAAAAGAGACTCCCGCTAAAAAAGACAAACCTAAAAAGGGCGGAATACAACCTTACGAAAAAGTTGTTACCAAAAAACACAAAACAGACGAAGGTTTGTTTAAAGTTCACTCAAAAGACTCAAAATATTTATTTGAAATTCCAGATTCTCTTCTGAACCGTGAAATGCTAATGGTTACTAGAATTGCCAAAACAGCTAGCGGTATTGGTTTTGGTGGTGGAAAACAAAATACACAAGTGCTACGCTGGGTAAAAAACAAGAAACAAATTTTACTAAAAGTAGTTTCTCACAATGTTGTAGCAGATACCATTTTACCGGTACACGAAGCCGTTGTAAATTCTAATTTTGAACCTATCTTATATGCTTTTCCAATTAAAGCATTTAGTAAAGACTCAACAGCTACTGTAATTGATGCTAGTCCACTTTTTGAAGCTGATGTAAAAGCAATTGCTTTCCCTCAAAGAAGTAGAAAACTCTATAAGATTTCTAAAATGGATAAAAGCAGGTCTTATATAGATAGAATTAGCAGTTATCCTCAAAACATAGAAGTTAGAAATGTAAAAACTTACATTGCAGGAAATCCGCCTTCAAATTCAAGTGTAGGTTCTGTAACTATGGAATTGAGTAACTCTATGATTTTACTTCCTAAAACACCTATGAAAAGACGTTATTTTGATGAGCGTGTAGGATGGTTTACGAGTTCTCAAACAGATTACGGTTTAGATGTTCAAAAAAGTAAATCAGTTACCTATTTAGACAGATGGCGTTTAGAAGTAAAAGACGAAGATTTAGAAAAGTTTAAAAGAGGTGAATTAGTAGAGCCTAAGAAACAAATCGTATACTACATTGACAGAGCTACACCAAAAAAATGGCGTAAGTACATCAAACAAGGTATTGAAGATTGGCAAATTGCTTTTGAAGCAGCTGGATTTAAAAATGCCATCATCGCTAAAGATGCTCCTACTAAAGAAGAAGATCCTGATTGGAGCCCCGAAGATGTACGTTACTCTGTAGTTCGTTATTTAGCTTCTCCAATTCCTAATGCGAATGGACCTCACGTTAGTGACCCTCGTTCAGGAGAAATTTTAGAATCTGACATTAACTGGTATCATAATGTAATGACCTTATTACACAACTGGTTTTTTGTACAAACAGCTGCAATCAATCCAGATGCAAGAGGAAATCAATTTAAAGATGAAGTTATGGGGCGTTTAATCCGTTTTGTTTCTTCTCATGAAGTTGGACATACATTAGGACTCCCTCATAACATGGGAAGTTCTGTTGCATATCCTGTAGATTCTTTACGTTCTGCTGAATTTACTAAAAAGAACGGAACAGCTCCTTCAATCATGGATTATGCTCGTTTTAACTATGTAGCACAACCAGAAGACAAAGGAGTTGCTTTAATGCCTAATATTGGACCTTACGATAAATATGCTATCAACTGGGGATACAGACCAATCTTAGATAAATCAGCTGAAGATGAAAAAACAATCTTAAATCAGTGGATTAAAGAAAAAGCAGGAAATCCTGTGTATAGATTCGGACACCAACAAGTTCGTAATATCATTGACCCTAGTTCTCAAACAGAAGATTTAGGTGACGATGCCATGAAAGCAAGTGCTTATGGTATTAAAAACTTACAACGTATTTTACCTCGTTTAGAAGAGTGGACTACTGAAGATGGTGAAACTTACGAAGAGTTAAAAACTATGTACGGACAAGTAGTTGGACAGTTTAACAGATATATGGGACACGTAAGTTCTAATATTGGTGGTGTATATGAATACTTTAAAACTGCCGATCAAGACGGTGCTGTATACATTCATGTTCCAAAAGAGCATCAAAAAAGAGCTTTACAATTTGTAAATAACGAATTGTTTAAAACTCCTACTTGGTTAATTGATGAAAACATCATCAGTAAAACACAACACTCAGGAATTATTGAGCGTATTAGAGGTTTACAAGTACAAACCTTAAATAGGGTTTTAAAAACTGGAAGATTAACACGTATGATTGAGAATGAAACTTTAAACGGAACTAAAGCATATTCTCTTATTGAAATGATGGGAGATTTACGTAAAGGTATTTGGAGTGAAGTATACGCTAACAAAACCATTGATCCGTATCGTAGAAATTTACAACGTGCACATTTAGACAGATTGGACTTTTTACTAAACAAAGCAAAAGACCAAAAAGCACCAAGAAGTGATAGAGGCTATTTTAAACAAACAGCGGTTACTATTAATCAATCAGATATTAAACCCGTGGTAAGAGGAGAGCTAAAACGTTTACAAAAAGATATTAAACGTAGTATTCCTTCTACTCGTAACACAATAACCCGTTACCACTTACAAGATGCAGCAGATAGAATAGACACTATTCTAAACCCAAACAACTAATTTTTCTTACATAACAGCAATCTAGTAGATTGCTGTTATTTTTATACTTTTATTATACATCAACAAAACCAAATGAAAAAAAACTTAATTCTATTCTTTATAGTTGCAATTTCATTTGCTAGTTGTACTAAAAAAACAACAGTAAAGAAAGCTGAAAAGAAAGAAAACACTTACGTTAAAGACCATTACACTAAAAAAGAGGTGAAAATTACAATGAGAGATGGTGTAAAACTACACGCCACTATCTATTCACCAAAAGACACTAGTAAAACCTACCCTATTTTACTACAACGTACTCCGTATAGTTGCCAACCTTATGGAGAAGATAAATTTAGAAGGAAAATTGGTCCAAACCCAGTTTTAATGAAAGAAGGAAACATCATAGTATATCAAGATGTTCGCGGACGTTGGATGAGTGAAGGAGTGTATGACAATATGCGTGCTTACATTCCTAATAAAACAGAAAAACAAACCGATGAAACTACCGATACCTATGACACTATCGATTGGCTAGTGAACAATGTAGCTAACAATAATGGTAAGGTAGGTACATGGGGAATTTCATACCCTGGTCATTATGCTACTGTTTCAACCATTGATGCACACCCTGCTTTAAAAGCTGCTTCACCACAAGCGTGTATTGGTGATTTCTTTTTTGACGATTTTCATCATAACGGAGCTTTTTCATTAAGCTATTTCAAAGCTATTTCTTTATTCGGAACTTACAAAGATCAACCAACTGATTCTGCTTGGTACTCGTTTCCTGACATGAAAACTCAAGACCAATATCAGTTTTTCTTAGATAAAGGGCCATTAAAAAACTTAAACGAATATTTTCAATACGATAAGCTAGACACCAAAGTTTCCGACAATAAGGAGCGTATTGATGATTTCTTTTGGAAGGAAATTGTAGAACACCCTAATTACGACTCGGTATGGCAAAGCAAAGGAATTATCCAACATTTAGATAAAGTTCCTTCTACCGTAGCAACAATGATTGTTGGAGGCTGGTTTGATGCAGAGGACTTATACGGGCCTTTAGAAACTTACAAAAACATTGAAAAAAATCAACCAAACAACTATAATACAATTGTTTTTGGACCTTGGGATCATGGCGGATGGTCTAGAAATAAAGTAGCTAACAAAGTTGGTAACTACTACTTTGGAGATTCCATCTCTTTAAAATTCCAAAAAGAAGTAGAAACAAAATTCTTTAATCACTTCTTAAAAGGTGATGGTACTAAAAACTCAGGATTACCAGAAGCCTATGTTTTTGATACAGGTAAAAAAACGTGGAAATCATACGATGTATGGCCACCAAAAAATGCTCAAAAACAAACATTTTTCTTATCTGATGATCAAGAATTAACAGCAGAGCAAAAAGGAAACAATAAAATTAGTTTTATTAGTGATATTAAACGTCCTGTACCTTATTCAGAAGACATAAAAACGGTATTCACTCCACGTAAATATATGACAGACGATCAGCGTTTTGCTGCTCGAAGACCTGATGTATTGGTATTTGAAACAGAGGTATTAACAGAAGATTTTACCCTTGCTGGTGATATTTTAGCAAAGCTACAAGTAGCTACTACAGGTTCAGCAGCCGATTGGATTGTGAAGGTTGTTGATGTACATCCTGCTGATTTAAAAAACGACAACAAAGAAATGCAACCCCATTTAAAACTAAGCAACTACCACTTAATGGTACGTAGCGAAGTAATGCGTGGACGTTTTAGAAATAGTTTTTCAAATCCAGAACCATTTACACCAAATAAGAAAACAGCCGTAAACATTAAACTACAAGATGTTTTCCACACGTTTAAAAAAGGACATAAAGTGCAAATACAAGTACAAAGTACTTGGTTTCCTTTAATTGATTTGAATCCGCAAACCTATGTAGATAATATTTACAAAGCAGACGAAAAAGATTTTAAAACACAAACACACTCAGTATTTACCGATTCTAGTATAGAATTTACAGTGTTAAAATAACAACAAGCTTTTTTCTATTTAAAAACTCACAACACTTAAGTATTGTGAGTTTTTTTTATTTTAGAATTTATAACTCTAAATAACAATACGTACCTTTATCTTTAAATAATAATGTATTTTATGAACTGGATTTATTTAATTATAGCTGGTATTTTTGAAATAGGATGGCCTTTAGGCTTAAAGCTTTCTCAAAACGTTCAATATAAATTCTTAGGCATTTGTATTGCTATTATTTGTATGGCTACCAGTGGATATTTTTTATGGTTAGCTCAAAAAACAATTCCTATGGGAACAGCTTATGCTGTTTGGACAGGTATAGGCGCTGTAGGTACTTTACTTGTTGGTATTATATTTTTAGGAGACTCAGCCAACATTTGGCGTCTTATTTCTGCATCATTAATTGTATTTGGAATAGTAGGACTAAAACTAGCCAATTAAATTATTATTTTATTCTCAAAAAAAAACTAACTGTGCCTAAAAAATATTTTTTCCTTCTTTTTTTAAACATTCATTTTATAACATACGGACAAGAGAATTACCCTGTTCCTCCTAAAAACTCTAATAGCCTTTTTTACATACAACACAGCAATAATTTTAACACATATGTATACGATGTTAATCTTAAAAACTCTAAGTTAAACACCAAAAAGCCTATCAAAGAATACAGAATACTATATACCAAAAATGCTGAAGTTAAGCCTCTAACTCCAACACAAAAAAGGCTTGCTTATGGTATGGTATTGCTTAATGCAGATGATAATTCTTTTAAATTTAGGCTAGCTGCTTCTTCAAAACTTGTTTTTAATTTAGAGAAAAAAAACAATCATTACAAAATTTTTGTAAACCATAATACAACAAAAATATACCTAGACAGAATGTTCTTAAATATTAATGGAACTGGTTTAAGTACTGAAATAAAATCGGTTATTCTTTACGGAAAAGACTACAATACCAATAAAAAAATTGAAATTAAAGTTGAAGACTTTTAAACGATAAAACAATCTTATATAAATCTAGACACAAAAATTGATCTTTGAGTTTAATTTAAAATACTAGGTGATAATCCCTCCTGTTAGAATTTTTTAACGCTACTACAGGAGAGGTGATTCACACCATCCATTCGGGTAGTATACAAATGCTGACCGATGTAGTAGTTGACCAAGTCGGGAACCTTTGGTGTGCTAATAACTGGAACCTACCTCAAACGGTGATGGAGGCAAAACCTGACCCTGCTTATTCTACTTGGGGTGGAGGCTCTGGTGTCGTAGTTGTTTACGGAATAGCCAAACCTGCTCAAACTCCGCTTGCTGGTGCTGTTAGTGGGGTTTAAAATATATAATGCTAAATAAGCGTCTTTAAAACAGGCGCTTATTTTTGTAACACAATTATTTTAGGTTCTTATACTCTTTTTATTTTTTTTATTTTTGGATGAAAAAGTGCTATTATACCTCCATATCATTCGTATAAAAACACTAAAAGTACTTATATAAACAAGTTGTAAGCATTTAAAAAAACGATATAAATTGAATGAATATAATAGAAAAAGAAGCTGAAGAATTTTATGAATATGGGTTTCTAAATTCTGGAATTTATGCAGATTTAGAGAACATTAAATCTTCTTTGACATCGAAACTTTACAATTTCAATCGAGACAGAGATAAGTTAGATTTTCTAAAAATTGTTCGAGAATTAGCCATAAAAGACAAAGAAGAACATATGAAATCTTGTAATGGTTGTGGATATGACAAGGTAAGAGATATTGCAGTGTTCACAGTCGACCAAGAAGTTGATGATATTAATCGTTTTTTTACTTATGAACCTAAATCCAATGACAAATTTAGTGTTGCAGAAGAATCAGAATTACATAATAAGCTGAACGACATTCTCGAAAAACTTGAAAAACACGGTTTTGGACAACAAATTATCTTTGAGGAAATAGAAGGTTTAAAAAATCATTTTAATCTTGGAAAGAAAAATTGGTTTCAACTTTTAAAAGGAAAAGTTGTCGATTTGACATTAAAGAAAGTCTTGAAGAAAACAATTGTTGAAGAAATATACAATCAATTAAGTGACGGCTTCGAACAAGTCGTAAAAATGATTGAATATAAATAACTTCTGTATTTAATAATAATTTTTAATTAACTAAAAACAAATGATAATAGATGTAAATATGTTCACCGAAAAGCAAAACTATATAATGTATGAGCTTTATAAAACAATGGAGAGTGAATTAGAAGCAAAAGATAATTTAACTGAAGAAGAAGAACTTAAATTAGCTCATACAAAAACAAATATAGCGTCAATTGAGGCTTATGCAGCAGCTAAAAGAGCAGAAGGTGTTAGATGGTCTTTAACAAGTCTATTCCAAGATTCTGGTATGAACCCAACATTAATTTTGGGGTTTTATCCAGGGACTGATAGTTACAATACTTATGGTAAAGAATTAGTTGTAAACGTTGAATATAGTGAAGAAGATTTAGTTCATATTTTTGAAAGTATTAGAGATAATGCAATACGAGTTACTGGACAATTAAAATTTAAAATTGTTCCAGAATTCATAGATGGTGAATTAAATACTGGTGACATTTATACAATAAAAAACTGCTTACAACAATGGTTATAAGTAATTGTTTAACCTTACAACTACTCTTAATTGAGACCTTTGTACACAATATCTAACACACAAAAATAAGATTGAAAAATAAAAATATTGATTGCCATAAAAATGACTTTATAGAAAGCTGGAATTCGGTTGAAGAATTTTATAGTTCTTTTTCTGATGATTGGAGTTCAAGTAGAGAAGATGCCGTAAAATTAATAAAAAAAATGCGAGAATTGGGGCTTGATGAAAAAGTAAGAGCTGGACAATCATTATGGTATTTTTTATTATCTAGAAATATAAATCATGGTTTAGATAAAGAACCTCATATCCAAATAACATTTCTAGGAAATAACAAAATGAATATCAAATCAAATTTTGACGGAGAAGAAATAAGACAAGAATCTGAAGTTGATTATAATGGATACCTCGAAAAAATGATTAATAAATTATTAGAACAAGAAATAATATTAAATCAATATGAAGAAGAAGATTTTGACTCCTTTTTTGCTTCTTTAGGTAATGATTAACACTAAGATAAGTATAGAAAGTACTGTGCACAACAATCTATAACCCCAATTACGGCAAATTTGACTATACCAAAATACACTCGGAATTGCTAATGTCTGTGCTAAACCAAAAATAAATGCTAATTTAACCCGTAACTAACGGTTATACGATACCGTTGTAGCTAATTAAAATGATAATCAAAAAGGAAATAAGAAATAGTAATGAGCTCTACCTCTACTTCAATGGAAAGTTGATTTATAAAAGATGGTTGAATTTAGGTTACGGAAAAGTTTTTGATAAACAAGCTTTTGGAAAATATACTGATTATAGTATTACTGATTTTGACCTTGATGAAACGCCTGAATTAATTCACGTAAAAGCAAATCTAAAATTAACTCCCTCCGAAAAAGGAGGACGAAAAACTGGCATTAAAAAGGGATACAGACCAAACCACGTTTTTGAATATCAACCAAATGGACAATTTAAATATGCATATATGGGAGATATTCAATTTGACCAAACAGAATGGATTATGCCTAGAGAAACTAAAGAGGTTTTAGTTAGATTTTTATCTAGACAACCTATCGATCCATACATGAATATTGGAAGAAAATGGTGGATTCACGAAGGTCTGAATAAAGTTGGGAAGGCTGAGATTATTAAAATTGAATTACCAAAAACAGAATGAAAAAATTTAATCTATTTTGGCATAATATTGAAATAGGAACTTTGATAGAAACGAATTGGGACATGCGAAGTTCAGGTAATATTCAATTCAAATTGAATTATAAACAAAAAGCAGATGAGAACACTCATTTATGTAATTTTATTAAGTATTCAATTCTAGCAAGTAAATATCTAGAAAACGGTGACGAGGAGAACTATAATAAGATATGTAAAGAAGAACTAATATACCTTGACCTTATTAATAGTTCGGAATGGAAGCTCATAAATGAGAAAAATGAAATAATTAAAATTTTATGTCCAATATTTCATGATAATAATGAAATAACGTGGCAACGGGATTATTAATAACAATTAAAAAATACATTTTACACAAGACATTAGTAAATGTTTGAAATGACAATCGAACAGAATATTGATAATTGTAGGTTTAACGGAAAAATTGACTCAACTGTAGTTAATGATATTGAAAAAACACTTAAAATAAATATCCCGAAAAATTATCGCGACTTTATTGAAAATTATGATTCTGGAAATAGCTGCTACAGATTTTAATGATTTAATTTAAAAAAAATTAAAAGAACAATTATAAGAACATTTGCAAACTATTATTAACTCCTTGCTCTCACAACCACCTCAAAAACTCCTCTCTAGGAATTTCTCTCGCACCTAAACTTGCCAGATGGTCATTATATACTTGGCAATCGATAAGTTTATAACCTCCCTTTTGTGCTAAATGGATAAATGCAACTTTGCTCATATTGCTTACTTTACTAAACATGCTTTCGCCGCAAAACACCCCGTTTCCTAAATCTACTCCGTACAAACCTGCAACTAATTTATCGTCCATCCATACCTCGATAGATTTTGCATAGCCTTTGTCGTGTAGGTTTATGTAAGCATCTTCCATTTCATCAGTAATCCAAGTACCTAATTGATCAAAACGATTGATGTGTCGGCAATTAAAAATAATATCGTCAAAAGCTTTGTTTTCTGTTATCGTAAAACCACCTTTTCGCAATACCTGTTTCATTGATTTGGAAATCTTCACTTCCTCAGGAAATAACACCATACGCTCCCATGGAGAATACCAAACAATCGGTTCCCCTTCATTAAACCACGGAAAAATTCCATGCTGATAAGCATACACCAATCGCTCAACCGATAAATCACCGCCTAAAGCCAGTAAACCATCATCAGTAGCCAACTCATACGGAGGAAACTCTATTTTTTCAGAAAGCCAAATCATTCGTTATATTCTTTTTTACAAAAATACTATATCCGTCAATTCAACATCAACGTTTTATCAATAAAACAAAGTATAGTCACCATCAGCGAAGTTCGCTGGCGTTTCCTCAACACAATGAAACCATCAGCGAAACTCGCTGACGTTTCCTCAATAAATTCCTAAAACAAGGTAAGCCCTAATAAATAAATTACGCTACCTACCACCATTGCAATTAACGTGTAGGGTAAAATTTCTTTTGCTTTTAGTTTTGTAATTCCTAATAAGGGTAATGCCCAAAAAGGCTGTAACATATTAGTTATTTGGTCTCCGTATGCTAATGCCATAATTGCCTTAGGTAACGGAACCCCTAATTTTAATGCACTTTCTACCACAATAGGACCTTGTACAACCCACTGTCCTCCCCCACTCGGCACAAAAATATTGACCAAACCAGCACTAAAAAAGGTAAATATGGGTAAAGTAGTTGCAGTTGCTATCGACACGAAAAAATCAGAAATTAAAGTAACCATTCCCGTACTTTTCATCACCCCCATAATACCAAAATACAACGGAAACTGAATTAAAATTCCAGAAACATCACTAATCGATTCTCCCACAGCATTGGTAAACTTTTTAAAACTTCCGTGTAGCATAATTCCTAATCCCAACATAAAAAAGTTAATCAGGTTAGGCGTAATTTTTAACTGCTGAATATCTGCCCAATAACGATAACCAAACGCTACTAAAATCAACACACCAAAAGCAATAGCTAACCATTGAGAACTATCTAGTTTTTCTGCTTGTGTGCTAACCTTTTCATCGGTATGCATTTTATATTCTGGTAAATTAATCGCTGTAGGAGTTGCTTTCTTCCCTAAAAAATAAAAGGTTGCCGATACCGCAGCTACTACCACGAAAAAAATCAGCAAATTCCACCAACTAAAAATCGTTTGAGAATAATCAATCACATCAGGTATTTGAGCTAAAACCTCATCCGAAGAAACCGACTGCATAATACTTTTAATATGTCCGCTTTCGTTAATTTTTATCGGTGCAGAACCTGAAATTCCACCATGCCAAACCATCAATCCCATATAACCCGCCGCTCCAATAATTGGATAATTTAGTTTGATATTGTGTTGTTGCGCATGTTCTGCTACTTTACGTGCCAATAAAGCTCCAAAGATGAGTCCTAGCCCCCAATTAAAAAAAGCTACCAACATGGTAGTACAACTTACAATGGCTGCACTATTTGCTGTGTTGGTACAGAATTTTGTTACTTTTAAAATTAAATTACTCACAGGTTTACTCAACACCAATACATGCCCTAATACCAAAATCAACATCATTTGGTAAGCAAAAACGAGTAATCCGTTAGACCAAATTCCGTTTTCCCAAAATTGTAACACCTCTAAAGAATAATTAACCACAGAACTTTCTTCTGGTTTTGTAAAAAACAGTGCTAATAAAAGAGTTAACAGTGTTAATAATATAGCGATGGTAAAAGGTGAGGGTAAATATTTTTTAAAAACATTTTCTATAACCTGCGTAATCTTCATTGTTTAAAGTTTGATTTGCTAAAAATAATCAAATAGAATAAATAGTTTTTTACCTAGTTTTGCAATATGGTAAAAGAACTTCAATTACGTGTTAATTTAGTAGAAGAACGCAAAGACAATATTTTACAGCTAAAAGCTGCTAAAAAGCTAGGTATTAGCATTGCTGATATTACTAGCGTAAAGGTGTTACGTAAATCGATTGATGCACGTAAAAAGGAAGTTATTTTTAATTATAAAGTAGCGGTGTACATTAACGAACCGCAACCTGATACTCCTGATTATATTTTTGAATATCAAGACGTATCAAATGCGAAAGAAATTCATATTGTAGGTTTTGGTCCTGCGGGAATGTATGCAGCACTTCGCTGTATTGAGTTAGGCTATAAACCTATTGTACTTGAACGTGGTAAAAATGTACAAGATCGTCGTAGAGATTTACGTGCTATTAATCAATTTCATGAGGTAAACCCAGATTCTAACTATTGTTTTGGTGAAGGTGGTGCAGGAACGTATTCTGACGGAAAATTATACACCCGTAGTTTAAAGCGTGGTGATGTTCGTAAAATATTTGAAAACTTAGTATATCACGGTGCTACTGATCAAATTTTGGTAGATGCGCATCCGCACATAGGAACTAACAAACTTCCGAAGATTATTCAAAATATTCGTGAAACGATTTTAAAACATGGTGGTGAAGTTCATTTTGAAACCCGTGTGACCGATTTTATCGTTAAAAACAACAAACTACAAGCCATACAGCTACAAAATGGTTCTGAAATGGCTGTGAATGCTGTTGTTTTGGCTACTGGGCATTCTGCAAGAGATATATACGAATTATTACATAAAAAAGACATTTTGCTAAAAGCGAAATCGTTTGCTATGGGGGTTCGTGTAGAGCATCCACAAGAAATTATTGATCAAATTCAGTATAGTTGTTCAGGTCAACGTGATGAGTTATTACCTGCTGCTGCATATAGTTTAGTACACCAAGTAGGAAACCGTGGAGTGTATTCATTCTGTATGTGTCCTGGTGGATTCATCGTTCCTGCTGCAACTGCTAATGGTGAAGTGGTGGTAAACGGAATGTCACCATCGCGTCGTAATAACAAGTTTGCAAATTCGGGTATTGTCGTTGAAATTAATGTTGATAAAGACTTACCGAAGTATGAGAAATATGGAGTTTTAAAAGGCTTACAATATCAAAAAGATTTAGAAAAGTTAGCGTTTAACGCAGGTGGAAGAAGTCAAGTTGCTCCAGCACAACGTTTAACCGATTTTGTGGAAGGTAGATTGTCTTCTTCTTTAAATGACTGTTCGTATCAACCCGGATTAAATTCTTCTCCGCTACATTCGTTACTTCCTAAATTAATTGGAAGCAGATTACGTAAAGGTTTTGCGGCTTTCGGACAAAAAATGCACGGGTACTATACTGCGGAAGCAAACATTGTTGGAGTGGAGTCTAGGACTTCATCACCTGTAAATATTCCAAGAAAAGAAAACCTTGAACATCCACAAATTGAAGGGCTTTTTCCTTGTGGTGAAGGTGGTGGTTATGCCGGTGGTATTATTTCAGCTGCTATGGACGGTGAACGTTGTGCTGAGGCTGCTATTACAAACCTGTAATAATTAACAACTATTTGTTAGTGTAATTTCTAATTACCTCGTACTTTTGCTATTCCTAAAAATTAGATGCTTTTTTTAGCGATGAGTAAAAAGAATAAAAAAAATAACAAAAAGAAAATAGATAAACCGCATTATAAACGTTTACACAACTATTATAATCGCACTGGTTTTTATATGTTTATATGGGTAAGCTTAAAAAAAGCTTTTTGGCCAATTGTAGGCGTTATTGTAGGGTTATTATTATTTAACAAGTATGTTTATAATATTAACGATGGTTTACAAACCATGACCGAAACCTTTTCTAGAACAGGAGTTTTAATTACTTTTTTTATCTCTGAAACAATTTTAGGATTAATTCCGCCAGAAATTTTCATCGCATGGTCTAAGAAAACTGAAGATCCTATTGTAAATATTTCTTTGTTAGCGACACTATCTTATTTAGGAGGTTTGTGTGCTTATTTTATAGGAAGAGCTTCTTTAAAGATTGACTCTGTAAGAAATTATTTAGAGGTTAAAATGGCTAAAAACCTTAAAAACACAAGTAAATGGGGAGGTTTTTTAATTTTGGTAGGTGCACTATTACCACTACCCTTTGCCATTAGCTGTTTAACTGCTGGTATGATTAAATATCCTTTTAAAAATGTAGTTTTTGTAGGCTTATTTCGTTTTGCTCGTTTTGCTATTTATGCATGGGCTATTTTTTCAGTAGTAAATTAACTTAAAATAATTATGGGACTAACTAACAACGATATTTTTAAAAAGCTACGAGTAGCACATAAATTAAGAGATACTGATATTATTGACATCTGCGCTTTGGTAGATTTTAAAGTTTCTAAATCGGAAATCAACGCTATTTTTAGAAAAGAAGATCACCCTAAGTATATGGAATGCGGTGATCAGTTTTTACGTAACTTTTTAAACGGATTAATCATTCATTTAAGAGGTCCGATGCCTGAAAAAAAGCCAACAAAAAAGTAACCACACCACTAGCACTTATAATTAAAAAACCTTCTGATTTAATATCAGAAGGTTTTTATTTTCCCCTTAAATTTTTCAATCAATAATTATTTATTGAATGATTATACTACAAATATATGACTGATTTTTAACTTATTAAAAGGGATAACCGTAAGTAAATATGTAGTTTTCCGCAAAACATAAAAAGAGCGCAAAATTTGCGCTCTTTTTTGTTGTATTCATATTTTTTCTAAGTATTCTTAGAAAGGTAGGTCATCTGGTTCGTTTGCAGATAAATCTGGAGCTGGTTCAAATTGATCAGCAGGTGGAATGTTTTGAGGAGCTGCTTGTGCTAAGTTTTCAATTCTCCATCCTTGAACAGAATTAAAGTATTTTGCTTCTCCTTGTGGGTTAATCCATTCTCTTCCTCTTAAATTAATAGAAACCTTTACATCTTGCCCTACTTGATAATTATTTAATAAATCACATTTATCTTGAATAAACTCAATCATTATCATTTGTGGGTACTGCTCATCAGTAGTTACAACCATTTCACGCTTTCTAAATCCGTTAGATCCAAATGTTTGCGTTTCGTTAATTAATTTGATTTTCCCTATTACTTCCATTTCTTATCTATTTAATTAAAAGTACCTTCCAAGCACTTTCTACATCATTGTTTTGTAAATACTCTTGTGCAAAAGTATGTTTTTTTTCAGTTGAAATACCCACAAATTGTGAATGTTCTTTTGCAAAGTTATTAACAGCTTCTTCTGTAGGTAGCTGTTCTACATTACCTAACATCCCTAAATTATTTCCTGTTAATATACTACTGTTTCTTATTTCAGCAGGTATTTGGTCTACTCCAATTCCTAAGGTAGTTAGTGGTTTTGGTATTTCAAAAAAGCCATCTCTAGCTCTACTGTAATAATTCCCTCCTGCTCTGGCTACTAAATCTATTTTATGTTGATCTATACTACCATCTTCTGCTAACACATTTTCGTTTACGTGTAGTTTTACTACTTCACACACAATTAAGTTTCCTGCTCCGCCTTCTTCACCTGTATAAATAATGTCTTTTACTTTACACTCAAATTGTACAGGAGATTCCGCTACTCTAAACGGCTTTACCTCATCTGATGGCAACATCGTAAAACCAGCTTTTATAAACTCATTTACTCCTTTTGGATACATCGTACTACTCAACGACATTTGCTGAACAATATCGTAATTCACAATATTAATAACCACTTCTTTTGTAGCTTCAGCATTATCTAACGTATGTTTGGTTTTATTTCCTCTTACACTACGTGCTGGAGAAAAAATCATAATTGGTGGGTTTGCCCCAAATACATTAAAAAAACTAAATGGTGATAAATTTGGGTTTCCATCTGCATCTACAGTACTTGCAAAAGCAATAGGTCTTGGTGCTACTGCTCCTAATAAATATCCATGCAGTTTAGAAGTTGGTATATCTTTAGGGTTTATTGATAACATTCTATATAATTTTAGTGTAAATATACTACCTATTTATAAATTTAGTTATTCTAGAGAATAGTTTATATTTGATTGATGGCTTTTTTTACAAACACTTATTGGATTAAGCGAATAGCGATTAGTATTTCCTTACTTATCGTTTTATTTATTTTATGGAATACCTATGTGTTTTTTCAAAAATTTAAAAAAGATGAACGCGCTAAAATGGAGATTTATGCTACTGCAATTAAGGAGGTAGCTTCAAACCCTGACTCTAATGGTAGCTTTAATTTAGTAAACAAAGTTTACGAAACCATAGAGAACATTCCTTCTATTTTGGTTGGTAAAGATGGCGAAATAAAACAGTTTCATAACTTAGACTCTATAAAGTCTACGGATCCTAAATACCTTCAAAAGCAATTGAGCATCATGAAAAATCAAAATGAGCCAATTGCGATAGAATACTTAGGAATTAAAGAACATATCTACTATAGAAATTCTGACCTTTTATACAAGCTCAAATACTATCCACTTGCCTTAGTACTAATTTTAGGGTTGTTTCTTACTATTATTTACATGGTATATAAGTCTAATAAGGTTGCTGAGCAAAATAAGTTGTGGACAGGAATGGCTAAAGAAACGGCACACCAAATAGGAACGCCACTTTCTTCATTATTAGGCTGGATAGCTATTTTACGTGCTGAAAATGTAAGTAACGATTATGTTGATGAAATTGAAAAAGATGTGCGACGCTTAAATACCATCGCAAATCGTTTTTCTAAAATAGGGTCTCTTCCTGAGTTAAAACCCAATAACGTTGTATCGATTACTAAAACTGCTTATGACTACTTAGAAAATAGAAGTTCTAAACAAATTTCTTTTTCTTTTACAACTGAAGCAGAAGAAATCCAAACCAACTTAAACACCGAATTATATGGTTGGGTAATAGAGAACTTAATTAAAAACGCTATTGATGCTATGCAAGGCAAAGGGAGCTTATCTGTTAGTATTAGTGAAAGTTCTAAAAATGTAAAAATCTTAATTTCAGATACTGGTAAAGGGATTCCTAAAACACAATTTTCACAAATATTCAACCCAGGATTTACCACAAAAAAACGTGGCTGGGGTCTGGGTTTATCGCTCTCTAAGCGTATTATTGAAGATTACCACAACGGAAGAATACACGTATTAAAATCTGAAATAGGAAAAGGAACTACTTTTGAAATCTTATTGAATAAGGTTTAACTGTCTCTCTTTAGTTTATTCATTAAAAACCCGTAAAACAATCCGCCAGCTCCCCATATAAGTGCCCCTACAAGCATTCTTTTTAAAGTTATTTCTTCTCCATCATACCACGGAAAGAATATTACCATTATTATAAACATAATTACTCCCCAGGCTATCCCCTCTTTTATCCACTTTTTCATAGCTCTTTTTTATTTATTCAAAATTCTTAGCAATATCTTCTGCTACTGCTACAAACTCTTCATTTGTTAATTTTTCTTTCTTTACAAATCGGATATCCTCCATCGTTTGCAACGGAATTAAGTGTACATGTACATGAGGTACTTCTAAACCAATTACGCTCATCCCTACACGTTCACACGGAATTGTTTTTTCAATAGCTTTGGCTACTCTGTAAGAGAAAGACATTAATCCGTCGTACTCTTCTTTCGATAAGTCAAATAATTTATTTTCTTCTCGTTTAGGAATTACTAACGTATGTCCTTTTGCATTTGGGTTGATGTCTAAAAAAGCAAAATAGTTATCATCTTCAGCTATTTTATACGATGGAATTTCTCCGTTTATAATCTTTGTAAAAATACTTGCCATGTCTTTATTAATTTAATTTTACAGTAAAAGTAAAAAAGAAATCGGGTTCTAGCGAAGCTAAAACCCGAATAAATCTTTACTCTTTTTGTATTTGTTTTTTCTCTTATCGAGAAATCTCCATTACTTCAAACTTCATAATTCCGTTAGGCACTTGTATTTCGGCGACATCACCTACTTTTTTACCTAACAATCCTTTACCTATTGGTGAGTTTACAGATAACTTTCCGTTTCTTACATCACTTTCGCTATCTGCTACTAGCGTATACGTAAACTCCATTCCGTTTACCGTATTTTTAATCTTCACTATTGAGTGGATTAAAATTTTAGAAGTGTCTAACTGACTTTCATCAATAATACGAGCGTTAGCTACTACGTTTTTTAATTTTGCAATTTTTGTTTCTAACAACGATTGCTCTTCTTTTGCAGCGTGGTATTCTGCATTCTCACTCAAGTCTCCTTTATCACGAGCATCTGCAATTTCTTGAGAAACACGTGGTCTTTCTACTTGCTCTAAATGCGCTAATTCTTCTTTAAGTTTCTTTAATCCTTCTTCCGTATAATATGATACATTACTCATCTCTTCTCTCTTTTTAAAATCAACAAACTTTTATACACTTTCTTTAACGTTTTGTAAGAAGCATATAACTTTTCTTCCTATAACCCTGTGGGTTAAATTTAAAAATCTCACGCCGTTAGGAATGAGATTGTCTTACAAATGTACAAAATATTTGTAACTTCGTTGCGTTACAATAACAACTTCTATACTAAAAAATGAAAAAAATATTTTATTTATTTCTTGTTATAATTTGTTTTAGCTGTAGTGATAACACTCCTATTAACAACTGTTTTTCTGGAATAAAAATGAATGCTATTATTGATTTATCACTTCCAGAATTTAGTGGTTTATTAGTTCCTGGAGGAGAATCGCAAAACGTGATACAAGGGCGAAATGTTTTTATTTTTAGAACAGGAACTTCTGGTTACAGAGCTTTTGATCAACAATGTCCTGAACAAAACTGTAACTCTTTAATGACTTTCAACGGAGTTGAAATAACCTGTCCGTGTGATGACAAAAAGTATAACTACCTTTCAGGTGGTACTCCTTTAGATGGTGAGGGCTGTAATGCATTAATGTATTTTGTTACTCCTATTAGTAACAATCAGTTAAGAATATCTCGTTAATACTATTTGTACTAACAATTAGATTCTTATTTTTGCAGCAACAACAACACAATTAACACATTTATCGTGAAAAATTACTTTTCTTCAAACTTTAAATTGGGTGTACTCGGAGGCGGCCAATTAGGAAGAATGTTACTTACCGAAACGCAAAAATTCGACATTTATACTGTTATTTTAGACGGAAACGCTGACGCTCCTTGCGCTCAGATATGTAACGAATTCCATCAAGGGGATTTATTAGATTATGATACTGTTTACAATTTTGGAAAGCAAGTAGATTTGTTAACCATAGAAATTGAAAACGTAAATATTGATGCTTTAGATGCTTTAGAAGCTGAGGGACTAACCATTTTTCCAAAGCCTAAAAACTTAAGAACTATTCAAAACAAAGCACATCAAAAGGTGTTTTATCACGATAATAACATCCCTACTGCTGACTTTTCTAGGTTTACTTCTTTAGAAGAATTAAAACATGCTATAAGTAATGAAGCTGTTAGTTTTCCTTTTGTATGGAAATCTGCTCGATTTGGATACGATGGTAACGGAGTAAAAATAGTTCGTGCCATCAGCGATTTAGAAAACCTCCCTACTGGTGAGTGTATTTCTGAAAAGTTAATTCCCTTTAAAAATGAATTAGCTGTTATTGTTGCTAGAAATGCAAGCGGAGAAACTAAAACTTACCCAGTAGTTGAAATGGAATTTCACCCAGAAGCAAATCAGGTAGAATATGTAATTTGTCCTGCAAGAATTGACGATACAGTTGCTAAAAAAGCGCGCGAGGTTGCTTTAAAAGTTGCAGATGCATTTGATTTCGTTGGATTGTTAGCTGTGGAAATGTTTCAAACTGAAAATGATGAAATTTTAGTTAATGAAGCTGCTCCAAGAACTCACAATTCAGGCCATTATTCTATTGAAGCAAGTTATACTAGTCAATTTGAACAACATTTGCGTAGTATTTTAAACCTTCCGTTAGGAAATACCAATAGTAAAGTTGCTGGAATTATGGTGAACTTAGTTGGTGCAGAAGGCTATACTGGTGATGTCGTATACGAAAACATTGAAGAGATTTTAAAGATTGACGGAGTTACTCCTCACATCTACGGAAAAAAGACAACCAAACCTTTCCGTAAAATGGGACATGTAACTATTGTGAATGAAGATATAAATGAGGCGAGAAAAGTCGCTCAACAAGTAAAAGAAACCATTAAGGTAATAGCAAAATAACCTCTCGACTACGTTCGAGATGACAAAAACATAAATTTATGGTAGGAATTATCATGGGAAGCGATTCAGATCTTCCAATTATGCAAGAAGCAATTGATATTTTAGAGAGTTTTGATATTCAAGTAGAAGTAGATATCGTATCTGCACACAGAACTCCTGAAAAATTATTCGATTACGCTAACAATGCACACAAGCGTGGCGTACAAGTTATTGTTGCCGGTGCTGGTGGTGCTGCTCATTTACCTGGAATGGTAGCCAGTATGAGTCCGTTACCAGTAATTGGAGTTCCTGTTAAAAGTAGAAACTCTATTGATGGTTGGGATTCTGTTTTATCTATTCTTCAAATGCCAGGTGGTGTTCCTGTGGCTACAGTTGCTTTAGATGGAGCAAAAAATGCAGGAATCTTAGCAGCTCAAATTATTGGAGCTTCAGACAAATGTGTGTTAGACAAAATTATCGCTTATAAAGAAGGCTTAAAACTGAAAGTTGAAAAAGCTTCTGAAAGCGTAAAAAAATAAGTACCTTAGTACAATATTAACTTGAAGGCCTCACAGATTTTTTTATTTGTGAGGTTTCTTCAATTTTTTAAACTAAATTTTCATGACTAAAAATCCACTTTTACAAGATTTTAATACGCCCCCTTTTTCTCAAATTAAAGAAGAAGATTATAAACCCGCTATAAAAGAAGCTATACAAATAGCTAAAGACGAAATTGATGCTATTGTAGAAAACTCTGAAACTCCAACTTTTGAAAACACTACAGTCGCTTTAGACAATACAGGTAATAAGTTAGATAGAGCTACTTCTATCTTTTTCAACTTAAACTCTGCTGAAACAAATGAAGAAATTCAAAAAATAGCTAAAGATATTTCTCCTTGGTTAAGTGAGTTTAGAAACGATATGATTTTAAATGAGGGGTTGTTTAAACGTGTAAAAACTGTATACGATCAATTGTCTGATTTAAACTTGACTCCTGAACAAGAAATGTTGTTAGATAAACAATACAAAAGTTTTGCACGTAATGGAGCGAATTTAAATGAAACTGACAAAGCTGAGCTTCGCAAAATTGATGCTGAGTTAGCAAAATTATCGTTACAGTTTGGGGAGCATGTATTGGCTGAAACCAATGCTTTTGAATTATTAATTACCCATGAAGATGATTTAGCTGGCTTACCTGAAAGCGCTAAAGAAGCTGCTAAAGAACTTGCGAACTCAAAAGGTAAAGAGGGTTGGATGATTACCTTAGATTACCCTAGCTATATTCCTTTTATGACCTATGCTGATAATAGAGAATTGAGAAAAAAGTTAGCAATAGCTTTTGGTAAAAAAGGATTTCAACAAAATGAATACAACAATGAGCAAATTGTAAAAGATATTGTAACCCTACGCCACAAACGTGCAAACCTATTAGGGTATAAAACCCACGCTCATTTTGTATTAGAAGAGCGTATGGCTGAAACTCCTGAAAAGGTTATGGAGTTTTTAAATGAATTGTTAGAAAAAGCGAAACCTGCTGCACAACGTGAATTTGATAATTTAGAGGCCTATGCTAAAAAACTAGACGGAATAGATCAATTACAAAAATGGGATGGTGCTTACTATTCTGAAAAGCTGAAAAAAGAGTTGTTTAACTTAGATCAAGAATTATTAAAACCTTATTTTAAGTTAGAGAATGTAATTGATGGTGTGTTTACTGTGGCTAACAAATTGTACAACTTACAGTTTGAAGAAATTGACACTATTGATAAGTATCATGAAGATGTTAAGACGTATGCTGTAACAGATACTGATGGTAATTTTGTTTCGTATTTCTATGCTGATTTTCATCCAAGACCGGGAAAACGTAATGGTGCGTGGATGACTTCTTACAAATCACAATATAGGAGTAATGGTACAAATGAAAGACCACAAGTCTCTATTGTTTGTAACTTTACCAAACCAACACAAACCAAACCTTCTTTATTAACTTTTAACGAGGTTACTACCTTATTCCACGAGTTTGGTCACGCCTTACACGGAATGTTGGCAAATACTACTTATAAGAGCTTATCTGGAACTTCAGTTTCTTGGGATTTCGTGGAGTTACCTAGTCAGGTTTTAGAAAACTGGTGTTACGAAAAAGAAGCCTTGGAATTGTTTGCAAAACATTACGAAACTGGAGCAATTATTCCTATGGAATACGTTGAGAAAATTAAAGAATCTGCGAGTTTCCACGAAGGAATGCAAACCTTACGTCAATTAAGCTTCGGATTATTAGATATGTCTTGGCACTCTGGAGATTCTCCTGAAACCATTACTGATGTAAAAGAGTTTGAAACGAATGCTTTTGCTGAGACTAAATTATATCCTGATGTAGCAGAAAATTGTATGAGTACTTCCTTTTCTCATATTTTTCAAGGCGGATACTCAGCTGGATATTATTCATACAAATGGGCAGAGGTTTTAGATGCCGATGCTTTTGAATATTTTAAAGAGGAAGGTATTTTTAATAAAGAAGTTGCAGATAAATTTAAAAACAATGTATTATCTAAAGGCGGAACAGAAGAGCCTATGGAGTTATACAAACGTTTTAGAGGTAGAGAACCAAAACCTGATGCTTTATTAAGACGTGCTGGATTAATGAGCTAAATCTCTTTATTACTTTATCTAACAAAAACAGCTTCCTCTTATTAGAAAGAAGAAGCTGTTTTTTTAATAAAAATTAACATAATTTAATATAAAAAAAATACAACAAGCATTTATTTTTGCCATTTATCAGTTATAAAAAATGAGCTTATATAAAAATAGCATATTTCGTAAAATCACCTCTTTATCATTGGTGGTTCTTCTTATGCTTCCTATTCTTATAAAAGCTACTCATCATCATGATAATGAAGCACACCACCATAACTGTAAAGAAAAATCTACTCACTTACACGAATCAGTAAACGACCATTGTGATATTTGTTATTTTTCTTTTGCTTCTTTTGATGTACCTACACAAAATTTCTCACCAGCTTTAGCTATTCTTCCTAGCAAGACGATAGTAGATAATTACAAGTCAATTATCTTACCTTCTTACCAATGTCTGAATAGAAAGCTTAGAGGACCTCCAACTTACTCATAACATACTAAATTTAGAACATACTTAACTTTCTTGTATTAAGAATTGTTGTAAATATATATGCATATAAACCTACTAAGTCTGTACTGTATTTACCACTTACTTTTTCTATTAGTTAACTATCTGTTCTATATTATTTAATCAATAGTTGAGCGCTTACAGTTCAACTACTACAATTCGTTTAATTCTATTTACAATGACAAAACAAAGCTTAGGTGCTTTATTTTGTGTATTGTTTCATACTATTCTTTTTGGTCAGAACACTAATTCTGTTACTATTAAGGTTATTGATGCAACAACACAAAGTGAGTTACCCAATGCTCACGTGAGTATCGGTTCAAAGCACGCATACACAAACACTAGAGGAAGTAGTACTTTTTTTAAACTTTTAAACAAAGAATACCTCTTAACTGTTACTCATGTTGGGTATGTTACTTATAAAGAAAGTATTTCTCCTACTAATTCAGTAATAGTTATTCCTCTAATACAAGACAATTCAGTATTAAATGAGGTGGTTATTGCACAAAACCCTAAAAAAACACTAACAAAGTTCTCTAGCAACACACAAAGGATTGATGTTGATTTTTTAGAGAAAAACAGGGATAATAGTTTAATGCAAACTCTTAAAGACATACCAGGAGTTAGTACAATAACTATAGGTTCTGGTCAATCCAAACCTACCATTAGAGGTTTAGGTTTTAATAGAGTTGTTGTTGTTGAAAACGGTATAAAACACGAAGCACAACAATGGGGAGCCGATCATGGTTTAGAAATAGACCAATATAATATTGACAATATAGAAGTTACTAAAGGAGCTGCTTCTCTACTCTATGGTTCAGATGCAATATCGGGTGTAATTAGCCTGAAAAACAATTTACTACCTGATGTTAATTCCTTTGCTGGTGAACTAAACCTTACCAATAGAAGTAACAACGATTTTTATGGAGTTTCTTTAGGTGTTAAACAACGTTATAATCATTGGTATTACAAAGCTAGAATAACTCATGAAGATTATGGCGATTATAAAGTTCCTACCAAAAAAATAACGTACGATAATTACATTTTTGATTTGCATAAAAATTACTTACGTAATACAGCAGGATTTAATCATAATGTTGGAGTTTCTATAGGTTATGTATCTGATAATATAAGCTCTATAACTTCTTTTAGTAATGTTAATTCTAAAAACGGTTTTTTCGCTAATGCTCATGGTCTGGAAGTGAGAACTTCTAAAATAGACTACGATGTTGACAATAGAGATATTGATTTACCATATCATAAGGTCAATCATTTTAAAATAACAAATAATACCAGTTTTCTATTCCCCAATTATACGTTAGATGTTGAGCTTGGGTTTCAAAATAATCATCGCGAAGAACACTCAGAACCTGTTCCACATGGTTATATGCCCAAGCCGTCATCTACAATGGAACGCTTATTTAAAAAGAATACCTATAGTCTTAATGTAAAAAGTCAATTACATAACTTTAATAAACATAAAGTTACTACAGGTGTTAATTTAGAGTATCAAGATAATACTATTGATGGTTGGGGGTTTCTTATTCCTGAATATACTCGTTTTACAGCTGGGGCTTTTGTGTACGATCAAATAAAACTCAACGACAAATTATATTTAGATGGTGGTGTACGTTACGATTATGGTATAATAAAAACACAGCCATATTACGAGTGGTTTTTATCTCCTGTTACTGACGAAAACGGAAACACTACTCAGCAACAACTACAGCGTTCAAAAAGAAAGAGCTTAACTTTTGGAAGTTTTAGTGCTTCAGCTGGATTAAGTTATGGACTTAAAAATACATCATATAAAATAAATATAGGCAAGAGTTTTAGAATTCCACTGGCAAACGAATTGGCTTCAGACGGAGTAAACTATCACATGTATCGATACGAAGAAGGAAGTCTTGACTTAGAACCTGAAAGTTCTTATCAAATAGATGGAGAGTTTAAAACTAACTTTAGTAGAGGATCTATTCAAATCACGCCATTTGTCAATTATTTTGATAATTATATTTATTTAAGTCCAACGTCAGAGTATTACGAAACACTTCAGAAGTATCAATACAATCAAAGTCGTGTTTTTAGATATGGTGGCGAAATTATGGCGCAATATGAACCTATTGATAAATTATCTATTACAGGTTCTTTAGAATATGTAAAAGCAAGACAGTTAAGTGGAAAAAAGAAAAACTTCACACTTCCTTTTTCCCCTCCATTAACAGGAGTTGTTTCGCTTGAATACACATTGAATCCTTGGTCTACTTTTGGAGAGACTAAAATATTCTCTAGTGTACGATTAGTTTCAGATCAAAACAATATTGTTCCTCCTGAAAAAACTACAGGAGGGTATTCTTTATTTAACATCGGTTTACATACTAGTGTAGATCTTTTCTCAAAAAAGCAGCCTCTTAAAATTCAAGGTAGGCTAAATAATATTTTAAACAACAAAGTATTCGACCATACAAGCTTCTACAGACTGATAGAGGTTCCTGAACCTGGAAGAAACTTTTCAATAACAATTATACAAACATTTTAATTATTTAATTTTTTTAATCATGAAAAACACATTTAAATCAGCAATCTTATTTTTCGTAAGTCTTTTAATCATTTCTTGTAGTGATGAAGATAACATCCCAGATACTTTTGATGAAAATATTAATACAGAAAATTTCAAAGGCTTGGAGTTAGGTAATTCTGATTTTGTTTTACCACAATCGAACATAGATGTTCATATTGAATTTGGTTATGAGGGTACTAGCAAAGTTTCTAAAATTTATTTTGACGTAGAAGCTTACGATGTTCCAAAAGTTAAAAACGGTGAACTAATTTGGGAGTTAAAAAACCATTTAGTACCTGTTGACCGATATGAAGGCCAATTAAACCCTCACATACATTACCATGTATATTTTGATGAAGAGAACAAGTACACTCCTTCTTTTACACCTGCTGAAGGGATTTATAAATTCAAAATTACTATTGAACATGAAGACGGAACTAAAAGTGCTATTACTAAAAAGTTACATATCATTCAAAAATTTAAAGACTTAGAAATTGGTGAGAACAACTCAATCGCTTTTGGAAAAGATGAGTTACACACAGAATTTGAATATGTTTCTGGTAATAATACTGTTACTGAAATTAAATATGAGTTTTGGTTCGAAGAATGGAGAGAAGGACAGAATGTTGAAGTTGGAAAGTGGGACAAAGTAATTACTGTTTTACCTAAAAATTTATATGAAGGAGTTAAAAACCCACACATACATTATCACTACGATTTAATTCCTGGAGCTCCTGTAGGAAACTACTGGTTAAACATTTACGCTAAAGAAAGTGGTGAAAGTGAAACAGTAAAGCTGTCTATTCCTCTTGAAATAAAATAATTATAACTAATTAAAGACTACTTGATTTTCTCAAATAGTCTTTTATAAATAATAAACTACCATGAAATTATTAAAAATAACAAGCGCTTTACTCTTCTTAACTTTGGTAAACTTTGGTTGTAGTAGTGATTCTGAAGAACCAGATACTGAAAAACCAACTATTACCATAAATTACAACGAAGGGTTTCCTAAATCGTGTGCTGTATTAGAAAAAGGAAAAGAGTACACAATACGTGTAAAAGTGTCTGACAACATAGCTTTGGCCACTTATGCTATTGATATCCACCATAATTTTGATCATCACACGCACGATGACCAAGGTTCTAATTGTGAATTGTCTCCTGTAAAAGATCCTGTTTCTCCTTTAATTTTTATGGAAAATTACGCAATTGATAATAATCTTAAAGAATATGAAATAGCACAAAACATTACAATTCCTACTGATATTGATTCTGGTGATTACCATTGTCAAATTTCTGTAATTGATGTTACTGGATGGCAAAGTAGAACCTCTGTAGATATTAAAATTGAATAAGTTCTATTTTTTATTCTTCTCTTCAATCCACTTGCTCATAAACTTAGTAGTCTGTAAGGTTTGATGTTGCAACAAACTTCCAAGAAAATTTTGTGTACGATGTATTTCAAAATTTTCTTGGATTTTTTTAATCCCCCTAATAAAAGAAACACCTAACTTGTCTTTATCATATAGTGAATTAATTATTTCTATACCTTTTTGTTGAGACTTTTTCCAAAGAATATCATAAGTATATAGCTCTATAGCTTTATTAGCAAACTTCTCAAAATTATCTTCTATAAATCCGTTCCAAGGTAAGTTGTCATACATTCCTTCTGCTCCTATCGAAGTAGTAACACTTGGAGTTCCACATTCCATTGCTTCGGTTAACTTTCCTTTAATTCCCGCACCAAAACGAATGGGAGCTAACACGACTCTAGCATTTTTAACTACTTCGAGCGCATCTTCTGCAAAACCTTTAATTATAAATCCTTCTTTTGGTTTATGCAATTGTTGAATTTGTTGCGTAACATAGGCTCCGTAAATATGTACTTCTGCTTTGGGTAGTTGTTTTCTGATCTGCTTCCATATTGTTTTTAATTGCAAAACAGCATCAACATTTGGAGCATGAAAAAAGTTACCTATAAACACAAAATGTTTTCGTTCTTCAAAAGATTTCCATTTCTGAGTAGTTTCAGCATCTATTGTATCCAACAAAAAAGGTAAATGATATAACAAAGCTTTATCAATCTTAAAAACTTCCTTCAAAATCTGGATTTCATAAGCTGAAATAATCAGGCTCATATCACAACGTAAAATAGCAGCTATTTCTCTCTTTGCTTCATCCGATTTCAACAAAGCTTCTGTTGAAAATTGTTTTCCTTTTTTTAATTGTTTATGGCGTGTTTTACGTAAAAAGTGTAAATCTTCTGTATCTAAAACCCGTAAAGCTTTCGGGCAATGTTCTGCAACACGCCAACCGAATTGTTCTTCCATCATAAAACGATCGAACAACACAACATCAGGTTGAAGTTCCATAATAAAATTATCAAAAGAACTTGAATTCAATTCGATAGATTTTTCTTCAATTCCTAATTCAGCTAAGTTTAAAGAGTTTTCAGTTTTTTGAGCTGGTGTGGCAAAAGTAATGGTATAATTATGATTTTTAAAAACATCAATTAGCTGTAACATTCGGTTACCAGCTCCTGTTGTTTTTTCTATCCAAACATACCCAATAATTAAAAGTTGTTGCATTAATTTAGTTCGCTAATTGCGTTTGGTAGTTATTTTGAACGCTTTTTGCCCACTCAGTGATTTGTTGTACTTCTTCTTTAGACAAACGAGCATCGGCATGCATCCAAGTATATGAATCTAATGGCATTTTTCCTTTTTCAACTTCTTCCCAAACCTCTTTCATTTTGTGTTCCTTTCTTTTTAAAGAATAGGTAGCCCATTCAGAAAAATTCAATTCTTCTTTTCCGTGATTTACATGATCTGCCAACCAATAATTCACAGGCGTAATACTGCTATACCAAGGATAACGTGTTGAGTTACTATGACAATCAAAGCAAGCCGTTTTTAAAATTTTATGCACTGCATCATTTGGCTTGGTTTCTTCTATAAAATACTGAACAGAAGTAATTTCTCCTTCATTTTTTTCTGGTTGAAAAAATTGTACTATTACTAACAATAGTAATAAAACTATGATTATTTTTTTTAAAATTTTCATACAATGCGTTTAAGTTTTAAAGATATGAAAACTAATTTTATCGACAAATAATTGTACTTTTGTACTTCATTTTTACGAAAGCCCAAAATGGGCAATTGCAAACAATGGTTAACATAAACACAAATAGTTGAACTATTAGTAATGGACATTGTGCAATATAAATAGATGAAATTATAAAACACAACTCATGAAATACGATTTAATCGTTATTGGTTCTGGTCCAGGAGGATATATCGCTGCTATCAGAGCCGCTCAATTAGGTTCTAAAGTTGCTATCATTGAAAAATACTCAACTTTAGGTGGAACTTGTTTAAATGTTGGATGTATTCCTTCAAAAGCTTTATTAGATTCTTCACACCATTACTATGATGCAGTAAATCATTTCGAAGAGCACGGTATCTCTGTAGAGAAACCTTCTTTTGACTTCGGAAAAATGGTAGCTCGTAAAGCAAATGTAGTAGAAACTACAACTGGAGGTATCAAATATTTAATGGATAAAAATAATATTGAAGTTTACGGAGGTTTAGGATCTTTTGAAGATGCTACGCACGTAAAAATCACTAAAAATGATGGTACTGAAGAAGTAATTGAAGGTACTAACATTATTATAGCTACTGGTTCTAAACCATCTTCTTTACCATTTATTACTATTGATAAAGAGCGTGTAATTACTTCTACAGAAGCTTTAAAACTTCCTGAAGTTCCTAAGCACTTATTAGTTATTGGTGGTGGTGTTATTGGTTTAGAGTTAGGTTCTGTTTACAAGCGTTTAGGTGCTGAGGTAACTGTTATCGAATACGCTCCTACGATTACTCCAACCATGGATAAAGATGTTTCTAAAGAACTGACTAAAGTTTTAAAGAAACAAGGAATGAAAATTAATGCTAGCCATGGAGTTACTTCTGTTGAAAGAAATGGTGACGAGGTTGTAGTAAAAGCTACTAATAAAAAAGGTGAAGAGGTTACTTTCACCGGAGATTACTGTTTAGTTTCTGTAGGTCGTCGTCCGTATACTGAAGGATTAGCTTTAGAAAAAGCGGGTGTAAAAGTTACTGAAAGAGGAATGGTTGAAGTAAATGATCATTTACAAACTAATGTTTCTAACATTTATGCAATTGGTGATGTAGTTCGTGGAGCTATGTTAGCGCATAAAGCAGAAGAAGAAGGTGTTGTGGTTGCTGAATATTTAGCTGGACAAAAACCTCATATTGACTATAACTTAATTCCTGGTATTGTTTACACATGGCCAGAAGTAGCGGCTGTTGGTAAAACTGAACAAGAATTAAAAGATGCTGGTATTGATTATAAGTCTGGAAAATTCTCAATGCGTGCATTAGGACGTTCTCGTGCAAGTGGAGATTTAGACGGATTTGTAAAAGTATTGGCTGATAAAAACACTGATGAAGTATTAGGAGTTCACATGGTAGGTGCTCGTGTTGCTGACTTGATTATGGAAGCAGCTGTAGCAATGGAATACAGAGCTTCTGCGGAAGATTTAGCTCGTATTTGTCATGGACATCCAACCTACTCTGAAGCTGTAAAAGAAGCAGCGAAAGCAGCTTGGGATGGTAAACCATTAAACGCTTAATAAAAAAGCTTTAAACATACTTTAAAAAGCAATCTCGTATGAGGTTGCTTTTTTACTTTACTTCAATTGGCTAACTTTTCTAAGTTTTACTAAATTCGTCTTTTTTATAAAAATATAGACAGAAAACACCTAACTTATAATTAATGAATAATGTCTTTGAAACTTTTAGACCAAAAAACCCTATAATAGCACAACATGTCCATTATTATTATTTGGATGTAAAACCACAAAATAAAAAAATAGAGTTTGATTGCTATCCACATTTCAATAATTCCATCTCTCTTTACAACTCACATTTTAGTCCTGAAATTGGAAAAATAGTTTTTAAAAATGATACTAATCCTCTTCAAATTTTCACTCCTTTAAGAGAAAATATTTTTAATGTCACACAAATTGGTAAAGTACATAGAATTGTAATAATTTTCAACCCTTTGGGTATTCATCAATTTTATAGGGGGTTATCTTTTACATATTTTATAACAAAATTCAATTTCTTTTCTGAACTTGAACTTAACGCTCTGTTTAGCTCACAAAATATTAACACTATTACAGGATTATTAGACCAATTTTTATTTCGTAGATATGTAGCCTATAACAATACTATTTTAAATAATGCTATCGAGGTAATTTTTAACAATTTTGATACTATAACTATTGAATGTTTAGCTTCTAAATTAAACGTGAGTAGAAGGCACTTAAATAGACTTTTTAATTCTCATTTTGGTGTTTCAGTCAAAAAGTTCAACAAAATTGTACTTTTTAGAAAAACTTTAGAAAAAAAACTCTTAATCGATTCGGAACAAAGTTTTACTTCTTTGGCACATGAGTTCAATTATTTTGATCAATCACACCTTACTAAACTTTTCAAGAGCCTTACTTTAAGTTCCCCTAAAAACCTTATAAAAAAAGGAACACAACTTGGTAATGAAGATACTTTTTGGCATTTAAAATAGCTACCGTCCCATTTTTACAAGTTTCATTTCTTTTTTGCAATTACATTTGTAAAAAAAACAATAATGAAATTACTATTTTACACCTTCTTCTTTTTAGCTTTTATATCAACTAATGCTCAGACCACATATTCTGAACTAGTAAAAAAAGCTATGAAAACAATGAATACTTCAAAAGACACTACCTCTTACAAAAAAGCATTAAGCTTATTTGAAAAAGCTTTTGAAAAGTTTCCTGATAGTATTACCGATACTGAATTATACTATTCTTCTATTATTGCTGCTGATTTAAAACAAAATAATAAAGCTTTCAAATACTTAACTCCTCTATCTGAATTAATAGAAGATGAAGACGGTTATCCTGGTTGGGACTATGTTGTTGGTGAATATGCAGATGAAGATTACAAAAATATTCAAAACGACAAAAGATGGACAAAATTAAAAACTAAGGCTTTAAAAAGAAAAACTAAATTCTTTAGTAATCTAAAAAAATCAGAAGTAGAGTTTTTCAATACTTTAAAAATAAGTATTCCTGAAACCTTAAAGAGCGAAACACTTTTTAAATATTTAAAAGAATTTAATCCCTATATAACAAAACAACAACAAAGTTATTCTATAAGCTTTAAAATAAACGATTCTTTAAAAACATCTTATTACGTTCATTTACCCCAAAACTATACTCCTAAAAAAGAATATCCTGTCCTTATTTTTTTACATGGAGCTGTAAGACATACTAAACTTTCTGACTTTGAAACAAAGAAAAACCTAAAGTATTGGAACAGATATTATACAAAGTATGCAGATAAAAATAATGTTATTTTAATTTTTCCTAAAGGAAACAAAAAGTATAATTGGATGACCTCTGATGCTGGTTTTTTTATGGTGCCTTCAATTGTAAGACAATTAAAAAAAGCTATCAATATAAACGATGATAAAATTTTTATTTCTGGACATTCAAATGGAGCCACTGGGGCATTTTCATATTTAATGAAACAGCCTAATATATTTGCTGGATTTTATGGTTTTAATACTGAACCAAAAGTGTATACGGGTGGAACTTATATTGAAAACATATTAAATCGTTCATTCATTAATTTTTCTACCGACCAAGATTACTATTATCCTCCAAACGCTAATGATAATTTAGTTAAGTTAATGAAAAGTATAGCCGCAGATTATAAGGATTATCGATATAATGGTTATCCTCATTGGTTTCCTCAATTTGATGCTTCTGAGTCTGCTTATAAAATTCTTTTTTCAGATTTAATGAAAAGGAAAAGAAATCCTCATCCAAGAAAAATAACTTGGGAGTTTGATGATAATAATTATGGAAGTATTGATTGGTTAACTAACATACAACTTGACACTTTACAAAAGAAAACCTCTTGGCATAATAATTTA
Source organism: Tenacibaculum sp. XPcli2-G (assembly GCF_024124505.1). Classification (NCBI taxonomy): domain Bacteria; kingdom Pseudomonadati; phylum Bacteroidota; class Flavobacteriia; order Flavobacteriales; family Flavobacteriaceae; genus Tenacibaculum; species Tenacibaculum sp. XPcli2-G. The sequence continues at coordinate 524,792 of NZ_JAMXSH010000002.1, forward strand.
AATTTTGACATTAAAAAGTGGCTTACATATAATGAAAAAGATAGCTTAATAGAAAAAATTGTAGATAAAAAAGCCTTTGACTTTCCAAGAAAATCAGGAAAAATAATTGCTTCATACCAAAACAATACCTTCACCATTAAAACTTCTCGAATCAAATCTTTTAGAATTAATCTTTCTCCAGAAATGGTTGACTTAAGTAAGAAAATAACAATTTATGTTAATGGCAAGTGTTACTTAAAAAAAAGAATTATATATGAAAGAGAGTTCATGATAGAAAATTTTAAAGAGAATATGGATTATAAACGGATTTGGGTAAACTTTATCAAAATCACCATATAAAAAATCCCGAACTGAATAGTTCGGGATTTTTTTATTGGTATGACGTTATTTCTTATTGAATTCCGTAAAAAGAACTCATGTTATCTTCAATTTCAGACGCTTTTTTAACCGCCTCATACATTTGAAATGTCTTATTCTGTCTTTCAGCAACAATACGCTTTCTATATGTGTCATAGTTAGGTAATGCTGTTGGCTCTTCTCTCTTTTCTACTACAAAAGCAAATACACCTTTATCTCCTGCAACATTTTTAACCACCTTGTTTTCTTTAGCGTTCATCATTGCTCCTACTACTTTAGGCTCAAATCCTACACCTGAAATTGTTGGTGATTGTAAGTTTACATCGGTTGCTGCTCTCACTGACTGACTCACAGATTTTGCGATTTCTTCTAAAGTAGCTCCGCTCATCTTATCTTCAATCATTTTGGCTTTTCTTTCGTTCGTTAATATAGGACGAACAGAAGTAATTGCCTTATCAACAGGCATTAAACCTTTAGCTGTTTTTGCTGTTAGTACCGCTACAATATATCCTCCTTCAACATCAAAACGCTTGTAACTTCCTTCTTCAGTCTCTGGTTCAAAAGCCCAAGTAATAATTTGTCTTTCGTTACCAACTCCTGGTACGTTTTCATCTAAAGATTTTAATCCTACTGCTGGTAGTGAAGTTAAGTTTTTTTCTTTTACAGCTTCTTCAAAAGCTTTTCCATTAGCTAATTCTAAAGCAAATGTTTCTGCATTTTGGAATACTGCATTTTCTGTTTCTTCTGAAGCTTCAATCTTACGTCCAAAAGTAGCTAATTTAACTACTGGCTGGAAGTTCTTTTGTCCATCAATTTTAATTACGTGGAATCCGAATTGAGATTTTACAACTCCCATATCACCTTCATTACCTTCAAAAACAAAGTCTCTGAATGATGGTACCATTCTGTTATAAGCAAACCAATCATAGAATCCTCCTTCTTCAGCAGAACCTTTATCTGATGACATTTCTTTTGCTAAATCTGCAAACTTAGATTTATCAGCTTTTACAACAGCTAATAAACTATCAGCTGTTTTCTTAGCCTCTTCTTCTGTTTGAACAACCGTTGCATCAGCACTAGCAGAACCAACAAAAGGAATTAAAATATGACTTGCTTGTGCAGAATCTGGCAATTGTTTTACCTCAGTAATTTTAGATAACTTAAAGAATCCTGCATCTTTGTATGGTCCAAAAACATCTCCTTCTTTTCCGTTGAAAACTTCTTCAGCAATTACTTGAGGAACTTGTACTTTAAACTTATAATTATTATCTAATCTTAAATCAGATTCGTTTTCTTCTAAAAACTCGCTATAATTTGTAGTGTTTTTTAATCCTTTAACTGGAGTATTGTTTACTTCAGAATCTTCAATTAATTTAGCTACATTAGCTTTAATAGCTTCTTCATCAGCTTCAGTAGGCTCTATATTAAACTTTACAAAGTTAATGTCTCTTGAAGCTTCAACCTGAAAAGCATCTTGATGTTGGTTTATATAATTTTGAATATCGCTTTTCTTTAAAGTTACTAAGCTATCTGCAATTATTGTATAAGGTACATATACATACCTACCAGATACTTTTGTGTTTTCAGTTAAATATCTAGACTCCCCTTCTTTTAAAGAAGCTCCTAAACCAGCAGCTACTAAGTTGTCGTATGTTGTTTTTTCTATGTTACTTTTAATAGAAGCCATGTAATTTTGCCATGCAGCCCATTCTTGTCCATTTTCTTCTTTTATAGTAGCTAAATGTTCTTTTAACTTGTTTTTATCGAAAATACCTGAAGTTTGGAATCTAGCATCATTTTGAACTACAGGAGTTTCATATAAGGCATTTAAAATATCTACATCTCCTACAGTAATTCCGGCTTCTTCTAATTGTTTTTTGTATATTTTTTGACGGATTAAATTATTCCATACTGCCTTTGCTGCTTGCATCTCAGACATACTATTTCCTGTTTGCGCTTTGTAAGCTTCTAGTGCTTCAGCAAACTCTTGACGAGAAATGGCTTCTCCATTTACTTCACCTATTTCGTTTACTTTACTTGCGCTGAAAAAATCTGATATTGTAGAAGGGTCTAATACAAAAGCAAAAAGTGCTAAACCAATTACAAGAATTAAGAACATTGAACGTTCTCTAATTTTCGATAAAATTGCCATACGTAATTTATTTTATTAACAGTGTGCGAAAATACAATTTCACATTAAATAATGCAATGTTTTTTTACGCTGTTTTTGAGGGAGTTCTAAGTAAAAGAGGCTAGCTTAATCTTCTTTGTAAATTACTTTAAAATAAATTTCATCAATCTTAGTTGCACTTACTTTTAAAATTTTGATTTGGAAGTTTTCTATATCTAATACCTCATCTTGTAATGGTATTGTTTCTGTATGGTTTAAAATAAAACCTCCTAAGGTTTCATAAGCTTCTTCTTTAGGAATTCCTAAACCATGTTCTTCATTTAAATAATCTACCTCTAAACGAGCAGAAAAATTAAATTCATACTCACTAATTCGTTCTTCTAATAATTGTTGCGTATCATGTTCATCTTCTATTTCTCCAAATAACTCCTCTACAATATCTTCAACTGTAATAATACCTGAAGTTCCTCCATACTCGTCAACTACAACTGCAATACTTTTACGCTTTTTTATTAAATTATTAAGTACATCATTAATAATCATTGACTCAGGAACAAACTCTACTGGTAACAAAATCGACTTAATAGTACGTGGTTTTTTAAAAAGCTCAAAGGCATTTACATACCCTAAAATATCATCTAATGAATTTTTATAAACCAAGATTTTCGATAACCCAGTTGTAATGAACATTTTTTTGAGATTACTTACCGTTTCGTGTAAATCAACCGCAACAATTTCTGTCCTAGGCACCATAATTTCACGAGATTTAACCTTATGAAACTCTAATGCATTTTGAAATATTTGAATTTCTGAATCAACTTCTTCTTCATCGTTTCCTGAATCTAATTGTTCTAAAATATAATTTCCTAATTCTTCTTTACTAAATTCGGTCTGAATTTCATCTTCTTTTGTTCTAAAAAATACATGTAGAAAAAAATCTGATATCCTGGTAATTACCCATGTAACCCCATAAAAAATAACATAAAAAATATAAGCTGGTAGTGCAAAGAACTTTAGCATTTCGTTTGCATAAATTCTAAAGATAGCTTTTGGCAAAAACTCTGCTGTTACCAATATAATTACAGTCGAAATAAGGGTTTGAGTTAATAAACTTACGTCTGATAACACATAGTTTACAACCGTATAATCTGATGGTAAAAAAGATTGAAACCATTTCATTAACAGCTCTCCCATAAAGTAACTATAAATAACTAAAGCTACATTATTACCTACTAACATAGTGGTAATAAACTTTGAGGATTTTTCAGTTAGCTTAGTTAGAATTTTAGAGAGCAAACCGTCTCCCTTTTTTTCTAACTCTATGTGAAGTTTATTTGCAGATATGAAGGCTATTTCCATCCCAGAAAAAAAGGCTGAAAATAAAATAGAAGTAAGAATTATTAAGAGTTCGGGTTGCATTAACGTTCTTTGTTTCTTTTTTCTACTTTTCTTCTAAAGTGTCGTTTGAAGAAGAAAATTAATATGATAAAGATAGCAAATCCAAACATAATAAATGCTTCTTGTCTGTCTGAATTCCATTTAAAGATTCCTTCAACAAAAAAGATTGTTCCTATAATCAAGTATCCGTATTGTAAATATTTCCAAAGTATGTTCATTATATATCTTTTTGTGTAGTTTCTACATCTCCAGTAATATCTTTAGCTATCCACTTAGTTAAGTCTTCGCTCGACTCAAATCCAAAACCATTAATTACAGATTCAGGTGTTGTAAATCGAAAACCGTCTTCTGTAAAAAAATAATGCTCCTTTTGATCCCAAAACAACTGGTTAGTTTCTAATTTTGTTTGATTGCTATGGTTAGTGATAACAACATTACCTCTAATTTCAGATATTTTTGTTTTATTATAGGTTAATGCATAATTACCAGAAATTGTTGTTGAATCTGCTCCTTTTTTTTCTATTGTTACTATTTCTATTCCTTTTGGAAACTCACTGTAAGGGTGTTCTTTTCTATTTGAATAGTCATAAAAAATAGGTGCTTTTGTTTTTGAACTTATTCTTCCAGAATCTTTGTGAACATGATAAATATTTACTGCCGAACCTACTGGTAAATTTTTATCAGCAAGAAAATCTCGCACCTCCTTTTTAGAATTAGTACAAGAAAAAAACATTGCTACCAAATAAATGGTAGCAATGCTATTGTATATATGTTTTGCTCTTTTAAGCATTAACTTCTATTAAGGTACACGAACAGTTTCTCCAATCCAACATCCTACTCTATAACTTGCACCTGAAGACATTCCTTTTTGGAAAATTAACTTTTTAGATGGTACATTTTTTTTGTAACTAGAAATATATCTTCCTGCTCCACATCCTGGATCAACTTTTTGTGCTTTTAAAGCTTTATTTAAGGCTGCTACATATACCATTCTTTTTTCAAACTCGTCGCTACCACATGAATTTGCGCTTCTTTGGTATAAACTTGCAATAAACAAATATGCTTTACCCATATTAGGATTGTATTTCAAAGCTTCGTAAGCTAAAGCTCTTCCTCTACTTCCACCAGCATTTTGGGCTTCTCTTAATTTATACTTGGCTTTTTTAAATGGATCTGTTTCTAAGTCAAATGCTTTTTTTCTCATCTCAGCAGCTCCACCTTTATCTCCATTTTTAGCCAAAACTCCTGCTAAGAAGTTATATGCATCTGCAGACTGTGTTACTTTAGCATACTCGTTTGCTAATTTTTCAAATAAAGGATCTGTTTGACACTCTTTGTTATACATTCTTGATACTGCTCTTTTTAACCAAACACCATCAGTTTTATTTTCTTCAAAATCTCTAGAATAAATAGGTATTAATCTCTCGCAAGTTGCTATCTTAGATATTTTAGCGTCTAAACCACCTTCTACTTGACCTAATGAAGAAGAGTTAATAGTATATGCTCTTAAAAGACTCTTTTCTCTTGATGTAATAGTACCCACAGAATCTTTCTCTTGTAACTTTGCTATCTTCTTACTGTAATCTTCCAGCTTTTCATCAACCGATTCCATTACATCATCATAAGTATCAAATACTTTTTGTGGATTTGTATCTTGATACTTATCAGCTATCATTTGGAAGTATCTAAAGATATTTTTTACCCCCATATCTTTAGGAGAAATATCATAAGCCTTTTTTAAGATTTCAAAAACTTCATCATCAGAAGCTAATTTATTATCTATTAAAAACTCAGCGTAATCACTATGCGCTTTTGCTGCCCCTTTCTTTGGATAATTAGCTAATCTTGTTTCATATACTTTTTTAGCTAAAACAGGATCTTTTAAGTTCTCTGCAACTTTTGCTCCATACTTGTATATGTTAATAGACAATGTAGCACAGTTATCTAATAAGTATTCTAAATTAGGTTTTGCTTGGTCATATTTTTTAGTTGTAGCATCTCCTTTAAAAAGATTGTATTTAATATGACACTCTTGACTTGCTTGCGCTTTCGCTCCACTTACGGCTACAAACAAAAATAATCCTGTTAGTAAATACGTAATTTTTTTCATCGTTCTCAGTTTATGTTAATCTATTCGTGTTTTTTGGAACCACTTAATACTATTTAAAGATAAACTTAATCTTACATTAAAGTAGTCTTCTTTTATTAAGTTATTGTTAGTAGTACCTCTTTGCCCATACTCAAACCCTATATTAACGTTTGATAGTTGTCTTGGCAACGGTAATCCTAATCCAACATTTATGCCAAAGTCTTTCACAGAAGTAAAATTATCGGTAGTTTTAACTAGCAATCCTGTATCTTCAAAACGCAAACCTACCCTATAAGTAACTCTATCCCAATAACTTGAAATAGAATTTATTTTCGGTATAAAATATCCTCCTATTGCAAATTTATTTGAATCTTCATATTTATGAGATGATCCATCTGCTATAAAAACACTATTACTTTCTAAAGCTGTTTGAAATTCTTGATTAATTCCTACATACCATTTATTTTCTTTTCCTAAACCAAAACCATAAATACTTTTTAAAGGCATGTTGATATTACCATTTAAAGTTCTATTGAATAGTTCATTTCTAGGAACTTCTTGCCCTGATCCATTAAATGACAATGAATACATTTTCTCAGATCCTTTAGCAGATAAATCTGTAGACAAAATAAATGATGCTCCTGTAGATAGTTGTAGTTTATTTTTAAGTTCTGTTTTATATTGTATACCTAACTTAAACTGTCCTCCTCTTAAATTGAAAGACTCTTCATGTTTAGTTGCTAATGCTACATCTGCTCTTTGATTTAAAACGCTATTATCTATGCTTCCAAAAATAAATCCCGCTTCAGCACCAATAGACAAGCCTTTATAAACATACATACCATAACTAGCATATATCTTATTGGCTCCTCCTTCACCTGTGAATAAAGTAACATTATCAGCATTTTCATCATTTAGCAAAGAGTAGCCTACAGATGAAAAAGGTTGCAAACCAATAGATAAACCTGCATTTTTTCCTACAGGAAAACCTAACGATATATATCTTAAGTTTGTTGAGTTACCTGTTTGAGAAGCATTTTGTTCTTTAACTGTTAAAAAAGTCAAACTACCACCTATTGCGTAGGTTGCTGCTTTTAAATCAGCATTTGAAGCTGGGTTTGTAAAATTTAGGTGATGATAATCTTTCATTGCAACACCTATACCTCCCATAGAAGCTTGTTCTACTGTTACTGCCTCAAAACTCTCACCAATACCAAAATAAGAATAAGGTGATGCACTATTTCTTTGTGCTATTATTACTGATGAAGTAAGTACAAAAACTCCTAATATAAATCTCTTAATCATTCGCTAAATTGTGTATCAAAATAGTATGTAACCCCTCCAAAACAAAATTTGGATGGGCAAATATGACACTTTTTAATTGTTTTGACAAAAAATATGTATCTCCTCCTGTTAAAACTACTGTTAAATGTGGATATTTTTTTTGATATTGTACTATAATCCCGTCTATTTCATTACAAACTCCATTGATAATCCCTGAATGAATTGAACTTTCTGTATCTGTACCAATAAAGTTTTCTAATTCTTTTGCTTTTAATAACGGTAATTTAGAAGTAAAAGTATGTAGTGCCTTATACCTCATAGTTATCCCCGGTGAAATAGCCCCTCCAAGATAATTTCCTTCATCTGTGATAAACTCATATGTTATACAAGTACCAGCATCTAGTACCAATACATTTTTATTTGGATATTTTTTTATCGCTGCTGATGCCAATGCTACCCTGTCTACCCCTAATGTTTTTGGCGTTTTATATAAGTTCTTAAATGGAACTTTGGTATTTGAGTCTAAAAAAACCGGATTCAAAAGTTCAGCTATTTTTTTCGTTTCCTCATCTGTAAAATTAGCTACAGACGATATAATACTATTCGAAATTGAAAAATTTGAAATTATTTTTTTTAGCTCTGAAATTATATTTGTTTTTTCAAAAGTAAAGACTTCTTTAATAGTATCTATTTCAAAAACAGCTACTTTAACTCTTGTATTTCCTACATCTATAATTAGGTACATATTTCATTTCTTAGAGCTTGTAAATTTACGTTACATTTTTTTAAAGTTTTTACTTTGTATAATTAAAAAACGATTGTATATTTGCATCCGCTTAACGAAAGTAGCAACTGGTGCCTTAGCTCAGTTGGTAGAGCAAAGGACTGAAAATCCTTGTGTCCCTGGTTCGATTCCTGGAGGCACCACAATAAAACTAGTAAAATTAGTTGCGAGTTTTATTTTAAAGATGTTACTTTTTAAGTTATGACTGGTGCCTTAGCTCAGTTGGTAGAGCAAAGGACTGAAAATCCTTGTGTCCCTGGTTCGATTCCTGGAGGCACCACGATAAAAACCCGAACAAAATTGTTCGGGTTTTTTAGTTTTAACAATAAATCAAAATGTTCTCATACATTTTTATTTTTAATACAAATTCTTGCAAAATTCTATCATCTAAGAGGCATTAAGGTTTATTTCAGTTTCAAAAAATCAGGATATATAAGTAAGACTATGCATCTACCGCTGAACACCTCACTAAACATGATTTATAAATACTTACTTTTTTAAAAAACTTATATATTCTTTAATTTTCTTTAATCGTTTTTGTAATTATATATTTGTTTATTTTTAAATTGGTCATGTTAAAACAAGACCAATAAATACTTAGGAACCTTATCGTATGAAAAGAACAATGAGTCATACTCTTGAGATACTTCTCAGGTAGTAGAGTATTGAAAGTGTGTTAATGAGTAAGGTTAAGGAAGAAGAAAAAATTGCAAGACATAAAAATATTAATCAGCTCATTAAGTTTCCAATCTAAATACAGTAAACGCTATGATACTTTAATTAACAAATTAAGCGATATATAACAGTTAATTTAGATTAAGCATTAAACGCTTTAAAAATTGTAATAAATGAGTTAAAACAAAAACAAGAATGAATAACACCAAACCTCGATGGCTACAAGATTTTAGAAGGTTTGTTCCTTTAAAAAGTCAATTTTTTCTTTCGGGTAATATTAAGGATTTTCAGTTACTGGAGAACGATTTTGGCAGTTACAGTTGGCATCGATTAGAAAATGTAATAGATTCTGAATTAAAAAACATAGGGTATACACATGTAGTTTACTATAACCCGTTGAGTGGTTTTGACATTCCCTTTTTTACAGGAAACTCAGATGAAAAAAAAGTGTTTTTTCAAAAACTTCAAATTCCTCTTCAGCAAGAAGGTATCTATAACGATTTACAAACCTTTAATACGGTATTGCAAAAGATTATTCACTATCCTGATGAACCCATTGGGTTGATTGTCGATTTCGCTTCTCAGTTTTTAATGAATCCTGAAAATTTGGTAAAAGCAGAACACGATTCTTTTAGTATAGCTCATATCTTATCTCAAACTACAGAAACCAAACCTTACGGTAACCCTCCTAATCCGTATTACAACATTGTAATATGGTTAGTTGATAAAGAGGGAGACTTACCTGACTGGATGGTGGTTAACAATCCAAAAATAAGACACATACCTATTGGAAAACCTAATCACATTGCTCGTAGAAGATTGGTTCACCCGATTGTGGAGAGCCTAAGTAAAGATAAAACTAATGTAGATACTATAGTTACCGAATTTGTAGAAGAAACCGAGGGTTTATTACTGTTAGACTTAGTCGCAATTATAGAATTAGCAAGATCAGAAAACATACCAATTTCCATGATTGCAGATGCAGTACGGCGATACAAAGTTGGTGTGACTGAAGACCCTTGGATGAAAATTCAACGCAGCAAAATTGAAAACGGAGAAGCTTTTATTAAAGAACGTGTTATTGGACAAGATCACTCTGTACAACATATCATGGATATTGTAAAGCGAGCCATCACTGGAGTGGGTAATTCTAAAAGAAATAATCGCCCAAGAGGTGTAGTTTTCTTAGCAGGGCCTACTGGTGTTGGAAAAACTGAATTAGCTAAAACCTTAACCAGTTTATTATTTGGTGATGAAAGTGCCTATATTCGGTTTGATATGTCTGAGTTCAGCGCTGAACATTCCGATCAACGGTTAATCGGTGCTCCTCCAGGATATGTGGGTTACGATGTTGGTGGCGAACTCACCAATGCTATAAGAGAAAAACCATTTAGTGTAGTCTTATTTGACGAAATTGAAAAGGCACACCCTAGAATATTAGATAAATTTCTTCAGATTCTAGATGATGGGGTTCTTACGAGTGGACGAGGAGACACCGTTTATTTCTCTGAGACTCTAATAATTTTCACATCAAACCTTGGAATTTATAAAAATTCAACTACTGGTGAACGATTACCAAATGTGACTTATAAAGATAGTTTTGAAACTGTTGAAAAGAAAGTACGACATGAAATTGAGCGCTATTTTAAGTTTGAACTCAATCGACCTGAACTCCTCAATAGAATTGGAGACAACATTATTATTTTTGATTATATACGTAAAGATGTTGGTGAAATGATTTTTGATATGATGATGAAAAATAATATAAAGGGGATTCAAAAACAATTAAATATTACACTAAATATTCACCCCACAGTGATGCAAACATTAAAAGAATTATCTGTTGCTGATTTAAACAATGGTGGTAGAGGCATTAGAAATAAAATTGAGTACCATTTTATCTCACCTTTCTCTAGAGCTTTGTTCTCTTTAAATCCAGACAAGGGAGAAACGGTAGAAGCAACTTCTATTTCTTTTGAAAACCGAAGTACTACCATTCATCTAACTAAAAAATAATTGAATGAAAATAGGAATCTCTCGTTTACACTTTCCAGTAACTACACTTGGTCCAGGGCAAAGAGTTGGCATTTGGTTTCAAGGCTGCTCTCTACATTGTGAAGGATGTATCTCAGCAGATACCTGGCAATTCAAAACCAATTCAATAAATATAGAAGAAGTAAAAAATCTATTAAAAAAGTGGCTTCCAACATGCGATGGAATTACTATTTCCGGCGGAGAACCCTTTGATCAAGAACCTGCTTTACAAAATTTGCTAAAATTTCTTAAGCCTTATAAACTTTCCTTGTTAGTTTACAGTGGATACTCTTTCCAAGAATTAAAATATAAAAAAGTTGTTCAGGAGAAATTAATCGATGTGTTAATTTCTGAACCTTATGACTATACAAAAGCCCAAACCCGAGCTTTATTAGGAAGTGACAATCAACAAATTCATTTTCTTACTAATTTAGGAGCGCAAAGCTTTGCTAAATATTTAAACAAAAAACCCGAAAGTAAATTAGACATTCAGTTTAATAATGAGACTCTTTGGATGGCAGGCATACCTATTAATGGAATGAATAAAATAACTGAAAGTTTTCGACAAAACAACGTTGAAATAACCAATACTCAAGCGGTGATAAAGCAACATAAGAAATGAAACACATACGACTTTGTCCTGCATGTAATACTGAACGACCAGTAACCGAAATGTATTGCCAAAACATAATCAGTAATTCAACATGTAGTTGGTTATTAATGAATGTACCCCAAACTCCAGTAGGCGGTCGAATCGAAATTCATCCTGAAGCTGAAGAATCAATCAAACGCCTTTGTGAAAACGGGCATGAAGTTGGAAAAGACGATTTTATGTGCATGGAATGTGGTGCTGACATTCAAGAATTAACAATTAAAGAAGAAGCCCTCAAGAAAATTGATGCATACACCATTATTGAACCTATCGAGATTTCAGGAGCTACCAAAGAATGTTTTTTAGTTAAAGACACTAATGAAAAACACTTTTTTTTAACTTATTATCATGAAAATTCTGAGCCTGATAAAACAATTTATGATGTACTGCACCGAGCGGATGTTGATCATATTGCTAGATTAGTAAAAACAGGTTATTGGAACAATCGATTTTTTGAAGTTTCTGAACATATCCAAGGAGGATCACTCAATGATTTAGGATATATAAAAGAAAACAGACTCGAAACTTTAGTAAACGAAATCGGTCGAGCACTACGAGATTTCTCAGAAGCTGGTTTTAGACATCGTAATTTATGTCCTAAAAACATTCTAATCCGTGATAATGAAACCTTCGATTTGGTAATTATCGATTACAGTTCTGCAAGGTTATCAGATTATGATCTTGATACCGATACCCCTATACAATTAACTCGGTATACAGCTCCGGAAGCTATCATTGGCGGAGTAAGTCCTGCCTCGGATTGGTGGAGTTTAGGAATGATAGTTTTAGAGCAAATTACCAAAGGAGCGTTCTTTGAAAACATTAATGACAAAGCGTTCATGATCCATTTGGTAACCAGAGGCGTTCAAATTCCAGAAGGTATTGATGAACGTATACTTTTATTGCTAAAAGGCTTGTTATGTAGAGATCCTCTTAAACGTTGGCGCTGGGAACAAGTAGAAAAATGGCTGAATAAAGAATATGTTGCTCCTCCTATAGAAGCTACTTCGGGGACTGATCAAAAAAAAGAAAAAACCATCCAACTTGGAGATACAACTTACACCAATGTAAGCTATTTTGCACTTGCGGCAGCAGAGGAAAATAATTGGAAAAAAGGTTTGACCTTATTTACTTCTGGTGAAATTTCAAATTGGGTAAAAGAAATCCTTGGAGAAGGAAAAATAGCTGCTACTATTAGAAACTTACGCTCTAAAGAAGATATCGATTTGGAGTGGAGGTTTTCCTTAGCTTTAATGCACCTCAATGAAGCTTTACCACTTACTTGGCGAGGACAAATTATTATTCCTGCATGGTTACTTGGCAACCCAACACTCGCTTCAGAGCTTATAGAAGGAAACATTCCTGATTATTTAAACACACTTTCACGTGAAAAATGGTTGGTTAACCTCAAGAGTAGAAAACAAAATGTTTTGCAAAAAGCAAAGAGTTTAGGTATTGAATTGGATAATGACAAGCTCAAGATTAATACACTAAGTACTTCTAGGGTACGATTAAAATCTGAATTGAATCTTTTACGTCAAATTTATCCTGATGCCAAAAACATCAGTTTATCTGATTTAATGGGAGACATCCGACTTAGTGAAGAAGATTTGATACTTATTTTAAGCGCTCAACAAGATCAATTTATCTCCTTAAATCAATTAGTAAAAGAAGCTGCTAATTTGGCAAGAGAAATAAAAATTGAATCTAATGAAAGTTTTTTTAGAGAAACTCTAATAAAATCCAGGCTAGAAATTTACGAATCTCTACACGAGCTTTTAGAAGGGTTTTCACTAAGTAATAACAATAACTTAAATCGTTGGGCAGATCGTTTCAGGATAGAAAGACGATTACCCATATTGCAATCAATTTTATGTTTATCCATTCCCAAAGACAAATGGATTACACCACCAAAGCATGAATATGCTTCTAGTTTATTAAACTTTTTTGAAAAAAAGATTATTCATACTTCCTCTAGAGGTCCTTTAGTTAGATTAGTTATTTCTAAACATTCACCTCGTTTAGATTTAAAGACATTAGGAACCTCATTAAAACCTTCAGAAAAAATACTCAATAGTATTATTAATCGCTCATCTAGTACGGAAAAAATAGATCCATTAAGTTTCAGCCAAAACCCATTACTTAGTTACCGAACAAGGAGGTTAGTTTTAAGAACAGCAAACTTTAAACGCGATACCGGCTTAGACTCTTTGTATTTAGGGTTTCCATTCCTAATTAGTCAGTTCAAAAAAAATAATCGTCCCCGAATATTACCTATTATTTTATGGCCTATTACACTGGAATTTAAATACCGATCAAACCCTACACTAAAAATTGGTTTCGACAAAGTTCGTGAAGAAATTCGACTAAACCCAGCTCTTTCAAGCTCCTTAGAACCTGAAAATTACAAAAGAATAACACAAATTTATAATGAGGTTTTAAGTAGGCAATCTCTAAGTGTTTCTGAGGTTATCGATGCCTTCGGTTCATTTGTAAAACACAAAACTTCAAAACTTGTTACTCATCCTGAAGTTACTTACATGATGGAAGATATAGGTCTTGAACTACATAGCTCTGGAGTAATTTTTAATGCCAATTTTACAGGTCAATCAATTAGTGAAGATTTGCGTTTACTTCAAAAATTACCACATTCGGGAACAGCTATGGAACCAATTTTAAAAATAAGCACGCCACAAACACCCGAATATAAGCCCATACAATCAGAAAATAATCGATTTACTGTCGTTAATGTAGATCCTTCACAAGAACACGCAGTAATGCATAGTCGATTAAAACCAGGTATTGTTATTGAAGGTCCACCTGGAACAGGGAAAAGCCAGACGATTGTTAATATTATTTCCGATTGTATTGGTAGAAAGGAAAAAGTATTAGTAGTCTCTCAAAAAAGAGCAGCAATTCAGGTAATTATGAAACGGCTAGAGGCTGTAGGTCTAGAAAAAAGAGCTCTTTCTATCACTGATATTGCTAAAGATAGACAAGAAATTATTCGAAGTATTCGTGAACAGGTTTCTTTCGATTTAAACAAATCTGAGCAACAAAATATTCTTGAAAAAATCACATTCAAGCGAAATAACCTGGCAAAACAAATTGATAGAATCGAATCGAAATTGAATATAATTTCTAAAGAGATTCATGTACTGGACGATCAAGCAGGCGCAAGTTATCGAAACATTTTATCTGAACTTATTGAAATTCAACATAGTGATTATATTGATATTCCTGAAGCCCGAAATTTTCTAGAAAATATTTCAGCAGATGATTTGAACATTCTTGAAACGGAAATCAGTACGTTAATGCGTGAATGGGTGCCTTCAAAATATGAAAATAATGCGCTTTCCAATTTAAAAATAACACAATATGATAACGCAACAAAAAAAGCAATTAAGCAAGATATAGAGCTTTTTAATGAGATTGAAGAAAAAAGAGTAGATTGTATAAAACAAACCACAGGAGTCTATGATAATGAACACGCTCAATTTTATAAAGCATGGCTGTATAAAAACGAACAAAAACTCCTAAATATTACTGATACAGAAGCTAAAAATACTAAAATTTGGCTTGATTTTATTTGGGATGAATTCAATGAAAAGTCCATTGGTGACGATATTCTTGATGAACTAAAACAATTACTATCAGACCTCAAAACACTGATTTTCAAATACAAAAAAATCTATTTTTCGAGTTGGTTAATACAAACTGATAATGAAATCCTAGAAGAAGTAATTCGAGCTTGTGACAGCTATCTAAATACATCCATTTTTAAGTTTCTTAATCCTTTAACATGGAAACATCAATTTCTATTGAAGAAAGTCTTAAAAGAACTTGAACTTCATTCCAATAAAGAAAATATAAAACTATTAAAAACAAATTCTGAGTACGAAATTACTTTTAGATCTTACCGAAATCACTTTAATAATGTATTAATAAAGTTAAACAACACAGTAGAAACCATTACAAACCCTAAGTTTCTTGCTGTGAAAATTAGTGATAAAATCAGCGAACTATTAGACACGATTGTTTTAGTAAAAGCATTAAAAAAATGCCCTTTAAAAGATGAAGCTAAAAAAGTTTTAAAATCCGGAAAAGAATCTGAATTTCAAAATTTCATAAAAGAATTAAGCAGTGCTAGTAATCGTTTTGAAAAAAGACAAGAATCCTACAAAAAACTAACTGACTTAAAACAATGGTTAATAGATTCTAGTTTTAATTTTTTCCATTCAAACATAAAAAATAACAATACCGATTTATCTGTCATTCAAAAAATGTCCCAAGACATAAACCACTTTATTCCATATCAAAAATTTAGGATAAGACTAGGAGATAAACTTCAAGAAGACAAAACATTACAACTTTTAGCAATTTTTAGGAATTACGAAAATAAAATTACTCAATACACCTCTGAACGTTGGCCTAAAATTATCCAAAAAACAATACGACGAGAAGGTTTATTGGGTTGGAAACAACGTATTGAAAAAGAAACACCAGCCTTACTAATGGCTGATAGTGAAATTGACCAAAATGTACGATTGTTAGAAAATAGTTTAGCTGAAATAAAAACATTAAACAAAGAACTACTTAACTTAAACTATGACTTTGAAAAAATTGGCTCAAAGTCACAATGGCATGGTATTACACGTCTACGAGGGCAGAACTATAAAAAACTACGAGAATTTATTCATTTAGGTGACAATTTAGGTTTAATGAATATTCGTCCAATTTGGTTGATGAGCCCAGAGGTCGTTTCACAAGCTTTACCTTTACAAGCAGGATTGTTTGATGTAGTAATTTTTGATGAAGCTTCTCAAATGTTAATTGATCATTCAATCCCTTCACTTTATCGTGCAAAACGTGTAATTGTAAGTGGTGATGAAAAGCAAATGCCTCCGGCAAACTTCTTTGGTCATAAAATGGATGATGACGAAAGTGAAGGCATAAATATCGAACTCAGTGAGGATAATTCCGAAGAAGAATTAACTCTATATGAAGAGGCTTGGAATAAAAAAGAAGTCAAAGATTGTCCAGATTTATTAACATTAGCCAAAACGGTTCTTCCCACCACAACACTTCAAATTCATTACCGTTCTCAATACAAAGCACTTATCAACTTTTCTAACCATGCCTTTTATGCTGGTCAATTACATATTCCTGCTTATCATCCTAAAAACGAAATTAAAAAAGTAAAACCTCTAGAAGTCATTCGAGTAAATGGTGTTTATAATGAACAAACCAACGAAACTGAAGCTGAAGTACTAATTGAATACTTATATAACCACTGGCAACTACCTGAAAATAAAACTTTAAGTACAGGTATTGTAACCTTCAATAAAAAACAAGCAGATCTTATTGAAGATAAAATTGAAGAAAAAGCGCTTTCAGATGATGCTTTTATGGAAGTTTTAAATCGTGAACGTAACAAACAACAAGAAGGAGAAGCCATGGGCTTTTTTGTTAAGAATGTAGAGAATGTTCAAGGAGATGAACGTGATATGATTTTATTTAGCACTACATTTGGTTTTAATAAACAAGGAGTTTTCCGCCGCAATTTTGGAGCTTTAGGGCATCGTGGTGGAGAAAGAAGACTCAATGTAGCTATTACAAGAGCAAGACATAAAGTAGTTATTGCCACCTCAATGCCCATCAAAGATATTTCTGATATGCTTTCTACAGGACGATCTCCATCAAAACCAAGAGATTATATTCAGGGCTATTTGAAATATACCGAAACACATTTTAGTAATCAAATAGAGGTTGCTAATCAATCGTTAAAAAGGCTTTCATCAAGAAAAATAGAAGAAAGTAAAACACTAAATAACGATGGTTTTAAAAATACTGTTAGAAATTACATTCACAGCTTGGGTTATGAAACCGTGGAAAATAATGATAACAATGTTTTTTATTTAGATTTAGCCATTGAAGATAAAAACACAGGACGATTTGTTATTGGAATTGAATGTGATGTACCTCAAAACTCATTACTTAAAGATGCAAGACATCGTGAAATATGGCGCCCATTGATTTTAAAAAAATCGATTCCTCATATACATAGAACTACCTCTTATAAGTGGTTACAAGATACAGATAATGAAAAATTAAGGCTGAAACACGCCATACAAAATGCTTTAAACAACACACCATGAGCGGACCAAAAGTTGTACGAATCGTTACCCCAGCTGAGCGAAAATTGATAAAGAAAAGGTGGTTAACTCGATTAAAAAACAAAATAGAACACGTGAAGGCTTATGCCATCAAACATAATATGTTTACAGAAGAACTTCAAGATGCTTTGGATGAAACATTGGAGTATTACCAAAATATCTCAGAAGATGATTATAGAAAAATAGAGCGAGAAGTTTCGGGACAAATCGAGTTTCTAGATAAGGAAAAAAAGAATTTGGTAAAAAAAGTAGTTAAAATTAGGACTTCTAAATGGGAATCTTTTAAGAACCTAAAGAGTACACATAACGAATTACGCTTTTTACTTAAAAACAAAAGCATTGATTTCCAAGATTTCGACACTCCTTCAAATATAAATGAAATAGAAGAATATCGTGAAAAAGTAGATTATTTGTACAGCCTTTTAAAAGAAGCTTCTTTTAATTCTCAAACACTGACAAATGAACAAAAAGCAATTCAAGAACGATTATCTTCTGGTGACAGTTTGCTGTCTGTACAAAAATGGCGTTCCAATCGTCCTAAAGTAATTTCCAGACTAAAAAAGTTGGAAAACGCGTTAAAGGAAATGTATATTTCTGAAATTCCTCAGAACAAAATACACGAATTTATGAATCGTTGTGCCGAATTAGAAGAAGAAGCTCCTAATTACGATTTGTTATTGGATTCATTAACTATTCAGGTAGCCGAGTTCAGTAAAAATCAATTGGCATTACGGGAAGCTAAAGAAAAGCTCAAAACAGCCATTGACCAATTAGAATCTTTAGAATTGAATCTGAGTTTTATTGATAAATGGATAGCCTTACTTAATTCAGATAATCTAAATGATGTAAAAGATGCCTTAGAAAAAGCCAAATACTTGTATACTGAAGTTTCGGAGAAAATCATTATTGAAACTCGACGAAAGGCTATTAAAAAGGCATTACAAAATGCAGGTTATGAAGTTAATGACACAATGGAAACTGCATGGGTTGAAAATGGGAGCTTAGTGGTAAAAAAAGCTAAAAATTCGTTATATGGTGTAGAGTTTATGAGTCCCAAAAACCTAAGCCGCATTCAAGCACGAGTTGTTGCCGATAAAAATAGAAATAATGAACGCAGTCCAAATCTAGACAAAAATCAGGAAGAAATTTGGTGTGATGAATTTTACGATATTAAAACTATTTTAGAAAGCCAAAATTTATCTATTGTTGTGGATAAAGCAGAAGAAGCAGGTGCAGTAAAAATGAAAGAAATTGCTCTAGGTAATGATTATGTAAAAAGAGAAAATCAATCCAATAAAAGAAAAAATGTTTAAATTCAATACAAAAATATGTATAACTACATACCACTATAGACAGTATCTTATTGTAAGGTAGCTTTGAAAACAACTCTATATTTAAATAAAGAAGCTTGGAGCTTTACCAAGCTTCTTTATTTTTTTAATTTAAACTTCATTTCAATAGGCAAATGATCTGATGCCTGTCCGAACTTTTTTAATACACTTCCCTCTACATACTCTATAAAATCCTTGGTGTAAAAAATATAATCAATACGTTCTTCTGGATTTTTTGTATCAAAAGTATTCTCAGGATTTTCAGTTGAGAAAGCAGCATTTCCTACTCCATCCATTGCAAACATTTTTTGAATAACGGCTTCACTATCTCTAGCTTTTGAGTTAAAATCTCCTAATAAAATTGTAGGGTATTGACTCTTATACTTATTAAAAAGATTCAATACGTACTCAAACTGTCTTACTCTCGTTGCTTTATCAAATGCTTCTAAATGTAAATTTATTACTACCACTTCTTTTCCTTCTACCTTAACTTTTACCACTTGTACCAACCTGTCTAAATACAAAGCGTCTCTATAAAAAGGGTTATCAGCTACGCGTTCTAAAACGATACGCTCATAATCTTTTAACTCATATTTACTTAAAATTGATTGACCTGAAACTATTTTACCAAAGTGCATACTTGGTGGCCAGTATGGAAAAGGCACATAATTCTCATCCCAGTTTACACCTCTTGCTACATAATTATAACCTAGTTCTGCTAATTTTTCTTCTTGGTTTACTTTATAAGATCTAGCTGCATTGTAATCAACTTCTTGAAGCGCTATAATATCTGGATTTACTTTTTTTATTTCAGTTAATACCTTTTTCATATTTCCCTCAAACAATTGCTTAGGTTTTGCTACTGCTCGGTTATTTGTCATCCCACTTAAGTACCCAATATTGTAGGTTACTATGCTATAGATTGAATCATTATCAGTTGTACTCGCATACTCATGCGTAATAATTTTAGCATACTCTGCTTCATCCATTGTTGGGGATGATGCCCAGAAAAAAAAGATTGCAAACAATCCCAAAACAAGTAGTAAAGACCTTAAGATAATTCTAAAAACTGACTTCATAAAAATTAAAAAAGTGTTAAATATAGTTTCAAATTTAAACTTTTTTAATCTGCAACGGTCTTAGAAGCGTAAATAATTAATAAACCTTAAAATTTAACAACATGAAGAAAGCACTAACACTCTTGATTTTAGCAGTTGGTTTTACTGTTACTACTCAAGCTCAAAAGAGAGATAAAACTAAACATGAAAAATTAACTGTAGAGCAAAAAACAGAATTAGCTGTAAAAAAAATGACCTTACAGCTTGATTTAACAGAGTCTCAACAAAAACAAGTGAAGCCTTTAGTAGCAGAGCAAATTTCTGAAAGACAGGAAATGTGGGCTAAAAGAAAAGCTATGAAAAAAAGTGGTACTAAACCTACTGCTGATCAGAAATATGCTATGAAAAGTAAAATGCTTGACAAACAAATTGCTTACAAAACTGAAATGAAACGTATTTTAAATGAGCAACAATATGAACGTTATGAAAAAATGGCTGCTCGAAAAATAAAGAGACATAGCAAGAAAGGTGATTGCAAAATACACAAAAAAAGAAAGCATCATAAAGAAAATAAAAGCGATAGGTAATATCGATTTATAGTAGATTAGTTTTTGATTGAAAAAAAAGCTCGGTTTTGGAAACAGAACCAGGCTTTTTTATTTTTTCATTACTCTTTAAACCAACTTGAATATTTCACATAATTATTGGCAATTCGATCAATTTCATCTGAAATAAGTTCTTTGGAAATATCTTTTACTTTTTTTGCTGGAACCCCAGCGTACACACTTCCACTTTCAATATGTGTATTTTTAGTAACTACAGCACCTGCTGCAATAATAGAATTTGACTCTACTACACAATCATCCATGATAATACTTCCCATACCTACCAACACATTATCATGAATAGTGCACCCATGTACTAAGGCATTATGACCAATAGACACATTATTTCCAATAGTTGTTGGTGATTTTTGATATGTTGCATGTATTACTGCACCATCTTGTACATTTACTTTATCTCCCATTTTTATATAGTGTACATCTCCGCGAATCACTGCATTAAACCATACACTACACGACTCCCCCATTTGTACATCGCCTACAATAGTTGCGTTTTCTGCAATGTAACAATCATTTGGAATTTGTGGGTGTTTTCCTCTTACTGGTTTTATAATTGGCATAAATTTTTATTTAAAATATGATAATAAATTTGCTTTTTTTGATGCTGAAACCATAATTTCTTTCTCGTTTGATAGCACAACACTTCCTCCTTTTCCTTTTTTATACTTTACTATTTCATTAACGTTGACTAAATACGATTTATGTACCCTAACAAAAGAACTGTCTTTTAAAGCTTCTTCAAAATATTTAAGTGTTTTACTTACCACTTTTTTAGAATTATCAAAATAGATTTCCGTGTAGTTATCATCTGCTTTGCAAAATAAAATTTCTTCAACAGCTACCACTTCAAATCCATCTTGTTGCGGAATCGTAATTTTCCCATTTACTTGATGAGTCATTTTGGGAGTTAACACATTAGTTTCTAACTCATTTTCTTTCTCTTTAATTTCAGTTACAATACCTACTGCTTTAATCAACTCGTCGATTGAAATTGGTTTTAACAAATAATAAGTTGCTTGATTATTTAATGCCTCAATCGCGTAATGATCGTAAGCAGTTACAAAAACTGTTTCAAAAGTTTGATTTTCTACTTTTTCTAACAAGTCAAAAGCATTTCCAAAAGGCATTTCTACATCTAAAAACACCAAGTCCAATTCGTGTTTTTCAATTAGTTTTAGTGCTTCTTCAATATTACTTGCTTCTCCTAACAAGGTTACATTAGGACAGTATTTAGTAATATAGTTTCGTAAAATATCTCTACTTATTTGCTCATCTTCAACTATAATTGCTTTTATTTTCATTGCTAATTTTTATCCTTTTTTAGTATCAATGCTACTTTAGTTCCGCTTCCATCTTCAAAAGCATTTAAAACCACCACAGATATTTTATCCTGATACATATTATTTAAAATAGCAATTCTATTTTTTATTGTACTCATTCCTTTTGATTTTTGTTTGAGTTGGTTCTTCGTCTTCATTTCTATTGATTTCTCTCTTCCAACCCCATCATCTTCAATTAAAATAGTAATAGAATCATTGTTTTTTGGAAGCATTGAAATTTGAAGTTTTCCCTTTTCTTGTTTGTATCGAAGTCCATGCCAAATTGCATTTTCTATATACGGTTGCAATAACATTGGTGGAATCGAATATTCATCTAAAGGTATACTTTTGTCTATATTAATAGTATAATCAAACTTATCTTTAAACCGGTTGTGCTCTAACTTCACATACAATTCTAACAACTCAATTTCTTTGGTTAACGGTATGAAATCTTCATCTGAATTTTCTAATACCGAACGCATTAATACCGAAAACTCTGACAAATATCTATTTGCGCTTCGCTCGTCACTTACTGCAATAAAACTGTTAACTGAATTCAATGCATTGAAAATAAAGTGCGGATTCATCTGTGACCGCATCGATTTTAAAGCCAATAAATTATTGGCTAACTTTTGTTGTTTATTCGTTCTAAACATAAAATACACCAACAAAACCATTAATAAAAAACCTCCAATTAATGAATAAATAATCCATTTTTGACGTCTATTACTCTCCTCTACCAATTGCTGGTCTTTGTATGCTAAACTTATTTTACTATCTGTTAATTCTTTGTCTTTTTCTAAACTTACTATTCTGTTTTGGTTATCTGAAATTCGTTTACTAAAACGTTTTACTTGTTGAATTTCCTGTTCTTTTCGTGAATATAAAGTATCTACCAATTTTACATAATCTTGATACGTTTTGAGAGCTTCTGTGTAATCTCCAACCGTAGCATATACTTCCGATAAACGCTTAGTCGCGTCTTTTTGAATAATTAAGTCTTTGTTTTTATCCGCATCTGCAATACTCTTTTTTAAATATGGAATTGCTTCTTCATATTCAGATTTTTGCATGTAGGCATTTCCTATTTTATAGTTGATTTTTTGTGAGGTAATTGAATCTACCAAAGATTCGTTGCTTTCCGCTTCTACAACTATATTATCTGCTTCTTTTAGGCTTTCTTTTCGTAACTGAATTTCTTCATCGTATCGTTGAGATTTATTATAAAAATCGGCTACTTTTTGCTGTTCTTTTAACGAGCGCTTTTTGTTTTCTTCGGATGCTAATTTTAATGAGTTTTTAAAATAGCCATCTGCTTTTTGTGTGTTTCCTTGGGCTGCAAAAACTTCTGCTAGCTTAGAGTTTAAGTCTGTTATTTTAGGTGTGATTAAATTCTTTTTCGCAATTTCTAATCCTTTTTCGTAGTTTGCTTTAGCCTTGTTATAGTTTTTTTGAGCTAAGTACACATCTCCCAATCCTTGGTATGCAGTTAAACGTAAGTAATTATTAAGCACCCCGCTTTGTAGGCTTTGTATATAGTTTTGTTCACTACTGTTATAATCTTCCGATAAAAATGCTGCTTTTGCCAGTTTCAAACGAACCCTAGGCGAGTTTACTTCTTGTAAGGAAATTTGATAATTCTCAACCGCTAAATCGTACTGTTTCCAATAAAAGTACACCTCAGCTAATTCTTTAAACACAGTAGCTCTTTGGCTTTTATTTGGGTCTATCAACAACGTCTTTTCAACAAAAGACAAGCTCTTATCAATATTTTTCTTTTTGTAAAACTGAACAGAATCTAAATATTGTGAATATAAACCTGTTTGTTTTCTTGTACTATAAGAGCTTAGTTTTGATTTTTTTTGGGGCGTAAAATCTTCTACTTCCACCTTTATATCTTCATCATCTCTAATTGTATAAAAAACACGATTAAAACTAGGATGTGATACTTCTAGTTGACTTCCCGCTGTGGCTTTTACAGTATAGCTTCCCGTTATTTCAGAAAATCGATATGTTCTTCCATTTACTTCTACACTCGCATCTTTTATAGGCTCACGCGTCTCTTTACTAACTACTTGAACTTTTACTAAAAACTCTTTAGCTGTATTTTCCTTTGTTTGAGAAAAAGCAGCGAATGAAAGGAAAAGAAATACTATGTATATTTTTTTAATCATTTACTGGAAAATATTCAACCACATTAAAATTTTCATTAGTTAAATCAACATAAAAATAATGTATTTGTAATTTATCTTCTTCTGATTTTATTTTTTCTGTTGTTTTAAAATACAATCTTTTATTTTCAACTAACTCCTTAACATTTATTACTTTTTGTTTTTGAGGTGAAATTTTAATAAAATTTGTACCATCAATTTTACTTAAGTACAAACTTATATCATCCTCATAACCGAGTTTTTTATCATCATTAGTATCGCTATCAATAACTTTATACATTAATATTTGCTGTTTTGTAACATTAAATATCTCTCTTAAAAAGCTTACAGAAGATATATGGATATTTTCTTTCGTTAATGATGTAAACTTATCTGACCCTAATTTTTGAAATTTAAGGTTAATCATCATTCCATTAATTTCATTATCATAGAAATCTGTCAAATGATATGTTTTTCCTCCTTTACTTAATGAAAAATAGCTTTTATTTACTTCCTTATTATTTCCATACCCTACAGGGTGTATAAGATAATTTGTACTATCAATATGTATAGGTAAATCAGCTATTTTAATTAAAGAAGTATCGACTTTAATTTCTTTTTTAGTTTTATCTAAAACAGTTATTTCATTAGTTTCATTTCTGGTTTTCGGCTCACAACTCAAACATATAATTCCTAAAAAAAGGAATATTAAAATTACTTCTTTTCTCATGTTTATTAATTTTTTATTTGTGTAAACATACTCACAAAAAGCCATACAAAAAAACACCTAAACCATTAAAACTCCACAAAAAACAGTCAAAAAATAGATGTTGCTCATTTAACTCATCATTTCCCTAAACGAAACAACCTGTTCACTCATTCTGGATTTTTTAAGAAAAAAGTTGGAAGTAGTTTTGAATAGAAATTAACACCAATCAAACTTTTACCCGATTAATAACTAAAAACAAAAATTATGAAAACGCACGCATTAAAAGTATTTTTCTTTTGCTTAGTACTACTAACAGCAACTACGTTTGCTAATGAAAATCAACCTACAAAAAAAGCTAAAAAGCAAACCGTAAAAGTTGCATTGTTATTGGATACCAGTAATAGTATGGATGGACTTATCAATCAAGCAAAAGCTCAACTATGGGAGATTGTAAATGAGTTATCATATGCTAAATGTAATGGCATTACTCCTAACTTAGAAATTGCTTTATACGAATACGGAAATTCAAGTTTATCTCCTAAAGAAGGATATATCCAACAGGTTTTACAATTTACGAGTGATTTAGATGAGATTTCTGAACATCTTTTTTCTTTAAGCACTAATGGCGGAAGTGAATATTGTGGTCAAGTAATACAAACTTCTTTAAACGAATTGGATTGGGGAACTAATAAACGTGATTTAAAAATGATTTTTATCGCCGGAAACGAGCCTTTTACTCAAGGAAAAGTAAACTATAAAGATGCTATTACTAATGCTAAAGAAAAAGATATTATAGTTAACACAATATTCTGCGGTGATTATAACCAAGGGATTACTGGAAGATGGCAAGACGGAGCTATTTATGGAGATGGTGATTATATGACTATTAATCAAAACAAACACATTATACATATTGTAACACCTTATGACAACGATATTATTATTTTAAACAAACGTTTAAATGCCACCTACATTCACTATGGTTCTTATGGATATTCTAAATATAGTAACCAAGCGAAGCAAGACATGAATGCTGAGAGTTTAGATGAAGCTGTAGTTGTAAAACGTGCCGTAACTAAAAGCTCTAAACTATATAAAAATGCTGAATGGGATTTGGTGGATGCTTCAAAAGAAAAAGAAATTGATTATGGTTCTTTAAAAAAGAAGCAGCTTCCTAAACAGTTACAAAACAAATCTGCCAAAGAAATTAAAATGTATGTGGAGAAGAAACGTAAAGAGCGTACTGAAATTCAACAAAAAATTCAAGAACTAAATAAAAAAAGAAAAACGTATGTAGCTAAAAAACAAAGGGAAAGTTCTAAAAAAAATGAGTTAGAAAGTGTTATGATTAAAGCTATTAAAAAACAAGCAGAAAAGAAAAATTACTCTTGGTAGTTTTAATTGGGGTTTGGTTAGTTAAAGCGGAGTAAAACTCCGCTTTTTTTATTTTACCAATAGATCTTGCCCAATACTAATGTTATTATCACTTAAACCGTTCATCTTTTTCAATTGTTGTACCGAAACATTATATCTTCTTGATATAGAGTATAGCGTATCTCCTTTTTGAACTTTATGTGAAGTTGTTTTATACGTTGGCGTTTTTACTGCTAAAGAACCATCTCTTCTAACTCGATCGTATTTATCTAAGTTATACTTTGTAATAATAGAAATTAATTTTTGAGGATATTTTCTGTCCGTTGCATATCCTGCTCTTTTTAACCCGTATGCCCAACCTTTATAGTCTGTATGCCTTAATCTAAATAAACTTGCATATCGTTTACGAGTTAGTAAAAACTGTGAGTGATCTTCATACGAAGTTTCAGGGTATTTATATTTTCTAAAACATTCTCCTTTTTCATCATCATCATGAGTTACACTATTACCTTGCCAACCTCTATGACATTTAATGCCAAAGTGATTGTTTGATCTTCGAGCTAAAGGGCTTCTTCCACTCCCCGATTCCAATACTCCTTGCGCTAAGGTAATACTAGCAGGAATACCATGTTCGTGCATTTTCTTCACTGCAATTGGTGCAAATTTTTGAATATAGGCCTCGGTATGGTTTGTAGTTGTTGATATTGGCTTTTGTATTTGCTCTAACTGTGGTAACTCAGGCATTTTTTCTTCTCTAGGTTCTAAAACCACCTCTTTTGGTGTATTTTTTACCACATTTTTACCCGACCCGCAACTTATAAATATTGCCGCACAAACTACTAAAAAAACTACCTTTATTTTCATTAAACCTTTATTAACTCTTTATTTTTATTCTTTAATTTCTGGTTTACTCCTGCTATTCCTTGTAAACCTCCTGTATGAATTACTAGTATTTTACTGTTTTTCGAAAACATATCTTTTGCTACTAAATCTAGTATTCCAAATAACATTTTCGCTGTATAAACTGGATCTAATAAAATACCTGTTTGCCCTTTAAATTCATTTATAAAACGGATTAACTCTTCAGTATATTTTCCGTAGCCTCCAAAATGATAGTTGGTTTGCAAGTTCCAATTTTTACTTTCTTTTGCATAAGGTGTTATTTCTTCTGCTAAGAAATCACCTTTTAGTGCAGGAAACCCAATTACCTTTTGATTCTTTTTGGCCGAATTTATCAATCCAGAAATCGTTCCTCCAGTACCTACTGCGCAGCAAATATAATTGAATTTTTCATCTTCATTTGTTAAAATCTCCTCGCAACCTTTTACAGCTAAAGCATTTGTTCCTCCTTCTGGAATTAGGTAAAAATTACCAAATTCTTTTTTTAACTGATTAATAAATTCTTCAGATGTTTTACTTCGGTAGGCTTCTCTAGTAATAAACTTAAATTGCATACCACTTTCGTAAGCTTTTCTCAAGGTTTCGTTTTGTAAAAGTGTTTTGGCTACATCCTTTCCAAGTTCATCACCTCTAATAATTCCTATTGTTTTAAAACCTGCCATTTTTCCTGCAGCAGCAGTAGCTGCAATATGGTTTGAAAAAGCGCCTCCAAAAGTTAATAAGGTTTCTTTTTTTTGTTGTTTTGCTTCTGCAATATTATACTTCAGTTTTCTGAATTTATTGCCTGAAACGAATGGATGAATAGTATCTTCTCTTTTTATAAAAAGTTCAACCTCTTTTGTTGTTAAAATAGGTAAGTAAATTTGTTGGTTTTCTGGTATGGGAATTTCTAGTTTAAACAGCATTTTAAAAAGTTATCAATGCAAAAATAAGCCTTTAATCTATTTTTAGCTTATCCCCTACTATACCAATAGTAATTATTAAAAAAAATAACAACATAGTAGTGAAAAATATTAACTAATCGTGCCGCGATGTCTTCGGAGCACGCCGTGATATCAGCGACCCATGCCGCGGTGTCTTCGGAGCATGCCGTGATATTAGCGACCCGTGCCGTAGTATCTTCGGAGCATGCCGTGATATCAGCGACCCGTGCCGCGGTGTCAACGGAGCATGCCGTGATATTAGCGACCCGTGCCGTGGTGTCTGCGGAGCATGCCGTGATATTAGCGCCCGATTAACGGGGAGTATTCAATAAAGTGTGTCAACTTGTTTAAAGTTGCTCCTATTACTGAAGAAGGAAGACAACCGATTAGGCTTCGTTTGTAGTCCCGATAAAAAAGTTGCACTTTTTTATCTTATTTCTTTATATTTGAAAGTGTTAATAAAATTGCTAAAAGTTCCGCATATCTTACCGTAAAAGGAATATATAAGTAATTTTATTACGTATATAAACTAGTTGCCAGTAATATTGACCAATCATACCGAATTAAAAAAATTGAAGAAAAAAGAGTATTTCTATTACGAAAAAAAACATAAAAATTGGTCTGAAAAAAGAGCAGAATATTCTTATAAACTAAAACAAAAAACACTTTCCTTTCTCACTAGAAATAAATATTTAAAAAAGAAATTAAACGTAATAGACAGACACACTGAATTAAGGAATGCTAAAGAACATCATATATATCTAAATTACTACACTGATAGAATAATCTCAAAAAACCAACCTGAACAATACAAAAAACTAAATCTAACTTATATTAGTTTTTTTGAGGTAATTGAGATAGATAAATTTGACCAATTCAAAAAAACTATTATTTCAAAATTTTCATCTAAACATGCAGGCTTTGGAAAAGAAATTAGATTTAAAGATGAATTATCAAAAAAATTGTCCAAAATAAAAATTGATTTCAATTCATCAGGATTTGGAAGACTAATCAGTTTAGATTTTGAAAAAATAAATAATTCGCATTCAGATTATATTGACCGATTAACTATATCTTACGTCAAAACAAATGAATCCTATTTCATATTACATATTGATGTTAAACCAAGTAAAGTGTTTAAAAAAGTTGCAACGAAAATTCTTAAATCATCCGAGACAAGTTTGTCAACACGACATTTTCACTCATTTAAAAACATATTGAAACATAGACTTTTCACTAGCTATACATCATTTAAAAGCAGTCTTTTAAGAGAGAATGTTGACAATTTAATTTCCGATTTAGAATATCAAATAACTAATAACATTTTAAAACCTTTGAACGGATATTTTTACACCTCAAAACTTACCTCTCAAATCCCTAAAATAGAACATTATACAATTAGAAAATTAAAAAAGCATAAAGACAATAATAGTTTACATTCGTTTTTTAATTTTTCAAGTATTGTTCAATTTACTTCTAAAGATGAATTAGTAGATATCTATAGCAACAAAGAAAAAAATACAATTCATATAATAAAAGAAGAAGAACACGGAAAAAGAGAAAGAAAAGGAAAAGACTATACAGATTACGATTGGATTGAAAGTTATTATTTAATTCAAAGTATGGCGTTTCCTTGTGTATTTGACTCAATTCTGAATCAAGAATTTTCAAAGTTAAATCACATAAAAAGAAAAATGTACGATTTTTTAGAAAGTACAAGCAAGTGGCAGTTTTACAAATATTTTCTACTATTTCACCAAAACAGTAAATATCTCAAGCTAAAAAAAGAAATAACTAAACTTAATCTTATTACCAATAGATACAAAAATGAATTTAATGATAGAGCTTTAAATTTTTTAATAAATCACAGTGGTAATATAAATGAATACGATTATTCAAGTAAAAATCGAAGAAAGATTAGTGAATCCAATTTGTTAAGTTATTATATAGAAAAATTTAAAAATGATATTAAATATTTGACAAAGAAAAAAGATGATGTTAATATAGTATTCAAGAACATTGAAGAATTAAATAGTTATAGAACAAATTTTATTTTGCAAATTGTATCATTGATTGTCGGAATTCTGGCTTTCATTTTCGCATTCGAAAAAGTTCGTGATTTTATATTATCGTTATTGAATAAATAAAAATACTACTGGCAACAATGTATAACCGCAATTACGGCGGATTCGACTACGTCCGAATCCACTCGGAATTGCTAACGTCAGTGCTTAACCGAAAATCATTAACTTTAATCCCGTAACTGACGGTTATACGAGACCGTTGGCGGTAATATAACAGAATCCGAGAATGCTAAATACGATAGAAAGAGAATTTCATTTAACAGAAATATTAGTAAAAACAACTTATCAAGTAATTATAAGTAAAGAATCTAGCTTTCAGAGTAATCCAATTGCTTTTGGTTCTGGTTTTTTCATTAACTATCGAGATAATCTATTTTTTATTACAGCCGACCACAACATTCATATTGATGACCACGAATTGAATGAAAGAACTGGAGTTGATAATTATTTAGCTATTTTGAATAATATTAGTGACAGGAATACACTTTCGACTATCTTAACGCCTATAGGTGGCTTTTACTTTATGGATAGTTTTGATATATCCAAAGAAGACCTAAACCCTGAACTTATAGACGTTGCAATAAGTCTAGTGAATAGAGAAAAAATTGAAGCACCATTTTTAACTGATGAAGACATAAAAGATGAAAATTCTGAACCCATAGTTTCACCTAAAGAGCAAAAGTTTGAATTTATGGACGAACATATAGTTTCACCGACTAAAACAGATTCTTATTATATTTTTGGGAAAATCAAACCAAACTTAAAGGGATTGTTCTTACATAGGAGTAATACATTTAAAAATGATTTGAAATATATTGACGCATATGGAAACTATTTACTTTTAAATACAACTGATATTATTTCAGACTATAAGGATTGGGCTGGATTAAGTGGTTCGCCTGTATTGAATCAAGAGGGTAAATGTATCGGTGTTTTATGTTCTGTAAATGAAGGCACAAAATCTGTTTATGTAAAACCATTCAAAAAAATTATACCTTTTTTAGATACAATAATTTTACAAGAAGAAATAAAAAAATAAAATACTACCGCCAACAATGGCTATAAGTAATTGCTTGTTCTCGCCTACTTCTGAAAATCCTCCCGGATTTTCAGTTTGGTGCGTACTTGCTAAAGTTAGTGATAACCCACGCAACTACTCATAGCCGAGACCGTTGCCAGTAATTTAAAATGACCGAAATTTTAAAGAAATATTTAGTTACAAAATGGTGGATTCCAATATTGCTTTTCGGAATTTCTATTATTCTTTTTATTAGTGGAGCGATTTTGCCAAATACCGATTTCGGATTTTATCTTCTCATATTTTTTGGATTTGTATTACTAATTTCATCGGTTTTGCAATTTTTCAAAAGAAGAATCTTAATTGGATTTTTTCAATTATCATTTTTGGCAGTACCAATTTTGTTCTTTGGATTTATGGCATATATGTTTGCTGGAATAATGAACAAACCTGATGGAGAATTAGCTTTGGACAGAATTGAACCGTTAATTGAAGAAAAAACAGACTTAATTATCCCAGAAGATTTTAAGGTTTTGGAAAATCTTATTGAACACACAGAAGGAGCTTTTGATTCTGATTATTCAATCGGACTGACAATCGAATACAAACAATCTGACGAGAAAAAAATTGTAGAACAAATTCTAAAAAGTACGGAACTGGAATCGAACAAAGGCTCGTGGAAAAAATACGATAGTGGATTTAATTTTGAACATAATAACAACGAAATAAATAGAGCTGAACCGTTTTATTTCAAAGTAGATACTTTAACCAACATAATGGAATTGAATTTAAGTCACTTATGAATAAAAAACTACTGGCAACAAAGAACTGAGGTAAAAAACAAGTAAATTTTATACTTTTTTAAACCAACGTACTTTTATATTTACTACTTTTTACTATGGCAAAAGATTCTTTTAGTAGCTTATTACACACCGTTATTAAAACAAGTTTTTACTTTTATTCTTAATATTAAAAATCAACTAACTGCTCCTCAACTTGTTCCCATTCTTCCATTAGTGCATCAACTTTCGCCTTTTTTGCTTTGTAGTTTTCGAAGAAGTTAGGACGTGAAGATACTTCATCGTAGTTCTGTGCTAATTCTAAATCTATTTTTTCTATTTCAGCCTCTAAATTTGCTATTTGTGTTTCAATTTTATTAAGCTTATTTTTTAACTTTTTTAATTCTTTTTCTTGCTCTCTTGATAATTGATAGGCTTCTTTTTTAGAAGTATCTTTTTCTTTAGTAACTACGGTTCTTTTCTCAGCATCGCGCAAACTTTCCATTTTGTGTTGCTCTAAGAAATAATCAATATCTCCTAAATATTCTTTTATTTCACGGTCTTTAAATCCGTAAACCGTTGTGGTTAATCCTTGTAAAAAATCACGGTCGTGAGATACGACAATTAGCGTACCATCAAAGTTTTGTAATGCTTTTTTTAATACATTTTTAGAAGCAATATCTAAGTGGTTGGTAGGCTCATCCATTATTAAGACATTAAATGGCGATAGCAACAACTTACATAATGCCAAACGATTTCGCTCACCTCCTGATAGTACTTTTGCTTTTTTATCTACTGCCTCTCCTCCAAATAAAAACGAACCTAACATATCTCGCACACGCATTCTATTACTATCGGTAGCAGCGTCTTCCATAATTTCTAACACTGTTTTCTCTGGTGGTAATTCTTCTGACTGATTTTGTGCAAAGTAACCTATTTCTACATTGTGTCCTAGTTTTAAGTTTCCTTCAAACGGAATTTCCCCTACCATCATTTTGGCCAAGGTAGATTTTCCCTGTCCGTTTTGTCCTACAAAGGCAATTCTACTATTACGTTCAATTAATAAGTTTACATCTTTTAACACCTCTTTTTCTCCATAGCTTTTTGCTAAATTTTCAGCCTCTACAATAATTTTGCCTGGTTCTTTTGATATAGCAAA
This sequence comes from Tenacibaculum sp. XPcli2-G, assembly GCF_024124505.1. Taxonomy (NCBI): domain Bacteria; kingdom Pseudomonadati; phylum Bacteroidota; class Flavobacteriia; order Flavobacteriales; family Flavobacteriaceae; genus Tenacibaculum; species Tenacibaculum sp. XPcli2-G. Next base: position 557,799 of record NZ_JAMXSH010000002.1, read on the forward strand.
ACGCACATTCATTACCGCATTATCATCTTGGTCTACTTCAATACGTTCTACTTTTTCTAACTTTTTAATTAACGATTGTGCCATGGAAGCTTTGCTAGCTTTTGCACGGAATTTCTCTATTAATTTTTCGGTATGTTCTATTTCCTTCTGTTGATTTTTCTGTGTTTGCAGCTGCTTTTCTTTAATCTCTGCTCGCAGTTTTAGGAACTCAGAGTACGGTTTTTTATAATCGTAGATTTGACCTAACGAAATTTCTATAGTACGATTGGTTACATTATCTAAAAACATCTTATCGTGCGATACTAAAACGATAGCTCCTGCATAGTTTTTTAAAAAGTTTTCTAACCAAATAATCGACTCAATATCTAAGTGGTTTGTGGGCTCATCGAGTAATAAAATATCATTATTCTGAAGAAGGAGTTTTGCAAGTTCAATACGCATACGCCAACCTCCAGAAAAAGTATCAGTTAACTTATCAAAATCTTCTCGTTGAAAACCTAACCCTTGTAAAATCTTTTCGGTTTCTCCTTGGTAGTTATATCCACCAAGTAACTCGTAACGTTCAGTTTTCTCGTTTAAATCAATAATTAATTGATTATACGCTTCACTTTCATAATCAGTTCTTTCTGCTAGTTGACGATTAATTTCATCAAGCTCTAGTTCAATTTCTTTAATTTCAGTAAATGCTTGGTATGCTTCTTCTAAAATAGTTCTTCCATGTACAAAATCAATATCCTGTCGTAAAAACCCTATACGTACATCTTTATCAAATGCCAGTGTTCCGCCACTACTTTCAATATCTTTTGATAAAACTTTTAATAAGGTAGATTTTCCTGCTCCATTTTTTCCAATCAATCCAATTCTGTCTCCTTTTATTAATTTAAAAGTGATTCCAGAAAACAAATCTGTTCCCATAAATGAAACTGATACATCGTGTACGTTTAACATATTTTTAGCAAATTACTTTAGTTTTGTAACTAGAGTTACAAACGATAGTTTTATTTTTGTTGAAATTTGTACAAACTTACAAAAAGCAAATAGTTAATCGAACTTAATACCCATAAGAAATGTTTGGAAAAGGAAGTAAATTGTATAGTATTTTTAATAGTAAATGTCCTCGATGTCATGAAGGAGACTTCTTTAAATACAAACTTAACTTCAACCCTAAAAAAGTAACTACTTTACATGAAAATTGTCCCCAATGTAATTTTAAGTACATGATGGAGCCTTCTTTTTTCTTTGGTGCGATGTATGTAAATTACGCGCTTGCAGTAGCTCTTTTTGTTGCTATTTTTATTATTGCTAAAGTTTTTATTGGCTTATCTATTTTACATAGTTTCATAGCTATAATAGCTGTTTCTTTAATATTAACACCTATTACATTAAGACTTTCAAGAATTATTTGGATTAACCTATTTGTGGGTTATAAAAAGAACGCCAAAGAATTACAATCAGAAAAGTAACTCTACTAGGAATAAGTTTATTATTTCTTAAAATATAACAATATAAAAAGGTTCGTTATTCAACGAACCTTTTTATATTTATTTCTTTATCCAACTCTTCACCCTTTTCGAGATGATTATATAAGTTTTCTGCAACAGTTGGGGCAATCATTACACCACGTGTTCCTAAGCCGTTTAAAATAGCTAATTTTTGATATTCTGGATGTTTTCCTACTAAAGGCCTTCTATCTTTTACTGTAGGACGTATTCCTGCTGATTGTTCAATTACTGTATATGGAACTGATATTATCTTTTGTAATTTTTCTTCCAACTCTTTTCTTCCTTCTTCTGTTGGAACTGATGTTTTATCTGTCCAATTAAAAGTAGCTCCTACTTTGTATGTATCGTCACCTAACGGCATTATAAATACACTGCCTTTTAATAAAAAATCTATTTTTAGTTCGGGAGCATGAATTGTTATCGTTTCTCCTTTCGTTCCATTTAAAGGCAAATAATTAAAAAATGGATTTTTCTTTAAACCAAATCCTTCACTAAACACAATTCTTTTTGCTGTAATATTATCATAACTTACTTTATCTTCTTGAATAGTAACTTTTGAATAGTCAAAGGCTTGTTCTAGGAGACTTTTTAATGATTTTATATACTCTTTATAAGACTTTACTAATAAAGGGGTATCAATTCTTCCTGTTCCTTTTAATTCTCCAAATCCATAATTACCTATAATTCCTTTTATTTTTTTTTTTGATATTTTTGGATTCATATAGTAAGACAACATTGGTTTATCTGATGCAATGAACCAATTGTTTTCATCTCCTACACTTGAAAATACTTTTTTAGTAGTAAATTTATAATCTAAGGTAAGTTGTAACTTTTCTTCTAGTTCTTCATAAAAAGGGATTGCCTTTTCTAGTTGTTCATGTCCATTCCAAACTGGCGTAAATCGTTTTAAGATTACAGGATTGTATACTCCACCAGCAACTACTGAAGATACTTGTGAAGTATTTTCAAAAACAATAAAACTTTTATTGTTTTTAATTAATTGTTCTGTAAAGGCTATTCCTGATAACCCTAAGCCAACGATGATATAATCTACCTCTTTATTCATAATTCAAAAGTACTACTATTGTAATAAAAAAGAGCTTGCAATGCAAGCTCTTTTTTGTTTATACTGAAAAGGAATATTAATAATTCCACATATCCATTTCTCTATTACGAATACCTTCTTTAATTCTATTTGCTTCTAACAATTGAAATAAAGAATTACCACGAACATAATCTTTTATAGATCTATCTCCATAAATGTTTTCTTCTCTTAAAATGGTTGAGTTAAAACGTCTTGCATTTAACAAGTTGTCATAAGAAAGTGGTTGTGCTGAATTTTCTGGGTTGAATACTTTTGAATTGTGTAATGTTTCACGGGCATCTGGGAAAAACACCCAAAATAGTTCATACACATTTTCACTATCGTCAATTTCTTCAACTCCCATTACCTGTACATCTGGTCCCATAGGTGCTAAGGCTAATAAACGATATTTTAACTCACCTTGGCGTTTGTCAAAATACCAAATACCTTTTAACTTAAACCCCTTAATGTCTTGAGACTGTACATAATAAGGATCCACATAGTCTCCATTTTGACGTTCATTAAACGTCATCATATTAACTTCTTCCATTCCTATTTTAGTAGTAAAATAAGAGTCGTTATAGACCTCTGTTATTTCACCATTTTTAATACCTTTTAATAAGGTATCAAATAAAGAACGTCTTGTAAGACCTGCATTCATAGTATCAATTGGGTAATAATAAGGTAGATTTATTTTCTGGTTTAAATCTACATATTCCCACACCACCTTAGACCATAACACATCTCTATCACTAATGTAGCCATAAGGAAGTGGTTTGTCATCTTCTGAAGCTATTTGAGCTTCAGATTTAAATCCAATTTCATCTACCTTTTTAGCATTTAAAAGGTTAGCTTGTGCACTTGCATAGCTTGTCGCAGCAAATGCGAATAAAACCATATAAAAACGCTTCCAATTCATACTTTCTTATTTTTTACTTATTAATTTGTAATTTCTACGCTAACAGGTAATACTTTTTTAATTTTATAGTTAGAACCTGATACTGATGCTTTGATATCAAAAATTGTAATTACATCATTTCTTCTAGCCTTACTAATAGCTGCTTTAGCTCTAGAGTTTAAACCTCTACCACTTACAGGTATCGCTACTTGTCCTGGTACTTTAACCTTAAAGCTAGATACGTTTAGTTTTAAATCGAATAAGAAGTCTGGTAATCCTGCAGCTACGCTTATTCTTCCTAAACTAGCTTTTGGCATTTTTACGGTACCATATTGACCTCTAACCATACCTACTGCTGGTGGTATGTCTTTAATTCTAAATTTCTTAACAGAACGCACACCTTTTGATGCACCCGTTGGAGTTCCTGTAACTACGATGTTTACCTCACTACCTTTACCTGGATACATAGTATACTTGTCTCCTCTAACTCTTTTCAACCCTGGAGCTTTTGCAGAAACTTTATTTCCTGGTACTCCTGGAATAGAAATAGTTAACGGGTTAGCTAAACCACGGTATACTACATTCATTTTATCTGCAGAAACTAGAGCTTCATTTGGTCTAGGAATAACAGCATAAGCTCCTTTAATATCTATTTTTACAATAGAATCTCCTTCTTTAAATTGGAACTCTCCTTTTAATTCCTTATCTCCTACATTACCTGCTGGACCGTCTAGAATAACTTGTCCTGCTTGAATTTTTTCTTGCTCAACTTCTTTATCATTAATAATAACTTTCTCTGCAGTTAAATTAGGATCTTTTTTTCCTAATACAATTCTACCTGATAAGTTTTCTCCAGGATAATAAGCACTCTTATCAAAAACAACCATTGCTTCATATTTGGTCATAGATACAGCACTTTGTAATTCTCCTTGTAATAAAGCTGTTAAAGCATCAGATTCTGTAGCTTTAATGTCTGCTTGGATTTGAGTTAACTTAGTTAAAGATGCAATTAAAGGGAAACCTTCAAAATGATATTTTAACCAGTCAATTTTTTTACCGTCTTTATTTTCTACTTTACTTGTATTAAAACGAGCGGCTATTACATCTGCTACTTCTGTACCTTCTAAAGCAGCAACAGCATCATTTCTGAAAGCATCTATCTTAGCAACAAATTCTTGTCCTTTTTTTGATATTTTACCTCCTTTAAAGAACAATTCATCTAAAAATTTAGACTTATCCATTGTTTCATATGCTTTTTTATCTTCTAAATCACCAGTCATTTGGCTCTTTAAATCTCCTACGTAAGCATATAATTCATCAGCTGCTACTTTTAACTTATCTGTTTTCTCCTTAGCTTCACCGTATTGCTTAGCTTGTTCTGCTGCCTTTTGAGCTAACGTTTCGTAAGCTGTTTTATTTTTCTCTGTTGCTTTTTGGTTAGCTACTGTTAACTTTTCATTCATTAATCCAAAGGCAGATAATACTTCCTTACTCATGTTCATTGCTAACATTGCAATAAACACTAAGTACATAAGGTTAATCATCTTCTGCCTTGGTGATAGTTGTCCTCCTGCCATATTAATTAGTTTGTTTAGTTAATAAATTAGATTAAACTAATTAATTATTTGTTAGACATTGCAGTTAACATTCCTCCATATACTCCATTTAATGAAGATAGGTTTGTTGCTAACGATTGCATTTGCTCTTGTAAACGTTGAGAGTTCTCTACCATAGCTGAGTTTAAATCGGCTTGTTTACTAGCATTTTCTACTTGAGTTTGGTATAAACTATTTAATGATTCCATTTGAGCTGCTGCTCTAGACATTTGCTCATTGTAACTATTAGTAGCTGAAATTGATTGAGAAGCTGAAGCTAATGGCTCTACTGCTCCTTGAAAGCTTTTAATACTGTCTCCTAAACGAGATACTAATTGAGCATCTAATTTAGCTTCACTTAGTATATTGTCTAATTTTTGAGATAACATGCTTTGTGCTTCTTCTGGTGAAGCAGAAACTTTTTTATCTCTTTTGCTACCTGATGATTGTCCATCTGCTAACTCTGGGTATACTTTTGTCCAATCTAAATCGTCTTCAACTGCTTCAAACGCTGACAATGCGAAAACTGCTGCTTCAACAATCATACCTACCATTAATACTTCATTTCCAAAAGGCCAGTGTAAAATTTTAAATAATGCTCCAATAATAACTACTGCGGCTCCTAAACCGTAAGCCATGTTGAACATTTTTTTAGTTGATTTTGATTGTGCCATAATTCTTGATTTTTAAAATTTGGGGATTAATATTTATTCTTGTTTTCTTGTTTAATTACTTTTATTGGTACCTAAATAATCTTGTACGGTTCTAAATCCGATATAACTTCTTGCGGTATCAGCGTATTCCCAATCACGAGAACTTACCTCTAAGAAATATGCTACATCTTTCCAAGATCCTCCACGTATTATTTTTCTTCTATTTTCTTTTATTTCAACGTTAGGGTTCATGGTAGATCCCATATAATAAGACATTTGATTGTAAGCTGTATTTGTCCATTCTGAAACATTACCTGCCATATTAAACAATCCATACTCATTAGGATTATAAGACATTGCTTCAACTGTGTAAAGGGCTCCATCAGCTGCATAATCTCCACGAACTGGTTTAAAGTTTGCTAAAAAACATCCTCTATCACTCGTTGTACTAGGTCCTCCCCAAGGATATTTACCATAATCTAATCCTCCACGTGCTGCGTATTCCCACTCTGCTTCTGTAGGCAATCTGAAAGCAGGCACTAAACCTAACTTCTTTCTAGATCTTTGAAAATTATTTTTTGTTTGGGTTCTCCAATGACAGAATGCTTTTGCTTGATTCCATGTTACCCCTACTACTGGGTAATTCTCATACGCTTTGTGCCCAAAATACTCTTGATGCATTGGATCATTGTATGAATAATTAAAGTCTTTTATCCATACTGTTGTATCTGGATACACATTTATAACTTCGTCTTTTAAGAAATCTCTTCTATTCTTACCTGTTCTTGCTGCAGCTTCATTATCAAACCAATAATACCTATAGTTTAATAATTTTGTATTAAATGTTCTAATTCCATTTAAGGCCTCATCTTTTCTAATATATAAAGAGTCCATCACCTCTACATAATCAGCATCAGGATATTCTTGTGAATCCCAAATTAACTCTTCTTCCCAGTTTAATGGTTTTAGTGAATCTAACCCTTCTCCTAATTCGTAATAATTTTCACGCATGTACTTATCATACGGAGTTTCATTAACAGTATCTTTTGATGCAAAAGCATATAATTGTATTCCTTGTGCATTTTTACCTGTATTAGCTGCATCCTCTCCTCCTAAAGAAGCAAATTCTGCTTGATAAGCTAATTTAGTTCTTGTTATGGAATCTCTTACCCAATGAACAAAAGCTTTATACTCACTATTTGTTATTTCAGTCTCATCCATGTAAAATGGTTGTACCGTAACTGTTTTAGTTGGAGCATTCATAGCCCCCATAGGATCTTCATCTTGTTTTCCCATAGTGAAAGATCCTCCTGGGATTTTAGCCATACCATATGGTTTTTCAGCAAACCATTTCCTTTTAGATTTCACTCCTACTAACTCTCCCCTATCACCACTTGAACCACAAGAGTAAATGATAGATGCTAACAATGCAAGTACTGTTATTTTTTTCATATTAAATCTTTCTTATAAAAGAGGCGTAAACCTATTATTTTTTTTATTAAAAAACAATTACGAATTATTATTTTTTACAGAACATACAACTTTCTTTTAAACAAGCTTTTGCAAAGCCTTATACCACCTTTCTGGTATTTTTTGTTGTAATGCTTGTTCATAATCTCGATAGTTACATGGTATTAACGCATGTCTTTTGTGTTTATTATTTGATATTAAATTTATTTCCATCCACCAACGACCGCTTTTATCACTCTTATAAAAGTTTATTGGATCATCATCATTTAAAAGTACCGTAAACTTTTGGTAACTTTCTTTGGTTACAAATGGGTAATCTTTAGCTCTTGAATTTACTCCTTCTATGAAATACCAAATTACTTGAGCTATTAATTTTGCTGTTTGATGATTTAAATCTAAAAGGCTATTGTACTCGTATATTCCAAAAGATGTTACCTTATCACTTATCCCTGCATAACGTGCAACAGCACATAACTCTTCTCCATAAAATCCATTTGGCGAAGCATTTTTATTTGCAGGAGCATCGCTTTGACGTACACTGCCTATATCTACGCTTACAACATCTGCGTCACGCATTATTGGTTCTACCAATGTTATGTTTTTAACTTCTCCTAATCTGTAGGCTTCAAAATATAATTTATCTAATAGATTTATTTCTTCTTGAGAATTAAAGTAGGTTTGGTACCCTATATTACTGAAGTTAAACAGATTATTAGGCTCCTCCATTACAATTCTACTTAAATAAGATTGAGAGCTTAATTCTTCTTCTAATGAGCCTAGATCAAACCGACTATCAACAACTACTAAGTTAACTGTTTGCTCTAGTTCGTCGTAAGCTCTATAATTTGCGTAAGTTAAATCTTGTCCTCCCCCAATTATTACAGGAAGTATATTTTTTTTTAGTAAAAATGCTACTGATGATTTAACAGCAAAGTAGGTATCTTCTAATGTATTTCCTTTCTCTATGTTTCCGAGATCTGCTATACGAGTATGCCAGTTACCAGGAAATAATTGATACAAATGTTTACGAATTTCGTGTAATTCTTTACCACTCCCTAAATTACCTGCTGCTCCTCTATCATCTTTAACCCCTAAAATTGCGATAGTTACTTCTGTTAAATCTGGAAAACCATCTTGAACAGTATGTAGTTGAATAGTTCTTCCTAATACAGAAGAAGGCTGTAAAACTACACTAGTAGCTACAGAATCTTCAATAGGGGAAAAGAAGTCTATATTCATTTATTAGGGGAATTTTTGGAGTCGCAATATACTAAACTATTTTTTTTCTGAAAGCTTCTTTATTTTTTTTTGGCTGCTTTCTTTTTAGCTGTTTTTTTCTTAGGTGTTTTTGCTTCAATCATTTTAACAGCCTCTTCTTGTGTTAGTTTTTCTATCTCTGTTGTCTTTGGAAGTTCTACCTTTATCTTTCCTTTTATTACATTAAAACGTCCCCAGCGTGCTTTTTCTACACGAATACCAACCTCTTCAAAATTGTGGATTAGCTTTTCACGCTCTTTTCTTTTTTTATCTTCTATTAATTCTTCTAAATCTGTTTGACTTAAATTATCAAAGTCGTATTTTTTATTTACGTTGATAAAAATAGAGTTCCATTTAATAAAAGGGCCAAAACGCCCTACTCCCTTTTGAATTGGCATTCCTTCATATTCTCCAATAGGAGCATCTGCTTTTCTTTTTGCTTCAATCAATTCAATAGCTCTATCCATATCTACAGACATTGGATTTTCTCCTTTATCTAACGATACATATTTACCATCAAATTTAATATAAGGACCAAATCTTCCATTAGCTACAACTACTTCTTTCTCTTCATAGTCTCCCAATGTTTTTGGCAACTTAAATAAATCCATTGCCTCTTCATAGGTAATTGAATTCATTGTTTGGTCACCTTGTAAACTTGCAAAACGAGGTTTCTCTTCATCAGTTGCCTCTCCTATCTGCACCATTGCTCCGTAACGCCCTAAACGCACATACACATTCTTTCCACTTTCAGGATCTACACCTAATAAACGTTCCCCTTTTGCTCTTTCTGCATTTGCAGCAACATCTTCTACAACAACATGAAAGTTTTTATAAAAGTCTTTAATCATTGCTATCCAATCTTCTTTTCCTTCTGCAATTTCATCAAATTCATTTTCTACTTTAGCTGTAAAACCATAATCTAAAATTGCATCAAAATTTTCTACTAAGAAATCATTTACTATATTTCCTATATCTGTTGGCACGAGCTTTCCTTTATCTGAACCTACTCTTTCAGTTAAAATTTGCTCTGACACTTCTTGATTGGCTAAACTTAATTGAGTGTAATTTCTTTCTTTTCCTTCTACAGTTCCTTTTTCAATATACTCCCTTCTTTGAATAGTTGAAATGGTTGGTGCATACGTAGAAGGGCGACCAATACCTAACTCTTCTAATTGTTTTACCAAAGATGCTTCAGAAAACCTTGCTGGCGGACGTGTGTAACGCTCAGTTGCTGTTATCAACTCGTTTATTAATTCTTCATTTACTTCCATTTTAGGTAACATTCCTGCCTGTTCTTCCTCTTCGTTGTCTGTCCCTTCTAAATATACTTTTAAAAATCCTTCAAAAGTAATTACCTCTCCATTTGCAGTAAACTGCTTTTTATTCTTATTGTTATCTATTTTTACGACGGTACGTTCTAGCTTAGCTTCACTCATTTGTGAAGCTAATGTGCGTTTCCAAATTAAGCTATACAATCTTGTTTGATCATACTCACCTGTAATTTCATGATTCTCCATGTTAGTCGGACGAATTGCCTCATGCGCTTCTTGTGCTCCTTTAGACTTAGTTGCATAATTACGTGGCTTGCTATATTCTTCACCATAAGAAGCTATAATTTCTGCTTGAGCAGCTTTTTTTGCATCATCAGATAAGTTTACACTGTCTGTTCTCATGTAGGTTATTAACCCTGCTTCATACAAACGTTGTGCTACCATCATAGTTTTGGCAACTGGAAAACCTAATTTTCTTGACGCTTCCTGTTGCAACGTCGATGTAGTAAATGGCGGTGCTGGAGATTTTTTTGCTGGTTTTTTTTGTAAATCAGCAACAGAAAATTCTGCTCCTAAACAAGAATTTAAGAAATTTTCAGCTTCTTTTTTTGTTGAAAAGTTCTTTGCTAATTTTGCTTTAAACTTTTTTCCTTCTTCATTTACAAACTCCGCGTCAACACGATAAGAAGCTACTGGTGTAAAACCTTCTATCTCTCTTTCACGCTCCACTATTAAACGGACAGCAACCGATTGTACTCTACCTGCTGACAATCCTGGTTTTACTTTTCTCCATAATACAGGAGATAATTCATATCCTACAATTCTATCTAACACACGTCTTGCTTGTTGAGCATCAACAAGATTGTAATTAATTGTGCGTGGGTTTTCAATTGCTTTTAAAATTGCATTTTTAGTAATAGAGTTAAAAACAATACGCTTAGTGTTTTCATTTTTCAACTTCAATTGTTCCGCTAAGTGCCATGCTATAGCTTCTCCCTCGCGGTCTTCATCGGATGCTAACCAAACAGTTTCTGCTTTCTTTGCTAAGTCTTTCAGTTTTTTTACTACCGCTTTTTTATCGGTAGAAACTATATACTTCGGTTTGAAATCTCCTTCTACATTTACTCCCAACTCCTTAGATGGTAAGTCTGCAATGTGTCCAAAACTCGATTCAACCTGAAAGTCCTTTCCTAAAAACTTTTCTATTGTTTTCGCCTTAGCAGGTGACTCAACTATTACTAAATTTTTTGCCATACGTCTTATATCTCTTATCTCATTTTACACTTTTGTAATATAAGTGTAATTCAGTTTGCAAAAGTATATAGTTTTTTTTTAATGGGTCTTTTTTAACAAAATTTTACTTTTTCTTAAAAAAACAATCCATGTCAATTTGTCACAAATTACACTTTTTGGTTGTATCTTTGCAGCCTATTTTAGTACGATTTAAGGATTTATGGAACACGTAGAGAAAGTAATTGATGAAAAAAAACAAGGAAAAGCCCTTGTTACAGAACACAAAGAAGGAAACAACAAAAAACTTTTTATAGAAAGTTATGGTTGCCAAATGAATATGAACGATAGCGAAATTGTGGCGTCAATTTTAGCAGAGCAGGGTTTTAATACCACTCAAAATTTAGAAGATGCTGATTTAGTATTGGTAAATACGTGCTCTATTCGTGAAAAAGCAGAAACCACTGTTCGTAACAGACTCCAAAAATACAATGCTGTTAAAAAGGTAAATCCAACGATGAAAGTTGGTGTACTGGGTTGTATGGCAGAACGATTGAAAGAAAAGTTTTTAGAGGAAGAAAAAATCGTTGATTTAGTCGTTGGTCCTGATGCTTATCGTGACTTACCTAATTTAATTGAAGAAGTTGACGCAGGTCGTGATGCTGTAAATGTAATATTATCAAAGGAAGAAACGTACGCTGATGTTTCTCCTGTTCGTTTAAACTCTAACGGAGTTTCTGCATTTGTATCAATTACTCGTGGTTGTGATAATATGTGTACATTCTGCGTAGTTCCTTTTACTCGTGGTCGTGAACGTAGTCGTGATCCTAAGAGTATTATTGAAGAAATTCGCAGTATGCAAGAAAAGAACTTCAAAGAAATTACTTTATTAGGTCAAAATGTTGATTCTTATTTATGGTATGGCGGTGGATTGAAAAAAGATTTCAAAAAAGCATCTGAATTAGCACAAGCTTCTGCAGTAGATTTTGCTCAATTATTAGACATGTGTGCTACTGAGTTCCCAAAAATGCGTTTCCGTTTTTCTACGTCTAACCCACAGGATATGACGCTAGATGTGATTCATGTAATGGCAAAACACCAAAATATTTGTAAGTACATTCATTTACCTGTTCAAAGCGGGAGTAACAATATGTTAAAAGCTATGAATCGTCAACACACTCGTGAAGAGTACATGGAGTTAGTTGATAATATTTATAAAATTGTTCCTGAAATGGCTTTAAGTCAAGATATGATTGCGGGGTTCTGTGGAGAAACCGAAGAAGACCATCTTGACACTTTACACATGATGAACTATGTAAAATATAGCTTCGGGTTTATGTTTGCTTATTCAGAAAGACCAGGAACCTTGGCTGCTAAGAAAATGGAAGACAATGTTCCTTTGACTATTAAAAAACGTCGTTTACAAGAAATAATTAATCTACAACAAGAACATAGTTTATACAGAGCTAAAGAGCATGTGGGTAAAATTCAGGAAGTTTTAATCGAGGGAACTTCTAAAAGAAATGAAAACGAATGGAAAGGTCGTAATACACAAAACACTGTTGTAGTTTTCCCTAAAGAAAACTACAAAATGGGTGATTTTGTAAATGTAAAAATTGAAGATTGTACTTCTACTACCTTAAAAGGTACGGCTGTTGGATATTCTGACAATAATTAATTTATAGAAAAGAGTGTAAAGAGAAAAGAAAAAGGTATAAGCTTTTCTCTCTGCTCTTTTTTCTTTATTCTAAAAAAGAAATGGAAAATTTACAAGCTATAAAACAACGCTTTGGCATTATCGGTAACGATATGCAACTAAATCGTGCTATTGAAAAATCGATTCGTGTTGCTCCCACTGATATTTCGGTATTAGTTACTGGTGAAAGTGGTGTTGGAAAAGAAAGTATACCAAAAATAATTCATCAATTATCACACAGAAAACATGCAAAATACATTGCAGTTAACTGTGGAGCGATTCCTGAAGGAACAATTGACAGCGAATTATTTGGACATGAAAAAGGAGCTTTTACAGGAGCTACACAAACCCGAAAAGGCTATTTTGAAGTGGCTGATGGCGGAACTATTTTTTTAGATGAAGTTGGTGAACTGCCGTTAACCACGCAAGTACGTTTATTACGTGTTTTAGAAAATGGAGAATTTATAAAAGTAGGATCTTCACAAGTACAAAAAACAAATGTTCGTATTGTAGCTGCAACCAACGTTAATATGCACGAAGCCATTTCTAAAGAGAAATTTCGTGAAGATTTATATTACCGTTTAAGTACTATAGAAATTTCACTACCTCCTTTGAGAGAACGTGGTGAAGACATTCATTTATTATTTAGAAAGTTTGCTGCCGATTTTGCACAAAAATACCGAATGCCTACCATCAGGTTAAATGAGAATGCTGTAAAGGTTTTATTGAACTATCATTTCCCTGGTAATATTCGTCAATTAAAAAACATTGCCGAACAAGTATCAATAGTTGAGGAAGATAGGCTAATTACCCCTGAAAAACTAATTCAATATTTGCCTGAAAACCGTAGTAATCTACCTGCTGTTGTAGGTGACAGAACTACAAGTCAATCAGATTTTGCTAATGAACGAGATATCATGTATAAAATCTTGTTTGATATGCGTAATGACATTAATGATCTAAAAAAGCTAACGCTAGATTTAATGCAAAACGGAGACTCTGAACAGGTACAAGAAGACAATCATCGTTTAATTGAACGTATTTATCAAGATCAAGATTTATCAGAAGCTTCAAACATTGAGGTAGTACAAATTCCAAAATCAACTTCTCATCAAAATGATTATGATTATGCGGAAACCATTGAGGAAGATGAAAGTTTATCGTTACAAGAAAAAGAAATAGAAATGATAAAAAAGTCTCTCGAAAAAAACAATGGTAAGCGTAAATTAGCTGCCAAAGAATTAGGAATATCTGAGAGAACCTTATACAGAAAAATAAAACAATACGGCTTATAATAGTTATATTGTTTACTTTTAAAAATTATTCAACTTTAAATGAAAAAAACTCTTTATATAGTATCGTTACTTATTACTTTTACAACCATTATTGGTTGTGGAGCATACTCTTTTACTGGTGGAGATACAGGAAATGCAAAAACAATTCAGGTTGATTTTTTTCCTAACCAAGCACCTTTAGTTGAACCAATACTTAGTCAAAAATTCACACAAGATTTACAAGACTTATTTACACGTCAAACTAATTTAACCTTGGTTAGCACTAGTGGTGATTTACATTTTTATGGTGAAATTGTTGATTATCGAATTACACCAATGAGTGCCACAGCTCAACAAACAGCTGCTCAAAACCGATTAACAATTACTGTAAACGTAAACTTTATTAACAACTTAAATGAAAAGAAAAATTTTGAAAAGCGTTTTTCTTTTTACTACGATTATGGAGCCAACCAACAGTTAACTGGTACTGTCTTAGAAGCTGCATTAGATGAAATTTTAGAACGAATTACACAAGATATATTTAATGCTTCTGTTGGAGACTGGGGATAGATAATTTTGAAAAAAAACACGTACATACAATTATTAAAAAAGCCTGAATTAATTTCGCAAGAACATCTTTCAGACATCACTGATATTATTCAAGAATATCCTTTTTTTCAATCTGCTAGAGCGCTTCGTTTAAAAATTTTAAAAAATCAAGAAAGTTATAAATACAACAACGAGTTAAAAATAACGGCAGCTCACACCAGTGATAGATCTGTTTTATTTGATTTTATTACCTCTGAAGCTTTCAAAGAAGCTCCTATAAAAGAAGAAAAGATTAGTTTAAAAGACAAAATTCTTCCTAAAAGGAAACAAGTAAAAGTTTCAGCAATAGAAGAAGATTTAGCTATTGGCAAACCTCTTTCTTTCACACAAAACGAAACCTTTTCTTTTAATCAATGGTTGCAACTATCATCTAAAAAAACTATTGTTAGAACTTTAGATAATAAAATTTCAGAAAAACAAGCTAAAGAAGTGCCTGTTAAGTCTGAACATGAAGCTATTATTGATCGTTTTATTGAAACTGCTCCAAAAATTTCTCGTCCTAATAAAACAAATACTTCGGATATAAAAATATCCGAAAATCAACAGAACAACCAATTAGCTACTGAAACTTTAGCTAAAGTATATTTAGAACAAAAGAAATACGACAGTGCTATTCAAGCTTATAAAATATTAAGTTTGAAATATCCAGAAAAAAGTGGTTTCTTTGCAGACCAAATTAAAAGAATACAAATTTTACAAAACAATAAATAGATGACAACGTATACTTTACTTTTAGTTTTAATATTGATTGTTGCAATAGCATTAATCTTAATTGTAATGGTTCAAAATCCTAAAGGTGGAGGATTATCTTCATCATTTGGAGGCGGTGGAGCTCAAAATATTGGAGGTGTACAAAATACAAATAGCTTTTTAGACAGAACTACTTGGACATTAGCTATTACTATGTTTGCTTTAATTTTATTAGCAAACTTCGCTATTCCAAGAGGAAATGCAGCTGACGCTCCTCAATTAAATGAAACCTTAAACAATATTGAAACTACAACAACTCCTGCTACACCAGCAGCAACAGATACAGCTAAAGACAGCGCTCAGTAGTTTTTCAAAAAATAGAATATAAAATGCCAACGTAAATGACACGTTGGCATTTTTTTTATTTATTAATCTAATGTATTAGAAAAATTGTCAGCAAAAATCTAATGGCATAATTTCTGACAAAATACTACCAGTAAAATTAATTTAATCAATCAAAATATATAAAATGGGATTAAACATTAAACCTTTAGCAGACAGAGTTCTTGTTGAACCAGCTGCAGCAGAAACTACTACAGCATCAGGAATCATCATCCCTGACAACGCAAAGGAAAAACCACAAAAAGGTACTGTCGTAGCCGTAGGGAACGGAACAAAAGATGAGCCTTTAACTGTAAAAGTTGGTGATACTGTTTTATACGGAAAGTACGCTGGTACAGAGCTTAAATTAGAAGGAAAAGATTATTTAATTATGAGAGAAAGCGACATTTTCGCTATTATCTAAAATTTCTTTGCTATTAGCTTTTCGCTATTAGCCTATTAAACAAAAAATTTAAAACCAAGCCAACAGCTATATGCTAACGGCAAAAAACTTAGACAAACATGGCAAAAGATATAAAATTTGATGTAGACGCTCGCGATGGATTAAAACGCGGGGTAGATGCATTAGCGAATGCAGTAAAAGTAACTTTAGGACCTAAAGGACGTAACGTTATTATTTCTAAATCTTTCGGAGCTCCTCATGTAACTAAAGATGGAGTTTCTGTAGCTAAAGAAGTAGAACTAGAAGATGAGTTAGAAAACATGGGAGCTCAAATGGTAAAAGAAGTAGCTTCTAAAACTAACGATTTAGCAGGTGATGGTACTACTACTGCTACAGTATTAGCACAAGCTATCGTAAAAGAAGGTTTAAAAAACGTAGCTGCGGGTGCTAATCCCATGGATTTAAAACGTGGTATTGATAAAGCTGTAGCTGCTATTACTGAAGATTTAGCTAAACAATCTAAAGAGGTTGGTGATTCATCAGAGAAAATCAAGCAAGTAGCTGCAATCTCTTCTAACAACGATGCTATAATTGGTAACTTAATTGCTGAAGCTTTTGAAAAAGTTGGTAAAGAAGGAGTAATTACTGTAGAAGAAGCTAAAGGGACTGACACTTATGTTGATGTTGTTGAAGGAATGCAGTTTGACCGTGGATACTTATCTCCATACTTCGTTACAGATGCTGATAAAATGATTGCTGATTTAGAAAATCCATATATTTTATTATTTGATAAAAAGATTTCTAACTTACAAGAAATCTTACCTATTTTAGAGCCAGTTGCTCAATCAGGAAGACCTTTATTAATCATTGCTGAAGATGTTGATGGACAAGCATTGGCTACTTTAGTAGTAAACAAGTTACGTGGTGGATTAAAAATTGCTGCTGTTAAGGCTCCAGGATTCGGAGACAGAAGAAAAGCAATGTTAGAAGACATCGCTATTTTAACTGGTGGTACTGTAATTTCTGAAGAAAGAGGTTTCTCTTTAGAGAATGCTACTTTAGATTTATTAGGAACTGCTGAGACAGTAACTATTGATAAAGACAATACAACTATCGTAAACGGATCTGGTGATGAAGAACAAATTAAGGCTCGCGTAAACCAAATTAAAACACAAATTGAAACTACTACTTCTGACTACGATCGTGAGAAATTACAAGAACGTTTAGCGAAGTTAGCTGGTGGTGTTGCTGTATTATATGTTGGTGCTGCTTCTGAAGTAGAAATGAAAGAAAAGAAAGACCGTGTTGATGATGCTTTACATGCTACAAGAGCTGCTGTAGAAGAAGGAATTGTTGCCGGTGGTGGTGTTGCTTTAGTACGTGCTAAAAAGGTATTAGAAACTATTACTACAGAAAATTTAGACGAAACTACAGGTATTCAAATTGTGAATAGAGCTATTGAATCTCCATTACGTACGATTGTTGAAAATGCTGGTGGTGAAGGTTCTGTTGTAATTAACAAGGTATTAGAAGGTAAAAAAGACTTTGGATATGATGCTAAATCTGAAAAATATGTAGATATGTTAGAGACTGGTATTATCGATCCTAAGAAAGTAACTCGTGTAGCTTTAGAAAACGCTGCTTCTGTTGCTGGAATGATCTTAACTACTGAGTGTGCTTTGGTTGACATTAAAGAAGATGCTCCTGCAGGTGGTGGAATGCCTCCAATGGGTGGTGGAATGCCAGGAATGATGTAAGTCGAGAAGCTCGACACCTAGATAGTAAAAAACCTCGAGAATTTTTCTCGAGGTTTTTTACTATTTTTGTAGTATTAAAAATTGTATTTAATTTTTACTTTTTTCAAATGAAAAAGATCCTAAATCTAACTATTCTAATTTTCTTATTTTCAAAATGCTCATCTAATAACACTGATGAAATAACAAAAGATGTTTGTTCATCGAACACCAATTCTCCTACTGAAGAAAGTTTTCACATTGAAAACCAAATAGATCTAGAGAATTTTTCAACTCTAGGATATACTAAAATAAATAATACTTTAAGTATTAGTAAATCTGATGATTTATCCTCATTAAAGTGTTTAGAATATATAAAAACCTTAAGATTAAATCAAAATACATTTGAAAATCTTAATGGACTAGACCGTATAAAAGAAATTGAAACACTTCATATCATTGGGTGCAACAATTTAAAAACACTAAATGGATTGAATAATTTAGAGAATGTATCTGAAATAATTATTGAGAATAATTCTTCTTTACAAAATTTTACGGGTCTTAATAAAGTAAAAAAAATAAATCATTTAACCTTAGAGTATAATTCAAAAATACAAAATTTTGAAGGATTAGAATCACTAAAAAGTATATCTTCTCTAAACATATATGAAAACAATAATTTAAGGAATTTCGAAGGATTATACTCCCTTAAAAGAAATCATACTAATGATAACTTTGGTTCAAAATCAAATAGATTTTATATTGCTCAAAACAATAATTTAGAATCACTCAGTGGTCTAGATAATATTTATGGAAACTTGCATTCTTCCTTATTTATCACTCAATGCCCCAAATTAACTAGTCTTGGTAATTTCGATAATATAATTAATACTAGTGATATTTATATTTCTTTTTGTAAATCTTTAAAAGCTTTTGATGGGTTTTATGATACAATGCAAATAAAAAGTTTAGTTATAAGCTATTGTGAAAGTATAGAATATATAAACGCTCCTAAGATATTTAGAATAGGATATTTAAATATTGGAGACAACCCTAATCTAAACAGTTTAAAAGGATTAAAAACTCTTAATTCTATTTATTCCTCTAGCGGAGACTTTAGTTTACAGCTTGAAAACAACCCTAAATTAAAAACGCTAGAAGGATTTGAGAACCTAAGTTATGTAGAGAAAATAGTTGATATTAATATATTCTCAAGAAATGATTTAGAAAACACATGTGCATTAAGCCTTTTAATTAAAAACAATTTATACAATGGAACAACTAGTAAAATAAACATTCAGTCAAAATGTGGTGGATACGGTTATTTAATTATGAGGTTTAATGAGATTTGTAATTGTAATAAATAAGTTAACTTCCTATATTTTCCTTTCCACAACATAATCAATCATTTGCAGTAGGGAATTTTTATAATCTGAGTCTGGATAATTGTCTAAAATGGCTAATGCCTTATTTTTATAGTCGTGCATTTTAGCAGTAGTATACTCCAATCCCCCATTTTCTTTGACAAAAGCAATAACTTCTTTTACCCGTTTTTTGTTTTTGTTATGCTTCTTAACGGAATTTATTAACCACGATTTTTCTTTTGGAGAACAAGTATTCAAGGTATAAATTAACGGAAGTGTCATCTTTTGTTCTTTGATATCTATTCCTGTTGGTTTACCTATTTTGTCTTCAGTGTAATCAAATAAATCATCTTTAATTTGAAAAGCAATACCAATATACTCTCCAAACTTACGCATCTGTTGCACTGTTTTATTATTTGCTCCTACCGAGGCAGCACCAATACCACAACAAGCAGCTATTAGCGTAGCTGTCTTTTGACGGATAATTTCAAAATAAACTTCTTCAGTAATATCTAGTTTGCGAGCTTTTTCAATTTGTAATAACTCCCCTTCACTCATTTCTCTAACCGCAATAGAAATCAGTTTTAACAAATCAAAATCTTCATTATCTATAGAGAGTAATAATCCTTTGGATAGTAAATAATCACCTACTAAAACAGCTATTTTATTCTTCCAAAGTGCATTAATTGAGAAAAAACCTCTACGTCTATTACTATCGTCAACTACATCATCATGTACTAATGTTGCTGTGTGGATTAATTCTACTACTGAAGCTCCTCGATATGTACGTTCATCAAAACCACCATTAGAAACCATTTTTGCTACCAAAAACACAAACATTGGTCGCATTTGCTTTCCTTTTCTGCGGACGATATAATAGGTAATTCTGTTTAATAATGGAACTTTAGACAACATCGAATCTTTGAACTTTGTTTCAAAGAGTTCCATTTCTTTAACAATCGGAAGTTTTATTTGCTCAACTGGCTTCATATAGTGAACAAAAATAAGAATAAAAAATGTTTACTTTTGATTAAAAACAAAATATGAAACACTTAAAGATAAGAGCGATTGTTTTTCTTATAACCTGCACCTGTTTAATATTATTAGGAAGCTACATTTCTGACGGTAATCAACGCTCTTGTTTAGGTAATCCAGTTATTTTACCATACATTTTTTTAGGTCTCCCTTTTGTATTTTTGTTAGGTATACTGGATATTATCGTTTTAACTTTTTTAAAGAAACTAAGACTTTATAAAATTATTATTAACTTAAGTTTAATTCTAGTTTCTTTTCTCATTGCTTTTCTATTTATAGAGTACTAAGATTTATTAGCTAATTGCCCACAAGCAGCATCAATATCTTTTCCTCTAGAACGACGCACATTTACCACAATATCGTTCATTTCAAGATTAGAAATATAATTGTTTAAAGCTCTATCTGATGCTTGTTGAAACTCTCCGTCATCTATTGGATTGTACTCAATTAAATTAACCTTACACGGAACATATTTGCAGAATTGCACCAAGGCATCAATATCTTCTTTTCGATCGTTAATTCCATTCCAAACAACGTACTCATACGTTATTTTTCGTTTAGTCTTTTCATACCAATACTCCAAAGATTCCCTTAGATCTTTTAATGGAAAAGTAGCATTAAATGGCATAATAGATGTTCGAACCTCATCAATAGCGGAGTGTAATGAAACTGCTAAATTAAAACGTACTTCATCATCTGCCATTTTTTTAATCATTTTAGGCACACCAGAAGTTGATACGGTAATTCTTCGAGCTGCCATTCCCAAGCCTTCTTCTGAAGTTATTTTATCAATAGCTTTAATTACGTTGTTGTAATTCATTAAAGGTTCTCCCATTCCCATAAAAACAATATTTGACAATTTATGATTATGGTATAACCTACTTTGTTTATCAATTGCTACGACTTGATCGTAAATTTCATCCGCATTTAAATTACGCATACGTTTTAAACGAGCTGTTGCACAAAATTTACAATCTAAACTACATCCTACTTGACTAGATACACAAGCTGTAGTACGTTTTTCTGTAGGAATTAAAACTGACTCTACAATTAATCCGTCATGAAGTTTAATTGCATTTTTTATAGTACCATCATTACTACGCTGCATTGTATCAACTTCAATATGATTGATTACAAAGTTCTCATCAAGCATTTTTCTTGTTACTTTAGATAAACTTGTCATATCATCAAACGAATGTGCTGCTTTATGCCATAACCATTCATATACTTGGTTACCTCGAAAGGCTTTATCTCCGTTTTCAACAAAAAAGTCACGGAGTTGTTCTTTGGTTAATGCACGTATGTCTTTTTTCTTTACTATCATCATTAGGTACAAAAATACACAAAACCTCACAAGTAACTTGTGAGGTTTTGTAAATGGTTTAAAAACTGTTTTATAAAATTAACATCGCATCTCCGTACGAGTAAAATTTATATTTTTCTTTAATTGCTTCATGGTATGCTTCCATAATAAAATCGTGCCCTGCAAATGCAGAAACCATCATTAACAATGTAGATTTAGGCGTATGAAAATTCGTTACCATAGAGTTAGCTATACTAAAATCATAAGGAGGAAAAATAAACTTATTCGTCCATCCTTCAAAAGCGTTTAATTGATTGCTTGAAGAAACAGATGATTCTATAGTTCTCATTACAGTAGTTCCAATTGCACATACTCTTTTTTTGTTAGCTATAGCATTATTTACAATATCTGCACTAGCTTGTGGGATAATAATTTGCTCAGAATCCATTTTGTGCTTAGATAAATCTTCAACCTCAACTGGATTAAATGTACCTAAACCTACATGCAATGTTGTTTCAGCAAAATCTACTCCCTTAATTTCTAATCGTTTCATTAAGTGCTTAGAGAAGTGCAATCCTGCTGTTGGCGCTGCTACTGCTCCTTCGTGCTTAGCAAAAATAGTTTGGTAACGATCTTCATCTTCTGGCTCTACCTCACGTTTTATGTATTTTGGTAATGGAGTTTCTCCTAACTCAATTAATTTTTTTCTAAATTCATCGTAAGGTCCATCAAATAAGAAACGTAATGTTCTACCTCGTGAAGTAGTATTGTCAATAACTTCGGCTACTAAACTTTCATCGTCTCCAAAGAATAATTTATTACCTATTCTTATTTTTCTTGCTGGATCTACTAATACATCCCACAAACGATTTTCAGCATTTAATTCACGTAATAAAAATACTTCAATACGGGCTCCTGTTTTTTCCTTGTTCCCGTACATACGAGCTGGAAAAACTTTCGTATTGTTCAACATCATTACATCTCCTTCATCAAAATAATCGATTAAATCTTTAAATAGTTTATGCTCGATTTTTTGTGTGTCACGGTGCAATACCATTAATCGTGCTTCATCTCTATGCTCTGAAGGATATTCTGCCAATAATTCTTTTGGCAATTCAAAATTAAAATTTGATAATTTCATTTGTAAAATTTTCTTAACGGTGGCAAATATACAATTTCAACATAGGGGTTGTCAAGCTATTGCCCTATTATTTTATGGTAACATTCTGAATTCCTACACTCAGCATATCTTTCCAAAAACTTCTATACGATTTAGTTACTACTTCTGCTTCTAAAATTTCTATGGAAACTTTTAATGCTAACGGAGCAAATGCCATTGCCATACGGTGATCATTATAAGTGGCTATTTGAATATTCTCTTTAATTTTTATAGATGATTTTAAGTGTAAACTTTCATTAGTAACAGAAATATCTGCTCCTAATTTTGTTAACTCTTCACGTAATGCTTCTAAACGATCAGTCTCTTTAATTTTTAAGGTATGTAGCCCTGTTAAATCACAAGTAACACCTAATCCGAAACATGTAACTGCAATAGTTTGGGCTATATCTGGTGCATTTTTTAAATTTTCTTTCAATACAGCTGAACTATGTTCTTTTTCTTTGGTTAAAAGAATTGAGTTGTCTTTAAAAGTAGTCGTTACTCCAAAGTGTTTATAAATTTTTTCCAAGCAACTATCTCCTTGCAGACTATCTTTTTTATACGCTGATAATTTCACAAAGGAACCTACTTTACTCAACGCTATAATCGAATAAAAATAAGACGCTGAACTCCAATCAGACTCAACTACAACTGTTTGTTTCTCTAAAGTTAATTTAGGTTTTATTTTAATAACCTGTCCTTTAAACTCAGCTTCAACCTTCAATTGATGTAATAGCTGTAAGGTCATATTGATGTAAGGGACAGACGTTATTTCACCTATTAACTCAATCTCTAATCCGTTTTGTAAACCTGGAGCAATTAACATTAATGCTGAAATATATTGACTACTTACATTTCCATTAATCGAAACCTTATCCTTTGCTAGTTTTTTCCCTGATATTTTAAGTGGCGGGTATCCTTCTTTTTCAACGTACTCTATAGTTGCTCCTAAATCACGGAGCGCATTAACCAAAATTTCAATCGGTCGATTATGCATGCGGTCTGATCCTTGCAATATTTTTGTAACGCCTTCTTGTGTTGCAAAAAAAGCAGTTAAAAAGCGCATCGCAGTTCCTGCATGTCCAATATCTGCAACTATATCATCAGAGGTTAACGCTCCTTGTAAATGGTGTGTATCGTCAGAATCTGATAAATTTTCTATCCGTAAACCTGAATATAATTGCTGTAAAATCAACAATCTATTCGATTCACTTTTTGAACCTGAAATGGTTATGTGAGTACCTGAATTAAATTCTTCAGTTTTTAATCTTAAATCCATAAAAAACTATTTCGTTTTTTTATTTACAATGTATACACTATAAATAAGTGCGATTACTATTTTGCTCAACCAAAAACGAATCCACTGTTTATTTGCGAAATGTACATTGTACACAGTTTCAAAGTCTCCTGAAAAAATAGCCCCTCCTGTTTTAAATAATAAAGAAAATACCGCTACGATTATTAAAAAAGGAGTTCCTACTTTTAAAACATTAATCCAAAAACTTCCTTTTTGTATATTATTAATGAGACTCATTTATTGTAGTTTTTTGTTATTGTGATGACGATCGTGATCTCTTTTAGTTTTAATATCCAACTTCTTATCAAAGGCTTCTTGCAAATTTACGCCTGTTTGATTTGCTAAACACAACACTACAAACATTACATCGGCCAATTCTTCTCCTAAATCTTTGTTTTTATCACTTTCTTTTTCACTTTGCTCTCCATAACGACGCGCAATAATTCGAGCAACCTCTCCAACTTCTTCTGTTAGTTGCGCCATATTTGTTAACTCGTTAAAGTAACGTACTCCGTGATTTTTAATCCAATCATCTACCTGTTTTTGTGCGTCTTGTATATTCATATTTTCTGCTTTCTTATTAAACATTCAAAGATAAAAACTTCTATTTCTTAATCGATTCGCCAAGGCGGATTTTTTCTGTGTTCTCCTGCTTTAAACAGAATTAATTTATTACCATCTGGATCTAACAAGTGGGCTTCTCTCCATAACCATGTTTGATCTTTGGGTAATTGGGTGAATTGAACTCCCTTTTCTTGTAGTTTCTCTACTAATTCATCTAAATTTTCATCTTCAAAATACAATGTAACACCCTCTCCTTTAGGCAGCTTCTCTACTTGATGAATTGAGAAAGTTGTATTACCATCTGGCACTTCAAATCGGACATATCTAGGGCTTGCATCTACAATGAGAAGCAAGCCTAGTTTTTTATAAAATATTACAGATTCATTTACATCTATAGACGGAATTGTTACTTGATTTAAGTCCATGCGATTACTTTCTCTCTTTTTACAATTCGTATTAACATTAATAAAAATAATACTCCTATTCCCGATAATACAATCATAAAATTCCATGTATTATCAAATCCAATATTATCAATTAATTGCATTCCAGAATTGTGTCCGAAAATATGCGACATAGAAAATGCAATACTATAATACGCCATATATTCTCCTTGATTTCCTCTTTTGGCTCGTTCCATTACAAAGGCGTTTGAAAAAGGGAAAGCTATCATTTCTCCAATAGTCATTAACAACATTCCTACAATTAAAATTCCAGCCCAACCTGTTAAATTGATTACTACAAAACTTAATCCTGTAAGTGATAAGCCAAAAAACATTAAGAATTCTTTAGTATACTTACTTTTTTCTAACCAAGTAATCAGCGGCATTTCTAATAGGAAAATGAAAAAACCGTTCATGCCCATTAACAGTCCTATTTCTAACTCTGTTAAATGATGTATATCTTTATAATATAATGGCATGGTAGAGAAATATTGTAAAAAAATAAACCCGAACACAAACATTCCTACAAAAAATATCCAAAAAGCCTTATCTGAAAAAATCGACTTTGGATTTTCTACCTTTACTTCATCTAACACTCTTGCTTTTTTAGGGTGTAATACATTTATCAGTAATAAAGTTGCTAAAACACAAGTAACTCCATCTACCCAAAACAGCCCGCTATACCCCATTGAGGTAATTATTAATCCTCCAACTGCTGGACCTGCAGAAAACCCCAAGTTAATTGCCAGACGGATTAAGGTTACTGAACGTGTTTTATTTTCTGGTTTACTATAAGTATTTAAGGCTACAAACATAGCGGGTCTAAAAGTATCTGCTACTAGCATCACCAAAAAGATACCAATACAAAACCCCCAGAAAGTTTCTACAAATTGTAAGGATACAAAGAGTAATCCTGTTAAAAACAAACTGGTTTTCATTACCTTGTAAAAACCTATTTTATCTGCTAATTTTCCTCCCAACCAAGAGCCTACAACAGAACCTAATCCAAAGCAAGTCATAATCCAACCTACATCTTTTAAAGTAAACTGTAAACTTTCTCTTAAATACAAAGACATAAACGGAATTACCATTGTACCTGCCCTGTTTATTAGAGTTATTAAAGCGAGCCACCATACTTCGATTGATAAACCTTTAAAGGTATCTAAATAATTAAAATAGAGTTTTTTCATGTGGTTTGGTTTTAGTGTTGATGTTGATATAAAAATAAAAAGTCCGACTATGAAGTCGGACTTTTTATTATCGTTATATTTTATGTGAACATAATTATAATACATACATTGCCCGATCGTCTTTGTGTCTTACCACAGTCGATTTACATTGCTTATATGTATTAAAAATTGTCATTACTTTAATTCTACGGCTGTAAATTTATAAAAAAACAAATTGTTTCTACAAAAATTTTATTTTTTATTTTTTTTAATAGTTTTTACACACTTAAAAGTTTACTTTTAACCATTCGTCTACAGTAACACTCTTTTAATCTTATTTTTTATTTTCACTTTAATATCTACATTATCTTTGAAGTGTAAGTGAAACATAAAGTAAATCTCGCCGAACAGATAGAGATCCCTAAAAAGAAACATTTACTAAGTAACATCAATAAACTATTCTATTTTAAATATTCAGAAAAGCATGCTTATCTAAAACTTTTCAGTAGTTTGTTTTTATCATAACAATTAACACAATTTATAAAGAATTGGCTTACTTGGAGTAGCATCATTTTCAAATGGTGCTATCATAAGGTTCAAAAAGTAAGTTCCATCCTCTATTCTATTAGGTACATATATAAATTCTGTTATTGTTGCCTGCATTCTAATTTCTCCTTGTGTATCCCAAAAAGCATTATGTGCTAACAATTTTCCTTCGTCTTTTTCTTTATCTACAGATGGTAAGTCAATTAATAAATGTTCTATTCCTTTTTCTTTTAAGTATATAGCACCTTCTTCTAACAAATAGGTTGGATTTGTGTTTGAATACCGCATCGATTTTTTGTCTGAAAGGTTTGGTAAGGTTCTGATTACAATTGCATCACGCTTTTTGTTCCCTAAAACATTTTGTAATTGTTTTTTTGAAATTACAAAGTCCTTATTTTTTAACTGCTCAGGAGCAATAGTCACTACTTCTGCTAAGAAGAAAAATTTTGATAGTTCTTTGTTTACTGAATAAACTTCTTCTGTTATATGCCCCACACATTCGGTATGTGTAATATGTGAGTGCGGATTAAACTGTATGTTATTAAAATTTACATCAGCTCCTTGTTGTACACTTCCAATCCAATTCCCATCTGAAACAGGAAAAATTTTAGGATCATCAAGATACCATGCATTTATATTTTCTTTTGAGGTATCAATTGCTATTGAAATGTCTAGTGGTTTTGATAAATCTATTTTGTATTTTCTTGAGTTGTATTCAATTGTTGCAATCATACTCAAATATACTTAAATAATAAATAATTCGGAAGCCAATCCATCTGCTAAGAACTTTCCCTTTTCTGTAGTCTTCAAAACTTCATTTGTAATGACTAGTAGCTCTTGCTGGATAAACTTCTCAGCATTTTTAAGGAGATTTTTTCTAAATTCTTCCCCGAAATCCTCCTCTATTTTCTCTAACGACACTCCCCAAATGGTTCTTAATCCTGTCATCAAATATTCATTAAACTGATCTTTCTTAGTGAGTTTTTCTTCTTCTAAAGGGAGTTTTCCTTCTTGAATTGCTTTTATATATTTTGCATTGTTAGCTACATTCCAACTACGGTGTGTTTTATTAAACGAGTGTGCAGAAGGACCAATTCCTATATATTTTTTTCCTAACCAATAACTAGTATTGTGCTTTGAAAAATAATTAGGTTTTCCAAAATTGGAAATTTCGTAATGTACAAATCCGTTTTTAGTGGTTTCTGCTACCAAAACATCAAAATGTTCTTTGGCTACTGTTTCGTCAACATCAGGATATTTTCCTTGCTTGATAAATGAATCTAATGCTGTTTTAGGTTCTACCGTTAACGCATATGATGAAATATGATTGATCTCGAAATCAAAAGCTATTTGCAAATTTTCTCTCCAACGTTCATTATTCATATTCGGAACTCCGTAAATCAAATCAATAGTAATATTATCAAAGTAGCGTGTCGCTACAGACAAGCAGTTTTTTGCTTCTTGTGCATTATGAGCACGGTTCATTAACTGCAAATCTTCTTCAAAAAAAGATTGAATTCCAATACTTAGTCGGTTAATTGGAGTCTTAGATAATTCTATTATTTTTTCTTCTGATAAATCATCTGGGTTGGCCTCTAAAGTAATTTCTGGATTTGTTACTACTGTATAGTTTTTATAAATAGCATCTATCAACAATTGTAACTCGTCAACCGACAATAAACTCGGTGTTCCTCCTCCAAAATAGATGGTTTCTATTTCTTCATTTTGTAACTCTTCCTTTCGTAATTCTAGCTCTTTCACCAAGCAAGAAACTAACTCCTCTTTCTTTTTTAATAAAGTAGAAAAGTGAAAATCGCAATAATAACACGCTTGCTTACAAAATGGGATGTGTAGATAAATTCCTGCCAAATCAGTTATCAGTTATCAGTTATTAGTTATTAGTTATTAGTTATCAGTTATTAGTTATCAGTTATTAGTTATCAGTTATTAGTTATTAGTTATTAAGATTACTTATAAATCCTTGTCGTTTTTAATATTGAAAAAAGAATTTTTGCTATTTCATCGGCTTTTTTCAAAAATTGTTTACTGTTCATTAAGCATTGAAAAAATCAGTTTTTGATTTTTTTCGGGTTTTGTTTTACAAACGCTGCCCAACCTGTATAGTTCTTACCTCCTACTTTAGTTCCTGAATTATAGAAATGACACACCGCAGCTGCTAAACCATCCGTTGCATCTAAGTTTTTAGGTAGCACTTTTAAATTCAATAACGATTTTAACATTAAGGCTACCTGTTCTTTACTTGAAGTTCCTTTACCTGTAATTGCCATTTTTATTTTCTTGGGCGCATACTCGGTTACTGGTATTTGTCTTGACAATCCTGCTGCCATGGCTACTCCTTGTGCACGCCCTAATTTCAACATGGATTGTACATTCTTCCCATAAAAAGGAGCTTCCAACGCTATTTCATCTGGATGATAAGTGTCAATCAATTCAATGGTACGTTCAAAAATAATTTTGAGTTTTAAATAATGATCGTCATATTTTTTTAAGAGCAATTCATTCATTTGAACAAATTCCATCTTTTTACCTACTACCTTTATAATTCCAAATCCCATAATGGAAGTTCCTGGGTCAATCCCTAATATAATTTTTTCTGTCTTCAAACTCTCGTTTATTTAACTTCTAGAGAAGTAAATTTAAATGTATTTCCATCAAACAAGCCTTTGTCTGATAGTTTTAAGGATGGAATTACCAACAACGCCATAAAAGATAAGGTCATGTACGGAGCTCGTAATTTGCTACCTAGTTGTTTTGCCATCGCATCCAATTCGGCATAGGCTTTTCCTATTTCAACTGCTGGTTTATCTGACATGATTCCAGCCACAGGGAGCGGAACAACTTTTTCTTCAGAAGATGTTACAGCGCAAACGCCTCCTTTATTTTCAATCAATAAGTTTACCGCCTTACAAATTAATTCATCCGATACACCGACAGCGATAATATTATGAGAATCATGTCCTACAGAACTCGCTATTGCCCCTTCTTTTAACCCGAAGTTTTTGATAAACGCAATCGAAGGCTCTGCATTTTGATAACGATTTACTACCGTCATTTTTAGCACATCGTTCTCTACATCAGAAACTAAATTTCCTTCTTTTATCAACGAATCTGCTTCTATTTCATTTGTCACTAATTCTCCATCTAGAGCTTCTATAACTCGAATCTTTTCAGATGCTGAATGGAATTCAAAATCGGAAACGTTTTTTGCATCAGTGTCAAAATTATTCAACACTTCAAAATCTACATGCTCTACAAATGATTTTCCGTTTTCAGCCACTAACTCACCATTAATATACGTTTGTAGTATTTCAAACTTTTGTAAGTCTTTCACCACAATAAAATCAGCATCATCTCCTTCGTTTAAAATCCCAACATCCAAATTGTAATGCTCTACCGGGTTTATACAAGCAGCTTGCAATACTTTAAAAACATCTATTTCTTTCGCTACTGCGCGCTCACATAGCTGATTAATATGACCTAACAACAAATCATCTGGATGCTTATCATCAGAACAGAACATCATATTCTCATAATACTCAGGTAGTAAATCAATTAATGCTTCAAAGTTTTTTGCAGCACTTCCTTCACGGATAATAACTTTCATCCCTTTTTCCAACTTCTCCAACCCTTCTTCATAGGTAAAGCATTCGTGATCGGTATAAATTCCTGCCGCTATGTATTTATCTAAATCTTCTCCTCGTAGTCCAGGTGCATGACCATCTACAGGTTTGTTGTAATGTTTTGCCCAAGCGATTTTTTGTAACACTTCTTCATCTTGATAAATAACTCCTGGATAATTCATCATTTCTGCTAAATATTTGATATCAGGATTCTCCATCATTTTTTTTATGTCTTCTGAATCAATTACCGCTCCGGCACTTTCAAAAGAAGTCGCTGGTACGCAAGATGGTGCTCCGAAATTGAATTTTAACGGAACTTTTTTTCCGTTTTCAATCATAAAATTTACTCCTTTTACACCTAATACATTGGCTATTTCATGTGGATCGGATACTGTTGCTACCGTACCGTGTGTTACGGCTATTTTTGCAAACTCTGATGGCACTAACATAGAACTTTCTATATGAATATGCGCATCTATAAATCCGGGTAAAATATAGTTTTCTACAGTATGTTCTACTGCTCTAATTTGTGTAATCTTTCCTTCTTTAACCTCAACTTCTCCTTTAAATATTCGTTTGTTTTGAATATCGACTATATTTCCCTGTACAATCATGCTAAAATTTATTTATTGCTAAAGTACTGAGTATTTTTCACAAAAAAAGCACCCGTAACGGATGCTTTTTTGATAAGTATATTTTTTTTAAGGTTACGCTATTGGTCCTCCTTTAATAATTTCCTCGCTTGCCATTTCTTCAAACTGAGCAAAGTTCTTTCTAAATGAATTCGCTAATTCCATAGCTTTTGCATCATAAGCATCTTTGTCTGCCCATGTTTGCTTTGGATTTAATACTTCATCAGGAACATTTTCACAAGTAGTTGGCATTGATAATCCAAAAATTGGGTGTTGTACAAATTCAACATTTTCTAAATTACCTTCTAAAGCTTCTGTAATCATAGCACGAGTGTACTTTAATTTCATTCTGCTACCAGTACCGTAAGCACCACCTGTCCATCCAGTATTAATTAACCAAACGTTTACACCTGCTTCTTGCATTTTCTTACTTAACATTTCAGCGTAACGCGTTGGGTGTAATGGCATAAATGGAGCTCCAAAACAAGCTGAGAAACTTGGTAATGGTTCGTTAATTCCAGCCTCTGTACCTGCTACTTTTGCTGTGTACCCAGAAATAAAGTGATATGCTGCCTGCCCTGGTGTTAATTTAGAGATTGGAGGCAGTACTCCAAAAGCATCTGCTGTTAAGAAGAAAATATTCTTTGGGTTTGCACCTTTAGATGGTTTTTGAATGTTTTCAATGTGATAAATAGGGTAACTTACACGAGTGTTTTGTGTAATTGATGTATCATGAAAATCTACATTTCCTTTATCATCCATCACAATATTTTCAAGGATTGCTCCTCTTTTAATTGCTCCGTAAATTTCTGGTTCTTTCTCTTGAGATAAGTCGATTACTTTTGCATAACATCCTCCTTCAAAATTGAAGATTGTGTTTTCAGCAGTCCAACCATGCTCGTCATCACCAATTAAACTACGATTTGGATCGGTAGATAAGGTCGTTTTACCTGTTCCTGATAATCCAAAGAAAATAGCTGTATCACCATCTTTACCAACGTTTGCAGAACAATGCATTGGTAACGTGTTTTTGAATACAGGTAAAATAAAGTTTAATGCAGAGAAAATTCCTTTTTTAATTTCCCCTGTGTATCCTGTACCACCAATTAACGCTACTTTTCTAGTAAAGTTTAAAATAGCAAAGTTGTGTTGGCGTGTTCCATCCACTTCAGGATCTGCCATAAAACCTGGAGCGTTTACTACTGTCCATTCTGGAGAAAAGTTTTTTAACTCCTCTGCGGTAGGACGTAAAAACATATTGTGCGCAAACATGTTACTCCAAGGATATTCATTTACAACACGAATATTTAATTTATAATCTTCGTCTGCACATGCATAACTATCACGTACAAATACTTCTTTGTTAGATAAATAATTAGTTACTTTATCGTATAGCTTGTCAAATTTTTCTGAATCGAAAGGAATATTAATATCTCCCCACCAAACTTGGTCTTTAGTTATATCGTCTTTAACAATAAAACGATCCATTGGAGAACGTCCTGTGAACTCACCTGTTTTAACAGCTAATGCTCCAAAACTCGTTTCTACTCCTTGTTCTTTTTCAATAGTGATGTCGTGTAACTCGTCTGAAGTTAATTGATAACGAACCGTAGCGTCTTTTATGCCTAAGTTATCTAACGATATCGTTTTCGTATCAAGATTTGTCATCTTAAAAGATTTTAGTTGTGTTTAATTTTGGACAAAAATAGTTCTTTTTGATTAAACAGCTATATCATTAAATGATTTTATCAACTTTAACCTTTAATAACTTTTTTAAAAAAGCTATATGCTAAAAGGCTCCAACCAACGATTAATAACACTCCTCCTAACGGCGTTACAAACCAAATTGCTTTTGCAGGAACATTCGCTAAGTAAATTAAATATATAGACCCAGAAAACAATAAAATCCCAGCTATTAAAAAATAACTAATTCTGTTTTTTTCTTTGTTAGTAAGCTCAGTAAACATATTTACAAAAAGTAATAAAAACACATGAAAAAACTGATAACGTACAGCAGTTTCAAAACTCTCGAGGGCTTCTAGTGTTAATTTTGTTTTTAAAGCATGAGCTCCGAAGGCACCTAAAATCACAGCAATCATTCCCAAGACTGCAGCTATTGTTAAATTTTTATACATTATTTTAATTTTTGTTTAAATTTAAACTTTTTTAGCGATATTGTCGCCTCAAATTTTATACACAACAAAAATAATTATAAATGAGAAATATATTGATTATTGGTGCTGGTAGATCGAGCTCTTCACTTATAAAATATTTATTGGATAAATCTTCACAAGAAAACCTACATATAACTATTGGTGATGTTTCGTTAGAAAGCGCTCAATCTAAAATTCACAATCATTCAAGTGCTACAGCAATACAGCTAGATGTTTTTAATGCTGAAGAGCGCTCAAATGCAATTCAAAAAGCTGACATTGTTATTTCAATGTTACCTGCTCGTTTTCATATTGAAGTAGCTAAAGATTGTATTACTTATGGAAAACACATGGTTACTGCGTCTTATATTTCTGATGAAATGAAAGCTTTAGATGAAGAAGCTAAAGCTAAAGGTTTAGTGTTTATGAACGAAATTGGTCTGGATCCAGGAATTGACCACATGAGTGCTATGCAAGTTATTGATCGTATAAAAGAACAAGGAGGAAAAATGCTATTATTTGAATCTTTTTGTGGTGGATTAGTAGCTCCTGAAAGCGATACCAACTTATGGAATTATAAATTTACTTGGAACCCAAGAAATGTAGTATTAGCTGGTCAAGGTGGAGCTTCAATGTTTATTCAAGAAGGAACCTATAAGTATATTCCATATCAAAAATTATTTAGAAGAACTGAATTTTTAACTATTAATGGCAGTGGAAGATTTGAAGCGTATGCAAACCGTGATTCTTTAAAGTATAGAAGTATTTATGGTTTAGAAGATATTAAAACCATGTATCGTGGAACTATTCGTAAAGTTGGTTTTTCT
This sequence comes from Tenacibaculum sp. XPcli2-G, assembly GCF_024124505.1. Lineage (NCBI taxonomy): Bacteria > Pseudomonadati > Bacteroidota > Flavobacteriia > Flavobacteriales > Flavobacteriaceae > Tenacibaculum > Tenacibaculum sp. XPcli2-G. Next base: position 591,681 of record NZ_JAMXSH010000002.1, read on the forward strand.
CGTGCTTGGAATGTTTTTGTCCAGTTAGGAATGACTGATGATACATACACTATTGAAGATTCTGAAAACATGAGCTATCGTGATTTTACAAATCTTTTCCTAGCCTATTCTCCTTCAGATTCTGTTGAATTAAAATTCCGTTCGTATGCAAAGATTGATCAGGATGATTTAATGTGGGATAAATTTGTAGAGTTAGACATCTTCAATCCGAACAAAAAAGTAGGCTTGAAAAACGCTACCCCTGCTGAAATTTTACAAAAAATATTGATGGATTCTTGGACTCTTGAAGCTGAGGATAAAGATATGATTGTAATGCATCATATTTTTGGGTATCAATACAAGGAGGAAAATCATCAAATAGAAAGTAGCATGGTTATTAAAGGTGATGATCAAACCTATACTGCTATGGCAAAAACTGTTGGCTTACCTGTAGCTATGGCTACGGTACGTATTTTAAACGGTGACATCACAACTCCTGGAGTTCAATTACCGATTAACAAAGAGGTGTACGAACCAATTTTAAAAGAATTAGAAGATTACGGAATTACTTTTGTTGAAAAAGAAGTTCCGTATTTAGGCTATAACCCTGAGAGTATAAAAGGATAAAGTCTTCCAAAACGAACACAAAAGGCATCAATTTATTTGGTGCCTTTTTCTTTTAAAAATAAAAGGAATCTCTATAAAGTTGGTATTTTTACCTTTAAATACTAAACTAAGATATGGGTAAAAGCATTTTAAAAAATCATATTAAAAATTACACAAATCTTTCTGAAGAAAAATTAACGGAAATACTTTCTTTTTTTGATTGTCAATCCTATAAAAAAAAAGAAATTTTATTACTCACAAATAAACGTTGTAATAAACTATTTTTTGTTACCAAAGGTTGCTTACATTTATATTTTATTGATAGTTTGGGCTACAAAAAAACTACACAGTTTGCTCTAGAAAATTGGTGGTTAACTGACTTTTTAGCTTTTCAGAACCAAAAACATGCTAACTTTACCATAGAAACAGTTGAAAACTCTGAAATTTTGTCGATCTCCTTTTCAAAATATAACGAGTTATTAAATAAGTTTCCCTTATTAGAAAAATATTTTAGAAGTATATATGAAACCGCATACGGAGCTGCTTTAATGCGTTTAAAATACATTAACAGTTACTCTAAAGAAGATATCTTTTTTAGATTTAGAAAAGACTTCCCTGATTTTGTACAACGAGTACCCCAATATTTATTAGCTAGTTTTTTAGGATTAACTCCTGAATATTTAAGTGAAATTAAAAGAAAATAGCTATTCTTAAGTTAGTTTATTTTTTACTAAAACATACTTAACTACCTTTGCATTTATATTAATTTAAGGGCATAATAGCATTATGAAAAACATGAAAAAAATTGTCGTTGTTGGCGGCGGTTTTGCTGGGTTAGAACTTATAAAAGGGTTAGGAAATTCTGAAAATTATCAAATTATTTTAGTAGATAGTAATAACTATAATTTCTTTCCTCCTTTAATCTACCAAGTATCCACAGGTTTTATGGAACCTTCTGCAATTAGTTATCCATTCAGAAAAATTTTAAGAAAATTTAAAAATGCTCGTTTTCGTCTGGGTACTCTTGAAAAAGTTGTTCCAGAAGAAAATAAAATAGTGGTAAGTAATGGAGAAATAGCATATGATATCTTAGTAATGGCTACTGGTACAGAAAGTAATTTTTTCGGAAACAAAAACATTGAAAAGTACAGTTTACCAATGAAAACTATTAGTGACGCCTTGTCACTTAGAAATGTTATTTTAACTCGATTTGACCGTGCTACTAGAATTCACAATCCTGAAGAAAGAAAGAAGTGTTTAACTTTTGTTATCGCTGGTGCTGGTCCTACTGGGGTTGAACTTTCTGGTATTTTATCTGAAATTAAAACTTCAATTATCATAAAAGATTATCCAGAGTTAGATAAAAATGATTTTGGAGAAATTCATCTTATTGATGGTCAAAGCTCTGTATTAGCTCCAATGTCTAAAAGAGCACAAGAATATACCTCTAAAAAGTTAAGTGAACTCGGAGTAACATTAACGATGAACACCATGGTTAATGATTTTGATGGTGAAACTGTATATTTATCAAACGGAGAAGAAATACATACTAAAAACCTTATATGGGCTGCCGGTGTATCTGCTAAAACATTTGATGGCTTTTCAAAAGAAAGCTTTGGTGCTGGTAGAAGATTGAAAACAAATCAGTTCAACCTAGTACACTCATATGATAACATTTATGCTTTGGGTGACTGTGCTTTGATTTTAGGAGACGAAAGCTATCCTAAAGGGCATCCTCAATTAGCACAACCTGCATTACAACAAGCTAGAAACTTAGCTAAAAACCTTTCTAGAAAAGATACAAACTGGAAAACTTTTCAATATAATGATAAAGGTTCATTAGCTATTATTGGAAGAAATAAGGCTGTATTAGATTTCCCAGGACAAAAACAATCATTAAAAGGTTTTGTTGCATGGTTAATTTGGATTTTTGTACATATTATGGGGCTTGTAAACTTCAAAAACAAAGTAAGAACTCTATACAACTGGTTAGGCTATTACATATACAAAGACCAATATTTTAGAATGATTATTAAACCTACTCAAAGAGATACTAAATAAAATACGCATGAAAAATTTAAGTATTGTAGTAATACTACTTTTTACAATTATTACTGTTGGTTGTAATTCAGAAAAATCGAAAACCAATAAAAAAACAGAAGAAGTTGAACAAGTTGTATCTCCATCTGACACACTAACTAAACACCTAAAACCATTTAATCCTAATTTACCAACTATTGGACTTTTAATGTTTAATGGGGTTTTACAAGGAGAAGTTATAGCAACGTCAGATGTATTTGGAAAAGCAGATAAAGATGGCAAACAACTTTTTAATGTAGTAGCTATTGCTGAAACAGCTAAACCCATTACTACTGAAGAAGGAATGCATTTTGTTCCCGACTATACCTTTGAAAACTGCCCTAAACTAACAGCCTTGTTTGTACCAAGCGCTTACGACATGTATGCACAAGTACATAATAATAAAGTTGTAGATTTTATAAAAACAAAAAATCAAGAAACCAAATACACTGTTAGTAATTGTGCTGGAGCTAATTTAATTGGTAAATCTGGTATAGCAGATGGTCATAAAATTGTAACATGGATTGGCGGCGGTGAGCAACTACAAAAAGACTACCCAAATTTAAAAGTGCAAAACGACAGCTTGGTAACTTTTGTTAAAGACGGTAAGTTTTTATCTTCAAACGGAAATTTAGCAAGTTATATTTCAGCGTTAGAACTTCTCGAAATTATGACAAATACTGAACATAGAAAATTTGTTGAAAGCTATTTATACTTGGATCAACTTAAAAACTGGAAAAAATAAACATTAATTATAAATTTTCTTTTTCAAACATAAGCATCAATTTATTGGTGCTTTTTTTATTACCAGTTCTAAAAAAATAATACATACATTTACCTCGATAAGTTCTTTACATACTTCATCAACCGAAAAGGTTTTACTTAACTGTAGATTAATAGGGAATCGTGTGCAAATCACGAACTGTCGCGCAACTGTAAGTAACACACCAAAAGTTTTTATCCTAGTATATCCACTGCCAAAAGCGGGAAGGATGATAAAAGCTGTTATAAGTCAGGAGACCTGCCTATTCGGATATTGACAATGCTTTCGCGATTTGAAGCTTTTGGGTCATACCGATGATATATTTTTAACGCACACTTTCTTTATGAAATGCTGTGCTTTTTTGGTATGTCATTATTTTTCCTCAAACATCTTATCGTTTTTAGCATTGCGAAGCATCTAAAAGAGCTTTTAAAATTAATGTTTAATTATAAAAGTTTAAAAGAAAATGCAAACGCACATTCTTGGCTATCCGCGTATTGGTAGCAACAGAGAACTCAAAAAAGCCTGCGAGCAATATTGGTCAGGCAAAACTAGTTTACAGGAACTTCTTGAAACAGGAAGAAATATCTGTCAACAAAATTGGAAAACACAACAAGAAGCAGGCATAGACCTTATTCCTTGTAATGATTTTTCTTATTATGATCAGGTGTTAGACATGACGCTTACTGTTGGAGCTATTCCTAAACGTTACAATGAAGTAATGTTAAAAACTTCAAATTCTGAACTTGACCTTTACTTTGCTATGGCAAGAGGATATCAAAAAGATGATCTTGATATCACTGCTATGGAAATGACTAAATGGTTTGACACCAATTACCATTATATCGTTCCTGAATTTTATAAAGATCAGGAATTCAAACTATTTTCTAACAAAATTGTTAATGAGTTTGCCGGAGCTAAACAAGCAGGGATTAATGCTAAGCCTGTAATTATTGGTTTGGTTAGCTACCTTCTTTTAGGTAAAGAAAAAGAAGAAGGTTTTGATAAATTAGATTTAGCCCCAAAACTACTCCCTGTATATATTGAAATTCTACAAGAACTTCAAACACAAGGTGTTGAATGGATTCAGTTTGACGAACCTTTTTTAGCATTAGATTTGAGTGAAAAAGCCAAAGAAACCTATCAATTTATCTATAATGAGATTAGAAAAAAGTTTCCTAAACTAAAGTTTATAGTTACTACTTATTTTGAAGGTTTAAAAGACAATCTTTCATTAGCTAACATACTTCCTTTAGACGCATTGCATATCGACTTAGTTCGCTGCGAAGAACAGCTAGATGATGTATTGAATACTCTTCCTAAAAATAGAATTTTATCGTTAGGTGTTGTAGATGGAAGAAACATTTGGAAAAATGACTTTGAAAAGTCATTACAGCTAATAAAAAAAGTCACTGATAAGTTAGGTTCTGAAAAAACCTTTATTGCTTCTTCTTGTTCTTTGTTGCATTCTCCTTGTGATTTAGATTTAGAGATCTCTCTTGACACTGACATTAAACAATGGCTTTCTTTTGCTAAACAAAAACTTACCGAAGTAAGCTTATTAAAAGAGTTATCTGAAAACACTAGTAATGAAAATATTTTAAATGCTTTTGAAGAAAATAAAAAAGCTATTGCCAATAGAAAATCCTCAGCATTAATCCATCATAACGATGTAAAACTACGTGTTGATTCCATTAACGAAACAGATTCTAGAAGAAATAATAGTTTTTTAATTCGTAAAGAAACACAAGAAAAAGTATTGAATTTACCGCTATTCCCTACTACAACCATTGGTTCCTTTCCTCAAACTAAAGAAGTAAGAAGCTGGAGATCTCAATTTAAAAAAGGTATCTTAAGTAGTGAAGATTACAAGTATTTACTAAAAGAAGAAACTCAAAAAACCATTCAATGGCAAGAAAAAATAGGGCTAGATGTATTAGTTCATGGTGAGTATGAGCGAAACGATATGGTAGAATATTTTGGTGAACAACTTGCTGGAGTTACATTTACAAAAAAAGGTTGGGTTCAAAGTTATGGTAGTCGTTGTGTAAAACCTCCTATTATTTATGGTGATGTTTATCGACCACATCCAATGACTGTTTATTGGTCACAATACGCACAGTCTTTAACTGACAAATGGGTTAAAGGAATGCTTACAGGCCCTGTTACTATTTTACAATGGTCGTTTGTGCGTGACGATCAACCTCGTAGCATTACTTGCCAACAAATTGCACTGGCTATACGTGATGAAGTTAGAGACCTAGAAAATGCTGGTATTAGAATTATTCAAATTGATGAGCCTGCTATAAGAGAAGGTTTACCATTACGAAAATCAGGGTGGAATGATTATCTAAAGTGGGCTGTTGAAGCTTTTAAAATTTCATCTTGCGGTGTAGATGACGCTACACAAATACATACACATATGTGCTATTCAGAGTTTAACGACATTATTCAAAGCATTGCTGAGATGGATGCCGATGTAATTACTATTGAATGTTCTCGCTCTCAAATGGAGTTGTTAAACGCTTTTGCAGATTTCAAATATCCGAATGAAATTGGACCTGGGGTTTATGACATCCACTCACCAAGAGTTCCTTCAAAAGAAGAAATGGTTGAATTACTACAAAAAGCACAAAAAGTTATTCCAGCTTCTCGTCTTTGGGTAAATCCTGATTGTGGTCTTAAAACTAGACATTGGGATGAAACTGAAAAAGCTTTAATAGCTATGGTTTCAGCTTCAAAAGAAGCCTCTTTAAGCTATAATGCTAACACCTTAGAAACTGTAAATTAATAATAAAGTGCCTGAAAAGAATATTTCAGGCACTAATTATACTAACATATATAAAATGACCACAGAAGAAAAAATAACAAAGTCGGAAACACGTATTTTCAAAGCCGTATTTCCAAATACAACCAATCATTATGACACCCTTTTTGGAGGAACCGCTATGCAACTAATGGACGAAGTTGCTTTTATTACAGCAACACGATTCTGTAGGCAAAAAGTTGTAACCGTAAGTAGTGATAAAATTGATTTTAAAAAACCTATCCCTGCTGGAACTATTATTGAATTAGTAGGAAAAGTAAGTTATATAGGTAACAAAAGTTTAAAAGTTACTGTTAAAATTTTTACTGAACAGATGTACTCTCAACATAGAGAAAAAGCCATTGAAGGTGAATTCACCTTTGTTGCTATTGATGAAAATAAAACCCCTATTGCTGTCATAAAAACTGGCACTGAAGAACTACATTACTCACAAGAACATAACTAAAACTAAACAGAAATTTTGAAAATACAACCTCATAAAAGATTACATCTTCAAATAAAAATCTTTCGTAAGGTTAATATAGGCATCAGTATACTGGTGCCTTTTTGTTTCTATTATCAATTCTTCTTCTTGGATTGTAGTCTCTACAAAGGACATTTCTAATAAACTACGTTTGATTTCAGTAGTAGGAGTTCCTTTTACTCGACAAACTCTGTGTAGGTATAAATTATGATTTTTAGCTAGTTCTATAAAATTTTCTTCTTCTTTAAATGGTATAATAGTTGAAAACTTTCCATACTCCGACAATATTTCACTCACTCCTTTTAGTAGCTCTTCAAAAGACAGTGAACTCGTAAATCGTGCTTTATTTCTCGCTAAATCTTCCGTTTCGTAGTTATCAGTATAAAATGGTGGATTGGATACAATTATATCATACTCTTCTTCATCTTCAGACATTTCTTCTGCAAATTCAACAAAAGAAGCATTGTAACAAAAGAGTCTATCTCCCCAATCAGACTGCTCAAAATTCTCTACAGTTTGTTCATAAGCATCTCCATCTACTTCTACTGCATCAATAGTCATGGCATCGCTTCGTTGCGCTAACATTAATGAAATAACACCTGTGCCTGAACCGACATCTAATATTGTGTCTGGAAACTCTCCTAAATTACACCACGCTCCTAATAATACTGCATCGGTACCAACTTTCATCGCTGTTTTGTCTTGATGCACTGTAAACTCTTTAAATTTAAATGGTTTCATTTATAAAAATCTTCCAAGAATTTTTTCTGCATTGAAGAACAAATACAACACAACAATTAATAAAACTACTAAAAACAACCCTCTTTTAGGATTCCCTCTTTTTCGATTACCGAAACGTCTTTTAAACTCCATTTCTTTATTTTCTAATTTCTACATTAATCACGTAAAATATCACGTTATAATTTTTGTTCCTCGTAACATTTCTCTTTTACCTGGAGGCCCGGGCAAACGCTCAACATCAAAACCTACTGCTTGCATTGCTCGTCGTACACTTCCCTTTGCGGAGTAAGTTACTAAGACACCTTCTGGTTTTAGTGCAGCAAACATAATTTTAAAAATATCTTCCGTCCACAAATCGGGTTGTACTCTTGCTCCAAAAGCATCAAAATAAATCAAATCAAAACTATTCTCATCGGTAATTTCAGCAAAAAATTGTTTGCGTTTAGTTAATGAAAAATTGGGAGTAATGTTGTGTTTTTCTTCCCAAGAAACTTCGTGAATTTTTTCAAAAAATTCTCTTTTATCATCGGCGTCCAACTCCGCAACATAATTTAATTTTGCTACTTCTTCTTTAGCTACAGGATATGCCTCTACTCCAACATAATCAATCTCCTTTTTAGCTTCCAATAACGTGATAAAAGAATTAAGTCCTGTACCAAAGCCTATTTCTAGAATAGAAACATTTTTTGCATCTACATACTTTAATCCATTTCTAATGAATACATGATAGGCCTCTTGTATCGCTCCGTGTTTAGAATGATATTGTTCATTCCACTCTGGCAAATGAATGGTTGTGGAACCATCTGACGTTATGATAATTTCTCGTTTTATAACTAAACTATTTAATCAGTAATTTTTTAATCCTAGGTATTGGTCCAGTGCAAGTTGTTTTATGGCAGGCAATACAACTATTTACAGCTTTGTTGAAATTTTGCTTTATAGAATCTTTTGAACCCAAATATACTTGCTGTATATTTTGAATATATAATTTTGAAAAAGCTTCAAAACTTGCATTTCTATCTGCTGGGTCTGTTAAAACAGCACTATGAATATTCAAGTAAGTTTCAGGAAAGTCACCTATTGGCTCTCCTTCTAAAATCTTATTTTTAACGGTCATATTCCCTTCGTACATAGCATTCATTAAAGCTGCCATTTCAGAAGACTGATACATTATAAGTTCCTCTTTTGGTTGTTTCTTTTCCTCTTTGCAAGAAAAAAGCACCAAAGACATCAATAAAACAATAATTAATTGTTTCATTATTTTTTCATTAACACTCCATCTGCTTCAAAAGCATAGGTGTATTTTGGTTCTATAATTTTTGCTATTTCTTCTTCTGATTTTCCTGCATCTTTAGCATAATGTTGTAATTCATCAACAGAAATCTCAGTAACAAAAGCTTTACCGTTTACTATCACTTCTTTATTATCTGCATTTAAAGGCATGAAAAAACCATAATCTTTAAAACGCACCATTGACTCTTGTTCTTCCCCTAAATCTAACTTCATCCAACACCCTTTTTTCTTACACACTTCATTTATCGTTGAAGTAAATTTTATGTTTAGAGTATCCCCTTTTTTTAAGTTTTTGAATTTTATTCGCATTTCTTCAGCAGAAATAGCATTGCTATCTGTAATCTCATCTCCAAAAGACGCATAGGCAATCTTTTGTTCTTTAATACTATTCGCAGCAGGAGCTGCATCTTTCTTTTCAGTTTTACAAGCACTAAACATTACGCTTAAAAGCGTAGCAAAAACTAGTAGTCTTTTCATTTTCAAAAAATTAAAATTAACATATCAACAAATATACTCATATTTCTTCAAGCTGGTAGTTAACCTCAAAACATACCACTAGATTTCGTATCTTCGTAGCACTTCTAAAACAATCACATAATGAATATTGATATTGAGCTTATACAAGAGTCTAAAATAAATACGGTAGATTTTAACAACTTAGCGTTCGGTCGCACTTTTACTGACCATATGCTAGTTTGTGACTTTGCTAATGGAGAATGGAAAACACCTAAAATTTTACCTTATGGACCTTTAACTTTTGAGCCTTCTGCTAGGGTTTTTCATTACGGGCAAGCTGTTTTTGAAGGAATGAAGGCTTATAAAGATGAAAATAATGATGTCTTTTTATTCCGTCCAGATGAAAATTTTCATAGAATTAATAAATCTGGGGCTCGTTTAGCAATGCCTCCAGTTCCTGAAAATGTATTTTTTGAAGGGTTAAAAAAACTTCTTGAGATAGATGATGCATGGATTAAGAAAGGAATAGGAAACTCGTTATATATTCGTCCGTTTATTATTGCTTCAGAAGGAGCTATTGCTGCTTCACCTGCTGAAGAATATAAATTTATAATTATTTGTTCACCTGCTCAATCATATTATGCTGGTGAAGTTAGAGTACTATTTGCTGAAGAATACAGTCGTTCTGCTGACGGTGGTGTTGGTTTTGCCAAAGCCGCTGGTAACTATGCTGCGCAATTTTACCCTACTAGTTTAGCACATAAGGAAGGGTATCAACAAATTATTTGGACTGATGCTAATACTCATGAGTATCTAGAAGAAGCTGGTACAATGAACATCTTTTTTAGAATAGGAGATAAACTTGTAACTGCACCAACTAATGACCGTATTTTAGATGGTGTTACTCGTAAATCGATTATTCAACTTGCAAAAGATTATAATATAGATATTGAAGTTAAAAGAGTTTCAGTTGCTGAAATTAAAGAAGCTGCTAGACAAGGTGAACTGTTGGAAATTTTTGGTTCTGGTACTGCTGCTGTTATAAATCCTATAAAAGGATTTAAACACCAAAACGAAACTTTTGAATTACCTGAAACAAATGATTCTTATGCCTCTTTCTTTAAAGAAAAACTACTCAACATTCAGTATAACAAATTAGAAGACAAGCACAACTGGAGAGTTAAAATTTAATCATTTCATTTAAAAAAGCTATATTAGTAAACGGAATTAAGTTATTTTAATAAAAAATTCTAAAGAAATGAGAAATATTATACCTGCTTTATTATCAATAGGAGTTGGTTTTGTTATTTCATTTTTTGGATTGGATTTCTATTCTAATTCATTAGAAAATGAAAATAATATCATAGCCCAAAGTAATAAAATTACTTCTTCTAAAGAAGACACTCCTGAAGAGCCCTTATCTGTTGATAATTCCTCAACAGGTTCTTTTTCCGTTGACATCGAAGACATTCAAAAGAACTTTGATAACTGGGAAGCTTATGCAAAGGAAAACATTGATTTAATGTCTACCTTTATTCCTCTAGATGATGAAGGTGCAGCTATGGAAAAAGGTATCTTTTTAACCTTACTACGCACAGGCGCTTATATTCCGATTAAATCGGAAAAAAAAGGTAAAGTACAATACCAGCTTACTGGTATTGATGCTTCTTCTGATGAAAAAATAAAAAAATCAATCGTTAGTAAGGCTTCAATAGCACATCAATATTTTAAGATGGAAGGCAAAAAACTTCCTGATTACAATTTTGTTGATTTAAATGGTAACGCTCACAATAAAGCGGATACAAAAGGAAAATTATTAGTGCTAAAGTGCTGGTTTATTACATGTAAGGTATGTGTAGAAGAGTTTCCTGAATTAAATGAACTGGTTGATAAATACAAGGATGATAAAATAGAATTTGTTAGTTTGGCTTTTGATAAAAAAGATGAATTGATTAAATTTTTAGAAACTAAAGAATTTAAATACCCTACTATTCCTGAACAAAAGGATTATATGGCTAAGAAACTAAAGGTTAAACAATATCCTACACATTTAATTGTAGATGCTAATGGTATTATTATTAAAATGGTTAATAATGTAAAAACATTAACATCAGAATTAGAAAGAATTATGGGTAAATAAATAGAAAAACAAAATGTAAAAAAGCTCCTTATTAAGGAGCTTTTTTATTTATCTAAAATTTCTTTAATGTTTGGTTTAAAGTAATTTGGCCCTTTCAGTACTTTACCATCTTCACGATAAATAGGTTTACCGTCTTCTCCTAACTTACTCATGTTACTTCGTTGTATTTCATTGAATACTTCTTCTATTTTATGTTGCATACCGTGTTCTATTATAGTTCCACATAAAATATACAACATATCGCCTAAAGCGTCTGCTACCTCAACCAAATCGTTATTTTGTGCTGCTTCTAAATACTCTTCATTTTCTTCTTTCATTAAATTATAGCGAAGTAAGTTTCGTTCTTCTCCAATGTTTGCTGTTGGTTCATTTTTTATTCCTAACCCGAAAGCTGAATGAAATTCGTGTACTGCTGCTATTCTTTTTTTCATTATAGTTATGATTTTAATTCAATAATTATTAGTCAATAATGTTTTTATTTATATCATCATTTGACACATTTTATGGTTTTACCATACTTTTTTTAGTTTTTTTATTCCTTTATATATTTTAAGTTATCTAACTTTAAGAAACTCAAAAAAAATAAATTATGTTAAAAGAAATTTCTAAATTAGGTTCAACCCTAAATAAAACTGAACAAAAATTAATAAACGGTGGTACAGGTCGACCTTTACCCTGTAGCTCTGCCCCAACTTATTACAATGGATATTGTTACTTATGTGGTGAACAATACGAGATAGGCTCTAGTTACTGTTAGAATTAATAGAAAAGCGGACTTGTTTCGCTTTTTTGTTTACACTTTAACTTATCTAAAGTATTATGTTGCCATTTTTAAAATTCTTGCTGGTACTATTTTTAGTACCCAAGCTATTAACCTCCATCTTTTTGAGATATAAGCTACTCGTTTTTTTCGTTTTATTGCTGCATAAATTTGATTAACTGCTTTTTCTAGAGGAACCATCCAAAAAATACCATCACCTAAAGCCATTGCTGTATCAACAAACCCCGGACGGATATCTGTAATAAAAACTTTTTTTGTTTTAATAGATTTTGTTTTGATATACAAACTCTCTAAATACGCTTTTTGATATGCTTTAGAAGAGAAATAATCTGGTGCTGCTCTATTTCCACGTAGTGAAGCGATAGAAGAAATACCGACTAAATGACCAAAACCTTGTTTTTTAAACAATTTATAAGCTAATTCATATAGTTTTGTTACACCTAAAACATTCGTGTTTATAGTTTGCTCTTGTTTATCCCAGTCTAACTTTGGGTTTACAAATCCAACTCCTGAAGATTGTATCACCAAATGAACTTCTCCTAATTCATTTACTAACTCATTAAACACTTTTTCTACCTCATCTACTTGTTGGATATCATTTTGCTTAATAAGTATTTGGTTAGAATACCTCTTCTTTAACTCTTCCAATTTTTCGAACCTTCTCCCGGTTACCGCTACGATATAATTTTCTTGTATTAGTTTTTCTACAAGTCCTTTTCCAATACCAGAAGTGCCTCCAAAAATAATTGCTGTTTTAGTTTTTTTCATTCTAAAATCATTCTTTAACTTTGCTAAAAATACAATTTTATGTTTATACTTATTGCTGCAAAAATGTTTACTACAGGTAGAATTATTTTTGCGAGTTTATTTGTTATAGCTTTTATTCTTTTAATGTATTTTAGTTATAAAAAAGATGCTAAAAACAATAAAAAGCATTATCAAAATGGAGCTTTATACGTTGCCATAGCAATAGCGGTAGTAATTGCGTTATTGTTTTTATCAAAATTATTAACTAAATAATAAAACTCTTAAGAGTTTCTTATAAAAGCAAAAAACCGATTCTTTTCAGAATCGGTTTTTTTTATTCAAGTTTATAACTTTTTAATTTTTTATTGGTAAGAAGTTATAGTTTTTAGCGTAGAACTTCATTTGCTCTTCAAACGTTTCTGGTTGCTTAATCTTAATATTAGTAATATTTCCTTCAGTATCAGTTACTGGCTCTAATACTGGATTTACAAATCCGCTATAAGGAGCTGATGTAAATTGAGCATTACGATCTAAAACTTCTTTATGAATATCTTGATCTACTTTTACTCCATAACCTTCCACTAATGCTTTTGCCGCTTCAAAATCTCCTTCAGATTTAATTCTTTGTGTATCTTTTAATAAACGTCCGAAAATTTCACGAAGTTTTTCATAATCATTAATATTATAAAAAGTTTTTCCATCTCTGGTAACTTTTTCAATTACATTATCTTTCGCTCCTTGCTCAAAAGCCCAAGCTGAAACCCATTGACGGTTTACCATGTGATCTTCTTCAATATCGTCTCCTAAATTAATTCTAATTAACTGTGTCATTAATCCATTTCTGATATACCCGTCATAAGCAGCTTTTCCTACTTTTTGCCAATCATCAACTAATCCTAATTCTTGTAATTTAGGATCCATTAAGTAATAAAGTCCAACTAAATCTGCTCTACCCTCTTCCATTGTTGAAGCGTAGTTTTTCAAAGTTTCTTTTGGTTGACCAACTCCGTCGTTAATTACACCTGAAGCATGCCCAATTACCTCGTGTAATGCCGTGTGTAATTTATCTGCTAACTTCCCATATTTAATCTCTAAATCAATTTCTTCTTGATCGTTAGCAAACTCTGTTAAACGTCCAGTTCCTCCAGCATTATTATAAGATCCTATGATATTTCCTAACGATACCGATTTAGAACCGTGTTGTTGACGAATCCAGTTATTGTTTGGCAAATTCACTCCAATTGGAGTACTTGGAGATGCATCTCCTGCTTCACCAGCGACATTTACTGTTTTATACGAAACCCCTACAACATCTTTCTTTTTGTGACTTGGATCTAACGGAGAATTATCTTCAAACCATTGTGCATTGTCTGATAATACTTTCATCTTTTTAGACATATCAAAGTCTTTGATTTGTACAATTGTTTCGTACGAACCTCTATACCCTTTAGGATCATTATAAACTTCAATAAAACCATTAATCCAATCAATATTTCCTTCTGTAGATTCAACCCAAGCAATTGCATATTCATCCCAAGTATGTAAATCTCCTGTTTTATAGTATTCGATTAATAACTCTAAGGTTTTTGCTTGCTTTTCATTTTCTGCTACTTCTTTAGCTTTTTCTAACCAATAAATAATTTTATCGATTGCTTGTCCGTACATTCCACCAGACTTCCAAACTTTCTCCACTAGTTTTCCATTCTCACGAACTAGCTTCGAGTTTAATCCTGCCTCAATTGGTTGCCCTTCTGGTCCTTTATCAGCTTTCGCATAAAAGTCTTCTACATCTTTACTTGTGATATCTGCTCCGTAAAAATTTACTGCTGATGCTAATACATTATCCACTCCAGCTTTCTTATTTACTTTTTTAGCATCTTTATCATTAAAAATAACTTCTAATGCTTCCGTAGATAACTCAGTATTAGTTTCTTTTAACAACGTTTCTAAATACTCTTTAGAAAATGTAGGTTTTAACTTATCGTTAGAGTAATGATGATGGATTCCGTTAGAAAACCACACTCTTTTCAAATAGGTAGTGAATGCTTTAAAATCTTCACTTTCTTTATCTCCTTTGAAGCTATTGTTAATATTTTCTAAAGCTGCTCTAATTTCAAGATTGTGACGGTAGTTTTGATCCCACATAATATCACGTCCAGATAAACCAGCTTGTGTTAAATAGTACACTAATTTTTTTTCTTTTAGTGTTAACTCATCAAACCCTGGAATTTGATAACGTAACACTTTTATATCAGCAAATTGCTCAACAACATATTCAAATTCTTTTGCCTTTTTTTCTACTACTTTAGGCTCTTTTTTTGCGTCTACACCACAAGAAGTTAATACTCCTGCTGCTGCAAACACAAAAAGCATTTGTTTTAGTTTCATTTATATATTTTTAAATTTATTTTTTGAACGCTAAAATTACGAAATTTAAACTTCATGATATCGGAAACAGTCGGTTGTATGGTCGTTTACCATTCCTGTCGCCTGCATATGTGCATAAATTACTGTTGAACCTACAAACTTAAATCCTCGTTTTTTTAAATCTTTTGAAATCGCGTCAGAAAGCTCTGTTGTTGCCGGTACTTCTTCTCTCTTTTCAAACCTATTCACTATCGGTTGTCCATTAGTAAAAGCCCAAATATATTTTGAAAACGTACCAAACTCTTCTTGTACTTTCATAAAAGCCTGAGCATTGGTTATAGTCGCTTTTATCTTTAATTTATTTCTTATAATTCCAGCATCTTGAAGCAATTCTTCATATTTGTCTTCAGAGTATTTTGCTATTTTTTTATAGTCGAAATTATCAAATGCCTTTCTAAAGTTTTCTCTTTTCTTCAAAACTGTAATCCAACTCAAACCTGCTTGGAAAGTTTCTAATATTAAAAACTCAAACAGCTTATCGTCATCATATACAGGCACTCCCCATTCATTATCGTGATACTCAATATATAGTGGGTCATCACTAACCCAAAAACATCTTTTCTTCATTTTCTATTATTTAATGCTGAAAATTACTGTTAAACAAATTAAAAATCAATGAAAAATGGAATAATTTTTGCAACTTTATAATTATAAATCATACTGATTATGAAAACCTTACAACGCATTCTTTTTCTTAGCATTATTGGAATTATGATATGGGCTTGCAGTTCCTCGCCTATAAAAAATACTTCTAACACTCCTAAAGAGGAACCAGTTGTAATTGCTAATGATAGTTTAGAATATGAAATTATAATTATAGACCCTGGTTTTACTACCTATTTAAACAGCATTGCTAAACCCGTAGGATTTTATTCACAACAATACCTCGAAAATAAAAACCGTTTGTATGTAAACACATGGAATTATCGAGCTAGGAATCCTTTACAATTTAATTCAAACATTTATGAAAATGTAATTGATTATAGTCCACACGTTGATTATGGCTATGAAGTAAATTATAAACTTTTTAATTATTTTGAGTTCGCTCAACGAAAATACCGCATGAACTTGGGGGTAGGAATAAATCGCTGGAACTAGCAATATCTTAGTATAAGGCATCTTTCTAAAAACTGTATATTTGCTCAAAAAATTAATCATATAACATGAAGTTTTTAAGAAATTTACTTGCCTCTGTTCTAGGCTTTTTCATTGCCTTATTTTTACTGTTTGTATTCTTTTTTGCTATAGCTGCTATTGTAGGAGCTGAAGAAAAAATTGTTGTAAAATCAAACTCAGTTTTAGAATTAGACTTATCACCCCCTATTAAAGATTATGCTCCAAAAGAAGACAATCCTATTGCTGAAGCTCTAGAACTAACAGATGAAAAATTGGCTTTAAACAAAATTATCAACGCTATTGAAAATGCAAAAACTGATGATAAAATAAAAGGAATAAGTATTAAAACACCTTTTGTTAATGCTGGTATTGCCCAAACACAAGCCATACGAAACAAAATTGAAGAGTTTAAAGAAAGCGGTAAGTTTGTATATGCATATAATGACATTTATACTCAAAAAAATTACTACCTAAGCTCTGTTGCTGACAGTTTATTCTTAAACCCAGTAGGAGCTATTGACTTTAGAGGTTTATCTACCGAAATTTTATATTTCAAAGACTTTGAAGACAAATATGGTATTAAAATGGAGGTTATTCGTCACGGAAAATATAAAAGTGCAGTTGAACCTTTCTTGGAAAATGAAATGAGCGAAGCTAACCGCGAACAAACCACTTCATTTTTAAAATCAATTTGGTCAGAAATCACAGATGATATTAGTAAGAGTAGAAACATTTCTATAAAAAAACTAAACCTTATTGCTGATAATTCTAATGGAAGAAATATTACTGTAGCAAAAGAAAATAATTTAATAGATGCTTCTATTTATGAAGATGAATACGAAAAGAAGTTAGCTATGGGTTCTGATAAGAAAGTAAATACTATTTCTATTGAAGACTACATAAACTCTGGAAAAGGAAGAATTTCTTCTACTGCTAAAGATAAAATCGCTGTAATTTATGCACAAGGTGATATTGTGTATGGAGAAGGAAGCGAAGACTATATCGGACAAGGAATTATAAACAAAGCTATCAGAAAAGCCCGAAAAGATGATAATGTAAAAGCTATCGTACTTCGCGTAAATTCACCTGGAGGTAGTGCTTTAGCCTCTGAATTAATTTGGCGTGAACTAGAATTAACAAAAAAAGAAAAACCTTTAGTAGTTTCTATGGGTAACTATGCAGCTTCTGGAGGTTACTATATTGCTTGTAATGCTAACAAAATTATTGCAGAACCTACTACAATTACAGGATCTATTGGAGTTTTTGGAGCCATTCCTAACTTTAGTCAGTTTACCGATAATATTGGTATCAATGCAGAACAAGTCTCTACTAACAACAGTGCTTCTTATAGTGTTTTTGAGCCAATGAACCAGAAATTCTACGATGTAACTAAAGAAGGTGTTGAACAAATCTACACTACTTTTGTTAACCGTGTTTCTGCAGGGCGTAACATGACTTTTGAACAAGTAAACGAAATTGCACAAGGTAGAGTTTGGACTGGTAAAGAAGCTATTGAAAATGGCTTAATAGATCAATTAGGAGGATTAAATGACGCTATTAAAGTTGCCGCTGAATTAGCAGAGGTTCAAAATTTTAGAGTTCGTAATTACCCTAATTACAAAACTGACTTAAAAGAGGCTCTAAAGTTCTCTCCATTCATGAAAGCTTCAAAAGAAGAAATACTTAAAGAAACTTTAGGTGATGAAAATCACCAATTATACCATAATATTCACAAAATGAAAAACCTAAAAGGAATTCAAGCTAGAATACCCTTTGTATTTCAAGTGAAGTAAAAAAGAAAAGCCTCGACAATGTCGAGGCTTTTTTATTATAATCTAGTTTATTCGTAACTATAAGTAGTATTTATAGCAATTGATTCTTCACCAGCAACAGCTACTCCTTTTCCTATTAAAGGGTACCCATCCGAATCATAAGTATAATCTACAGTTAAAGTACCTATAACGTTATCACCTCCGTCTTTATAGATAATCTTCGTTACGTTATTTAATGGCAATAATCTTCTAGCTTTAATTACTTCTGAAGCTTGAGGATTCACACCAAAACTAACATCAACTCCATCTAAAATTTCAATAAGCCCAGCAGATTCTAAAGTAGAAAAATACATATTTGGCTTATTGTCATAAAATATTTCTGCTGTATAATTTTCAACAACATTCATTTCAGTTTCCCAATCATAAACCTCAACTTGAAATAAAACTTTACTAGGATTTTTGTTAGAATCATATTCTAATGCCATTCCTGTTTCATAAATATTATATGGTGATTGATACAACTCTTCTATTGAAAGGCTTTCTGAAAGATCGCTGTCTTCTGTCACCTTAATAGTACTCCCGTCATTGCTATAGTTTATTAAAGTAGCGTCTGTTCCATTTGTTCCAGAAACACTTACCAATTCTTTTTCAGCATTATACATAAACTGTGTAGTAATTGTTTCATTTTCTTGATTTGTCGCTGCAACAGTTTTTAATCTTTTCTTTTTAGCTTCTCCGTTAACTTCATCAAAATCGTCTGAAGCAGAGCTACTACATGAGGTTAATAATACTACTCCTAATCCAATAGCAAAAACATACTTTAATTTTTTCATTTTTTGTGATTTTTAATGAACTCATTTTTATTGTTCAAGCAAAAACTAAGTATTTCCCCCTACATAAAATCTTTAAGACAATTAATAGAAATGAGTAAAAGAAGAGAACAGCAATTTTTAGCAATTTGAAAAATATAAAAAACAAGTTCGGTTTATATTGTTTTTAAATTTCATACAAAAATAGCTGTATAAAAAAATACCTGCAATAAAATTACAGGTATTTTTCACTATGTTTTTATTTCGTTTATTACAAACCGAAACTCTCTTTTACTTTAGACACATAATCTAATTTTTCCCAAGTAAACAATTCAACTTCCATTGTTTTACTTTCTCCATTAGGTTGTGTAAATGTTTTAGAAACTACTTCATTTTTTCTTCCCATATGCCCGTAAGCTGCTGTTTCACTATACATTGGATTACGTAACTTTAAACGATCTTCAATAGCGTGTGGACGCATGTCAAAAATTTCAGAAACTTTTTGAGCAATTTCTCCATCAGTTAAATCCACTCTTGAAGTTCCGTAAGTATCTACAAAAATACCCATCGGTTCTACTACTCCAATAGCATACGATACTTGTACTAAAACCTCATCAGCCACTCCAGCAGCTACTAAATTCTTAGCTATATGACGTGTTGCATACGCTGCAGAGCGATCTACTTTACTTGGATCTTTTCCAGAAAATGCACCACCACCATGCGCTCCTTTTCCTCCATAAGTATCAACAATAATCTTACGGCCTGTTAACCCTGTATCTCCATGAGGTCCACCAATTACAAACTTTCCTGTTGGATTAATATGATATTTAATATCATCATTAAATAACGCTTGAATTTCTGGAGTTAATTGTGCTTTTACTCTAGGAATTAAAATCTCAACAATATCTTTTCTAATTTTAGCTAACATTGTTTCATCATCAGCAAAATCATCATGTTGAGTAGAAACTACAATTGCCTCAATGCGTTGCGGTACGTTATCGTCAGAATACTCAATAGTTACCTGACTTTTAGCATCTGGACGTAAATAAGTAATTTCCTTATTCTCTCTACGGATTGCTGCTAATTCCTTTAAAATTATATGTGATAAATCTAACGCTAACGGCATATAATGCTCAGTTTCGTTTGTCGCATAACCAAACATCATTCCTTGATCACCTGCTCCTTGCTCTTCTTTTGAAGCTCTATCTACTCCACGGTTAATATCATCTGACTGTTCATGAATTGCTGATAACACTCCACAAGAATTACCGTCAAACATATACTCACCTTTGGTATATCCAATTTTATTAATTACCTCACGAGCAATTTTTTGAACATCTAAGTAAGTAGAAGACTTAACTTCTCCTGCTAATACTACTTGACCAGTTGTTACTAATGTTTCACATGCTACTTTTGAATTTGAATCAAAAGCTAAAAAATTATCTATTAGAGCATCAGATATTTGATCTGCTACTTTATCTGGATGTCCTTCAGAAACACTTTCTGAAGTAAAAAAATATGACATAAATACTTTTTTTTAAAATTTAACTAAAAGAAAAAATCTGAATTGCTAAGTCGCTAAAAGGAGTAGAAATTACTGCTTTAGCATTTTTATTTTGAATCATTGTTCAATGAGGTTGCAATCAGTCAAATTTTTCCTCAAAATATATTTGACAAAGTTATAGATTATTTTACATACACAAAAACAAACTTACACGTAAATAAATAGAAAGTATTGATATTATGATAATAAAAAGTAATTTTTGTAAAATTGTATTGGTAAAATATTTGTTTACATTTGTACGTAAATAAATAAGAAAATAACTTTAGATAAAACATAAATAAAATGGCATTAGAAATTACAGATGCTTCTTTCGAAGAAGTAGTATTAAAATCTGACAAACCAGTATTAGTAGATTTTTGGGCAGCTTGGTGTGGACCTTGTAGAATGGTATCTCCTATCGTTGATGAAATTAGTAATGAATACGATGGTAAGGCTGTAGTTGGAAAAGTAGATGTAGATGCAAACCAAGAATTTGCCGCTAAGTATGGTGTAAGAAACATACCAACTGTATTAATCTTCAAAAACGGAGAAGTTGTAGACAAACAAGTTGGTGCTGCTCCAAAAAAAGCATATACAGATAAAATTGATGCTGCTTTATAAGTAAAGATATTATTTGATATTATAAAAAAGGTTTGGCTATCGCCAAACCTTTTGTTATTTTCGGTAATCTATGATTGATTTAAACAGTACTGCTTCAAAAATTAACAACCTTGAGCTACTTGCTAAACAAGTGGTAGAAGGCTTTATTACAGGAATGCATAAAAGTCCATTTCACGGATTTTCAGTTGAATTTTCTGAACACAAACTCTACAACAAAGGAGAAAGTACTCGACATATAGATTGGAAGCTATTTGCCAAAACTGAAAAATTGTACACTAAAAAGTACGAAGAAGAAACGAATCTTAGGTGTCATATAATCATTGATAATTCTGCGTCGATGCATTATCCTCCAAGCAATAATGAATCAATAAATGATTTAAATAAGATTGGTTTCTCTGCAGTAGCAGCTGCCTCTTTAATGGATATCTTAAAGCGACAACGTGATGCTGTTGGTTTAAGTATTTACTCTGACACTTATGAATACTATGCTCCAGAAAAAGGTAGTGAACGTCATCGTAAAATGTTATTACATCAATTAGAGCATTTATTATCATCTAATTCTACTTCAAATACAAAAACCTATCAATACTTACATGAAATAGCAGAGAAGATTCATAGAAGGTCTTTAATTTTCTTATTTACCGATATGTTTCAAACTTCAAAGAATGAAGAAGAACTTTTTAATGCTTTAAGACATCTAAAATTTAATAAACATGAAGTAGTATTGTTTCATACATATGATAAAAAAACAGAATTTTTGTTTGATTTTGATAACTCACCAAAAAAATTTGTGGATGTTGAAACTGGAGAAGAAATAAATTTATACGCAGAAAATGTACAGCAAAAATATCAAGAATTGAGCTCCTTTTTTTTCAAAAACCTAAAAAACAAATGCTTACAATATAAAATAGATTACATTCCTGTAGATATTAGTGAAGGTTATGATAAAGTGCTTATAGCTTATCTTATCACTAGACAGAATTTTTTATAAATAACTCTTTTTTATTTAAAAAAAGGTTATATATTTGCATCCGCTTAGAGCAACGGTCTGGTAGTTCAGCTGGTTAGAATACATGCCTGTCACGCATGGGGTCGCGGGTTCGAGTCCCGTCCAGACCGCTAAAGTTTCTCTAAAACATATAACATATTGCTTAAAGCAACGGTCTGGTAGTTCAGCTGGTTAGAATACATGCCTGTCACGCATGGGGTCGCGGGTTCGAGTCCCGTCCAGACCGCAAAAAGCTTCTCATTTTGAGAAGCTTTTTTCTTTTTTACACTTTTTTTAAAAAAAATTTGGTTTAGTTAAATTTATTTCTAAGATTTGTTCCGTACAAAAAACACAAATACAATGATGTTACAAAACGTATGGCAAGGTTTCTATTTTTACTTTTACTTTTTTAGTAAGAGACGAGACTTTGTATCATATTGTTAACCTAACAAAAAATATATACCCAATCAAAGTCTCGAATTTATCGAGGCTTTTTTTTTGATGTAAAATGAAAAAAATAGCCATTCAAGGAATACAAGGAAGCAACCACCATATTGTTGCAAACAACTACTACGGAGAAAACATCGACTTACACAAGTGCTTATCTTTTGACGTATTGGTTGATAGCCTTATTAATTCAAGAAGTGAGCAAGCAATTATGGCTTTAGAAAACACCATAGCAGGCTCAATCATACCCAACTATGCCCTAATTGACAAGTACAATTTGCATATTTCTGGTGAGTATTACTTGTCTATACATCATCATTTAATGGCGTTACCTGACCAACGAATTGAAGACATTACTGAGGTTTGCTCACATCCAATGGCATTACTACAATGTAAAGAATTTTTCAAACAACATAAGCACATCAAGTTAGTTGAAGATGTTGACACTTCCGCTGTTGCAAAAAGAATCGCGGATCAACAATTAAAAGGAGTTGCAGCAATTGCACCAAAAATGGCTGCTGATATTTTTAATTTATCAGTTATTGAAGATGAAATTCAAACGATTAAAAACAACGCAACTCGTTTTGTATTTCTTCAAACAAGTCTTCCAAAAAATGGTAAAAGTGAAATCAATAAAGCTTCATTAAAATTTGAACTAGATCACAAAAGAGGAAGTTTAGCTACAGTACTAAATGTAATGAGCGACTGTAAATTAAACCTTACTAAAATACAATCGCTACCCAAAATCGAGACACCTTGGAAGTACTCTTTTTTCGTAGATGTAACTTTTGAAAAATATAAAGATTACGAAAAAGCAAAAGCCATCATACAAATTATGGCAGAAGAATTTAAAATATTAGGCGAATACAAAAACGGAAGATTATGATACAGTTTGCTAACAGACTACAAACCGTACAGGAATACTACTTCTCTAAAAAACTACAAGAAGTACGTCAATTAATTTCAGAAGGTAAACCAATCATAAATATTGGAATTGGGAGCCCTGATTTACAACCTCCAACATCAGTATTGAAAGCTATTCAAGATAGTTTACAAGATACTGGAGCACATAGTTATCAGAGTTATCAAGGCTTACCTGAATTTAGACAAGCTGTTTCAAGTTTTTATCATAAAAACTATCAAGTTAGTATTAATCCTGCTAACGAAGTACTTCCTTTAATGGGAAGTAAAGAGGGAATTATGCATATTTCATTGGCTTTTTTAAACGAAGGAGATCAGGTATTAATTCCTAATCCAGGATACCCGACCTATAGCTCTGTTACTAATTTACTAGGAGGTAAACCTATTTTTTACAATTTAGATGAAGCTACTAACTGGCAACCTGATTTTGAAGCTTTGGAAAAACTCGACACCTCAAGAATAAAGTTGATGTGGGTAAATTATCCGCACATGCCAACGGGTGCCGATGCTACCAAAGAAACTTTTCAAAAGTTGATTGACTTTGGAAAAAAACATAACATAATTATTGTAAATGACAATCCGTATAGCTTTATATTGAATGAACACCCTCAAAGTATTTTACAAATTGAAGGCGCAAAAGATGTTGCTTTAGAATTAAACTCAGTGAGTAAATCTTTTAACATGGCTGGATGGCGTGTTGGAATGTTATTAGGTAAACCTGAATTTTTAACTGAAATTTTAAAAGTAAAAACTCAAATGGATTCAGGTATGTTTTATGGAATTCAGAAAGGAGCTACCAAAGCATTAGAACTAGATAAGGATTGGTTTACTCAACTAAACAACACCTATAAAAAAAGGCAAAAACTAGTGTTTGAGTTAGCAGAAAAATTAGGATGTACCTACGATAAAAACGCATCTGGAATGTTTGTTTGGTGCAAACTTCCTGATGGAAAAACATCTGAAGAAATGATTGATGATTTACTATATAATAAACACATCTTCGCTGCTCCAGGAACCATTTTTGGTAATCAAGGAGAAGGCTATATTCGTTTCTCATTATGCGTTCCAGAAGAAAAAATTAACGAAGCAATCAACAGAATATAATGAACGTATTTATCATAGGACTAGGATTAATCGGCGGAAGTTTTGCCTTAGATATTCAGCTAGGATTTAAAAATGCTACTATCTACGGAATAGATTCCAACGAAGAGCATGGAGACCTTGCTTTAGAGAAAAGGATTATCCATCAAAAAGCAACTTTTTCAGAGTTGAAAAATGCAGATATCGTTATTGTTGCCATTCCTGTAGATGTTTCTAAAGAGGTGATCTTAAAAACATTAGATAGCATCTCTGATACTTGTTTGGTTTTTGATGTAGGTTCGACTAAAGAACTGATTTGCGATGCTGTTAAAAATCATCCGAAAAGAAGAAATTTTTTAGCAACACACCCTATTGCTGGAACGGAATTTTCAGGACCTAATGCGGCTTTGACAAATTTATTTAGAGGTAAAACCAACATTATTTGTGAAGTAGAAAAAACAGCTTTCAAATTACAGGAAAAAGCATTAGATATATTTTCAAAATTAGGAATGCGTATTCGATACATGGATCCAAAATCGCACGATAAGCATATAGCCTATGTATCACATTTATCACATATCAGCTCTTTCATGTTAGGTAAAACAGTTATTGAAAAAGAGAAAAACGAGCGTGACATTTTTGATATGGCTGGTAGTGGATTTGCTTCTACTGTGCGTTTAGCAAAAAGCTCACCAGCAATGTGGACACCTATTTTTGAGCAAAATAAAGAAAATGTTATTGAGTCTCTGAATGAATATATTCATAACTTACAACAATTCAAAACTTTATTAGAAAACAACGATTTTCCAGAAATCTATATAGAAATGGAAAACACCAATCATATAAAACAAATATTAAATGGAATTTTAGAGGGAATACCTCAACAATAAGAATATCAAAAATGGAGAATACAAAAGAGTTAAAAAAATGGTTAGATGCTTTCGGGTTAGGGCATCCACTAGTAATTGCAGGACCTTGTAGCGCCGAAACAGAAGAACAAGTACTACAAATTGCACACGAATTAAAAGATACAGATGCTACTGTTTTAAGAGCTGGAATTTGGAAACCTCGTACAAGACCAGGTAATTTTGAAGGTGTGGGTGCTTTAGGGCTAAAATGGTTACAAAAAGCAAAGCAAGAAACAGGAATGTTAATTGCTACTGAAGTAGCTAACAAAGACCACGTAAAACTTGCAATTGAGCACGACGTAGACATCTTATGGATTGGTGCTCGCACTACCGTAAGTCCTTTTATTGTTCAAGAAATAGCAGATGCTTTAGAGGGTACAGATAAAATTGTTTTAGTAAAAAACCCTGTAAACCCCGATTTACCATTGTGGTTAGGTGCCATAGAACGCTTGTACGCTAAAAACATTAAAAAACTAGGGGTTATTCATAGAGGATTCTCTACTTATGAAAAAACAAGGTACCGTAACAACCCTGAATGGCAAATTCCTATTGAATTGCAAAACCGTTTCCCTGATTTACCACTGATTTGTGATCCGTCACACATCGCTGGTCGTCGTGATATTATTTTCGATGTTTGTCAAACTGCATTAGACTTAAATTTTGATGGTTTAATGGTTGAAACTCATTACGATCCAGATAATGCATGGAGCGATGCAGCTCAGCAAATTACTCCTAAATCATTAATTCAAATGATGATTGATTTAAAAGTTAGAAAAGCCACAGATACAGAAACTGAGTACAGAAATGCTTTAAATACGCTACGTACTCAAATTGACGTAGTAGATCATCAACTCATTGAAATGTTAGGAAAGCGTATGAAAATAGCAGACTCTATTGGTCAGTTAAAAAAAGAGAAAAACGTCGCTATTTTACAAACTAAACGGTGGAATGAGATACTAGGCAAAATGATTTTAGAAGGTGATGAACGTGGTTTAAGTGAAGAGTTTGTACTTAAAATGTTCAAAGCAATACATCAAGAAAGTATCAATCATCAAGAGAAAATAATTAATAAATAAAAAAAGCGCCAAATGGCGCTTTTTTTATTTCTTTAATCTTTTAAAGATATATCTTGTTATAAATAATCCATTTTTATCTCCTTTACCTCCATAACTTTCTACTCCTGTATTAACAAAAGCTAAGTCCCATCCTTCTTCTGTCATAGTGTTAATTTTCGAAGAAATAACAGCATCATTAGCTACAATGTTTTGGAACCTTATTCCTCCTAAGTTAAAGAAGTTTAATAATTTTGTTTCTTCAAAATTTTTAACTCTAATTTCTGAACGATCAGATTTGTTTCTTTTATCTTTTTCTTTATCATCAGATCTTGTTGAGGTGAAATCTTTAAAATCTCTACTTTCATTAGAAGATAATAACCTTGACCTCCCCATTCCATTTGGAACCGTTGACTCAACACTTGTAATCACTTTGTACTCATAAGACTGAGCTACAACCGAAAACGATGATACAGCAAAAGCAATTGCTAATAATAATTTTTTCATAATGTTTTTAAAATTTAAGCAACGAATATATTATATTTTTATGAATAATCCGCATCTTTGTTTTATGATAGGAACGGTTTACAAATCTACAGGAAGTTGGTATTGGGTAAAATCTGAAGGCGAGCTATATAAGTGTCGCATTAAAGGAAAGTTTCGTATCAAAGGAATTAAAAGTACCAATCCCATCTCTGTAGGTGATATTGTTGATTTTTCGTTAGAAACTAAAAATGATGAAGAAACAGGATTGATTACTAATATTCACGAACGAGAAAACTATATCGTTCGCAAGTCTGTTAATCTTTCAAAACAAACTCATGTTATTGCTTCTAATATTGATCAGGTGTTTTTATTGATTACTATTGACAACCCTCCTACATTTACGACTTTCATTGATCGCTTTTTAGTTACTTCCGAAGCCTATTCAATTAAAACTATATTAGTTTTCAATAAAATTGATTCTTACGAAATTGAGCAGCGTGCCGAAATTTTGTATTTAAAAGATATTTATGAAGCCATCGGTTACAAATGCATTGAAGTTTCCGCGACTAAAAACATCAATATTGATAAAATAAAAGAGATGATGACAGACAAAGTAAGTATGTTTGCAGGTCATTCAGGAGTTGGAAAAACAACCTTAGTTAACGCTATTGAACCATCTTTAGACTTAAAAACGAAAGAAATTTCTGAACAACACAAACAAGGACAACACACTACTACGTTTGCTGAAATGTTCGATTTAAGTTTTAATGCTCGTATTATTGACACTCCCGGAATTAAAGGTTTTGGTGTAGTTGATATGGACAAAGATGAATTAGGCGATTATTTTCCTGAGTTTTTTGCTTTAAAACAAAACTGCAAATTCAACAATTGCATTCATATTAACGAACCACAGTGCGCAGTTAAAGAAGCCTTAGAAAATGAAGAAATAGCTTGGTCTCGTTATAAAAGTTATCTACAAATTTTAGAAGGCGAAGAAGAACACTACAGAACCGACATTTGGGAGTAATATAATTTTTTAGTCTAATCTCCACTAAGGTTCAAAACATTCAAATATTTAAAAATTCAACAATTTATATAAAATGAAAATTGTCATTCAACGTGTTTCAAAAGCTAGCGTTACTATTGAAGGTGAAAGAGTAGCTAAAATACAACAAGGGCTTTTAATTTTACTTGGAATTGTTACTGAAGATACACCTGATGATATTAAATGGCTCTCAAACAAAATAACAAACCTTCGTATTTTTAATGACGAAGAAGGTGTTATGAATAAATCGATTAAAGATATAAATGGAGATGCTATTATAGTAAGTCAATTTACTTTACACGCTTCTACCAAAAAAGGAAATCGTCCTAGTTATATTAAAGCTGCCAAACCTGATGTTGCTATTCCTTTATATGAAAAGTTTGTTCAACAAATTGAGGTTGATTTAGGTAAAAAAGTACAAACAGGTCAGTTTGGTGCGGATATGAAGGTAGAGTTGCTAAATGATGGACCTATAACTATCATTATTGATTCCAAAGATAAAAAATAATTTCCATGGGAATTATTTTTAATTATATTTGTATCTGATTAAGTATCATTATTAAAAACACAAAAATGAAAAAAACAATTTTAGCTATTGCATTTGTTGCAATTGGAGCTGTTTCTTGTAAAACAGATAAAAACAAGACTACTGTTAGTGACGAAATTAAAGAAGTTGCAAAAACAGAGAATGTTATTAATACTTATAAGGCTAACATCGCTGAATCTTCTGTTGCTTGGAAAGGTAGCAAACCTACTGGTTCTCATAATGGTGTCGTAAGTTTAAGTAAAGGAACGTTAGAAATCGAAAACGGAAACGTAAAATCTGGTGAGTTCATTATTGACATGACTACTATTTCTTGTGAAGATTTAAAAGCTGGAGACGGTAAAGAAGATTTAGAGGGACACTTAAAAAATGCTGATTTCTTTGATGTTGAAAAATTCCCTACTGCTAAATTTCAAGTAGCTAACTCTGAAGTAAAAGGTGGAAAAGTACACGTTACAGGGAACTTAACTCTTAAAGACGTTACTAAAAGTATTACTATACCTGCTACTATTACAGAAGCTGATGATATGGTAACTTTTAAAAGTGATACTTTTAGTATTGACAGAACTGACTTTGGTGTTACTTACAAGTCTAAAAAAATTGACGCTGCTTTAAAAGACAAATTCATCAATGATTTAATGGAAATTTCTTTTGAAATCAAAGCTAAAAAATAATTTTTAGTTCTAAAGCATAAAAAAAGGTTGACAATTGTCAACCTTTTTTTATGCTTTTATAAACTCTTCCACTTCAAACAGTTCTTTAAAATGTTTTATAATTTTCTCTTTTACCTCTTCTTCCGAGACCTTTCTACCTAATTCAACTTCCATTGAAGTAACAGCTTTTCCACGTATTCCACAAGGAATAATATTATCAAAATAACCTAAGTTAGCATTCACATTTAAAGCAAAACCGTGCATAGTTACCCATCTACTGGCTCTAATTCCCATGGCACAAATTTTTCTAGCAAACGGCGTACCTACTCCAAGCCATACACCTGTTTCTCCTTCACTTCTTTCTCCTTCCAACCCATACTCTGCTATTGTTAAAATGATTGATTCCTCCAACAAACGTAAATATTTATGGATGTCTGTAAAAAAATTTTCTAAATCTAAAATTGGATAACCAACAATTTGTCCTGGTCCATGATAAGTTATATCCCCTCCTCTATTAATCTTATAAAAAGTTGCTTCTTTCTCTTTTAATTTTTCTTCATTCAACAAAAGATTTTTTATATCTCCTGATTTCCCTAAGGTGTACACATGCGGGTGCTCTACAAACAAAAAGTAATTAGGAGTTTCTATTTCACTATCTCCATTTCTTCTTTCTCTTTTTAATGATACTATTTCATCTAAAAGATTCGTTTGATAATCCCATGTTTCCTTGTAATCTTTTCTTCCTAGATCACTAATTCTTATTTTTTTATTCATAAATTGTGGCGCTAAACTACCCTACAAAGGTAGGGAAATTTAGAGTTTTACTGTTATAAACTAAACGTATATCAATAACAAAAATCATGTTTAAAAAAAGTACCCTTCCTTTTTTATTTGCTTTCTATTTATCAATAGCTAGCTTGTTTTCACAACAACTATGGACAAGGAGTCATAAAGACGCCATTACTCAACAAAAGAAAGAAATTTTTAATACAAATAACACTTTACCTAAAGAATACATTTTAATGAGTTTAAACTTAGAAGGCTTTAAAAATACATTGCCTAACTCATTATCTAAAAATACATCTAATTCAAAAATTATCCAGCTTCCTAATGCTAACGGACAACTAGAAAGATTTTCTATAAAAGAAACTTCTTATTTAGCTCCTTCCCTAGCTGAAAAATACCCTATGATTAAATCTTTTTCAGCTCAAGGAATTGACAATCCTTCTTCTTCGGCTAAGATAAGTATTGGAAAAGATGGAGTTCACGTAATTATTTCTTCAGCAAATGAAGGTACTTCCTACATAAATCCATACACCAAAGACTATAAAGAATATATTGTTTATAAGAAAAGTAGTCTACCTCCAAGCAAAGATGAATTTTCATGTAAGGTAGAAGACACTGTACAAAAAAATAACATATCACCACATCAACGAAGAAATGCTGATGATGGCAATTTAAGAACCTATAGAATGGCCATTGCTTGTACAGGTGAATATGCTCAGTTTCACATAAACAACCAAAGAGTACCATCTACAGCTAGTGATGCAGAAAAAAAAGCAGCTGTACTATCTGCTATGAATACTACAATTACTCGTGTTAATGAGGTTTATGAAAGAGATTTAGCTGTAAGAATGGTTATCGTAGACAATAATGATGCTTTAATCTTTTTAGATGCTGATACAGATGGCTTAACAAATGATAGTGCCAGAACCTTGATTGATGAAAGTCAAGAAAAATGTGATGAAATTATTGGTGATGCTAATTATGATATTGGACATACGTTTAGTACTGGAGCAGGAGGACTAGCTCAGCTAAACTCTGTTTGTGCTACAAACTATAAGGCTCAAGGAGTTACAGGAAGAAGCCGACCTATAGGAGATACTTACGATATAGATTATGTTGCTCATGAAATTGGACACCAATTCGGAGCTACTCATACATTTAATAATTCATGTGAGGGGAATAGAAGCTCTAGTACTGCTGTTGAACCAGGTAGTGGTTCAACAATTATGGGATATGCTGGTATTTGCGGTCCAAATGTACAAAATGTAAGTGATGACTATTTTCATGCGGTTAGCATTGCTCAAATGTGGAATCATATTCAAGGTTCAGGGAATTGTGCCAGCACTTCAAACACAGGTAATACTGCTCCTACAGCTAATGCGGGAAATAATGTTAGTATTCCTAAATCGACACCATTTGTTTTAAAAGGAACCGCTACAGATGTTGATGGAACAGAATCTTTATCTTATACTTGGGAACAAATTGATAATGAAGTAGCAACCATGTCTCCATTATCTACAAATACAGGAGGTCCTATGTTCAGATCATTACTTCCTTCTTCATCAGCTGATAGATACATGCCTGCACTATCTACCGTATTAAGTGGTAATACTTCTACCACATGGGAAGTTTTACCTTCTGTGGCAAGAGAATTAGATTTCGCCTTTACAGTTAGAGATAATCATATAGGAGGAGGTAGCTCAGCTAGAGATGATATAAAAATAACTGTTACAAACGCTGAAGCTTTTACTGTAACATCTCCTAATTCTGCGGTATCTTGGGGAGTTGGTTCAACCCAAACCATTATATGGAATAAAGGAACTACAGACCAATCACCTATTAACTGTGCTAATGTAAACATAAAACTTTCAACAGATGGAGGCCTTACTTACCCTATCACTCTAAAAAACAATACACCAAATGACGGTTCAGAAGATATTATTATACCTGATACCCCTACTACAAATGCACGAATATTAGTAGAAGCTTCAGATAATATTTTTTATAACATAAACAATAGCAATTTAACCATTTTCCCTACAGCTCCAACATATTCAATAGCTAATAATACAGGAGATTTATCTGTATGTAATATAGCTACAAATGAGCTTGTTTTTGATTTTGACTACAATGCTTTATACGGATTTAATGAAACAGTAAATTTGTCTTACTCAGGAGCTCCTGCTAACTCTACTGTTACGTTAAGTAATTCTTCAATAAGTAGTAGCGGTAAGTTTACCTTAACGGTAACTAACCTTACAAATATTTCAAAAGGAGATTATACAATTACTGTTACAGCTACGTCAGGTTCAATAACTAAATCTGTTGATATACTTTTAAACGTAAATGACAATCTTTGTAATTCTTCTGGAAATATTGCATCGCAATTGAGCATTACGAATGTTACCTTTAATAGTATTAACAATAACTCTACTAAAACAACTGGTTATTCTAACTTCACCAGTCAAAACACTGAGGTAGTTAGGGGTAACAACTATAACTTAACAACTACTATTAATACAGCTGGAAATGATAATGTAAAAACATTTGCTTGGATTGACTGGAACCAAAATTGTGTTTTTGATACTAATGAAACTTACGACTTAACCTCTACTAGCGCTATTTTAATCACGGTTCCTGAAGGCATCCCAACAGGAGAAACTATTATGAGAGTTTCTACAAGGTCAGACGCTGACCCAAATTCTTGTAACTTGGGCTTTAATGGTGAAGTTGAAGATTATACTATTACAGTTTTAGAACCTACTTTTTCTATTTCTAATAGTACAGGAGACCTATCTGTATGTAAACAAGCTACAAATGAAGTAACCTTTGATTTTGATTATACAGCTTTGTATGGGTTTAATGAAACTGTTAATCTTTCTTATTCAGTATCACCAACTAACCTAAATGTAACATCAAACCCTACTAGTATGAATGCTAGTGGAAAATTTACCTTAACAATAAGTAATTTAACCGCCAAAGAAGTAGATACAGGAGATTACACAATTACTGTTACTGCAGCATCAGGTTCAATGGCTAAATCAGTAAATATCCTTTTAAACGTAAACAACAGCCTTTGTAATTCTTCAGGTAACACTGAGTCTCAATTAAGTATTACTAATGTTACTTTTAATGGTATCAACAATAATTCTGATAAAGCAAATGGGTACTCTGATTTTAAATCAGTAACAACCCAAGTAGTTAGAGGAGAAACTTATGATTTAACAACCACTATCAATACAGCAGGAAACAGTAATACAAACACATTTGCTTGGATAGACTGGAACCAAAACTGTGCATTTGATGCTAATGAAACTTATGACTTAACTTCTAATACTCTTTCTATTATCGTTCCTGAAGATGCTTTATTAGGTTCTACAACTATGAGAATTTCTACAAAAGTAAATAGTAATCCTAATTCTTGTGGATTAAATTTTAATGGTGAGGTAGAAGACTATACTATTACCGTTGAAGAAAGCTTTGCTACAGACAATACGTTGTTTAATGATTTAAAAATAGGCCCAACACCCACGCTATTAAATAAAAAGCTAACAATAAACTTCAAGGTAAAAGATAAAAAATCAACAATTATTAGACTTTTTGATTTTAGGGGAAGATTACTTGAAACACAAAAATTTTCAACTATTTCTAGTCAGTTTAATGAAGAAATACAATTAACCAAAGCTACAAGCGGACTTTATTTATTACAAGTTGAAAATGCGGGTAAACAAGTGACAAGAAAAATAGTTGTTAAGTAGGTTATAAACTATGTCAGAAAAGTAAAAAGCAAGCTAATTGGCTTGCTTTTTATTTTTATCTAATATTCATTTATTAAACTTGTTTCTTAATTCCTTTTTTTATGTAATTTTACCACCCCCTAATCTGGCTGTGCCAGCAATATTAAAAACATTTTTACACAAACAATTATGCACGTAGCAATTGCCGGAAACATAGGCGCGGGAAAAACCACTTTAACTAAATTATTAGCAAAACACTACGATTGGGAAGCTCATTTTGAATCGGTTGATGAAAATCCATACTTAGATGATTTTTATGGAGAAATGGAGCGTTGGTCTTTTAATTTGCAAGTATACTTTTTAAATAGCCGTTTTCGTCAAGTTTTAGAACTTCGTAAATCTGGTAAAAAAATAATTCAAGATAGAACTATTTATGAAGATGCTCATATTTTTGCTCCAAACCTACATGCAATGGGGCTTATGACCAATAGAGATTATAGTAACTATTCTTCATTATTTGAATTAATGGAAAACTTAGTAACCCCTCCTGATTTATTAATTTATTTACGTGCAGATATTTCTACACTCGTAGGTCAAATTCATAAACGTGGTAGAGAATATGAAAACTCTATTAGTATTGATTATTTAAGTAGGTTAAATGAACGCTATGAAGCTTGGATTAGTCAATACAATAAAGGTAAATTATTAATTATAGATGTTGATAATTTAGATTTTGTTGATAACCAAGAAGACTTAGGTTTTATTATCGATAGAATAGATGCTCAAATAAATGGATTATTTTAAGTTTTAAAGAATTTAAGCCTACAATAACAACCTCTTTGTTTTTTAGTAAAAACAAAGAGGTTTTCTTTTATCAATCTATATCTTTATAGCGTATTCGCTATCCTAAAAAATAAAATCCACCTTCAAACAGAAATCTTACTCTCAAATCTCTTCTCTTCAAAAACAAGTTAATTACCCCTCTAAAAGGGTGTTATAATTTTTAAATTATGCATCCATTTTTTATAAATAGTCACCTAGTCACCTTACTTTTTCATCTCAAATCATTAATATTTGCTGCAATTCATTTAAGAAACTTGTTTAAAAACAAGCCTATTAACTTCTATTAGTTTAATGATTTACAGGTAGCTGAAAATGTAATCTTTTAAACTTAAAAAGAAATAGAGTAAGCAATTAACTTAAAATTAATAATTATGAAGAAAACATTTTTTTTACCAAAGGGATTAGAAAAGTTCACAAACTTACAAGCTGACAATCTAGATCTTGTTAAAGGAGGAGCTATTTATGTGGAAGAAGAAATTTATTACCCTACTAGTGGAGGAGGAAGAGTATGTCCTGACGGATTAGTTTGGAGTAACAAGCTACAAAAATGTGTGAAATTAATAGAAGTTGAAGCTGAAAAAGAGCACTTCAGATTATAACACAGAATTTTAAAATCTTCTCAAGGAAATTATACACTGTATAGTTTCCTTGTTTTAACCAACACCTTTTCTAATTATGAATTTTAATTCTTTAGCTATAAAAATTGCTAGTAGATGTAATCTTAATTGTTCATACTGTTTTATGTATAATCTTGGAGACACTACCTATAAAAACCAACCTAAATTCATGTCTTCAAAAGTTGTTGATAATATTATTGAAAAGACTAAAAATTATATAAAAAAGTATAATAAAAAAGAATTTTCCTTTATTTTCCATGGAGGCGAACCTCTACTCGCTTCTAAAGATTTTTATATTAATTTTATAAATAAAGTGCACAAAGTACAACAAGAACTAACCGATGTATCTTTTTCTTTTGACTTGCAAACAAACGGTGTTCTTTTAGATAAAAGTTGGATACAGCTATTCAAAAGCTTGAACATTTACCCTAGTGTAAGCGTTGACGGAACTAAAGAGGCACACGATATGTATAGAGTAGACCATAAAGGAAATGGCAGCTACGACACAGTTTTTGAAAGTGTCAAGTTATTAAAAAATGAAATGAATTTTGCTGACATAGCTTGTGTTATTAATATTGAAGAAAGCCCAAAAGAAATTTACGATAGTTTTAAAAAAATGAATGTTAGCTATGTAAACTTTTTAATTCCTGATTACACACATGACAATTTTCCCTTCGATAAAGACAAAACCTTAATGGCCGATTGGTTAATTAATTTATTTGATATCTGGATTAAAGATACGAATCAATTTAAAATCCCATTATTTTTAGGCTTGTTAAACTCTCTAATGAGAATTAATGAAAAAGCAAAAAACGAATCAACCGTTTTGGTTATCGAAACGAATGGAGAAATCGAGGCTATTGATTCTCTTAAAGCTTGCGGTCACGGTTTTACTAAAACAGGTCTTAATATTAAAAAGAACAATTTTCAAGACATACAACATACCTCTTTAGGTAAATTATATTTTAATGATTTTAACACAAAGCTTTGTACACAATGCTTAGAATGTCCATTAAATGAAATTTGTAAAGGAGGTAGATTGGTTCATCGTTATAGCAAAAAAAATGGTTTCAATAACCCTTCTGTTTACTGTAATGATTTAATTAAGCTTATTGCTCACATACAAAAGTTCTTTATATCATGTTATCCAGAGCTACATAAAAAAGAGAACATCCAACCAATAAAACCTATAGAAATTACAAATTATCTTTCAACTTTTGCTCAAAGCACTTACACTCCTTACAAAAAAGAATTGGAAGCTTTCTCTAAGAAAAATAAAGCATTAGCTAATCAATCATATTAAATCAAGTTTCTTTTAAACTCACTTAATAATATAGCTGTAGCAGTGGCAACATTTAAACTCTCCGTTTTTTGTAAATCGCCAAACCTTGGGATGGTTACAGTGTTTTTTACAATATCAGCAATTTCAAGAGAAATTCCATTTGCCTCATTTCCCATTACTAAAACTGCTTTTTGAGGTAATGGAGTAGTATAAACATTATCACCATGCATATCTGCTGTATAAACAGGCAATGGAGTACTCTTTAAAAACTTAGGCAAATCAACATATGAAACCTGAACTCTAGTTAACGATCCCATGGTAGACTGTACCACTTTTTGATTATAACAATCAACCGTATTTTTAGAACATACCAACTCAGAAATCCCAAACCAATCACACAAACGAATAATTGTTCCTAGATTTCCTGGGTCATTAATACCATCTAAAGCAACTATAAAATTGCCCTTATTAACCTCTTTTTTGTTTGGAATTTTAAAAATTCCTAAAACTTTGTTTGGTGTTTTTAAAGTACTAATCTTTTTTAACTCATTTTCAGAAATCAAAATAACCTCTACATTTTTTGAAGAAATAAAAGACTCTTCTGTAGTATATAATTGTTCTACTACCAAAGAAGACGCTAGTAATTCATTAACCACCTTTACACCTTCTGCTACAAATAATTGATGCTTTTGTCTATACTTTTTTTGCTGTAAACTAGTTATTAACTTTATGTTGTTTTTAGATAAATTCATTAAATTATTTTTAACACTCTAAAACCACTAAAAAATAGTATTTTTGATTCTTAATACGAGGCGTAAAGTTAATGAAAAAACTTTCTTTCTTCTTTTTATTAGTAGGCTTATTCAGCTCATGTAGCACAATTAAATATGTTAAAAAAAATGAGTTATTACTAGCTAAAAACACAGTATATATTGATAGTGTAAAAAACTCTAGTGATAATATTGCTGAATTATTATTACAACGCCCTAACGCTAAGGCTTTGGGTATACCATTATCATTACATTTTTATAATTTAGGAAATCCCGAAGCTCCAAAAACACCTAGTGAATGGGCTAAAAAAAATCCAAAAACCTATAATTTTTACAAAGATGTATTTTCAGAAAAGCAAAGTATAGCTGTAGCTAAAACACTTATTGGTTTTAATAATTGGTTTTTAACTAGTGGGGAACCCCCAATTATTATTGACGATAAAAAAACAGATAAAACTGTAGATAACTTGAAAGCTTACTTTCAAACTGAAGGATATTTTAGAGCTAAAGTTTTCTCTAAAAAAGATACTATTGGTAAGAAAAAAGGAGAAATTAGCTACCATATTACCAAAGGGAATCCTTCTTATTTAGATAGTATTAAAACTTTTATTACATCTCCAGTTCTTGATTCTTTATATCAACTTACAAAAAAGAAAAGCTACCTAAAACCTGGAGATCATTATAAGAATGACAACTTTATAAAGGAAGCGAATCGACTTGTAAAACTTTTTAGGAATAAAGGAATATATCAATTTAATGAAAATTATATCTCCTTTGAAAATGACACTTTAAAAAATTATGAAAAAACCGATGTAGATATCAA
Organism: Tenacibaculum sp. XPcli2-G; assembly: GCF_024124505.1. NCBI lineage: Bacteria > Pseudomonadati > Bacteroidota > Flavobacteriia > Flavobacteriales > Flavobacteriaceae > Tenacibaculum > Tenacibaculum sp. XPcli2-G. The sequence continues at coordinate 629,826 of NZ_JAMXSH010000002.1, forward strand.
TATTTCTGATAAAACTATTCCTTTTCAAATTCAGAAATTAAGAAAAGTAAACGTTTATACCGACTATAATTATAGCACTAGAAACTCTAAGCATAAAGACAGTGTAAGTTATAATGGAATTAATTTTTACGCACTTCGAAAACTAAAATACAATCCTAAGTACTTATCTCAATCTTTATTCATAAAACCAAATACCGTTTATAGTGACTCACTAAGAAATTTAACACGCACACATTTAAGAGGATTAAAAAACTTCAAAGCAACCTCTATTCGATATAATGAATTAAGCGAAAACGAACTGGAAGCCAATGTATATTTAACCCCTATAGAAAAATACACTTTAGGTTTTGAAACAGAATTATCACGTTCCAACATTCGTAACTTTGATGTTTCTTTAAAGTTTTCATTAACTAATAGAAATACATTTAAAGGTGCTGAGCTTTTTAAACTCTCTACTTTTGGTTCTTATTTTAACTCCAATAATGGACCCGGTTGGGAAATTGGTTCGGATATTTCACTAGAAGTTCCTCGATTTATGGCTCCTTTCGGATTGCATAAATTGGTTCCAAAAAGAATGTTTCCTAGAACTAAGTTTTACTCAGGAATAGGAATTCAAAAAAACATAGGATTGGATAAACAAAATATATCTATTGGTATAGATTACAAATGGGACTATAACAAAAGAAAATCCATTCAATTAGAACTATTAAATACTCAATATATTAGAAATCTAAATGTTGATAATTATTTTTCTATATATAATTCTGAATATCGAAAATTATCTGAAGTCGCTGAAATTTATGATCCTTCATATACGTTTCCAGACAATACCCCTAGTAACTCAGGTGAAATAATTAATTTCATTTCAGGCGTTCTTACCGATGCTAATTTTGCAGCATCAAACCCAATTGAGTTTCAAAACGTCTTAAACCTTGCTAACAGATATAATATTGTAACATCCGACTTTTTAATTCCAGAAATAGCCTATAGTTATACCTATAATAATCAAGAAAGTATTAAAGATGCTAGCTTTTCTTTTTTTAAGTTTAGAGTTGCTAACTCAGGAAATATTATGGGGCTTTTATCAAATAAGAGCAATAGTTCTGGACAAAAAACTGTTTTTAAAATTCCTATTGCTCAATATTTTAAAACAGATATTGAGTATAAAAAATATTGGGATTTAGGTGATAACAATGTTTTAGCGCACAGAACTTTTCTTGGAGCTATTTTTACTTATGATAATTCTGGCGTTCCTTTTTCTCGTAGTTATTTTGCAGGAGGTTCTAACGACATACGTGCATGGAGAACCTACGATTTGGGTCCTGGTACTAGAGCACCTCTTCTTGAATACAACATTGGTAGCTTAAAATTTTTAACTAGCTTTGAATACCGTTTTAACGTTTTTGGTTCTTTAAAGTCTGCTTTATTTATTGATGCAGGAAACATTTGGGATATAACCAACACAGAATTTGTTGATGATCCAGCTAAATTTAATGGTTTTAAATCGTTAAAAGATATGGCTGTTGGTGCTGGTTTCGGGCTTCGTTACGACTTTAAATTTTTAATTGCAAGATTGGATTTAGGATTCAAAGCACATGAACCATATTTAACTAATAATAAGTGGTTCCAAAACTTCAATTTCTCTAACTCTGTGCTAAATATAGGTATTAATTACCCCTTTTAACAAAGTACTTTCTAATAAAAATTTATCGCAACTTGTATAAAAAAGTGTAGATTTGTTCCTTAAACTAAGTAACACACTACTAAACAAAATAAAAAATGATTAAACCTGGAGTTGCCACCGGAAAAGAAGTTCAAGCAATTTTTAAATTAGCAAAACAAAAAGGTTTTGCTTTACCTGCTGTTAATGTTGTAGGATCAAACACAATTAATACGGTTTTAGAAACAGCTAAAGAACTTAACTCGCCTGTAATAATCCAGTTCTCTAATGGAGGTGCTCAATTCAATGCAGGTAAAGGCTTATCAAATGATAATGAAAAAGCTGCTATTGCTGGTGCAGTAGCTGGTGCTAAACATATACACTTATTAGCAGAGGCATATGGTATTCCTGTTATTTTACATACCGATCATGCTGCAAAAAAATTATTACCTTGGATTGATGGTTTATTAGATGCTAGTGAGCAATTTTATAAAGAAACAGGAAAACCTCTATACAGTTCTCACATGATTGACTTAAGTGAAGAACCAATAGAAGAAAATATTGAAATTTGTAAAGAATACCTTGCTCGTATGAGTAAAATGGGAATGACTTTAGAAATCGAATTAGGAATTACTGGAGGTGAAGAAGACGGTGTTGATAATACAGATGTTGATAGCTCTAAATTATACACACAACCAGAAGAAGTAGCCTATGCTTATGAAGAATTAATGAAAGTTAGTCCACAATTTACTATTGCTGCTGCCTTCGGAAATGTTCACGGAGTATATAAACCAGGAAACGTAAAATTAACTCCAAAAATTTTAAAGAACTCACAAGAACACATTTCAGAAAAATATAACGTTCCTCATAACACAATCGACTTTGTTTTCCACGGAGGATCTGGTTCTACTTTAGAAGAAATTCGTGAAGCAATTAGTTACGGAGTTATAAAAATGAATATCGATACTGATTTGCAATATGCATTTACCGAAGGTGTTCGTGATTATATGAAAGAAAAATCTGCATATTTGCAATCTCAAATCGGTAACCCTGAAGGAGATGATATTCCTAACAAAAAACATTATGACCCTCGTAAATGGTTACGTGAAGGAGAACAAACTTTTAAAGCTAGATTAAAGAAAGCTTTTGAAGACCTAAATAATGTAAACACATTATAAAATTCTTTGAAAAAAGAAAAACCAAACAACTAAAGATTAAAAAACTAAATTATGGCTTGGTTTAAACGTACAGACAAAGGGATTCAAACCCCAACAGAAGAAAAAAAAGACACACCAAAAGGCTTGTGGTATAAAACCCCAAGCGGAAAGATAATTGACACAGACGAACTTAAAAAAAATTTATACGTAAGTCCAGAAGATGGATATCATGTGCGTATAGGGAGTAAAGAATATTTTGAAATATTTTTTGACGATAATAAGTTCACAGAACTTGATCCAAAATTATCTGCTAAAGACCCATTAAAATTTGAGGATACTAAAAAGTACCCTGAAAAACTAAAAGCTGCTCAGAAGAAAACAGGATTAAAAGATGCTGCTCGTGCTGCTGTTGGTAAATCAATGGGAAAAGATTTAGTAATTGCTTCAATGGATTTTGCTTTTATTGGTGGATCTATGGGAAGTGTTGTTGGTGAAAAAATAGCAAGAGCTATTGATCATTCTATCAAAAACAATATTCCTTTCTTAATGATTTCTAAATCAGGAGGAGCTCGTATGCAAGAGGCTTTACTTTCTTTAATGCAATTAGCTAAAACTTCTGCAAAGCTAGCGCAATTAGCAGAGGCTAAAATTCCATATATATCTTTATGTACCGATCCAACTACTGGAGGAACTACAGCTTCATTTGCCATGTTAGGAGATATAAACATTGCTGAACCAAATGCTTTAATTGGATTTGCAGGACCTCGTGTAGTAAAAGACACTACTGGTAAAGATTTACCAGAAGGCTTCCAACGTTCTGAATTTTTATTAGAACACGGTTTCTTAGATGGTATTTACGAACGAAAAGACTTAAAAAAACAGGTAAACTTGTATTTAGATTTAATACAAAATCAACCTGTAAGAGCATAACAAAAAAGCTAGCGATTGCTAGCTTTTTTGCTTTCTAACTTTTTCGTTACCATTCAAAAAAATAATCGTACATTTGCATCTTCAATGTAAATGCATTGAGTACATAATAATCATTTAAATAATATTGGCATGTATTTAACAAAAGAAGTTAAAGAACAAATCTTCGCAAAACACGGTAAAGGAGCAAATGATACTGGTACTGCAGAAGGTCAAATCGCGTTATTTACGCACAGAATTAACCACTTAACTGAGCATTTAAAGAAAAATCGTAAAGATTTTAACACAGAACGCTCGTTAGTACGTATGGTAGGTAAGCGTAGAAGCTTATTAGATTATCTAAAGAAAAAAGAGATTAATAGATATCGTGCGATTATTAAAGAATTAGGAATTAGAAAATAATTCTACAAGAAAAGAGGCTCTATAAACGTGCCTCTTTTTTATTTTTACATGAAGTTTATTTCTGACTAACAAACAGAAATTTATATATAAAAAGCTCAAAATTACTAACAACAATTTTGATTTTCCATTGGAGCAACAACAACACAACAACAAACAAAAACGAATTAAAATTTAGAAGAATTAATTTATGATTCCAAAAGTATTTAACCAAGTAATAGAACTTGGAGATGGAAGAACCATCACATTAGAAACAGGAAAATTAGCAAAACAAGCAGATGGTTCTGTTGTTGTAAGGATGGGAGATACAATGTTATTAGCAACAGTTGTATCAGCAAGAACTGCAAATCCAGGTATTGACTTTTTACCATTAACGGTAGATTACCGTGAAAAATTTGCAGCTGCAGGTCGTTACCCTGGTGGATTTATGAAGCGTGAAGCACGTCCTTCAAATGAGGAGATTTTAACAATGCGTTTAGTAGACCGTGTATTGCGTCCACTATTCCCAAAAGATTACCACGCAGAAACTCAGGTAATGATTCAATTAATGTCTCATGATGAAGAAGTAATGCCAGATGCCTTAGCTGGTTTAGCTGCCTCTGCGGCAATTCAATTATCAGACATCCCTTTTGAAGCACCAATTTCGGAAGTACGTGTTGCGCGTATTAATGGTGAATTCATTATCAACCCTAGTGCTACTCAATTAGCTGAAGCGGATATCGACTTAATGGTTGGAGCTTCTAATGACTTTGTTGCAATGGTTGAAGGAGAAATGGATGAAGTTTCTGAAGAAGAAATGGCAGAAGCAATCCGTGTGGCACACGAAGCTATTAAAGTACAATGTGATGCTCAAGTAGCATTGGCAGAAGCTTTTGGTAAAAAAGAAACTCGTGAGTATGAAGGAGAAGCTGAAGACGAAGAGTTAGCACAAAAAATTCATGATGCAGCTTACCAAAAATGTTATGACATTGCTAAAAAAGGAACTTCTAAACAAGAAAGAGGATTAGCTTTTTCTGAAGTTAAAGAAGAGGTTATTGCAATGTTCACCGAAGAAGAATTAGAAGAATACGGTGATTTAGTAGGAAAATATTTTAGTAAAGCACACAAAGCAGCTGTTAGAGATTTAACTTTAAATGAAGGTTTACGTTTAGACGGACGTACCACTACTGATATTAGACCTATTTGGTGTGAGGTAGATTACTTACCAAGAACTCATGGTTCATCAATCTTTACACGTGGAGAAACTCAAGCATTAGCTACAGTAACTTTAGGTACTTCTAGAGATGCAAACATGGTAGATTCTCCAACAATGCAAGGAGAAGAGAAATTCTACTTACACTATAACTTCCCTCCTTTTTCAACTGGAGAAGCACGCCCTTTAAGAGGAACTTCTCGCCGTGAAATTGGTCATGGTAACCTAGCTCAAAGAGCTTTAAAAGGAATGATTCCTGAAGATTGTCCTTATACAGTTCGTATAGTATCTGAAGTATTAGAATCTAATGGTTCTTCTTCAATGGCTACTGTTTGTTCGGGTACAATGGCACTGATGGACGCAGGGGTTCAAATGAAAAAACCAGTTTCTGGTATTGCAATGGGGTTAATTTCTGATGGTGATCGTTATGCAGTTTTATCTGATATTTTAGGAGATGAAGATCACTTAGGAGACATGGACTTTAAGGTAACTGGTACTGCTGATGGTATTACAGCTTGTCAAATGGATATTAAGATTAAAGGATTGTCATATGAAATCTTAGTAAAAGCTTTAAAACAAGCTCGTGATGGTCGTTTACATATCTTAGAAAAATTAACGGATACTATCGCTACTCCAAATGATGATGTTAAATCTCATGCACCTAAAATGGTAAATAGAGTAATTCCTAACGACTTAATTGGAGCATTTATTGGTCCGGGTGGAAAACACATCCAAGAGTTACAAAAAGAAACAGAAACTACGATTGTTATTAACGAAGACCCTGTTACTGAAGAAGGTATCGTTGAGATTTTGGGAACAAACCAAGAAGGAATTGATAAGGTTATTGCTCGCATCGATTCAATGATGTTTAAACCTGAAAAAGGTTCTGTATATGAAGTAAAAGTAGTGAAGTTATTAGATTTTGGTGCTGTTGTAGAATATACTGAAGCTCCAGGAAATGAAGTTTTATTACACGTTAGCGAATTAGCTTGGGAACGCACAAACAACGTAACTGACGTTGTTAATTTAGGAGATATTTTAGATGTAAAATACTTCGGAATTGACCCAAAAACACGTAAAGAAAAAGTATCTCGTAAAGCCTTATTACCTAAACCAGAAGGTTATGTAGCAAGACCTCCTAGAGATAACAACAAAGGAAGAGATAATCGTAATCGCGATAATCGTCGTGACGATAGAAAACCTAGACAAGATAAAAAAGAATCATAAAAATTCTTTAGATATAAAAAAGCAACCTTATAAGGTTGCTTTTTTGTTTTTATATACTTCTTTAAATGAAGAAAGGCTGCTAAAATTAGCAGCCTTTAACTTTAGAGTTGTTTCAGATCATTCCCCAATAATCATATAAAAATCTTACTCTATAAAGAAATCCACTACTATAACAAGTGACTAATAAAATACCCTACCTTTTTTTTGAAAAATTTATTTAAATAAAAAATCTTTTTTTAGCCTTTCTTTTTTTAGTTTTAGTTTTCTTTGCATCCCATTCATGAAAATACAACGAATTACATACATTTCTATAGGAACCAACCAAGGAGATAAGCTGGCTAACATTCAGAAAGCAATTAACTTAATTGCAGATAAAGTAGGTGCTGTATTAAAAGTAGCATCTGTATACGAAACGGCTTCATGGGGATTTGACAGTAATAATTTTTACAATACTTGTATTAAAGTTTCAACGTATTTACCTCCAGAACAGTTAATACTTAGATTACTTTCTATAGAAAAAGAGCTTGGAAGAACTCGAAAAAATACCGAAGGATATTCTGATAGGTTAATAGATTTAGATATTTTATTATTTGATGATGAGATTATCTTCTCTAAAACCTTAATCGTACCACATCCACGAATGTTAGATCGTAAATTTGCTTTAGTTCCTTTGGTTCAAATTGCTCGTAATGTTATTCATCCAATTGAAAAAAAGCATTTATACATTTGTTTAGAAAACTGCGCAGACACTTCTGAAATTATCAAGTTAGATGTAAAATTAGAAAGGCCAATTCCTATTACCGAAAAGTATAATTATATAGCTATTGAAGGTAATATTGGTGCCGGAAAAACATCATTAGCCAATATGATGTCTGATGAATTCAATGCTAAAATTGTCTTAGAACGTTTTGCGGACAATCCGTTTTTACCAAAGTTTTATAACGACAATGAACGCTATGCTTTTCCTTTAGAAATGAGTTTTTTAGCAGATCGTTACCAACAGCTTTCTGATGATTTAGCACAGTTCGATTTATTTAAAAATTTTATTGTTTCAGATTACTACATTTTTAAATCACTTATTTTTGCTCAAATTACTTTACATAGTGATGAGTATAAATTGTACAGAAAAATGTTTGATTTAATGTACAAAGAAATCACAAAGCCTGATTTATATGTGTACTTATATCAAAATACTGAGCGTTTATTAGAAAACATTAAAAAACGCGGGCGCGATTACGAACAAAATATAGAAGCAAGTTATTTACAAAAAATCCATGATGGTTACAGTAATTTCATTAAAACACAACCTGATTTAAACATCCTAATTGTTGATGTTTCTGATTTAGATTTTGTAAACAATTCTAATGATTATGAAACAATTATTAATAAGATAAAAAATTACAACGCATAAAAAAAGCAGCTTTTAAAGCTGCTTTTTTTATTTCTTAATTAACTCTAGCTTTTCAGCAAAGTAATCGCAAAAATCACGCATGGTAGCACTCATTTTTTCATCATTTGTAGCTCTTTCAAAAGAGTTTGCCATAGACACTAAGGTTTGATGAAAAAACTGCTTCATTTCATCTACAGGCATATCTTTAGTCCACAAATCCATACGTAACGTATCTTTTTGTTTATGATCCCAAACAGATAGCATAATTGCTTTTGAAGCTTCATCTTTTATACCTCCGTCTTCTGCATTCCAAGTAATTTCTTCTGGAATTCTATTTTCGTCTAACCCTACTTTAAATGTTATTTTTGATGTATGTTCTATCGCCATTATCTTTTTGGTTTATATCTTGAGTTTTTGAAAATCTCCTCTTCACTCGTTTGTAATAATTGATGCAAAGATACATCATTCTTTTGCATGTACGAACGTACGATTTGCCAACCAATCCACTCTCCTATTCTTCCTGGAGATTGACTATCTTCTTCCATATAAAACTTAGAAAAAGGAGCTAAATCTAAAAAGCGTTTATCTACATCTTTACTAGTACTGTACAACAAATCTTTTTCTATAAAATACATCCATATTTGTTCTTCATTACTCTCTGCCCACTCTAGTTTTTTTTGTGAATACCCTATTTTTACAGCATCGGCTACATTAGGTAAATAAGCATCTAGCAAATACATTTTTTTTCCTCGATAAATCATTTTATCTATGAAACTCCTTGCCATACTAGGTAGCATTTGTTTACCTACTATAGCCTTGGCAACGTCAACTACGATGTGCTTTTTAGTATTATTTTGTTTTACATAAGCTGGATAATCATTATAAAACTCATGTTTTTCACCTAAATAAGCATCTAAAGAAACCAACAACAAACTATCCGTATATACAATTCTGTTATTATAATCAATATTTGTTAGCATGGTAATCACTTTCGGACTAACAAACCTTGGATTATAATATTTTACATGTTTAAATAATGATATTAACTGCTCCTTTTCTTCTTCGACATCAGAAAAAACCTTTTGAGTTTCAGCAAATAATTCTTGCTCATCTTTATTATTAATCTTATTTATCCAAACACTATCAGGTTGTGGAGGGAAAAGCATCGGGTACTTTTCTTTTGTCTTAGTAAGCTCGTTTGTTTTAGTTGTATAAAAGTCAACATCAAAACGTTCTAAATTGACATTTACACTAATATTAGATACATCAACATCTAACTTATTACTTTCTTCGTTTTTACATGAAAAACTTATAAAAACTAAGGCAACTAGTGCTAAAATTTTTCTCATGAACTTTAGTATATTTACATTCTAAATTACAACGTCGAAATTACTAAATTAGTTTTTACCTCTTAACTGTAAACTCTTAAAATATCACAAAAATGAATACTCCTAAGGTTGCTGAACACATTATAAATTGGTTAAAAGATTACGCTACTAATGCAAAAGTGAATGGTTTTGTTGTAGGAATTTCTGGTGGTATTGATAGTGCAGTTACCTCTACTTTGTGTGCTAAAACTGGTTTACCTACGTTGTGCGTCGAACTACCTATTCATCAAGCTAAAAGCCAAGTAAGTAGAGCTAATGAGCATATTAAATTATTAAAAGAACGTTTTAGTAATGTGAGCGAAGCTGAAGTAAATTTGACCTCTACTTTTGAAGACTTTAAAACTGTAGTACCACCAGTTGAACCTTCTCCTAAAGTAGATTTGGCTCTAGCAAACACTCGTGCTCGTTTGCGTATGACAACCTTATATTATTTTGCTGGTTTACACGGTTTATTAGTGGCAGGTACTGGTAATAAAGTAGAAGATTTTGGTGTAGGTTTTTACACTAAATACGGTGATGGCGGTGTCGATTTAAGCCCAATTGCCGACTTAGTTAAATCAGAAGTATATGAATTGGCCGCATATTTAGATGTTCCTTCTTCTATTCAAAAAGCACAACCTACCGATGGTTTGTTTGGAGATAGTAGAACTGATGAAGACCAAATTGGAGCTTCATATGATGAGTTAGAATGGGCAATGAAAATGCAAAATGCGGGTAAAACTTTGGATGATTTTTCTGGTAGAGAGTTAGAAGTATATAAAATTTATACACGTCTCAACCGAATTAATCAGCATAAAATGATTCCAATTCCTATATGTGAAATTCCTAAAGAATTTAAATAATAAAATAATTTTACTTTTCTATTAATTTTATTCTTAGTAAGTGATATTTAGATTACACGGTTTAATTTTTCAAAAAGACGTTTTTTCAACCCTGTATAATTACCTATTTCTTCTAGATTAGGCACTGCTTTTTGCTCTTGGCTTTCTTGTAGGATTTCTTTAATTTTTTCTTCAATCAAAACTCTACGTAAGTTTAAAATAGCATCCGTTACTAACTTTGGAAGAATTTTTACTGTTTCCGTTACAAAAACCTCTTTTCGTTCCCAATCACTTAGATTGTATTTTTCTTCATCCATCAAAATATTCGTTACTAAGCTAGATATTTGCGGATTTTCGTGCATTACCAAATGATCTACTTTAATTTTTTCATCTTGATTTAATTGATGAATTAACTCATAATATGTTAATCGAAATATTTCGTTGGTAAACTCTATTTCGTCTTCTTGTAAGTTCAAGTACAACTCGTTTGAAACTGTATTTTGATATTCTTCTTTTTCTAAAAATGGACGTCCTCTTTCATCAACTGCATCTACCCAGTTTACAAAATCAACAACTTCATTTCCGTATAACAACAATATTCTAATAACCTCTTTTTCAAGAATATTTAATTGGTTGATATTGTGTTGCAACTTCCCTTTTCCTCCTTTTATTGCTTCCATTGAAGCTTGTCCTTGCTCTTGAAAGTATTCTGAAGGTGGTTGGTTAGGGTCTTGCCCTGCACTACTCTTTCTCGTTGCTGTTGCTCCTTTTTTTAACAACTGGGCTAACTCACTAAATAATACTCTTTCAGAAATGTCCATAATACGTGCACACTCTTGCACATACACTTCCCGTTGAATACCATCAGGAATTTTAGAAATACTTGTAACTATATCTCGAATTAAACCTGCTTTTTTTACAGGGTCGTTCGCCGCTTCTTTCATTAATAAAGAAACTTTAAACTCTATAAAGTCTTGTGACTTCTCTTCTAAATACTGTTTTAATTCAGCATTCGAATGCGCTTTAGCAAAACTATCAGGGTCTTCACCTTCTGGAAAAGCTACTACCCTTACATTCATTCCTTGCTCAAGAATTAAATCTATTCCACGAATTGAGGCTCTAATTCCAGCTGCATCACCATCAAAAAGCACAGTTATATTCTGTGTTAATCGATTTACCAAACGAATTTGATCGGGTGTTAATGCTGTACCAGAAGAGGCTACGACATTTTCAATTCCTGATTGATGAAATGAAATTACATCAGTATATCCTTCTACTAAAAAGCAGTTATCTTCTTTCGCTATTTCTTTTTTAGCTTGGTATAGACCGTAAAGAATTTTACTTTTATGATAGATATCACTCTCAGGAGAATTGAGGTATTTTGCGGCCTTTTTATCGTTAGTAAGTATTCTACCTCCAAAACCTAAAATACGACCAGACATACTGTGAATAGGAAACATCACACGCCCTTTGAATCGGTCGAACTTTCTATCTTCTACTCCTCCTTCTTTTACAATCGTTAAACCTGTAGATTTTAGATATTTTAAATCATACCCTTTGTCCAATGCTGCTTTGGTAAAATTATCCCATTCGTCTTTACAATACCCTAAATCAAATTTTTCAATAGTATCTTCTCTAAATCCTCTCTCTTTGAAATAAGACAGCCCAATTGCTCTTCCGTTTTGTGTATTCATTAATACATCATGAAAGTAGTCTTTGGCAAATTTTGAAACCAGGAACATACTTTCTCGCTCATTCATCTGCTGTTTTTGTTCATCAGACTGCTCGGTTTCTTCAATTTCAATATTGTATTTTTTAGCTAACCACCTTATTGCTTCTGGGTAGGTATAATGCTCGTGTTCCATTAAAAATGAAATTGCATTCCCTCCTTTTCCCGTACTAAAATCTTTCCATATTTGTTTTACAGGCGATACCATAAACGAAGGAGTACGTTCGTCAGTAAACGGACTTAACCCTTTAAAGTTACTTCCTGATTTTTTTAACTGAACGAATTCTCCTATCACCTCTTCTACTCGAGCGTTCTCAAAAACTTTATCAATGGTCTGTTGGGTTATCATATACTACAGAAATACAGCAAACAAATATACTACTAGTTTTAAAAGTTATTTTATTGTTACAAAACTCTAGGCAAATTTAATTTGCTAAAAACATATAATTACATAATTTTGACAAAAATTTCCCCAAATACAAATTAATGAAAATAATTACTTCAGCTTGTTTTGCAACTTTTTTTGCATTTAACATATATTCACAAGAAACAATTCGTATTCCTGATATTGGCTTAGAAGAATGTTTAATTAACTTAAAAATTGACTCGAATGGTTTGAATGGTAGTATTACAATTAGTGATGCTGAGTATGTTACCAACTTAAATGTTAATGATCCTGTTACTAATAAAGATTTACCTAATGTATATTCTAAAATTAAAGACTTAACAGGCTTAGAAAGTTTTCCTAATTTAAGACGTTTAGATTGTTTTGGCAATGAAATTACTAAAATTGATTTATCACAAAGCTCTTCTATTAGTTTTTTAAACTGTAGTGAAAATAAAATTGAACGTTTGGATGTTAGCAAAAATCATAATTTAACTTATATAAGTTGTGATTATAACAAATTAACATCTTTAATACTTGGTGAAAACCCAAACATTCAAAGTTTATACGCTAGTTACAATCAACTTACTACGTTAGACGTTTCAAACTGCCCTAACTTAGAAAGTATGGATGTTACTGGTAATAAAATTAAAACTATAATTGTTAGTGAAAAGCAATTAGCTAACATTCCTCAAGGATGGTATAAAGACGAAAAAACTACATATACAACCAGTAATGGTACTGTTTCTGATAACAACAAGGTAGCAAAAGAAGAGATTGTTGTAGAACAAGAAGATAAAGTAGAAACTACTGAAAACAAACCTAAAGAAATAAAAAAACCTGTACAAAAGTATGCCGAAAGCTTTATAAAATTGGTTGTTTCTGAATATGAAAAAAGCGTATTAAACGAAACATACTTAAAGCAGATAAGAGAAGATCTTATGTACAAATATGATATTAAAGACGAAGAGATTACTAAATGGATACAGCAATATAGTAAGCTTCATAAAACAGAATAACATATTTAGTTTCAAACGTACTAAAAAAGCCATCAAATTTGATGGCTTTTTTTATTTCTTTCAATTAATATTTTTAAGATGCTGCTCTTAATTTTTTTAATGCCGATTTTGTTAATTTAGATTCAGCATATTCTTTTGTTACCTTAAATTCTTTTTCTTCAGAACTTGGCATATCGAACATCGCATCGGTTAAAATAGCTTCACATAACGAACGTAATCCTCGAGCTCCTAGTTTATACTCTACTGCTTTATCAACAATAAATTGTAATGCATCTTCAGTCATTTCAAACGTTACATCATCCATTGCAAACAGTTTTGTATACTGTTTGATTATTGAGTTCTTAGGCTCTGTTAAAATAGCTCTAAGTGTTTTTTCATCTAACGGATTCATATAACTCAATACTGGTAAACGACCAATGATTTCTGGTATTAAACCAAAAGACTTTAAATCTAGAGGTGTAATGTATTGCAATAAGTTATCGTGGTCAATTTTATCTTCTTCTACCGAAGCACTATAACCAACTGCTTGCATATTTAAACGCTTACTAATAAATCTATCAATTCCAGAAAATGCTCCTCCTGCAATAAATAAAATATCTTTAGTATTTACTTCAATAAACTTTTGTTCTGGATGCTTTCTTCCTCCTTTAGGAGCCACATTTACAACTGCTCCTTCTAATAACTTTAATAAAGCTTGCTGCACACCTTCTCCAGAAACATCTCGTGTAATTGATGGATTGTCTCCTTTACGAGCTATTTTATCTATTTCATCAATAAATACTATACCTCTTTCTGCTTTTTCAACATCGTAATCTGCTGCTTGTAACAAACGACTTAAAATACTTTCTACGTCTTCTCCTACATAACCTGCTTGTGTTAATACAGTTGCATCTACGATAGAAAATGGTACATTTAGCATTTTAGCAATTGTACGAGCCACTAAGGTTTTTCCTGTTCCAGTTTCTCCTACTAAAACAATGTTCGATTTTTCTATCTCTACCTCATCTTCATCATCTCTAGTTTGTAACAATCTTTTATAATGATTGTATACAGCTACAGACATAGCTCTTTTGGTTTGATCTTGCCCTATAATATATTCATCTAAAAAAGCTTTGATTTCTCTTGGCTTTTTCAAGGTTAAATCTTTTGATAAATCGCTTGTTTTAGCTTCAGCTATTTCCTCTTCTACAATTCCATAGGCTTGCTCTATACATTTATCACATATATGTGCATCTAAACCAGCAATTAATAAATCGGTTTCTGGTTTTTTACGCCCGCAAAAGGAACATTGTAAATTTTCTTCTTTCGACATCTTATCAGCTTATTGCCAATAGCTCAATGCTATTAGCTTGTTTATTATTTTCTAGTTAAAATTTCGTCTACCATACCGTATGCTTTTGCTTCGTCGGCCTTCATCCAATAATCTCTATCAGAATCTTTGTTTACTTTTTCTACTGTTTGACCTGAGTGCTTAGCTATGATTTCGTACAACTCATCTTTTAATTTTAAAATTTCACGAGCTGTAATTTCAATATCAGATGCTTGTCCTTGTGCTCCACCTAGTGGCTGATGAATCATAATACGAGAGTGTGGTAATGCTGAACGCTTTCCTTTTTCTCCTGCACACATTAATACAGCTCCCATTGAAGCAGCCATACCTGTACAAATTGTTGCTACATCTGGTTTAATAAATTGCATAGTATCGTAAATACCCAAACCAGCATATACACCACCTCCTGGTGAATTAATGTAAATTGAAATATCTTTTGATGCATCTACACTTTCTAAAAACAATAATTGTGCTTGAATTACATTGGCTACTTGGTCATTAATTCCAGTACCTAAAAAAATAATTCTATCCATCATTAAACGAGAAAAAACATCCATTTGAGTAATGTTCATTTGGCGTTCTTCCATAATATATGGAGTTAAGCTACTTGTTATTTTTCCTAAGTAATTACTATTTATTCCGTGGTGTTTTGTTGCGTATTTTTCGAACTCTTTTCCGTAATCCATTTTTAAAATGTTTTTGGGTTATAAAGATGTAAATATAAGAACTATTTCTTTAGTATTTTGTTACTGTTAATGGCTAAAAAAACCTGAATGTACATTCAGGTTTTTATTTATAATTTTAGTAATTAACTATTACTTGTATACTTCTTTAATGAAATCTTCGTAAGAAACTTCTTTTGTATCAAAGCTCATGTTTTCTTTATAAAAAGCTAATAATTTTTGGCTTATTAATTGAGATTGTAATTTTTGAGCTTCGTCTTGATTTTGTAAGATTCTTCCTGCGATATCATCTAACTCTTTTTCTTCTGGATTCATGTTTCCAAATTGAGCCATTTGAGCTCTAATAAATCCTTTTGCATAGTCTACTAACTCTGCATAGTCTAATTTGATGTCGTTATCTTTCATAATCTTTCCTTCGATTAATTGGTAACGTAATCCTTTTTCAGACTTGTTATATTCTTCAACAGCTTCTTCAGCAGTTAATTCTTTTTCTCCTGCAGTTTGTAACCACTTTTGTAAGAACTCAACTGGTAAATCAAACTTAGTATTATCAACTAAGTTCTCAGTAATTGCGTTTAACAATTGTTGATCTGCTTGTTGTTGGAATTGCTTTTCTGCGTCTTCTTTAATTTTGTCTTTTAATTCAGTTACAGTTTTTACACTTCCGTCAGCAAATAACTTATCAAATAACTCTTGATCTAATTCTGCTGGCTCTATTTCAGTAATTTCTTCAATAGTAAATGTTACAGGAATGTCTAAATCGTGAACCTCATCGTGAGATACTCCTAAAGCTCCTTGTAACTTGTGCTCGTCTTCAAATAAGTTTTTAGTTTTTAATTCTAAAACGTCTCCAACTTTAGCACCTACAAACTTTTTTAAGTTTGTTTTTCCTTTAATATCTTTTACAGAAATTGTAGATTTTTTGTTGATTTCTTTCTCTTCGTTTACGAAAGTACCAGTAACGTTAGTTTCTTCTGTAGCTTCGTCTTTAGCAGACATTTTACCGTAACGAGATTGAATGTTTTCAACTTCTTTTTCGATTAACTCGTCTGTAGCAACAATGTTATATTGAGTTACTTTGTTTTTCGGTTGTAAGTTTACGTCGAACTCAGGAGCTAATCCTAATTCGAATTCAAAAGAGAATTTATCTGCATCCCAATTGAAATCTTCTTGAACTCTTGGTAATGGGTTACCTAAGATATCTAACTTCTCTTCAACTAAGAATTTGTTTAACGACTCTTGTAAAAGCTTGTTTACCTCATCAATCATTACTGATTTTCCGTACTGCTTCTTTACCATTCCCATTGGTACATGACCTTTTCTAAAACCAGGAATGTTAGCTGTTTTACGGTAATCGTTTAATACTTTTGTTACTTTATCTTGATAATCTTCTGCAACAATATCAACTTTTACAACTGCATTTAATGCATCTACGTTTTCTTTTGTTATATTCATCTTAAAAATCTGTTTCTTAAAAAATCGGGTGCAAAATTACTACTTTATTTATTGATAACCAAGACTTTTAGCTATAAGAATATTATCTTTTTTACTTCCCTTATTTTCTAGTTTTTAATGTTTTAGGTTACTTATTCGTCTCCTTCTTTTAATAGTGAAAACATTAACGATCTGAAAATTGACAGCAACACACTGAACAAGAGTGCTGTAAAAAATCCGCTAACTGCAAATCCTGACACTAATTTATCTGCCAATAATATAATCACTGCATTAATCACAAATAAGAATAACCCTAATGTAACGATGGTTGCTGGTAGTGTAAAAAACACTAACAACGGACGTACAAACAGGTTTAACAACGCAATTACTACTGCTACAATTACTGCAGTTGTATAACTAGCTACTGTTACTCCTGGTAAAATATTTGCCAATACAATTACTGCTAATGCCGTTAACAATACTTTTAAAAATGTTTTCATATTTCTTTTTTATTTAATTGGTTATGAATTATAAATTTACTCTTTTTCACTGAAACTATTAATTCGTAACACTTCATATACTTTACCATAACCATACCAAAACAGAAACCTGCTGTTTTGACAGGTTTAAAGCTTTGTTTTAATTTTTGATGGATTTTTATTTTAACTTCGTCTTATTTTTAATTAAAACAATAAAATGCTCAAAAAACACTTGGCCTCTTATAATATTCTTTCCGAAGAAGAAATAGACAACTTTGTAAATTTAGTTAGATATAAAAAACTTAACAAAGGTGATTTTTTTATTCAAGAAGGTAACACTTGCAAAGAAGTAGCTTTTATAACTTCTGGTATTTTTAGGTCGTTTTATCATTCGTCTGACGAAAAAGAAGCTACTTATTGTTTTTTATCAGAAAACTCATTTGTTACTGCATATTCATCTTTTATTTCTCAAACAAAAACTAATGAAAATATTCAAGCGTTAACCAACGCTGAACTATACATCATTACCAAAGAACAATTTGTAGCACTAGAAAACTCAAGTACCAATTGGCTACGCCTTTTTAAAATATTTGCTGAACAAGAATATATAAATCTTGAAAACAGAATATTTGTTTTGCAAAATGAAAGCGCTGAAAACCGTTACAAAAAACTGTTAGAAACGCACCCAAACTACCTAAAAACCATCCCATTACAGTACCTAGCTTCTTATTTAGGAATTACACAACGACATTTAAGCCGAATTAGAAAATCGGTTTTTTATTAGACAATTGTCCTTTTTAGACTTGTAAAACCACCCGTACTTTGCATTATAATCTTAACTATATTATGAAGCATATTTTATTAATAAACGGACATCCTGATAAAGAAAGTTTTAACCATGCACTGGCAGCTTCTTACAAAAGAGGCGTTTTGGAAACCGATGCTATTATTGAAGAAATTACCATCACTGACTTAAACTTTAATCCCAACCTTAAATTTGGTTACCGAAAAAGAACGGAACTTGAACTTGATTTACAAGAAGCTTTAACTAAAATTAAAAAAGCAGATCATATTGTATGGTTTTTTCCTATTTGGTGGGCTGGTTACCCTGCTATAATGAAAGGTTTTATTGATAGAGCTTTTTTACCTGGAATAACTTTTCAACCTATCGAAGGAAAACCTTTTCCTAAAAAACTTTTAAAAGGTAAAACTGCTCGACTTATCATAACTTCTGACACTCCAAGCTGGTATGATTATCTTTTTATGAAAAGACCCGCTATTAGACAGTTTAAAAAGGGAACCTTAGAATTTTGCGGTATAACTCCTGTAAAAACTACTTTCTTTTCAGTAATAAAAGATTCAACTCCTAAACAAAGAAACTTATGGTTACGTAAAGTATATACTTTAGGTAAAAACAAACAATAACTCAACTTTCTTTTTTTGGTTAAAAAAATACTAGTTTATGTTAAAATTTAAATAGTTATATGCTAAAATCCTACAATTACTATTTATATATTTACATTCATATTTTTATGAGATTAGTAATATGAAAAAAGTTAAAGAAGATAAAACTCTTTTGAATAAAGACATTAAAAAACTACTTCCTACAATAAATTTTCATGACACATTCTCTACCACTAATCATACAAACACAATAGAAGAAATTGTAAATTTAATTTTTAATAAACCTCCAGTTTGGGTAGACTTTTTATTTAAATTACGTAATAAAATTGCTGCTTTTTTTAATTTAAAAAACAACTACCCTGATGATTATAACGAGCGGTTTGATGTTGGCGGATATGTAAGTTTCTTTAAAATTTTTTCTATATCAAGTAATGAAGTTGTATTAGGTGCTAATGACACTCATTTAAATTTTAGAGCAATCGTACACAACAATCACGATCCTTTTTATAATATCAAAGTTATTACGTTAGTTGAATACAATAATAAAAAAGGTGAAGTATACATGAAGCTTATAAAACCTTTTCATAGGTTAGTTGTTAAGAGAATGGTTAAAAATGCTTATAAATTAAACAATTAACTTTTTGTACTTTTGAGCTATTAAAAAATAACTCTATTAAACCTATAACCTCAATAAAAGTAACCGATTTTAATCAAAACGAAGTTAACTTACTTGAAAAGTATGCTAACAAAATTCTATTATTGTTGTTTTACAACAATGCTTGTTTAGGTTGCACTGGTAGAGCCATTCCACTAGCCTATAAGTTTAAACAAACATACAAGTATATTGAAGTTATTGGTATTCATAGTAACTTTAGCAATAACAATGTTACTAGGGATGATATCTTGAGTATTTTTACTATAAACGAACTCCCGTTCCCTATTTATATAGATAACAACCACAAAATGTATGATTTTTTTAATTCGGAAGGAACACCTCAATGGGTACTAATGACCCCTAATGGTGAAGTGTATAGATCTATCTTTGGATCGCAAGATAATGCTCAAAATAGATTATATTACGCCTTAGAAAGTTTAACCAAAACAAGTAATTAGATTAGCTAGTTATTCTTTTAACACCTTCGCTACTTGACTGGCTATTGCCTCTTTAACTTCTTTATCTTCTTGTAACAAATACAACAAACTATCTTTTAAACGACTATTAATATCTTTGATTTTATATATTGAAGAAGGTTCGTTTGTTACTGACAAAAGCATTTCTTCTTTACCTGTTAATAACCAAGTTGGGTTTATTTCAGGAAAAGAATGTAGAATTTTGTTTAAAACATTACTTTTAAATGATGATTTTCTTCGTATTGCCGTTCCAATAGAGTTGTTAGAAACATCAATGATTTCTTCAAAAGACCTTATATTTAACCTTTTATAGTTAATCACCTCCTCTACCCTTTTATATGTTTCATCTACAAAGTCGCTCATTAAAAATAACTTTTTTCTAAAATTTATTTAATTTTGTTTTCGTGTTTAGATTTTTGTTTGTATTTTTACTTCGTAATAAGTACACAATACGTACAAATATAAATTAAAAAGTGCTATCAACTTCTAAAAAACAACTTGAGTTTTTATGATAACTGCTACACAACGAAAAGAATTAGAAAAAATTAAGCCACCTAAATACCGCGACAAGGTAAAAAACTACTTGAGTAAAAACGGTCATGATTTCTCTTTAGAAACCATACAAAAAGTATACTCAGGTAAAAGGAAAAACTTAATTGTTGAAAAAGCTATAGTAAATGTTTTTTACAACTACATGAAAAACCAACAAATAATTGATGACAATATCAACTATTTAATTGACGAGATAAACAGTGATTTCCCTTAATAATTTTTTTGTTTTTCGCCGGGGGGCGATTATTTTAAGCGAGGGACTAGGGATTAATAAATTCCTCCTCGCTTTTTATTTTAAAAAAGTTACAGCTTCTTTATAAAAATATTCTGGATTTTCAGCATGCAGCCAGTGTCCAGCATTGGGTATTGTTTTTATCACTGCTTTTGGAAAATGTGCCTGAATTAATGGCTCATCTTCTTTTGATATATATCCTGAATTCGATCCACGCAAAAACAACGTTTTTCCTTCAAAAACTGTAAAAGACGGCAACGCAACACCTACTTCACTATTATTTTCTGTTAACGACTTTAAATTAAAACGAAACCCTAATTCGTCTTTCGTTTTTCTATACACATTCTTGGCTAAAAATTGACGGATTCCTTTTTCTGGAATTAACTCAGCTAATTTTTCATCTACTAACTTACGTGAAGTTTGCACCGAAAAATCTACGGAGTTTAACGCCGCTAAAATTTCGTGATGATGTGGCGGATACATTCTTGGAGAAATATCGGCTACAATTAGTTTATTTACTAACTCAGGGTATTCGGTTGCAAATAACATTACTGTTTTTCCTCCCATAGAATGCCCTAACAAATCTACTTTTTTAAGATTATGATATTGAATGTAATTATACAAATCTCCTACCATTAACTCATAATCAAAAGCGTCCGAATGAAAACTTCGTCCATGATTACGCTGATCTATTAAGTGCACCTCAAAACCATCTTCTGCAAATTTATTGGCATGCGACTTCCAATTGTCTCCCATACCAAAGTATCCATGCAAAATAAGTAACGGGGATCCTTCTCCAATGATTTTTGAATGTAATACTTCCATAATTATTGCAAACGATGTAAATACATATTCACAACATTTTCTAAGCCTAAATATAAACTTTCAGATATTAACGCATGCCCTATAGACACTTCAGCCAAATGAGGAATATTTTGTTTAAAAAATTGAATATTATCTAAGCTTAAATCATGACCTGCATTAACTCCTAAACCTAATTCATTTGCTAAAATTGCAGCTTCCGCGTATGGTTTTACCGCTTCTTTGTTTCCTTTTTCGTACTGCGTGGCAAACTCCTCTGTATACAACTCAACTCTATCGGCTCCTGTTTTAGCTGCAGCTTCAATTAACTTTAAATTTGTATCAATAAAAATTGATGCTCTAATTCCTGCTTCTTTAAACTCAGCAATCACATCTTTTAAATACGATTGATGTGTTATAGTATCCCAACCAGCGTTAGATGTAAGTTGATCAACGCTATCAGGCACCAACGTTACTTGTGTTGGTTTAATTTCTAACACCATTTGTTTAAATTTATCAATTGGATTTCCTTCAATATTATATTCAGTTGTTACAATTGATTTTAAATCATAAGCATCTTGGTAACGAATATGACGTTCATCTGGCCTTGGATGAATTGTGATTCCTTCGGCCCCAAAACTTTGTATGTCAGTTGCTACTTTTAGTAAATTAGGCACGTTACCACCTCTAGAATTACGAAGTGTAGCTATTTTATTAATATTAACACTTAACTTTGTCATGTTGTAAAATTATAGGACAAAGGTAACGCATTCAAACATTTTAAACTATATTCGTAGTAATGAAAATCAATGATTTTATATTAAAAGAAATTAAAGCACTTACGCTAAACGACACAGTGAAAAGTGCTCAAAAGCTGTGTAATGATTTACCTATAACTCATATTCCTGTTGTTGAAAACGACAGATTAATAGGTTGTTTACCTGAAAGTGATATTCAAACTATTGAAAATAAAAATCGTACACTGAGTGAATACTCTTATTTACTAGATCATTTTTACACAAATGAAAATGCTACACTACTCGATTTAATTACTTTATTTGCTGATAACGACTCGAATTTAATTCCTGTTATAGATAAAAACCTGCATTATGTAGGCTATTATGAATTGAGTGATATTTTAGATGCTTTTGCTAACAGCCCTTTTTTACATAATGAAAGTGATACTTTAATTATTGACAAGAATAAAACAGATTATTCTATGGGGCAAGTAGCTCAAATAGTTGAAGCCAATAACGGTAAATTATTAGGTGCATATATTTCTTCAGAAAACATAAATAGCATTGAAGTAACCCTTAAAGTTGTTTCAGAAGAAATAAATGAAATTATTCAAACATTTCGTAGGTACGGTTACAACGTTATTACACAACACGAAGATGATTTTTATTTAGAAGAACTTAAAGATAGAGCTGCTTATTTAAGAAAGTACTTGGATATGTAATTTTTTCAACAACCAACACAAAATTTTAACAGTGAAAAAAGTCGCTATTTACGGTCAAGCATATACTACACTTGCAGATAAAGAGGTTAAAATTCTTTTAACTATCTTAGAAAAACATAATATTGTTGTTTTTTTTGAACAACAATTCTATAATTTATTTCTTGAAAAGAATTCACTAAATAAAAAGTATCCTACCTACGCACATTTTAATGACTTATCAAACACTTTTGATGTAATGTTTACCATAGGTGGAGATGGTACTATTTTGAGAGCTGTAACCTACATTAGAGATTTAGATATTCCTATTATGGGTATTAATACGGGGCGTTTGGGTTTTTTGGCCACCATACAAAAAGATCAAATTGAAGAAGCAATTAACTTAATGCTTAAAAAAGAATATACACTTCAAGAACGATCTTTATTACAAATAGAAACTTCTCCTACAACAGAAGATTTTTCTGAACTTAACTTTGCTCTTAATGAGGTTACTATTGCTAGAAGAAACACAACTTCTATGATTGGAATTAAAACCTCATTAAACGAAGAATATTTAACAAATTATTGGGCTGATGGATTAATTATAGCAACACCAACAGGTTCTACAGGATATTCACTTAGTTGTGATGGTCCTGTTATTTTACCTAATTCAAAAAGCTTTGTTATTACTCCCATTGCACCACATAATTTAAATGCGCGTCCAATGGTTATTCCAGATAATACTGATATTCTTTTAGAAGTAAGTGCTAGAGAAAAAGATTTTTTAATCTCTCTAGATTCACGCATTACCACTGTTTCCTTAGGAACTGAAATAAAAATACAAAAAGCACCATTTACCATAAAAAGTATTTTACCAAAGAATCAATCTTATTTAAATACCTTGCGCGGAAAACTTTTATGGGGAGAAGACATACGAAATGAATCCTTATAACGATAATGATTACAATAAAACCATAAAAAAAAAGTTAATCAAAAAGACAGATTATTAACTTTTTAAAGCAAATTCAATTCCCTATATTTGCACGCTATTTTACAATGAGAGGACTTATTTTATTAATATTATTGGCTTGTGTAGTAACACCTCTACAATCACAAACACATGAAATTGGTTTCTTTGCCGGTGGTTCTAACTATGTTGGTGATATTGGTAGTACCAATTACATACACCCTAATGAGTTTGCTGGTGGTCTTATATACAAGTATAACCTAAACCCAAGAATTGCCTTAAGAGGAACATATACTTACATTCCTATTTCTGGTAATGATAACAATGCTGATAATGCTTTTCGCCAAAATAGAGGTATTAGCTTTTCAAACACCATTCATGAATTTGCAGCTGGAGTAGAATTTAATTTCTTTGATTATAACATCAGCGATTACAGAACTTCATTTACACCTTATATATTAGCTGAAGTTGCTGCTTTTAATTACAAAAGTCCAGAACCAACTTCATCAAGTAATACAGTTCTCTTAAAAAACAAATTTTCATATACTATTCCTGTAGGTATTGGATTAAAGGGAAGATTAACCGATAATTTTGCCATTGCTTTTGAAACAGGTATACGATTCACATTCGTAGACGATTTAGACTTTACAACAGATAAAATAAACTCACTAGATTTTGGGGGTAATGGAAATGACTGGTATGTATTCTCAGGAGTTTCTATTGTATATACCTTTGGAAGACCACCTTGCTTTGGTGGAATAGCACAATAATTATGGAAGAAAAACTACAGCGTATTAATTTACAAAAAGTACCAAACCATATAGCCATTATTATGGATGGTAACGGTAGATGGGCAAAAGGTAAAGGTATGCAACGTGTTTTTGGACATAGAAATGCTTTAACAGCTATTAGAGAAACAGCTGATACTGCTTCTGAGCTTGGTGTTAAATTTTTAACCCTGTATGCCTTTTCAACCGAGAACTGGAATCGCCCAAAACTAGAAGTAGATGCTTTAATGAGTTTATTGGTAACTACTCTAAAAAAAGAACTCCCCGAATTTCAACGTAAAAATGTAAAAGTCAATGCTATTGGTAACTTAGCAAATTTACCAAGCAATGCCCAAAAAGTATTGAGTAAGGTTATTGATGCAACTAAAAACAATACTAAAATTACTTTAACCTTTGCTTTAAGCTACGGTTCAAGAGAGGAAATTGTTAATGCTATCAAAAACATATCAAAAAAAGTTGTTAATAACGAGATAGAAATTGAAAAAATTAACGAGAAAATTATAAATAATCATTTATATACGTTTAATTTGCCCGATGTTGATTTAATGATACGTACAAGTGGGGAACAAAGAATAAGCAATTATTTACTGTGGCAAATGGCTTATGCTGAGTTATATTTTACTGATGTACTATGGCCTGATTACAGAAAACAACATCTTTATAACGCAATAATTGATTATCAAAATAGAGAAAGAAGATTTGGAAAAACCAGTGAACAGATTGAAACAAATGAATAAATATTCGTATTTACTAGTATTTTTTATCACCCTATTTGTGGTGAGTACTCAAGCGCAAGACACAACTCCTAAAGACAGTACTGTCACAAATATTATTTCCTACGAAAAAGGAAAAGAGTATATTTTAGGAGGTATAACTGTAACTGGCTTACAAAAATTTAGCGAACAAACAGTAAGAGTATATACTGGTTTAGTTGAAGGACAACCAATTAAATTACCAGGAGACAAACTTACAAGTGCCATTAAAAAGCTATATGAAAGTAAACAATTTAGTGAAGTAGATGTTTATTTATCTAAACGCGATGGTGAAACAGTATATCTTCAATTTGATGTAACTGAGTTACCTCAATTAACTGGAGTTACCATTTCTGGGATAAAAAAATCACAAATTAAAGAGATAAAAAAAGAAACAGAATTAAAAAAAGGGGTAATGGTCACAGACAACCTTATTGTTACCACTCGCAACTTTATTAAAAAGAAATATACAGATAAAGGTTTCTTAAAAACAAAGGTTTCATTAGATACTAAAAAAGACACTTCTGATGTTAACACTGTTAGCATGTCTATTTTTATCGATAGGGGTAATCGTATAAAGATTAAAGAAATTAATTTTACTGGCAATAAAGCCATGTCTAACGCTACTTTGCGTGGTGCCATGAAAAACACCAAACGTAAAGTTTTTGGTCGTTTTTGGAAAGCTTCTAAATATATTTTAGATGATTATAAAGAAGATTTAAAAAGTATTCTTGAAAAATACAGCGAAAACGGATATCGTGATGCTAGGATTTTATCTGACAAAGTTGTTTGGAATGATGACAATACCATTAATCTTGAAATTGAAGTTGAAGAAGGCCGTCAATACCGTTTTGATGAAATTGTTTTTATTGGTAATAAACAATATACAGATGAACAGTTAAGTAACATCCTCCGAATAGACAAAGGAGATATTTACAATGGAAAGGTTTTAAAAGAGCGTATCTCTGGAGATGGTACACCTACTTCTCAAGACATACAAACTCTCTATCATAATAATGGTTTCTTATTCTCTCAAGTAAACGCTGTAGAAACTAAAGTAGAAAATGACTCCATTACTGTTGAAGTTCGTATTAGAGAAGATGAACCTGCAACAATAAAAAAGGTAACAGTAACGGGTAACGATAAAACAAACGACCATGTAATTTATAGAGAATTACGTGTTAAGCCGGGAGATTTATTTAGCCGTGAAAATATTATTAGGTCTATTCGTGAAATTGGACAATTAGGTTTCTTCGACACTAATGTAACACCAGATGTTAAACCTGATTATCAGAATAAAACTGCTGATATTGATTTTTCTGTTGTTGAAAAAGGAGGAAGTCAAATTGAGTTACAAGGAGGTTATGGTGGTGGTTCCTTTATAGGTACTTTAGGTCTTTCTTTTAACAATTTCTCAGTTAGAAACATCTTTAATAAAGATGCTTATAAGCCACTACCTATGGGAGATGGTCAAAAACTTTCTCTTCGTTTACAAGCAAGTAGAACTTACAATACCTATAGTTTTTCTTTTACAGAGCCATGGTTAGGCGGTAAAACACCTCAATCTTTATCTTTCTCTGTATATTTTTCAAATCAATATCGTTATGATTTTACTACGAACGATGTAAATAAAGATGAAAGTCTTAGTATAATTGGTGCATCTATAGGTTTAGGTAAACGTTTAAAATGGCCTGATGATTATTTTACTCTTTCTCAAAACATTAGTTATCAAAGAATAGAATTACAAAACTATGGTTATCGTGTAGGTTCTTCTAATAATATTCTTAGCCAAGGAGATTTAAACAACTTAGCATATACAGTAGCACTTAGCCGTAATTCTGCAGGTCCTAGTTTAATTTTCCCTACTTACGGTTCTGAATTTACTTTAAAAGCTAAAGCTACTTTCCCTTATTCATTAGTTAATGGAAAAGACTACACTGAGCCTACGAACCCAACTTCTGATGAAAGACAAGCTTATTTAGCTGATAAATACAGATGGTTAGAATACTATAAAATTTCTGCTAAAGGTAAGTGGTATACAGCCTTAGCTAACAAGTTAGTATTAATGTCTAATTTCGAAGTAGGTTATTTAGGTTCTTACAATGATGAATTAGGCTTAACGCCAGTTGAAAGATACTTTGTGGGAGGAGACGGTATTGCACAAGGTCAATTAGATGGTCGTGAAACAATTGGATTAAGAGGATATGAGAACAACCGTATCTCTTCTATTGATGGTGGGGCTATTTATAACAAATTTCAATTAGAACTGCGTTATTCTATTACAGATAAGCCTACTGCATCGATTTACACTGTAGGCTTTTTAGAAGCAGGTAATTCTTATGACAATTTTAGCGAATTTAATCCGTTTAAGTTAAAGCGTTCAGCTGGAGTAGGTGTTCGTATATTTATGCCTGCATTTGGATTATTAGGTATTGATTTCGCTCATGGTTTTGATCCTTTACCTGGCTTAACCGAAAAATCTGGTTGGCAAACCCATTTTATAATTGGAAGACAGTTCTAAAATCATGCATTCATAATGCGTCTAGGTTTTGGCACGGTTTTTTCTAAACACATTATATCAAAGATGAAAAAAAGTATTTTATCAATCGTTCTTTTACTTATAGCAAGTATAACCGCTGCCCAAAAAAATCAACGTATAGCTTACATTGATATGGAGTATATTCTTCAAAGTATCCCAGCATATTTAGAAGCACAAAACTCTTTAGATGCTAAAGTAGAAAAATGGAAATCTAAACTAGATAAAGAGGCTCGTGCTATTGAAGTTTTGAAAGTTGATTTAACTAACGAAAAAGCCATTTTAACTAAAGATTTAATTGAAGAGCGTGAAGAAGACATCACCATTAAACAAGAATCTTTAAGAAGGTTAGAGTCTTTATATTTTGGTCCAAACGGTGACATGTACAATTTAAGAAAGCAATTAGTAAAACCCGTGCAAGACCAAGTATACAATGCTGTACAAACGATTGCTTCTAGAAAAAAATATGATTTTGTTTTTGATAAATCTAGCGATTTAGTTATGCTATATTCCAACAAAAAACACGATATTAGCGACCTTGTTGTACAAATGATTAATATCGATCAAAGAAGGCAAGCTAAAAAGGATAAAATTGAAGCTAAAAAGTCATTACTTAAAAATGATAATTTAAGTGACGAACAAAAAGAAAAAATAGCTAAAAGAGAAGAATTAAAAAAGAAAAAAGAAGCTGATAGACTTGCTAAAATTAAACAAATAGAAGAAAAAAGAAAACAACGTTTAGAAGAAAGAGCTAATAAAAGAAAACTTTTACAAGAAAAGAGGAAAGCCTTATTAAAAGCACAAGAAGAAGCTAGAAAGAAAAAAGAAGAGGAAACAAAACAGAACAAATAAATCAAGAATAAAATAACATTAATTAAATTAAACAAAGATGAAACATTTAAAAACGTTATTATTAGTTGCAATTTTTACGGTTGGATTAGGTGGTGTGGCGAATGCACAGAAAACTGCACATATTAACACTGATAAATTATTAGCTGAAATGCCTGCTACAAAAGCTATGAAAGCAGAACTAGAAAAGCTAAACAAAACATACCGTGATGACATTGAAACAATGTATAAGAAACTTGAGGCTAAAATGAAGAAATATGAAGCTGAAGGTAAAAGTCAAACACAAGAGGTAAACCAAAAAAGAGCTGTTGAAGTTCAACAAGAAAGATTAAGAATTAGCCAAGCTGAACAAGCTGCTGGTAAAGAAATGCAAAAGAAATATCAAGAAAAAACTATTC
This sequence comes from Tenacibaculum sp. XPcli2-G, assembly GCF_024124505.1. NCBI lineage: Bacteria > Pseudomonadati > Bacteroidota > Flavobacteriia > Flavobacteriales > Flavobacteriaceae > Tenacibaculum > Tenacibaculum sp. XPcli2-G. The sequence continues at coordinate 658,891 of NZ_JAMXSH010000002.1, forward strand.
CTATTTTAAAGAAAGCTGAAGATGCTATTAAAGCTGTTGCTTCTGAAAAAGGAATTATATACGTTTTCGATGCTGCACCAGGTAAAGGTTTAATCGTTTACGACAAAGGAGAAGATATTTATGATGCTGTAAGAGCTAAATTAGGATTCTAAAAAGAATACATATATTTATATAAAAATCCTGCTGTTTAAACAGCAGGATTTTTATTTTTGTTATACGTATGAAAATGATTACACAACAACCTATTGGTATTTTTGATTCTGGTATTGGAGGTACATCTATTTGGAAAGAAATCCATCAGCTACTGCCAAAAGAAAACACTATTTATTTATCAGATAGTAAAAATGCTCCATATGGTCAAAAATCAACACAACAAATAGTTAATTTATCAATAAAAAATACTGAATTTTTAATTGATAAAGGAGCCAAAATTATAGTTGTTGCTTGTAATACAGCTACTACTAATGCCATTGAATATCTAAGAGCTAATTATAAAATACCTTTTATTGGTATAGAACCTGCTATAAAACCAGCTTCATTACAAACTCAAACGGGTACTATTGGTATATTGGCTACTAAAGGAACCTTAAATAGTGCTTTGTTTGAAAAAACAACCTCAAGTTTAAATGATCAAATTAATATTATTGAACAAATAGGAGAAGGATTAGTTGAACTTATAGAAAATGGAAACATCTATTCTAATAAGATGACTTTATTATTAAAAAAGTACCTAACACCAATGCTAGATAAAAAATGTGACTATATTGTTTTAGGCTGTACTCACTATCCTTATTTATTACCTCAAATACAAAAAATTACGGGTAAAAATGTAAAGATTATTGACTCTGGCGAAGCTGTAGCCAGACAAGTTAAAAATGTTTTACTTCAACAAAATTTACTAAATAATAGTAATGAAGTTACCGAAAACACATTTTATATTAACAAAGAGGCTGATGTTTTAAAATCAATGTTGAAAGACTATAAAAATAGTACAATAAAATTCTTAAATTTTTAATACGTAAAACTTCCATTAATATTAGGACACGCAGCTGCTCTTCTTTTAGTACAGAATAGATTTACACCTAATGATAATTGATGAAAACCTCCATTTGAAAATACTACATCACCTGTTTGCTGTGTATAAGTATAAGCAAACATCCATTTTTTATAATTAACTCCAACTATTGGAGTTACGTATTGTGAATCTCCAAAGACATTTCCTCCAAAGCTCTTTCTATAAGATAAGGCAGCCCATATTTGAGTTGTATTTAGTGTTTTGTATACTTTAAAATTTATGTCTGCTATTTTTTCTTTAGTCTGTTCTTTGTATTGAAACATTAATGAGGGCTCAAATTGTAACTTTTCTTTATCACCAAAAAAGTATCCTCCTCCAAGAATATAATTTCTAAGATTATATGATTCAAAATCTGGGTTTAAATTGTTTTTTGCTGATAAGAAAATATTTTTTATGGTAAAATAAGATGACAGCCCATTTTTATGATATGCCATTCCGAAATCAGCATTAAAATAAAAATCACTTTCTATAACCTGACTTACTGTAGGATCGTTTATAAAAGCCCTTTGATCTCTTTCATTCTGAACCACAGAAAAAGACAATCCAAAAGATAACTGATTAAAAAGGTTTTCATTTCCCATATCTATATGATAAGCATAGGTACCTTGAACTCCCTTTTGTGAATGATATCCATTTTTATCATTAAAAAGAATTACTCCAACTCCTGTGTTAGAGTATTCTCCTAACTTTGTATGAAAACTTGCTGTTTGTAAAGCAGGAGCATCATCTACCCCTAACCATTGTTGACGTGCTGTTAATCTTATTTTCCCACAATCTCCTATACCTGCAGCTGCAGGATGTAATAAATATACATTATCTGACAAATAATCAGCATAAATTGGTAATGTTTCCTGTGCTGAAACATTATAAACTAAATTTAATAATAAAAAAAAAACAGAAACAATTATCTTCTTCATAATTTTTTAAAAACAAAAAGACAAATATAACTAAGAAATATTGCTTTTTTTGTTAAATTTTAAGAAACAAAATAACTATTATTCAAAAAACTATTTATATGTTTTTATGTCTAAAAATTGAAGGGCTTATTCCTTTAACTTCTTTAAATTTTCTATTAAAATTAGATAAATTATTGAATCCTGATTTATATGCTATTGAGCTAATTGGAAGGCTTTTGTCTGACACTAATAATTTACAAGCATTCTCTACACGCAATTCATTTAAAAAAGTAAAGTACGTTTTATTTGTTCTTTGTTTGAAATATCTGCAGAAAGCATTGGGAGTCATATTTGCTTTTTCTGCTATTTCATATAAATCTATATTTTTTTCAAAATTATTTATTGTAAAATCCATTACATCCCGCATTCTTTTTCCTTCATTATCTGTATATCTTTTAGGGTAGATAAAGCTAGCAAGCTCTATTGTATCAGAATCAACTAAAATTTTTAAAACTCTTAGTAAACCTATGAAACGATTAAGATTACTTGATTTTTGTAAACTTAATAAAATTCTTATAACTTTTTTTTTGTTATTTAAGAGTTTAAATCCTGATATAGATTTTTCAAAAAAAGGAATTAATTCTTTAAAGTCATCTAACTGGAAAAAACTCTTCCCAAAAGATTCTTTTGTAAAAAAAAGGGAAATCATAAAAGACTCTTTAATAACGGAAGCATCACTTTTAAAAACATGTGGTAAATTACCTCCTATAACTAAGACATCTCCAGATGAATATTTATTAACAGTATCACCAACAATTAAAGTTCCCTCTCCCTTCACTATTACACATAATTGTATTTCCTCATGCTGATGGAATTTATCATAAAAGAATTGTTCTTTATCCTCCTGATAGATCAAACCAATATTATGAGTTTTTGGTATTTTAAAGGGTAAAACTTTCATTAATAAAACTACTATTAGTATTCAAAAATATGCAAATACTACTAACAAATACTAATCAAAATAATTAATAAGGTAATATTATACCAGTATTAGGTAATTTGAAGCTAAGACAGTCACTTCTTCACTTATAACTTTGCCAAAAAAACAATACTAAAATGAGTATAAATTGGAACGGTGTAATGCCAGCAGTAACTACAAAGTTTACAAATGATGATGCCCTAGACTTAAACATGTTTGAAGTGAACATAAAAGCACAATTAGATGCTGGTGTACACGGCATAGTATTAGGCGGTACGCTAGGAGAAGCTAGTACTTTATCTGATGATGAAAAAAGGATATTAACCCAAACTACCGTAAAGCTTGTTAATAATAAAGTGCCTGTATTAATTAATATAGCTGAACAAACTACAAAAGCAGCCATAGAAGCAGCTCAAAAAGCTGAAGAAGATGGGGCAAAGGGTTTAATGATGCTTCCTCCCATGAGATACAAGTCTGGAGACAGAGAAACAGTAGAATACTTTAAAGCTGTAGCAAAAAACACTTCACTTCCAATTATGGTTTATAACAATCCTGTTGATTATAAGATTGAGGTTACACTAGATATGTTTGAAGAATTATTAAAACATGATAATATTGAAGCTGTAAAAGAGTCTACAAGAGACATTTCTAATGTAACTAGAATTAAGAACCGTTTTGGTAATCGATTAAAGATAATGACTGGTGTAGACACAATAGCTTTGGAAAGTTTATTAATGGGTGCAGATGGTTGGATTGCTGGTCTTGTTTGTGCTTTTCCTAAAGAAACAGTAGCTATTTATGAACTACAAAAAGCGGGGCGTATACAAGAAGCTTTAGAAATTTATCGTTGGTTTTTACCGTTGTTGGAATTAGATATAAACCCTAAATTAGTGCAAAACATTAAACTAGCAGAAGTAGCTACAGGTATCGGTACTGAAAACGTAAGAGCACCAAGGCTACCATTAATTGGTGAAGAGCGTAAACACGTTTTAAGCGTAATAGAAACAGGCTTAAAAAACAGACCAACTTTACCCAATTATAAAACTTTAGCTACTCACTAATTAACTCTTTGTCAATTTAAATATGATTACAGGAAAAAACTATATAGGAAATCAGTTATCGAATTTAGGAAGTACAACTTACAAAACATTTAACCCTGAATTAAACCAGGAAAATGAATATATTTTTACCGAAGCGACTCCAGAAGAGATTAATAATGCTGTCGATTTAGCTACAACAGCGTTTAAAGAATACCAAACTATTTCTGGTAAAAGAAAAGCTGAATTTTTAAATGCTATTGCTGATGAAATTTTAGCCTTAGGTACTAAATTGATACAAACATATTGTGCTGAATCTGGATTACCAGAAGGTCGTGCAAAAGGAGAACGAGGAAGAACTGTATTTCAATTACGCTCTTTCGCTGATTTAGTTGAAGAGGGCTCATGGGTAGAGGCTACCATCGACACTGCAATTCCTGATAGAGAACCAAGTCCTAAATCAGATTTACGTAAAATGAATATTCCTTTAGGTCCTGTAGTTGTTTTTGGCGCAAGTAATTTTCCTCTTGCCTATTCTACAGCAGGTGGAGATACTGCAGCTGCTTTAGCCGCTGGTTGTCCTGTGATAGTTAAGTCGCACCCAATGCATGCAGGTACGGGTGAACTTATAGCTTCAGCAATTATTAAAGCTGCTGAAAAAACTGAAATGCCTAATGGTGTTTTTTCTAACTTAAACTCTAGTGGTATTGAAGTAGGTCAGCAATTAGTAGCTCACCCTAAAGTAAAAGCTGTTGGCTTTACAGGTAGTATCCGCGGAGGAAGAGCTTTATTAGATTTAGCTGCAAAACGAGAGGAGCCGATTCCTGTATTTGCTGAAATGGGAAGTATTAACCCAGTTATTATGCTTCCAAAAGCATTACAAAATAGAAGTAAAAGCATAGCAAGTACTTATGCTAATTCTATTACGTTAGGTACAGGACAATTTTGTACGAATCCTGGATTGATCTTAGGAATAGAAAGCGATGGTTTAGATAATTTTATTAATTCTTTAGCTAAAAAAATTGTAGAAATCAATCCAACTTGTATGCTACATCCAAACATTGTTGGAGCATACGAGAGTAACAAATCTAAAGCTATTGCTCAAGAAGGATTAACTGTAGTTACTAACTATAAAGAGGAAACACAAGCCAACTATGCTTCTCAAATAGTTACAACTGTTAAAGGAAAAACATTTTTAGACAATCCTACTTTACACCAAGAAGTATTTGGCCCATATTCTATTGTGGTTCAATGTAAAAACGAAAAACAGTTAGAAGAAATAATTTCGAGCTTAGAAGGGCAACTTACAGGAACAGTTATTTCAGATGATAATGAAGTAGCTAACTACCCTACTATAGTTTCAGCTTTACAAAACAGGGTTGGAAGAATTATTTTTAACGGTGTTCCTACTGGTGTAGAAGTTTGTCCATCAATGGTTCATGGAGGTCCATACCCAGCATCAACAGACAGCAGATTCACAGCAGTAGGAATCAACTCTATTAAACGTTGGGTACGTCCATTTAGCTATCAAGACTGGCCTAATTATCTGCTTCCTCAAGAACTAAAAAACGAAAACCCTTTATATATTTTACGTTCTGTTAACGGTACACTAACAAAAGAGAAAATAGTATAATAAAATTTAATAATTTCTTTAGAAAACCTGTAAGTTCAAAACCTTACTTTTGGAGCATCTAAAGAAATTGAAATAAAGCCAGCTTCGTCTTTCCAAAATAGAAAAATTTGAAGGGTTTTTTCTACTACAGAATACAAGCTGGCAATTCAATTTAAGATGAAAAAAACTTTTTTTTGTGTAGATGCACACACTTGTGGTAATCCTGTGAGAGTTGTTGCAGGAGGTGGTCCTAACTTAATAGGAGCCAACATGAGCGAAAAACGTCAACACTTCCTTAGAGAGTATGATTGGATTCGTAAAGGTTTAATGTTTGAACCTCGTGGTCATGATATGATGAGTGGCTCAATCTTGTTCCCTCCTCACAACCCAAAAAATGATTTTGCTATTTTATTTATTGAAACTTCTGGATGTTTACCCATGTGTGGTCACGGAACAATTGGAACAATCACTATAGCAATTGAAGAAGGCTTAGTTACACCTAAAGTTCCAGGAAAGATTAGAATGGAAGCTCCTGCTGGCTTAGTTGAAATTGAATATCAGCAAACCGGAAAAAAAGTAGATTGGGTTCGTTTGACAAATGTAAAAAGTTATTTAGCAGCTGAAGAACTCACAGTAGATTGTCCAGATTTAGGAGAAATTACTTTCGATGTAGCTTATGGTGGAAATTATTATGCAATTGTAGATCCTCAAAAAAACTTTTCGGGTGTACACAATTTTACAGCATCTAAAATTATTCAATACTCTCAAGTTGTTCGAAATCGAATAAATGAAAAATATCCTGACATGTTTATTCATCCAGAGAATAAAACTATTAGAGACGTTACACATATGCTATGGACAGGTGATCCAATAAACCCAAGCTCATCAGGAAGAAATGCTGTATTTTATGGTGATAAAGCAATTGACAGAAGCCCTTGTGGTACTGGTACATCTGCTAGATTAGCTCAATTATTTACAAAGGGAAAATTACAAATTGAAGAAGACTTTATACATGAGAGCTTTATAGGTAGTAAGTTTATTGGTCGTGTAGAAAAAGAAACAACTTTAAATGGTAAACCAGCTATTATTCCCAGTATACAAGGATGGGCAAAAGTATATGGGTATAATAACATTATAATAGATGATAAAGATGACCCATATGCTTATGGTTTTCAAGTTATTTAAATCATTAATTTTAGGTTATTGGTAAAAAACAATTAATAAACAATTAAAACGTTACATTATTGAAAGATTGTATTATAATTGGTGGAGGAATTATAGGTTTATCTACTGCGTATTTCCTTCAAAAAGAAGGTCATAAAGTAACTGTTATAGATAAATCTAACTTTTCTTCGGGTGCTTCCTATGTTAATGCAGGTATTATAACACCTAGTCATATTATTTCACTAGCCGCACCAGGCATTATTAATAAAGGTATTAAATGGATGTTTAGCTCTACAAGTCCTTTTTCTATTAAACCTCAGTTAGATTATGACTTTTTTCAATGGGCATGGTTATTTAAAAAATCTGCTACACATAAAAAAGTTGCAACTTCTATTCCTATTATCAAAAATATTAATGTATTTAGTAAAGAGCTTTATGAGGAAATTAAAACTTCTAATGATTTTGATTTTCATTATCAACATAAAGGTTTATTAATGCATTATAAAACTGATAAAATAGGGGAAGAAGAGTGGAATATAGGAAAATTAGGCATAAAAGAAGGGTTAAAAGTAGAACATTTAACTAAAGAACAAACTCAAAAATTAGAGCCTAATATTAAACTAAATATTAAAGGTTCTATCTACTATCATTCAGATGCTCACATGACACCTAATGAGTACATGAACCAGTTAAAGCTATATTTAACACAAAATAATGTAACTTTTTTAGCTAACGAACAGGTTACTGATTTTCATATCAAAAACAATAAAATACAATATATCAATACTCTTAATGATACAATTACTGCAGATGAATTTATATTAGCAACTGGCTCATGGACACAAAGAATAGCTAAAAAACTTGGTATTAATATTCCTATTCAAGCAGGTAAAGGCTATCGGGTTAATGTAAAAGAGAATACGGGTATTACAATTCCTGCTATATTAACTGAGGCAAAAGTAGCTGTAACACCTATGAATGGTTTTACTCGTTTTGGTGGCACCATGGAAATTGCTGGTATTAACAATAAAATAAACCTAAAAAGAGTACATACAATTACTCAAGCCGCTAAACAATATTACGACAATTTACAAATTACAAAAAAAGACATTGATAATGTAGAGAGCGGACTCAGACCTTGCTCTCCAGATGGGTTACCATATATTGGTAAACTCTCAAAAATTAAAAATGTGACAGTAGCTACTGGTCATGCGATGATGGGATGGAGTCTAGGTCCAGCAACGGGTAAATTAGTTTCTGAAATCATAAGTAATAAAAAAACAAGTTTAGATATAAAACCGTTTAACATTGAACGTTTTTCTTAAAAAAGCTATTATGGTTAATGAAAGATTAAAAGCTTTACGTGACTTCATGTCTATTCAAAAGATTGATGCCTTTATAATTCCATCAACTGACCCTCATCAATCGGAATATGTGGCTGATCATTGGAAACTTCGTGAATACTTTTCTGGTTTTACAGGGTCTGCTGGAACTCTAATTGTCACAAAAGATAGAGCTGCTTTATGGACTGATTCTCGATATTTTTTACAGTTTGAAGAAGAGTGTAACACTTCTGAAGTACAACTACATAAACAATCTATTCCTCATGCTCCAGAACATGTAGCTTGGTTATGTAATTTACTGAATACAGAAACTTGTATTGGCTTAGACTTTAGGTTGTTTTCCATATCACAAATAAATTATTTAACATCACATACAACTTTAAAAAACATACAACTTAAAAATCAACCTAATTTTGCAAAAAATATATGGATAAATAGGCCTAGTTTACCTAATACACCTATTTACCATCATTCAATTAAATACAGTGGAGCTTCAACTTTATCAAAAATTAGAAAAATTCAGGAAAGGTTAAAAGATAAAAATGTAGATTTTTATTTCTTCTCATCATTAGATGAGATTGCCTGGTTATTTAACATTCGTTCTAGTGATGTTGACTATACCCCTTTGGTTACAGCTTATGCTCTTATAGGTAAACAAGATATTTATTTTTTTTGTGATAAAAAGAGATTTACACCCCAAGTTATTAATGATTTTGACGCTAATAATGTTTTTATAAAAAACTATGATGAAGTCATAACTTATCTGTCTGAAATAACTTATAATAAAAAAACCATAGTTGACTTTTCTACTTTAAATTATGAGTCTTTTGTTAATTTAAAAGGAACCCTTATTTCTGAAAAATCTTATGCTAAAACTCTTAAATCAGTTAAAAATATTACTGAGATTGAAGGTTCCAAAAAGTGTATGATCAAAGATGGAGTTGCTTTAACTAAGTTTTTTATTTGGCTTGAAAAAAAACTCTGTAAAAATGTTGTTTCTGAATATGAAATAGGACAAAAACTTAATTATTTTAGGCAACAACAAGATTTATATAAAGGTGAGTCATTTGCTACAATTGTAGGCTATAAAAAAAATGGAGCCATCATTCACTACACTGCTACTAAAGACAATTGTTTGCTTGTAAAAAATGAAAATATTTTATTGTTAGATAGTGGTGCCCAATATGAAGATGGAACTACTGATATTACCAGAACTATTTGGCTTGGAGGCACACCTTGTAAAAAAATAACAACAGCATACACAGCTGTTCTAAAAGGTTATATTGGACTTGAACAACTTGTTTTTCCTAGAGGAACAACAGGAGTACAATTAGATGCTTTTGCTAGAGCTCCATTATGGAAAAATGGATTAGATTACCCACATGGAACAGGACATGGTATTGGTAGTTTTGGTATGGTACACGAACCTGACCAAGGATTTGCTAGCACTACAGTAACTGAAAGAGGTACAAGTTCACATTTTGAAAACCAACTAACAACTATTGAACCAGGATTATATATTTCTAGAGAATTCGGTATTAGGATAGAAAATATAGTTCTTTCAAAAATACAAAAGACTTCTAGTTTTGGTATTTTTTTAGAGTTTGAACCACTAACACTATGCTATATTGATACCACATTAATTAATGCAAACTTACTTACTATTGATGAAAAAAACTGGTTAAATGCTTACCATAGTAAAGTTTACCAAACACTTTCTCCTTTCTTAACTAAAGAAGAAAATATTTGGCTAGCTAAAAAATGCACAAAAATTAATTAATATTTTGGGGTTTATCGAAGTATAAACCCTTTTTTCATTGGATCTTTTGGGTCTATTATAAAAGTTTGTACGGCTGTTATATATGCGGTTCCCTCAACTTGAGGAATTACAGCTTTAAATGCTCCATAATTTTCTTCGGAGATTACAGAACCTTTGAAAGTAGAACCTGTAATACTTTCAATACTCATTACTTGATTAAAATCTATTTCTTTCCTTGCTTTGTGAATTGCCATTCGCCCTGAAACACCTGATCCTGTAGGGCATCTATCTACTTCTCCTTCTGCAAAAACACATACATTTTTACTATCATTACCAGACATTTGTTTAGTATTATCAATAAATATAGTTCCGTATAAAAAGCTTAAATCATCCTCAAAAGGATGTAAAATTTCTTTGTCTTGCAACATTACTTCATTTTTAATAGCCATTCCTGCGTTTATTAAATTTCTATAGTTTCTTGCAGATAAATCAAAATCAAAATTATTTTTACACATGTCTACATATGCATAAAAAGCTCCACCATAAGCTAAATCATATGTAACTTCTCCTAGCCCTTTTACATTTACTGTACGGTCTAAGCCAACAACAAAACTAGGTACACAATGAAATTTTACACCTATTACTTCATTGTTTTTCACCTCTGTATAAGAAACAATTCTACCACAAGGGGCATCTATTTTCAATATATTCTCTCCTTCTACAACCTCTATCCATTTCATGTGTATTGCAAGAGTAGAGACTGCAATAATGGCATGACCACACATAGTTGAGTACCCTTCATTATGCAAAAAAATAATACCAAAATCTCCTTCATCATCATTTGGAGGCAATAAAATACATCCATACATATCTGCATGTCCTCTTGGTTCAAACATTAAAGCTGTTCGTAAATAATCATAATTTTCTTTACAAAATCGTCTATAATCTAAAACTGATTTCCCTTCTAAGTCTGGAAATCCTTTTATTATTACTCGTAACGGTTCTCCCCCAGTATGCATGTCGATAGTTTCTATCTGTATCCAATCTTTGGGAATAGTAAATGTTGTTTTTTGTATAATATTTTTATATGTTTTACTCCTATTCATTATATGTATTGTTTATAATAATAATTTGCCGCTATTAAATCTTCTAAAGCATGACCTACTGATTTAAAAAGTGTAATTTCTTCTTCTGATGTCCTAGCTAAAATGTTATTAGCACACAGCCTAAATAAATCTGCTTTAATATCTTTTTCTTCTATTATCCCTTGGTTTAATGGAATTACAATATCTCCACTCTCTTTAAGCCCTCCTTGAAAAGTATCCACAAAAACTGTTGATTTAAGTATAGCTGAGTTGTCAGCTTCTCTCATGTCTTTTTTGTAAGCTCCTACAAGATCTATATGTTGCCCTTTTTGTAATAAATCACCATTAATTAATGGCATTTTAGATAATGTTGCTGAAGATATAATCGCTACTTCCTTTATTTTTTCTTCTATTTTCTCTACTGGTACTACTTTTACAATATTACTATTACACTGCTTTGCTATTTTTTTCGCTTTTTCATAGTTTCTTCCCCAAACATATACCTTTTTTATTGGTCTAACTGTACAATGCGCTTTTATTAAATTAGTAGCTAAAGCTCCTGTACCTATCATTAATAATGAATCTGCGTTCTTTCTTGATAAAAAAGAAGATGCTAAAGCAGAAGCAGCCGCGGTTCTTTTTGCTGTTAAGCTTTTAGCATCTAAAACTGCTTTAATAGTTCCGTTTACAGAATTTAACAAAATATATGTTCCATGAATAGCTGGTAAGTTAAATTGATGATTCTCTGGACTAACGGTAACTATTTTTATTCCTGCTGTTTTTCCTGGGTTCCAAGCAGGCATTAAAAGTAAGGTTGAATCTTGAGTTGCTTTAGGATTTGTAAAATCATGATGGTGCCTTAAAGGTACTTGTACCTTGTTGTCCGAAAATGCTTTTTTAAGTTCATTTATTAACTCTTGAAAAGATGTATTACTTTCTATAAACTGATTATTAATTTGTACAATTTGTTCCATAGCTAAATGTACGTTTTTTAAAATCTTGCGATAGAATCTACCCTTAAACTACTTAATATTTGCACACTGTTAGATAAAATAGTATCAATTTAAAAAAATGAAAGCCTATAATTTTATACAAAATTATTTTATGAAGTTAATTCCTACTTTTCTTTTTACTTTTATTATTACTGTTTTACTTTCATGTAACACAAATAATAATAAATCTTTTAAAAGTAAACTACAAGAAGTTTTTCCTAATGCTAAAATTAATACTATAAAAACTGAAGATCATTTTATAGAGTCTTATCAAGTTATTTTAAATCAATTTTTGGATCATAAACATCCGGAAGAAGGTACTTTTAAGCAATATATTTACATATCACATAGTGACTATAATAACCCTACTATTTTGGTTACAGATGGGTATGCTTCCCATAATAGAACTACCGAATTAAGCAAGATTTTTAAGGGTAATCAAGTTATTGTAGAATACAGAATGTACGGAAAATCTAGACCTGATGAAATTCCTTGGAAATATCTAACAAATGATAATGCCACAAACGATTATCACTTTATTGTTGAGAAGTTAAAATCTTTGTACAAGAATAAATGGATTTCTACGGGTATTAGTAAAGGAGGAGAAACTGCATTAATTTATAAATATAATTTTCCTAATGATATTGATGTAACTGTGCCTTACGTAGCTCCTTTAATAAACGGTACAGAAGATATTAGAACTAACGATTTCATAAATACTATTAAGAATGAAACTTGTAGAGATAGAATTAAAACATTTCAACGTGCTATTTTACATAAAAGAAGCGATATAATTCCATTACTAAAAGAATATGCTACGACTAATGAGATTACTTTTAATGAAGTTCCTTTTAATGAAGTTTTAGAATATGCTGTATTAGAATTTCCTTTTTCTTTTTGGCAATGGGGAGATGGCAAGTGTGATAAAATACCTGAGAACAATGATGATATCAACGTATTATTTAACTTTTTAATAAAGAACTCTGATATTACTGTTTATAGTGATTGGGGATATAACTATTACCTTCCTTCCTTTTATCAACATATGACAGAATTAGGGTATTATGGATATGACTTAACACCTGTTAAAGATTTGCTTCAAGTGGTTACCTGTAGTTCTAATAAGCGTTTCGCTCCTAAAAATATTGACATAAGCTACAACCCAAATTATATTAAAAAAGTGCGCAATTATGTAGAAAATAAAGGGAATCGAATTTTATACATTTACGGCGAAAATGATCCTTGGTACGCTTGTGCTCCTATACCTAAAAAAGAGGTTGATGCCTTAAAAATGGTATTACCTAATGCAAATCATGCTACTAGAATAAGACATTTTTCTGACGAAAAACAAAAAATCATGTATGATAAATTACAAGCATGGTTAGGTAATACCATTACTATCTACCCCCTAAAAAAGTAGAGGGTAGATATCTTTGTTTTATACATAAACTTTATCTATAAATTTAGAACTTAACAATCTTGCTACCCCCATATAGCTAAGTGTAAACTTTACTTTATCACCTACTTTATATTTTGTATCTCCTGCTTCATTTTTATTCAACCCAACATCAATTACTAACATATCAGAAGTAATTCCCACAAAAGATATACTTTTATCCTCAACTTCAATATCATTTTTATCTACATCTAATAAACCAAAATCTAAAATTGCCTTGTACGATGTTTCTTGTACATCGTTTTCATCATAAGTAGATGTATGTCCAATACTTGCTTCACTTATAATGCCATCGGGAACTATTTTTTTCTTTTCCAACTCTATTACGTTAGCATAAAACTCAAATGTTTCTGTATGCAAATCTTTAAACTGCTTATTCTCTAACGGACTTACTCCAAAGAATGCAGCTTCTCCAATTCTAAAATGGTTTATATCTTTAGGAGCGACTCCATTTTCCACCAATGGTAACGTAATTGATGTACCGCCTGACACATATTTTAAATCCTTATTAAATTTAGCCGATATTAATTCTTTATATAACGATAATTGCAATAGCTTATCATAAGTAGGCTCTACTCCGTACATACATCCTAAATTTGAACCTATACCTATTACTTCAATATTCGGTAGATTGAATACTTTTTCATAAAACCCTAAAATATCATCTCTTTTTACTCCTTCTCTTAACTCACCCATTTCAATCATGATAATAATTTTATGAATTTTATTTTTCTTCTTCGCTGCTTCATTAAGTGACTCTATAGTAGATAAAGAGCTGTTTAAAGAAATATCTGCGTACTCTACCACATCATCTGCATAAATATTTGCTGGGGGTTTTATGTAAATAGTACGTAAATCTGGATTCACCTCTCTTAAGTTTCTTAAACTTGTTAATCTAGAATCTCCAATCGAGTTTATTTTTTCAGTTACATCCGGAGTTAAAATTGCTTTTAAAAATGTTTTATCTCCCGAGAAAACTTTTGTTACCAAGCTCCATTCGATATGATTTTTTTCAAAGAAATTACTTAGTTTTTTTATATTATCTTTTATTCTTTCAGAATATATAATTAATTCTGCCATAATTATTTTGTTATTATTCTTGGTAAATTCTCAGGAAGTCGTGTTAATAATTCATAATTAATTATTTGTATTGAATCGTTGAATGATGAAACTGTTATTTCAACATCACCTTGACTCCCTATTAATACAACCTCATCTCCTTTTTCAATAGTATCGGCATGTGTTATATCTACTGCCATCATATTCATATTAATGGTTCCTACTATTTTATGTCGTTGTCCTCTTATTAAAACTTTTCCTTTATTACTAAGAGAACGGCTATATCCTGAAGAATATCCAACTGGTATAATTGCTATTTTGGTTTCTTGGTTTGTAAAGTATGATGTGCCATAGCCAATAAACTGACCTGCTTTTATCGTTTTAACATCCATAACTTCTGTTTTCCAAGATATGATTCTTTTTAATGGATTTTCTACAATTTTTTCTTTGGTTAAATAATGAACCAATATCTCTTTTGTTGGAAAAAATCCAAATTGTAAAATACCAACTCTTACCAAGTCTAACCTTGTTGTTGGGTATCTAATTGTAGCTGCTGAACTTGCTAAATGGTAATTTGGATTGAATAAATCAAGTTCTTTTACTCTCTTTCTTACATTTTTAAATTTTTTCTTTTGATCGGTTATTCTCTTGTAATTTGATATACTTTCTGCTCCTGCTAAATGAGAACAAATTCCTTTAACATCAACAAACTCTTTATGTGTCTCAATATATTTAAGAACTTTTGTTGTTTCTTTTGGAACAAAGCCTGTTCTGTTCATTCCTGTTTCGATTTCTAAATGAATTTTAGCTCTTCTTTTTACTTTTTTTGCTGCTTCTATCGCTTTTTGTAGTCTATTTTCTTCAAAAACAAAAAACTCTATCTCATTTTCAATTGCCCATGGTAACTGGCTATTTTCAATCATTCCCATTATCATAATGGTTACATCTTCATAAGGTAGTGTTTTTTTTATATCAAAAGCCTCATTCGCATCAGAAACGCTAAAATGTCTTACTCCGTATTTGTATGCCAACATACAATAGGTTTTAATTCCATGACCGTAAGCATTTCCTTTTACTACAGATGAAAAAATAGTAGTATCTCCTATTATTTCACGTATAAAATTGATGTTATTTTTTATTGCTGATTCAGATAATTCTAAATAAGATGTATGAGTCATTATTGTTGAACTTCTTTTAAAATATTATAAAATAATTGTGCTCCTGTTACTGTTATATCATCAGGAAAATCATAATCTGGATTATGTAGTGCAGGAGTGTTTTTCCCAGCTCCTAGTCCAAACATAGCTCCTTTATATTGTTGTGTAAACAACCCGAAATCTTCGCCCCATTTAAACGGGCTATTTATTTCGTTAATTGATAAATTTAGTTGTTCCGCTACCTTTTTTATATACTCAACAGCTTCTTTGTTATTTTTATTTGCGTAAAACTCTTCAAACCAAGAAGTATTAATACTTAACTTTTCTTTTTCTTGAAGCTTTTGAAGTAATTGTTCGAGGTTATTCTGTTTTTCTTTCATTAAACGCGTACTCCAACTTCTTAATGTAAGATGTACTTCTCCATATCCTGCTGATACTCCATAGGCTTTTTCTCCCATTGTTACGTATATGGGAGTAGCTAAAAAGAAATCAGAATCTTCTGGTATATTTTTTGTTTCTTGTCTTACAAAATGAAGAATTTCAGCAATTGCATTAGCTGGGTTGTAGCCTTTTTCTGGCTCTGCTGCATGTGCTGTTTTTCCTTCCAAAGTAATTATAACACTTTTTACATTGCTAGTAAACTCATGTTCTTTTACAATTATTTCTTGTTTGGTAAAACCTGGTAAATTATGTAGCGCAAAAACATAATCTATATTAAGTTGTTTAAAATAAGTATCTTCTAAAATAGACTGCGCTCCTCTTCCATTTTCTTCTGAAGGTTGAAAAAGTAATACTACTTTTCCTTTAGACAACGGTTTTTCCGTAAGAAGCTTTGCTACTCCAAGTAAAATAGTTGTATGCCCATCATGTCCGCATTTGTGAGAGACTCCTTCATTTACAGATTTATGTTCGAAACTATTTATTTCTTGAATAGGCAACGCATCAATATCAGCCCTTAGCATAACTGTTTTCCCTTCTTTTTTTCCATTGAAGATTGCTAACAAACCTGTTTTAGCCACTGGTTGTATCTCACAAAATGTGTGTTCCTCTAAAAAAGTTTGTATTCTTTTTTTAGTTTCATATTCTTCTTCAGAAACTTCAGGAAACTTATGTAATTCTTTTCTTACCTTCTCTAAAGTATCCTTTAGGCTTTCCATGATTTTGGATTATTAATTAACTGAATTATTGAAAATACAATAGCTGATAATGTAATTCCGAAGAAATTCGCATCTAAGTCAAAAGGTAGTTTTACTTCAAAAACAATTAATAGTAAAGTGGTCAATCCTCCTGAAATCATTGCATAAAAAGCGGCAATTGGTGATGGTTTTTTTAGTAATAACGTTCCTAAAACAGGAACTAACAACCCTGATACCATAAAGGCATACGAATACAACATTAACTCTAATACATTTTGCATTTTTGTTGCCAATACAATAGCTAAGCCTCCTATTAAAAAGGTTATTAATTGTGAGTTTTTTATACTGATACTTTTCTTGAAATACCCAAAAATGTCTGTTGTTAAGTTTCCTGAAGCTGCCATTAAACAACTATCGGCTGTAGACATAATTGCCGAAAAATAAGCCGACATCATTAACCCCATTAAACCCACTGGTAAAATACTTCTCAGCAACAATGGAAGTCCCAATTCTGCATCCAATTCTACTCCTGGGGCATACCCTATACTAGCAAACATTCCTTGCTCATAGGCTACTCTTGAAAATAACCCTAAGGCAACTCCCATAAACGCCATTATTGGGTACTCAAAAAGTCCCGCTATTTTCCATGCTTTTTTTGCTGTTTTTTCATCTTTACAAGCATAAATTCGTTGGTATAAAGTCATTCCAACAAACCAAATAGGTACTATTGTGATTATCCAGTTAAACATATCAATAAACGAAACATTGGTTAGTGATAAAAAACTGGCTGGTAATATTTCTTTAATGCCACTCCACCCTCCTATTTCAGCATAACCGATAGGGATTCCAATTCCTATTAGCCCTATCATTAGAATTATCCACTGAATGGTATCTGTATAAATCACAGCTTTTATTCCTCCAATAACTGTATACACCACTGCAATGACTCCCATAATTAAAACTGCATTAGTAATAGATATAGAAGGAAATGTAGCGGATGCTAGTTTTGCTCCTGCTAAAATTTGTGAGCTTGTAAAACCTATGTACCCTATTAACGAAATAATTCCTGCCATTAGAGCGACTTTTGCATTGTAGTGAAAAGCTAATGACTCTGGAAACGTTAGAAAATGATGTTTTTTTGCTATTGGATATACTTTAGGGATTAAAAAAACGGCGCTTATCCAAGCACCTAATAACCCTGTAAAAAGCATCCAGCTACCGGAGAGTCCCATTAAAAAACCAAGACCTCCTAAGCCAATAGAAAAGCCCCCTCCAACATCAGTTGCAACAACAGATAACCCTATATGACCTGCTGACATGTTTCTTCCCCCTACATAGTAATCGTCTTTTGATTTGTTTTTATTCATGAAGTATACTCCTACTCCAAGCATAAAAACTAGATATAACACAAATATTAATAGATCAATAAAATGTATATCCATATCTTATTTTTCCTGCTCTAATAAAAACTGCTCTTTATACTGAGCCTTTTTTAATTGCTCCCTTCTGCTTACAGATGGTTTTGTGTACTCTTTTCTATCTCTTATTTCTTGTAAAACTTTTGTATTTCTATATTTTCTTCTGTAGCGTTTAATCGCTCTATCGATATTTTCACCTTCTTTTACTTGTATTATTAACATATTTAGATCTTTTTAAAATTATTATTTCTGTTTTTATGGATTAAACAAAGTCGAAACTAGCCTAAATAAGTTTGTAACACTTTAGTTCTCGATCTTTGTTTGAGTCTTCTAAGTCCTTTTTCTTTAATTTGGCGTACGCGCTCCCTTGTTAAGTCAAAAGTTTCTCCTATTTCAGTTAAACTCATAGGGCGGTAATCTTCTAAACCATAAAATAGCTTTATGATATCAGATTCTCTTGGAGATAATGTTTCTAAACTTCTACTAATTTCCAACTGTAAAGATTCTTGCATTAAATCTTTATCTGGCTTAGGAGCTTCTGAAGCTTTCATTACATCGTATAAATTTGATGTTTCTCCTTCTTTTAAAGGTGCATCCATAGAAATATGTCTTCCAGAGTTTTTCATTGACTGTTTTACATCTGAAACAGTCATATCTAAAACTTTAGCTATTTCTTCTGGAGTTGGCATTCGTTCATTACTTTGTTCAAGCTTAGAAACTGCTTTATTAATTTTACTAATGCTTCCTATTTTATTCAACGGTAAACGAACCACACGAGATTGTTCTGCTAAAGCTTGTAAAATAGACTGACGTATCCACCAAACGGCATACGATATAAACTTAAATCCACGCGTTTCATCAAAACGTCTTGCTGCTTTAACCAAACCTATATTTCCTTCATTAATTAAGTCAGAAAGGCGTAATCCTTGATTTTGATATTGTTTTGCCACCGACACTACAAAACGTAAGTTAGCATTTACCAAAGTTTCTAATGCTCTTTGGTCACCTGTTTTGATTTTTTGAGCTAACTCAACCTCTTCATCTGCAGTAATCAAATCAATCTTACCAATTTCTTGTAAGTACTTCTCAATAGATTTTGATTCTCTATTGGTAACTTGTTTTGTTATTTTTAACTGTCTCATATTATCTCTTTAGTCTCATTTCTAAATACGGAGTGGTAAATCCTAGCTTTTCGTACAAAAACTTTGCTGGATTATCTTTTTCTACATGTAAAGCAATATCTCCTTTACAGTTTTCTATAGCATGTGTCATTATTTTTCTTCCTACTCCTTTCCCTCTATATTCATTATGAGTGGCTATGTACACTAAAATGTTTTCTGGGATATACTCATCCATTCCAGTTTTATTTATTACCACTGCACCTATAATTTCACCTTTATCTTCTATCGTAAAAACATATCCACCTAATCCTGTTCGCTCTTTTGCTGCATAGTCTATTGCTTTACGAATTGCTGATTTTTCATCTCCATATTTTTCAAGATGTTTGTATAAAAAGTTAGTTACTCTTTCTATTTCTAGAGGGGTTATACGATTAAATGCATCGTAAGTTTTTATTGTCATAATTTGATTTTTATAAAAAAGAATAGGTATGTAATAATTGTAAGTTTCTTTAGTTTTTTCTACTGAAACTTAAATAGCAATAAATACAAAACCTATTTATTTTGGTATTTGTCTTTTAATGCGGAATACTTTTTAGAAAAGTGTACGATTATCTATAAACGGATACTCGTAAGGTCAAAAAAAACATTTTATAAATCTATTTTTTAACTGGTAAATAGTTCTACAAAGTGTTTTTAAATATATTAGAGAAACTTCTCACAAAGGAGGAGTTATTGTAAACTTAAATTAGAACCCTGGTGGGATAAACTTGTCCGATTGATTACGGAACACAAGGTAGTTGAATGTAAAAACTCGTTGATTTTTTTTCTCGTGTGTAGTATCTACCATATCGTACAAAGGTACGAATTTTATAGATAATTTCAAAACAGCTACTGTAAAAGAACCCTTTACAGTAGTTTATATAATTTAAATAAAAAAAACATGCTCAATGAAGTCTTTAATTTACTTAAACTTCAGGAAAATTTTCTATATAAAGTAAGGCTTCGAACTTTTCCTTTCAGCTAGTAAGTTTATCAAGTTCTCTTCCCAATTATATCGAGATGTAATAATACATAAGAAAAAAATTCTTCACATAAGGTTGTAAAAGCTCCATACAATTTTTTTTTGAATATTTGGTAAGCGTTTGACTTACTAAAAGTAAGTCAAACGCTTACCTTTCATAATTTTAAATAATTTACTTTTACCCTCAATTAATTTTAAATAAAAAAATAATGAAAAAATTACAGTATTTATCAATCAGTTTTATGCTATTTATAGCATTAACCTCATTTTATAATTGTCAAAGTAAAGAAGATGATTCATTAATGATTGATACTTCTACCAATTATGAAGAATTAAGAAATGATTTAAAAAATTATACAAACAATTTTAAAGAAGTTTTTAAATCAGAGGAAAGTATTAAAAACGAAATAAAAAAGCACTTAAGAACTAATAAAACGTACCTAAATAAATCTTATGACGATACAGAGATAGATGCTCACATTGAAATTATTGAAGTTAATGAAGATTTAGATAAGGTTTATGTTGAATTATCAAACCACTATGATAATTTAACTGAAACTTTTTTATTAGATTACTATAATGAGCTATCTAATTCATACGACCACGAATTATTGGATGTTATAAAAAAACACCAAAATAAACTAAATTCAAGTACTCTATCAGCAAATAACAAGAATGAAATTCAATTAATTTTAGATGGATCATTAATGGCTTTAAAGAATTTAGAAGATATATATATGCAAAATAAAAGGCTTAGTTCTAAAGGTGGTTTTTGGAATTGTATGAGACAAACTGGTGGTAAAAAAATAGGTAGAGGAATGGTAGCAGGAGCTTTAAGAGGGGGCTATGTTGGATTAGCTGGTGGTCCTTTAGGAGTAGCAGTAGGTGCAGCTAAAGGTGCAGTTGTTGGTGCTTTATTCGGTGCCTTTTGGGCAGCTGCAGATTGTTTACCTGCCATTCAAGAAAGTACAGAAATGCAAAAAGCTGTATTAACAGAATCCGATTTTATGAAAAGTGAAGATTTTATATTATCTAAAGAAACATTATTGTTATTAGCATCAACTAATCTTATAATTGAAAAACAAGGAAATTAGTTCCTCTTATGAAAAAAATGAAAAATATTCGTAAAAGTTTAGATATTATAGCAGGAACAATAATAATTTTCTGTTCTATTTATTTCGTCGATAAAGAATTATCAATAAATGTTATTTTAGAAGATTTAAAAAAACCACGGTTTTATTTTTTAATATTAAGTTCATTTTTTGTTTCAATCCTTATAAGGTATATTGTTTTAAAATCAATTAAAAAGAGGTAAGTATGATCAAAGATGATGTACTTATCTTATGGTTCTTTTTAAATATTTTATTTATAAGAAGAATTCATTACTATTAACAAACAAATCCCCACTATTGAAATAGTGGGGATTTTATTTACTTTTTGAAATTAGTAATCCCATTTTCAAGCCAGTTATAGTATTCATCTACATCTGGGGTGTATGCTATAGGGTCTATTATATTTGATTCATCATGATTCATTAATACATAAAATGGTTGTGAGTTTGCTTTATACTTAATAGTTTGCATTTCACTCCATTTTTGACCAATATATTTTAGTTTTTTTCCTGGGTTTAACTTTGATTCTACCACTTCATCTTCTTCTAATGGTCTTTTATCATCTACATACAAAGAAATTAAAACTACTTTGTTTTTCAACACGTCTAAAACCTTTGGTTTCACCCAAACGTTTTGTTCCATTTTTCTACAATTTACACAAGCATGTCCTGTAAAATCTAACATTACTGGCTTTCCTACTTTTTTAGCATAAGCTAATCCTTTATCATAATCATGAAACGACATAATATCATGTGGTGGCATTAAATGTGCCCCTTCTGGCAAACGCTCATGTCCATTTCCTTGATTACCTGAACTTACTACTGCTTGTTTTGTAAATCCTACTCCATAAGGTGACTCACTATAATGTTGTGGCGGTGGAAATGCACTGATTAAATTCAACGGTGCTCCCCATAACCCAGGAACCATATAAATGGTAAAAGATAATACAATCAACCCTAAACTTAATCTTCCTACAGATATATGACTGATTGGGCTATCGTGTGGTAATTGTATTTTTCCGAAAAGATAAAAAGCTAAGGCTCCAAAAATAGCTATCCATATAGCAATAAACACCTCTCTTTCTAGTAGATGTAATTGTAATACTAAATCGGCATTTGATAAGAATTTAAATGCTAAGGCTAATTCCAAGAACCCTAAAACTACTTTTACCGTATTTAACCATCCTCCTGATTTTGGCAATGAATTTAACCATCCTGGAAAAGCTGCAAATAAGGCAAATGGTAGTGCAATAGCTGAAGAGAACCCTAACATTCCAACAATAGGAGCTATTCCTCCTTTAGAAGCTGCTTCTACTAACAAAGTACCTACGATTGGTCCTGTACACGAAAAGGATACAATTGCCAAGGCTAACGCCATAAAAAAAATTCCAATTAACCCTCCTCTATCAGCTTGAGAATCTACCTTAGTTGCCCATGAACTTGGTAAAGTAATTTCAAAAGCTCCTAAGAAAGACACAGCAAAAATTACTAAGATTAAGAAGAAAACTATATTAAACCATACGTTCGTTGATAATGCGTTCAAAGCATCAGCTCCAAAAACAGCAGTTACTACCGACCCTAATAATACATAAATCCCTATAATAGATATTCCGTAGATAATTGCATTTCGAATTCCTGCTGATTTACTTTTGCTTTGTTTTGTGAAAAAGCTTACTGTCATCGGTATCATAGGAAATACACACGGAGTTAACAATGCTGCAAACCCAGATAAAAAAGCAATGAAGAAAATCCCCCATAAACCTTTCTTTTCTTTCTTTTTACTTTCTTTTGAAGCTACTTTATCTGTTGTTTTTGTCTCTTTAACGTTATCTGAAGAAACTTTAACTGCTGTCGCTTTAGTTAAATCAAACACCAAATCTACTTCTTTTGGAGGCAAGCACATTTCATCTGTACAAGCAATAAACTCTACAAACGCATTTATTTGGGTTAAACCAGCATTAACCAGTTCTACTTCTTGTTTAAAAACTGCTTTGTGTGCAAAAGATTTAATATTCATTCCTTCATCACCAAAAAGTGTTGTAAACTTAATTTCTCCCTCCGGCTCTGTAGTGTTTCCTACAATTTTAACTTTCCCTCCATCATCATCATACGTAAAAGTTGTTGGAATAGGTCCTCCACTCGGAACTTCCTGTGCATACAAATGCCAACTTCCTTGAATTGTTGCTGTACTTACTAAGTTATACGTTGTTTCAGAAATTTTCTCTACACTCGTTTTCCATGCTATTGGATTGTGAATTTGGCTCATTGCCGAAAACCCAACAGTAAAACAAAGCAAAAATGCTAGTATTTTTTTCATCTTATTTGGGGAAAGGGATTAATTTACATTAAAAGTTAATTCTACTTCTTTTGGAGGTAAACAGTTCATTCCTGTGCACACCATATACTCTACCATTCCTTTAACTGTAAACTTTTCTGTAGTTTTTAAACGGATTCTCTGAGTAAAAGTAGCTTTAGTATCAAAATATTTAATTTTCATTTCAAAGATTGGATCGTCCACTACATGTCCTGCTTCTTCTTTAGTATTTCCTTTTTTCAAGTATTTAGTATCTCCCTCAAAAGTAAATAAGGTTGGAATTGGCCCTCCTTTTGGAATCTCTTGTGAATACAAATGCCAATCTTTTTGAATTGTTGCGGTAGCTACTAACTCTGCTTCTTTATCTGATATCTTTTTTACTGAAGTACTCCACTTTACTGGATCGTGCACTTGGGAAAACGTAAAGGAGCAAGTAAATAATAGTAGTATTAGATATATTTTTTTCATTTTTAAATAAGTATTGAACTCGTAAAAATAACGTGTTTTATATTCATAGAAGAATAATTAAATAATAATTAACATTCTTATTCAATTTTATTTTCTATCCGTGACAAGGAACTGTTAATTATAAAATTATCTTAAAAAACATAAAAAAATGTTAATTTATTTTTTATATATTTATAGTGATTTTTTGAGTCATTTTTTAAAATCACACCTTTAAATTCTTTTTACAATTAAAAACAAAAAAGTAGATGAAGTAACAGTATTTATCATAAACTAAATTTAAGTCCCCCAAATATGAAACACTTTTATTTTAAAAAGTTTAGTGTAGATTTTATATTAGAATTTATAATTCTTCTCAACAAACTACATATTTCTATCAATAGAAAAAAAGGAGTAGTTAAACTCCAATCCATCACTCTCTCAAAAATGTGGAGAGCATTTCCTTCAATTAAGTTTCTTAAAACTTTTAATTACAGGTTTAAGAGTATGTTTTATAATATAAGAACTATAACACTTTCCACATAATCATTAATACGGTTAACTATATTTAAAGATGTTCTTTTATAGTTTCCCATTTAATTTTAACTTGATTATCAAACTCTAACGAGTTGATGAAGTGTATCCTATTTTTTTAGTCTTAAATTAAAGAGTATCACACATTCTAGCGCAAAAAACACAAACAAGTGTTTGCACTATAATCCATCTAAACAAAAAAAGCTTTATATGAAAAATAAACACCCTCACTATAGTGTATATAAAAGCATATTATATATAATTTTCTTAACATTTACTATTAGCCTTAGTTCGCAAGTAATCATAAAAGAAGAATTAAAAAGAAGTAATCTCAACAAAACCTTATCCTATAAACCACCTCAAGACACAAAATTATCCTCATCAAACAATCTAGTTAA
Source organism: Tenacibaculum sp. XPcli2-G (assembly GCF_024124505.1). NCBI lineage: Bacteria > Pseudomonadati > Bacteroidota > Flavobacteriia > Flavobacteriales > Flavobacteriaceae > Tenacibaculum > Tenacibaculum sp. XPcli2-G. The sequence continues at coordinate 684,002 of NZ_JAMXSH010000002.1, forward strand.
CCCTATAAGTAGTTCTTTTTTAACAAAAAAAATAACTAATAGTAATTTAAATCAAAGATCCTTTTCATCTACTTTTAGTATGATGATGATGGCTACACCAACTTTAGATTTAAACTCTATAACACCAGGAAATAATTATGATTTCCAACTACAGCCAACAACATCAAACATTTTCCCTGTAACTGTAGATCCAAAAGTAACAACAGATACAGGTGTTTTAAGTGCAACAATAAGTTTTTCTGGAATTGTTGATACTCCTTTTGGTGAATTGTTAGCTATTAATAATGGCGGTGGTTTTGATTTATTATGGTTACAATTACCGGTATCTGGTCCATTTACCTATACTATAGGGAGTTCAACAATACAAATTACACAACTAACAAACACAACATTTAATATTGTAGAAACCTCTGGAAATCCTATCTCTAATTCTGAGTTTGAAACGTTTTTATCCACCTTGTTTTATGGAGATTTGCAAAGCCCATATACAGATGGGGTACGCACAATGGATGTTACTATTTTTGATACAAATGGAGATTCTACCACAGCACAAACCATTATAAGAATCTACACTACTCCCCCAACAGTTGTAGATGAAGCTGATAGTATTCTTGCTAATTCTACTGGAACTATTACAGGTAATGTTCTTACTAATGACTCTGGCTCTACCGCCATATCGGTAACAGAAGTAGACGTCTATCCTTCAGCTGTTAACAACACTTATACTACTTTATATGGAGACATTACAATACAAGCAAATGGTACTTATACTTATGATGTAGATGAAACAAATGCTTCTGTTACAGGTTTAAGAAACGGAGAGAGTTTAGATGATATTATTTCTTATACTGTAGCTGATGCCATTGGTATAAAAGATTATGGTATATTAACCATAACAATTAACGGAGTAGATGAAGCCCCTGACGCAATAGATAACACAGATTCTTTAACTGCTTTTATCGATGCAAGTGCCACAGGTAATGTAATAACCGATCCTGGAACTGGGGGCTCTGATACCGTAGATCGAGGCTTATCTACTTTAGTTTGGGAAAGCAATTTTACAAATGGAGAAACAGTAAATGGAAAAACAAAAACTATTGGTGGCGTGGGGCTTTCTTTTACTACTTTAGACCCTGGAGGATTTGGTACATCCTTTAACCAAACAGTAGATTATACTACCAACGGAGGTCATACAGGTTATTTAATATATAATATAGACGGAACAACTAACCCAACTGATGACACTGTTTTAGTTATAGATTTTGATCAACCTGTTTTTAATTTAGGTTTCTTACTAACAGATATTGATTTTTCACAAGGAAGTTCTTGGCAAGATCAAATAAAAATTGAAGGTAATTTAGATGGTATAAATTCAACTTATAAATTTGTTACAACAGGTGGAGTAATTAACTCAGGAAGTAATACTTTTTATGGAATAGGTAGCGCAATACCTAGTGATGCTACAGGAAATATCAATGTTTTTTTTGAACAGCCAATTAATCAATTAAGATTAAGCTATAATTATGGACCTAATGTTACAGATCCTGACCCTCTTGGACAAATTGCTGGTGTTTCAGATATTTACTGGCAAGGTTCTGGCTCTGTTACCACCATAAGACTTGGTACTACATTAGGTAACCTAAATGCCGGAAATTTAAATATTTTATACCCTGGAACTTACGGGTCAATAATAATGAATCCAGATGGAAGTTATGAATATATTGTTGATACATCAAACCCAGCAGTAGCAGGCTTACTCGTAGGTCAAACATTAACAGATACATTTTTTTATGAAATTTCCGACGGAGTGTCTTCAGATACAGCTAATTTAGTAATTACTATTAATGGATCAGGGACAGACCCTGATGGTGATGGAATAGCCGATAGGCTAGATTTAGATGATGATAATGATGGAATATTAGACACAGAAGAATCATTAGCTTGCGCAGGAACCCCATTAGATTTAACAGGAATTGGAACTACCTTAACCTCTGGAAGTTATTTTGATCAAGATACAGAAAAAATAATAGATGTAACAATTACTACAACAGGTACAGTAGACGAAGGTAATGCTAATGGAGATATCTTAATCACTCAAGGAGGAACAGCAACTTTTACTTTTTCATCCCCAGTAACAGTTTCTCTAAAACATGAAATTGGTATAACTGGAAATTTTGATACAGGGGATACTTGGGAATTAACTTCAACAGGAGAATTTACTGTAGCCGACCCAAATGGTGATTTAATGATTAATTCCAATTCTGGTGGCATTTTGAACTTTGATGCCTTAGGTGCTATTTCAGCATCTGAAGCTTGGGAAATTAAAACAACCACAACATCGCTAAAACTTGATCTAAAATCTGGAAATACAAAATCTCCTATCAACTTAGCTCTAATATGTGGCGGTTTTTTAGATTCCGACAATGATGGAATTCCGAATCATTTAGATTTAGATAGTGATAATGATGGGTGCTTTGATGCAGTAGAAGCAAGTGAAAATGTTTCTTCTGGTCAGTTAGACGGAAATGGAAGAATAG
>NZ_JAMXSH010000003.1:0-677678 GCF_024124505.1 Tenacibaculum sp. XPcli2-G
ACAAGTTTTAGTACAACGAATACCTCAGGGGGTCCAGTACAAATTACTGTTTACGACGATAAAGGATGTTCAGGAGTAGAAAACACTACTATTGATGCTTATGTAGCAATTACAGGTGTAACAATTACCCCACAAAGAACTATTGATTGTAATGAAGGAGAAGATATAGAAGCTATCTATACTATAAATACAGGAGGAACATTAGCAAATTTCGAATTTAGATTATATGATGATACGAATGCTCTTTTAGAAACTCGAACTAATACAGATGGAGATTTTACGACATTATTAGCAACAGGAACTTATAGAGTAGAGTTAGAAAATAGAGATACCAATTGTATATATACAGAATATCACACAGTAGAAGCAGAACCTACCTTTGATATTTTAATTACCAATATAGATGATGTAGATTGTAAAGGAGATAATAATGGAAGTGCTGTATTAAGTTTTGTACCAAGTACACCACCATACACAAGTGGTTATAGTTATATTGTTTACGATGCTACTACAGGTACAGCAACGACAGTAACAGGAACAGGAATAGCAGGTACACCAGAAACAATCACAGGATTGGTAGCAGGAGAGTACTATGTACGAATAGATATGGGAACTAACAGTCCATTCTGTGAAGCACAAAGTGCAAACTTTACCATTTCAGAACCAGCAGATTCATTATCAGTAACAGGAGTTACTAATCCAGTAGTAAGCTGTTACAATGGTTCAGATGCTACTATTACAGCCACCGGATCAGGAGGTTGGGGAGATTATGTGTACCAATTAGAAGAAACAGCTACCCCAGGAGTTGCTTATGCAGGTAACACGTTTAGTTCAAACAATATCTTTACGAACTTACCAGCAGGAGATTATACAGTAGTAGTACGAGATAAAAATGGTGCTACAGGATTATATTGTGAGTCAACTGATCAAGTAATTATAGCAAATCCAGCAGAGGTAACATTTACAGTAACTGAGAATGACAATTCATGCGATTCTTCAATAGGAGGAAGTATATCAGTAACAGCAACAGGAGGTACAGGTACATATACTTATACATTATCTAACGGAAGTGGAGTAGTAGAAACGCAAATACTGAATGCTGCAAATTATACATTTACCAATTTAGCAGCAGATGCTTATACAGTAAATGTAGTAGATTCTAATGGATGTACAGAAGGTACCCCAACGAATGTTACAATAACACCAGATTTAGTATTTACATTAACAGAGACTAAGAAGTTAACATGTAATGCACCAATGGCAGCAACTGTAGCATTAGAAGTAACTTCAGGTTCTAGTAGTTATGCTTATGAAGTTACAGGGCCAAGTATAGCAGTAGGAAGAACGAATTTAGCAGGTACAACATTAACGCTAAATCCTACGGTAGCAGGAGTATATACCGTAACAGTTTACGATACAGGAGCAACACCAGAATGTTCAGTAGTTAAAACTATTGAAATTGAAGATGCTGAAACTCCTAATTTCACGGCAGTAGCTACAGTAACAGATATTTGTTTTGGAACATCAACAGGAGAAGTTACAGTTTCACCAGTAGATAATGGTATTTTACCATTAAGTTATGAGATTAATAATGTATCAGGAACATATAATGCTGTTTTAACAGGAAGTGATACGGTATTTGCGAACTTACCAGAAGATGACTATATAGTTACAGCTACCGGAGTAAATGGATGTACAACAGATGTAACTGTAAGTATTAATCAAAATGATATTATTGATATTTCAAACGCCATTACTGTAACACAGTTTGCTTGTACGGCAGGAACTAATACAACAAACAATGCTATAATTACAGTTGATAAGGCAGCGATTATAGGAGGAACAGGAAACTATGTTCGAGTTGTGTTTGAAGATAATGCAACAGGTGATGTATTACAAGACGATAGTAACTTTACATATATATCAACTAATTTAGCTGGAGGAGATTATACAGTAAAAGTATATGATGAAAATACAGATTGTTTTGTATCTAGAGTAGTAAGGATAGCTCCATTTACTCCAATGACAGCAGCAGATATCAGAGTAATTAAAGATACAGACTGTAATACAGGAGAGAATATCACTGTAAAAGTAGTGCCAGCATTACCAAATATTCAGTATACAATAACAGGAACAGGAGCTACTCCTTATACACGAACATTAAATGTGGTATCAGATGCAGATGCAGCAGTATTTAATAACGTACCGGTTGATGATTACACAATTGAGATGTACAATGCAGCAACAGGATGTACTTTAGAAGTATATCACACGGTAGAACCAGAACCTACCTTTGATATATTAGTAAGTAATGTTCAAAGAGCTTGTTTTGGTGGTACAGGAAGTGCAACAATAGATTTTAGTGCAGCTACACCATATACAGATGTTTATACTTACGAAGTATTTGAAGTAGGTAACCCAACTGCTATTACATTAGGAAATGGTACAGGAGGTACTCCAGAAACAATTACTACTAATTTAGTAGCAGGTGAATATTATGTGGTTGTAAGTATGACGAATACACCATTCTGTAAAGCACAAAGTGCAAACTTTATAATTGAAGAACCAGCAAACGCATTAGCATTAACAGGTACACCAACGTATATTAATTGTAATGTTACTGATTCTGGAGAAATCTTGTTAGAAGCTCAAGGAGGTTGGGCACCGTATGAGTATCAATTAGTAAATGATGCAGCACCAGCTACACCAGTTCAAAATTTTGATAGTAATAGAAGAATTACTGGGTTAATAGCAGGTAATTATACAGCAACAGTTAGAGATGTTACAGGGTGTGAAGAAACATTTACATTTACATTACAGCCAACTACAAATATGGCAGCAGATGTAACTGTTACTCCAAACTTATGTGAAGGAGAAAGAACGGCAACCATTCAAGTAACTAATGTAACAGGAGGTCAAACACAAGATGCAACTGTAAGTTATAGTTATATTTTAACCTATCCTGACGGAGTAACGCAAGTAGAACAGTTATCAAATACATTTAGCAATTTACCAGCGGGTACTAATTACACAGTAACTGTTAGAGATAATAAATATAGCTGTACGTATACAGAGCAGGTGGATATAATTGATCCTTCAGAAGTAGAAGCTTCGGCAAATATCACTGCAGATATAACTTGTAATAACCGTTATGCAACCGTAGTAGTGAGTGCAATAGGAGGCACAGGCAATTATGAATATAGTAGCGATGGAGTGAATTTTGTTCCTAACAATACGTTTATAAACGTAAGTTCAGGTTCTCAAACATTCTATGTACGTGATGATAATAATTGTGAAGATACAGTTGTAGTAACAGTCAATGCATACGAACCTTTAGTACCAACTTTAGTAGTTGATTCAGGATTTGTTACCTGTAATGGAGATGCTAATGGAGTGTTATCAGCAACTGTAGCAGGCGGTTTCGGTAATTACGAATACCAACTGTTAGATGGTAGTAATAATCCGATTGATGGAACATGGACAACATCAAATACTTTTGGAGGTTTAGATGTTGGTACATATAAAATTAGAGTAAGAAGTACTAATAGATTTGGAGAAGTATGTACAGAAGATACTGCACCACATCCTATTGTAGAACCAGAACCTTTAGTAGTTGCTGAAAACCATACAGATGTAAGTTGTTTTGGAGGAAATGATGGTACTATTACAGTATTAGCCTCAGGAGGAAACTTAACAGGATATGAATACAATATTAGTACAGACCCAACAAATAAATTTGTTACCGATAATGTGTTCAGAAACTTAACAGCAGGTACGTATACCATTACTGTTAAAGATAAGGTTGGATGTATTGATACTATTGATGTAGTTATTGATCAACCACAACAATTTACAGCAACATTGGTAGGAGTTACAGAACAAACTTGTATTAATAATGCAACTCCAACAATAGAGTTAGATGTACAAGGAGGAACACAACCTTACTACGTAAGTATTAATAATATAGAACAACCTACACCATATACAACGAATACAATTGTGTTAGGAGCAGCAGAAAACATCCAAGCAGGTACATCTTACTACATTACAGTAAGAGATGAAGCAGGTTGTAATGTTGCAGACCCAATTAGAGTAACTACGGCTGAACCAGTAGATTTACAATTAACAGTTGATTTTGCATATACCTGTGAGGTAGGAAATATTATTAAAGCAATAGTTGATGAAGCATATAGAGCTAATATGTCTTACACATTATATGACGGAATAGGAAACCCTGTAGTAACAAATAATACAGGAGAATTTATTGATGTACCAGCAGGAATAGGATACTATGTTACAGCAACACATACAATAACTTCATGTTCTGAAAGTTCTACTAGTAGTCCAATTAGTATTGAAGATATTCAAGCATTAACCTTAGATATTGATGATTCGGTTAAGAATACTTTAATAGCCAATGCAGATTTTGGATTACCACCTTATGAGTATAGTGTAGATGGAGGTGATTTTGGATCAGATAATGAGTTCTTAATCTTACAAACAAAAGATTACACTATTACGGTAAGAGATGCTAGAGGCTGTGAGGAAACAGTAACTATAAGAGGAGAGTATATTACTATTTTCGTTCCAAACTTATTTACTCCAGACGGAGATGGAACAAATGATTATTGGTACCCTCGTGAAGTAGAAGAATATCATGATATTCAAGTGTTTATTTACGACAGATATGCACGTAACATTGCCGAGTTTAAAGGTTCTGTAGAAGGATGGGATGGTACTTATGAAGGTACACCATTACCATCAGGAGATTATTGGTATACTATTTACTTTAAAGAGTTATCAGGTCAAGAGAAGAAAATAATGGGACACTTTACACTATATAGATAAAAAGAAATGAGAAAAATAGTAATAATTTTAAGTGTAGTATTTAGTAGTGTAAAACTTGCTGCACAAGAAGTAGAATTACCCCAATATGTAAGTCATTTGGCAGACAATCCATTTTTAATTTCCCCAACCTATGCAGGTATAGGAACAGGTTTACAGGTTAGATTAAATGGAGTAAGCCAGTGGATTGGAGTTAAAGACGCACCCGATACACAATCATTAACAGTTGAAGCACGTATCGCAGATACTTTTGGTGGAGGAATCACGTTATTTAATGATAAAAACGGGTATACCACTCAAAAAGGAGCAAAATTGTCATTTGCAAGTCACTTAACATTAAGTGACTTTCATGATAGTTTTCTATCGTTTGCTTTAAGTTATAGCTTTACGCAATTTGGTATTGATACATCAGAAAATAACTCAGGGCAAACAGTATCAAACAGAACTTTAAACAATTCAAACTTTGATGTAGGTTTGTTATATCGTTACGAACGATTTAGTATTAGTGCAAACATTATGAACATCTTAAATAAAGAGATAGAGGATTTTCAAACCGGTGAACCAGAAGTACTAAGAAAGTATGTGCTTTTTACATCTTACACCTTTACGAAATTAAGCAGAAACTTTGAGTTAGAGCCATCAATGCTAGTAGAGTATAGAGAAGCCGATAAACGCTCTAGAACAGATATGAATATTAAAGCAAGAAGAGGAATTAGAGATGGATATGTTTGGGCTGGTTTAAGTTATACGTTCTTAAATGACCAGTTTTTTCAACCAAATGCTATTGCACCATTACTTGGTTTAAAGAAAAATAATCTTTATATGTCGTATGGTTTTAGTATCAATATGAATAAAACACAAGATTATAATTACGGAACACACATGATTACACTTGGGTTTGATTATGAAAGAAGACCAAGTTTAGCACGTTGTACACAAAAAATGATCATGTTTTAAAAGATAAAATCTAAAACATACAAGACAGTCTCGAAAGTATGTCATTTCGAGCGAAGTCGAGAAATCTGATTCTCTTAATTCGTGAAATGACAATATTTAGTACTTTTGAGACTGTCTTTTTTTGATTACATGGAAAATAATAATAACGATACATCAATAAATCTTAACAAGTACATTAGTAGTACAGGTATTTGTTCACGTCGTGAAGCAGAACGATTTATAACTGAGGGAAGAGTAACGATAAATGGGAAACCTACCCAGTTAGGAAACAGAGTTCATGAAGGAGATGTGGTAAAAATTGATGGAAAACCATTAAAAGCAAAACCCAAAACGATACATATAGCATTAAACAAACCTAAAGGCATTGTTTGTACTACTGATAGTAAAGAACGTAAAAATATCGTGAAATTTGTGGGGCATCCACAACGACTATTTCCTATTGGTCGCTTAGATAAACCTTCAGAAGGATTAATTTTTTTAACCAATGATGGAGATATTGTAAACAAAATATTACGAGCAGGGAATAACCACGAAAAAGAATACATTGTTACGGTAAACAAACCTTTTGATGAGCGCTTTATAAAAAGAATGAGTAATGGAATTCCTATTTTAGGAACTGTAACAAAGAAATGCAAGGTAGAACGTATAAATGATACCACATTTAAAATAATTTTAGTACAAGGCTTAAATCGTCAAATAAGACGTATGTGTGAATACTTAGGATATGATGTAAAGAAATTAAAACGCACACGTATTATGAACGTAACTTTAGGAAGTTTAAAAGTAGGAGAGTGGCGTGAATTATCATCTAAAGAAATGGATGAAATTAATAAACTCGTAGCAGGTTCGTCAAAAACATACGAAGAAGCAGAAAAAAAGAATCAAAAAGCCTCTCCTCAAAATAACAAACAACCAAAGAAGGAAGCAAGTTTTAAATCCAAGTTTGGAAGAAGAAGAAAAAGTTAAAAATTAGTAATAAGAAACTTTTAACTATCTACTTTTAAACATTCAACTTACATGTGTATCTTTGCCACTTATGCAATTTGACTTAAAAATAACCGATCCAAAAAGTAAAGCACGCGCAGGCGTTATTACTACTGATCATGGAACCATAGAAACTCCAATATTCATGCCTGTAGGTACAGTAGCTACGGTTAAAGGAGTACATCAATCAGAATTAAAAGACGAAATCAATCCTGATATTATTTTAGGAAATACATATCATTTATACTTACGTCCAAAATTAGAAACTTTAGAAGCTGCAGGAGGCTTACATAAGTTCATGAATTGGGATCGTAATATTTTAACTGATAGTGGAGGATATCAAGTATACTCTTTGTCAGGAAGAAGGAAGATAAATGAAGAAGGAGTAAAGTTTAAAAGTCATATTGACGGCTCTACACATTTTTTTACACCAGAAAATGTAATGGAAACACAGCGTACCATTGGAGCAGATATAATTATGGCTTTTGATGAGTGTACGCCATACCCTTGTGATTATAACTATGCAAAACGATCTATGCACATGACTCACCGTTGGTTAGATCGTTGTATAAAACACTTTGAGAACACGCCTCCAAAATATGGATATAGTCAGTCTTTATTTCCAATTGTACAAGGAAGTACATACAAAGATTTACGTAAGCAATCAGCACAGTATATAGCAAACTCAGGAGCAGAAGGAAATGCGATAGGAGGATTATCAGTAGGAGAACCTGCTGAAGAAATGTATGCAATGACAGAAGTGGTTACTGAAATTTTACCAGAAGACAAACCACGTTATTTAATGGGAGTTGGTACACCAATTAATATTTTAGAAAACATAGCGTTAGGAGTTGATATGTTCGATTGCGTAATGCCAACTCGTAATGCACGTAACGGAATGTTATTTACAGCACATGGTAGCATAAATATTAAAAATAAAAAGTGGGAAAACGATTTTTCTCCAATTGATGAAATGGGCATTACTTGGGTAGATACCATGTATTCTAAAGCCTATTTACGTCACTTATTTGCTGCAAGAGAAATGTTAGGAAAGCAGATAGCTTCTATTCATAACCTAGGGTTTTATTTATGGTTAGTTCGTGAAGCACGTAAACACATAATAGCAGGAGATTTTACTGAATGGAAAGACAAAATGGTAAAACAAATGGATAAACGTTTGTAATTTGAAAATACTAGATTGGTACATATTAAAACGTTACTTAGTAACTTTTCTGTTTACATTACTTATTTTAATACCTATTGCGGTAGCTATTGATATTGCAGAAAAAGTTGATAAGTTTTTACGAGAAGAAAATTTAACATTGTTTGAAATAGTTAACGATTACTATAAAAACTTTATTATTTACTATGCTAATACATTTATGCCATTAGCATTGTTTATAGCAGTTATACTATTTACTTCTAAGCTGGCAAGTAACACAGAAATTGTAGCAATCAATAGCTCACAAGTATCATTCACACGTTTTTTATTTCCATATTTTATAGGAGCAACTATAGTTTGTGCAATAGCACTCTCAATGAACCATTTTTTTGTACCCTCAAGTAGTAAAACACGAAAAGCTTTTGAAAAGAAGTATTTAAAGAAAAAAAAGTATGCAGATAATTCCATCCGAGAGTTTAGCTTACAATTGAATGATAGTACTTATGTATACATTCAAAGTTTTGATTTAAAAAGAAATTCAGGCTATAATTTTTCAATAGATTTATATGACGGTATTAAATTAAAAAAGAAACTTATAGCTGATAATATTAATTGGAAGGAAAAAGATAGTACGTTTAAATTATATAACTGGAAAGAACGAAAAATTTTTAAAGAAAGAGATAGTATCTTTTCGGGGAAAAGTTTAGATACTACATTTACATTTACACCAGAAGATTTTAATTATAAAAATATAATGGCACAAGAAATGAACTCACCAGAGTTGATTAAGTTTATTGAAGTGTCTAGAAAAAGAGGAATAAAAAACTTAAATGCTTATTTAGTAGAACTATATAAGAGAACAAGTTTACCAATTGCGAGCTACATATTAACGTTAATTGCGGTAGGACTAGCACATAGGAAAACTAGAGGAGGTATAGGAGTTAATTTAGCAATAGGTATAAGCGTTATGTTTATTTATGTATTCTTTTTAAAAGTAGCAGAAGTATTAGGAGCTGTAGCAGGAGCAAATGCATTGTTAAATGTTTGGGGACCTAATGTGGTATTTGGTTTATACGCTGTTTATTTATATTTCAATGCAAGGAGATAAATTAAAGAATTACTTACTCTTACATTTAATCGTATTTATTTGGGGGTTTACAGCTATTTTAGGCGCATTAATATCAATTGATGCAGCACCTTTAGTTTGGTTTAGAATGTTGTTAGCAGTAGGTTTTATTGCTTTATATTTTTTAATAAGGAAGAAGTCATTTAAAGTAGAAAAAAAAGCATTAATTAAGTTTGCCATTTCAGGAGTAATTATAGCAGTACACTGGATAACATTTTTCAAAGCAATAAAAGTATCAAATGTATCTGTAGCTTTAGTAATGATGAGTACTGGAGCTTTTTTTGCCTCATTTATAGAACCTTTCTTTTTTAAAAGAAGAATAAAAACAATAGAAATAGTATTAGGCTTGTTAGTAATAATGGGATTGTACATTATTTTTAATTTTGAAAGTCAGTATACACTAGGTATTATTTATGCATTAATTTCAGCATTTCTTTCCGCATTATTTTCAGTACTAAACGGTTTGTTTATAAAAAAACACGAAGCAAATACTATTTCATTTTATCAGTTATTATTTGGAGTTTTAGGAGTAACTATATATTTATTATTTACACAAAAATTTTCAATAGAGTTTTTTCAATTACAAACAAGTGACTGGATATATTTATTCATTTTAAGTAGTATTTGTACAGCCTATGCTTTTATAGCTTCAGTGCAAGTAATGAGGTATTTAACACCTTATACAGTAATGCTCACGATTAATTTAGAACCTATATACGCTATTATTTTAGCATTATTAATATTTGGAGAAAAAGAACAAATGAATCCAGAGTTTTATTACGGGGCTTGTATTGTTTTAATAGTAGTATTATTAAATGGAGTACTCAAAAATGTTTCTTCCATAAAAAAGAAAATTATAAAAAAATAATATTTTAAGAAAAGTGATGAAGGTAAACTGTACAATTTTTTAGTATGTTTGCCTTTACAAACAACTAACTAGTAAATTAGAAAATCAAACTATATACAAGAATACAATGGAATATTTAGATTTTGAAATGCCAATAAAAGAGCTAGAAGATCAGTTGGCAAAATGTTTTGATATAGGAAAAGAAAGTGATGTAGACGTTACAGCTACATGTCAGAAGATTGAAAAAAAATTAGAAAAAGCTAAGAAAGATATATATAAGAATTTAACGGCATGGCAACGCGTACAGTTATCTCGTCATCCAAATCGTCCTTATACCTTAGATTATATCAAAGCACTTTGTGGAGATACATTTATGGAATTACACGGTGACCGTAGTGTAAAAGATGATAAAGCTATGATTGGTGGACTAGGTAAGATTGGAGACCAATCTTTTATGTTCATAGGTCAGCAAAAAGGATACAATACCAAAACACGTCAATATCGTAACTTTGGTATGGCAAACCCAGAAGGATACCGTAAAGCATTACGTTTAATGCGCATGGCTGAAAAATTTGGAATACCAGTAGTAACTTTAGTAGATACTCCAGGTGCTTACCCAGGATTAGAAGCTGAAGAACGTGGACAAGGAGAAGCAATTGCTCGTAATATATTTGAGATGACTCGTTTAAAAACTCCTATTATTACCATAATTATAGGAGAAGGAGCTTCAGGGGGAGCTTTAGGAATAGGAGTAGGAGATAGAGTATATATGTTAGAAAACTCTTGGTATTCAGTTATCTCACCTGAAAACTGTTCTTCTATTTTATGGCGTAGTTGGTCAGAAAAAGAAAAAGCAGCAGAAGCATTAAAATTAACGGCAGAAGATGGTATGAAACTAAAAATAGTTGATGATATCATAAAAGAACCTTTAGGAGGTGCACACTCTGACCGTGAAGGAACTTTTAAAGCTGTTAAAGAACAAATTATAAAAGCGTACGAAGAACTTAATAAGCTTAAAGATAAAGAGTTGATAGCTCAGCGTATGGAGAAATACGAAAATATGGGAGTTTATAAAGAATAGCTTTATATCCTAAAAAACATACTATTAAAACTCGCCAATCGGCGAGTTTTTTTGTTTTATAAATATTTTACAATACGAATTATTTGTTAAATGAATATATATCTATAATTTTGCCGATTGAAATGAGTAATACATTTAATAAATATCTATTTTTATTAATACTTTTATTAAAAGGATGGTCTACATCATATGCAGACCAAAAGACTTTTGATACAACTACCTCAGTGGCTACTTTTAAATCTGTAAACGTAAAAGAAGAGCCACAATTTATTACTCAACACATCAGTAATTACGTTTTTAGCGAAAAATATCAAGATTCTGAAAGGGAGAGTTATTTCGAAATTAGTGAAATTGAAGACAAAACCCAAGACGAAAATGAAGTAGATGAAAGTTTGTCAAAATTCGGAAGTTACTTATCAGCCATTTTACATGCGCAGTTTTTTGAGTGCCAGTTTTGTGTAGTAAAAGAAAAAGCACAACGCTTTAAAGAGTACACTTATAGTGCTATTTTAAAATTGCATATTAAATTTCAAGTTTTTATAATTTGATACCCTCTTCGGTAAAGTAAACCTAAAGCTTTTATTTAGCTTACTTTATATACCCCACATAAAAATTTAATTAAATTTTTAGAATAACCATTGGTATTCAATGGTTACACACTCACTCTAACTTTACAAATACATACAAAAAATGAAAAAAAACTTCATTTTCATGAGTCTATTTGCGCTATTAATAAACATTAGCTGCGAATCAAAAAAGGAATCTAAACACCCAGAAACAAAGTTCCTTGTAACCAATCCCATTAAAAAAGATACATCAATAACCAAAGATTATGTAAGTCAAATACATGCCATTCAGCACATAGAATTGAGGGCGCTTGAAAAAGGATATTTAAAGAAAGTATTTGTTGATGAAGGACAGCATGTAAAAAAAGGACAAAACATGTTTCAAATATCAGCAAATGTTTATAAGGCAGATTTACAAAAAGCAAAAGCAGAAGCAAAAGCTGCTGAAATTGAATATAAAAACACGGAATTATTAGCAGATGGAAACGTAGTTTCTAAAAACGAATTAGCCTTAGCAAAAGCAAATTACGAAAAAGCAAAAGCTGAAGTAATGCTAGCCCAAACACACTTGGGTTTTACAAGTATTAAGGCTCCGTTTAATGGTATAATGGATCACCTACACGTTAGAAAAGGAAGTTTGTTAGATGAAGGAGAACTCCTAACAACACTATCAGACAACAGTAAAATGTGGGTATATTTTAATGTGCCAGAAACAGAATATCTAGACTATATAATGAGTCAAGATAAAGACAAGAAAAAAGAAGTAACACTTTTAATGGCAAATAACAAACCATTCAATCAAAAAGGAATAGTAGAAACGATTGAAGGAGAGTTTAACAATGAAACAGGAAACATTGCCTTTAGAGCAACTTTCCCAAATCCAGATGGAATTTTAAGACACGGAGAAACAGGAAGTATTTTAATGGAAGTTCCATACGAAGGAGCCTTAATAATTCCACAAAAAGCCACTTTTGAAGTATTAGATAAAAAATATGTTTTTGTAGTAGATAAAAACAATACAGTAAAACAACGAGAAATTACTGTAGAAGCAGAATTACCACACTTATTTATAGTAGAAAAAGGACTTACAGAAAACGATAAAATATTGTTAGAAGGAATCCGTATGGTAAAAGATCAACAAAAGATACATGTTGAGTTTAAAGAGCCAAATGCTGTAATGTCTAGTTTAGACTTATATGCAGAGTAATCAAAAACTAAAATTCAACAAAACATGTTTAGTCAATTTATAAAAAGACCAGTACTAGCAATTGTTATTTCGATAATAGTTGTTTTTACGGGGTTGTTATCAATAAAACAACTCCCAATATCACAGTTTCCACAAATAGCACCAACCACGGTAAACATATTTATAGCATACCCAGGTTCAAGTGCAGATGTATTGGTAAACTCAACACTAATTCCTCTAGAAACAGCAATCAATGGAGTACAAGGAATGCGTTATATCGCTTCTGATGCTACAAGTGCAGGAGAAGGAACCTTACGTGTAATTTTTGAACCCGGTACAGATCCCAACCAAGCAGTAGTAAGGGTAAAAACAAGGGTAGATCAAGTAATGCCTTTATTACCTGAATTAGTACAGCGAGAAGGAGTAATTATTACTCCAGTACAACCAAGTATGTTAATGTATGTGAACCTTTTTAGTAAAGAAAAAAATAACGATGAAAAGTTCCTATACAACTATGCATATACCAAAATGATACCAGAAATTCAACGAATCAACGGTATCGCCAGTGCTAAAATTTTAGGAAGTAGAAAATATGCGATGAGAGTTTGGTTAAAACCCGACCGAATGAGAGCCTATAATATTTCTGCAGAAGAAATTTTAGAAGCGATGGAAGACCAAAGTATTTTGGCAAGACCCGGAAGATTAGGAAGAAGTTCAGGAATCAAATCACAATCACTAGAATACGTACTTACCTATCAAAACAGGTATAACGAACCAGATCAGTATAAAGACATTATTATTCGAGCAAATGAAGAAGGAGAAATTTTAAAGTTAAAAGATGTTGCCGAAGTAAAATTAGGGAGTGAATTCTTCGATATTTACTCAAACTTAGATGGGCATCCATCAGCATCTATTGTTTTGAAACAAACTTTTGGAAGTAATGGTAGTGATGTAATAGCATCGGTAAAAGAAAAACTAAAAGAATTAAAAGAAGATCTACCACCAGGGATTGATTTTAAAATTAGTTATGACGTTTCTAACTTTTTAGATGCCTCAATAGAACAAGTAATACATACACTTAGAGATGCCTTTATTTTAGTGGCAATTGTGGTGTTTCTCTTCTTAGGAGATTTACGATCAACCTTAATTCCAATTATAGCAGTACCAGTATCTTTGATTGGAGCGTTCTTTGTAATGCAACTTTTTGGGCTTTCAATAAACTTAATTACCTTGTTTGCATTAGTATTAGCCATTGGTATTGTGGTAGATGATGCTATTGTAGTGGTAGAAGCAGTCCATTTAAAAATGGAGAAGGAACATCTTACACCTTACCAAGCATCTAAGGCAGCATTAGGAGAAATAGGGGGAGCTATTTTAGCAATTACATTGGTTATGGTCTCTGTATTTGTGCCAATTTCATTTATGACAGGGCCCGTAGGAGTTTTCTACAGACAATTCTCTATAACAATGGCGGGTTCTATCATTATTTCAGCAGTGGTAGCATTAACATTAACACCAGTATTGTGTGCAATAATGTTGAAGAATAACCACGGAAAAGAAAGAAAAAAATCAATAATAGATAAATTTATTGATTGGTTTAACAAAGGGTTTGAAAAACTTACAGGAAGATATGTAAAAGTGTTAAACAGAATCGTAGCAAGAAGAATGTTAACCTTTGGAGTATTACTAGCTTTCTGTGCAGGAATATTTATTACCAATAAAACATTACCAGCAGGTTTTATTCCTAGTGAAGATCAAGGAATGATTTATGCTATTATTCAAACACCACCAGGTGCTACTTTAGAACGTACAAACGAAGTAGCAAGAAAACTACAACAGATTTGTGAAGAAACTGAAGGAGTAGAATCCGTTTCATCTTTAGCAGGATATGAAATTATGACCGAAGGTAGAGGGTCCAATGCAGGTACCTGTTTAATTAACTTAAAACCATGGTCAGAACGTCATCATTCAGTTCACGAAATCATGGAAGAATTAGAAGAAGAAACCAAAGATTTAGGGGCGGTTATAGAATATTTTGAACCACCAGCAGTACCAGGTTTTGGATCTTCAGGAGGATTCTCAATGCGTTTATTAGATAAAACAAACTCAACAGACTACCATGAATTTGAACGTATCAATAACAAATTCATGGAATCGTTATCAAAACGAAAAGAGCTTACAGGTTTATTTACTTTTTATTCTGCAAACTATCCGCAGTACGAATTAAAAATCGACAATAAAAAAGCGATGCAAAAAGGAGTAACCATTGGTAAAGCCATGGAAAACCTAAACATTTTAATAGGTAGTACCTATGAACAAGGTTTTATTCGTTTTGGTAGATTTTTTAAAGTGTATACACAAGCAGCGCCAGAATACAGGAGAATCCCTTCAGATTTAGAAAAGCTATATGTTAAAAATGAGGAAGGAAAAATGGTGCCTTATTCAGCGTTCATGAGTTTAGAAAAAAAACTAGGACCTAATGAGATAACACGATACAATTTATATAATTCAGCAGCTATTAGAGGGTTACCAGCATCAGGATACACAAGTGGAGATGCTATTAACGCAATTAAAGAAGTAGCAGCAAAAGAATTACCAAGAGGGTATGATGTTGCTTGGGAAGGACTTACCTATGATGAAGCACAAAGAGGTAATGAATCGGTGTATATTTTTATCATTGTATTAGCCTTTGTATACTTTGTGTTAGCAGCACAATACGAAAGTTTTATACTGCCATTAGCAGTGATTTTCTCACTTCCAGTAGGAGTGTACGGGTCATTCACACTCTTAAAACTAATGGGCCTAGCGAATGATGTATATGCACAAATCGGAATAATAATGCTGGTTGGTTTATTAGGTAAAAATGCAGTGTTAATTGTAGAATTTGCAGTACTAAAACGAAGCCAGGGAGCTACAATTTTTGAAGCAGCTATTGAAGGAGCTAAAGAACGATTCAGGCCAATTTTAATGACTTCATTTGCATTTATAGCAGGATTAATACCGTTAGTTATAGCTCACGGAGCAGGAGCTATTGGAAACAGAACTATTGGTGGGTCAGCTTTAGGAGGAATGTTAATAGGAACCATTTTCGGAGTTTTAATTATACCAGGTCTCTATTACATATTTGCTAAAATGAGTGATGGAAGAAGCTTAATTAAAGACGAAGCTAATGAACCAGTTTCTGAAGAATTTATAAGAATAAATGAAGTTGAAGGAAGTAAAACAAAAGTTAAAATAACAGAGCTTAAAAAACTTCTAAAGAAAATAATTAAAAGAGAAAACAATGAAAACTAAACGAAGAAGTTCATTTGTAATAAAAAAAGCACACTTTTTAAGTGTGCTTGTCCTCTTAATTTTGTGCTCTTGCGTGCCAAATCAAGTATTAAGAGAGGAGAACAAAGAAGTACCAGAGAATTTTAAGAATCAACCAGCAGACTCATTAAGTACAGCTACTATTAAATGGCGTGACTTTTTTTCAGATTCACATTTAATTTCTCTGATAGATACAGCTTTATCAAAGAACCAAGAGTTGAACATAATGTTACAACAAGTAGCTATTTCAAAAAATAACATCAAAGCAAAAAAAGGTGAGTATTTACCGTTTGTAAATATGTATGCAGGAGCTGAATTAGAAAAGGTTGGGAAGTATACTAGAAATGGTGCTGTAGAAGAAAATTTAGATATCCGCGAAGGTGAAAAATTTCCTGAACCATTAACTGATTTTTCAATAGGACTTTCAGCTTCTTGGGAGCTAGATGTATGGAAGAAGTTACGAAATGAGAAGAAAGCAGCAGTATTAGAATACTTAGCTAGTGTTGAAGGAAAAAACTTTATGGTAACTAATTTGGTTTCAGAAATTGCAAATTCATATTACGAATTAGTAGCATTAGATAATGAATTATCTATGGTTTCACAAAACTTAGAGATTCAAAAAAATGCATTGCAAATGGTAAAGCTTCAAAAGCAAGCCGCAAGAACAACAGAATTAGCAGTACGTAGGTTTGAAGCGAGTGTACTTAAAAACCAAAGTCACCTATACGAACTTCAACAAGAGATTGTAGAAACCGAAAATAAAATTAACTTTTTAGTAGGAAGGTACCCACAACCTATAGAAAGAAACTCAGATAATTTTATAGACAAACCTATTGAAGGAGTAAAAGCAGGAATTCCATCACAACTGTTACAAAACAGACCCGATTTAAGGAGAGCTGAATACGAGTTAGCAGCAGCTAAATTGAATACCAAAATAGCACGAGCTAATTTTTATCCATCAATAGGAATTAAAGCAGGAGTGGGGTTACAAGCATTTAAACCTAAGTTTTTAACATCAACACCAGAATCGTTAGTCTATTCTTTAGCAGGAGATATTGTAGGACCTTTAATCAATAGAAATGCGATAAAAGCAGCTTATAAAACAGCCAATAATAAACAATTACAAGCTGTTTATGAATACGAAAGAGCTATTTTAAATGCGTATTTAGAAGTAGCCAATGAGCTTTCAAAAATTGACAACTTGAAAAATAGTTACGATTTAAAAAAGCAACAAGTAGAAGCGTTAAATGAATCTATAGATCTTTCAGTTCGTTTGTTTAAATCAGCAAGAGCAGAATATACAGAAGTGTTGTTAACACAAAGAGAAGCATTAGAGTCTAAAATTGAAATCATAGAAACGAAAAGAGATCAATTATTAGCAAATGTAAAAGTATATAAAGCCTTAGGAGGAGGCTGGAACTAATTTTTCATTCGTTATTAACTATTAATTGTTGTTAAAGTGGTAGTTTTATAAACTATCCAAGAGACTCGCTAATTGGCGAGTCTTTTTTTTTCAATACTTTTCAAGTACCTTCGTACAACCTCATAAAAAGAGATTGTAATATCATAATTCAATGAGTAAAGAAGAGTTAGCTATAAAAACCACCTATTTTAGTATTCTAAGCAATACTAGTTTAGCAATTATAAAAGGACTAGCAGGTATTTTTGGAAACTCATACGCGTTAATAGCAGATGCAATTGAATCTACTACCGATATTTTTTCTTCTCTTTTAGTGTTGTTAGGGTTGAAATATGCGAAAAGACCTGCAGATAAAAATCACCCATACGGACACGGAAAAATAGAACCTTTAATCACCTTTGTAGTAGTTGCTTTTTTGGTAACTTCGGCTACAATTATTGCCTATGAAAGTATACAGAATATCCAAACTCCACACAAAACTCCTAAAACATGGACGTTACTCGTTTTAGGGGCAATTATTATTTGGAAAGAAATATCCTTTCAAGTGGTTATCAGAAAGAGTAAAGAAACTAATAGTTCTTCTTTAAAAGCAGATGCGTGGCATCATAGAAGTGATGCAATTACTTCTGTAATGGCATTCATAGGGATTTCAATAGCACTTATTTTTAAAGAAGGTTATGAAACTGCTGATGATTGGGCAGCTTTATTGGCTTCGTTCTTTATTTTATACAATAGTTACCTAATTTTTAGACCAGCACTGGGTGAAATAATGGATGAACATGTATATGATGATTTAATAGAAGAAATAAGAGAAAAATCTATGGAAGTGACAGGTGTTTTAGGAACAGAAAAATGCTTTGTTCGTAAAGCAGGAATGAAATATCATGTAGATTTACATGCGATTGTAGATAGTACTATTACAGTAAAAGAAGGACACGATATTGCTCATAAATTAAAAGACTATTTAAGAGAAAAACTCCCAGACTTGGAGCATGTTTTAATTCATATAGAACCTAATGAATATTAAAAAAGCAACCTTTTTACTGAGCGTAGTCGAAGTATGGTTGCTTTTTTTGTTTATGGTATATTTAAATACTTGTGTGTTTGTAAGGAAATTTTCCATTGAGGATGCTCCATCACATAATCAATAATTAGAGGAGTCATTTTTTCCTTTTTACTCCATTCAGGTTGTAAAAATAATTTACATTTTTTACCAACTTTAGCAGCCTGTTCCTCAGCAAACTGAAAATCATTTTTATTATGAATAATCATTTTCAACTCATCTGCTTCTTGATAAGCACGTTCTAAAGGTAATTTTGTTTTTTTAGGCGATAAACAAAACCAATCCCAAACCCCAGAAAAGTCATACGCTCCAGAAGTTTCAATATGTGTTTTAATACCTTTTTCTTGAAGTTGCCCTGTAATATAGTCTAAACTCCACATTAAAGGCTCTCCACCTGTAATTACCACAGTTTCGGCATATTTCTTTGCATTTTCAACAATAATATCCGTTTTTGTAGGCGGATGTAAATTAGCATCCCAGCTTTCTTTTACATCACACCAATGGCAACCTACATCGCAACCGCCAATACGAATAAAATAAGCAGCAGTACCAGTGTGTGCTCCTTCTCCCTGAATCGTGTAAAACTCTTCCATTAACGGAAGCATTTCTCCTGTATTAATTAACTCTTGTACTTCTTTTTTCAACATAAGGGTGCAAAGATAGGCAACATTAAAAATTAATGAATGATTTTTGTTACTTTTACGTGTTTTTATCACAAAAAAGGTCATAAATAATGAGTAAAACCGAAGAGTTTTTCAATTACATCAAAGAAGGCTATACAACAAAAGGAGAGTTTATTACGCTAGGAGCAGGAATGTTAGGAGAAGAAACTGTAACAAACGCTCATGTAAATATTCCTTTAAAAACATTAAATCGTCACGGATTAATAGCTGGAGCAACAGGAACAGGAAAAACAAAAACCTTGCAAGTGCTGGCAGAAAACATGTCAGAAAAAGGAATACCTGTATTGTTAATGGATGTAAAAGGAGACTTAAGTGGATTAGCACAACCAAGTCCTGGGCATGCTAAGATTGATGAACGCCACGAAAAAATCGGAATACCATTTACTCCAACAAAATTTCCAATAGAAATTTTATCTATTTCAGAACAAAATGGAGTTCGTTTACGTGCTACAGTTTCTGAATTTGGACCTGTTTTATTATCACGTATTTTAGATTTGACGGAGACACAATCTGGAATTGTAGCGATTATTTTTAAATATTGTGATGATAACCAATTACCGTTATTAGACTTAAAAGATTTCAAGAAAATCCTTCAATACATAACCAATGAAGGAAAAGAAGAGATTAAAAAAGAATACGGACGAATTTCTACCGCAAGTACTGGGGCTATTCTTAGAAAAATTGTTGAAATTGAGCAACAAGGAGGTGATTTATTCTTCGGAGAAAAATCATTTGATGTTGACGATTTAACTCGTATTGATGAAAACGGACGTGGTGTTATTTCTGTACTACGTTTAACAGATATTCAAGATAGACCAAAACTGTTTTCAACCTTTATGCTACAGTTACTAGCTGAGGTATATGAAACTTTTCCAGAACAAGGAGATAGTGGTCGACCAGAATTGGTGATTTTTATAGATGAAGCCCATTTAGTATTTGATGAAGCTTCAAAAGCGTTGTTGAGTCAAATAGAAAGCATCGTAAAATTAATTCGATCTAAAGGAATAGGATTATACTTCGTAACACAAAATCCAAAAGATGTTCCAGAAGACGTATTAGCACAGTTAGGAATGAAGATTCAACATGCCTTACGTGCCTTTACAGCAAAAGATAGAAAAGCAATTAAATTAGCTGCAGAAAACTATCCAGATTCTGAATATTACGATACTAAAGAGGTATTAACACAGTTGGGAATAGGAGAGGCGTTGATTTCTGTATTAAATGAAAAAGGAATTCCAACACCATTGGCACGAACCATGTTACGTGCACCTATGAGTAGAATGGATGTATTAACAGATAAGGAAATTAAACAAGTTTTAGATAATTCAAGATTAATCCCGAAATACAACGATACTATTGATAGGGAGAGTGCTTACGAAATGCTAAACGAGAAGATAGAAAAAGTCAACAAAGAAAAAACTGAAGAAGCACGCAAAGAGGAGGAAGAAAAAACAAGAAGAAAATCTTCAACACGTAGTAGAAGCACACGTATGAACCCAATAGTAAAGGTATTAACCAGTGCTACCTTTATAAGAGCAGCCTTTGGAATTTTGAAAAAAGTAATAAAATAAGAAATACAAGAAATAGACGTTTTAAATATAAAAGAAGACAAATGAGAACATTTATGAAACCTTTAGTTATCGCAGTAATATCAGTACTATTTATCCAGTGTGGTAATAGCAAATTTGATATTGCTAAAGGAAAAGTAGGAAAGTTAACAACGAAAACAACTGTTAACGAAATAGAAAACGTATTTAAGCAAGACTCAGTAGTTAAAGTATTAAGTGAAGGGGCTAAAGGAAATAATCTTTTTCAAGAAGATGATAAGTATTTAGTATATGAAAAAGGAGGAAAGCATTTACTAACAATTACTCCAAAAGAACAATTAGACTCTACGTCAACAATTAAGAGTATTGAGATTTTTGATGATCGTTTTAAAACAAAATCAGGAGTAAATATAAAATCTACTTTTCAAGAAATTAATGCAAATACTAAGGTAAGTAAAGTAGAGTCATCATTTTCATCAGCAACCTTATTTATTGATGATTTAAACGCAACAATAACGATTGATAATGAAGATTTAGGTTTAAAAGAATTTAGTACTCAAAAAGTAACCAAAGAACAAATTCCAGATTTAGCCAAAATTAAATCATTTACTATTTGGTTTAACTAAAATATTTGAAGCCGAAACATATGTTTCGGCTTTTTAATTAATAACAGCTATGTAATTTTTAAAAGATGGAAGTAATAAAAATAGCATTTTTTGTATTGGGAGTTTTCTTTGGAGAAAACAGTAGGATAGGAGCGGAGAAAACAACCGTTACCATAAACCCAAATAAGCAAACAATAACCATAGTTCAAGAAAACATATTTGCACTTATAGCGAATGAAGCAGATAGTATGCAAGTTAGTACAGAGCTAGAAAAGGTGATAGCAAGAAATTGGAGAAAAGAAATAGAAACCTATCCATCAAAATCATGTACTTTTTATGTTACTGATAAAGGGGATTTAAACGCAAAAATTATACTGAAGTATCCTTCTGAAAATGTATTAAGAGATTTTGCTTTAGATTTTAATAAAGAAGCTAAAGAATTCTCTTTAATTAATATCCCTGATTGGAATGTTGAAACAGAAGATGGAGCATTAAAAGGAAATTATTGGCGATTTAGTGCAGACGACAGCTTTACTTTTGTTGTTACTCCTTTTAAAAACATGCCTGATAAGTTTAAAGACGCTAAAAGAAATCTTGCTCCAATTTGGGAAGCTGAAAAGGAATAGGTAAAAAATACATTATGAGTAAAAAATATAAGATTCAAAAAAGCCCGTTTGTAGTACCAACGACTGATGGAAAATTAATTGAAGAGCATTTTGGAAATGCTACTGATGGAAATTCAAAAGTAAGTATAGCACACATGATAGCACCTCCAGGCTGGAGTGAGCCTTTTCAAGCACCAGAATTTGAAGAATATACTTATATAATCAAAGGAAAAAAGCAATTCAATATTGATGGTGAAATTGTGGTGTTAGAAGCAGGACAATCGATTAAAATTGAAAAAAAGACACGTGTTCAATATTCTAACCCATTTACAGAACCCTGTGAGTATTTAGCAGTTTGTTTACCTGCTTTCTCAATGGGGTTGGTGCATAGAGAAGATAGTTAACAATATTCCTAAAATAATAGCAGCAAACTTTTGGTAGTTGAATTTATGGTTTTCCGTGCTTTCAAAAAGAATGATGGTTGAAATATGTAAAAACACTCCAACTATTAAAGCTGTAATTTCTGTATGGTATTGTTTTACTAAAAGAACGTTGTTAGATACTAAAATACCTAAGGGACTCATTAATGCAAATAAGGTTAAAAATAAAAAGACTGTTTTTTTAGAATACTTAGCATGTAATAAGAAGGTAGTTAAAACTATTGCAATAGGAATTTTGTGTACAACAATAGCCCATAATAAGTTGTCATCTGCATGATGAATAGGTAATCCTTCTGAAAAAGCGTGTACACACAAACTAATAAATAATAACCAAGGAAACTTAGACGAGTCAGAATGTAAATGTATATGTCCGTGTTCAGCACCTTTAGAAAAAGACTCTAATACCGATTGAATGATGATTCCCACTAAAATTAAAATACCAACTAATCTTGTGTTATTAGTGTAGAGATATACTTCTGGCAATAAATGTAAGATAGTTACTGAAAGTAAATAAGCGCCACTAAATGCTAATAATAAGCGAACGAAGGTATTACTAGGTTTTAGTGTAAAAACGAATAAAACACCTACTAAAACAGAGACAATTAGTAAAAAGTAACTCATTTAGCAACAATAATTAAGCGATCAGAAGATTGTGAATTAAACTCATTAAGACTGTAATCGCCAAAAACATGTGTTATTTGTAAATTGACACTACTAAAATATGATTGTAGTTTTTCTAAAGTTAAAAATTTTACACGCTCTGTATACGAGTGTGATTTTCCTTCAGCTGTAAAAGAAATATGTTTTAATATAAATCCGTCTTTAATTTCTTTTTTAATATTAAACTCAATACCATCAATAGTTTTTATTTCTTCTTTTATAAGTGTATTTTTTACTTTTTCAACATTTAAGAAGTCCAAGACAAATACACCGTTTTCTTTTAATCCGTTTTTAATACTTTTTAAAACAGCAATGTCTTCGTTATCATCTTCAAAATAACCAAAACTAGTAAAGAGATTAAATATAGCATCATATTTACTTTCAATAGGCTCTCGCATATCCCAAACTTCAAAATGAAGCGTGTCATTCTCAAACTGTTTGGCATGTTTAATACTATTTTTACTTAAATCACCACCCACAACGTCATATCCTAACGAGTTTAAGTATACTGCATGACGTCCTTTTCCACAGGGTAAATCAGCAATACGACTTAACTTAGGTAGTTGTAAGAAAGAAGTGATATTACGCATAAAAAACTGTGCATCGGCATCGTTTCTATGCTTGTATAAAATATGATAGTATGGTGTGTTAAACCACGAAGTAAACCAATCTGTTGTATTCATAATTATAAAGGTCTGCAAAAATACGCAAAACTTACGTTTTTTACATTCAAAGTAGAAAAGATTCATAACAACCCAAAATTAGCTGTACTTTTGCAATGAAATTTTACAGTTACATGGAAAAAGATTTTAAAATGACCGCCATAACCATGGCAGGTTTAGAAGGTGTTTTGGCAGATGAGTTACGTCAACTAGGAGCAATGGAAGTGAAAGAAGGAGTAAGGAGTGTTACTTTTAGAGGTGATAAAGGTTTTATGTACAAAGCAAATATAGCTTTACGTACTGCTATTCGTATTTTAAAACCAATTAAACGCAGTAAAATTTTTGATGAAGAAGATTTATACGAAGCAATTCAACGTGTAAAATGGGAACGTTTTTTGGATGTTGATGGAACGTTTGCGATAGGTTCGGTAGTAAATTCAAAGAACTTTACTTCAAATTCACATTATATTAGCTTAAAATCGAAGGATGCTATTGCCGATTATTTTATGCATAAGTATAAAAAGCGTCCGAATGTAGATTTAAAATACCCAGATGTAAAAGTTCACGTGCACATTCATAAAGAATGGCTAACTATTTCGTTGGATTCTTCAGGTGAGTCGTTACACAAACGTGGATACCGAAGTGCTACGAATATTGCTCCGATTAATGAGGTATTGGCAGCAGGATTAATTTTACTTTCAGGATATAAAGGGGAAGAGAATTTTATCGACCCGATGTGTGGTTCAGGAACTATTTTGATTGAAGCTGCAATGATTGCGAATCAAATACCTGCAAATATCAACCGAAAGCATTTTGCTTTTGAAAACTGGAAGGATTATGATGAAGATTTATACTTTGTTATTCAAGATTCGTTATTAAAGAAAATACGAAGTTCTCATTTTAAAATTATGGGATTTGATAAGGCTCCATCTGCAGTTAGAAAAGCGCAGCAAAATATTATCAATGCTAATTTGGATGAGTTTATAGGAGTACATCACGTAAACTTTTTCAATTCTAAGAAAGAAGTATTTGGTAAAACTACAATTTTGTTCAATCCGCCTTATGGAGAGCGTTTAAATATTGATGTAGAAGAATTTTACAGAAAAATAGGAGACACCTTAAAGAATAACTATCCAAATTCAACTGCGTGGTTAATTACGTCGGATATTCAAGCGCTAAAGTTTGTAGGGTTACGAACGTCGAAAAGAATACCGCTTAAAAATGCAGATTTAGATTGCCGTTTTGTAAAGTATGAACTGTATGAAGGTAGTAAAAAAGCAAAGAAGAATTCTTCATTTAACGATGAAGAAGAATAAAAATAAAAACTCCGCTGAAAGGCGGAGTTTTTGTTTTTAGCGTAAGTATATTTTAACTCCTTTTATTATGAGAGGAGAGTATAAACCTTATCTTTTCATTAAATACTTATTAAAACTTTTTCCGTTTATTTTAGTGTATTTAGAGTCTATATCAAAAGCTACTTCCATTCCAGTAATATCAAACTCTCCTGATACTTTTGTGTATTTAATATTTAAGTCTTCTTCAAACTTTACATTTCTAAATGATACACCATCTTTAAATTCGGTATATTTAAAAATAGCACTTTCATTGAAAACAGAGTTTTTAAAGCTTACAAAACGGTTAAAATCTGCATACTTAAATGTAGCTGGTTCCTCAAAAGAGGTGTTTTCGAAAGTAATATCTCTATCAAATTTTGCGTACTTAAATGTTGAGTCACCTTTAAATTTAGTGTTAGAAAAGTTTGTGTTTCTCTCAAAATCTGAATATTTAAACATCGCTTTTTGTTCAAAAGTACAATCTTTAAATACAACAATATCTTCAAAATTAGCAACAAAAGTATATCCACTTTTCTCATGAGGAATGTAGGCTAAAACATCATCATCAAAAACACAATTTACAAAAGAAACTTTATTTGTAATTTGTTTTTCAACGGTGTTAGATCCTCCATTATTCCACCAACTTTTTCTTTTAGGTAATTTAGGTAACGCTTCATTCATAAAAGTAAAGTCTAATGTACCTTTAATAGTAGTGTTAGAAATTTCTATTGCTTTTCCGTTTTTAACATCTCTCATAATATCAGATGCATTTATAACTTTTTGAGCAAAAGCAGTTGAAAAGCAAAGTAAAAGTCCTGTAATAGTAACTATAATTTTCATTTTTAATGGTTTTTTAAGTTCTATATAAAAGACAACTAACTTTTGGTTTTTGTGACACTTAAAAAAAAACAGTATTTAGTTGCCTAAATACTGTTAGTATATTTTCTTAAAAGAGGATATTAGTTTACTGAGTCACTTAAACCAGCACCAGCTTTAAATTTAACTACGTTTTTAGCAGCAATTTTTATTTCTTTTCCTGTTTGAGGGTTTCTACCAGTTCTAGCAGCTCTCTTAGAAACAGACCAAGTTCCCCATCCAACTAAAGCAACTTTATCACCTTTCTTTAAAGTATTAGTTACGTTAGTAGTTAAAGAATCTAATGCAGCTTTAGCGGCAGCTTTAGAAATTCCTGCATCAGCAGCCATCGCATCGATTAAATCTGATTTGTTCATAATTTAAATAGATTTTAAAATTAATTAATATTTTTTTGCTTCAATAGCTCAACAAATATAGACGGAACGCGAGATTGTGCAAGATTTGACTTGAAAAAAATACTCTTTTGTTAATAAGTTACCTTAAATTGTTAATAACCACTCATCTTTTTTTGTTAAAAACGCTAAAACCCCATGGATAAAGGGCTAGAGAACTTTTGCGTCTTTTTCGAATTGAAAACCGTTTAATAAACTCTGAACATCCATTAACTTTTTACCAGAAATTTTAATTTGATAAATATTTAAGTAACCATCTGTAACAGCAATTTTTAACTCCTTTTTAGTGGTAACGATAGCACCAACCTCAAGATTATGAGAAGTAGGATCTTTACTAACTCCGTATATTTTAGCAGAAAGTTCATCATCTCCATTTACAATAGTAGTCCAAGCAGCAGGATATGGATTTAATCCGCGAATATGATTATAAATATCATTTAAAGAGTTAGACCAATCTATCTTACAGTTATGAGGATATAATTTTGGAGCAGACTTTTCTTCTAATTCAGGTTGTTTAGTAGTTGTAACATCTCCTTTAGCAATTAAATCTAAAGTTTCAGCAACTAGTTTAGCTCCTAAGTGCATTAATCTGTCGTGTAACTTACCAACAATTTCATTTTCTTTAATAGTTACCTCACTTTGTAATATGATTTCTCCTGTATCAATTTTATCATCAATAAAGAAAGTAGTAACACCTGTTTTCGTTTCGCCATTTATAATTGCCCAATTAATAGGTGCAGCACCACGATATTCTGGTAATAGTGAAGCATGTAAATTAAAAGTACCATATTCTGGTAGTGCCCAAACGGATTTAGGTAACATTCTAAAAGCAACAACTACTTGTAAGTTAGCATCCCACTTTTTTAAATCTTCTTGGAATTCTTCGTTCTTTAAGTTTTTGGGTTGAAGAATAGGCAAGTTTTGAGAAAGTGCATATTTTTTTACAGCAGATTGATTAAGCTTACGACCTCTACCAGCAGGTTTATCTGGAGCAGTAATAACTCCTACTACATTATAATCATTCTCCACTAAATGCTGTAAAATGGTAGCAGCAAAATCAGGAGTTCCCATAAAAACGATGCGTAAATCTCTCATTTATTTTAAAAAGTATTTATTGTTTTTTGTGTGTATTTTTTCTTCGGAAAGAAGCTCTCGCAAAAGTATTAAAATGTTCGTTTCTTTTTCATTTAATAGCGAGCAGATTTCAGTAACTGTAT
Source organism: Tenacibaculum sp. XPcli2-G (assembly GCF_024124505.1). Classification (NCBI taxonomy): domain Bacteria; kingdom Pseudomonadati; phylum Bacteroidota; class Flavobacteriia; order Flavobacteriales; family Flavobacteriaceae; genus Tenacibaculum; species Tenacibaculum sp. XPcli2-G. Next base: position 27,571 of record NZ_JAMXSH010000003.1, read on the forward strand.
AGGTTTTTTCTTTTTGTAAGTTAGAAAGAATATCTTTTTGGCTTATACTAGTTTTGTTTTTTCTTTGCAAACAAACATCACAGATTCCACAACTTTGAGAGCTGTGTTCACCAAAATAGGAAAGAAGTTGTACGCTTCTACAAACCGAATTGTTTTCTACAAACTGAAGTAAGTCTCTATTTTTTTGTTTTTTCTGTTTAATGTATTGTTTAATGTTTAGAGAAATTCGGTTGATGGTTTTATCATCTTCTCTAGGGTGTAAAAAGAAAAGTTCCGAATTGTTAGTAGCTTTTGTATAAGCTATTAATTCTTTTTGAGCTAACTTTTCTAAAGTATTGATTACGAACCAAGAGGTAGTACCTAGCTTTTTAGCAATGTAAAATTCATCAATTTTTATAAGGTTTTCAAAAATGCCACCATACATACGTAAAATTTGTTGGACAAAATTTTTAATTTGAGAGTTTTGATTTGTATGTGATATAACTTGTTTGCTTGAGGCTAAAAACTGAACTGTAGATTTTTGTTGGAAGCTATGATTTAATTCAATAATGCCATTATTATTGAGTATTTGAAGAGCATTGAATGTTTTATTGGGGATGAAATTATACTTATTACAAAAAGCTAAAAAATTAAAATCGAAAGCAGTTTCGATTAATTCACCTTTTGCAATTTGAAAATGTTGATATAGTTTTTGGTGAATAGTTTTTATTTCATCAATGGTTGGTAATGATTTTTCAAATAATTCACTACTTAAAGAAATATCACTATCGTTAGTTAATACTACAGAAAAAGACTTTACTCCATCACGTCCACCACGACCCGCTTCTTGAATGTAGTTTTCAATAGAAAAAGGTAGGTTAAGATGAATAACAACTCGAACGTTGGGTTTGTCTATTCCCATACCAAAAGCATTGGTAGCAACTATAATTGGAGTTTTCTCTGTCATCCAATTATCAAAAGCTAACTTTTTTTCTACAGGAGAAAGACCTCCATGGTAAAAAGAACTTTTAAATCCATTAGCATTTAAGTAACTACTAATTTCTTTCGTTTTACTACGAGTATTTACATATATAATTGAAGGAGCTTTTGTTTTAGTAAAAATCTGATTGAGCTTACCAAGCTTGTCTTCAGTTTTAAAAATTTGATAGGCTAAATTCTCTCTAAAAAAAGATTTTTTGAAAACGGTAGGTTTTTCTAATTCAAGAGAAGAAACAATATCTGAAATTACTTTTTGAGTTGCCGTAGCTGTTAAAGCAATTATAGGGATTGTTGGTAGTAACTCTTTTAAAACAGTAATCTCTTGATAAGAAGGACGGAAATCGTGCCCCCATTCAGATATACAATGTGCTTCATCAATAGCTATTAAGTTTACATTTAGTTGCTTTATTTTTTCTTGAATAAAACGAGATTGCAACCGTTCAGGTGAAATGTATAAAAACTTAGTATTTCCAAACCGAATATTATCAAAAAGTGTAATAATATCGTCTTGTGAGCTTCCAGAAGATATTAAAGTAGCTTTTATGCCTTTATCAATAAGATTAGCAACTTGATCTTGCATTAAGGCAACTAAGGGAGAAACTACTATACAAACTCCTTCCTTAACCAATGCGGGTACTTGAAAACAAATAGACTTTCCACCTCCTGTAGGAAGTAAAGCAACAACATTGTTTCCTGTTAAAACTTCAGTAATTATTTCTTGTTGAGGTTTTCTAAAAGAAGTATAGCCCCAATAATGTTTTAATATTTGTAGCGATTTATCATACATCGTGTTTTAACGAATGTAAAATAAAATCACAGCGCTCTTGTACCGAACCAAAAGGAACATCAATAATATTATAGCCTACTTCCTCGTAAGCTTCTTTTAAAAAGGTATCTATTTTCACTGATTGCTCGAAGGTTTCATAACGTTCGTTGTCAGATTTATAAATAGCCTCCCAAGGAGCGCACATAAATACTTTATTGTATAAATATTTATTGCTTTTTTTAATAAAAACATCTGGGTAGTCAGAACCTAAATAATTCATATAAGCGTGTACATCAGGAATCCCTCTATCAAAAAAGATAATCTCAGCATCACTTTGGTGAGCTTCTAAGTACTGTTGCTCTCTTCCTTCTAATAATAGTTGGCTAAATAATAAAGGTTGCTCTAAAAAAAGTTGATCAATACCATCTTTTTGAGCTTTAAGTGTAACCTCTCTTGAAATCTCTGGCATACATTCATATCCACGTCTAATAAATTCTCTTAAAATAGAGGATTTACCTGTACCAGGACCACCTATTAAAACTATTTTTTGTTGCATGGGGCAAAAATAAAAGTTTCAAGTTATAAATATAATAAATAGTGTAATTTTGTGCATCATCACTACATGCTTTAAATTTTTGATGAGTTTTTATAAAATAGTAATTTCTGAGTTATGCAAGATAGAGAAGCTTTTTACGCAAAATTAAAATCACAATTAGAAGATACCACAACGTTTCCAGCTAAGTATTTATATAAATTTATTGTTCCTACTGACGGTAGTCAGGAGAAAGAAGTACAAGACTTATTTAATAATGCTGGAGCAGTTATCAATACAAAAAAATCTAAAACAGGAAAATACGTAAGTGTATCAATACATATTACAGTAAAGAGTTCAAACGAAGTTATTTCGTATTATAAAAAAGCAGAGGCAATAAAAGGTATTATTTCTTTGTAAATTTATAACAAAAAAAGTTTTACACTTTCATTTTTGGATGTAGTTTTTCTTTTAAAAAAAGAAAAATTATGGCTAAAAATCTTTTACTAAGCTAAAAGTATGGCAAAGAACTTGATGCAATAAAAAAGATAAGTAATTATTTCTAGTAAGGAAAAGAATGATAAAAAAGCTATGAAACAACTATATGGTTAGAGTAAGAAAAGGGGATTAATAAAATTTAAGAATACGTTTAACCAATAATACAAAGTGAGAAAATATATTTTTTTAACAACATTATTTATAATCGTTTCATGTGATCTTGTTAGTTTAAAAACTAAAAGGGTTACGAGTGAAAGACCAATTGCTACTGTTTATAATAAACATCTATACAAAAAAGATATTGCTGGTTTATTGCCAAAAAATCTTTCACCCAAAGATAGTTTAGTTATAGTAAAAGGTTTGATTAATTCTTGGGCTAAACAAGAATTATTGTACATTAAAGCAGAAGAGAATATCTCAGAAGTAAACAGTGAAGAAATACAAAACTTAGTTAACGATTATAAAAAGAGTTTATACATTAACGGCTATAAAGAACGTTTGATAAAACAACAATTAGATACGGTTGTTACTGAGGAAGAAATAGAGTTGTATTATGAGGAAAATAAAGAGAATTTTAAAGTAAGTGAAGAACTTGTACAATTTGAATATGTACATTTTGGTAAAGATTATCTGGATAAAAAAGAAACAATAAAGCAGTTTAAGTCAGAAAAAGAAGAGGATAAAGAAGATTTAGAAAGACATTTATTAAATTTTAAATCATATCGATTACAAGATTCAACTTGGGTAACTTTTGAATATTTAAAGAAAAAAATTCCGCCTTTTCGTAACGAAACGAAAGAAAACTTGTTAAAAATATCAAAATTCATACAAAAAGAAGATAGTTTAGGAGTATATTTGGTCGCTGTAAAAAATATGTTACCACAAAACGCTACGGCTCCACTGAGCTATGTAAGCGCTAGAATAAAACAGATTATTTTACATAAAAGAAAATTAGAATTAATACGAGATATTGAAAAAACGCTGATAAATGATGCAATTGAAAACAAGAACTTTAAAGAATATTAGTATAGTATTTACGTTGTTTTTAGCAGGCTTAACAACAGTTAATGCACAAGGAACAAAAGTAGATGGTGTTGCTGTGGTGGTAGGTAAAAACATTGTTTTAGATTCTGATATAGATAAGTTTAAGCAAGAAGTAGAGTTAAGAAGTGAAGGAAAAGTAAAGATATCTGACTGTGAAATGTTAGAAGAATTAATGCAACAAAAACTATTAGCTCATCATGCAATTATTGATAGTGTAACAGTATCTCAATCTGAAATTGATAGTAGAGTAGATAGAAGTATTGCTTTTTTTACACAAGAATATGGAAGTGAAGAAAAAGTGGTTGAAGCTTATGGTTTTAATGATGTTGAAGATTTAAAGAAAGAACTAGGTAGAGTTCAAAGAGAGAATTTACTAATAGAAAAAGAACAGCAAAAGATCACTGAAAATATTGACGTAACTCCAGAAGAAATTCGCATCTATTTTAAAGGATTACAAGATAAGGGAGAGCTTCCTGAAATACCAGCTGAAGTTCAATTGCAACAATTAGTAGTTAAAGCAGAACCAACAGAAGAAGAGAAAGAGCGTGTAATAAACAAATTAAAAGAAATAAAAAAAGAAATAGAAAACGGTGCAAGTTTTAAGTTGAAAGCAATTATTAACTCAGAAGATCCAGGAGTAGCTCAAAATGGTGGGAAATATGTAATTACAAAAGATAGTCCATTTATTAAAGAGTTTAAAGAAACAGCATTTTCATTGGATGTAAATCAAATCTCAGAGCCTATTAAATCAGCCTTCGGATACCATATACTTCAACTGCATAAAATTAAAGGTAATCAACGAGAAGTATCTCATATTTTAATGCAACCTGAAGTTTCTGATGAAAAATTAAATGAAACTAAAGAACAAATAGAAAAGATAGTAGCTGATATAAAAGAAGAGAAAATAACTTTTGAAGAAGCTGTAAAGAAATATTCTGAGGATGAAGAAACAAAAAATAGTGCAGGTATTATAATGAATCCTTATACTCAAGAACCAACTTTTGAGTTAACGAGAATGCCGCCTGAGCTATTCGCAAGAATTAGTGAGTTGAAAAAAGGTGATTTGTCTGATATTTTTTATGATGAAACACGAGAAGGAGAAAAAATGTATAAAGTAATTTTATTAAAAGATAAAACAGATACACATAAAGCTGATTTAGTAGATGACTATGTAAGAATGCAAGAATTTGCTCTTGCTAAGAAAAAAGAAGAAGAAATTACAAAATGGACCAAGGATAAAATCCAAGAAACTTACCTAAAATTAAGTAACGATTATAAGAAGTGTACTTTCAAGAAAGATTGGAAGAAAGAAAACAAATAAGAAATAATAAATTTAGTATATTGTCATTCCCGCGAGAGCGGGAATTTCATTTTATAAAAGTTTGTAATTAAATTTATTGAACAAAGAAAAATTTTGATTTATGTCTGACGTAACAGCAGTAAACACACTTGTAGAAAAATATAGTCAACTACAACAAGAAATAGGTAAGGTTATAATAGGTCAGCAAGAAGCTGTAAACTATACATTACTTTCAATTTTTTGTGGAGGACATTCGTTGTTAATTGGAGTACCAGGATTGGCAAAAACCTTATTAGTAAATACAATTTCTAGCGCATTAGGGTTGAATTTTAATAGAATTCAGTTTACTCCAGATTTAATGCCTTCTGATATTTTAGGAAGTGAAATTTTAGACGAAACACGTCATTTTAAATTTATAAAAGGACCAATTTTCTCAAACATTATTTTAGCAGATGAAATAAACCGTACACCACCTAAAACACAAGCAGCTTTACTAGAGGCTATGCAAGAAAAGTCGGTAACTGTAGCAGGACATCATTATAAGTTAGAGCTACCATTTTTTGTATTAGCTACACAAAACCCTATTGAGCAAGAAGGAACGTATCCGTTACCTGAAGCTCAGTTAGACCGTTTTATGTTTTCAATTAACTTAGAGTATCCAAGCTTTGAAGAAGAGGTACAAGTGGTAAAAAATACGACATCAATAGCTGAACAAACAGTCAACGCTATTTTTTCTTCAGAAGAAATTATTGAAGTCCAAAAGTTAATACGTAAAATTCCTGTAGCAGATAATGTAGTTGAGTATGCTGTTGGTTTGGTGGGTAAAACACGTCCTAATTCAGATAAAGCTACTGAATTAATTAAAAAGTACATTGATTGGGGAGCAGGACCAAGAGCTTCACAAAACTTAATTTTGGCAGCCAAAGCACACGCAGCGGTACATGGAAAATATTCTCCAGACATTGAAGATGTTCAAGCGGTAGCAATTCCTATCTTATCACATAGAATTGTGAAGAATTATAAAGCAGAGGCAGAAGGAGTGACTATAAAATATATTATAAACTCTCTATTTTAAAATGAAAAAGTTTTTAAGTATTGTTTTTTTAGTGATATTATTTGCTTCATGTAAGCAAGAAGCAGCCAAAACCGTTTCAGAAGAAACAGAAAAACAAGAGATTTTATCGGTGATGAAGGCACAAGAAGAAGCTTGGTCAAATCACGATTTAGAAGGTTTTATGCAAGGGTATTGGAAGAGTGATTCATTAAAGTTTTACGGACGAAATGGAGTTACTTTTGGATGGCAAAAAACCTTAGATAATTATAAAAAAGGGTATCCAACAAAAAAACACTCAGGAACATTAACTTTTAAGATTAATGACATTTCTAAAATTACTGAAGGAGCTTATTCAGTTATGGGGGAATATCATTTAAAAAGAACAATAGGAGACGCTAACGGCGTTTTTATGATTATTTTTAAGAAGATACAAGATGAGTGGAAAATCATAGCGGATACTTCGTGTTAAATAAAGAGAGATGAAAAAGGAAAAAGTTATAGTAATACTACTTCTAATAATTGTAGTATTCTCATGTAAAAGTACAGAAAATGAAAAGGAAGTAGTCTTTTTTAATAAGTCAAAAGAAGTTGTAGAGAGTAAGTTTCCTTCTCCGATAGGTTATGTGAATGATTATGAAGATATGTTCACAAATGATGAAGAGCAAAAATTGGAAAAACTAATTGATGATTATGAAAAAGAATCAACAAATGTTATAGCAGTTGTTACTGTAAGTAGTTATCAACCGTATGATAATATTGAAGATTATTCTTTAGCGTTGGCTAATGATTGGGGAGTAGGGAGAAAAGACAAGAATAATGGCTTAACAATTGTTATCAATAAATTAAAAAGAGAAATACGAATATCTACAGGGTTAGGAACAGAAGAAACGCTTACCGATGAAATTTGCAAAAAGGTAATAGGTAGTGTAATTGTTCCTGAGTTTAAAAACGAAAACTACTATAGAGGAATTGAAAAAGGAATCGGTAGTTTAATAAAACAATGGTAAAGTATTAGCTAAAAAAAGCTTCTGAAAGTATTTTCACTACTTTCTCAGCTTTTCTATTTTCAGAATAATCGTAAAAAGCTATTAGATAAACTTATAATTTAGGAAACTAGTCTTTAGTTTACTATGATGGGGTAATCATCTTTTCAGTTATATTTAGGAAAAGGAATTTTCTTATGCTCCATGTAATCAATTCCCCAAGCATGTAATGGGGCTAAAGCATTGACTAAATCATTGCCAAATGGAGTAAGAGAATATTCAACTCTAGGTGGAACTTCAGCATATATTTTTCTGCTAATAATTCCATCAGCTTCTAACTCTTTTAATTGGCTAGTTAACATCTTTTCTGAGATTGTTTCACATGCAGTCTTGATTTGTCCATACCTAAGTGGTTTTTCAACAAGTCTAGAAATGATGAATAACTTCCATTTTCCACATACAACTTTTGTAGCATAAGTTAAAGGGCAATAATCAGGTGAAAATTTTTTCATTTTTTTTCAATTCTATCTTTTTGGTACTAAAAAAACTAACCAAAAGGTGCGTAAGGTACAAAAATGTAACGTATTGTTTCCTGTAAAAAAGTGCTTTAGTTTCGTAGTTAAATAAGAAAAACATATAAAAAAATGAAGAAATTAAATCAACTGCTAATAGTAGTCTTAACTGTAATTAGCGCATGTAAAACAACGAATAATGCTATAAAAGAGACAGTAACAAAATTGCAATATATACGACAAGCTACTGTACTTTTAGAAGTGAATTCAAAAAAAATATTAATAGACCCTGTTTTGTCAGATAAGGGAACACAAGACCCAATTCCTTTTTCTAATGACAAACGTATTCCGATGAATGATTTACCGATACCTAAAAATAAAATTATAGAACAAGCCGATGCTGTTTTGATAACGCATTACCATCCAGATCATTTTGATGCTGATGCTGAAAAATTACTTCCTAAAAACATACTTATTTTTTGCCAACCTTTTGATGTAGAAAAATTAAAATCAAAAGGATTTACAAACTTACAAAGCATAGAGCAGGTTGTAAATTGGTCTGGAGTATCGATAAAACGCTACGAAGCACATCATCATGAAGGAGCAACAGGAGCAATGCCTTTTGGCGAATCATCTTCTTTTTCTTTAACATTTAAAGAAGATACAATATTTATTACAGGAGACGCCGTTTTAGATAGTCTTTTAAAGAATGCTTTGAAAATTGAAAAACCTACTCATATTATTGCAAATACAGGGGAGTGTACTTTTAGCAAGCCAAACCCTGTTTTAGAATCAGGTAAACATATGACGTTAAGTAAAGAAGAATTACTAAGGACAGCTGTTGAGAATACGAAGGCTATTTTAATAGCAATTCATATGGACGCAATAAACCATTGTGGATTAACGAAAGAGGAGCTTCGCTTATTTTTAAAAGAGCAAGAAAAATCTATTCAAGATAAAATTGTAATCCCTAATGAAGGTGAAGTATTACAATTATAAAACAAAAAGAAGCCCAAAAGGCTTCTTTTTGTTTTATAATTTTCTTAGTTTTTAAGAAAACATCTTCGCAACTTTCTCTGCTTTTCTACTTTCTGAATAATCATAAAAACCTTCACCAGATTTCACCCCTAATTTACCAGCTGCAACCATGTTTACTAATAACGGACATGGAGCATACTTAGGGTTTTTAAATCCATCATACATTACGTTTAAGATAGATAAACAAACATCTAACCCAATAAAATCGGCTAATTGTAATGGTCCCATTGGATGTGCCATTCCTAATTTCATTACGGTATCAATTTCAGCAACACCAGCAACACCGTTGTATAACGTTTCAATACTTTCGTTAATCATTGGCATTAAAATACGATTGGCAACAAAACCTGGGTAATCATTTACTTCAACAGGAACTTTATTTATTTTCTTAGTTAAATCAACTGTAAAGTCCATTACTTCATCAGAAGTGTTGTATCCTCTAATAATTTCAACCAATTTCATAATTGGCACAGGATTCATAAAGTGCATTCCAATTACTTTTTCAGGTCTATTGGTAGCTGCTGCAATTTGAGTAATTGAGATTGATGAAGTGTTGGTAGCTAAAATAGTATCCTCAGCACAAGCTTCATCTAAATCTTTAAAGATCTTAAGTTTTAAGTCAATATTTTCAGTAGCAGCCTCAACAACTAAACTAGTATTTTGCACCCCTTCTTTAATAGAAGTGTAGGTAGTAATATTGTTTAAGGTATTATTTTTATCGTCTTCAGTAATTTTTTCTTTCGCTACCATTCTATCTAAGTTTTTAGTAATGGTTGCTAAACCTCTATCTAAGGCAGCTTGCGAAATGTCGATAAGTTGAACATTGTATCCAAATTGAGCAAACGTATGCGCAATTCCATTTCCCATTGTTCCTGCTCCAATTACGGCGATATTTTTCATGTTGTTGTGTTTTGGTATTTATATGGGCGTTCCCCTATGGGGCGGGCTTTCCGCTACAATCTTTTTTGGTGTATTCTTCGCTTTACTCAGAATAACAAAAAAGGATTTTCACTGCAATCCCTAACGCGATTGTTACTTATTTACTTTATTCTAAAAACAGTCTATAATCTGATGTGCTACACGTAAAGCTTCAGTACCTTGACGTAACGAAACAATAGGCGTAGTATTATTGTGAATAGCATCTGCAAACGATTCTAATTCATCTAAAATAGCGTTGTTAGCTACTACTTCAGGATTATCGTAATAAATTTGCTTTTTAACACCTTCAGCATTCTGCAAAATCATAGCAAACTCATCAGGTTTTTCTGGTACGTCTTTCATTCTAACAACTTCTGATTGCTTTTCTAAGAAGTTTACTGAAATGTATGCGTCTCTTTGGAAAAAACGGCTCTTACGCATGTTTTTCATCGAAATTCTACTTGCTGTTAGGTTCGCAACACAACCATTTTCAAATTCAATACGAGCATTAGCAATATCAGGAGTTTCTGAAATTACTGATACACCACTTGCATGCACACTTTTTACTTTTGAGTTTACAACCGATAAAATAATATCAATATCATGAATCATTAAATCTAAAACTACAGGCACATCTGTTCCTCTAGGGTTAAATTCAGCTAAGCGATGTGTTTCAATAAACATTGGTGTGTCAATCAAATCTTTTACAGCCATAAAAGCAGGATTAAAACGCTCTACATGTCCAACTTGACCACGAACATGATGCTGGCTAGCTAAAGTTCTTATAGCTTCAGCTTCTAACACTGTATTTGTAATAGGCTTTTCAATAAAAATATGTTTTCCTTTCTCAATAGCTTGTTTAGCACAATCAAAATGAGAAAGTGTTGGAGTAACGATATCGACTACTTCAACAGCATCAATTAATGCTTCTACTGAATCGAATAATTTATAGCCAAATTCATCAGCTACTTTTTGTGCGTTTTCTGTAAAAGGGTCATAAAACCCTACTAATTCATATTTTTCTGATTGTTGTAACAAACGCAAATGGATTTTTCCTAAGTGACCTGCGCCTAAAACTCCAGCTTTTAACATAAGTGAAAGATTATTAGTTATTTGATTGGTTTGTTGAAAAAGAAATGATTTCTACAAAAAATCAACGCAAACAAAGATACACTTTTATACAGATTTATTACTACTTTTATCCTCCTGAAATTTTATAATTAGTGAGAGATACAACCAAACACCAAGGACTTAGAAATCAATTAGCAAACGTTTTAGAAGCAAAAGGAATTAATGACGAGAGAGTATTAAAAGCTATCAGAAAAATTCCAAGACATTTGTTTATGGATAGTAGTTTTGAAGCGCATGCGTATCAAGACAAAGCTTTTCCTATTGCTGCTGAACAAACAATTTCTCAGCCTTATACAGTAGCGTTTCAATCACAAGTATTAGAAGTAAAACCAGAAGAAAAAGTATTAGAAATAGGAACTGGATCTGGATACCAAACGGCAGTATTATTAGAATTGAATGCTGTGGTGTATTCAATAGAAAGACAACATGAGTTATTTAAAAAAACTTCAATGTTTTTGCCAAGACTTGGATATAAGCCAAAAAGGTTTATTTTTGGTGATGGTTACAAAGGATTACCAGAAGAAGCTCCTTTTGACAAAATTATTGTTACAGCTGGAGCACCGTATGTGCCTAAAGCATTATTGGCGCAAATTAAAGTAGGAGGTAGGTTGTTGATTCCTGTGGGGGATCAAGAGCAAGTAATGACACTTTTTATAAGGAAATCACCAAAAGAATTTGAAAAGCATGAGTTAGGTGATTTTAGGTTTGTGCCAATGTTAAAAAAGAAAAATTAATCATTAAAACTAAATTATATTATGAAAAAAGAGAATGAAACAAAATATTACGTTATTACATGTGTAGCAGTTATGTTGTTATTAGTAATGGTGTTTGCCTTTGAAAAGGGTGCTCTGTTAGGAGAAATTATAGCAAAGTAAAAAACTAACACATATAAGATAAGCTCAAATCCTTTTCTAAAATAGAAAAGGATTTTTTGTTATGAGAAAAATCAAAATAAAAAAATCCGCCTAAAAAAGCGGATTTATTGAATTTGAATAAAGAAACATCAACTTATTCAGCGATTGCTATTTCAGTTGCATCTGCAACTACTATCTCTTGTTGTTGATGTTGTTTTTGTTTGTTTTGATTAGTTTTTGCTAATCCACAAGGACTAGTACTTCCGCAAGAAGAAAAACCTAATAAACTAACAGTACAAATTGCAATAAATACTACTTTTTTCATCATTATTCCGTTTTATAAAAATCAAATATACATATTTCTGATTAAGTCACCAGAATTTTCCTTCTTTTCAATAACGTTGAACTCCACCATTTTATTTTGTATGTCCGTAATTAAATTTTCGGAAATAGCTTCGCCGTCATTCCATTCAGTAATAGATAACCATTCCTGAATATCATCTATTTGTTGTTCATACCTATTGGAAAGAACTTTATCAATATTATCGAAGTCTTTAAAGTCTTTAGTACAAGCGTTAATGATATTGTGTACTTTTTTTACTTCTTCAAAATTATTTTCTAAGATTTCATCACGAACAGCAATTACAAAACAAGGCCATGGGGTAGGGCAGTTACCAACTCGCCTAAAAGTACCGTTATCAACCAATGGTTTTGTGGTAAAGTGCTCCCACATAAAATAATCGGCTTCTCCATTAGTTAAAGCGTCTATTCCTCCTTGTAAATCTCCAACTACTTTAAATTGTAGTTTATTAACATCCCAACCATTGTTATGGGCATTTACAATTGCCATAAGTTGAGAACCTGAACCAAATCGGCTAATAGCTACTGTAGCATTCTCTAAGTCATTAATGGTTTTGAATTTTGAGTTCGCAGCAACATGAATTCCCCAAACAAGTGGACTTTTTACAAAAGTTTGTGTAATTTTTGAAGGATTTCCATTAATAATATCTTTAATAATTCCTTCAGTAAGCACCAGGGCAATGTCAACTTCACCAGAGCGTAAAGCTTTCGTCATAGCTCCAGTACCTCCAGGATAATCTTTCCAGCGTAAGTTGATTCCTTCTTTGGTGTATTCTTTATTTTTTAATGTAATGTACCATGGGTAATTAAAATGTTCAGGAACACCACCTATTTTTAATTTCAGCATTTATTCAACTAATTTATCTAGGGTATATGCAATCAAATCATTTACTACTTTATACGGATCTTTACTAAATGTTCCGTTGGCTCTGTTAGCAATAATAGCATTCATTGATGCTGCATTATGACCTAGTAGTTTAGCCAACCCATAAATGGCTGATGTTTCCATTTCAAGGTTGGTAATTCGATTGTTATTATAGTTAAAACTATCAATCTTCTTATTTAAATCGGGGTCTTGCAAAGGTAAGCGTAAAACACGTCCTTGAGGACCATAAAAACCACCAGCAGTAGCTGTAATTCCTTTATATACTTTGTTAGATATTAATTTATCTTCTAAGGGTTTTCCGTTAGAAATGATTAACGGATATGATTTTTTTGCACTCCAATTGGTATGTTTTATGAAAGCTTCTTCTATATCTGGATGTGAGATTTCATCCACTTGATACGATTGTAACATTCCGTTTAAATCCAATCCATGAGAGCTTAATAAAAAGCTGTCAACAGGAATATCAGCATGTAAAGAACCAGAAGTTCCAATTCTTGTAATGTTTAATTGTGTATGTTTTTCTTTAGGTTTACGTGAGTTTAAGTCGATATTAACTAAGGCGTCTAACTCGTTTAAAACAATATCAATATTATCAGGGCCTATTCCTGTAGAAATTACAGAAATTCTTTTTCCTTTATAGGTACCAGTAGTGGTTTTAAATTCTCTTTTTTGTGTGCTAAATTCTATAGTATCAAAGTGTTTGGTGACTTTGTCGACACGATATTGGTCTCCAACAAAAATGATATCGGTAGCAATATGTTCAGGTCTTAAATTCAAATGGTAAATACTACCATCTGGATTTAAGATGAGCTCAGAATGTTGTATACTCATTTACGATGTTATTTTTAACAGCTTATCAGTAGAGTTTACGTAGAGATAGCTGTATTTTTTTGCGCCACCAAGATACGAAAAATCAGAACGAATTTTAGCATAATAGTTTGTTTGGTTTTGCAATACTTTCTTACCTGTTTTACTAAGTTTTACAGGATCAAAAGTGGTAAATAGCTTTTTAAGGCTTTCAAGTTTGTTAACGTATTGAATATCACCAAACCCATAGTTTTCTTGATGAGTTAAAAGATTTCTAAGAAGTTTATCTTGGTTTGCAAATGTATGCTCGTTAGCAACCTTTAAAATATTATTTTCTATATAATTTAATCCATTTTCAATTGAAGGAAAGCGAAGTAAATGTGCTTTTATAGCGTTTTCTAGATATACAAAAGGTGATTTTGGATTAAATTTATGTGCATTTTCAAGAGGTAAGGGACTATCTGAGCAATATAGTTGCCATATATAGTCAGCATATTCTATATCATCTTGAGAAAGCTCTATTTTATTATTAAAGTGTTCTATTAATTGGTCGTCAGATAATTCTCCTAAACCATATAACTTTTTAGAGTTATCTATTTTACCACTTGTAACTAAAGATATTTTGTGATTTTTACGGTATCTTTTTAGCCAGCTTATTACTGCTAACATATTTACTTGACAAAATAAATCGTATTCAAACCATAAAACAATCTCATCTTGTTGTTTTTGATTACATAGGTTTCGGTATTCTTTAAGGGTATAATCTATAAACTTCTTCTTAGTAATTTTATAAGTAGTTTTTAAAAAGTCAAAACGTGTTTTCCAGAAGTCTTCACTACCTACGTCTACTGATGTTTTTCCTTCACATAACATTTCACGCCACGTAATAATATCACCTTCAATATTTAGTTCTTGAAGTCTTTGAGTTGTAACGTCTCCATTGGTTATGTGTAATAAAGAATGTTTCATAATTTTAGGGAATTGGTTGATTTCTTTATTTATGTAAAATAAACGATTTATTTTATACGTTATTATTTACTGGTTGGTATTTAACACTTTACAAAAGTTGTAAATATAAAAAAAATGTCGAAGAATCAAATCTTCGACATTTTTTACTTATCCACCAACGCGTTTTACGTTGAATCCTTTATCTTTTAAAAGTTGCATTATAGTATCTCTATAATCACCTTGAATGATAATTGTATCATCTTTAAAACTACCACCAACACTTAGTTTGGTTTTGATTTCTTTTGCTAATTTTTTAAAGTCTTGGGTAGCCCCATTATAACCGTCTATTATAGTAACTGGTTTCCCTTTACGTTTTTCATACTTACAAAGAATGGGTTCATCTTGTAACCAGACGTCAGGTTTTTTTTCTTCAAGTTTTTCCTCAAACTGATGATCTGGGAATAAATTTTTTAATTGATCTTGTAAATCCATTAGATTTATTTTTTCAATCCTAATTCGCGTAAACGTTCATCTAAAAACTCACCAGCAGTAATATCTTCAAACTGCTTTGGATTGTTTTCATCAATACAGTTTTCTAAAACATCTAATTTCATATCAGAAACAGGATGCATGAAAAATGGAATTGAATAACGTGATGTTCCCCATAATTCTTTAGGAGGGTTAGTTACACGGTGAATTGTTGATTTTAACTTGTTGTTACTATGGCGTGATAACATATCACCTACATTAATCATTAACTCGTCATCTTCTGCTATAGCATCAATCCATTCACCTTTATGGTTTTGAACTTGTAATCCTTTTCCTTGAGCTCCCATTAATAAAGTGATTAAGTTAATGTCACCATGAGCAGCAGCTCTTACAGCTCCTTTAGGTTCTGTAGTAATAGGAGGGTAGTGTATTGGACGCAAAATGCTATTTCCGTTTTTGATGTAGTTGTCAAAATACGTTTCTTCTAAACCTAAATGTAAGGCTAATGAACGTAAAACGTATTTAGCTGTTTTTTCTAACATTTGGTAAGCTTCTTTACCCACTTTGTTAAATTCAGGTAATTCTTCAACTTCAACATTTTCTGGGTATTCTTTTGCGTATTTTGAATCTGCATCAACATACTGACCAAAGTGCCAAAACTCTTTTAAATCTCCTTCTTTCTTTCCTTTAGCACTTTCTTTACCAAATGAAACATACCCTCTTTGACCACCAATACCTGGAATTTCATATTTTTCTTTTACATCTGTAGGTAAATCAAAAAACTTCTTGATTTCAGCATATAAGTTATCTACTAATTCATCGTCTAAAAAGTGTCCTTTTAATGCTACAAATCCTATATTCTCATAAGCGTCACCAATTTCATTGATGAATTTTTGTTTTCTTTCAGCATCGTCCGATAAAAAATCTGCTAAGTTTACGCTTGGAATTTTATTCATTGTTAATAAGTTTTATTATTCAGGCAGTAAAGTTAGTGAAATCAAGCGTATGCTGATAATTTATTTATTAACAAAAGGGATTAAGTATGATATTGTATAGTTGAATCCGAAGCCTGTACTGCTTTCAAAAACACGATTAAAACCTGGTGTATATAGCGTTTTAAAGCCTTTTTGATCGTCAACACTTAACATAATTTTATATGAAAAGCTAAAACCAATAAACAAGTTTTTAAAAGTTTCTGCTTTTATACCTAGTTGTAATTCAGTCCAATGAGCGGTAAGTCCGTCGTCAGACATAGGTGTTGTAACAGGGGTTGATGGAAAATAAGGAGGTAGATTTTCAGTACCCGAAGAAACATTAGGTTGGTAGCTATTTAAGGTATGATCAAATATGGCAAAACCATAACGCATACCAACATAAATTTCGTTATTCATGTCTAACCAATTCTCGTAGGCGTTGTAATTTGCTCCAAGTCTAATATAACTTCCTTTTGAACTAGAAGAAGAAAAATCTTCATAGGTGGTCTCATCTTCAAAACCTAATTCAGTAGCGATGTACCATTTTTTTGATACTCTATAATCACCTACTAATTCAAGTCCGATATAACTTTTATCAATAATGGAAAGACTAGGTTTGCTAATGTCTAACCCAATACGTAAACCATACCCTGTTTTATATGTAACGGTATCTTTTTTTTCTTTGGTTTCTTCTTTAGATGTATTTATTTGTGAGTATCCGTTGACAAATACAAAAACGAAACATAGACTAATGAAATACTTGTACATGGGCGCTAGCTTGATTATCGATTAATGGAATTTCTGTAGTTGATAAACTGTTTATCCAACCTGTATTACTTAAAGTTACATTTTCATAAATAATTCTGAAACCACATGAGCGAGACACAAAGTCATTTTCAGGATTATACTCAATGGTAAGTGTAGCCGTTTGGTTATTAGCTATATTGCCATCTACATCATTCATTTTTAATGTATAGACTGTTTTTTGTGATGTACCGTCTAATGGAATAGCAATACTGTCTACTGTTCTATCGGTAAAAAGGCTATCAGTTTTTCCTTCTGCAATTACAGATAAACGTTCTACATTTTTTAAATCATTCGTATTATCCATATCGTAAAAACGAAGCACTAAATTAGGGGTTACTGGGTTTTGTGTACAGAAATCATCTTTTTCACAGGCCGTTAAACCTGCTATAAATATGAATAGAGCAATGTATTTTTTCATATAATGTTTATTTTTCAAATAGAACTACCGTTTCTATGTGTGATGTATGTGGAAATTGATCTACTAAACTAATCTTTTTTAATTGATATCCGTTTTTCATCAATTCCTCCGTATCACGAGCTTGTGTTGCTGGGTTACAAGATACATAAACCATTCTATCTGCATTTAAGTTTATGATTTTCTTAAGTGTTTTTGGTGCAATACCCGCACGAGCTGGATCTAAAATAATGGTTCTTATCTTATTTTTATATTGTGGGTGTTCGTTTAAGAACTTTCCTACATCAGCTGCATAAAATTGCAAACCTTCAATATTGTTACGTTCTGCATTTTTCTTAGCATCTTCAATAGCAGAGGCTACAATATCTACACCAACAATTTTAGTGTTATTCGACTTTGAAGCAATAATTTGTCCAATAGTTCCTGTTCCACAGAATAAATCCATCACTACGGTATTGTCAATTGCATCTTTGTTTTCTAACGCATAATCAACTACTTTGGTATATAGTTTTTCGGCAGATTTAGGGTTGGTTTGAAAAAAGCTTTTCATGCTAATTTCAAAATTTAAACCTAATAACTCTTCAACAATTTTATCTTTTCCATATACTAATTTTACACTTCCTGAGGTAGCAATAGTTCTATCGCCAGTTTCGTCATTAATAGTATGTAATAAACCAGCCACTCTATCGCCAAATAACTCTACTAAATAGTTAGCAAATTCTTTTAAATCAAATTTAGGTAAATCGTGAGAAGTGGTTACTAAGTTGAATAACAATTCGTTGGTTTTGTATGATTTTCTTACCACAAAATACCTAAAGAAACCTTCTTTTTTAGGTCCGTGCCAAGGCGCTAGACCAGTTTTTTTACAGTATTCTCTAATGTTTTTGATGTTGTCTTCTACTTGTTTGTCAAATAAACCAGAATCTTTTTCAAGGTTATCACCCATCCACCAAACACCGCGACGTTTAAAACCTAAGGTAAATTCATCTACATCGGTTTTGTTTTCACGGTCGTAACCAATGGCAGAAAAACCATATTCCATTTTATTTCTATAGTGGAATACATTAGGGGAAGCGATAAATTCATCAAATAAATCTTCAATATTTTCAACTTTACCAATACGCTTAAATAAAGATAACGTACTTTCTTGCTTGTATTTGTGTTGTAAATCTATAGGCAATTGAATGTAAGGTGCTCCAGGAATATCTTGATAAGGAATAGTCACTTCGTCATCAGAATGTTTTAAAACATCAATCAATTTACACTCTGCATACTTTTTCTTTGATTTGTCTACACGTGCTTTTACTAACTGTCCTGGTAAAGTGTTAGGAACAAAAACAACAAAAACACCTTCTTCTGAACGTATTCTTCCAATTCCTTTTCCGCCGAAGGCATAATCTTCAATTAAAATTTCAATGACTTGTCCTCTTTTTACAAACTTATTTCGTTCTCTTCTTGGCATTCTATACTATGATTTATGGTGTGCAAAATTAGGAAAAGATATGGTTTGAAGATAAAAAAAAGACCACTCATTGTAGAGCAGTCTTTTTAGGTATAGTTTGTAAAAGTTATTTTTTTATTGACGGGCTTCTTGTTTTGCTTCTTTTATCATTTGTTCATTTGCAACAATCGCAAACTCTACACGTCTGTTTTTACTTCTTCCTTCAGCAGTATCGTTTGTTGCTATAGGATCTTTAACACCAAGTCCTTTAGTTTCAAAACGACTGTTTTTTAATCCCTTACTAGCTAGGTAACTTTTTACAGAGTTAGCTCTTTTTTCTGAAAGCGTTTGGTTGTATTCAACCCTACCTGTACTATCTGTATAACCATAAATTACAATATTAGTATCTCCATAATCTTTAAAAACAGGGACTAATTTATCTAAGTTAGCTTTAGCAGTAGTTGTTAAAGTAGCTTTGTTAGTAGCAAAACGAACGGCGTTTTCTCCTAAGGTAAGTTTAATACCTTCACCAACTCTTTCAACTTCAGCACCAGGTAAAGCTTCTTCAATCTCACGAGCTTGTTTATCCATTTGATTACCAATTACACCACCGGCAACACCACCTACAACGCCACCTAAAATAGCTCCAAGTTCTGAGTTGTTTTTACTTCCTACATTATTACCTATTACAGCACCTATCACAGCACCAGCGGCTGTACCAATAGCAGCTCCTTTTTGAGTGTTGTTAGCATTTTGAATAGATTTACATGAGGTAAAAACTGTACTAGCTAAAAATAAAATTGATAAACTATAAATTATTGATTTTTTCATAATGTTTTATTAATTATTGTCTTTGAAATGAATAGGTAATGTTTTTTACTTGGCCAGCAACGTTTACTTTGTCTATTAAATCGAAGCTAGTTTCAGTAACATTATTTATATTTAATATATATCCTTGGTTTACTTCTTTTGCTTTGTGGTTATTTATAATTTTTAAAACAAAATTACCATCTTTATTAACATACCAAGTAATTGGAGAACTAAAGTTTTTACAATTTGTACTTGGATTATTTAAATTCATTTGTCCTTTATTATTGTTAGAGATAAAACTCCAATCACTACCAATAAAACAGTTAGAATCTTCTAAATTAAATGAGTTTACTTTTAAATAATTTGAACCCGGAAAACTTACAGCAGTAATGGTCCAGTTACCCTTTAACATTCGTTCAGTTTTGTTGTCAAGTTTTGTGTTAGTTACAGATGTAGATTTACAGCCGATTGTAACTATAGAAAGCAGTAGTAAAAAAAAGATTTTTTTCATAAAAATGATATTTAGTTAAATTCTCTTAAAGATAAAAAAACTAATTAACTGTTGTTTTATTGTAAATAATAAAAAGTTAAGTAGTCTATATTTTTAGACCCTATAAAATCTAAGAAAGTCACTTAAATTTAATAATTTTGTAGCTAGGGATGATTTCTTTCCCACGCTGAATTTTCGAAACTTCTTTTTCGAAAGGATAAAGGTAGATAAGGAATGGTTATTTTATAAATTTTAAAAAATTAAGAAAAATGGCTGTTTTAGACCAATTAACTTCGCAACAAGCGATTGACTTAGAAAACAAATACGGAGCACATAACTACCATCCATTACCAGTAGTATTGAGTAAAGGAGAAGGAGTATATGTATGGGATGTTGAAGGAAAAAAATATTATGATTTTTTATCGGCTTATTCCGCAGTAAACCAAGGACACTGTCACCCAAAAATTGTAGGGGCAATGGTAAACCAAGCGCAAACATTAACATTAACATCTCGTGCTTTTTATAACGATATGTTAGGAAAGTACGAAAAGTTTGCAACTGAATACTTTGGTTTTGATAAATTATTACCAATGAATACTGGTGCAGAAGCTGTTGAAACTGCTTTAAAAATCTGTAGAAAATGGGCGTATGAAGTAAAAGGAATTAATGAAAACGAAGCGCAAATTATTGTTTGTAAAAATAACTTCCACGGAAGAACAACTACCATTATTTCTTTTTCAAATGATCCAGTAGCACGTAAGAATTTTGGGCCATTTACTAATGGGTTTATAAAAATAGAGTACGATAACTTACAAGCTTTAGAAGAAGCGTTAGAAAACAACGATAACATTGCTGGTTTTATGGCCGAACCTATTCAAGGAGAGGCTGGAGTATACGTACCTTCTGAAGGGTATTTAGCAGCAGCGAAAGCGTTATGTGAAAAGCATAATGTATTATTTATTGCAGATGAAGTACAAACAGGTATTGCGCGTACAGGTCAGTTATTAGCAGTGAACCACGAAAATGTACAGCCAGATATTTTAATTTTAGGTAAAGCATTAAGTGGAGGAGCATATCCAGTATCTGCAGTATTAGCAAATGATAGCATTATGAATGTTATTAGACCTGGAAACCACGGTTCTACTTTTGGAGGAAATCCAGTTGCAGCAGCAGTAGCTATAGCGGCTTTAGAAGTAGTTAAAGAAGAAAAATTAGCTGAGAATGCTGAGCGTTTAGGTAAAATCTTCAGAGAAGAGTTAGCTGAGTTTGCTAAAGAAAACGAGTTAGTAACGTTAGTACGTGGTAAAGGGTTATTAAATGCTGTTGTAATTAACGATACTGAAGATAGCTCAACTGCTTGGGATATTTGTATGAAGTTACGCGATAACGGATTATTAGCAAAACCAACGCATGGAAACATTATTCGTTTTGCACCACCATTAGTAATGAATGAAGAGCAATTAAGAGACTGTATTAATATTATTAAGAAGACTATTACTGAGTTTAAAAAATAAGCTTACAGTATTGTATATTAAAAAAAGGAACGATTTAATCGTTCCTTTTTTTGTTGTTATTTGTTAGTTTTTAATTACTTAAATATAAAACTAACATTTTTCTAAATGTTATTAAAAATGTTTAATAGCAAGTTAGGTGTTTTTCTGTACACTTTTTAAGTTGATAATTTTTTTGGTGTACAAGTGCTGTACACTATTTTTTTTATCAAATTTTTTAGTGTACAAGTGTTGTACACTTTTTTAGTTATGATTTTTTTTGGTGTACAAAAACATAATTAGTTAGCCATTTCATAAATGTTTAAGTGTCTTTTTAAAATTCCTGAAGGCGTGTTTTTGGTTTCATCAAAAATTCGAGTGTCTCCAAAAAGAATAAAGCTTTCTTTGGCTCTAGAAACCGCTACATTTAGCATGTTAGGCTTGTTGTCTTTTTCAAAAAACAAGGTTCCTTCGTCGTCATTAGAATATACGGAGCTGAACAAGATAATGTTTCGTTCTGCACCTTGTAATGCGTGTACAGTACCTAATTTAATGTCGCTTACTTTATAACCCGCATCGGTTAAGGCTTTTGATAATTCTCCTTTCTGACTAGCAAAAGGGGTGATAATTCCTAAAACACTTTCAATAGCGTCTACATCGTATGCTTCTTGAATGGTTTCTTTGTTTTGTTGTAACCAAGAAATAATAGCTTTTACTTCGCTAATGTTTTGACGACTGTTGTATTTGCGTTCGCTAACTCCTTCTATATGATATGCCATCATTGATGGAAATGCTTGATTTTCTTTCGCCTTTCCTTTCATAGGTTTTAAAATACCATCGTAGGCCAATTCGTTACAAAAACTAATAATTTCATCATTACATCGTCTATGTTCCAATAAAACCAATCCTTGTTCTTTTTTAGCGGGTAATGGTGTTTCAAATTCGCAAGCATTTTGAGCCATTTTCATAATACTTCCGCTAGACGCTAAAAAACCTAACTCATCTAAATGTGTGTCATTTTGATTTTCAATAATATCAAGACTTGTTAAGTTTCCTTGGTCAATTTTTTTAGGGATAGACCAAATAGGTTCAATTTGTTGTAAATCACCTACTACAAAGGCTTTTTGAGTTAATGAAAATACAGGGATGCTTACTTCTGGAGTAACCTGACCAGCTTCATCAATAATTAACAAATCTAAAAAGTTATATAGTGGTAAGTATTCAAAAATAGGTTTTCCGTTTTCGTTTTCTCCTTGAAATTGACTGTATAAAAAGTGACTTGGAGCTGTGTAAAAAGTAGCTACAAAACAAGGGGTAAGCATAGCTCTTCGTTTCCATTTTGCTTTAATAGCATATTCTCCTGTTCCTTTTTCGGTGTTTTCCTCTAACATTTCTCTGGTTTCTAGTAACCAGCGAGCCTCCCAATAATGGGTTGCTAATAAGAATGCTTTATGGCGTAAATCAATATCTAATTCATCATAAAAGAAACGCTGTGTTGTATCGTTAGAGTTTATCTTTTCATATTCATACGCCCACATTTGTTCTTCTGAAACAAAAGGAAATCCTTTGATGTTATTTTCATACTTCCAATTTTTTAGGCTTAAATGTGATTGCAGTAGCAGATTTACATTGTTTGTACATTCTTTTATATATGCTGCTGCTTTTTTAGCATTCAACAATGTTTCAGCGTTAGCTTTAAAAATGTGTTCAGCATTTCTTGATTCAAACTGAGCTTCATCAATAAAATAGTGTTTTACTTTATCAATAAAATCAGTGTCTTTTGTAGCTGTTTTTAAATCGTTTAAAACAGTTCTCCATTCTTGTAGTTTGGAGATTTTAAACGTACTTTTTTGAACAAAATCTTCTTCGTGTACAAGTATGCTGTTGATGTAGTTTACAGCATTTATATAGTTTCTAGAGAAGTCAACACCATCAGCTAAAATATTTTGAATACCTATAATTTCTTCTTGTAGATGGTTACATACATCGTCAAGTGAATTTGCTTGGGTATTGAAATACTGACAGTAGTTTGTTAAAAAATAATATTCTGCTTCAGAGATATATTTTTCATTTTCCAGATTACAAAGTGTTCCTTCATGACCAAATAAATTCCCTTTTAAGTAATTAATGTTAGCCAGTTTTTTATCACTTTTTGAACTGGATGGGAGGTAGGTTGCATATCCGTTAAAATCAGGAATCCAACGATTGGCTAATTCTCCCATAGTACTTTCAGAATTGATAAAACTATCAATAATATTCGTTACTGCTTGGTTGTTGTTTGAGCAGGCTAAAATTATAGGAGCTTCTTCACCATTAATAGCGGCTTTTACAAACTCGGTAGCCACTAAACTTTGTAATAGGGTAGTTTTTCCAGTTCCTGGAGGTCCGTTTACAGCGGTAACTGCATTTTCTTCGGCTACTAAATACGATAGTAATGTTTTTCGCTGACTAACCGAAAGTGGGAACTTATTCGACATTTGTCCTAAATGCAAATGGTTATACACTAAAAATCCGTTATCGGTAATGGCTTCTTGTCGTTCTCTAGTATATGGATTGATGATTTTAGAGAGTACAGGTAACTCATCCGTATTTTTAAGTAGATTTTCGTACAGAAATAGAATACTTTTTGCGGTAGAAATTTTAGAACTTAATGCGAAATAAGTAAGCTCATATTGTGTGGTATAGCGTTCTACTTGATAACGGTATAAGTTGCTATAAGTTATGGCAGAAAATACTTCGTTAATATAGTTCCAGTATTCATCCCAAGGTATAGGCTCTTCGCTGTTTTCAAAATCGGGAGCATCTAGGTCTTTAGCATCTAAAATGGTGTCGATAGAAGAGAAGATAAAATCATTCTTAACATCTGCCATAGGTGTTAGATAGTTACGAACAATTAAAGGAAAGCCATCTTTTGGAGCAGATAATTGTCCTGAACGATTTACAATAGCACTAATCCAAAAAGGATGAATGGTGCGCTGTTTGAATTTAGTGTTGTCGGTTTGATATACTAAATGAAAAGGCGCTATTAATATTTTAGTTTCTTCTACCTTATGCCACTTAGAGTTGTCTTTTTTAGTAATTCCTTTTAACCGATTAATTCTACGTTCTTCAACATCTAGCAGTTGACTTGCTTGTTTAGAGTTGATGAGTGCGTTACTTAAATCAGAAGATTTTTGATGAAAAAGGTTTTTTATTTTACTAATGTCAATAGCTAAGTTTTCACTATCAGATAAGCTGTTTTTATAATATTGTAACCAGTTTTTTTCGTCGTTCATAGTTGTTCTCGTACCCTTGAAATGTGATTTTTTCTGTAAGAAAGGGTGCGAAAATACTATATTCAACGTGTGAAAAAATAGTTTTTGTTAGCTTTTTATTAACGAAAAAATAAGAGAGAGTATAGTGGGTTTGTTTTCAGTAAATTAAAAATTATTGTTAAGATGTTGCTTTACACTATGCATAGTTTTCCATAAATATAGCTAGTTTAACTACGAGAGTTTGTAATAAAATTTAAGTAGTAAAAAAAATGTGTTTATATAATTTAATTTATTATATTCGTAACCAAATGGAAAGTAATCGTTTAAAAAATAGCATTGCATATTTATTTCTTGTCCTGTTTCTATCAATGAAAGTAGGTGGGTTGCACGTGCTATCTCATACAGACGATAAAGACCATACATCACACTGTACGATATGTGATCATGCAGTTGCAAGTGATTTAACTCCGTTAGTTACTCCTGATACTTTAGACTTTTCAATAGAAAGCAATGAATATATTGTTTTGAGGGAAGTAATTAAAGATTATAATTTTATTATTTCAGGTACTATTACTGCGGAGCAACTTTTTTCTAGACCTCCACCTTTTTTAGTGTAAGAGTTTTTATTTTACATTCAATCTTTCTAATTAATGTTTTTTTATTCAAGTATTTGAGCAGTTATAGAATATTGGCTTAAATAGTACTTGTAATGAATCTGAGATACGTTGTTGTGATGTCTCAGTTTTAAAGAAGAGAAAATACCAGCTTAAAAGCTCTTACCACCACTTTGTTTTTATTTTAATAACCTATTTTCTTTATTGTTTAAAGGAATAGCTCGTAGTATATTTAGATGCAGGATTATCTTATCTAAAATATATTATAGCAGCTTAGATGTCTTTACGTGTTTTTAAGGGTTTTAAACAGTTATAGGCATTAGATATAATATAAGAAGTAAGAAAAGTACCTAAATATACTAGAGCATAGGTTATTACTAAAATTTAAATTTCAAAAGAATCTTTACAGAAATCTTTCAGTTTTTCAAAAGACTAAGTCTCATTTTGAAAAGCCTAGGAATTCTATTGGATTTATGTACCATAATATTAAAGAAGTTGCAACAAAGGGAATGCTGAAAACCTTATTGAATAGAGTAGGCCAAACTTTAAAATTTTTAATTATGAAAACCAAAGAATTAATGATTTCAGAAATTTTAGCTGATAAGTCTAAGCAAGCAGCTGGAACTACACATTGTAGTAATTGTGGGCACTGTGTTAACACTTTATAGTCTGCAAATTTATAGCGGTAGGATAAATTCCTACCGCTTTTTAAAAAGTAAAAACAGTTAAATATAATGGAAGGAAAAGTTACAGAAGAACAATTACATAAACTCCTAACTTTTAGTGATGAAAATGTAATATCTAGGTTTTTAGATATGTATGATGTTACAGAAACTGAAGCTGAAGATATATTAATGGAAACGTTGAAGTTTTTGTATATAAGTCAAATTCCAGGAGTCTTCATTCCAGATGATTTATTAATTATAGATGAAATGTGGCATAATCTTATACTGTTTACACCACTTTACCATAAGTTTAGTAAAGAATACTTAAACACCCCTTACTTTCATCATCTTCCTGCAACTAAAAAAGAAAAAGATGAAAGAATAGAGGCTATGAGGATTGCACCAGATGAAGCAAAAGAAGAGTACCTCAAGAAATTGGAATTTTTGTTGTCTATAACCTACGATTATTTAGGTGAAGAAACCATGATAAAATGGTTTAAAGTATACCCTCAAAAATACAGCAAAGAAAATATTAAGAAATTGAAAAAATAAGAATGAGCATTTTTCCCAAAAGAACCATTCAAGGTACCACTGTTACCATTCATTGGAATTTTAATACAGCACACTTAAAAGATAAACACTTATGTCCATTGGTAAAAATAGGAGTAAAAGATCCTAATGGCAATATAACAATGCTTTTTGAAAATCATGTTGTTGCTTTTCCAGAAGAAAATGAAAACAAGGAAGTAGTACCACAAAAATTAAAATATTTAAACAAAAACACTCCGCTTTTAGTGTTGGCTTCATATTTAGAAGGAGCTTGTAAACGTGAAAAACTTGTAGAAATTCTTACAAACATACAGGCGGGTCGCCATTATTATTTTACATATAATATACCCGATAATGCTCCTTTAGGAAAATATACTCTCATATCTGAGGTACATAATAATGGAAATATAAAGTACTCAAAAACTCACTTAGACGATCATTTTTGGGTAGAAAAAGTTTCGCTAATTAATGTAAAAAAAGAAGAAAAAATAGCAATGGTTTACAATCATTCAGAAGAAAAAACTCCAGTAAAAATAGTAAGGTGTTTTATCAACTCTGAAGGTTGTATGAAAACAGAAATGGAAGCTTTTGAAATGAGACCTAATGAAACAAAATCACTTTCAATTTCAACAGGAAATACTTTTTTACTCTACAATGAAGAACGAGAAATAGTGCCATTATTAGAAGAGAACCCCATACACTTAATAAAGAATCACGAAATACTATTAGTTAGTAAATCACCAGAACTTAATTATCTCATGAAAAAAGATACAGATGAAGCTTTTTCTCTTACGTCAGAAGCAAAAGAATTATGGGATAAAGCGGATGGATTACTCACTAAAAATAGCCTGTCAAAAAAAGAATTAGAGATATTTAAAGAAATGGAAGCTGAAGGGCTGATAAAGCAAGTAAGGTTATAATGACTAAAAATTATTTTAAATCAGAGATGTTATACTTTGAAAAATTAGGAAGCATAAAAATTATATGCATATTATTTTTTAGCCTATTAACAAGTAGTTTTTTGTATTCGCAAACAGTAAAAATTTCAGGAGTAGTAACTGACAATTTAGGGATTCCTTTATTTCAGTCTCATCTCCAAATACAAGAACTTAATAAAAGTACAGTAACCAATGAAGATGGAAAGTTTATATTTAAAAAGATTCCGAAAGGAAAATATAGCTTAAAAATATCTTATGTAGGTTTTAAAACAAATTACCAGACAATAGATGCTTCAGGTGAAAAAACGAATATAAAACTTACTATTCAGTTAAAGCCTGAGCAAAATCAGCTAAATGAGGTAACTCTTGAAGGAAAATCAACAGCTCAAAGATTAAAAGAGAGTACAGCTAACGTATCAGTTTTACAAATGGAAAAGTTTCGAGAGAGGAACATTAATACAAGTGATATTGTAAAACAAATTTCAGGGGTAAATGTACGACAAACAGGAGGCTTTGGTAGCGATGCAAAAATCTATGTAAATGGGATGACTGGAAAATCGGTACCCTTTTTTCTAGATGGAATTCCTTTATCATATTTTGGAGCTGGATTAGGGTTAAACGTATTACCTTCAAACTTAATAGAACAAATTGAGGTTTATAAGGGAGTAGTACCTGTAGATTTAGGAGCAGATGCGCTTGGAGGAGCGGTTAATATAATTCCTAGAAAATTATATTCAGACTATTTAGATGTTTCCTATTCAGCAGGATCGTTTAATAGCCATAAAATGAGCGTAAATGCGCAATTGATGAGTTCAGACAATCAATGGATGTTTGGGGTGAATTCATTTTTTAATCACTCTGACAATAGCTATAAAGTTGATGTTGAAATACCAAACGAACAAGGAAACCCTAGACCTGCTAGAGTTAAACGGTTTCATGATAAATTTTCTAACCATCTTTTAAACGTTTATGTAGGAGTTTTAGATAAAAAGTATGCAGATCGATTGGTTCTTAGTGCGCGTTATTCAGGACTTGACGATGATATACAGCACAATGCTATTATGGCTCAACCTTATGGAGAAGCCACTTATAGTGAATCAACAGTTGGAACTTCTTTAGAATATGAAAAAAAGAATATTTTAAAGAAAATGAACATGAAATGGTATAGTGCTTATAACCGTACCAGAGGACATTTTATTGATACTACCCTAAATGCCTATACTTGGGATGGTAAAATATATCGTAAACGGACAGATGGTGGAGAAATTTCTGCTTCACGAAATTCTTTAAAATTAACCTCTCAAAATGTTTTAAATCGAGTTAATTTAAACTACTATCCTTGGGAAAAAGGAAAGTTTACGTTGAATCTTTTTTCATCTTGGTTTAGAAGAGTAGGAGAAGACCCAATTGCGGCTGAGTTTTATGGAGAAGATTTTTTTAAGAATCCAACCCAGCTTTTTAAAAACGCTTTAGGAATTGCTTATGAACACCGTTTTTCAAAAAGTTTAACTAGTTATACAGCGGCAAAACATTTTTGGTTAGATGCAGATGGGTATGAAATAAAAAACCTTGACTTTGTTCCTAACCAGCAAGAAACATCTAATTTTGGATTTTTACAATCGCTTCGTTACCATCTTACAAAATCTTTTTTAGTAAAGTCTTCTTACGAGTATGCTACGAGACTTCCTGATGAAGTAGAGCTTTTTGGAGATTTTACCCTAATAAAATCCAATCCATTTTTAGAACCAGAACAAAGCCATAATTTTAATTTAGGTTTCCAGTTAAAAACAAAGAAAGTTAATTGGGATACGAATCTTTTTTACCGAGGAACAAACAATGTTATCTGGTTACGAACCTCACAGTTTTATTCCCAATATCAAAATTTACTAAAATCACGTACGCTTGGGGTTGATATGGAGCTGCGCTATCGTCCGGTTGATTTTCTTGATGTAAAAGCAAATGCTACCTATCAAGATTTACGAAACCGTTCACCGAAAAATATTACTGGGGCTGTGGATAATCGTTATTTTAATGCAAGACTACCTAACATTCCTTATTTTTTTGGAAATGCAGAAGTACGCTACCACAAAGAAAATTTCTTACACACAAAAAATAATATTTCAGCATGGTGGTCTGCAAACTACGTAAATGAATTTTATCTGTTTTGGGCTGTAGATGGTAATAAAGATTTAAAAAACACCATTCCATCTCAATTTACTCAAAATTTAGGTATTACTCTTTCTCACCCAGAAAATAGATGGACGGTTACTGCTGAAGCAACCAATATATTTAACGAAAAAGTATTCGATAACTTTAGTGTACAACGTCCTGGAAGAGCATTTTATATAACACTTAGAACATTTATAAATTAAAAATAAACATCAATAAATAAAAATGAAAACACAATTCTTAAAAAAAATAAGTTTAGTATCACTTTACACATTTGTATTAGTTTTTACATTCATAGGGTGTAGTAGTGATGATAATTCACCAGTTGGAACCGATCCAGTAATTATTAATTTTGGGATTACAACAGTAAGTGGAGCATTTCCTAATCAGACCTCTTATATTCAAGGAAAATCAAGTTTAGAATTTTCAACGATAGGAAATGACAAGGCTTTAGAATTAACAGGAAATACAAGAACCGTTTCTTATAATAAAGAGTTGTATGCATTGCCTTTTGGCGCACCTGCAACCCTTGCAAAATATTCATTTAATGAAGAAGGAAATGCAGTCGAAGATCAACGTATTGTTGTTCCTGGGGCAAATACTTTTTCTGCCCTTTATTTTGAAAGTAAGGAGGTAGCGTATGCTTCAGTAGCAGGGGGGATTTCAAAACTTATTATTTTCAATCCAACTACGATGCGTATTACAGACGAAGTAGCTTTAACATTAATTAAAGAAAAATTTCCTGAAGCTACACGTACGTATTATACAGATATGATTGAACGTGACGGAAAGTTGTTTATGGGAGTACATTATGAGAAAAATTTTGCTCCAGTAAACGATTGGGCGTATGTAGCGGTAATTGATTTAAAAGAGAAAAAGGTAGAAAAAATAATTTCGGATAAAAGAACAGGAATGGTGTTTGGCGGACATGCAGCAAATGCAGGAATGGTTAAAACAACTAATGGAGATATTTATGTACAAGGTTTAGGAACTACAATGAGTAGTGGAAGTAGCCCTAGTGGTTTGCTAAAAATACCTAATGGAGAAACTTCTTTTGACCCAGATTATTTTATGAATATGCAAGAAGCAACAGGAAATGTATGTTATGGAATTTATCATGCACCTAATGGAAGAAGCTTTACAGCAAGAGTAGAGGAGGTAAGTGATTTTTATGAGTATAAAACTGGGCAACCGCAATTCAAATATTTTGAGATTGATGTTCAAAAAAAGTCGAGTTTAGGGGCTGTACCAGGACTTCCTACCACATATGGATCTCGTAGTATGATTATTCTTCCTTATAAAGACCAAAAATTATTATTTACAACAGCAACGAATGATGAAAATGCTGTGTTTAGTTTTGACACCAGTTCAAATACATCTAGTAAAATGTTTACGTCTACAGGTGGTTACATATCAGGTCTTGAAGATTTTAATAACGAATAGAATACACTATGTTAAAAGCACAAGACCTCACAAAAAAATATGGTGATTTTACCGCCTTGAATAGTTTAAATTTAAATATTAAAGCAGGAGATATTTTTTGCTTGCTCGGTGCTAACGGTGCGGGAAAATCAACAACTATTAATTTGTTTTTAAATTTTATAGAGCCTACATCTGGTAGTGCTTTTGTTAATGGTTTGGATGTAACAAAGAACCCACAAGAAACAAAAAAATGGTTGTCTTATATTCCTGAGAATCTCCAGTTGTATCAATATATGACAGGACTGGAGAATCTTCAATTTTTCTGCGGTCTACAAGGTGTGGATATAGAAAAAGAAGCATTAGAAAACTTATTAATACAATCAGGTTTACAAAAAGATTTTATTAAGAAAAGAGTTCGTAGTTATTCTAAAGGAATGAGACAAAAAGTAGGGATTGCTTTAGCGAGAGCTAAAGGAGCCAAGGTATTACTTTTAGATGAGCCTACATCTGGATTAGACCCTAAAGCAAGTAATGAGTTTTCTGAGCTTCTACTTAACATGAAGCAACAAAAAGTAGCCACTTTAATGGCAACACACGATCTTTTTAGAGCTAAAGATACAGGAACGCATATTGGTATTATGAAAGAGGGAATTTTGGTTGAAAAGATGGAATCAAATCAAGTTTCTTTTCATGATTTAGAGCAAAAGTACTTAAAACACATGCATGAATAGTATGTAATAAGTTATTACATCTAAAAAATAAAAATGTAAAAAGATGATACATCAAGTATTTTTAATAGCTAAAAAAGAACTTACCAATATAGCAAGGCAAAATGCTTTAAAAATTTTGTTTCCTATTATTTTGTTCCTCTTAGGGTTTTCACTTTATGCTGGACATATAGCTTATAAACAGGAAATGGATATGGTGAAAAAGGCTCAAAAAGAAAGAAGAGCTGAGTGGTTAGAACAAGGAAATAAGCATCCGCATATTGCGGCTCATTACGGGACATATGTTTTTAAGCCTAAAACGCTTTTAAGTCTTTTTGATTTTGGATTGGATACGTATACAGGAACCTCCGTTTATTTAGAAGCACATTATGCACATGAGTTTATGTTTAGACCTGTACAAGGATATGGTAATATGGCTCGTTTTGGAGAATTGAGTGCGGCTTTGGTTCTTCAGTTATTATTACCACTTCTTATTATATTCATCACTTTTCAAACTTTTAGTAAAGAAAAAGAAACAGGAACCTTGAAGCTATTAATAGGGCAAGGAGTTTCAATGAGATCCATTTATTTAGGTAAAGTTTTGGCTTATTTTTTAATAGTTCTACTCATATTAATATTGTTTTTTACAGGACTTTATATTGTGGGAATAATTGAAGATAATAGTTTAGTAGTGCAAGATGTAGGTTTACGAGTTTTATTTCTCTTTTTTCTTTACGTTGGATACTTATTTGTTTTTACAAACTTTTCTGTTTGGGTTTCTTTTAAGTCTTCAAATGCACGAAACTCTCTTCTAACTTTATTAATGTTTTGGATTACAACTGGTATTATTATTCCAAAAACTTCGGCTAATATAGGAGAGAGTTTATATCCTTTACCATCTCTTAAAGCATATAAAGAAAAAATTAAAAAGGATATAGATAAGGGTTTGCCTATGGATGGCTCTAAAGAAGAGAGACTTGTTAAATTAAAGGAACAGTACTTAAAAAAATATGGAGTAGATTCTTTACATCAATTACCACTAAATTTTGAAGCAATACGAATGCAAGAGGGAGAAGAATATGCTTATAAAGTACAAAAAGTTCATGATTCTCTTCTTAACAGAAGGTTTGAATATCAAAATAGAATAGGAAGTATAATTGGGTTTGTTGCACCGTACATTTCAGTAAGAAATTTTTCAATGGCTTTTGCTGCAACAGACGGGTATAGTTTTAATGATTTTCAAGAAAAAACAAAAGCATACCGTCTTAAACTAATGAGAAAAATGAATTATGATATGGCTGTAAATTCACGTTATGGCGAGTTTTATGAATACAAAGCAGGAAGAAATTTATGGGAAACGGTTTCTGGGCTAGAATATCGTACACCTAGTGTAATGAAAACCTTTAAAAATTACAGAATAGAATTAATGTCATTAATTTTTTGGGTTTTAATAATGTTCTTACTAATACCTTCTTCTCACAAAAATAAATTGATATGAAATTAACGATATTATTATGGAGGCGTGAAGGTATTTCAATTGTTAGAAATACGTTTCAAATAATTTTGCTTACCATCGTATTTTTATTGGGTATTTATGCTGTTTATTACGGGCATTCAAAAATAACGGAGCAGCGTAAAATAATTGAGAATGTTAAACATATTGAAAAGAAAGAATTTGAACAGTATAAAGAGAGTTTTTATGCCAATCATACTTCGTTAAAAGATAAACAATTATTTGACATAGCTTCTAAGTCAGCCTATGCATGGTATCGACATGGATATCATGCAATTTTACCTCCTCATGGTTTAGCACACATGTCTTTAGGACAAAGAGATATAGAACCTTATTACTATAAGTTAACGGGAATGAGTTTATATTATCAATTGTTTGAAAATGAACTAGCAAACCCACTTAAACTCTATGTTGGAAATTTAGACCTATCGTTTGTTTTTGTTTATTTGTTTCCATTGCTTATCATAACTTTTACTTATGGATTATATGCAGAGGAGAAGGAAAATGGAATGTTACCCTTATTAAGGTTACAATCTATAGGACTAAGAAAAATTCTCTTAATTAGAATTGCTTTTTATTATGTTTTAGTTTTAGGGTTAGGAGTCCTTTTGTCTATAATAGCTTTTACGATTGCTGAAAAAGTAAGTGTTTTAAGTGCTTGTTTATGGTTATTAGCAGTCTTGTGTTATTTCAGCTTTTGGTTTGCCTTAATGTTTCTTTTAATAAGCTTGAAAAAGAATTCTTCATTAACAGCCATTACTGCTGCTGGTTTATGGTTACTTTTTTTAATAGTTTTCCCAGCAGTATTAAATGTATATGCAAATATTGTACATCCGATAGACAATACTTCATTAGCAGATATAACTAGAAGAAGAAGTCTTGAAAATGAAGAGAACATAGAAGAAGCTAAAGCTGTAGTTGTTGAGTATTTAGATTACCGAGATGATTTAAAAGGAGCAAAATCTTTAATAGATGTAAATACAATGGCCAAGGCTTATGCATCTTTTACTGCGCTTAATGATAATCATCACAGAGAAGAAGTACAGGAGTATTTTAAACAAATTAAGTTAAGACAAGAATGGG
Source organism: Tenacibaculum sp. XPcli2-G (assembly GCF_024124505.1). NCBI lineage: Bacteria > Pseudomonadati > Bacteroidota > Flavobacteriia > Flavobacteriales > Flavobacteriaceae > Tenacibaculum > Tenacibaculum sp. XPcli2-G. The sequence goes on from NZ_JAMXSH010000003.1 coordinate 62,010, forward strand.
TTTCTAAATTTCGATGGGCAAATCCAGCAGTAAACGCTCAAGGAATGTTTAATGAAATAGTTGAAACAGATTCTGAAATTTTTCAATCCTTTTATCAATCAATTGAACTTTTTCATAGAGATATTACCAATTTTTATTTTAATAAATTGTTTTTAGGTAAGCAAATAACAATAAAAGATTATAAAAGGTTGCCTAAGTTTAAGTTGAATGCTGATTATACTAAAAGTCAAAGAATAGGAAAAAGTTTATTAGAAGTAATACTTATAACCTTTATAATTTTTGGTACATCACTGGTCTTTTTTAAAAAAATAACTTCTTAAAAGAGTGGTGCAAATATGAGTTCCGAAATAAAGAATAACACAAAACAAAAGCTTGATTTTATTAATGATAGCCTTTGGGGTCTTATGTTAAAACTATCTGTTCCAAGTATTTTAGGTATGATGGTTATATCTATAAACGGGCTTGTAGATATATTTTATACAAGCTATTTTATAGGGATAAAAGCTTTTACAGGGGTTTCAATGTTATTTCCCTTAATGCTAGTTGTTACAAGTATTACTGTTTTTATAGCCGCAGGCTCTGCATCTGTTCTTAGCAGAGCTATAGGCGCCAAACAAATTGAAGTTCAAAAGAAAATAATTCCAAACATGATAGCCTTATCTCTCATAGGGGCAACTTTAGTAACTGTTTTTGGAATTATTTTTTCTCATGAAATAGTCTCAATAATAGGAATTTCAGGAGAATTATTTACCTATGCTTTAGAATATTTTAAAGTATATGTTTTGGGAGCATTATTCAGTATTTATGGTCTATCAGCTAATAGTTTAATACGGGCAGAAGGAAACATAAAAGTGGCAATGCAATTCACAATAGCTTCAGTAGTTTTAAACATTTTACTAACCCCTATATTTATTGGTGTTTTGCAGATGGGAGTAGCAGGTGCTGCATGGAGTAGTATTATAGCAATGTTTATTTATAGCTTGTTAACATCTTTATACTTTATCCGTGGAAGAGCAACATTTAAAACAGGGGCTTTTCGAATAAGGTTGGAGTATAAAATACTTAAAAATGTTTTAAGCATTGGTTTTTCAGCATTTACAATGCAACTATCTAATTTGTTTAGGCAGTTTTTACTTTTCAGGTTAGTGGTTTTCTATGGAACAGTAGAGGCTATGGCTTTTTTTAATGCTGTTTTTAGATTGTTTACTTTTTTAGCTATCCCGCTTTTAGGACTTTACCAATCTATGCAGCCGATTATAGGAATTAATTACGGTGCTAACAAGCCGTCTAGGTGTTTAAAAGGAGTAAGGGTATACAGGTTAGCAGGGGTTGTTCTTGGTGCAGGACTATTAATTCCGATACTAATTTTTCCTGAGGCAATGGTTAATGTTATATTACCTAATGTAGAACTTAATGATACAGAAATTTTTAATGTACGAATGTTGCTAAGTATTTTATTAGTTATTCCAATATCTTCTAGTAGCATAGTTCTTTTTCAAGCTATAGGAGAAGCAAAATTAGCAACGTTGTTACCTATTGGAAGACAATTATTGTTGTTTGTTCCGGTAGTATTACTTTTAACTAAATACTTTGGAATAGAGGGGATATATTACAGTTTAGCTTTAGAAAATATATTATACGCTTTGGTTTTATATATTGTATCTAGAAAAACACTTAAGCAAATATCCAAGGGAATAATATAGGGTAGGTATAAATGAGTTAGTTTATTATTTTATAAGGTGTTTCTTTTTTGCCACAATATGAAAAACATGCCAAACTTTTTCTTTTCCAGATAATGTTTTTCCTTTTTTAGAGATTTCATTAAAATAAAGAATCTCAAACTGATCAAATAAGTTTTTTACATCTTGTATATTGTGAAAAGTCATATCAGAGTTAGAGCTCCAGGAATCTTGTGGTCCAAAAAAATGTCCGCAAAAAATTCCTCCAGGAGATATACATTTAATGATATTCGACCATAGATTGTCAAATTGATTAGGATGACAAAAAGGAAGTGAAAAAGAAGCATTAACCAAATAAGCTAAAGGAAACTCTTTTATATTCTCAAAAGAAACGTTATTAAATTTTAATAATTTTGAATGTTCAGGAGCTAAATTTTGTTGTAGGTGAAGCAATGAGTTAGGATTACTGTCTATGGCAACTACAGAAAAACCATTTTCTAGCAAAGCAAATGTATCTACACCATTACCACAACCCAAGTCTATAGCTGTTTTTTCTGTTATATTATCTTGGGAGGCTATAAAATCTAAAGCTTTACGTAGTGTATAAGCTGGGGGATGTTTTTCTTTTTTAATTTTATTATAATGCTCTTTCCACATTCTATATTTTTTTCTGAGATAAACAAATATAATGAAGTATTACACTGTTTAAATTAAAAAATAAGACATTCTATTATATTTTAACTTTTATAAGAGTAAAAGGTTTATTATTATGTGTTTAACTTGATTGAGGTATTTGTTTTTGGGTGAAATCAAGTGTGAAATTAACACCTTTTTTAAGTTAATTTTAGTAGGTTTGTAAGTAATGAAAAAAGATTGGTTAAAGAATAGTGTAACCTATTTATTCCTTGTACTTTTTCTATCAGTGAAAATGACAGGAATTCATGTATTGATGCATACGGATGATATGGATCATGCAGTACATTGTACTATGTGTGACCATAGTATAACACATGATTTAACTCCTGCACTTACTCCTAATTTTCAAAATTTAATTATTGATAGGTTTGAAATTATAGTTCAAAAATCAATTATTAAAAATTACAAGTTTATTGCTACAAGTAACTTTGCTTTGTATCAGTTTATCTCCAGACCTCCTCCTCCTTTCTTATTATAATTTTTTAGAGAAAAACAAAGCAAAATATCATCGTGGTTTTTTATAAGTTATTCTAGTTTCTTTTAATGATAGCGTAATCAAAAGTTAAAAACTTTGGATTAATAAAATGTATCTAAATATTTAGAGCATAAAGCTCTGTGTTAAGAAAAAACATTTCTACATTCAATTTTTTGAAAATAATCGCAACTTTTTTTAAAAGGAGTTGAAGAACATTTTATGCAACTAATTGTAATGAAAAACTTCTAGAACTTATAAAACCAAAATAATTCATTCTTAAGTAATACTTAATATTTAGGTATCTGTGTAAAAACAGAAATTAAATAAGCAGAATGATTACAGGTAGATAAATCTATCTAACTAAAAAATAAATTAAATAATGAAAAATTATATCAAAATACTTGTACATTACTTTTTAATTCTTTCCCCATGGCTTGTTTTTTCACAGGAGGTTGAAGTAAAAGGAATCGTTAGTGATGTTACAAATCAAGTATTACCAGGTACAACTGTTTTTATAAAAGGAAGTAATAAAGGAACAGTAACCAATTTAGATGGGAAATATTCAATAAAAACTACAAGAGGATCTGTTTTGGTATTTTCTTTTGTAGGAATGATTACGAGAGAAAAAAAAGTAACTGATGAAGAAAAGATAAACATAACCTTAAAAGAAGATACTAATGCGTTAGACGAAGTAGTGGTTAATTTTAAAAAACCGCTTATTGAGGCTAGTAAAGGAAAATTAACATTTAACCTAAAAAAATCTACTCTTACAACAGGGCAATCCGCTCTTGATATGTTAAAAAAATTACCAGGGATAAATGTAGCGCAAAACGATGCTATTTTATTTAGAGGGGCGTCTGGGGTAAATATTATGATAGATGGTAAAATGACCTATTTATCTGGAGGTCAATTGTCAAATTTATTAAAAGGAATGAGTGCTGAAGACCTTAAAAAGATAGAATTGATAACATCACCAACAGCCGAGTTTGATGCAGCAGGTAATACAGGTATAATTAATATTGTTCTCGAAAAAAAACTCAAAAAAGGTTATGCAGTCAATTTACGAACAACCATTTCAAAAGGAAAATACTGGATGACAAATGAAAATATTTCGGCAAGTTTACGTACAAAAAAAGTGAATTTATATGGTTCTTTTGATTATAATACACCTCATAGATTTACCAAAAACAAGAGTGGAAATACCATCAATGAAAACGGAGAATCTCTGTGGCTTAGTCGAAAAAACGAAAGTAATTATAAAATAAAATATTATACTTGGCGATTTGGAGCAGAATGGCAATTTTTACCTAAACATAGTTTAAGCATTAATTATCATGGCTACTTTGATGACTTTAAAAAACAAAATTATTCAGAAGTTAATAAATTCAATAATTTTAAAGAACTACAATCCTATACATTAACCGATAATAAAATAATTGAACCTTATCATTACGATGCAGGGAGTGTGCATTATGTGTTTGTTATAGATTCTCTTGGAAAAAAATTAACAGCAGATGCTAATTATACATCCTATAGAAATTATTCAGATGGAATACTGATAACAGACAATTATGATGCAAATCAAAATAAATTAGATACTAACGTACTCAAGTCACACCAACCAGGAAGTGTAGATATTTTTTCTGCACAAATTGATGCTAATTTGCCTTTTAAGAAGTATGCTATTAAAACAGGGGTTAAATATGCTAAGGTTAAAAACGACAATCAATATGAATTTGAATCATTAGAAGAGGGTGTTTATGAAAAAGTACCAGCATTAAGTAATCATTATAAATATAATGAACAGATTGCAGCAGCATATATAACAGGATCAAAAGAAATAAATAAAACAACAATAGATGCCGGACTTCGTGTAGAATATACCAGAGCAGAAGGATATACAGTAAAAGAAAATGAAACAAATCAATGGCAATATACCAAGTTGTTTCCCTCTTTTTCAATTGGACAAATTTTAGATAAAGACAATAAAATAGATTTTTCGCTTAATAGACGTATCAATCGTCCATCTTACACCGATTTAAATCCAGTACGATGGTATAGAGATCAGTACTTCTATTATTCAGGAAACCCTAATTTAACACCTGAATTAGCTTGGGTATATTCGTTTACATATAGCTTAAAAAATAAATATGTTTTTTCTGCAATGTATAACCAAAGTGATAATTTTATAAATCGAAGGCTTTTAGTAGATGATAATGGTACTACTATAAAAAGTCAAAGTGATAATTTTGGTAATCGTGAACGTTTTGATTTTACAGTATCAACCCCATTTAAATTATATTCGTTTTGGAACTTACTTTTCTTTTCAGACATAAGTTATACTACTTACCCTATTTCACAAGTTTCAGGAGAAAAACAACTATCAAAGTGGGCTACAACATTTACATTACAACAAGATATTTCCTTGCCAAAAGACTATAAAATGAATCTTTCTGCACACTGGTTTTCATCGGAGTTACTTGGTTTGTACAGTACAAAAGCAACAGGTTATGTAGATTTCGGTATTAAAAAAACATTTCTAAATAAAAAATTAGTAGCGCAACTGACTATAAGTGATGTATTTAACACCAACCATTATGAAGCCTATTCTCAAAGTGATATTGTAGATTATTACTATAACAACAAACCAGATTCAAGAAGGTTTGGTATAACTTTACTTTATCACTTAGGAGGAAACTTAGTAAAGGAAAATAGAAAAAAAACAGAAGAACAGAAAAGGTTATGATTTTTTTCAAGAATTAAATTACGAGATAGAATTCCATAAAAAAACAAAGAATGTCATCTTTTTAGAGCGTCGTTCTTTGTTTTTTATCACGGTGTTTGTTTTCAGTAAATTAAAGGGTATGGTATTAAAAACACATTTTAAGTCCAGAAATAACCTTTATTTCCAAACAAAAATTTTAAACATAATGTAGACAAAGATGATAACTATTAATATTGGAGTTATAATCTCTTTCAAAAATTCCTTAACGCCTTTTTTGTTTTCTGTTTTCATATATTTCTGAGTATTGAAAAATTACTGCCTCGCGTAATAATGATAATCTTTAATCACAGTATCTATAAATTTAGCAGGCTTTTGCTCGGTAGTAATTCCTGTTAACTCAATAACTTTTGTGTATAGTTTCAAAATTACTTTATGATTTCTTTTCTTCATAGCATCTTTATATACTCTTGTGATAGTGTGAATATCATTATCACTCAATAGCGTTACCTGTGAATAGGTAGGTGTATAGTTATCAACTACATCGCTTGCAATAGTATCTTTTAACGTAATTCTTTTCTTTTCAGATATTACAGTAGTTCCTGCAGCAATATCTCCTAAACGTTGCCCTTTTCCGTTTAATAAAATGGTAAGTACAGCAACAGAACCACTAGCTAAAGTGAAATCAACAAAACGTAGTAACCATCTAATTAAATAACTTCCAAAAGTAGGCTTAGAACCATCTAATTTAACCACTCTTATTTGGTTAAAGTATTTGCCAGGAGTTTGCCCGTTCATTAAAACCTCAAAAAGTAAACTATAAAAGAATACAGGAAGTCCTAATAGAACAAAGAGACTCATATATTCCATACTCATAGGAATATCTAACATGCCTATTATAATAGCAATGATAATGTAATATCCAACAATAAATAACGCATCAATTAAATATGAACCAATGCGAGTGGTAACATGAGCTACATTTTGACTGATAGCAATGTTTTGAGCTGTTTCTATTTGAAAATTATCCATGAACTAGTTTTTCACTTTTTTTTGTTGATATTTATGCAACTTTTTTTAGTTTAGCGAAGATAAAAATATTCTATGATTAGAGAAACTTCTCAACAAACATGCTTTAATTTTTTAAACACATGAGAGAAGCTGCTTTTGTAAATAAAAATAAAGAAAAGTGGCAACTTTTTGAAGATGTGCTGTATAACAAGAAAGTTATTTCACCAGATAAACTATCTGATTTATATGTGGAGTTAACTGACGATTTGAGTTATGCCAAAACGTTTTATCCTAACGGAAATACGGTGATATACTTGAATTCAATAGCATCTGCAGCACATCAAAAAATTTATAAAACTAAAAAAGAAAGCAAAAACAGGTTTGTTAGTTTTTTTAAAACGGAATTTCCTTTAATGTTTTATAGTCATCAAAAACAATTACTGATTGCGTTTTTAGTATTTGCTTTTTTTTCTATTTGTGGTGCTTTTTCAGCCGCAACCGATATTGATTTTGTCCGTTTGATTTTAGGAGATGGTTATGTAAACATGACTCTGGAGAATATTGAAAACGGAGATCCAATGGCTGTATATAAAAAAGCTAATGAAGTAGACATGTTTATTGGAATTACTGTAAATAATATAAAAGTAGCCATGTATGCCTTTGTATTAGGAATGTTATTTTCGGTAGGGACCTTATACATTATGATGCAAAACGGAATAATGTTAGGTTCGTTCTTATATTTTTTTTACGATAAAGGGTTGTTTTGGGAATCGTCAAGAACCATTTGGATTCACGGAACCATAGAAATATCAGTAATTGTTATTGCAGGATGTGCCGGATTGGTATTAGGTAACGGATTACTATTTCCAAAAACCTATTCACGACTAGAATCATTTAAAAGAAGCATGAAAGATGGATTAAAAATAATGGTAAGTACCATTCCGTTTTTTATAGTTGCAGGATTTTTAGAAGGTTTTGTAACCCGTCATACAGAAATGCCCGATTGGTTAGCAATCTTAATAATTGCTACCTCATTAGCACTCATTATATTTTATTACGTCATATACCCAATTAAAGTTTATAAAAATCAACAAACCCATGCATAAAGAATACGTAGAGTTTAAAAAAGAAAGAGATTTAGGAAGTATTATTTCAGATGCCTTTAAGTTTATACGATTAGAAGGGAAACAGTTCTTTTTAACCATTTTAAAAGTAGCATCAATACCTATTGTTATAGCGGTTGCTTCTATGATTTACTACATGATGTCTATTTCTTCAATAATGAGCCAAGATACAAGTGAAGTTGCAGGAATGGTGGGAGCGGTGTTTATTATGATGATTGCTTATTTAGTAGCCATTGTTTTTATAAACTTGGCAGGTATGTATTATATTAAATCATATATAGATAATAAAGGAGTAGTTAGACAAGAAGATGTTATAAATAATACAAAAGCTAAGTTTTGGTCGTTTACAGGATTTGGTATTTTAGCTGGGTTACTATTATTTGCAAGTGCAATGCTATGTGTATTACCTGTGTTTTATACTTGGCCAGCATTATCTTTAGGAGCTTCAATTTTAGTATTTGAGAATGAAACAGCTTCTGGAGCAGTAGGAAAATGTTTTAATTTTATAAGCGGATATTTTTGGGAAACTTTTGGGGTGATTTTCGTTGTGTCTATTTTAGTAAGTATTTTAGGATATGTTTTTCAAATACCAGCAACTATATATCAATTAATAAGCATGGGGATAGGTTCAGGAAGTGATGACCCAGCGCAAGTTTTTGGATTTTTTGGTGATCCTATTTATTTGATTTTAAATGTTATATCAATAGCAGGCCAGCTACTATTTTATTCAATAACCTTGATAACGAATGTGCTTTTATATTTCGATATTAATGAAAGAAAAAATCTTACAGGAACTATTGAAAGAATTGATAGTATAGGACAGTAATCTTTTGAAGCAGTTTCTTTTTTACATAGCGTTTTTTATTTGTTCAATCACTGTTTTTTCTCAAGAAGAAAAAATAGAGGTGCAGTATGATGATACTATTATAGAACAAAAAAAGTTTGATACTCAAAAAATAGAGGGGTACAAACAAAAAGATGAATTTATATACATTGTAGAAAAAAGAGAACCTACTATTTTAGAAAAAATATGGGACTGGTTAAAACGAACCGTCATAAAAATTCTCTCTTATATTTTTGATGATATTACACCAGCAGTAGGATTTTTACGTGTTGTTTTAAAGGTTTTACCATACGTAATAGCAGGACTCGTACTTTTCTTCATTATTAAATTCTTTTTAAAAGTAAATGCACGCAATATTATTGATGGTAAAAAGGCTAAACCTATTGTGCATTTATCGGAAGAAGAAGAATTGATAAAAGATAAAGACTTACCAAAGTTAATTCAAGAAGCAATTTCAGAAGGAAATTATCAACTAGCAGTACGTTATTATTATTTGTTGCTGTTAAAAAAACTGTCAGATAAAGAGTTTATTTCTTGGCAACAAGAAAAAACAAACGAAGATTATATAAAAGAGTTATCATCTAAAAAACAACTGTATACAGAATTTAAAGAGTTAACTTATTTGTACGATTATGTGTGGTATGGTGAGTTTTCTATAGATAAAGAAAAATTTACACAAGCGGAGAACAACTTTAAAAACACACTAGCTAAAATTTACTAATTTGGATAAAAAACTTAAAATATACATTGGTCTGTTGGTGCTTATAGTGCTCGGTATTTTTTATGTTGAATCTGTAAAGCCTAAAGAAATCAATTGGTATCCAAGTTATGCTGCAAAACATAAAATTCCATATGGTACATATGTATTGCATAAAGAAATGCCAAGTTTATTTCCAAAAAGTGAAGTAAAAGATATCTACCAAAATCCGTATGTGTACTTAAAAGACGATAAGAATAACGGAACCTATTTTTTTCTTGATAATAAAGTGAATTTTGACAAAGATGAGTTGAATGAGCTTTTAGAGTTTGCAGATAGAGGAAATGATGTGTTCATAGCAACCAATGGAATATATTTAGATACGTTGCAAACAAAGACAAGTTATTTAACAACTTCAGCGTTTGAGGAAAAAGCCTATCAAAAAATGAGTAACCCTATTTTTGGTGGAAAAGAATATCATTTTGATAGAGATTTTTCAAAGCTGTATTTTTCTGAAGTTGATACGCTCAATACAACTATTTTAGGCGAGTTGGTAATACGAAATGAAAACGATTCCATCATCAGTAAAAAGCCGAATTTTATCAAAGTTAAACACGGAGAAGGTAATTTTTATTTGCATACGTTCCCGCAGGCATTTACGAATTATAACATGCTATTAGATAATAATTATGAGTACGTAGCGAATGTGTTATCATATCTAAATAACCCGGGTAATAAAGAAGCAGAGGTGGGTTCTAATAGTAACAATACCATTTTATGGGATACCTATTATAAGACAGGAAAAAGTAGAATAACCTCTCCCATGCATTATATTTTATCAACCCAATCGTTAAAATGGGCATATTATATAGGATTGATAGGGGTGTTGTTCTTTATTATTTTTAAAGGAAAGCGTAATCAGCGATTAATTCCTGTTATTACACCGTTAAAAAATCAAACACTGGCTTTTACACGTACCATAGCCAATATGTATTACGAAAAATCAGATCATAAAAATATAGCTGAACATAAAATCAACTATTTTTTAGAGTATATCAGAATAAAATACCGATTATCAACTTTAAACCTAGACGAACGTTTTTATAAAAACCTTGCTAACAGAAGTGGTAATTCAGAAGAAAAAGTAGTTGCTTTATTTAAAAAGATACAGCAAATACAAACAAAATCAAGTATAACCGAAGAAGATTTAGTAGCCTTAAATAAAGCTATTGAAGATTTTAAAATGTAAAATAAGGACATGGAAGAGAAAAAAATAGCAAGGTATGGAGCGTTGTGGGGAGCTATATTAGGAGTTTTCATGACAGCTATTTATGATTTGATAAAATCTAAGCCCTTTTTATCAACATTATGGAGGGTTATAAATTGGATTTGGGATAGTATATTTATGTACCAAGTCACAATTTGGCAAATATTAATAGTCGTCATTCTTTTTTTAATATTTAAAAGAATAGTTTTTGAAATTAAACTATCAGAAACTAAAGACTCTCCTGTATTTTTAGACTATAAGGAAGATATAATTAACGATACTACTTGGAGGTGGGAATGGAAATGGAGTGTTTTTGAGAAATCTTATATAATTGTTAATTTAGAACCTCTTTGTAAAGAATGTGAAACTCCTTTAAAGTTATATGATTTTTCAATTAATCCATATGGTGAATGCCCAAGATGTGATAAAACAATTAAAATAACAAAAACTAAAGAGAAAATGGAAAGAATTATAATTGATAATATTAAAAAAGGAGTTAAAAATAAATAGGATGAATACAGAAAACAATCCAACAGAAAACACGAACGAGCTATTTTCAAGTAGAATAGATTTGTCAAAGTTAAAAGAAGCGGTTGTAAAAATAAAAGAGCAACTAGGGAAAGTAATTGTAGGTCAAGAGGAGTTTATGGAGTTACTGTTGGTTTCTTTACTGGCTGACGGACACGTATTGATTGAAGGTGTTCCTGGAGTAGCCAAAACGGTAACAGCAAAATTGTTAGCTAAAACAATTGCAACCGATTTCAGCCGAATTCAGTTTACGCCTGATTTAATGCCTTCGGATGTATTAGGAACTTCGGTTTTAAACATGAAAACATCTGATTTCGAGTTTAAAAAAGGCCCGATTTTCTCTAACATTGTGTTGATTGATGAAATTAACAGAGCACCAGCTAAAACGCAAGCAGCATTGTTTGAGGTGATGGAGGAAAAACAAATTACAATGGATGGTGAGCGTTATGAAATGAATCCACCCTTTATGGTATTAGCAACTCAAAACCCAATAGAGCAGGAGGGAACCTATGCTTTACCAGAAGCGCAATTAGACCGTTTCTTATTTAAAATAAATGTTGGGTATCCGAATTTAGAGGAAGAAATACAGATAATCACTGCTCATAACGATCGCAAAGGAGCGTTACCGCAAACGAAAGTGGAAGCTGTGTTAACAGAAGCTGAGTTATTAGAATACAGAAGCAAGGTTTTTGAAGTATTGGTAGAGGAAAAAATAATTAAATACATAGCACAACTTATTTCCAATACACGTAACAATGCACATTTGTATTTAGGAGGTTCACCAAGAGCAAGTATTGCAGTATTAATGGCGTCTAAAGCATTTGCAGCAATCAATGGACGTGATTTTGTGATTCCTGAAGATGTAAAGAAGAGCATTTACCCTGTATTACGCCATAGAATTATGTTAACTCCTGAACGTGAAATGGAAGGAATGACAGCCGATAAGGTGATTGAAATGATTGTACAATCTGTAGAAGTTCCAAGATAGTGATTCAATTCTTTAAATCGTTATACGTACACAATCGCTTTTTTATCTATATAAGCGTTATTTCGGCATTATTTTTAGTCTCGTTTTGGATTCCTGCGCTTTATTCAGTAACATGGATGCTTGTGTGGTTATTTGTAATAACGATATGTGTTGATGTGTTTATCTTATACCGATTTAAAAATGGATTTTTAGCGAAAAGAATTACATCAGAAAAACTATCAAATTCAGATGATAATGAAATAGCCATTACGCTTGAAAATAATTATCCGTTTCAAGTTTTTATTTCATTGATTGATGAATTGCCAGTACAATTTCAAAAAAGAGATTTCGAACATGCAATGTCTTTGAAGCCTGGTGAGAAATCAACCTATACCTATAGTGTTAGACCAGTTGAAAGAGGGGAATACAAATTTGGGAAAGTAAATATATTCGTGTCTTCTTTTTTACAAATGTTTTCTAAACGTTATTCCTTTGCTGCGGAAGAAAGTGTGAAAGTATATCCGTCATATATACAAATGAAAAAGTACGAGTTTTTGGCGATGCACAATAACTTAACGGAGTTTGGTATGAAGAAAATACGACGAATAGGGCATACGATGGAGTTTGAACAGATTAAAAACTACATTCCTGGTGACGATGTACGTACTATAAACTGGAAAGCAACTGCTAAAAGAGCAGAGTTGATGGTGAATCAATATCAAGATGAAAAATCACAACCCATATATTCTATTATCGATTTAGGACGTGTCATGAAAATGCCTTTTGAAGGGTTGAAGTTATTAGACTATGCAATTAATTCAACCTTAGCTTTTTCAAATATAGCCTTATTAAAAAACGATAAAGCAGGGATGCTGACGTTTTCTAAAAAAGTAGAAAAAATAGTAGCTGCCAGTAACAAAAAAACAAACTTATCGGTCATTAACGAAGAGTTGTATAATATTACAACCAATTTTTCAGATGCTAATTTTGCGTTGCTATACGCGAATATTAAAAGAAAAATAAATCAACGTAGCTTGTTAATTTTATATACCAATTTTGAGCATATATCGGCGTTAAAAAGGCAATTACCATATTTAAAAGCAATAGCTAAAAAACACTTGCTAGTGACTGTTTTTTTTGAAAATACGGAGTTAGATACGTTGATTACTGAAAAAGCAGAAGACTTACAAAGTGTGTATCATAAAACAATTGCCGAGAAATATGCTTACGAAAAACGTTTGATGATAAAAGAGCTAGAGAAAAACGCAGTACATGCTATTTTAACCAAACCACAACATTTATCGGTTAATGTAATTAACAAATATCTGGAGTTTAAAGCAAAAGGAATGATATAAAAAAGCGACCAAATGGTCGCTTTTTTTATATAATATATGAGTCATGCAGTTATTGCATATTTTCAAACTGTTCTCTTAATAATTCAGGGTCTTGTAGTGCATCCCAACCAAAGAATAAAATCATTCCTACCATAGTAATTATATATAATGAACTTAAAATAACACCAATAATAGCCAAAATCTTACCAATTTTAACATTATTGATTCCATCATATTCATCTGGGTTTTCATTATATAAAGTTGTAGCCTTTTTAGCTAAAACTAAAGCAACAACACCAAGAATTAACCCAATAAAGCCATAACAGCAGCACCCTAAAATTGAAATGATTCCTAATACTAAAACACCTGTAGAATTTGGTAGTTTTTGTTTTTCCATAGTTTTCTAAAGTTTAAATTAATTGATTCATTTTTATAACATAACTACTCACTATAATAATTATGTTAATAATAGCCAATATACTGATTATTTTTTGAGCATATTTTACTTTATAGAAGAAGTTAATGCCTACAACAAAAGCTAAAAGTAGTAAGGTATATATAGCAGGGTACATTTTAAAAGCAGCAACGAACTCTCCTTGTGAAATTAAGCTCAAAGCACGCTGTATACCACAACCTAAACAGTCAACTCCAAAGAATTTTTTGTTTAAGCAAGGCAACATATAATCTTCTAATTGTACAGGCATAACTTATTATTTGAACATATCCATTCCAGGAATATTAGGCATTCCGCTTTTAGCAGCAACAGCTAATTCCTGTTCGTTAATTTCACCAGCACGTTTTAATGCTTTGTTTAGCGCTAAGATTAAATAGTCTTCCAATTCTTCTTTATCATCTAACAAAGACTCATCTACTGTAATAGCTTTAACTTCACGATTAGCGGTTACGGTAACTTTTACATTTCCTCCAGCAATTGCTTCATCAATTAAAACGGTATCTAATCGTTTTTTTGTTTCTTCTACTTTTTGTTGAGCTTCTTTTAGTTTACCCATCATTCCAGAAATATCTCCGAACATATTGTACAGTTTTTATGATTTATTTTCCAACAAAAATAGTATTTTCACAAGAAATATAAACCAACTTAAAAAATGAAAAAAATAATGCTACCGGCTTTGTTTTTTAGTCTTATTTTTGGTTCTTGCAAAAAACAAGAAATGAATAAAGATATCAAAGCCCCAGTTGCTGAAAAGCAACCAACTAAGTTAGAGAAACACGGAGATATACGTACTGATGATTATTTTTGGATGCGTTTAACTGATACTCAAAAAAATGCAGAAGTTAAAGACGAACAAACTCAAAAAGTATATGATTACTTAAATGCAGAGAACGCTTATTATGAAGAAATGACAAAAGAAACTAAAGAGTTTCAAGAAGCGTTATTTCAAGAAATGAAAGGGCGCATAAAAGAAGATGATGAGTCAGTACCATACAAAAAAGATGGATACTTTTACATAACTCGTTATGAAAAAGGACAGCAATATCCTATTTATAGCCGTAAAAAAGAAACTTTAGAAGCAGAAGAGGAAATCATGTTCAATGTGAATAATGAAGCAAAAGGATATGATTATTTCCAGCTAGGAGGGTTAAATGTGTCACCAGATAATAAAATGACAGCTTTTGCTACAGACACAGTTAGTCGTCGTCAATATTTTATTAGAATTAAAAATTTAGAAACTGGTAAAGTCTATAAAGATATTATTGAAAATACCACTGGAGGTTCTGTATGGGCAAATGATAATAAAACGTTGTTTTATGCTAAAAAAGATCCTGTAACGTTACGTTCTTCAAAGATTTACAAACATACGTTGGGTTCTGATGCATCTTTAGATGAATTAGTGTATGAAGAAAAAGACGATACGTTCGGAGCTTTTGTCACCAAATCAAAATCTAAGGATTATATCATAATAGGTTCGTATAGTACAGTTTCAACAGAATACCATGTATTAGATGCTAATAATCCTGATGGAGAATTACAAATAATTCAACCTCGTGAGCGTGATTTAGAATATGAAGTAGCACACTACGGAGATCATTTTTATATTAAAACCAATAAGGACGGAGCAACCAATTTTAAGTTGATGAAAACTCCTGTAGATAAGCCTGGGAAAGAAAACTGGGTAGATGTAATTCCACATAGAGAAGATACCTTATTTGAAGATTTTTCAATTTTTAAAGACTATTTAGTTTTAGAAGAAAGAAACGAAGGATTGAATAAAATCCGTATTAAACGATGGGATGGAACTGAAGACTACTACTTACCTTTTGAAGAAGAAACTTATTCAGCAGGAGTATATGGTAACCCTGAATTCGATACAGAGGTAATTCGTTACTCATATAATTCAATGACAACTCCAAGTTCTGTGATTGATTTCAATATGAAAGACAGATCAAAAGAAGTTAAAAAAGAGCAAGAAGTTTTAGGAGGAAAGTTTGATAAAAATAATTATGTAAGCAAGCGTATATGGGTACCTGCTCGTGATGGTAAAAAAGTAGCGTTATCAATTGTACACCATAAAGATACGAAGCTTGATAAAAACACACCAATCTTACAATATGCGTACGGTTCTTACGGATATACAATTAATGATGGGTTTTCAACAACACGTTTAAGTTTATTAGATCGTGGATTTGTATATGCTTTAGCGCATATTAGAGGAAGTCAGTATTTAGGACGTGAGTGGTATGAAGATGGTAAAATGTTGAACAAGAAAAATACATTTACCGATTTTATTGATTGTTCTAAATATTTAATTGATAACGGTTATACATCTCCAGAGCATTTATATGCTATGGGAGGTTCTGCAGGAGGTTTATTAATGGGAGCTATTGTAAATATGAATCCTGAGCTATATAACGGAATCATAGCTGCGGTGCCTTTTGTTGATGTAATTTCTACCATGCTAGATGATAGTATTCCATTAACTACAGGTGAATATGACGAATGGGGGAACCCGAATAATAAAGAATATTACGATTATATTAAGTCGTATTCTCCATACGATCAAGTTGAAGCAAAAGCATATCCAAATATGTTAGTAACTACAGGTTTACATGATAGCCAAGTACAGTACTGGGAGCCAGCAAAATGGGTAGCGAAACTACGTGAATTAAAAACAGATAACAACATGTTGTTCTTACATACTAATATGGAAGCAGGTCATGGAGGAGCCTCAGGAAGGTTCGATGCTTTAAAAGAAACAGCAGAAGAATATACGTTCTTTTTAATGTTAGAAGGTAAGTTAAAAAAATAATTATATTTTTGCGCTCGATTGAGTGTAAGTGTCATTGCGAAAGCAACGAACAATCTCAACAGATTTTTCGTGTCCGTTTTTCGTAATGACACTTTTTCTTATTTACAAACTATAATGAAGAGACATCAAGGTATTACCAATTCAATAATAGATTTAGTAGGTCAAACTCCCATGATTCAACTGCATCGAATTACCCAAGATTTACCGGGTACTTACTATGCAAAAGTTGAAGCTTTTAATCCAGGTCACTCTGCTAAAGATAGAATTGCATTGCATATCATAGAAACAGCAGAACAAAAAGGAATCGTAAAAGAAGGAGATATTATTGTTGAAACAACATCTGGTAACACAGGGTTTTCATTGGCAATGATTAGTATTGTAAAAGGATATAGATGTATTTTGGCAGTGAGTGATAAGTCTTCTCAAGACAAAATAGACATGTTAAAGTCTATGGGAGCAGAAGTACATGTTTGTCCTGCAAATGTTACTCCTGACGATCCTCGTTCGTATTACGAAGTAGCTAAAAGATTGCATAGAGAAAATCCAGGGTCTATTTATATCAATCAGTATTTTAATGAACTAAATATTGAAGCACATTATAAGAGTACGGGACCAGAAATTTGGGAACAAACCGACGGAAAAGTAACTCACGTAGTTGCAGCAAGCGGGACAGGAGGAACGATTTCTGGAACAGCACGTTATTTAAAAGAACAAAATCCTGATATTCAAATTTTAGGAGTCGATGCGATGGGTTCAGTGATTAAAAAGTATCATGAAACAGGTGAGTTTGATTCAAATGAAATTAGTCCCTATAAAATAGAAGGTTTAGGTAAAAACTTAATTCCTACTTCTACTGATTTTGATGTGGTAGATGTGTACGAAAAAGTATCAGATAAAGAGGCGGCTTTAAAAGCTAGAGAATTAGTAAAAGCAGAAGGTATTTTTGCAGGGTATACTTCAGGAGCAGCCTTACAAGCTACACAACAATACGCAGACAATGGTTTTTTTGATGAAAATAGTGTAGTAGTCGTAATTTTACCAGATCACGGTTCTCGTTATATGAATAAGATTTATTCTAATAACTGGATGAAAGAGCAGGGGTTTTTATAGGTAGTTCTTACTTGCTCTTGTAGTCCTTAGGAAGATTAAAAGAGAATTTTTTCATTTCTTCTCTTTTAATTTTATTGGTAATTGTATAGTTCTTTTTGTTAAGAAATTGTACCATAATAGGATAATTAGCTTTATTATTAACGTTTTTTAATTCACCTTCTTTGTATTCGAAAATATTAAATGTCCAATAATTATGATTGCTATAATTTGTTAAGGTCATTGTAATAATTTCATGGTTTCCGTCTCCATCAAAATCGTATTCTGGTCGAATAGTATCCATTTTATCAGTAAAAGAAATCTTATGGAAGGTAGAGTCTTGTGTTTGAAATAAGTATATTACTCTAACATTCATTGCTGAAATACCATTACCCATATACGGAATTATCATTTTTATGTCTTCCAGACCATCACCATTTATATCTCCAACGTAAATAGGATCGTGACCTGTATTTATTGTTGAAAATAACATGCTTTCTGGAAATTTGCAGATTTCTTTTTTATTACGAAATAAGCGAATCGTTGAAGTGTTTTCGAAATAAGTAAGTAAAGAGGTTAATTGAACTGTTAAGCTCTTTTTATTATCAAAAAAAGAGTCAATAGTAAGTGTGTGATGTATCGTATTTTTTGTGTCTAACCAATCGTAAAGCTTCCAGTTCTTATATTCTTTATATTCTGTAGAAGGAAGTTTTTCAAAAGGAAATTGAGCAAACGAAAAGCTGCTAATTAAGAGAAATATAGTGAAGTAAAATTTTTTCAAAGCGCAGCAATTTACAATAGTTTTATTTGAGATTATAAAGATAAGAAGTTTTTTTACTTTAGAGTTTACTGTATGTAGATTGACTTTGTTAAAAATTTATTCTAATAACTGTATGAAAAGATAAGGATTTTCATGAAACCCTTAACTTGTTGTTTAGTCTTTAGGAAGAGAGTTTTCCTATAATTGACAATTTAGCAAACTGGAGAATTGAATATAAGTATTCGGTGTTTATGAGAGGGATATAAGGTAAAGTAGAAAATAGAACTAGAGACAGGTTTTTATTATCTAACATTAAAGAGTAGAACTTCTTATTGATTTATTATTTTCTGATATAACTTTAAATATGTAGTTTCACTTTGGTTAATCAAACTATCTCTACGCTTAACTATAGCTGGTGTTAAGTATTTTATTTATCTATGAATTTTTCGAACATTTTTTCCCACTTATTACTATGAATATCAGTAACAAATTTGTTACCTATAAATAAAGTTATTCCTGTGTACGTTAGTGAGAAGAAAGATAAAACCTTTTTCGCATGGTCTATCAGTTCATATGCCATTTTGTAAGGTACTGAAGTGTCAATCTCAATATCTTCATTATGAGCAAGCAATTTATCGCGAATAGTTTTTAGTTTTTGAATATTCCCTACCAAAGGGGGGTTAATTTCTTCTGCTTCAAAAAAGTTAGTTGAATGTTTTATGAATTTTCTATTTGAGTCACTTTTAAGTAGTTTTATCAACTCTGGATAGAAACCAAATTTGTAAAGATTTAATTCTGATTCTGAGCGAAATTTAGATAGTTCTTCTGATAGATTTTGTTCTTTAGTTATTTTATATAAACTTTTTAAACAACGAGTTGGGTATTTTTTACTTGGTTCGTCATACAAACGAGATAGAGCTAAAACCATTTCTGTATAAGTTAAATTATAAATAATATAAGCAATATCTTTTTTATTTTGACTTTCTATATTACTGTAGGATTTAGATATTTTTTCATTTAATTTTAATGATCTTTCAGCTATTTGAACCTCTTTAAGAAGTCCTTTTATAATAATGTTTTTGATTTTATTCATTGATATGGCGTCCAACATGATTAATGATATAATTCTGTTTTAACGAATTATATTCATTAAAAATAAAATTAGTTTTTTAAGTGTTAAAAATCAAATAGAACTATTCATACAACAAATATTGCTCACGTATCTTTTTAAAGTCATTTAACCCTTGTTGCCAACTTGCTTTAATTTCTTCTTCAGAAAGCCCTTGTTCAATTTGTTCTTGTAGTTTGGTAGTACCTGCTAGTTTGGTAAAAAAAGTATTAAAAAAATCTTTTTTAGGAGACTGCTTATAGGCTTTCACTAACCAACTAAGATTTAGGTTAACTAAACGTTCAGAAGTGCTTAAATCTTCCCCAAAACACATTTTTTCTTTATGTTTTGGATGTTTTGCACCTTCATTGGGTTGTGGTGTAAAACTAAAATCAGTTTTTTCTAAATGTGGTGAACCATAAATTTGAAATTGTTTATCTGTTCCTCTTCCAGCAGATACATTGGTTCCTTCAAAAAAACATAAACTAGGGTATAAGTTTATTGAAACATCGTTCGGTAAATTAGGCGATGGTTTTATCGGTAAACTATATGTTGATTGATGTGTGTAATTTTCTAGCGGAATTACGGTTAAGTTACACTGAATACCATTTGCTAACCACTTTTCACCATTAATCATTTTACCGTATTCACCAATTGTCATTCCGTAAACTACAGGAACAGGGTGCATGCCTACAAAACTTTTGTGTTCAGGTTCTAAAATAAGTCCGTCAATATAATGTCCGTTTGGGTTTGGTCTATCTAATAAAATTACAGGAATATTTGCCTCGGCACAAGCTTCCATCACATAATGTAACGTAGAGATATAGGTGTAAAAACGTGCGCCTACATCTTGAATATCAAAAATAACAACATCAATTCCGTTTAATTGTTCAGGCGAAGGTTTCTTGTTTTTTCCGTACAACGAAATAATTGGAATCCCTGTTTTTACATCTTTTCCATCAGCTATGGCTTCACCAGCATCAGCTTTTCCTCTAAAACCATGCTCAGGAGCAAATACTTTTTGAACGTTAATTCTATCGTAATTATGTAAATAATCTACTAAGTGATGTTGTACCATTTCAGACCCCATAATGTTGGGGGCAACTTCAGCTCGTTGTAACACTTGCAATACGGAAGTTTGATTTGCAACTATGGCAATATTTTTATTCTTTAAAAGAGGAAGGTAAGCTGTAGTTCTATCAGCACCCGTTTTAATTGTTTTTGGCTGTTCTTGTATTGGCTCTTCTTTAGTAGTTGATTTTTTTTGTTGTTGTGCACAAGAAGAAAATTGAAAACTGAATACTAAAAAAAGTAAAAAAACGTAATTAAAAGTAAGCTTCATCTATAAAAAATTAAAACATAAAGGTACAGATTTCTATTTTTTAAGAATAATAAAAGTTAAAGAATTAAAACCTAGGTATTCTTCTCTTTCTTTACATAAGAATTAGTTACTTTTGGTTTGTAAAAAAGAAAACATTTGAACTTCGAATTATTTATAGCAAAACGAATCATTGCTGGAAAACAGTATAAAAGCAGTATTTCATCACCAATTATTACCATTGCAACCATTGCCATTGCTCTTGGTGTAGCTATTATGTTAATTGCAGTGTCGATTACCTCTGGGTTTCAGAATAAGGTGCGCGATAAAATGACAGGCTTTAAAGGGCATATTCAAATTGTAAATTACGATAATAACAATTCAGATGTTTCAACAGTACCGATTGATATTAACCAAGAGTTTTATCCAGAGTTTAAAAACATTGACGGCATAAAAAAAGTACAACCTTTTGCTAATGTTGGAGGGATAATTAGAACTCCTACTGATTTTGAAGGAATTATTTTTAAAGGAGTTTCGGCTGATTACGATTTTACTTTTTTTAATGAGTGTTTAGTTGAGGGTCGTTTACCAGATTTTACCCAAGATAGAAACCGAGAAATTCTAATTTCTCAATCTATTGCAAACCGATTGCATTTTAAACTAAACGATACCATTCAAACATGGTTTGGAGCAGAAAACAGTAGTTTGAAATTTAAATCAAGAAAGCCAATTATTGTGGGAATATACAATACAGGTTTTGAACAGTTTGATAAGATTATGTTGTTGGGAGACTTAAGAGAGGTTCAAAAAATTAATCGTTGGAAAGACAATGAAATAGGAGGCTTTGAAGTGTTGATTGATGATTATGATATGCTTAAAGAAAAAGGAGATGAAGTGTATACAAGTATTGGAGCAACCTTAAATAGTATTACCATTGTAAATAATTATCCTGCTATTTTTGAGTGGTTAAAACTATTAGATAATAACGTATGGTTTATTATTGGAATCATGGTGTTGGTTGCTGGAATAAACATGGTAACAGCATTGTTGGTTCTTATTCTAGAACGTGTACAAATGGTTGGAATTTTAAAAGCATTGGGAAGTGTAAATTGGAGTATCCGAAAAATATTTTTATACAATGCTTCTTACTTAATTTTAAAAGGATTGTTCTGGGGAAACCTTATTGGGCTTAGTATACTTTTAATTCAAAAATATACGAAGTTAATAAGTCTAGATCCTGAAACTTATTATGTATCAACAATGCCTGTAGATATTAATTTCTTGGCAATTTTATTGTTAAACATAGGTACGCTAATACTTTGCTTTTTAATGTTGATAGTACCTTCATATATCATTACAAAAATTCGCCCTTCAAAATCCATTCGATTTGCTTAGTTTTGCATAACATTAATAAGATATGAAGTACGCAAAAAATATATTAGAAACTATTGGTAACACACCTTTAGTTCAATTAAACTCAGTAACAAAAGAAGTAGATGCTTTAGTATTAGCTAAAGTAGAAACGTTTAATCCAGGAAACTCTGTAAAAGACCGTATGGCACTTAAAATGATAGAAGATGCTGAAGCAGATGGTCGTTTAAAGCCAGGAGGTACCATTATAGAAGGTACTTCAGGAAATACAGGAATGGGATTAGCATTAGCAGCTATTGTAAAAGGGTACAAATGTATTTTTGTAATTTCAGATAAGCAATCAAAAGAAAAAATGGATATTCTGCGTGCTGTAGGAGCAGAGGTAGTTGTTTGCCCTACGAATGTAGAACCAGATGATCCTCGTTCATATTATTCTGTATCTAAGCGTTTAGGGGAGGAAACTCCAAACTCTTGGTATGTGAATCAATATGATAATCCGTCAAACGCACAAGCACATTATGAACAAACAGGACCAGAAATTTGGGAACAGACCGATGGTAAAATCACACATTTTGTTGTTGGAGTAGGAACAGGAGGAACGGTTTCAGGGACTGCTAAGTTTTTAAAAGAAAAGAATCCAAATATTAAAATTTGGGGAGTAGATACATACGGTTCCGTATTTAAAAAATATCACGAAACTGGTATCTTTGATGAAAATGAAATCTATCCATATATTACGGAAGGAATTGGGGAAGATATTTTACCTAAAAATGTTGATTTTTCTTTAATTGATGGATTTACAAAAGTAACTGACAAAGATGCTGCTATTTACACACGCAAAATAGCTAAGGAAGAAGGGATTTTTGTAGGGAATTCAGCAGGTTCAGCTATTAAAGGATTATTACAGTTAAAAGACGAGTTTAAACCTGATGATGTAGTGGTAGTGTTGTTTCACGATCATGGAAGCCGTTATGTAGGAAAAATGTTTAATGACGATTGGATGCGTGATAGAGGATTCTTAGATGAAGAAATTACTACAGCTGAAGATTTAATTAAAGATCATATAGATAAACCATTAGTAACTGTTCAAACAGAAGAATTAGTATCGCATGCTATCGAAAGAATGCGTGCATTTAAAATATCACAGATTCCTGTAAGAGATGTAAATGGGTTTGTAGGTTCAGTAGATGAATCAGCATTATTATATAGTTATTTAGAAGATAAAAATATAGCAGAAAAGCCTATTAAAGATGTAATGGGAAGAACATATCCTACAGTTAAAAAATCAGCTTCTATTGATGAGGTATCTAAGTTAATTAACAAAGAAAATCAAGCAGTTTTAGTTGATTTAGAAAATGGAAAACACCACATCATTACAAAATATGATATAATTAGAGCTATTTAAAATTAGCATCTCTAAAGAGAATAAAAACAGGAAGCCCACTCAATTTGAGCGGGCTTCTTTGTTAATCAACTAATTCAAATAATTTACACAATGAAAACAATGTTACTTGCTTACGGTATTGTTGTTTCCAATATCTGTGCCAAAATTATAAATAAAAAGCGGTACTTTATTTAATTTTTAATTATTTGACATTTTTTTAACGTTAAACCGTTAAAAAGTTAAGGATATTTTAATTTAAGGTTAGCTAGCGTGTTTGTGTGCTTTATACGATGAACGTACTAAGGCACCACTTTCTACATACATAAAGCCCATTTCTAACCCTAATGTTTCGTATTTTTTGAATTGTTCTGGTGTTATAAATTCCTTAACAGGTAAGTGTTTTTTACTAGGTTGTAAATATTGACCGATAGTAATAACATCCAATCCAACATTACGTAAGTCTTTCATGGTTTGTATTATTTCATCTTCTGTTTCGCCTAAACCAAGCATAATTCCAGATTTAGTACGCATTCCGTTTTCTTTTAGGTATTTTAAAACCCCCAAGCTACGATCATATTTTGCTTGAATACGAACTTCACGAGTTAAGCGACGTACCGTTTCCATATTGTGAGAAACAACTTCAGGAGCTACTTCAATAATACGGTCTATTAATTTTTCGTTTCCTTGAAAATCAGGAATAAGAGTTTCTAAAGTAGTATTCGGATTAGCTCTACGAATAGCCTGTACTGTTTCAGACCAAATAATAGAACCTCCATCTTTTAAATCATCACGGTCAACAGAGGTAATTACCGCATGTTTAATATTCATTAATTTAATAGAACGAGCTACTTTTTCAGGTTCATCCCATTCAACGGTGTCTGGACGTCCAGTTTTAACACCACAAAACCCACATGAACGTGTACAGATGTTACCTAAAATCATAAAGGTAGCAGTACCTTCTCCCCAACATTCACCCATGTTTGGACAGCTTCCACTGGTACAAATAGTGTTTAATTTATATTTATCAACAAGTCCTCTTAGTTCCGTGTATTTTTTTCCTACAGGTAATTTTACACGTAACCATTTTGGTTTTTTCGTTCTTTCTGGTGTTGCTACAGTTTCGTTTGCCATTCCATAAAAATTGAACTGCAAATTTACGAAGAAAAGATTTATAAACTAAGTAAAAACCAAATACTAAATCCGAACAAAAAAACAATACCTATAAGACTCAAAATGCGTAAACCAATATTTGGTCTGTACTTTTTTGGCGTATGCTTACCAGTAATTAAGATATAGTTGAGAATAGCATAAAACGGAGCTGTTAAAAAAGATAAAACTGTGGCTATTCGTACAAGAAATACCATATCACTTAAAAAACAATATAAAATAACAGAGGTTCCAAGCGTTAACAGTAGTAACCAAAACCAGTAGCCTAATTTTATTGTTCTTGTTGTTCTCGGAAAAAGTAAAAAAGAAGATTTTTCCATAGCTCTTGGTGAAGCATCTAATGTTGTAATAGTAGTACTAAACATAGTTGTAAAAGCTGCAATACCAATAAATACAGAAGAAAATTCTCCTAAGTTTTTTGTGTATAAATTGATTAGTTGAGAAGCAAAAATAGTTCCTTTACTAGAGAATGATTCTCCTGATTGATGCATAACTAAAGCACCTAACATAACAAAACAAACTCCTAAAAATAAGGCTCCAATATAGCCAACATTAAAATCAAAAATGGCTTGTTTAGGCTTTATTTTTACAAAAGTAGTTTTGTCTTTTTCTACCGACCATAAAGAATGCCAAATAGAAATATCCAACGGAGCGGGCATCCATCCTAAGAAAGCAATTAAAAAGGTTACTTGAGCTGTTCCGCTAGGTATTATTTGTTGAAAGCTAAAACCCTTGTCAGTTTTAAATAGGGCAATGTTTACGGCTATTATAGTGCTAATGGTTAAAATAGCAATAATATACTTCATTAAGTTATCTAAAAATTTGTATTTCCCTATGCCTAGTAAAACAATACTGATGAACATAATTAATACAGACCATGCTACTAAATCAAGTGAAATACCAAAAATATTAGAAGCTAAACTGGCTGTAACAATAGTTACTGCAGCTTGAATGGTAAACATAGTTGCAATATTTAATATGAAATAGCTGATTAAAACTCCTTTACCAAGTTTTTTATAACCATCTAAAAGCGTTTCGCCTGTTGCTGTAGCATATCGAGGGCCAAATTGAAAAAAAGGATATTTGATAATGTGTACTAGGAGTAAAGCCCATAGTAAACCAAAGCCAAAATCGGCACCAGCTCTAGTTGATTGTACTAAATGGGAAACACCTATGGCAGCACCAGCAAATAATAGTCCAGGGCCTAATAGGTTTAAGAGAGATTTTTTCATGAAAAAGAGAGCTTAAAAGTTTAAATAGTCACCATCTTTTAACTTTTCAAACAAAGTTTTCAGATGCTTTTTTTCTTCTCTTTTTGGTTGAAATTCTTTTTTATGTAGATATTTTCTTATTGCATTAAACTGTAAAATCATAAAGTTTTGATTTTTATGGTTTTGCAATTTATGATTTCTTTATTATTTCAGCTAATAATTTTTTTGCACGTAATAATTTTACTTTTACATTATTTATCGGTTCCCCAATTTGCTCAGAAATTTCTTTATAACTTAATTCTTGAAAATACCGAAGGTTGATGACATCTTGATATTTTGGTTTTAATTTTTTAATGTCTTTTAGAAGTTTCGCTAAGTTTTGTTCAGTAATAATTTTGTCTTCAGGAGAAGGAGCGTCATCAACAACAGCATACACTTCTTTTTCTTGTTCTTCAGTTGTTTGTGTATATATGGTAGATTTTTTCTTTCGAAGAGAATCTATATAAACGTTTTTAGAAATTGTAATCAACCAAGTTTTAAACTGATAGTTTTCATCAAAAGTTTCAATTCTGTCAAAAGCTTTGGAAAAAGTTTGAATAGTAATATCTTCAGCATCGTTATCATTTTTAGTTTTTTTAAGCTGAAAAGCATACACGCTCCCCCAGAAAGTATCTAATAAATAATTAAAAGATATTTGATTTCCTTTTTTAGCTTGTTGAATGTGGTGAAATACTTTTTCCTGATTTATGTCCAATGCTTGGGTTTCAAAATTTGATTTGATATAAATATACTAATTTATAGCGATATTCGGTAAATACCAAGTATACCAGCTATAAAAAACTAAGTAACTCTAGTTATGGAAGAGTAATATCTTGAACGATATAACATCTAAACATAGATTTTTTTACTTTCTTTTGCAAAATAGTAGCTGCTGTAAGAGAGAAGGGTAAAGTGATAAATTCTAAAAAAGATTAGTTAATTGGTACTTGTTTAATTATTATGTTGAGGTTCACTACAAGTATCAAACTGGTCTGGAGTTTTACCACAAAATCCACAAGCTTCACCACTCTCATTTAACATCGGGTTTTGGCTAGCACAAGTACCAGCAAACTCTCCGTCTTTTTTTGCCCAAATTTTAATGGCAATTCCAGCAAATGCTAACGCTAATAATCCTATGGTAACAAAAATTAATTTCATGATGTATTGTTTTGTACTGCAAAGATACGAACTTCATATTTTTTTGTATGAAATTAAATAAATTTATACTAATGAAATTGAAGTATGGCTAAAATGTTAGAATTAATTGTAATTTTATAAAATAATGTTTACCTCTATTTCTAGGTTAATATTAAACTTTTCTTTGATAGTGTGTTGAATATTTTGTGCTAATTCATAAATTTCATTTCCCTTTGCATTTCCGTAATTTACTAAGACTAAGGCTTGCTTTTCGTGGACTCCATAGTCGCCAAAACGCTTTCCTTTAAATCCACTTTGTTCAATTAACCAACCAGCTGGTACTTTAATTTCAGTATCAGAAATAACATAACTAGGAGTATTAGGATACTTTTTCTGAAGTTTTTCAAAATGTTCTCTTGAAATTACTGGATTTTTAAAGAAACTACCACTGTTTCCTATTTCTTTTGGATCGGGTAATTTTGATTGACGTATGGCGATTACAGCATCAGAAATATCTTTTATAGTTGGATTTGTAATATCTTTTGAAGCTAACTCAGACTCAATAGCTCCGTAGGAAGTATTAAGTTTGTGATTGTTTTTAGTGAGTTGAAAACTTACTGAAGTTAACACATATTTACCTTTGGCTTCTTTTTTAAAGATGGAATTACGGTATCCAAACTGACATTCTTCCGCAGAAAAAGAAACTAATTTTCCTGTTTTTATTTCAACAGCTTCTACTTTTGTGATAGTATCTTTTACTTCAACTCCATAGGCTCCAATGTTTTGGATAGGACAAGTACCTACATTTCCAGGGATTAGAGATAAGTTTTCCAGTCCACCATAGTTTTGAGAAACGCACCACAACACAAATTCATGCCAGTTTTCACCAGCATTTACTGTTAGGTGAATATTGTTAGGGTTTTCTCTATCAATAGAAATTCCTTTAATATCAATATGTACAACTAGGTTTTCAATATCTTTGGTAAGTAACATGTTACTACCACCAGAAATTAAAAAAAGATTTTTTTCTTCTTTTAAAAGCTGTTGTAGTTGGTATACAGAAGTAATAGAAACAAAACGTTTGGCATTTACATCAATACCAAACGTGTTGTACTCTTTTAAAGATATGTTTTCTTGAATATTCAATTAACTATTATATTTTTCTAAGGCGATTTTTAATATCTCAACTGAACGTTTTAAATCGGCTTTGTTTAAAACATAGGCAATACGCACCTGATTTTTTCCTTCACCTTCGGTAGAATAGAATCCACTTGCAGGAGCTACCATTACCGTTTCATTATTATCGCTGAATTTTTCTAAAATCCATTGAGCAAAGTCATCTGTATCTTTTACTGGTAATTCAGCAACACAGTAAAAAGCACCTTTAGGATTGGCAACTTTTACTCCTTCAATTTTTTGCAACTCAGAAATCAAGGTATTTCTACGATCCTCATACTCTTCAATAACTTCATCAAAATAACTTTGAGGAGTATCTAAAGCAGCTTCACTGGCAATTAAGGCATAGGTTGGTGGGCTTAGACGTGCTTGAGCAAATTTAATAGCTGTTCCAATAAATTCTTCATTTTTAGAAACAATACAACCAATTCTTGCACCACACATACTGTAACGTTTCGATACAGAATCAATCATAATAGCATTTTGTTCTAATCCTTCTAAAGCCATTACCGAGTTATGCTTTTCACCATCATAGGTAAACTCACGATATACTTCATCAGCAATTAAAAATAAATCATGTTTTAACACAATTTGTTTTAGCTTTTCAATTTCTTCTTTGCTGTATAAATATCCAGTTGGATTCCCAGGGTTACAAATTAAAATTGCTTTAGTTTTTGGAGTAATTAACTTCTCAAAATCTTCAATAGCAGGTAAAGCAAAGTTATTTTCAATTTTAGAAATAACAGGAACTACTTTTACACCTGAAGCTGTAGAGAAACCATTATAGTTAGCATAAAAAGGTTCAGGTATAATAATTTCATCTCCTGGATCGGTAATACTACCAATAGTAAATAATAAAGCCTCTGAACCTCCTGTAGTAGCTATGATATTATTAGCCGTTACATGAATGTCATTTTTAGCATAGTAATTAGCAAGCTTAGTCCTGTATTCTTCTGAACCTTCAGATCTAGCATATGATAATACTTCAATACTATTGTTTTTTACTGCGTCTAAAGCAACTTGTGGTGTTTTAATATCAGGTTGACCAATATTTAAATGATAAACTTTTGTTCCATTTTTTTTAGCAGCCTCAGCAAAAGGAACCAATTTACGAATTGGTGATTGAGGCATTGCGTATCCTTTACTAGAAATTGATGGCATTTTTAAATTAAATTAGTTGTTTGAAAGGCAAATTTGCAAAATATATTTGAGAGTATTAGAATGTTTACGATGAAAAAATCGGTTAAAAAAATCATAAAAACCAGAATTTCTAAAATGAAGGTTGTATATTTAAGTATATAACTATAAAATAAGTTCTTTTGAATAGATTATTACTATACTTTTTTATACTTTTTTTAAGTACTTCAGCTTTTACTCAACAAAACTTTCAGTTTTTAGGTAAAGAGATTGATAAACAATCGATAAAGTTTCAGTTAATTAACAATTTAGTCGTTATTCCATTGGAAATTAATGGACACAAACTATCATTTATTTTGGATACAGGGGTAAATAAGACAATTTTATTTAATCTAACTTCTAAAGATAGTATTGGTTTAAATAATGTAAAAAAAGTGTTTATAAGGGGGTTAGGGAGTGGAGCTCCAGTAGAAGCATTATTTTCTAGAGGTAATAATTTTAGAATTAAAAACATAGCTAGTTCTAATCAAGGGTTATATGTTATTTTGAAAGATGCTTTTGATATTTCTGCTAAAATGGGAACAACCATTCACGGTATTATAGGGTATGATTTATTAAAAGATGTTATAGTCAAAATTAATTATGCTAGCAAGAGGATTGATTTTTACAACCCTAAAACTTATAAACTGAATGTATGTAATAGATGTGAAAGTTTTCCTTTACAATTTTATAGAAATAAACCTTACATAGATGTAAATGTGCAAGTTGATACTTTGAAAACAACAATGTTACCAGTAAAATTATTAATTGATACAGGAGGTAGTGACGCAGTTTGGTTGTTTGAGGGAACAAAAAAAGAGTTGAAAACACCTAAGAAGTTTTTTAAAGATATAATAGGAGAGGGGTTTAGTGGTACTATCTATGGAAATAGAAGTAGGCTTCAGAAAATTTCTATAGGAAAGTTTAAAATAAGTGAACCAACAGTATCTTTTTTAGATTCTTCATCAACCTTTAATGCCAGACAATTTAAAGAAAGGAATGGTAGTATTGGCGGAGGAATTTTAAAACGTTTTAAGGTATGGCTTGATTACCCGAATAAAAGAGTAATACTGAAAAAGAACGCTTCATTAAATAGAGGCTTTTATTATAATATGAGTGGTCTACATATAATATATGATGGGCAAGAGTTAATAAAAGAAAAAGGAGCGACTAAGTTTGAAGATGCTTATGGTTCAAATAATCAAACACAAAAAAGTAATGTAATTTCTTTAGTAAGTACATATTTTTATCGTTTTAAGCCTAAGTATAAAATAGATAAAGTAGTAGAAAATTCACCAGCTTTTAAAGCAGGTCTTCAAATTGGAGATGTAATAAAGAGAATTAATGGAAAGGCGGCACATGAATATCATTTAAATGAGATTATAGATATGTTTCATACAAAACCAGGTAAGAAAATAAAGATAGAAGCAGAAAGAGCAGGTGTTAGGCTAAGGTTTATGTTTAAGCTAGAACAAAGAATATAAAAAAAGCTCAACATTTGTTGAGCTTTTTTTATGTATAATAAGTTTTTAGCTATCGCTTACCGTACTTTTCTCTTTGGCAGGAGTTGCATCCTTTACAATGAATCCTTTAATTTTAACTCTTTTTCTTTTGTTTTTAGCATTTGAAATAACAGTTAAAGTTTTAGAAAAACCACCTAATCTTTTTGTATCGTAAGAAACTTCAATTTGTCCTTTTTTACCAGGCATAATTGGTTCTTCAGGTTTAGTAGGTACTGTACATCCACAAGGAGATACGATATCCTTAATTATAATAGGAGCTTCACCTACGTTTGTAAATTCAAATACGCGTTTTCCTTCAGACCCATAAGCTATTTTTCCATAGTCAATAGTTTCAGTTTCAAATTTAAATTCTTGAGCGCTTACTGTTAAGGTAATAAAGCAAACAGCGATAAATGATAAAATTGTTCTCATAATGTTAAAAATTAATTTTTTAGGGTATTAACCGCTACAAATTTAGTATTATTTCTTTAAGTTCTAAAAAAACAACCTCTAATTTTCTGTACCTCATAGATAGTTGTATTTTTGCTAATCGAATTTCAAAAACAATGCCAAAGGTTAAAAAATGTTAAATTATTAACCATAAAGATACACATAACATATGAATATTCCATCAAAATATAATTCCAAAGAAGTAGAAGGAAAATGGTACGATTACTGGATGAAACACAATTACTTTCATTCAGAAGTAGATGAACGCGAACCCTATACAATTGTTATACCGCCACCAAACGTTACAGGAGTATTACATATGGGGCATATGTTAAACAATACAATTCAAGATGTGTTAATTCGTCGTGCTCGTTTACAAGGAAAAAATGCGTGTTGGGTTCCAGGTACTGACCACGCCTCAATTGCTACTGAAGCAAAAGTAGTAGCGAAATTAAAAGAACAAGGTATTGATAAAAATGATTTAACTCGTGAAGAATTTTTAGCACATGCTTGGGAATGGAAAAATGAGTATGGAGGGATTATTTTAGATCAATTAAAAAAGTTAGGAGCTTCTTGTGATTGGGAACGTACTGCATTTACCATGGATCCTGCATTGTCAGAATCAGTAATTAAGGTATTTGTGGACCTATATAATAAAGGCTTAATTTACCGTGGATATCGTATGGTGAATTGGGATCCAGAAGCAAAAACTACACTTTCTGACGAAGAAGTTATCTACGAAGAACGTCAAGGTAATTTATATTACTTACAGTACGATATAGTAGGTTCTGATGAAAAAGTAACTATTGCAACTACACGTCCAGAAACTATTCTAGGAGATACAGCTATTTGTATCAACCCAAACGATGAGCGTTTTACGCATTTAAAAGGTAAAAAAGCAATTGTTCCTTTATGTAATAGAGAAATTCCAATTATTGAAGACGAATATGTAGATGTTGAGTTTGGTACAGGGTGTTTAAAAGTAACACCTGCACATGACGAAAATGATAAAACCTTAGGAGATAAGCATAACTTAGAAGTAATCGATATTTTTAATGAAGACGCTACCTTAAATTCTTTTGGATTACATTATGAAGGAAAAGACCGTTTTGTTGTTAGAAAGGAAATATCTAAAGAATTAGAGGAGAAAGGTTACTTAATTAAAACAGAAGTTCATACTAATAAAGTTGGGACTTCAGAAAGAACGAAAGCGGTAATTGAACCAAGATTATCGGATCAATGGTTCTTAAAAATGGAAGAGTTGGTAAAGCCAGCTATTGAAGCTGTATTAGGAGAAGATAGAGAAGTAAAGTTATTCCCTAAAAAGTTTGAAAATACATACCGCCACTGGATGGAAAACATCCGTGATTGGAATATTTCTCGTCAATTATGGTGGGGACAACAAATTCCTGCTTTCTATTTTGGAGATGGAAAGGAAGATTTTGTAGTAGCTGAAAATATTGAAGATGCAGTAAAATTAGCTCAAGAAAAAACAGGTAATTCTTCGTTGTCTGCGTCAGATTTAAAACAAGATCCAGATGCGCTAGATACTTGGTTCTCTTCTTGGTTATGGCCAATGTCGGTTTTCGATGGAATTCGTAATCCAGAAAATGAAGAAATAAAGTACTACTATCCAACCAATGATTTAGTAACTGGACCAGATATTTTATTTTTCTGGGTGGCACGTATGATTATTGCTGGGTATGAATACAAAGATGAACGTCCGTTTGAAAACGTATACCTAACAGGGTTAGTACGTGATAAGCAACGTAGAAAAATGAGTAAATCCTTAGGGAACTCACCAGATGCTTTAAAGTTAATTGAAGATTTTGGAGCTGACGGAGTTCGTGTAGGGTTATTATTAAGTGCAGCGGCTGGAAACGATTTATTATTTGATGAAGATTTATGCCAACAAGGAAAAGGATTTGCTAATAAAATTTGGAATACCTTCCGTTTAATTAAAGGGTGGGAAATAGACGAAAGTTTAGCGCAACCAGAAACGGCTAAAATAGGATTAGCTTGGTATGAGGCTAAGTTTAATAAAGTGTTGTTAGAAATAGAAGATCACTTTAGTAAGTATCGTTTATCAGATGCTTTAATGGCAATTTACAAGTTAATTACTGATGATTTTTCATCATGGTTATTAGAAATTGTAAAGCCAGGATACCAACAACCAATCGATGCAAAAACATACAAAGCTGTAATAGAAGTATTAGAGAATAATTTAAAAGTATTACATCCATTTATGCCTTTCTTAACAGAGGAAATTTGGCAACACATTACAGAAAGAACTCCTGAAGATGCATTAATTATAGCTAAATATCCAACAGTAGGAGAAACAAATGAAGAATTGATAACGAATTTTGAATTTGCTACAGGGGTTGTTTCAGGAATTAGAACAATTAGAAAAAATAAAAATATTTCGTTTAAAGATGCTATCGAGCTATCAGTGGTGAATAATGAAAATTTTACTAAAAAGTTTGATGCAGTAATTCAAAAGCTAACAAATGCTTCAGATATAAATTATGTTACCGATAAGGTAGAAGGCGCAGCATCTTTCCGTGTAAAATCAAATGAATATTTTGTGCCAATTTCATTGGATACAATCGATGTAGAAGCAGAAATAACTAAGCTAAATGCAGAGTTAAAAAGAGCTGAAGGTTTCTTAACAGGAATTCAAAAGAAGTTGTCAAACGAGCGATTTGTAAGCAATGCACCAGAGCAAGTAATAGCTTTAGAGCGCAAAAAAGAGTCAGATACCTTAGCTAAAATTGAAACGATCAAAGCTAGTTTAGCTTCGTTACAGTAAGAAAATAAACTCAAAGGAATAAAAAACTCCGCTGTAAACTTACAGCGGACTTTTTATATAGTAAGATACTTTAATTTCTATCAATAACATTTCCAGAGCCTAAAGAAGTCTTATCTATGTCTGAAGGGTTTCCTTTATAATATATACTTCCAGACCCTACTATTGTAGCTTTAATCTTATTGTTAACGGTTACTGATACATCACCAGAGCCAGCAATACTAGCTTTTAAAGAACTTGTTTTTAAATCGTATGCTTTTATATTTCCTGACCCACCAATAGAACATTTTAAGTAGTCACTTTTTCCTTTTAGTTTAATGTTTCCAGAACCGCCAATAGAAGTTTTAACAGTATTAGCGTCTACACTGGCTATAATATTTCCGGAACCTCCTAAACCAAAAGAAATTACATCAGCCTTAATACGTTTTTTTGCAATTATATTTCCTGATCCTCCTAAAGCTACGGCTTCAATTTTTTCAAAAGGAATAGTTACTGTTAGCTTTTTTGTAGCTTTAATATTGGTGTTTTCTTTAAAGTGTATATTTAATTTTCCGTTTTTAACTTCAGTTTCAATATACTTTAAAATATTTTCTTCTCCTTCTAAGGTTACTTTACCTTCGGTTCCGTTAATTAAATAAACATCAAATGAGCCTCCAATGTTTACTTTGTCAAAAGAACCGATTTTTCTAATTTCTGTAGTAACGTTTCCGTTTCCTTTAATTTTTTTTGAATTCCACCAGCTTTGTGCTTGTGTTTGAAAGCTAAAAAAAAGAGATAATAATAAGATTGCTAATTTCTTCATTGTAATATAATTTGTAAGTTGGTTAATCATTTAATTTTAAAGAAACACCTCCGTATTTAGATTTTATGGTAATGGTAGAATTAGAATTTCCTTTACCAAAAGTTCCCTCGTAGTATTTTTTAGATGATTTATTAATGCTTTTAAACATGTTTACATAGTTTTCAGGATATCCAAATCCAGCATAACCTAAATCAACAGTAAAAGTAAAGTTGTTATTACTATTCGTGCCAAGTTTAATTCCAGCATAACTTCCATCAATAACAATACTTTCAAAGCCTTTTTTAATATTTCTAACTCTAACACTACCGTAATCAGTATTAATTTTTAAGTTTTTTCTAATAGCACCTATTTTTATGCTAGCATAATCAGAATTACCATTAACGTTTGAGGCATCATCTATAGAAATACTTCCATAATCACTATTAAAATCAATATCGGTTACAGTACCTATTTTCATGGTAGAATAATCGGCACTTACTTTTAAGTTCTCTGATTTTATAATAGCTAACTTAGAGTAGTCAACACTTAAGTTTCCTGATTTCATAAAGTTAATTTCAGAAGTACCACAATAATCTAAATTAATGTTATTAGTTCCATTTAATAATTGATCAATTTGTATTTTACCATAATCACAATTAATATTAGACTTACCTTCTAATTTATCTAGCTCAATGTTTCCGTATTTATTATTTAAATCAGCATTGTTGGTGATTGGCATTTTAACAAAGTAGTTAATTTTGTAGTTGGTGTTATTATTACCCCACCAAGACCAGCTTGATTTTGTTTTTTCAATAATGGTTCTGGCTTCTATTAAACTAGGTGTAGCTTCAAATTGAACATTAATTGCTTTTAACTTACGTTCAACGTTAGATAAGTCATTGCCCTTAACGGTTATTTTGACATTAATTTCTATTCTGTTTTCGTTCCAAGTAGCTACATTTATATTACCATATTTATTGTTAATGTATAAGGTTGCGTTTTTGTTAACCGAAAATGTTTTACGTATGTTTTTGCTTTTTTCGTGATTTTTATCATTAGCTACTAAAAGAGTAGGAATGAATAACAGTAGGAAAAGTATTTTATATAATTTCATCTTCTAATATTTCTAATTTTGCGGGGTTTTGTTGTAATTCTAATCGTAAAAGAAGTTTTTCTAATACATCTAATCGTTGTTGATAATTTTGTATCATTTCTCTGATGATTTGATGTTTGTTATCTTTTTTAGATAGTTCTTTTACGAGCGTTTTGTATTGGTCTTCTAGCTCTTCAATTTCATTTAAAGAATCTTCAATAACTATTTCGGTTTCTAAATTCCTATATTGTTCAACTTCCTTTAATTCTTGATTTATAGTTGTAACAAAAAAGTTTTGAGCCTCTGCCATTTTGGGCGAAATATCAGCTAAGTCATAGGTGTTTTTTTGTTGATAACTACCAAGATAAAATCCTAAAAATAATACGATTGAAGCTGCTATGCTCATCCAAAAATAAGATGGTCTTTTAGCTCGTTTTGGCGATTCTAGTTTTCGTTGAAATCGATTTAAATGTCCTTGATGAGGCTCGAAAACATCAAAATCATTTTCTTTAAAAAACTGATGTAGTTTATCCTCCATATACTTGTGTTTTATTAGTATTAGCTGCTAATACTTGTTTTAATTTCTTTTTTGCTCTAGATACTGTTGTTCGCACATTTTCATTGGTGTAATTTAATATCTGAGCGATTTCATCATAATCATAACCTTCAACAAGGTTCAAGGTCAATACAATTCTGTAATTATCCTTTAAACTTTGCAAACAGCTTATAACTCTTTTAACTTCTAAAGAACTATAGTCTATCTCAATATCTTCTACTTCGTAGCTAGGAATCACATCCATTCGTACTTCATCATATCGAGTAACTTTCTTTAATTGGGTTAAACTTTTATTAATCACAATTCTTTTTAACCATGCACCAAAAGTAACCTCACCTTTAAAGCTATCTAACTTCATGAAAGCAGTTAAAAATGCTTCTTGGATTAAATCTTCTGCCTCAAACTCGTCTTTTAAGATACGATATGACGTATTATACATAGCTTTGTAATAGTTTTGATAAACCTGCATCTGAGCAGCATTATCGTTCTTTTTACAGCGTTCGATTAGTTGGTTAATATGTGTATGTTGAGACTCCAATAAAATCATTCTACACTAGAGACAATTTAACTTTAAAATTGTGACAGTTTATATCAATAAAAGTAAAATATTTTTTATAGTTTTAAATTTTATATTGATATTTTGTTGATAATTAAAGTGTTGTGTGTTTTGTTTTTTGTTAGGGATCGGAAGATTAAGACAAGTGAAAAAATGAATCAAAATATGTATATTTGACACAATGGTGAATAGTGTTAAAATTATTGAATGTCCAAGGGACGCAATGCAAGGAATTAAAAGTCATTTTATTCCTACAGAGGCAAAGGCTAAGTATATTAATTCACTGTTAAAAGTAGGGTTTGACACTATTGATTTTGGAAGTTTTGTATCACCAAAGGCAATTCCGCAAATGAGAGATACAGCTGAAGTTTTATCGATGTTAGATTTATCTACTACTACAAGTAAACTTTTAGCAATTGTAGCAAATGTTCGAGGAGCAAATGATGCTTCACAATTTGAAGAAATAGATTATTTAGGATACCCTTTTTCAATATCAGAAAACTTTCAAATGCGGAACACGCACAAAACAATTGATCAATCTATAGATACCCTAAAAGAGGTATTAGCCATTGCTAATCGAACAAATAAAGAGGTCGTAGCTTATTTGTCAATGGGATTTGGAAATCCGTATGGAGATCCTTGGAGTGTTGAGATAGTTGGAGAATGGACCGAAAAACTTTCGTCGTTTGGTGTTAAAATATTATCTTTGTCAGATACAATTGGAAGCTCAACACCTGAAGATATAGATTATTTATTCTCAAATCTAATACCAAGTTACCCTCAAATAGAATTTGGAGCTCATTTACATACTACACCAATTAAGTGGCACGAAAAAGTTGATAGTGCATTTAAGGCAGGTTGTCGACGTTTTGATGGAGCTATTAAAGGGTATGGGGGGTGTCCAATGGCTAAAGATGATTTAACAGGTAATATGCCTACGGAGAAATTGTTATCTTACTTTACATCAAATAAAGTAATAACTAATATAAAACCAATGAGTTTTGAAAGTGCATATAATAAAGCCCTAGAAGTTTTTTAAAAAAATGATGAAATTAAATATTGTTTTTCTTTTTTTCTTTATTTCAGCTTTTTCTCAATCTGTTGATAGTGAAAGAATAGGAGTATGGGACGTGAAAGGCAATAAAATAATTAAAAATCATTCTGTAAGTGATGAATTAGCTTCTTATTATTGGAGTGAGTTTAATAGAATTTTTCCAAAAGAGCTCACTCAAAAATATATAAAGCGTATTGTTTTAATGACAGATGGGGTTGATGAAAAAACAGGTGCTTTAGTAGCTTTGAGTTCAAAAAATGATAAATGGCAATTAGAAATTGATATTAGAGATGTAAACTTTGAAACTAAAGATAAAAGAAGATTACACGAGTCTGTTTATACCTTAGTTCATGAGTTTGGACATTTGTTAACACTTAATAGAACTCAAATAAGGCCAACGAATAAAAGAAAGCAAGAAGAAGGAGAGTTATATTTAACTCATGAGGGAGAGGCTTATAAAGATAGTTATATTAACAGGTTTGTTAATATTTTTTGGAAAGGAGCCCTTTTAAACCGTTGGGATGTTATTCAACGAAAATACTGTTATACAGAGGCAAATTGTGTAGAAAAACTATATGATTTATATTTAAATAACAGAACAGAATTTCTTACAGACTATGCAGCAGAAAGTCCAGAAGAAGACATTGTAGAAAGCTGGACAGCTTTTGTGTTAAGGCCTAAAATAAAGAAGCCTAGAACTATAGCACATAAAAAAATAAATTTCTTTTATCAATTCCCTGAATTGGTAGAATACAGAAAAATGATTAGGCAAAACACACGTCAATATCTTCACTAAATTTGTAAATTTGATTTCTTTATCAAAGTAAAATCAAATGAAACAAGTTAGAATTCTTATAGTATTTCCCATAATCTTATTGTTTATAGTTAGTTGTAATTTAAATAAAAAAACAGCTAATGCTTCTACAAACAAATATCAGTTTACAAAAGATGCCGATAAAACGTACTTTACAATACTTCAGTTAAATGATGTTTATGAAATAGCGCCAATACAAGGAGATAAATATGGCGGAATGGCACGGGTGGAAACCGTACACCAAGACTTACTTAAAGAAAATGAACAAACAATGTTAGTGTTGGCAGGAGATTTTTTATCACCTTCTTTGCTTGGAACAATGAAGTATAATGGAGAACGAGTAAGAGGAAAACAAATGGTAGAAGTTATGAATGCTATGAATTTTGATTTAGTTGCTTTTGGTAATCATGAATTCGATTTAAGTTACACACACTTACAAGCGAGATTAAACGAGAGTAAATTTGAATGGATTTCTGCTAATGTTTTGCATAACATAGATGGTAAACACTCGTATTTTCATAAAATAATTGATGGAGAAAAACATAGTTTAAAAGATTTTTATATAAAAGAATTTGTAAATCCAGATGGTACAAAATTAAAGGTAGGTTTTATAAGTGTTTGTATACCTTCCAACCCTAAGAGTTATGTATATTATGGAGATATGTACGAAGAAATAAAGCAGGCATATAATGAGATTAAAGATAATGTTGATATAGTTATTGGGTTAACCCATGCTTCGCTAACTCAAGACAAAGAAATAGCAAAAATATTACCTAATATGCCTTTAATAATGGGTGGACATGAGCATACCAATAGTTACGATAAAGTAGGAGAGGTAGTAATTACCAAAGCAGATGCAAATGCTAAAACGGTCTATATTCATAGATTTGAATATGATCCAGCAACTAAGAAAACTCAATTTAAGTCAGAGTTAAAAGAGATTAACGATTCGATAATTTCAAATAAAAAAGTAAAAGCTGTAGTTGATAAATGGCAGGTTGTTTTACAAAGTAAAATTCAAGAAGTAGTTTCTAATCCTTATGAAGTTATATATACAGCTAAAGAACCTCTTGATGCAAGAGAAAGTACTATTAGAAGTGTTCAAACAAATATGGGTAAGATTATAGCTGAGTCTATGAGTTTAGCATACAATAACGAAGTTGACTGTGCATTAGTAAACGGAGGTTCTGTTAGGATAGATGATGTACTATCAGGAGATATAAATGCCGTTGATATTTTCAGAGTTTTGCCTTATGGAGGTGAAGTTTTAAAAGTGGAAATCAAAGGAAGTCTATTAAAAGAAGTGTTGGACTTTGGAGAAGCTGCTTCAGGAACAGGTGCCTACTTACAACGATTTAATGCTAAGAAAGAAAAAGGAGAATGGGTGTTTAAAAATGGTAAACTTCAAGAAGATAAAACCTATACAGTTGCTTTTTCAGATTATTTATTAAGAGGTCTTGATATACCTATACTTTCAAATAAAAGTAAAGATGTAATACATATTTATAAACCAAAAAAAGATGAAATGGCTTATGATATCCGTAAAGCCGTTGTAAACCTTTTTGAAAAAAATAAATAGATTAATTTTATTTCATGTGTGACTAAGTAAAATATGTTAAAAATTATTTAAAATAAGTCTTAATAAGATTTGGTAAAATAAATTTCTTACATAAATTTGCCAGTAAATTTAATTAAAACTTAATCTAAATAAAATGAAAAGAGTATTTCTTTCAATGTTAGCTATATCAGCTCTAGTATTTACATCTTGTTCAGACGATAATGATGTAAAACCACCAGTGGAAGCTCCAGCTACCTACGCTTTTAATGGAAAAGATAATAAATCTAACGTTAGTTTTTCAGGACAAGTAGCACGTTTAAAAATGGCTAAAGAGTTAAAGGATGCACTTGGAGATAACGTTAAAACTCAGGCTCAGTTAGAAGAAATGTTTAAAGATGGTACAGGGTTTGAAGATGCATCATTAAACACTTCAGGAAAAAAACTTAGAGGTACAGTGGCTTCAGCTACAAACTCTAACGTAGATGCTGTTGAAACAGATGAGTTAAGACTAAAAATGGATGGATGGATTAAAGATCATGCAACAGAGGTATATGCTAATTGGAATACAGATGCTGCTGCTGGTACAGCAGGAAAATTAACTACAGGTAGTAGAACAGTTCATGTAAGTGCTAAAGGAGTTGAGTATAATCAAGCAGTAGCTAAAACATTAATAGGTTCTGTGATTGCAGATCAAATGATAAACAAGTATGTTTCTCAAAAATTTATTGATGATAATAAAGCAGATCATGAAGCAGGAAAACCATACAAAGGAGATGATACCAAAAATTATACAGCTTTACAACATGGTTGGGATGAAGCTTATGGGTATTTATTTGGTTTAGAAGAAGATCCTGCAAAACCAGTTAATTCTTTAGACGACAGAAAAGGCTTCCTAAACTCATATATTAAAAGTGTTGATAATGATAGTAAGTTTAAAGGAATTTTTGATGATGTTTATAATGCATTCAAATTAGGAAGAGCAGCAGTAGATGCTAATGATTATGAATTAGCAAGCAAGCAAGCTGAAACTATTAGAGCATCAGTATCTAAAGTAATAGGGGTTATGGCTGCACATTACCTATTAAAAGGAAAAGGAGCTAAAGATGCAAATAGTTTACATGCATTATCAGAAGCATACGGTTTTTTACAATCTTTAAGGTTTGTTGAAATTAATGGAGAACAAGTTGAAAAAAACCAAATAGCAGGAACTATCGCAATGTTAGAAGCTGATAATGGTTTATGGTCTATTACAGACGATCAATTAGACCAAATTGCATCTAGATTAGGAACCTATTTTGGATTCTCAACAGAAGATGTAGTTAGTTTAAACGATTAAAACCATTAAATTAAGATAAATTAAAATAGCCATGTATAGTTACATGGCTAT
The DNA here is from genome assembly GCF_024124505.1 of Tenacibaculum sp. XPcli2-G. Lineage (NCBI taxonomy): Bacteria > Pseudomonadati > Bacteroidota > Flavobacteriia > Flavobacteriales > Flavobacteriaceae > Tenacibaculum > Tenacibaculum sp. XPcli2-G. The sequence goes on from NZ_JAMXSH010000003.1 coordinate 104,113, forward strand.
TTTTTTTTATTTTTGCGTGTTTATTTAGATTAATAAAAAATTAATTAAGACAAAATGAAAAAAATCGTATACATATGTGTACTTTCTTTAATCGTTGCATGTAGCTCAAGTAGTAGCGATAATCCTAGTACATCAAACCCAGATGATTTTAATAGAAAAGAGATGTTGACTTTTTGGGCTGATCAAATGATTATTCCAGGATACAATGATTTTGTAGAGAAAACACAATTATTAAACGAAGCAATAAATAAATTTACAACAACAGCAAGCACAGCTAATTTAGTTGAAGCAAGAACTGCTTGGAAAAATGCTTACGTAACTTGGCAAAAAGTTTCTTTATATCAAGTAGGTAAGGCTCAAGAGATAAACATGGTTGGTTATATGAACACAATACCAACTAACGCTACTCAATTAGATGATTATGCTAAGTCAGGGACTTATAACCTAGAATCACCTAATTTAATAAGTGTACAAGGTTTTCCTGCTTTAGACTATTTACTTAACGGGAAAGGGACTGATGAGGAAACTGTAACTTTTTACACAACAGCAGAAAATGCAGCTAAGTATAAACAATACTTAAAAGATGTAAGTAACAGAGTTTATAATTTATCTAAAGAAGTTAAGGATGATTGGAACGGAGGTTACAAGCAAACTTTTATTGAAAATGATGGATATTCAATATCAAGTAGTGTAGATAAATTAGTAAACTTTTATGTTGTAGCTTTTTTTGAAAAACAATTAAGAGACCCTAAAATAGCCAATCCATCAGGAGCAAGAACAGGTATACCAGATGTAACCTTGGTTGAAGGATTTTATAAAAAAGACATTTCTAAAGAATTATTTATAACCGCATTAACAGCAACAAAAAACTTTTATAAAGGAATAGGTTATAATGGAAATAACGGTAAAAGTTTACAGCAATATCTTGAATTTCTAAAAAGAAAAGATTTAGCAGATTTAATAAACACAAACTTTACAAATTTAGAAGATAAGGCAAGTTTATTAAAAGATGATTTTACAGATCAAATTCAAAATGACAAAAACGTGTTTTTAAATACTTATGAGGCTATGCAAACAGTATTAAAGAACTTTAAACCAGATATGATGAGTGCTATGAGTATTAAAAATACTTCGAGCGACGCTGATAATGATTAATACATTACAAAAATATTTCAAAAAAAATACGGAAGCTGCTCCACTTGCAGTATTTCGTATTTTTTTTGGTTTTATGATGTTTTGTAGCATACTACGTTTTTGGCTAAACGGATGGATAGAGGAACAGTACATAAAGCCGAATTTTTTCTTTTCATACTACGGATTTGAGTATATAAAACCATTAGGTAACTACACTTATTTATTATTTTTAATTTGTGCAATAGCTGCACTATTTATAATGTTAGGTTATAAATATAGAGCAGCAGCAATTACTTTTTTTTTAAGCTTTACCTACATAGAATTAATGGATAAAAGCTATTATTTAAACCATTATTACTTTGTAAGTTTAGTAGCATTTATTCTAATTTTTTTACCAGCAAATGCTTATTTTTCTGTAGATGCAAAACAAAACGAGAAAATAGCCTATCAAAAAATACCTAATTGGACTATAGATGCTATAAAGTTACTATTAGGTATTGTATATTTTTATGCAGGATTAGCAAAACTAAATTCTGATTGGTTGTTTAGAGCATCACCATTAAATATATGGTTACCCGTACAAAACAATTTACCGTTAGTAGGTTTTTTAATGGCTAAAACATGGTTTCACTTTGCTATGAGTTGGGCAGGAGCTATATACGATTTAACAATACCTTTCTTATTATTAAATAAACGAACACGCACAATAGCGTTTATTGCAGTAATTATATTTCATGTATTTACAAGAATATTATTTTCAATAGGAATGTTCCCTTATATAATGATTGTCTCAACCATTATATTTTTCAATCCAAAGCTACATCATAAAATACTAAATACCATAGCAGCCATATTTAGAATTTCTAAGGATTATTTCGATCAAGGAAAAACCTTAGTAACTACTCAAAAACTAACATTAACAAGAAAATTTTTAATACTATTTTTTGTACTGCAAATAATTATTCCTTTTAGATATTTGTTGTACCCTGGAGAATTATTTTGGACTGAAGAAGGATACCGTTTTTCTTGGCGTGTCATGTTAACAGAAAAAGCAGGCTATGCAGAGTTTAAAATAATTGATGAAGAAACAAAAAAGCAAGTATATATTGATAATAGCGATTATTTAACAACATTACAAGAAAAACAAATGAGTTTTCAATCAGATTTTATACTTGAATTTGCTCATTTTTTAGGAGACACCTACAAGAAAAAAGGAATGAAAAACCCTAAAGTGTATGTAGATAGTTATGTAACATTAAACGGTCGACTTAGCACACAATTTATAGATCCAAAAGTAGATTTATATCAACAAAAAGAAAGTTTTAAACATAAAAATTGGATTATACCATTTAATCATGAAATCAAAATTAAAGGCCTGTAGCATCATTTTTACCTTATTTTTAGCTGTGCAAACAGTAGTAGCACAATATACCATTTCAGGAAAAATAATTGATGAAATAGGGAACCCTATTAATAATGTTGAAGTTTTTGATGCTTCAGGCGGAAAGTTAGCAATATCAGATGCTCAAGGAAATTATAAAACCAAACCATTGCAATCAGGAAACTATTCATTGGTATTCTTTTCTTATAATTTCGAAATAAAAGAACATGCACTAACTATTACAAATAAAAATATTGTAGAAAACATAACACTTTTAAAGTTAGATGAAGAATTATCAGAAGTAATTATCAATCAAAGACTAAGAAAAGTGTTTAGTTTAAAAAGATTAAAAGCAGTAGAAGGAACTGCCATTTACGAAGGAAAAAAAACAGAGGTAGTTTTATTAGACCAAACAGTAGGAAACAAGGCAGCGAATAACGCACGCCAAATATACAGTCAAGTAGTTGGACTCAATATTTACGAAAATGATGATGCAGGATTACAGTTAAATATTGGAGGTAGAGGCTTGGATCCTAACAGAACATCAAACTTTAATACACGACAAAACGGTTACGACATTAGTGCAGATGTATTAGGGTATCCAGAAAGTTATTACACACCACCAGCAGAAGCCTTACAAGAAATACAAATTGTTAGAGGAGCTGCATCATTACAATATGGAACACAATTTGGAGGCTTATTAAATTTTAAATTTAATGAACCTAATAAGAGTAAAGAATTTGAGTTCATAACAAGACAATCTACAGGATCTTTCGGTCTTTTCAATTCTTTTAACAGTGTTGGAGGTACAGTTGATAAAACAGGTTATTACGGTTACATAAATTATAAACGAGGAGATGGTTTTAGACCAAATTCAGAATTTAATTCAATAAATATTTATGGTCATGTAGATCATAAACTATCAGAAAAAACAACTTTAACAGTAGAAGCAACATATTTAAATTATTTAGCTAAACAAGCAGGAGGGTTAAATGATAAAATGTTTAATGAAGATCCTTTTCAAAGTAACAGATCAAGAAATTGGTTTCGTGTAAACTGGAATTTGTGGACGGTAAAACTAGACCATAATTTTACAGAAGACACACGCCTAAGTGTTAACTTATTTGGGTTAAATGCTTCGAGAAAAGCCATAGGGTTTAGAGGAAATTATAAATCAAGTAATGTAAGTCCTATAACGTATGTAGATGAGCCTTTCGCAGATGGAAATTATGCTACGAGAGATTTAATTAACGGACAATATAAAAACTGGGGAACAGAAATTCGCTTTTTATCAAACTATGATTTTAGAGGGCAAAAGAATACTTATTTACTAGGTGTAAAATATTACAAAGCAAATAATTCAGAAGAACAAGGAGCAGGATCTAATGGTGTAGATGCAAACTTTACATTTGCAGATGTAGATGCCTATGCCTCATCTAATTTTAAATTTCCCAATACGAACGTAGCATTATTTGGAGAACATATTTTTAAACTATCAGATAAATTTTCAATAACTCCTGGATTTAGATTAGAATACATAAAAACAGGAAGTAACGGAGATTATAAAACAGTATTGTGGAATAATGAAGATCTACAAAACGGAGTGCCGTTACCTAACGGAATTAATACGTTTAGAGACGATAGAACAAAAGAAAGAAGCTTTGCTTTATTTGGTATTGGAGCAAGTTATAAACCATCAACAAAGTTAGAAATTTATGCAAATGCTTCTCAAAACTACCGTTCAGTAACCTTTAATGACATCCGTACGGTAAGTCCTACTTTTAAAGTAGATGAAAACATAGATGATGAAGAAGGAGGCACAGCAGATATTGGAATAAGAGGAAAAATTAAAAACATAGTAACCTACGATCTAAGCGGATTTGGATTGTTTTATAACAAGAGAATCGGAATTTTTTGGGTAAGTAGCGGACCCGATGCAGGAGATAGGTTAAGAACTAATGTAGGAGACGCTTTTATTTATGGTTTTGAAGGTTTTACAGATGTTAGTTTGGCAAATGCATTTAAATTGTCACCAAACTACGTGCTAAATACCTATGTAAACCTAGCGTTAACACAATCAGAATATACAGATTCATTAGAAAAATCAGTAATAGGAAATCAAGTAGAGTTTATACCGAACCTAAACTTAAAAACAGGAGTGAAGTTTGGATATAAAAACTTTTTAAGTAGCTTACAGTTAACGCATTTGTCTGAGCAACAAACAGATGCTACACATGCAACAGTAGATAGCACACATCCTAGTTACGGTACAATAGGTCCTATACCAGCATATACAATTGTAGATGCTTCTTTTTCATATTCGTATAAAAAATGGAAGCTAGAAACAGGAGTAAACAACCTATTAGATGAAAAATACTTTACACGTAGGGCAACAGGATACCCAGGACCAGGTATTATACCATCGTCTCCAAGAAATTGGTATGTAACATTACAGTTCAAAATTTAAAATAAAGGGAGATATTTAGTTTTCTCCCTTTTTTAGTTAGTTACATGGTATTAGCACATAGTTTCATTGTGTTTATAACGGTTTTCTCTTACTGTAAATAATATTTACTTTCCCAATAGGAATATGAGAAATTTCACAAAAGACAAATTTCTCTATAACCTCTATAAAATAGTAACAAACTATTTTTTCTTTTCTTTTTATAATTGTAAATTTAGCCAATAACCAAATTAAAATTATAAAAACATGGGAAACCCAGTAAACGTTAACGGAGTTACATTAGAGTTAAAGTACTTTAGAAAATTTGATACAAATATTAGTGTTGATAATGTACCTACAGGTCCTTTAGTAAACATGTCTAGAGATGAATCAGGAAACAGTGCAACTCCTAATACCGTAACGGTTTTAGCTTACTTACCAGACAACACATTAAATCCAGTAGATAATACAAGTGGATTACAACTACAAGGAAACGAAGTATACTTAAATTACTACGGAGTTACACCAACGCAAATCTTAAACAAAGACGGTGGATATGATACAATAAGTTGTAGAGATTTTAGAGTAGAGTTTAATTGCGATGAAGTAGCAAGCCAATACGATTTATATTATGTACAGTTTGCCTATAAATTAGATGAAGGAACTCCTTCTGTAGATATGATTTTAGTACGTAGTGAAAATGATGACCCAGTAACAGATAGAGGAACTGTAACTACGCCTGCTAATGGAGGGCAATAAATTTTTCTATATTTTTATTTTTGTTTTTTCTACTTGTTTTTCTCAAGTAGAAAAAACAAATGATTTATACGATCTTTATAAAGATGGAGATAGTATATCAAATGTCTCTGGAAATGAATTGTTTTCTAAAGCTTTTTCTTTTTATAAAAAGAAAAAATATGATTCTTGTTATGCTTTTTCGTCAAAAGCTTTATTGAATACAACTTATCTAGAGCATGAAGATATTTTAAATTATATACAAGGGGTTAGTGCTATTGAAAAAGGACTTTATAAAAAAGCTTTAAAAAGTATTTTACTGGTCAAAAGCCCTAAGTATGAAAGTTTAACACAACAAAAACTAGGTAGAGTATATCTCAGTTTAAAGGATTATGATAAGTCAATATTTCATTATAATAAATGGATTCAATTAACAGATAGTAGTTCTGTTGATAAATTAAAAAAGGCATCTTTTCATAATCTAGGACTAAGTTATGTTCATAAAAAAGAATATAAAAAGGCAAAAGAATATTTTACTAAAGAACTTTCTTTGATTGAACAAAAAGATACGGCTGCTGTTATAAGGACTAAAATGGACTTAGCAAATGTCTATTATAACCAGTATTTAGATGATGAAGCGATTCCATTATTTAAAGAGGCGTATGATTTAGCAAAAAGTTTTTCTGATTTAGAATTGAAGCAAAATTCTACGAGAAATATGGCGGTTGTTGAGAAGAATAGAAAAAACTACCAAAAAAGTATAGAGTATTATACGGAATATGGTAATTGGAAAGATTCTATTTGGAACCGTGATAAAATTTGGGAGCTTACAGAAAAAGACAAACAATTAGCCGTAGCTCAAAAGCAACAAGAAATAGCTTTACAAGATGAACAATTAAAGCGTCAAGCAGTAGTGCAAAAGAGTTTAGTAATTGGAGCTTCGGGTTTATTAGTTTTTCTCGGGTTTTTAGGTTATTTTTATAGAGAGTTAAGAAGTAAAAATAGATTTATAACCCAGCAAAAAGAGGAGTTAAACGTAGTTAACAAAACGAAAGACTATTTATTTTCTGTAGTGTCTCACGATTTACGTTCGCCAATTAATACAATTAAACGACAGCACGAAAAGCTAAAACGACAATTAAAAAATAAAGAATACGACGCGGTAAGTGAAACTACCAACAATGCTATTGCATTAACAGAAAGTACAAGTCATTTATTAAACAATGTATTGCATTGGTCGTTAGAACAAAACAACCAGTTATCGTTTAAAGCAGAAGAATATCCTTTAAAACCGTTGGTAGAACAGGCTGTTTATAACTTTGAAGAAATTGCAGAAGCTAAAAACATAGCACTAACTACAAAGTTAGAAGCTACTATTTTGGTAAAGGCAGATAAGGAATCCTTAAAAATAGTATTGAGAAATTTGTTAGATAATGCACTAAAATACACAGGAGAAAACGGTGAAATAGCAATAAAAACCTATAATGACTCTGAAGAATTTAGTACTATTGAGATTAAAGATACAGGTTTTGGAATTTCAGAAGAAAAACTAGCAAAAATTAAAGGATTAGAAGACTTAAGTATTGACAAAATTAACAGATCTGAGGGCGTAGGGCTAGGTATGTTACTATGTCAAACACTTATTAAAAAGAATAATGGAAAATTACTCATAGATAGTGAGTTGGAAGTGGGGACAACTATACGGATTTTGTTACCCAACGCAAGCGCATAAATTATGAAAAAACTACAATTACTATTGCTAGAAGACTTAGAAGAAGAAGCTTTAGAACTTTCTTCTTTTTTAGAAGATAATGACTACGAAGTATCATTAGCAAAAAATGCGGTAGAAGCAGAAAAGTTAATTAGAAGCCGCTTTTTTGATGTTATTATTTTAGACATCATGATAAACGGAAGACCAGACGGAATTTCGTTAGCACACCGTTTGAATAAAGAAGGAATTAATGTACCGTTTTTATTCCTAACAAGTATGCAAGGAAGAGAAATTTTTGATGAAGCAAAACTAACCAATCCGTTAGTATATCTTTTAAAGCCATATAACAAACTAGAATTGTTATTTTCTTTAGAATTGGCAATTGAGTCGTGTTATCAACAAAACAACAGTATTAGTTTAGCATCAAACAATGGTGTAATAAGTCCGTCTTTTTTATTTATAAAGAAGAAAAGAAGCGTGGTTAAAGTAGATGTAGCTGCTATTAATTATGTAGAAGTAAAGGAAAAATACTGCAGCATAATTTGCGACTCAGGAAGTTACCTTATAAAGTTGTCATTAACCAAGCTAAAAGACATGCTATCTAATCCAGATTTTAGACAAGTACATAGAAATTACTTAGTTAACGTAAAGAAAATCAAAGAAATTTACTTTGAAGATAATCTTATTGTCTTAGATAATGATGAAAAAATACTCTTTAGTGAGCGTTACAAAACAGCATTTATAAAAGACAATACAATTTTTAGGTAGTTATACCACTTTAGAAACTAAACTTATAACAAAGCCAAAGCCATTTTCAATATTAGAAATAGCTTTGGCTTTTTCATTATTACTAATAGTAGCATCATCAATAAGTTTAAGTGTTTTTATGGCGTTTGCATTGGTAATTTTACTTTCCTTAATAAAAGCATCCACTTCACTAAGTTTCAAATTAGTTAAACTAGCCAATTGTTTGTTAAACTCAGCATCAGTTTGTGAAGCAGCTTCTTTAGCTATATTGTTCCAGTCTATAGAATTCATAATCTTTATTTTTCAGAAATTACTTTTTCAATGGTTACCAATTTATTTAGGGCACTTCCAGTTTTATCAATACTCTGATTAATGGTGTTTTCAACCTTTTTTATATTAATTTTATCACCTGTAAGTTGATCTATTGCCGACAAAGCGTCACTTTCTGTAGTTTTTATGTTTACAGCAGAGTTAATTAAGTTTTGAAGCGAAGTAGTAGCTTTACTATAATCGCTATAATTAGAGTTTAGTTGGTTTAAAATATCTTGTCTTTGTAAATCTAATACACTTTGAAGCGAATCTTTTTTATGATTAATAATAGGAACAATACTATTTAGAATATTAGGTAGTTCTTTTTTATAATCTAAAGAATCTGGTAATAAACTTTCAAACTTTTTTAATAGCGTAGGGGTGTACTTATTTTCAATAAATAAATTGATTTTTTCTTTTCGCTCATCAAAAAGTTTGTTGACTAAAGCTACATTTAGTTGATGCATATTATCAGCTTCTTTAATAACTTCTTTAGTAAGTGTTACAGTAGAGCTTGGAATACTGGCGCAGGAAAAAAGAAAAAAAGAAAAAACAGATGCATAAAAGTATTTCATAAGTATAGTTAGTTTATAATAAAAAAGAGGTTACTACAGTATTGAGCTAAGTTTGGTTAGTATGTTGTAAGCTCTATTATAATCACTTAACAGTGCAACCTCTTTTATTTTTAGTAATAGTTATTTATTGGGTTTAGGTACAATAAAAATAGATTTAACCCTATCTATAATGCCTTGTAATATGCTAAAAATAGCTTCTGAAGAAAACCCACCAATCAGTGCTAAAACACCTTTATTAAAAAGGTTGATGTCTTCAGGGCTTTTAGTGTAAAATGAAATAATTTCCGACATAATTAGTCCAGCAATAATACCAAGTACTATCTGTGCTAAATAAGAAATAGACTCTTCAGAAACCATGGTTGATTCTCTAATAGAATCGCTAACTCTTTTCAATAAATAAAAAATAACTCCTAAACCAGCAACAGATGCTAAGTAGGAGAGGTTTAAAAGGAGTGGTAATCCAGAGTTATTCATTAAACCTTTATCTAATGAGTTATTATTTACATCAGGAGAAAGTGCAGTAATAATAAATAAAACCAAAAAGAAAAGAGCTAAAAAAATAAGGTTCCTTACCACAGGAAGCTTGCTAAAAATCGATTTGTTTTGTCCTTCTTCACGCAGTGCTTTAGTGTATTCTATCGATTTTGGCGTTGCAGGAGCAATGTTTTTAACAAGAATATTATGCGCATTTATCAAGTCGTTTAAACCCTTACTTTCAATGAGAGAATTGACTTCTGTATTAATAGTAATCCCATTGTAAATAGCATACGATAGCATGTTGTTAATTTCAGTAATTAATTCTTTAAATACCTTAGGATAAACATCGGTAGTGTTAACTACTTTCTTGGTATCTTTTATGGGGGTACTGTTCTCCATTAGTTGTAGGTTTATGAATAGGAATAGGGTAAACACATACTAAAATTAAGAATGATATAGAAAAGAATGAGCAGAGAAACCTTGAGCGTATAAAAGTTGATTATTAGCGTTATTGATAGAAGGGTAAAGCAATAAACAAAAGATAAAATATAAAGCGATTTACTTAACTTAAAATTAAAGGTAATTTTTGCATTATTTGTAGTATATTTGCATGCAATTAATTAACAACACACTAAATTGATTGCATATGCAAGCTCATCAAGCTAAAATATTAGGAGAAGGATTAACGTACGACGACGTTTTATTAGTTCCTGCCTACTCAGAAGTACTTCCAAGAGAAGTTTCAATCCAAACAAAATTTACAAGAAACATAACAATCAATGTTCCAATAGTATCTGCAGCTATGGATACGGTAACTGAATCTGCTATGGCAATTGCTATTGCAAGAGAAGGAGGAATAGGAGTGTTACATAAAAATATGACAATTGAGCAACAAGCTCAAGAAGTTCGTAAAGTAAAACGCGCAGAAAGCGGAATGATAATCGATCCGATTACTTTGTCGTTAAGTGCAATCGTTTTAGATGCTAAACAAGCAATGCGTGAGCATAAAATTGGAGGTATTCCAATTGTTGATGAAGCAGGAAAATTAGTAGGAATTGTAACGAATCGTGATTTGCGTTTCGAAAAAAATAACGAGCGTCCTATTGTTGAAGTTATGACCTCTGAAAACTTAGTAACTGTTGCAGAAGGAACTTCTTTAAAAGATGCTGAAGTTATCTTACAAGAAAACAAAATAGAAAAGTTACCTGTTGTTAATGACGATGATAAGCTAGTAGGATTAATTACTTTTAGAGATATTACAAAGCTTACACAAAAACCAATAGCTAATAAAGACTCATATGGACGTTTACGTGTAGCTGCAGCATTAGGTGTAACGCATGATGCAGTTGATAGAGCAGAAGCCTTAGTAAATGCAGGGGTAGATGCTGTGATTATTGATACAGCTCATGGACACACCAAAGGAGTGGTCTCTGTATTAAAAGAAGTAAAAGCTAAATTCCCTGAATTAGATGTTGTTGTAGGGAACATTGCAACACCAGAAGCAGCTAAATATTTAGTAGAAGCTGGAGCAGATGCAGTAAAAGTAGGAATAGGACCAGGATCTATTTGTACAACTCGTGTAGTTGCAGGTGTAGGATTCCCACAATTTTCAGCAGTATTAGAAGTAGCAGCGGCTATTAAAGGAAGTGGAGTTCCTGTAATTGCTGATGGTGGTATTCGTTATACAGGTGATATTCCAAAAGCGGTTGCAGCAGGAGCAGATTGTGTAATGTTAGGATCATTATTAGCAGGAACTAAAGAATCTCCAGGAGAAACCATTATTTACGAAGGAAGAAAATTCAAATCGTATCGTGGAATGGGATCTGTTGAAGCCATGAAACAAGGGTCAAAAGACCGTTACTTCCAAGATGTAGAAGACGATATTAAAAAGTTAGTTCCAGAAGGAATTGTAGGACGTGTTGCTTACAAAGGTGAATTACAAGAAAGCATTCACCAGTTTGTAGGTGGGTTACGCGCAGGTATGGGATACTGTGGAGCAAAAGACATTGAAACTTTAAAAAATACAGGGAAATTTATCCGTATTACTGCAAGTGGAATTAACGAAAGTCACCCACACGATGTTGCTATTACTAAAGAAGCACCTAACTATAGTAGACGATAAAAAAAGGTATTATTACCTTAATTAAGGTAAAGGTAAAAGCTGTTAATTTAAATATTAACAGCTTTTTTTATTCATTTAATAAGCCTTCATCTTTCAGAATAGTTCTTGTTATGGGGGCTAATTCCTTCAAAGTTTCAGGGTGAATGCCTCTAGCTGTAAAAAACTCTCGTTTACCATCTTTATTACTTCCATACCAAAAATTTTCCTTACCGTTTGTAAAAAACTCCATATCCTTAGTAAGTGTTACTTTTTTAAAGCGGTCAATATCTATATGGTATAAAGTGTTTTTAATAGCTTTTTCATTTGTGCATGATGCCTTTTCATAATGATCTTTTTTCCATATAATACAATTACTAGTTTCGTAATTAATATATAAAAATATAGGAATAGCTAACATAGGAATTAGAGTAAAAACGATAGACTTTTTATACTTAGCAATACAAATAAGGCAAATCTTTTTCTTTTTCGTAGAGCCTAAAAAATCTGCATAGTTTTTATATCCTAAATATTTAGCTATTAAATCCTTTAATTCAATTTTTGGTTCTCCAGCATCATTCTCAATATTATTTACATATTTTTTGTAATAATTGGAAAGAGTTCTTCTATTTATTTGATATTTAGGTCTTGGAGCATCATTGCCTAGGTATTCATTTACAAAATAGGTAAAACAGCCATTAGTAGTCTTATTTTCAACAGCTTCGTCTTTCATTAATCCTTCTAATAATTCAGTAAATAACTCTTTTAGAGGTTCTTTTTTGTTTTTTTTAGCAGATAAACACTTAAAGAAATGTTTAAAACAAAAAATAAAGTCAATGTCGTTTAGTGTAGTCCTTAAATCATTTTCCATGGTAGTTGATTGGTTTTTCCAAAGTTAAAAAGGATGGAAAAAACAAGGAAAAGGAAACCCGTAAAATGAGAAAATCTTTTCCAACTTCTTTTCCATCCATTTTCCACAATCTCATTTGAAACTAGCTCTATGTTTGTACCAGAATTAATCGAGAGATAAAAAAGAAAACAAATTGATTGGTTCTAATTAAAAGATGAAATATCGGTAGAATTTCTTAGGGGGGAAGCTACTTAATAATACCGATGTTCATCTCTACTTCCCGCGAAAGAGGCGCGCGACTCTTTTAAAAATTCTACACCCAACATGGTGTAACTGTAGCTAAGCAAAGTGCTTGGACAGGATAAATATTATCAATTTTTAAAAGTAACAAAATGAACAAGGTTTTATTTATTATAACATTTTTAATAGGCAATGGACTATATACATTAAATACAAATTTAACAACTGTAGTATCGCAAACAAACTCTACAGAGACAACAATAAGTGATACAGGAGGGGGAAATAGCGGAGGAAACGATCATGATCCAGATCCAGAACCAGAAGATTAATTATTTTATTATAAGTTAATTTAATAATTTAGGAGAATGAAAACAAAAAAAGTAGTTCTCCTATTTTATTTATTATTTAGTAGTATTTTAGGTAATAGTCAAGAAAAAGAATTAAAAGAGAAAATATTAAATATCAAACAAGAGATATTAAATCTAGAAAAAGAAAAATTAGCAAAAAAATACTATCAATTAGGATATTATTATAAAAAGGATAATAATATAGATAGTGCTTATAAATATTTTGATGCTTCAAAAAAAGAGTATGAAGCATTGGGAGATAGCATAAAAATAGCAGAAAAACTATTCAGTTTAGCAAAAATAGAATCTGAAATAGAACTGTTCTTTAAAAGTGATTCTACAGCTATAAAGGCTCTCAAGTATTTAGGTAACAATAAAGGTAAATATTCTTTAACCACGTCTTTATACAACACATTAGGAATTAACGCAAATTCAAAAGAAAATTATAAAAACGCTATTTATTGGTATACTAAGGCAATAGAATTTGCAAAAGACTCAATAAAAAAGTATCGTTACGAAAGTAATATAGCAAACAATTATATTTCTTTAAAAGAGTATAAATCAGCTATAAAAATGTATGAAAATTTACTGTTGTTGTTAGAGCCTTATACAGATGATAGCATCGGACTTAACTTAAAAGCAAAAGCACTTGATAATTATAATTATGCTAGATTATTAAATGGAGATGAAGTAAATGATGATGATTTTTTAAAAACGCAAAAGCTTAAAAAACAAACTAAAGATTTTAGAGCATTGGCGAGTAACTATTTTTATTTATATGTTTATTATGAAAAAATGAATAGACCCGACAAAGCTCAAAAATATGCATACTTAATGTATGATTTAGCTTCAAAATATGAAATGCCAAAGTATATCATTTTAGGTATAGATAAGATTTTATTGTCATCAAAACAAACAAAACTCCAGAAACTAGCTTTAGAAAGAATAAAACTACAAGACAGTATTACTGTATCAAAAAGAAAATTAAGAAATAAGTTTGTATCCTATATATATAACTATGAAGAAGAAAAAAAACAAAAACTTGAAGCTAGAGCGCAGTTAGCAGAGTCAACTCTTAGTTTAGAACAACAAAAATCGCAAAAACAACTCTGGATTTTTACAGTTATTCTTACCATTCTATTCTCAATAGTCTATTTCTTTTACAAAAGAGAAAAAAATAAAAAAGAAAAAGCTATAGAAGTCTACAACACAGAAACCCGCTTAGCAAAAAAAATACACGATGAATTGGCAAACGATGTATACGCGGTAATGAATACACTACAAAATACTTCAATAACAGATGAAAGGTTGCTCACGAGAGTAGAGAAAATATACGCACAAACCAGAGATATTTCTCACGAAAACAGTCCTGTACTCACAGGAGAGCACTTTGAGAATTTCTTAAAGCAACTGTTTTTAGATTTTACGAACGATCGTTGTAAAGTAATCCATAAAGGATTACAAGAAGCAAACATAAACCAGTTAGCTAAAGAAAAACAAATAGTAGTGTATAGAGCCTTACAAGAGCTCTTGGTAAACATGAAAAAATACAGCGAAGCAACGTTGGTGCTTATCACTTTTTCAGTAGAAAAAAACAAATTATCGATAGCGTATCAAGACAATGGAATAGGTGTAGAAAATCTCTCTGTAAAAAATGGTTTGCAAAATATGGAAATCCGTATTAAATCAGTAGGAGGGTTTATTACTTTTGAATCAAAGCAAGAAAAAGGATTTCAAGCAAAGTTTCAATTTAAAAAGTAGTTATGTTCAAAAAAGTATTGATAGCAGAAGATGCTGATTTTATGTCAAGCGGAATAAAAGTAGCCTTAGAAAACATGCAAATTCCTAATGTTGAATATGCACAATATTGCGACGAGGCTTTTTTAAAGCTAAAAAAAGCATGGTTAGACAATGAGCCGTTTGATTTATTGGTAAGCGATTTATCATTTAAAGACAACATACATGAACAACGATTAGAATCAGGTGAAGCACTTATAGCCGAGGCAAAAAAACTACAGCCAACTTTAAAAACAGTAGTATTTTCTGTAGAAGATAAACCATACAGAATTCAGCAACTATGTAATGAGTTAGCAGTGAATGCGTATGTATGGAAGTCTAATCACGGACAAAGAGAGCTAAAAAAAGCAGTACAAAGTGTATTTAACGGTGAGTTTTTTATCACTCCACAATTAGCACATGCGCTACGCGATAAGGAAGCCTTTGAAGTAACAGACTATGATGTGTTTTTATTAAAACATTTAGCAGAAGGCCTAGATCAAAAAGAAATTAGCGAAGCATTAAAAAACAAAGATATAAAGCCCAGTAGTGTTAGTTCGGTAGAAAAGCGCTTAAAGCTATTAAAAGAAAACTTTAACGCCAATAACCCTACACAATTGATTGCCATCACCAAAGATTTTGGACTTATCTAAAATAAACCATTATTCTGAACGGTAGAAGGAATCTCATTCAAAAGAGAAAAACGATTTAGTCTGATAGTAATAAAAACAAAGCGGTTTAGATAAACATCCAAACCGCTTTTGTTTATAAGGTTATTCTACATGCGTAAAAACCTTAGCTACAATTTTCCATTCATTCTCTATTTTGTTTAGAGATAAATAGTCATAGTAATTATAACCCAACATAGGTACATGTAACTTTGCCATGGCAACTTTCCCTAAAATATCAACTCCTACAATTTTCATGTTAAAAGTTTCTTTTAAATCATTTGGACTTTGCCTGTTAGCAACCCCTTCAATATAATTTTCAGAACTTTTAAAATAGTCAGCGCCTTTAATATCTCCATAAATAGGAGTATTGTTATGAAAGCATGATTGAAGTTTTTGAGTATCTCCATAAAAAATACCCTCAAAGTAGTTCGTTACTAAAAGTTCTATTGCTGTTATATTCTCTTTATACATCTTTTTTAGTTTTAAATGGCATGACCAACGGTGTGACCACCAGCCACATTCATAGTTTCACCTGTAACAAAATTTGAAAAAGCTAAATAGTAAGCAGCTTCAGCAATATCAGTTACCTCACCAATACGGTTTAACAAGTGTAACCCAGCTAAACTATCAGCGTCTTCAATACCTATTTTGCTTTGTAGCGGACTTCTAATAATACCTGGAGCAATAGTATTTACTTTAATATTATCATTACCAAACTCAGCAGCGAGTTGTCTGGTTAAGGCATGAATTGCACCTTTGCTCATTAAAGGAGCAGTAGCAGGGAAACCAGCTATGGCATGATCTACTAAAACAGTTCCTATATTTATAATAGCTCCATTTTTTTGTGCTACCATACTCGGAATAACAGCTTGAGAGGCAAAATAAGTTCCTTTTAAATTCACATTCCAGTACAACTCTAAATCGCTTTCTTCAACCTCTAAAAAAGGTTTAGGAGCAAAGATTCCTGCATTGTTAATTAGTACATCTATACTGCTGAATTTTTCTAAAGCTAAGGCTACTAATTGTTTACTTGTTTCTTGTTTACTAATGTCTCCAACAAGAAGCACAGCGTTTAACGGACTACCTAACTCTTTATAAGCTTTTTGTAGGTTTTCTTCATTAGAAGCATTCATTACTACATTGCATCCTTTTTCTATGAAAAGTTTAGCAATTTCTTTACCAATACCTGTTGAAGCTCCTGTAATAATTGCAGTTTTGTTTTTCATGAGTCTTATTTTTTAGTTCCTAAATATTGTTTACCATCGTGCCCCCAATTACCCATAGGAACTTCTTCAATAACAATATGGGTAGTTGCAGGATTTTTTTGGAGTACATCAACTAAAAGCTGCGTTGTTCCTTCAATAAGTTGACGTTTTTGTTCTTGGGTTACCTGTTCGTCGGTAACTTTAATGTTTACAAAAGGCATAATAATATGTTTTAAAATTATGCTACAAAGTTGCAGTGGACGTACAACTTTAGACAGGAGCTATGTCACACCTTTAAAGTGATGTATGTCACATGCAAACAATAAGAAATATTAAAAACTAAGAATTAAGCCTGCTAAGAGTTTCTCTAGAAACCCCTAAATAAGCAGCAATCATTTTTTTAGGAACCCGTTGAAAAAGGGTAGGGTATTGTTCTAACAACTGATCATATCGTTCTTTTGCAGAATTTTGTAAGAGCGATACAATTCTTTTTTGAAGAGCTATTCTGCCCATTTTACTCTTTTTAGCCCAAAAACGTTCCATTTTGTGCAAAGAGGCAGTTAGTTTATCACGGTTTTCGTAAGTAATGTATAGTAGTTCGCAATCTTCAATACAATCAATTGCTGTTTTAGAAGGTAGTTGCTTTACAAATGATTCATAATCGGTAATCCACCAATTTTCCATAGCAAATTGAAGAATATGCTCTTTACCGTTATCTTCAATAAAATAGCTCTTTACACAACCTTTAACCACCCAATATTCTTTATTGGCAGTTTCGCCCTCTTGCAGTAAATATTGATGTTTACGTTTAGTAATAGGCTGAAAAAAACTTAGAATATAGGCGAATTCCTCATCAGTAAGAGGTATAATTTCTTCAATATGTTGTCGTAAAGGATGTGTCATTAAGACGGTACTATTTTCTTTTTACTATATGCAAATATAGCTGTAAAGTAAGTAGTATAAGTAAAAATACTTTTACAAACCATCATTCCGAGGAAGGTATGACGAAGTAATCTATTTATTTAGAGTCCCAAACATAAAAACTACACGTTTGTCTCATAACAACGTTATAAAGAGAAGTTTTTCCTCAAAGATTATTGTGGTATTCTTTTTCTTGATAAAAAGAAACAAAAATCAAGACTTACAATAAAATCGTGAGAAAATACTACGACATCCTCCACTGATAAAAAGAACTCGCTATCGCTCAAACAGCTTTTTATCTTACATCCATCACTGCTGTCTTGATTTCTCTTGGCTCTAAAAAACAACCGCCATAACGAGTAGCAATAGCGACGTAGTTATCTCATTATTCAAAATCCATACGCTAACAACTAAGCATTCTTTCATAGTGTTTAACCCTAAACAAAGTTAGTAGAAGTACTTATTAAGTACAAACAAAGTACACGATCCGTATTTGCTTAGTACAAAGAGATTTAATAATAAATATGCTAGCTTTTTAAATAGAAAAATTGTAGGTTTGATACGTTGAAATTGCTAAAGATTACTTCAACAAGAAAAAAATATAACTAAAAAAGATGCTATGAAATATAGAACTATGCTGTTGTTTAATAACAGAGAGATAGAAGTACTAACCTATAACTTTGGTTTTAATAGAAACATAAACATTTCAGAACAACCCACAAGCTCCGCTAACTTTGAAGGTTTAGAATTAGAAATAGAATCAGGTAGTAATACTGATTTTGAAGAATGGGCTTGTAAAGAAAATGCTATAGACCAATTAGAGTTAAAAATATACTACCCATATTTAAAAGGAGGCTCTAAAACAATGACTTTTTTTGATTGTTACCTAAAGAAATACGAAACAGTATTTTCTAATACAAACGATCAGCCTATAAAAGACCGATTAATTATTACGTGTGCAGGAGTAAAAATGCCCAACTCTTCACTAGAATATTCTACGTATTGGAGAAAAACACTTTCTGGAGCACAAAAAGAAGTAACTAATAATGGTAGTACCGTTTCTAGTGACGGTACAAACTTTAGTGTAACCCCAAAATTATCGTAATATGCCAAGTTTTGTCCCCCTAGGAATAGCTGATTACAGTGGAAATAGTGAAAGAGGCTTTGTACAATTTACTTACCAAATAGCCGATAATAATGCCAAAGAACTAACGCTACAAATTAGAGATGGAAGCTCGGTTATTTATGAAGAAAAAATAACTGATGCTAACAAACTAAAACAAGGAGAGCACATTTGGAAATGGGATGGGTTTGATAGCGGAGGAATTTTAGACACTGCTAAACTAACACAATACGAAAATTTAAACCTGTATACTATTGGCGTAGATAACTCAAATAACTACAGCAGAAAAAAGTTAGATTTTAGTATGCGTTACGATGAGGTTAAATGGGTTGATGTAAAGGTTGATAAAAACTCTAAAAGAATAGATGTTACATTACGTGTTAACTTAAAAGATGGAGGAGTAAGAGGGGTAGAGTGTAAAGAGGTTATTCACAGAGATCATCTTAACCCAGGTATGAGAACTTCAAAAAAAGTATGTCCATGGGATAAAATACCACAAGAAGCGTTATCTTATTATGGTAAGTCTCCTATTAAGAATAGAACAAAGAGCTTTGAAGAACTGAAAAAAATGGCATTAGAAGGGATAAATAAGTACTGGAGTAGACACAGTAATAATATAGGGAAAGGAGTAAATATTAATGGAGAGTTTTATGAACTTTATGTAAACTCTTTAATTTTTGAAAATGGAGCTAAAGCTCCTGAAATAACATTTTTAACTAACAAAGAGGCAGGAAGGTCTAGAAATTGGGAATTATCAAGGATACTATTTTATAATGTTGGGTACTTATTTTATGATGAATGGAAATCTCTAAGTAAAAATAGAAGTTTATATAAAAATAAAGGCTGGTATTATGAAAATGGTGATGAAGAAGACTTTAAAATGACTTCTGCTCATGAAGTTGGTCATGAGATTTTATTAAAATATGGGGGGCATAGATATTCTAAAAGCCATAAAGGGAGTTCAACGATATTAACCCAAGAAGATAAAAATATACCTTTACCCAAAAAAGGAGAAATAGATTTAATGAAGTATTATGATAATTATTACGATAAAACAAGAACTGTTGCTTCTGTAAAAGATGTATTAGGTTTATTATGGTTAACTAAATTAAAACTAAAGTAATGAAACATTATACATATATAGTATTTTTATTAGCACTTGTATCATGCAAAACAGATTATGTTTTTATTGATTCTTTTAAGGGGGGAGTTTATGATATAACTAATAATAAACCAATTAAAGGAGTAGTTATACAAACTGATTCTTTAGCTATTAATTTTTTTGAGCCTATAAAAACAAAAAACGACGGCTCTTTTTACGTGGATGGAATGACAGTTAAAAGTTATAAGACATATGTTGTTAATCGTAAAAATATTTCTTTTAAACTATATTTTAAATCAAAGTACTATAGTTGCCATACGATAGACTTAAAAAGTTATAATAAAGATAATAGAAAATTAGATGTCGTTAAACTAGGAAAAATATACCTAAAACCGTTAAACAAATAAAAAGAAGAGTTTTAGAAAAAGATGTGCTAAGTTTACTTTGGTTAACTAAATTAAAATTGAAATGAGAAAGCTGTTTTTAATAATTTTGCTGATTGTAATAACTCAATCTTGTTCAACAAAGTATCACGGTTATGTTTATGACTTTGATAAAGAAACTCCTTTAAATAAAGTGAAAGTTTATTATAAAGATTCTACAGATTTTGTTCTTAGTAATAAAGAAGGATATTTTGAGGTAAAAAAGAGTGCTACAATAAAATACCTTCTCTTTGAAAAAGAAGATTATCGAAGATTTAGTTTAAGTACATTCGATAGACAAAATGAATTTATAAAAGAACAGCCATTTGGAGATACTATCTATTTAATATCAAAAAATAGTAAACATAGAAGACCTCAAATAGCATTACCTATTAGAAACTAAAAAATGAGGCTTTGTTACTTACTATTAATAGCACTTATTTTGAATTCTTGTTCGTCAAGAATAGAAAGACCAGAAATTAAAGGAACACTATACGATTCTTTAACATACAAACCAATTAAAGGTGTATTAATACAGATTGATGATGAACATATAAAGTCCAATAACCAAGGAAAGTTTACCATACAGAGAGTAAAGAAAAGAGTGATGTTTAATTTTGAAGGCGGGCATGTTCCTTTATCTTATTCAATGGAATTAAAACATCCAAAATACAAGAGTATCAAAATAGAAAAAGGAACAAGAGGGAGTTTTGGAGAAGAGGCAATATTGTATGATTCAATCTTCCTAAAACCACTTGAAAAGTAAGTGTGTTCTAGGCATGTTATGTAGCTAAAATGAAAAACGTATTATTACTAACATTATTACTTTTAACAGTTTCTTGCAAACAAGAACTATGTGATTGTTACCACGGCTATGTATTAGATGAAAACAAAGAGCCAATAAATAAAGTAAAAATAATAGAAAGCTCATCTTATTCACAGCATACCTATTCTAAAAGTGATGGCTATTTTTATCTAAATAGAAAAGCAGATTTTATTAGTGAATTAATTTTTGTTAAAGAAGGTTATATCTCAGATACTATTTCTCCTTATACAGCGAACAGAAGAGGAGATAAATCGTTATTCGTTCATAGAAAAGACACTTTATTTATGAAGAGGAAAGAATAAAATGAAAAAAGTAGCATTCATATTTATAATAGTAACATTAACAAGCTGTTTTGTAAAAAGAGTTAGTAGACCTCCTATCATGGGTTATATATATAACTCTGAAACATTACAAAGAATAGATAGTGTTGATGTAGTAACTTGGGATTCAGTAAAAAAAGATTATTCTACTGAAACCAGTAGTGATGTAAACGGGAGTTTCTTTTTAAAAATGAAAACTTACTACGATAAAATGGCCATAGGAGGTGAAGCTCCTATGGGCTTTTTTAAGTTTAGTTTAATAAAAAAAGGATATGAAAAAAGAAGTATTGAGAGAAGAGGTAGGTATGGTTTTACAAAAGACACTATAAGATTCGACTCAATTTTCCTAAAACCACTAGAAAAGTAAACGTATTCTACAGATGTTATGCAGCTAAAATGAAAAACGTATTATTACTAACACTATTACTTTTAACAGTTTCTTGCAAACAAGAGCTATGTGATTGTTATCACGGTTATGTATTTGATGAAAATAAAAAGCCAATAGATAATGTAAAAGTTTATGAAGAAGCAGTGTTGTCAAATTCCACATACACAAATAAAGAAGGATATTTTAAACTAGATAGAGATTCATTTATAGCAAATTTAATTTTTAAAAAAGAAGGATTTGAAATAGATAGAATAAGCCCTTATATAGAGTTTAGAGGGGGTGATAAAACAATCTTTATAACTAAAAAGTCAGACACTTTATTTATGAAGAGAAAAGAATAAAATGAGAAAACCCCTATTCATATTTTTCATTGCTTTATTACTATTCTGTGAAGAAGAAAGCAATACTTCCTTTAGAAGACTAAAGTTAGGTTCTAATAAATAAAACATGGTAAAAATTTTCCTCATACTATTTGCACTAGGTTCTTTAATATTAATTCTTAGTTCTCGATTTAGAAAACAAAAGCTATATTTAAAAGTACTTATTTACCTCTCTTTTACTATTGTATCAGTTTTTACATTCTTTATAACAATTATATATTTATGGAACTCTAGCGAAGATTATCACCAACGAAGGCATTTTATGGGGATTTGGAATATACAAGTTTTAAATACTACGGAAACCCCTATAAAAAAGGTTAAAGTAATTAATCTAAGAGAACCAACAGATACAATTATATCAGATATTGATGGAACTGTAAATCTATATGAGTTTAGAGAAGGCTTGGTAGTACTTCAGGCAGAAGGCTATATTCCAGACACCATAAATGTAGCTGAAATGCCAAGTACAAAGGTGTATTTAAATAAGCTAAAATAAGTTTCTTTTTATCCTCATTACGAGGAGGATACGACGAGGTAATCTGTTTATTTAGAACTCAAAACATAGAGATTACTTCGCTTTAGCCTGTCTTGAGCCTTTCGACTTCGCTAAAGATAAACTTAAATCGAAAGGCTCGCAATGACGTTAACAAACAGCAAACCGTCATTCCGAACGGTAGTGAGAAACCGTAAGGTTCAGCGTAGCTAAATCTCACTCAAAAGAGTTACCCTTATTCTTTTATTGTAATCACTGTCAGTTCGAGTGATTTTTATTGAGTGATAACGAAGTAAAAATAGTATCGAGAACTATTATAAAACTTCTCGATACAAAATTATTTTTATTTCATTTCAATAATTTTACTCGAAGTGACACTAGATGATAAAAAGAATATAGAACAAAGACCTATAAATAAGTCTTTACTCTAACAGCGAAGCGGTCTATTCTCTTGGCTCTAAAATAACCATCATAACGAAGAACGATAAAACACCATATAAAACATTGAGAATTTTGTTAGTTATACTAGTAAACACCTCATACCCATTAAAAACCATAGCAAAAAGAGTATATAACATAAAAAAGTACGAGCATAGAGCTCGTACAGATTATAAAATATAGTTTTTGTCTTAACCTTCAGACACTACTGTCTGAAGTCACAGGATAGTACTGTCTGATGTCAACGGACAGTAGTGTCGTGTGTTACGATACAGTAAGGCTAAATGTAGATTCAGATACCTTAAGTTCTTTTAAGAAGCGATCTAATTTAGAAGTAGCCTGCGTTTTAATTCTAACACGGTAATTACCCGCAGCAAGAGCAGGAGCTTGACCAATAATCTTCTTATAGCTGTTTTGAGCTAAATAAGATACCTTAGTTTCGGTACCATCTTCGGCAACAAAATACAAGCCAACCTCAGGTAAGTCACCAGCAACTTTTAAACGCAAACCATTCAGCTCAAACAATCCGTTGGCAGATAAGGTAGTATTCGTAGTTGCTGTGGTAATATCTTTTAAATTATTAATAACTGTGTTGGTAATAGGAGCAGTTACTTTTTGTAGCGGAATATCGTCCTTAATTTCGTTGATTAACTTTCCGCTGTTGAGGTTTACGTGTAGTTTATGAGTATCAGGATTAAAACCATCTTCCTCAGTATCAAAAACCCCAGAAATAGAATACCCAATATTTAGTAAGGGGAGGTTAATATTATCGCCGTCTTCTATCGACTCGATAATCTCTTCATAGTAAGAGTTAAGCACCGCTACAATATCGGTTTTACTTACTAGGTTACGTTTACTCAACATTTTATCAATCAACTCGTCTTGATTAATAGTACGCTCTGTTAATATGCGTGCTGAGTAGTTGGTTTCATCGGTTAACTTGTTTTCAATTAAATAGTACTTCATCATATTGATTTTTAAATTATTTACTTTTCCTTTTGAATCCTTTTTTGGGTAGTAACAGCTAGCATACTGGAGCAATAACCAATACATGCAAAACCATTTACTAACCTTGGTGTTATTCATCACCAAACAGTCAGGTACAAGCGTACCTTTATAGCATTAACTTCGTAAAGATGTTGTAAAATTGAATGTGATATAATAGTAATAAGGGATAGCAATTTACTTTTTACAAACAATTTTTATAGCTGATACTAAAGTAGTTGTTTTTCGTTTTAACTCTCTGACTTTATGAGTTTTTTAACGTTTTAGATAGTATGTAAATAGAAAACACGGATGTGGAATCCGCGCAATGAAGTTCTTTTAATCTAGTTTAGTTATTTTAATTATTTTTTCAGCGACTTCTACTAACTCATTTAAGCTTGATTCTTTAGAGTTATTAGTAGACCTTCTACTTTCCCTTTTCCTTAAAGGATCCTTATGAATTTCTTCAAGAGCTGTTTTAATATAATGTACATATTCTTTATTATCATCAGTTCCGTTTTTCTTTAATTGTTCAGAGAATCCAACAATTGCTTTTGATAATACCATTTTATATGCATAATCTTCGATTATATTTTTTTGTTTAGTATACTGATTGGCACAAAAAACTGTACCAATTATGGGTAATGGTAAAAGAGAAATTCTACCAATTAAAATATTAATATTTCCTGAAGAAGCTTCTAATACCCATATACCTAAAATAACTGTTAGGACTAAACATATAGCTGCACCAAAAACCCAACTTCCAAAGATCCATTTATTATCAGCTTTTTCGTATTGGCTTTGAAAAGAAGCACTTATACCTTCTGCTGTAGTATAATTAAGAGCTTTTTTAGAAGAGTTGATTAGTTGAACAGCTTTTTTCAAAACAACTTTTCTTTCTTCTTCATATTCATCAAGTTTAGCGTAGTATTTTTGTGTTCTTTGCTCAAGAGTATCAAGTCTTGATTCTCTTTCTATAACCTTATCACCAAAAGAAGTAATTAATTTTTCATTAGACTTACTTTCATTAAGGGACTCGGCTATTTTATCTAAGTTTTCAGTAGCCTCGTCTTTTATTGAGTCTAATTCTTGATTTATTTTTTCAAGTCTTTCTGATTCTTTGATTAATTCATCTTTATGAATTAATAATTGATCTAACTCTTCCTTAATTTCTTGTAATCTGTCATTACTTTTTATTAGCTTTTCTTCAATTGATAGGTTATTAGTGTTTATATTTTCCTTTAGCTCTTTAGACTCTATTAATACTTGTTGAAGTTGGGTTTTAATTTCCTTTACTTCTTCAATTTCCTTTTCAAACTCTCTTAGTCTTTCAGAAGAGTTTCTGATATTGTAACTCCTAAGGAGAGCTTTTAATTCTTCAAATACAATAATATATCGACTAGGTAAGCTTATGTCATAGGCTATTTCTTCTAGATAAGAAAAAATTCGTTCGCGTTCATTATAAGTTGATATTTTAATAAACTTAGAAGGATGTTTAGTAAGAGTGGAAATATCCGTCAATAAAGATTCAATTTCAGTAATTAAGAGTTTTAAAGTATATTCTTCTTCGTTGCCATACCTAATATTATCATATTCTTTTAAGTCTAGGTTTTTTATTTGTTCTCGAATATTATCTCTTTCTTCTCTAATGTTTTTAATTGTATCTAGCTCCATGCCTTTATTATAAGTAACCTTTATTATAAGTAAATATAAGAACCATATTCCACTCATTTCTACGGTTTTCCGCAACCCAAATTGCGGTTATCCGCAAAACATACATTATTACACATATAATTACCATTTAATAACACAATAGTTGTTATTACTAATGATATTTTACTACTTTTAAATTGTTAATATGCAGTTATATAGGGTTTTAACTAGTGTTTTGCTGCTGGTTTTAAAGACTGTTGTAACTGTATGTGCACAAAAAAATAACTAACCAAACTAACTAAAAATTATGAAAACCCTAAGCACTTGCTTAGCACTCTTTTTTTATGTGCTATGCATTAACGGACAAACACAAACTATTAACTGTGAATTTGAAATTAAAAAGCTTAACAAAGCTTATGAGAATCATTTAGACTTTATAGAAGATAATAAAGAAGAAACTAGTCTAGTAAAAAAGGTTATAAATGAAGAAACAGTAGAAGAACTTAATAAATTAATTGAAGAAAGAAGAAAATATCAAAAAGCACTACATAAAATTTATAATAAGTTTACAAGTTTTAAAGATGTGTGTACCAGTATTCCTATAGATTCTATTAAGGAATGGTTTCCTCATAAAAAACCTCTTGAGTTAGAAGAGGTTAAAGAAATAGAGAAAAAGAAGGAAAAGGAGGAAAAGAAGGAGGAAAAAAAGAAAGATTGTGAATCTGAAATAAAAAAGTTAATTAAAACATTTGAAGATTATGAGAAAGCTAAAGAAGCAAAAGAAAAGGAGATAAACGAAGTTAAAAAAGTAATAACTAGTGAAACTTTTACAAAGTTAGGTGTCTTAAAAGAAGAGAGAAATAATATTATAAATTCGTTAGGAGAAACGTACTCTAAACTTGAAGCGTATAAAATAGATTGCCCTTCAGTGACTTTAGAAAATATAAAAGAATGGTACAAAGAAGAAAAACCTTCTGTATTAGCAATTCTTTTTAAAGGAGAAGAAAATGAACCCGTAACCTACAGCTATTTTAATGAGAATGTAATTATAAGCGAAGATATAAACGGAAAGGATACAAAACAGAAAAAGATATTTAATCAGGTATTAAAGCAAGTAAATCAAGAAGCCTATTTTGGAGACATTACCATACCTAAAGATGGGCAAGAGTTTTGTTTTTATAAAAAGAAAAGTAGTAATGACACTATAAATAAAAGTGACCCTGTACGATTGCCATTAAAGAAATACAAGTTTAAAAAGATAGATATTGAAATACGCGATGGTAGCTTAGCTGATATTCAGGTATTGGTAGAATATAAGGGAAGTTTACTATTGTTTGAAAACTATGTAGGGGTAAGCTTTTTACGATATGGGTATTGGGCATCTGAAAACTTCCTTTTTTACTCACAAAAACAACCAACAACCAATGTTGATGAAAAAGAGTTTGAAAACCTTCGTATTCGTTTAAGTGATGTACTAATGTATAAGTATAAAATAGGAAACAACTACATCCCTCATGACTTAACGTTGGAACTGCCTAAAGAAGATATTGATGGAAACAAAACCAACTTAACAGCCCCAGCAACCTATCAAATAAAACAAGATACTTACTTAGATAAAATAGTAGAGCTACGTGCTTATACCGACTTTTTAGCACTCTTTGGAGAGTCTGACAACGGATTGGTGCAGTTAGAAGGAAGCGCAAAGTTTTATGTATTTCCTTTTTCAAGGCAAATCTTTAGTTCTTCAATGCAATACGAATTTTTAAAATCAATTACACCTTATGTACACTATGCTAAGTTTGAAGAAGACAAAGGTTTAGTTACCGCAACAGGTGGTGTAATAGGAAATACGTTAGACTTGGTAGAAAAACGCTTTTTAACCGTAGGTGGAGAAGTAAACTTCTTTGAAGTGTATCAAAAAAACTATCCTATGAAAATGAACTTTTTTGGTACGATAGACTATAATCTAACGAGAGTTCAAAACGATACCCAAGGAGTAGAAAACTTAAAAGCATTGAGTTATGGAGGAGGAATAAGCTTATCATCAAAACGATTTAACAACTTCGGTTTCAATTACAAATTAGGACTTCACTGGTTTGATTATAAAAGCTATAACGGGTCTAGCACAATAGATTTAGACTTTAAAGTACCTGTATTAAAGAATCAAGCAGAGGTGTTTTATCACCCTAACAAAAACCCAAATCAAGCTATTTTTGCAAGATTAGTAACCTACAATTACAAAGGAAGTGAAAGCGATGAGGCTTTTTACCAGTTTCAATTTGGATATAAGTTCTCCATAGGCTCAAGAACAGTAAAGAAATAAAGTAAAAAAGAGGTTATTTGTTAAGAATAACCTCTTTTTATATAACAGTTTTATGAGTTCTATTAAAATCTAACAAAATTCTAATTTCATTGTGTCACCTCGAACCTATGTGAGAGGTCTCAAGGCAATGAGTTACACCTTTTAATAAGATTCCTCCTCGTGCCTCGTTCGGAATGACAGATAACTTAGAACAAAGAAACAAGACCGCTTCGCTGTTAGAATATAGATTCACAAGCGTCATTTCGACCAGCGGGAGAAACCGTAAGGTTCAGCGTAGCTGAATCTTTATACTCTGAACTCTCAACAAACAGATTACTTCGTCGTATCCTCCTCGTAATGACAATGGGTTTGTCATTTCGACCAGCGGGAGAAATCTTATAATTGTATGTTAGGAACTGTTAAGAATGTTCTAGGCTTAAATTAAACAGATTCCTCCTCGTACCTCGTTCGTAATGACAGTATACTATTGTATAGGTTTACGTCATTGCGAGCCTTTCGACTGTCGCACAAGACAGGCTAAAGCGAAGCAATCTCTAGGTTTAGAGTTCTCAACAAACAGATTACTTCGTCGTATCCTCCTCGTAATGACGACTTTTTTTTAGTATCTACCACTAACCAAGCTTCTCACGTATTTTATCCAAACATAAATTATCAATACTACCCACATGCGTATGTTTTTTAGAAGTATCGGGTGTATATGTACCGTTAATAACTTCGCCACCAATTTTTTGATAAGCTTCTCTAAAACTCATACCGTTTTCAACCAAGGTATTCATATTGTCTACTGTAAATAGATATTTGTATTTCTCATCCTGTAAGTCAATATCTTTTACAATAATTTGCTGAATAGCATAGTCAAAAATATCTAACACATCTTTTAGCTCCTCAAAAGCATTGATGATATTTTCTTTTAATAACTGATAATCTCTATGATATCCACTTGGTAAATTGTTGGTGATTAACAAAGTTTCGGTATACAACGCTTGGATTTTATTGCACTTTCCTCTAATCAATTCAAACACATCAGGATTCTTTTTATGCGGCATAATGCTACTACCTGTAGTCAATTCATCTGGGAAAGAGATAAAATCAAAATTCTGACTCATATACAGGCAGATATCCATCGCAAAACGAGCTAGTGTATTACTCACACTACCCAACGCCATGGTAAGGGTACGCTCACTTTTTCCTCTACTCATTTGAGCTGCCACCACATTGTATTTTAAGGTTTCAAACCCTAGTTCTTTTGTGGTGAATTCTCTATCGATTGGGAAAGAACTTCCATATCCTGCAGCAGAACCTAACGGATTTTGATCTACTGTTTTTAGCGCTGCATTAACCATGTGTAAATCGTCAATTAGCAATTCAGCATACGCAGAAAACCATAATCCGAAAGAAGAAGGCATTGCCACTTGTAAGTGGGTGTACCCAGGTAATAACTTGGTTTTATGTTCTTCTGCCAACTCTAATAACGTATTGAAAAGTGTTTTAGTTTTATCTGAAATCGATTGCAGGTTGTCTTTATAGTACAATTGTAACGCTACTAAAACCTGATCATTTCTTGAACGTGCGGTATGAATTTTCTTACCAACTTCACTGCACATGTTGGTTAATTCAAACTCAATTTTAGAATGTACATCTTCAAATTGAGCATCTATTATAAAAGTACCTTCTGCCACTTGTTGTTGTAGCGTAGTAATTCCAGCAGTTACTTGTGCTAATTCTTCCGAAGTAATAATACCGATGGAAGCCAGCATTTTTGCATGTGCTAATGATGCTTGCAAGTCGTACGGTGCAATGTGTATGTCTATTTCTCTATCGTTTCCAACAGTGAAATGTTCTATTTTTTTATCTATGGATAATCCTTTGTCCCAAAGTTTCATGTTTTTATGTTTTTTAATTAGTACTGAGTATTGAGAAGTTAGTATTGAGTGTTAAACACTATAACTAACAAAATTCTCATTGTTTGTTTGTCACCTCGAACGTATGTGAGAGGTCTCAAACTTATGAGTTACTCTTTTTAATGAGATTCCTCCCTCTGGTCGGAATGACGATTTGCTTTAGAAAAAGAGGTCTTGTATCTCTTTTCTATGTTTTTTATTTGTTATTTATAATGTCACTTCGAGTAAAATTATTGAAATGAAATAAAAATAATTTTGTACCGAGAAGTTTTCGAATAGTTCTCGATACAATTTTTACTTCGCTATCACTCAATAAAAATCACTCGAACTGACATGTGTACAGTAGCTAATTCTTAACTCCTTTTAATACGTTCTCTAAAAGCTTAACATACAACTCAATTCCTTCCTCAATCTCTTGAAGATAAATAAACTCATCAGCGGTGTGTGAACGTGTGCTGTCTCCAGGTCCTAATTTTAATGACGGACAGCTCAACACTGCTTGGTCAGATAGGGTAGGAGAACCATAGGTTTTTCTTCCTAAAGTAATACCTGCTTGCACCAAAGGGTGTTCTTTTGGTATTGATGATGAATTCAAATTCAAACTTCTTGGTTGTATGTTACAAGGCGCATTTTGCTGTAAATAGTCGCTAACTTCTTGATTGGTGTATTTATCGTTTACACGAACATCGACCACTAATTTTACTTCGGAAGGAACAGCGTTGTGTTGTTTTCCTGCATTGATTTGTGTTACCGTGAGTTTTACGTCTCCCAAGATTTCAGAAGT
This sequence comes from Tenacibaculum sp. XPcli2-G, assembly GCF_024124505.1. NCBI lineage: Bacteria > Pseudomonadati > Bacteroidota > Flavobacteriia > Flavobacteriales > Flavobacteriaceae > Tenacibaculum > Tenacibaculum sp. XPcli2-G. Next base: position 134,870 of record NZ_JAMXSH010000003.1, read on the forward strand.
TTTTTCAAACTCAATATTTTTAAACCACTGCAATACTTCAATGGTGTTGTAAATAGCATTATCATGGTTCGGATGTGCTGCATGACTAGGGGTTCCGCTTACCTCAGCGTCAAAAACGACTAGACCTTTTTCAGCAATAGCTAAATTCATTAAAGTAGGTTCTCCTACGATGGCTACATCAATGTTAGGTAAGGTTTTTAGTAATCCGTTTAAACCGTTAGGACCGCTGCTTTCTTCTTCGGCAGTTCCTGCAAATACCAAATTATACGCTAAGTTTTCTTTTTGATAGAAATAGGTATAGGTTGCTAGTAATGATACCAAACAGCCTCCCGCATCGTTACTTCCCAAACCATAGAGTTTTCCTTCTTCCACAATCGCTTTAAAAGGATCTTTGGTATAGCCGTTATTAGGTTTTACCGTATCGTGATGCGAGTTGAGTAACAGCGTAGGTTTGTTAGCATCAAAATGTTTGTTTACCGACCACACATTGTTCTGAGTTCTAGTGTATGGAATATCATACTCTTTAAACCAGTTTTCTAGCAGTAGGGCAGTAGCATCTTCTTCCGAAGAAAAAGATGGTGTTTCTATTAGGTTTTTTAACAGATTGATGGCTTTTGTGGTAAGTCTTTGTATCATGATAGTTGTAATGAGGTGTGTTTGTTTTTTGAGTTAAATACCATAGCTGTATTGCCTATGTGTACTTTTTGAACGTTGTTTTTTAGGGCGTGAAAGCAGTTATCTAGTTTAGGAAGCATTCCTTCAAATATGACTCCGTCAGCTTTTAATTGCGCGTAGGATTCTGAAGTGATTTGTTCGATAATAGAGTTGTCATCGGTTACATCACTTAGCACTCCTGATTTTTCAAAACAGTAATATAGTTCTGTACTAAAATGAGCAGAGAGACCTATAGCAATTTCTGAGGCTATGGTATCTGCATTTGTGTTTAATAACTGTCCGTTAGCATCGTGCGTAATCGCACAAAACACAGGCGTTACTTCGTTATTAATTAATATGGTTAGTACTTGCGGGTTTACGGTAACAACGTCGCCTGCAAATCCGTAATCTATAGGTTCTGCAGGACGTTTGGTTGATACAATAGTATTTCCGTCCGCTCCTGTAAAACCTATAGCGTTGGTGTTATGCGCTTGTAACTGCGCAACAATTTGCTTGTTGATTTTACCTGCATATACCATAGTAATCAAATCTAAAGTTTGCGTATCGGTTACACGTCTGCCATCAATCATCATCACAGGAATATTCAACTGTTTAGCCAATTCAGAAGCTAGTTTACCTCCACCATGAACTAATACTTTCGGACCTTTTAGTTGAGCGAAATCAGCTAAGAAACTATGTAAGGCTTTCTCATCATTAATGATGTTTCCACCTATTTTTACAATCTTTATAGTTTTCATTTTTAGTTTTAAGTTTAATTTATTGTTCATTTTTTCTTGATAAAAAACGAACCAAAAAATCAAGTCAGTAAAGAGAAAATTGCTACGCACCACTCATTTTCAAAGCTTCATGCTTAAAGCTACGCTTAGCACTTCCGCTTTTTCATTCATTATTTTTTTTTACAGACAGTTTTCATATTTTAATTCTCTTTTCATTAAATGTCACGTCGAGTTATTTTTCGTACTGAAAGGAAGAAAAATTGTATCGAGACGTTTTCAAGTAGTTCTCGATACATCTCCCTGCGGTCGACACTCGAACTGACAAGTCAAAATTTAAATTCAGCTTAAATGAATTAAAATCTCTTTTAGTACTATCTGTGCAGCAAAGGTTCTGTTGTTGGCTTGTTCAATCACAAGAGAATTGTCACCATCTAAAACCGCATCTTCTGCTACCACATTTCTTCTAATAGGTAAGCAGTGCATAAATTTAGCAGCACCTATTTTTTCCTGAGTAATCATCCAGTTGGGGTCTTCATTTAGTATTTTACCATATTCATTAAAAGAACTCCAGTTTTTAGCATAGATAAAGTCGGCATTTTCAAAAGCTTTCTCTTGATCGTATTCGATAGGAAAGTGTTGTGTGATTTCAGAATCTAACTCGTACCCTTCGGGATGCGTTATAACAAACTCTACATCCATTTTGTGCATGAGGTGAACAAAAGCATTGGCAACCGAATGTGGTAATGCTTTGGGGTGTGGAGCCCAAGACAACACAACTTTAGGTTTATCAGTTTTTTTAGTTTCCGTAATCGTAATTGCATCTGCCAAAGCTTGTAACGGATGGTCAGTAGCGCTTTCCATATTGATAACAGGAACCGTAGCATATTTTACAAAACTGTTGAGTACAATTTCAGAGGTGTCTTTTTCTTTGTCTTTCAACGTCGGAAAAGCTCTTACTGCAATCATATCTGCATACTGAGAAATTACCATGGTAGCTTCTTTAATATGCTCTGAAGTACTTAAATTCATCACAGTACCGTCTTCAAATTCCATATTCCAAGCATTGGTAATATTTAACACGCTTACCTCCATACCTAAGTTTTTAGCCGCTTTTTCGGTGCTTAACCTTGTACGTAAACTAGCATTGAAAAAAATCATGACTAAGGTTTTATGTTGTCCTAAATCAGTAAACTGATAGGGATTTTCTTTTAATTGAATTGCCTTTTGAATGGTATCTGAAAGGTTTTCAATGTCGTTTAGGCTGGTGTATTTTTTCATGACAGTTCCTTTTTTAAAGCCTCGAAAAACACATCGATATGTTGCTTTTGAATGGTTAATGGTGGAAGGATTCTTAATAAGTTCGGATTCTTAGCGCTCCCTGTGAAAATATGATGCTTGAATATTAGGTTCTTTCTTAGGTCAGCAATAGGAAAAACGAATTCCAAACCTAACATGAGACCTCTTCCTTTTACAGTTGTTATCTGCGGAATAGAAGCTGCTTGTTCCATAAAATACGCAGCAATTTGCTGTGCATTTTCCATCAATTGTTCTTTTTGGATGGTTTCAAGAACAGCTAAGGAAGCTGCACAAGCTAAGTGATTACCACCAAAGGTAGTCCCTAATAACCCATAAGAAGCTTCAATACTTGGATGAATTAAAATTCCGCCAACAGGAAATCCGTTCCCCATTCCCTTTGCCATAGAAATGATATGCGGAGTAATGTCGTGTTTTTGAAAAGCAAAGAAATCACCCGTTCTACCAAATCCGCACTGAATTTCATCAGCAATTAATAACGTGTTGTATTGTTTACATAGGTTTTCTAATCCTTGGTAAAAAGTAGTTGATGCTTCGTCTAATCCACCAATACCTTGAATGGTTTCAATAATAATGGCACAAACATCATTGTTTTGTAAGGCTTTTTCAACACCTGCTAAATCTTCAAACTCTAAAAAGATAACTTCTTGCTGCGCATTGATAGGCGCTACAATCTTAGGATTATCGGTTGCTGCTACGGCTGCAGAAGTACGTCCGTGAAATGAATTCTTAAAGGCAATTACCTTTTGCTTATCTGTATGAAAAGAAGCTAGTTTTAAGGCATTTTCATTGGCTTCAGCTCCCGAATTGCATAAGAATAGTTGATAATCTTTACAGCCAGATATGTTTTTTAGTTGTAATGCTAATTCTACTTGCAACGGATTCTGAATCGCGTTGCTATAAAAGCCTAGTTTGCTTACTTGCTCACTAATGTTTTTTACATAGGTAGGGTGTGAGTGCCCGATTGAAATTACGGCATGTCCGCCATATAAATCTAAATACTCTGTGCCTTTATCGTCGTATACATATACATCGTTGGCGGTTACTGGGGTGATATCAAATAGAGGATATACGTTAAATAAACTCATTAGTTTTCTTTTTTTATGGTGTTAATTTTGTTGAATGAAGCAACCATTCCCTGTATTAAAGCAGCACTTAAACCTTTGTGTTCCATTTCATTCAAACCTTCGATGGTACAGCCTTTTGGGGTGGTAACTTTATCGATTTCTTCTTCAGGATGATTTTGGGTAGCTATGAGTAGGTTCGCAGCACCTTCGCTGGTATACATCGCAAGTTCTTGTGCTTCTTTTGCATCGAAACCTAACTGAATAGCGGCTTGTGTAGTTGCCCGTATTAAGCGCATCCAAAAAGCAATTCCACTAGCACATATTACAGTGGCTGCTTGCATTTGATCTTCAGGAATAATCATTGAAGTTCCTAGTTGATTAAAAATAGTTGTAGCTATTTCTAAATCTTCCTTCTTTTGAGTATTACCACTAAGACAAGTCATCGATTTTCCAACGGCAATAGCAGTATTAGGCATGGTTCTGATAATAGTAGTATCTGAACCAATAAGCATTTCCATTTTTTCAATAGAAAAACCAGCAACTGTAGAAATTACTATATGATTATCTGATAACAGAGAATCAGTTTCTTTTAAAAGAGTTTCTAAATGTGTTGGTTGTACTGCAAAAATTAGCACATCAGATGCTGTGATTGCTTCCTTGTTATTAGAACTAATGAAAACGTTGGGTACCTCTTTAAATTCATTGAGTTCTTCAATGTTTCTCTTGGTTAAGAAAAGTTGAGAAAACGAATTGTTTTGTATCAATCCTTTAGCGATCGATTTTCCTAAGTTACCTGTTCCTATAATTGCTATTTTCATTTGAGAAAGTTTAGTTTAGATAAAGTGTTTTGTATTATTCACTTCTTGTATTAAGACATTCATTTTGGTTTACTTAACCCTTCTGTGAGGGTTAAAAATAGTTGGCTTTTAATTGTAATCCTGTATTCTCTTGAAAACCAAATAGTAAGTTCATATTCTGGACTGCTTGCCCAGAAGCTCCTTTTAATAAATTATCAATAATGCTTGTTATGAGGAGCTTATCTCCGTGTTTATGCAAATGAATTAAACACTTATTAGTGTTTACTACCTGTTTTAAGTGTAGTTCATTATCAGCTATGTGTGTAAAAACAGCACCTTTATAGTAGTCTGAATACAGTTGTTGAGCTTCTTCTAAACTTCCTTCAAAATCTGTGTATAACGTTGCGTGAATACCTCTGGAAAAATCTCCTCTGTTAGGAAGAAACAATACCTCTGATTCAAAACTAGATTGAAGCGTATGCAAGGTCTGATTGATTTCTCCTAAATGCTGATGTGTAAAAGGTTTATAGTATGAAAAATTATTATCTCTCCATGTAAAATGAGTAGTTGCTGATAGTGAAGTTCCTGCACCTGTTGCACCTGTAACTGCATTGATATGTAAATCATTCTGTAATAAACCAGTGTCAGCTAATGGAAGTAATCCTAATTGAATAGCCGTAGCAAAACAACCTGGATTGGCAATATAAGAAGTGTTTTGTATTGCTTCTTTTTGAAACTCAGGTAAACCATACACAAACTCTTTTCCTTGAAAGGTACTATCTGCTTCTAGTCTAAAATCGTTCCCTAAATCAATAATTTTTGTATGATTTGAAAAGGTATGTGTTTCTAAAAACTGTTTAGAATTTCCATGCCCTAAGCATAAAAACAGCACATCTACTGAAGCATTGATTTTATTGGTGAATGTTAAATCAGTACTCCCCACCAAATCCTGATGGACATTCGCTATTTTATTACCGGCATTAGAAGTGCTATACACAAAATTAATAGTCGCTTTTGGATGTTGTAATAAAAGCCTAATTAACTCTCCTGCTGTATAACCAGCACCTCCGATGATTCCTACTTGTATCATATTGTTTGTTGTTTTAAATAGTAGAATGAGTTTTCATTCATGAGATCATCACGTCGTTATCACTCCTCATGATGATGTTTTTGTCATTGCGAGCGAAGCGTGGCAATCTGTTTATTGTTAATCACTCACTGTTTACTGTCTACTGATTAACTTGTTGGTATATTTTATTCTGATTTCCTAAGATTTTGATAAAACCTTTCGCATCTTCAGCAGTCCATCCTTTGTTTATTTCACCGTAACTACCAAATTTGGCATTCATTAAATCATGTGGAGAATCAATTCCATCTAAGGTAAAGTGATATGGTTTTAGCGTCACAAAAACATCACCCGTAACTTTTGACTGACTGTTCTCAAAAAAAGCTTCCATATCTCTCATTACAGGATCTAAATACTGACCTTCATGTAAGTGCATCCCGTAAAAGCTAGCTAAATACTCTTTGTGTTGTAATTGCCACTTGGTTAAGGTGTGTTTCTCTAGTAAGTGATGTGCTTTAATAGTAATTAACGCTGCAGCAGCTTCAAAACCAACTCTTCCTTTAATTCCTACAATAGTATCGCCCACGTGAATATCTCTACCAATTCCGAATTTAGAAGCTAAGGCATTCAATTGTTCAATATTTTGCACAGGAGCTTTTTCGTCATCATTAATGGCCACTAACTCACCCTTTACAAAAGAAAGCTTTACTTGTTCAGGTACTATTTTTGTTACTTGAGAAGGGTAGGCGTGTTCTGGTAACGGATGTTCTGAAGTTAAAGTTTCTTCACCTCCCACACTGGTTCCCCATAAACCTTTGTTGACAGAATATTTAGCTTTTTCCCATGACAAATCGATTCCGTTACTTTTTAAATACTCAATTTCTTCCTGTCTTGAAAGTTGTAAATCTCTTATAGGTGTGATGATTTCAATTTCAGGAGCAATAGTTTGAAAAATCATATCAAACCTCACCTGATCGTTTCCAGCACCTGTACTACCATGCGCAATAAAGCTAGCACCAATACTTTTAGCATAGTTTACTATTTCTATGGCTTGTATAATTCTTTCGGCACTTACAGAAAGTGGATACGTATTGTTTTTTAACACGTTACCAAAAATTAAGTACTTAATTACTTTACTGTAATAATCAGTTATGGCATTAATGTTTTTATAGGTAGCAACACCCATCGTGTAGGCGTTGTGTTCAATTTGTTTAATTTCTTCGGAAGAAAACCCGCCAGTGTTTACGCTAACAGCATGAACTTTATATCCTTGTTTTGATAAGCTTACCGCACAGTACGAAGTATCTAATCCGCCACTATAAGCAATTACTAATTTTTTCATTTTTTGTCTTTTTTTAGGAAGATGGTTTCCTTGATTCTTTTTAGCCTTTGAAAGACTTTCTCTTTTACTTTTATGTTCTGAGTTTTTTTGTTCGGATCGTATAACATACCAGTACACAAACACATTTTTTGTTGAGTACGTTGTAGCACGTCGTAATTTTTACAGGTCTGACATCCATTCCAAAAAGATTGATCTTCTGTAAGTTCAGAAAAAGTAACAGGTTTATAACCTAGTTCGCTATTGAGTTTCATAACTGCCAAACCAGTTGTGATACTAAATATTTTGGCATTAGGAAATTTAGCTTTAGAATGCTCAAAAACTACTTTTTTTATTTGTTTGGCTAAACCGATACCTCTATAGTTTGGGTGAACAATCAACCCAGAATTCGCTACAAATTTGCCATGACTCCAGGCTTCGATATAACAAAAGCCAGCAAATTGATCGCCATCTAAGGCAATAACAGCGTTACCATTTTCTAGCTTTGTAATGATGTATTCTGGTTTTCTTTTGGCAATTCCTGTGCCTCTAACCAGAGCAGCTTCGTCAATAGTTTGACAAATAATTTCGGCATACTTACTATGCGATTGATCAGCAATAACAACTCTCATTGAAATTGATTTTAATTATATTTTTTGTTAATAATCCTTAGTTTGAAAGAAGAACTGGACACACCTAGGTTCCCAAAATGAAGTAATACCCTTACGGGCGACGTCGGATAAAAATAGGTCGTACAACAGTAATGTTATTGAAAACAATAACAAGAGTTAATAACGATATAAAAATGTAGATTATAGAAATCAAAAGAATGAAAATAAAATTATACAATACTCAGTTTAGGACAAAAGGAAGACTAGCGTCGGTTGAAAGACCGCACTAAAAAACTGGGTATATAGTTGTATATTTTATTTGTTTGCATAACGGCACAAATCTATAAAATAAATTTTGATAAATGCTAAATAAAAAATAAAAACTTTTATAATGTTAAGTAAAACAGTGGGTTAGGAGGTGTGTTTTTAAGGGGAGAAATAAAAAAAACAAAAAAATATTAGGATAACTAAAAAATAATTTCAAATATTTGTGATATCAGATGAAAAAACAAATATTAAATATCATTTCTATTATTATTGTCATTGTGATTATTTCACAAGAATAGGGAAGCGGTATTTAATATTTAACATATAAATTAATCAAGAAGGCTTCCTAAATTTAGGAAGCCTTTTTTAGTTGCAAAAAACATGAATCAAATTTTTAACATCGTGGTAATTATTATTGTCATTATTAGCTCTCCACCGAGTTGATACAGATAGTTATTGCCTATAAGGAAGCCTGTATCTAACTCTTGATACAGGCTTTTTTTATTCCGTGAATATCATAATGATTTGGTTTTAAGTGCTTGGTTTTGAGTTTTTTGCTTGTTTTTTGGAGTCAGTGAAAATCATCAAAGCCTTACAAAACAAGAAAGTAAATTAAAAAGCGAAAAATAATTTTGAACAGCAAAACAACTGAAAAAATGTATTACAACGAAGAAACAGTAATCTATTACAACGGAGAGTTTATCAAAGCCGTAGACGCAAGCGCTAACTTGTATAGTCAAAGTTTACACTATGGAAATGGGGTTTTCGAAGGTATAAGAGCATACAATACCAACGAAGGAACTAAAATTTTTAAGTCATATGAGCATTACAAAAGGCTTAAGTATGGAGCAGAAGTCATGAATATTCAATTGGATTATTCTGAAGAACAACTAACGCAAATTACTTATGAATTATTGGAACGTAATGGTTTAAAAGACGCATACATCCGTCCGTTAGTCACTACAGGATCAGATATGAGTTTGTTAACTTCTAAAGAGACGAACTTAGTAATACAATGTTGGGAGTGGGGCAAGTATATGGGAGATAAATTACTACGTGTTAAAACATCGTCGTTTCAGCGTCCGAATCCGAAGTCATGTTTTGTAGAAGCTAAAGTAACAGGACACTATACAAATTCAATATTATCAACTAACGAAGCAAAAAATAACGGTTATGATGAAGCATTGTTATTAGATATGAACGGCAATGTAGCTGAATGTTCTGGAGCAAATGTTTTTATGCAGAAAGATGGGAAGTTATACACGCCACCAAGAGGTCACATTATGGCAGGAATTACCCGTGCTACAGTTATCGATTTATGTAAAGAAGAAGGAATTTCTGTAGAAGAAAAGTATTTCACTTTAGAAGAATTAAAAAATGCTGATGCTTGTTTTTTTACAGGAACAGCAGCTGAAGTAGTTGGTTTACAGTCGTTAGATGACTATCAATTTCCATTAGCGTGGGAAAAATCACACGGGCACAAACTAATGAAAGTATATAAAGACGAAGTGTTAGGCTTACGTCAAAAACGAAAAGCAAGCTAACATGGAACTAAACAAATTTAGTAAACAAGTAACGCAAGACGACACACAACCAGCAGCACAAGCTATGTTGCATGCCATAGGGTTGTCGAAATCAGACTTAGAAAAACCCTTGGTAGGAATTGCAAGTACAGGATATGAAGGAAATCCGTGTAATATGCACCTAAACGATTTAGCAAAATTGGTGAAAGAAGGAACCGAAAATGCCGATTTAGTAGGGTTGATATTTAATACCATAGGTGTTTCTGATGGAATTTCTATGGGAACCCCAGGGATGCGCTATTCTCTACCATCTCGTGATGTCATTGCCGATTCTATGGAAACGGTAGTGCAAGCGATGTCATATGACGGATTGGTAACTGTAGTGGGGTGTGATAAGAACATGCCAGGAGCCTTAATGGCAATGTTGCGTTTAAATCGTCCATCAGTTTTAGTATATGGAGGAACCATTGCCTCAGGATGTCATGAAGGAAAAAAGTTAGATGTGGTATCCGCTTTTGAAGCTTGGGGAGAGAAAGTTGCAGGAACCATTACTCAAAAAGAATATCAAAATGTGATTGAGAAGGCATGTCCAGGAGCAGGAGCTTGTGGAGGAATGTACACCGCAAATACTATGGCATCAGCAATTGAAGCCTTGGGTATGAGTTTGCCTTACAATTCATCCAATCCTGCAATTAGTGATAACAAAGAGCAAGAAAGTATTAAGGCAGGAGAAGCACTACGCGTATTACTAGAAAAAGACATCAAACCATCAGACATCGTTACTAAAAAATCGTTAGAAAATGCAGTGCGGTTGGTAACGGTTATGGGAGGTTCTACCAATGCAGTATTACACTTTTTAGCCATAGCAAAAGCAGCAGATGTGCAATTTACTTTGGAAGATTTTCAACGTATTTCTGATGAAACGCCATTCCTAGCCGATTTAAAACCTAGCGGAAAATATTTAATGGAGGATGTGCATAAAGTAGGTGGTACACCGGCAGTTTTAAAGTATTTACTAGAAAAAGGGTTATTACATGGAGATTGTTTAACCGTAACAGGAAAAACACTAGCAGAAAATTTAGCAACAGTTCCAAGTTTAACGGAAGGGCAAGATGTGGTAAAACCATTAGAAACTCCTATCAAAGCTACAGGGCATTTACGAATGCTCTACGGAAATTTAGCTAAAGAAGGTTCAGTAGCGAAAATAACAGGAAAGGAAGGATTGTATTTCTCTGGAAAAGCAAAAGTTTTTGAAGGCGAATACGCAGCAAATGATGGGATACGAGATGGAAAAGTTGAAAAAGGAGATGTAGTCGTAATTCGTTATGAAGGACCTAAAGGAGGACCAGGAATGCCAGAAATGCTAAAGCCAACAGCCGCTATTATGGGAGTAGGGTTAGGTAAAGATGTTGCTCTAATTACAGATGGTCGTTTCTCAGGAGGAACTCACGGATTTGTAGTAGGGCATATCACGCCAGAAGCACAAGAAGGTGGTGTAATCGCTTTAGTAAAAGATGGAGATACCATAACCATCAATGCAGAAACGAATACGATTAATCTAGAAGTTTCAGAAGAAGAGTTAACTAAAAGAAAACAAGAATGGATAGCTCCACCTTTAAAAGTGAAAAGGGGAGTGCTATATAAATATGCAAGAACAGTAGCATCAGCATCTAACGGATGTGTAACCGACGAATTTTAATCGCAGGGCGATAGCCAGAAGATAAATTTCTTGAGGCTTGCCTAAAGGTGTTTGATTTTTAGATAAAGACGAGAGAATTAAGATTCAAGACTACATATAGTAGCACTAAAAATTTAATAAAAATAACTAAGCATATAGCTAAAAGCTAAAAGCATAAAGCTGAGTTTATGGAAACAAAAACGAAACAACAAACAGAACAAGAAATCACACAAAAAGTAACCATTACAGGTGCAGAAGCTGTAGTAAGATGTTTATTAGCAGAAGGAGTCGATTTATTGTATGGGTATCCAGGAGGAGCTATCATGCCTGTATATGATGAACTGTATAAATATCAAGATAAATTACACCATGTATTAACACGTCACGAGCAAGGGGCTACTCATGCGGCACAAGGTTATGCGAGAGCTACAGGTAAGGTTGGTGTAGCCATGGCAACATCGGGTCCAGGTGCAACGAACTTAATTACTGGTATTGCCGATGCGCAGATAGATTCTACACCAATGGTATGTATTACAGGACAAGTAGGAGCACACTTATTAGGGTCTGATGCTTTTCAAGAAACAGATATCGTAGGTATTTCAACTCCAGTAACGAAGTGGAATTATCAGATAACCAAAGCAAGTGAGATCCCCGAAGTAATGGCAAAAGCATTTTACATCGCCCGTTCAGGAAGACCTGGCCCAGTTTTAATTGACATTACTAAAAATGCACAATTTGAAGAGTTTGATTTTGAATACAAAAAGTGCACATCGGTACGAAGTTATCAACCTGTTCCGAATATGAATATGCAAAGCGTTGAAGCAGCCGTTGAGTTGATTAACAATGCGGAAAGACCATTTGTAGTTTGGGGACAAGGAGTAATACTAGGAGAAGCAGAAGAAGAATTCAAAGCTTTTATAGAGAAAGCAGGAATTCCATCGGCAAGTACGTTGTTAGGCTTATCGGCTTTACCAACCAAACACCCTTTACATGTTGGAATGGTAGGAATGCATGGTAATTACAGTCCGAATAAATTGACCAACGAATGTGATGTGTTAATAGCTGTTGGAATGCGCTTTGACGATCGTGTTACTGGGGATTTAAGCCGTTATGCGAAACAAGCTAAAGTGGTGCATTTTGAAATAGATCCTGCGGAAGTTGACAAAAATGTAAAGACAGACGTAGCTGTTTTAGGAAATGTAAAAGAAACCTTAACGGTAGCACTTTCTCTTTTAGAAGAAAACTCACACAAAGAATGGTTACAAGAATTTAGAAACCTTGATGCTGTAGAGTTTGATAACGTGATAAAAAATGATTTGTTTCCAACGAAAGAAGGTTTAACAATGGGAGAGGTTATTAAGCAAATAAATGAAGCCTCTGAAGGAAAAGCCATTGTAGTTACTGATGTTGGACAACATCAAATGATTGCAAGTCGTTATGCGGAATTCAATCAAACGAAAAGTAATATTACATCAGGTGGATTAGGAACTATGGGTTTTGCTTTACCTGCGGCAATTGGAGCAAAAATGGGAACCCCAGAGCGTGAGGTAGTTGCTGTTATTGGTGATGGAGGTTACCAAATGACCATACAAGAACTCGGAACTATTTTACAAACCAAAGCAGCGGTTAAAATTGTAGTGCTTAACAATGAGTTTTTAGGAATGGTACGCCAGTGGCAACAGTTATTTTTTGACAAGAGATATGCTTCTACAGTAATGACAAATCCTGATTTTATAGCAATTGCTAAAGGGTATCATATGGCAGCTAACAGAGTGACTAAAAGAGAAGATTTGGCGAATGCTGTCCAAGAAATGATACAATCTAAAGAAGCCTATTTCCTTGAGGTTTGTGTAGAAAAGGAAGACAATGTATTTCCAATGATTCCAACAGGAGCGTCAGTATCTGATGTTCGATTAAAATAAGAAAATATGAGTACAAAAAACACTTATACAATTTCAATATATACTGAAAATAACGTAGGGTTGTTAAATAGAATATCAGCAATATTTCAACGAAGACATATCAATATTGAGAGTATCAACAGCTCTTCTTCAGAAATTAAAAGTGTGTCGAGAATTACACTTTTGGTTAAGATTACTGAGGAACAAATGAAAAAAATAATTGGTCAAATAGAAAAGCAAGTAGAGGTAATCAAAGCTTTTTATCATACCGATGAAGAAACGATTTATCAAGAATCGTGTTTATTCAAACTAAGTACCGATTTGTTAACGGATAATGATGAAATTCAAACTATTATCAACCAAAGTAAATCAAGAGTCATTAATGTAAATAAAAGCTTTTTTGTTTTGGAAAAATCAGGACGTAAAGAAGAAGTAGAAGAACTCTATCATATATTAGATAAACATGGCATAAAGCAATTTGTTCGTTCAGGAAGAATTGCGGTTACTAAAGAAGAAATGGCAGTATCGCAACTATTACAATTAATACAACAATAAACAAACAACACAAATACAACAAGAAATGGAAAATTATTTCAACCAATTATCATTAAGAGAGCAGTTAGAACAGTTAGGAAAATGTAGATTCATGAATGCTGAAGAATTTTCAGAAGGAACGGCTGCATTGGAAGATAAAAAAGTGGTAATTGTAGGATGTGGAGCACAAGGATTGAATCAAGGGTTAAATATGCGCGATTCAGGGTTAGATATTTCATATGCATTACGTGAAGCAGCTATTAAAGAGCAACGTCAGTCATTCAAAAACGCAACCGAACACGGTTTTGAAGTAGGAACATACGAAGAATTAATTCCTATTGCTGATTTGGTATGTAATTTAACACCTGATAAACAGCATACACAGGTAGTAAATGCAGTAATGCCATTAATGAAGTCAGGGGCGACGTTATCATATTCTCACGGATTTAATATTGTTGAAGAAGGTATGCAAGTACGTAAAGATTTGACCGTAATTATGGTAGCGCCAAAGTGCCCCGGAACAGAAGTTAGAGAGGAATACTTGAGAGGGTTTGGAGTACCAACATTAATTGCAGTGCATCCAGAAAATGATCCTGAGAATAAAGGATTAGCACAAGCAAAAGCCTATGCATATGCAACAGGTGGGCATAAAGCAGGAGTGTTAGAATCATCGTTTGTTGCTGAGGTAAAATCAGACTTAATGGGTGAACAAACCATCTTGTGTGGAGTGTTACAAACAGGATCAATTTTGTCTTTTAATAAAATGGTTGAAGAAGGAGTAGAGCCAGCGTACGCTTCTAAGTTAATTCAATACGGATGGGAAACGATTACAGAAGCATTAAAGCACGGAGGGATTACCAATATGATGGATCGTTTATCAAATCCTGCAAAAATTAAAGCTTACCAACTTTCTGAAGAATTGAAAGAAGTGTTAGCTCCGTTGTTTAATAAACACATGGATGATATCATGTCAGGACATTTTTCAAAAACCATGATGGAAGATTGGGCAAAAGATGATGTAAATCTATTAACATGGAGAGCAGCTACTGGAGAAACGCAATTTGAGAAAACAGCAGCTACTTCTGAAGAAATCTCAGAACAAGCCTATTTTGATAAAGGAACTTTATTAGTTGCTTTTGTTAAAGCTGGAGTTGAGTTAGCTTTTGAAACGATGGTGAAATCAGGAATTATTTCGGCATCAGCATACTATGAATCGTTACACGAATTACCATTAATAGCCAATACGGTAGCACGTAAGAAGTTGTTTGAAATGAACCGTATTATTTCTGATACTGCTGAATACGGATGCTACTTATTTGACCATGCAGCAAAACCAATATTGATTGATTTTATGAAATCGATAAATACTGATGTTATTGGAAAAGAGTACAGTGCTACCAACGAAGTATATAATCTAGAATTAATTAAAGTGAATAGAGCAATTCGTAATCATCCTATTGAAAAAGTAGGAGCAGAATTGCGTGAAGCAATGACGGCTATGAAGGTAATAAAAACCAATGTAAGCAAAGAAGAACCCGTTTTAGCATAATCGTATGGAAGTTCAAAAAGAAACCTATTTTCCTAAATTATCTGCAATACAACAAGCTGCTACGACTTTACAAGAAGTCGTAGCAGTTACACCTTTGCAAGAAAATTTTAATTTATCCCAGCAATTCAATGCTACTATTTTATTAAAAAGAGAAGATTTACAACAGGTCCGTTCCTATAAAATTAGAGGAGCTTATAATAAGATAAGTTCATTAACAGAAGAGGAACTAACTAATGGAATTGTGTGTGCTAGTGCAGGAAATCATGCACAGGGAGTAGCCTTAGCATGTAGAAAAAAAGAAATCTATGGAACTATTTATATGCCTGCACCAACACCTAAACAAAAGGTAGAGCAGGTAAAAATGTTCGGTGGTGATTTTGTGGATATTCGATTGATAGGAGATACATTTGATGATGCTTACAAGGCTGCAAAACTTTTATGTGATAGTTTGCAAAAGACATTTGTACATCCATTTGATGATGAAAAAATTATTGAAGGGCAAGCCACAGTTGGTTTAGAAGTTTTAGAACAATTTGAACAACCAATAGACTATGTTTTTGTACCTGTTGGAGGAGGTGGATTGGCTTCTGGTTTATCAAGTGTTTTTAAGTTATTATCTCCAAAAACAAAAATTATAGGAGTAGAGCCAGCAGGAGCACCTTCTATGAAAAAATCGTTAGAAGCAAACAAAAATGTTGTGTTAGAAAACATCGATAAGTTTGTTGATGGTGCAGCAGTACAACAAGTAGGAGCGTTGACCTATAAAATTTGTAGAGACAACTTATCGAATATGATTACTGTTCCTGAAGGGAAAGTATGTCAGACCATTTTAGAAATGTATAATAAAGAGGCAATAGTAGTTGAGCCTGCTGGGGCTTTGACTATAAGTGCACTTGATTTTTACAAAGAAGAATTGAAAGGTAAAAATGTAGTGTGTGTTATTAGTGGGAGTAACAATGATATTACTCGTACCGCCGAAATAAAAGAACGTGCATTGTTATACAGTAAATTGAAGCATTATTTTATTGTTCGTTTTCCACAACGTGCTGGGGCTTTAAAAGAATTTGTAGCTGAGGTATTGGGAGAGAATGACGATATTACTTTTTTTGAATATTCTAAGAAAACCAACAGAGAAAATGGTCCTGCTGTTGTTGGTATAGAATTAGAGAAAAAAGAGGATTTACAACCGTTAATTCATAGGATGAAACAGCGAAATTTTTTTGGCGAATACCTGAATGATAAACCTAATTTATTTGAATTCTTGGTGTAAAATAGATAAAGCTGTCTAAGGTGTCATTTCGAACGAGGGACGAGGAGTAATCTCTCAAAAACGAGTAACAAACAAAAGATTTCTCCCTTTGGTTGAAATGACGTTTTTGACAGTCTTATTTTTGACCAAGATATACCCAATGGTCATTTTCTTTACAAAAAATAGAGTTTTCGTGAATCACATCGATACTACTATTTTCCATAAAAAAAGCTTTGAATTCAACTGTAGTTTCTGTTGTACGTAGCACTTCTAGTTTTATCCAATTAACAGCTTTTGTCCAAGCTAAAATATCTTTCTTTTCTCGCTTAGAAGGTCTGGTGCTGCTGTGGTGACTTTTTTGTAGGTAATTAATATCTGCTAAAACAAAAGCACTATATCTTGAACGCATTAGAGCTTCAGCTGAGGTAGCTGAATGAATATTTTGATGTGCTTTTTGACAGCAATCACTGTATTTTTTATTAGGGTTACATGGACACTGCATATTTATTTAATTGATTAACTCGGGCTGTTCTTGTATTCTAAAACAGCGTTCTTCTCCTAGAAATAAGGGATTTCCGTGTTTTTCAGACCAAAATCCATCTAAGATATTTTTAGAAAGGCAAGAGTACACAGCGACTCCTTTATATATAGTGTTATCATCGCCTCTGTAGTTAAAGTTAATAACTAAAATGTTTTTTTTAAAGAAACCGGTACCAAATTGTTCTTGTTGCTTGTTAATAAGCCATTTGGCAATAATTCTGTTGTCTTTATCAAGAGTTAAAGAGAGTGTGCCTTTGTAGGTGTTATCACTTTCATCTTGATTACTGCCTATAATATCATAAGTTCCTACTAAATCTTCTATTGTCATTTAATGTTCAATAATTAAGCAAAATTAAGATAGTTTATGATAAGTGACTACTTTTTTTGGTTAATAAGAGCAGTATTGTGTTTTTTTATTTTAATTTTTACATGCTTTGAGGCAGGCATATTACTACCTTTAACAGTATTGTGAATTGACACTAAAACATTAGTTTCCGGGAAATAAGTAACCGTGTTTTTTTCAGGAATAGGATATTCAACAATAATAAATAGTGGAGCAATACGCTCTGTATTGTCATCATAATTGTACAAGTCTACTTTATCACCTGCATTAAATCCTGCTTTTTCAATATCTTTTTTATTCATAAAAATTACACGACGCTCATTATAAACTCCGCGATAACGATCATCTAATCCATAAATAGTAGTATTGAACTGATCATGAGTTCTTACCGTAGCCATTAAATACTCATCATCAGCCAATGTGTTTTTAGGCAATGTGGTTATAGAAAATGGAACACGATCTCCAAACTCTTTAGTTTTAAACCGTCCTTCACGAGCCGCATTAGGTAAGTAAAATCCGCCTTTTTGTTTTACACGAACATTATAATTGTCAAAACCTGGAATACATTTTTCAATATCATCTCTCACAGCATCATAACTATTCATATAACGATTCCAATCAACCACACTTTTACTTCCTAAAGTAGCTTTTGCAATACGGCAAACAATATGAGTTTCGTTGATAAGTTTGTCAGATATTGGTTTTAATACTCCTTTAGACCACTCTACGATTCCCATGGCATTTTCAGCACTTGTATACTGATGCTCACCATTAATCATATCAATTTCACTTTTAGAAATAGTAGGCAAAATTAAAGCTTCTTTTCCATGAATTAAATGGGTTCTATTAAGTTTAGTAGAAACAGAAACAGATAAGTCTAGTTGTCTTAATCCGTTTGCAGTATAGGTGGTGTCAGGAGTAGCAGACAAGAAATTACCTCCCATACTAAAGTGTACTTTAACTTTTCCTTCATTCATTGCTTTTATAGTATCAACTACATCGTAACCGTTCTCTCTTGGCGGGTTAAAACCAAAAACTTCGTTAAGTTTATCTAATTGTTTTTGGGAAGGATGATTATTAATTAACATTGTTCTGTTTCCTTGTACATTACTATGACCTCTTACAGGACAAGAACCCGCTCCGGGTTTACCAATACTTCCTTTTAAAAATAAGAGGTTCAGAACTTCTTTTAAAATATCAACCCCGTTAGGTTGTTGCGTAAGCCCCATTCCCCAACAAATGATAATTCGGTTTTTATAAGCTAACATTTCAGCAGCTTTTTGAATATCTTTTTTTAGAACACCAGATGTACTTGCTAATTCATCTACGTCATAATTTTCAATTTGCTTAATTAAATCGTTATAACCAACTGTTTTATTTTTGATAAATTCTTGATCGAAAACTTTACCTGGGGTTTCTTTTTCAAAATGAAATAGTAAGCGTTCGATAGCTTTTAGCAGTGCTAAATCTCCATTAATTTTAACGGGAAGGTGTAAATCGGCAAGTTGGATACCTTTTCCTAAAATACCACTTATTTTTTGAGGATCTCGGAAGCCCATTAAACCAGCTTCGGGAAGAGGATTAACAGCAATAATTTTAGCTCCATTCTTTTTCCCTTTTTCTAAAGCGCTTAACATTCGTGGAGAATTCGTTCCTGGATTTTGACCAATAATCATAATGATATCAGTATCGTAGAAGTCTTTTAAAGTGGCTGTTCCTTTTCCTATCCCTGTAACTGAGGCAAGGGTGAAACCAGAGGTTTCGTGACACATATTGGAACAATCAGGAAAGTTATTTGTTCCAAATTCACGTACAAAAAGTTGATATACAAAAGAAGCTTCGTTACTTGTTCTTCCAGAAGTATAAAAAGCAGCATTATTTGGAGATTCTAATTTATTTAAGTGCTCAGCAATTTTAGCAAAAGCATTGTCCCAGCTAATAGGTTCATAATGTGTACCATTTTTAGGCAAGTACATTGGTTCAGAAAGTCGCCCTAAACCACCTATTTCATAGTCACTCAAGTTGGTTAATTCTTCAATAGAGTTTTGTTTAAAGAAGGAAGCAGTAATTTTTTTATTAGTAGCTTCTTCTGCTAAAGCTTTAACTCCGTTTTCGCAATATTCAGCAATAGGTGATCGTTCATCATCTGGATCAGGCCAGCCACAACTAGGACAGTCAAAACCATTAAACTGATTCATTTTAAATAAAGCTTTTCCTCCTCGCGTTAGAGTTTTATCTTTAATTAAACTTTTTATAGCGTTAGTAACTCCAGGAATACCCGCAGCCCAATCTTTCGGAGCACCAGTTCTTAAACTTAATAGTTTATAAGGAGGTTCTGCAGAAGGTTGTTTGCTTTTGTCTTTTTTATTTTGATTTTCCATAATTATAAATAGACTGTTGTTATGAATAAAAAGCGTTTCATTATAAGTCTTTATAAAACTAACAAAAAAAGACTAAAGAGAAATGCTTAATTTGTAACAGTATTATTTTTTTTATATATTGTATGAAAATTGTTCAAAATGTTCATCGATACTTTTTGTTCATTCATCGATAGTTAGGTATAAGTAGTCTATTTTTAGATGGAGTGTTAAGAATTTGCATTAATATTGGTATAGTTAATAAATATATCAGAAAACAAAATGAAGAAAAATCTTAATGTCCTTTTAATAGAAGATAATACTATTGAAGTAATGAAAATGGATAGGACAGTTTCATTACTTAAGCTAAAGCATAAAATAATAGAGGCTAAGACAGCTGATGTAGCACTGGAAAAGTTAAATGAAGGATTTGATCCTGATATAATTTTGCTTGATTTGAATATGCCGAAAATAAGTGGTATTGAGTTCTTGTCAATAATTAAAAAAAATGAAGATTTTAGGCACATACCAGTTATTGTATTAACAACGTCTAATAATAAAAAAGACATTGTAGAGTGTTATAAAATAGGTATTTCAGGGTACATTTTAAAGCCTTTAAAGTATGAAGATTATATTACGAAAATAGATATAACATTGTCGTATTGGGCTATTAATGAATTAAAAAATAATTAATGAAAGGAATTGTTTTTACAGAGTTTTTAGATTTAGTAGAAGAAAAATTTGGTTTAGAAATGGTAGATAAAATTATATCCCAATCAGAGTTAGAATCTGATGGGATATATACTTCTATAGGAACCTATAGTTTTTCTGAAATGTTACAATTACTTGAAAACCTAAGCTCGAATACAGGTGTTTCTATAGATGACTTGTTACTTATTTATGCGGAACATTTTTTTAGTGTTTTGAAAGAAAGTTATTCTGGACTTTTAGAGTCTTTTAATGACCCCATAGAAATGCTTTCTTCAATAGAAAATCATATTCATGTAGAGGTGAGAAAAATTTATCCAGATGCAGAATTACCCACTTTTATAGTTGAAAGTAGAACAGACACATCATTAGTAATGATTTATAAGTCCAATAGAGCAATGCATCATTTCGGATTAGGTTTAATGAATAAAACATTTGAACATTTTAATAGTAGTGCAACAATAATATTAGAAAAGATTAAAGAAGACGGAACAGAAGTTAAATTTATTATCAATAAAAATTAATGAGTCAAAATGAAATAGAGATATTAAAAAGAGCTTTAAAAAGAGAAAAGGCAGCAAGAAAAATAGCTGAAAAAATATTAGAAGATAAATCTAGAGAATTATTTTTAATTTCTGAAAAACTAAAAAAAACAAACGAAAAGTTAGAGGAATTATTAAATGAGAAGTCTTCACAACTAAAAGGAGTTTTTGAAAATATTAACGACTCTTACCTAGTTATGGATCTAGAGGGGAATGTCTTAACAATGAACGATGCTGCTAAAGAACTTTTTGGCTATGATATATCAAAAGAAGATTTAAATGTAAAATCTTTACTACATCCTGAAGACACAGTATATGCTTTTGAGTCGTTTGGTAAACTGTACGAAACAGGTACTTTTTCAAACTACACTTCCAGAATTATTAGTAAGGATAAAAAGGTAAAATGGGTTCAAATTAATGCCAGTATAATTTATAATAAAAAGAATGAAAAAATAGCTGCACAAGGAATTATTAGAAACATTTCAGAAAGTAAGAGAGCAACAGAGTTAATTGAAGAGCAGAAGAGAGAGTTAGATATAATTGTTGAAAATTCATCTTTAGGAATAGCATTAGCTAAAGACGGTAAAGTTATAAGAACGAATAAAGTTATAGAAGAACTTTTAGGGTATTCTAAAGAGGAGTTTGCAGGATTAACTATTAAAGAAGTGTCTTTTAAAGATGATGTTTCGTTGTCTATGAACCATTTAGGTAAGATGGAAAGAAACGAAATAGATAATTATGTGATAGATAAACGATATAAAAGAAAAGATGGTTCTATTTTATGGGCTAGAGTTAATGTAAACTCTGTAAATGATGCTCTAGGACAAACAAAATTTCAAGTTGCTATCATAGAGGATATAACATTACAAAGAGAAAGAGCATTAATTATTGATATGATTAATGAATTGGCTAAATCTATTTTAGGAAAAGATGATATTTATGAAATAGCCTGGGAAGTAACTCAAAAAATAGCTGAATATTTAGACTCTCAAGACTGTGTAATATATTTGTTAAACAATGATAATAACACATTAGAACAGATTGCTTCATATAGTTTTGGACTAGATAGAGGAGAGATAATTAAAGATGTTTTATCAATTGGAGAAGGTATTATTGGAAGTGTTGCAAAAACAGGAAAAGGCGAAATTATAAACGATACTTCTTTAGATGATAGATACGTTGTTGGTGAAAAGGTTAGATATTCTGAGATAGCAGTTCCTATAATTAGTGAAGGTAAGGTGATAGGTGTTATTGATTCTGAACACGAAGAAAAAAATTATTACAGAGAAGAAAACTTACATACATTAGAAAATATAGCAAGTCTTGTATCTATGCAATTAAAGAGTGCTATAAACTTAAGAGAGAGAAAAAAAGCTGAAAAAGAAAATTTACAACTTTTAAAACAATTAGAGAAAAGTAATAATGAGCTAAATGAATACGCACATGTTGTTTCTCATGATTTAAAATCTCCATTAAGAAGTATTGATGCTTTAGTTTCTTGGATAAAAACAGATAATGAGGGTAAATTAGATGATACTACACTTCAAAACTTTAATTTGATAGGAGACACTTTAGAAACAATGGAGAATTTAATTTCTAGTATTCTAGAGTATTCTAGCGCAGGCTCAGAGGTAAGAGAAAAAGAAGAAGTAGATTTAAATATAATCATAAATAACTTAATTCAAACACTATATATACCTGAAAACATTTTTATAAATGTCCTAGAAGAGTTACCTACTGTAAAAGGAGACTCTATTAAATACCAGCAACTTTTTCAAAATTTAATAAGTAATGCAATTAAATTTTCAGATAAAGAAAAAGGAGTAATAAACATAAGCTTTACAGAAAAACCTTCATTTTATCAGTTTTCAGTACAAGATAACGGAATTGGAATTGAAAAAAAATACCATGATCGTATTTTTAAAATATTTCATTCTTTAAAAGAAAGTAAAGAGTCAACAGGTATCGGACTTTCTATTGTAAAGAAAATAGTACAGTTGTATGGAGGAACACTGTGGTTAGAAAGTGAATTAGGTATCGGTACAACGTTTTACTTTACCATAAAAAAATAAAAAATATTACATTAAGTGCAACTAGGATAAATACTACGATGTTTGCGTCGAAAATTAAGAACTTTTTTTATAAATACTTCATAAGCTTGCTCTGATGTAGCTAACTTAAATATATGTATATGTTTTTAAATCAGGTTTTTGTATTGCGATAAAACGAAAATTAATATGAGTTTTCATATAAAATTATTATTTTAGATTTTATAAAAAGTAGAAGCCCCCAAAATAATAAGTATGGAAACCCCGAATTTAAACTATGTTAATGAGTTAGCAAGAGGAGATGAGTCAATAAAAAATACATTGATAGATATAATAAAGACTGAATTTCCAGAAGAAAAAAATGATTATTACGAGAGCTTAGAGGAGAGAGATTGTAAAAAATTAGAAGATAATGTTCATAGAATTAAACATAAAATTAGTATTTTAGGTCTTGAAAAAAGTTATGAATTAGCTAATGAATTTGAACATAATTTAAGAGATAATAAGATTGATAAAGTTGATGAGTTCGAAAAAATATTAGTTATAATAACAAATTATTTGAAAACCATTTAAATTTTATGAATTGTATTATTATTGATGATGAAAAGTTAGCAAGAACTATTATCAAAACTTTGTGTGATGATATAAGTACTATAAATGTATTAGGAGAGTTTTCTAATGCTTTACAAGCAATTAAATTTCTAAATGAAGGGCACAAGGTAGATCTTGTTTTTTTAGATATTCACATGCCTGATTTTACTGGTTTAGATTTTGTAAAAACCCTAAAATCACCACCCCTAGTTATTCTTACAACATCTGACCCTAAGTTTGCAATTGAAGCTTTTGAGTATGAATGTATAATTGATTATCTATTGAAACCATTGGATGTTAACCGTTTGAAAAAATCAGTAGAAAAAGCTCATAAGAAAAATATAGAAAAACCATTAGAAAAAATAGCTTCACCTACTGAAGTAAAAAATGATTTTTATATAAATATAGATAGGCGCCTTATTAAAATAGATTTACCTTCAATATATTTAGTAGAGGCTAAAGGAGATTATATAAATATAAAAACAGAAGAAAAAAATTATATAGTACACTCCACACTAAAAAAAATAGAAGAAAAGTTGCCTGATACATTGTTTTTAAAAGTACATCGTTCTTATATAATTAACTTAAAAAAAATTATAGATATAGAAGATAATAGTGTTTTAATAAAAAAAGATGTTGTTCCTGTAAGTAGATCAAAAAGACCTGAGTTAATGAAGCGTTTAGATTTACTGTAGCATTCCATCTAAATAAAAATGCATTTCGTCTATACTAATAACTAATACAACGTGTTGTAAACTTTTTAAAGTGTTAATAGTCATAGTTTTGTGATATATCAAACACAAAATATTATGAAAAACAAAACTATACTATTAAAAAAAATATTATACATTAAAATAATATTACTTTCTTTTTCAAGCATAGCACAGGAGCCTTTTAATTGTGTGTACGATGCATATTTATTTCAGTATAACGATGTTTATTCTATTGATTTAGCATCAGGAAATTCTTATTTAGTTAAAGAAGATATTACCCAAGGAAACATAAATGCAGCAGCCTATAATCCAACTGATGGATATATTTGGGGGTCTTTAACTAGTCCAGAAAAAACTATTGTTCGTATTGGAAAAGATTTTTCAACAACAACTTTATATGTAAATGAATTACCAACAAATAATAGGTATGTGGGTGATATTAGCTCAGAGGGAGTATATTTTTTAAAAGGAGGAGGAACTACTTTTTACAAAATAGATTTAAACCCTAACTCGCCAACATATGAAAAACACCTAGAAACCGAAACATTATCTCAAAATATCAACATTCACGATTGGGCTTTCAATGCGGTAGATGGAAATTTATACGCAGTAGAAAAGAAAACAAATATTTTATACAGAATAAATCCAAGAACTTATGAAGTTGAAGCACTAGGAGTAGTACCAATTCTTTCAGGGCTAAATTACACTTATGGAGCAGTATATTTTGATTTATCAGGGCGTTTTTATGTATCAGCAAATCAAACAGGAACAATTTACGTAATTCAAAATGTACAAGATATAAAGCTGCCTACCGATATTGAGTCAAATTTATTTGCTTTTGGACCATCAAGTGCTAGTAACGATGGTGCTAGATGCCCAACTGCACCAGTGCCACAAGAAATATGTGATAATGGGATTGATGATGATGGAGATGGATTAGTAGATTGTCAAGATCCGTCATGTTCAGGTTTTGGAGTATGTGGAGTAATGTTAGCTCCTACATCTGGAGGTAATGAAGGAGGATTGGAAAGTAATGGAAGATTATCTGAATTAATTAATAAGAGGAACTACAATAGAACCAAGGTAAATTATAAATTTAATAGAGCAAGTGCAAGAAAATTAAAAAAGTCAGCAAAGTATAGCAAGAGGTCAAAAGGAGAAATTATGTTAGAAAGTTTCATCCCTTTAGAAGTAATAAAGGAAGATAATGTAATAGAATCAACACCAATAGACCTGTTGGCTATTACAAATGCTACAGAAATTTATTCAGTAGATTATATGAAAAACGATGTTCCTGTAGCTTCTATATTAGCAATGAAAACCGAAAATGGAGTTTATGAACATTCAAAATATATTTGTGATCGTTTACTAGGGGCAGAGTTAGTTTCAGTATCAACAATTGAAATTAAAGGAAAACAGTTTATAAAATCACTAATAAGAAATGCTGATAATACAGTTGAGTTTGTGTTAAGCTTATCAGCTAAAGCAACAAATAATGAAACCCATTTTTCTATAGAAAGCCATTGGAATTTAGATAAATATGAAAAAGATATTACTTTTTATAATTTTCAAATATGGTCAAACTCGTTAGATGATTTATATCTTCTTGCTGATGAAGTAATTAATTTATTAGAAGTAGTAAAACCAATTTCAGCTTATTATTTATCGTCTGCACCAACAGTTTTTGTTAGAAAAGGTAAATATGTTAATGGAATACTTGATCTAGAAATAATTAATACAAATAAGAGTGATAAAGTAACTTTTGACTCAGGGTTTAGAAGAACGGAAACAGATGTTTTTAATAAAGCAAGTCAACCATTAAATTTAGAAGAAAATTATATTACAAATATAAAAGTACCAACAGGAAATTTATTTGATATAGGTTTTAGAATAGGTGATGGTATTTCTACTCCAGATGATTTATTTATGTCTGATGGTCCTTGGGGGGTTGATGACTCACAAGAAAACACAACCATAGTAGATTATAACGTATTTCAAAATAAAAATAAATTTAGTGAAGATGATTTCCCTATAGAGAGGAATATATACTTAAAGGCAACAACAGAAAGTTATTTTGCTGCATATAGAGCATTAACTCCACGTTTTAGCGCTGTAGATTTATCTGACTACAATAGTTTTAACTTTAAAGCAAGAGGTAATGGTAATGTAGAAATAGTTTTATTGAAAAAAAGTATAACATCATGGGAAAATCAATTTAAAACAACAATATTATTGACTGATGAGTTAAATGAGTTTAAAATTCCTTTTTCAGAATTTAAGTCAAAAAATGGAGAAGAACTACTATTAAACGATATAACTACAATAACATTTACAATGACTTCAGATGATGGCAGTATGGTAGTTAAAGAAATGAATTTACAAGATGTTTATTTTTCTAAAAATAGTAAATTAGAGGTGTCAAACTTTAACTTACAAACTAATCAAGTTAAAGTAGTACCTAATCCTGTAAAAACAGTATCTAAAATTTATTTTAACTCAAAGTATGAAGAATTGGTTAATATTAATATATATAACTCAATGGGTAGGATAGTAAAAACTATAACTTTTGAGGCAAAAATAGGAGAGAATATAGTTTCTTTTATAAAAGGAGATCTTAAAACAGGAATATATTTATGTAAAATAATAGGAACAAAACAAAAGTATAAAACAGTTAAATTATTAGTAGAATAAAAAATTAAAATAATTGACTGTTAAAAAGAGGTTTTTTGAATAAATACCATTTAAAACGAATTCCAACCTCAGAAAAAACAAAACCAGCAGCTGTAGTAGATGCAATATTACTTTGATTTCCAAAAACGTTCAAAAAACTTCTTCTATTTAACTTATAACCTATTTTACCTTGAAGACGGTAAGTACTTTGTTTTTCGTTATTTTCAATAAATTGATAACCTACAGCTGCTGTTAATTCATAAAACCATTTATGTGTTTTAGTATCATTTTCATTTTTAATTATGTTTAAGAAGAGCTCAGAAGCGTTAAACTCTTCTGGACTAAAATACAGTATTGGAACTTGATTTTTAAAAGAAATATATTGATAATTAAGACCTATCTTTAAATAAGGTCTCTTTAATACATTGTAGTATAAAGATGTAAAAAGTAAATCTCTTTTATTATTATCATTTTGTGAAGTGTAATAATATTGTGTAAACCAT
Source organism: Tenacibaculum sp. XPcli2-G (assembly GCF_024124505.1). Taxonomy (NCBI): domain Bacteria; kingdom Pseudomonadati; phylum Bacteroidota; class Flavobacteriia; order Flavobacteriales; family Flavobacteriaceae; genus Tenacibaculum; species Tenacibaculum sp. XPcli2-G. The sequence continues at coordinate 162,150 of NZ_JAMXSH010000003.1, forward strand.
CCCAAATTAAAGTTAGTATTTAAGTTATAATTAACAACAAAATTATTTTGAACAATTTCTCTTGCTATCAAAGCAGCATTAAAATTTTGAACTTCTCTTTTATAAGCAAAACTTAAATTTTGAAGTTTAAAAGGTTTTATGTGTAAGCTTACATCTGTAAGTAACTGTTTGTAAGAATTTACTTTTGTGGTAGAAGAAGTTATTCCAATACTACCATTGAGAGTAATGTTGTTTTTAAGTTGATAAGAAGCTCCTAGTAAAAGGTTATTGGAAGTAGCCTCATCTTCGGTATCAGAATTATTAGTTGTTCTGTAGGTATAATTAGCTGAAAATTTAAGTTTAGTATTTACTGGAAACTCAACGTTGGTTAAAAAAGAATAAGCGTTATTATTACCATTATCAAAAGAGTATAATACTTTAGTTTCTGTAAAAGGAGTAAAGGTTTTATTTAAACTATTTATAAAATTTAAGGCATCTTTTTGGTTGTTATATATCTGTAGAGTTCTGTATGCACTATTGTAAGCTTTTTTATAATAACCAAGAGCTTTTAATGTGTTAGCCTTACCAAGATTACCGTCAAAAGAAGCAGTGTCTTTTTTTAAAATAGTATTATAGTCAGTAAGACTTTTTTTAAAATCACTCTTATAAATATTTAAGGTAGCCCTTAAAGAAAGCATCCAGTTTTCTGGAGTTTCTTTTGTAGCTAACAGTTTATTTATTTCTTTTTCAGCCAAACTATACTTTTGATTCCAAATCAAAGCTTGTATATATCTTTCTTTTGTTTGATTTATAGTTTTAGCATCGGTAGTTATATGTATATTTTTAATAGCTTTTTCACTAATTTTTAAGGACTCCTTTTCTTTAAAATTTAAATGATTTGTGAGTGATAAACCATTTAAAGAAATTAAATAATTTTGGGGATTACTACCAATAGCGAGGTATGTTTCTTCAGCTTTTTTTAATTGTTTGGAAATAAGGTATAGTTCTGCTAAATTGAGTAATGTTTCTTTATCATTAGGAAAAAAATGTAAGTTTTTCTTTAAGTAGTTTTCAGCAATAGTGTATTTATGGTTATTTTTTAAGAAATTAGCATAACCTAAATGAATGTATTTTTTAGATAATAAAGCATTATTATTTTTTGGGGAAATGATTAATGCTTTGTTAATGTATATTAATGCTTCTTTGTATTTTTTTAAGTTTGATAAGGTGTTGGCATAACCTAAAAGTACTGTAAAGTTTTTTGGAGCTTCTCTTAATAATTGTTCATAATATTTTTTAGCAAAGGTATAATTGTTATCCCATAATAATGATTCTGCATAATTTATCTTAATTTCAAAATCATTAGGAAATTTTTTTAATAAATTTTCAAATAATAAAACAGCTTTTGTTGGATTTCCGTTTAATCCAACGGCTCTTCCATAACATAAGTTTGCAGTTTTATTGTTTGGGTATGTTTTAAGAATTTCTTTAAAAAATGCAAGAGCTTTATCGTATTTACCTGTCTCTAAATATGTGTAACCTTGTTGCATGTCTTGAGCAAGGCTATGTAGACTAATAAAAAAAAATATTAGAGGGGCAATATATTTAAGTTTCATATTATTTTTTTGTTAATGCAAGTTAAGCATTAGTATTTAATCTTTCATCGAAAGTAAATTGTTTTTCGTCGATAAACTGTTTTTTTTGAGGATATTAAGGAGATATTTGTAGTGTTAATAACCTATAAAAACTTTAAATCATGGCTTTACAAATTTCAGAAAACAACGGAACTTTTTATTTAAACGGAAAAATTAACAGTACAACAGTTAGATCTTTCATAATTCATTTTGAGTACTGTATAGAAAAGTGTAAAAATGTTGTAATTAACATTGATAACGTAAATGAGATTGGAGTAACAGGCTTGAATGCTATTAAAACATTAATGGCAATTGCATTAAAACAGCATAAAATGTTCTCTGTAGTAGGGTATGGATGCAAAGAAGTTTATGATCATTTTTATTCTTCACAAGTAGCTTAACAACAAAATAGCAATCAGTATGATAGCAATAACAAAAAATAATTATAGAATTAACTCAGAGCATTTATTTATGATAAGTGCTCTTTTAGTAAATGGAGGAAATTATATTTATAACCTATTACTAGGTAGAATTCTTGGGCCAGAAAAGTTTGCTGATGCAGCAATTATGATAACTTTTTTATTAGTGTTTTCTTTTGTCGCTATGACTTTTCAATTAGTTACAGCAAAATTTTCTGTGATATTTGAGCAAAAAATTCTTAAGTCGTTTATTTATAAGATGAATAGAATAGCTGTCATATCTGGAGTTGTTTTAGGTATAGCAATAGTTTATTATTCTAAAGACTTACAACTTTTTTTTAAAACAACAACATCTAATATGTTCGTTATTTTTGGAGTAGGGGTTCCATTATACTTTTTAATGAGTATTAATAGAGGTTTTTTTCAGGGTAAAAAAAAATTTGGAGCTTTAGCAGTTACTTATCAATTAGAAATGATAAGTAGACTGGTGTTTACACTAATATTATTATATTTTTTAGAAATAGATTCATCAATACTTATTGCAATAGGTATTTTTTGCTCTTTTTTATTTGGGTTAATACCTTTCAAGATTCAAAAGATAAAACCAATAAAAGAAATTAAATTAAGTGTATCTCAAAGAAAAATGATACGTAGCTTTTTTTTAATTACTGTTTTTTATGAGCTTACTCAAATAATTATTAACAATAGTGATATTTTATTGGTAAAACATTATTTTGAGACTTATGATGCAGGTTTATATGCTTCACTAGCTTTAATAGGTAGGGTGGTTTATTTTGTAACGTGGATGTTTGTAATGTTATTGTTACCAAAAGTAGTACAATTAAAAAAGGAAGGCAAACCCACACGTTCAATTTTATTAAAAAATGTAGGTTATATTTCATTGCTAATTGTGGTATTAGTTGCTGTATGCTCTCTTTTTCCTAAAGAAGTTGTATTAATATTATTTGGGAAAGATTATATAGCTATAGCTCCTTTATTATGGAAGTACGCACTTGCTACGGGAGTTTTTGCAATATCTAACGTTTTTGCATACTATTATCTATCTTTAGATAAATACATACCAGTCGTAGCATCTGGTATTTTTGGGTTACTACAAATTATCTTTATAGTATTGTATCATAACACATTAGGTCAAGTGGTAAATATGCAAATTTTAGCAATGACACTATTATTAAGTTTACAATTAAGTTATTTTCTTTTAAGAGATACTAAAAAAACCAACAACATCTAAACATTAATACCATTAAACTACAGATATCTGTATTTCAACTAAAAAAAGGGCTTAACTTGTTGTTTTGTAGGATCTTTGAAATGTAAATTAAACAATACTAACCATGAGACTAGCAATTGTAACAGCATATCCACCAAGTAAAGTAACGTTAAATGAATATGCATATCATTTAGTTAAAAACTTTAGACAAAAACAAGAAGTAACGGAGCTTATATTGTTAACAGATACAACCAAAGAAATAAAAGATGTTAGTTTTATTGAAAATGGCTGCAAAGTAACAGTAAAAGAATGTTGGAAATTTAATAGTTTATTTAATATTATAACAGTAACTAAAGCTATTAATCAAGTAAAGCCAGATGCTATATTATTTAACCTACAATTTATGAAGTTTGGAGACAAGAAAATTCCTGCAGCTTTAGGCTTAACTTTACCACTGGTTTGTAAACTAAAAAAAATACCAACAATAACTTTGTTACATAATATTTTAGAGCAGGTAGATTTAAAGAGCGCAGGTTTTACTTCTAATAAGCTTTTACAAAAAACTTATAACTTTATTGGTACTTGTTTAACAAGGTTAATTTTACAATCAGATACTGTAGCTGTAACTATTGAAAAATATGCAGTGATTTTAAAAGAAAAATATAAAGTTAAGAATGTAAAGTTAATACCTCATGGTACATTTGAAATTCCAAAAAAACCATGTTACGAGTTGCCAAAAGGTCCCATGAAAATAATGACTTTTGGAAAATTTGGAACTTACAAAAAAGTAGAGGCTATGATTGAAGCAGTTGAAGTAGTGAGAAGTACAACAGGATTGAATTTAGAAATAGTTATAGCTGGTACTGATAATCCGAATGTAAAAGGGTATTTAGAAGGAGTAAAGGAAAAATATAAAAATGTATCTCAGATTGTTTTCACAGGATATGTAGAAGAAAATGAAGTAGAAAATTTATTTAAAGAAAGTGCTGTAGTAGTTTTTCCTTATACCTCTACAACAGGCAGTTCTGGAGTTTTACATCAAGCTGGAAGTTATGGAAAAGCAGTTGTAATGCCTAATTTAGGAGATTTAGCATTGCTTGTAAAAGATGAAGGTTATAAAGGTGAATTCTTCGAACCAGAAAGTGTAACAAGTTTAGCTAAAGCAATAGAAGCAATCGTAATAGATGAAAATTATAGGGTAGAATTAGGTAAAACAAATTATAAGGCGGCAACAAAATATCCTATGGAAAGAATAGCAAGTTTATATCTTGAAGAGTTTTCTAAAATTATAGAAACAAAAAAAATAACATCAAAAAACTTAGTAACCAATTCTACTGTTTAGAAATATATTTAAAAGAAGGTTTCTTTTCCCCATTATTTTTAATAAACCCGAATTTTTTTTGTGGGTTTACTCTCCAAGGGCGTTTACCTACAACGCCCTTTGGTATTTTACTAAAATCGTATAAAGTCCAAGAAAGAAAAGGAATATTGTTTGTTGTTAAAATATGCTGCATGTTTTTAAAATATTCAGCTTGTTTTTTTTCAGACCCCTCAAAAAAATTCCATATACCACTATATGAAGACATACCAAACTCTCCTAAAACAATGGGTTTGTTAGGCAAATTAGATTTTAACTTTTTATACTTTTTCTCAAACATTTCTAAATTATCATAATAATGGAAAGAAATAAAATCTAATTTATCACTTAAAAGGTGAGCACTTTCAGTGTTTGACCAGCCAATAGTTACAGGGTGTTTTGTATCAATGGATTTAACCAAATATAATAAATGCTCTAACCAAGGAATAACGTTTTCTTTCCCTCTGGATTTAAAATCCAAATTAGGTTCATTTTTTAAATCCCATGCTAAAATGGCATTATGGTTTTTAAATTTTGAAACAATTTTCTCGGCATGTTTGAAGGTAAAAGTCCAATCTAGCACATCGTAATTTCCATAAAAATCAAACAGAGTAACAATTACCTTTATTCCTTTTTTATGAGCTAAATTTAATAGTAAATTGAGTTTTTTTAATTTGTTTTCATCCACATTTTCCTTCCCGAAATCGTCATAAGGAACAAATATCCTAATAGTATTTAAATTTGCTCTTTTTATAATATTAAAGTCTTCTTCAATAATTTTTAATTCAAAATTATCACCAAACATGCTCCATGGAGTAGCTTGAGGGTAATAATTAATACCTTTAATATTAGTATATTCTAGATTTGTTTTCTTTAAATCTTCTTGAAAAGAAGATGAACCTTCTTTAACTAAATGTCTTATACGCCAAAAACCATCTTCAAGTAACAAAATAGCTTTATAGTTTGAAAACTCTGTAGTTTCATAAATATTATATTTATTTTTAATGATTCTTTTATACTCTAAAACATTTTTATCTTCTAAAACAGCTAATTGTCCGTCTTCACTAAAAAAAACAATATCAGGATTATGCTTTAGAGTTGTAGCGTCTATTGTAATGTTTAGTGAATCGTTATATTTAATGATATTCTGTATATTTTTACGAGCATTTTTAGTGTAATAATCGTTTATACCTGTAGTAAGATTAGATTTATAAGCAATATGTTTAACATACCAACCATCTAAATAATCTTTTTCAATTTCAGTTAAGGTTTGTGTATCCATAATTCTACCTTCATTTCCATCTTTTACCCAGGTTATTTTAGGTATGTAATTACGAATATCTTTTAATTCGGTGTGTAATATTTTACTTCTATCAGCACCTGTGTTAAGGTAACTGTATAAAGAGCTAATTAAAAAAAGGAGCATAGAAATAATAATAATGTAAAATATTATTAAAGATGAACGCATTATGTTTTTATCTATACCTACCATAGTTCTATGTTTTTAAATTCTTTGTAAATACCAGCAGCGTCAGTAGTTATTTTATATATCCCTTTTGGTAAAATATTAGGGTTTAAGTTAAAATATACATAACCATTTTGTGTTTCTTTGATGAATTCTTGTATCAAGATGTTGTTTTGGTATAGTGAAACTTTAACCTTTAATCCATCAGGTATCATTTGCCCCATAAAACTTTGTAATGGTCCTATACTAATAGTTCGATTCTTTTCAGTAAAAGAAACTATATAATTTTTAATAGCCTTTTTATAATCTAATATTATCCTATCACTTTCAGCAATTCCAATAACATAAGCTTTTACAGACCATTGATCTTCATAATCTGGATGAACTATTTTTGCAGTAGCAATACCGTTGATAGTAGTACCTGATGTTTTCAATACATTTCCTTTACTATTAGTAATAAAAAAATCTACAAAACTACCATCACTTATAATATTATCATTAGTGTCTTTTAATTGTGATGTATATAAGGTTGTAATTTGATTTCCATCTGCATACTTGTGATGTCTTTTAGCAAAAACGTTAAAATTAACAGGAATTGCAGGCATTATATTAATATCATATTCCTTAGAGTGTAATTTAAAACAGTTTGAAGAAATTAAAACTCTACCGCTTTTTGTAGGAGAGTATATGTTTTTGTATGCGATTAAGTTTTTAGTAAATACTTTTTCTTTTTGGGTATCTGTTAAAAATTGTTGATTTATTGTAATAGGGGTGTTTTTTTTTAGAGGATTGTCCAATATATCTGTTGGTATGGTAACAATCATTGCATAATCTTTTCCACCTGCTTCTATACTAGGGGGACCTAAGTAGGTTTCTATAAATGTAGGTTTATTTTGTGCAATTATAGTAATCTTACCAGAAAGTACTTTTTCAGTATTAATGAGTGACCAGTTAATGATACCTTTTTTTTTGCTTAAAAACATTGGAATATCAAAGATTAAAGAATCTTTTTTAGAGGGGGTAATTATAGTGCTACCATAACTATTAGCGCAATATAGTTTGTATTTTGTAGATTTATGAGTATTAAACTTTAGTTGAATTAAAGTTCCTGCTAAAAACTCTTTTTTTGTGGATAATAACTTTAAAGTTGTATTATTACTTTCATTGTATTGTGCGTTTACACAACTAATAAATAAGCATGTGATACTAAAAAAAAACTTCTTTTTAAACATCGTTACTTTGGATTTCCTATAAAGTTATTCATTTCAATTTTTACATATTTATATTTAGGGTGTGAAATTTTTTGCAATTCTGAAAAAGCGTGATTTTTAACCCTATTTGGAATCAATTTGTTAGAGATTTCTTCGTTGGGAAGTCCATTAACAAAACAATTTTGCATATCATCATTAATAAATATGATTTTTTTATCTTCTAACAATTTATAATTAAAATGTTTTTTGCGTTGTTGTCTAATGCCACTTTTAATAAATAAATGATCTACCCAAGCTATTTTTTTATCTTTATTATAGTATGTAATGATTAATTGAGGTACGGTAATCTCTTGAATTCCAATGTTAAACAATGTTCCTTTTATATTTTTTTCTTCTATAATAAGCTCACTTAAGGCAAGGTCTTTATATAAATCAGAATTAGAAACATTTCCAGCTGCTTGTAAATTGAATTTAGTAGGTTGCTCTTCAAACTCAATAGGTGTAAACTCATCAGGATTAAATGTTTTTGGTATGGAATCAAGTGTTTTGGACCAGGCTATACCTTCAAAATTAATCCTAAAAGAACTAATCTCTTTAGGCATTAGTTTATGTTTTATATGATATTTTGCATTATAAGTAGCTAATTTTTTATTCGAATCATTATATAAAGTACCTTTAATAACAACATCTGCAGGTACATTATCTATGTTTTGTATTTCACCAATAATAGCATAATGATTATCAAATTTCACGAGCTTAGCTGTAACGATTTCTAAAACAGGTTGTTTTAAAACATCTTCATGGTGAGTTTGTTCAGTTGTAATTCTTTTTCTTCCTTGATTAAAATATCCTGTTTTATTATTTGAGTAAAGTTGATCAGGAGGTAAATCAAAATCAATTACATCAGGTTGTAAAAACCATTTACCGTTTAGTTTAATAGCCGTTTTATAATCTGTTTTATTAATTTTTTCTAAAGGTGTAATCCATTTTGTATGCACAGTTATAGTAGCTAAGCTATCTGTTTTTTTAGTAACAACAGTATTTAAAGCGTCTAGTTTAGCATAAGAGCTTAATAAACCATCAGTAACAGAGACTTCTAACATATATTGTGCTATTGAAATATTACTTTTTGGATTAATAAGGTTGTAAGCTTTTTCAAATTGTTTAAAATCTAAAGCATCATAATAAGATATTACAAGGTTTTCGGGCGATTGCTGTGTATTGTTTTCAAGATAAAATTTATACATACCAAAAAAAGAAACAACAGTTAAAAACAGTAACCATATATGAGCAAAGGGTAATACTTTTTTTGTAAATCCAGAGTAATTTTTATAGGCTTCAATACATAGCACGTAAGTATTCTTTCTCATTTTTATGTGCTTGTTAAATAAACTCTTGACATTTAAAAGTAAAGCGAAAATAACAGTTAGAAAAGGAACTGTTCCCCAAAGTAATTTTTGCCATATAGCTACATCTTCTTTTGGTAAAATAGAAGAGAGAGGTGGAATGTTTAATTTTTCCCAAACTATTATACCGTTTTCTAAAGGAGATAATCTTTGCCAACCACAGAAATATAAGATGGGATCATAAAATTTATCATTAGAAAAAATATATTTTAAATTATACTTTTCTGGAGTTGTTAAAAATTGTTGAAGCGATCCAATACCGGCAATACCTTTGAATTTTGAATTTTCAAGTCGTTCTATAGGCCTTGTTGTAAGTTCTGGTAAACGTCTTGCAGAATGATAATTTCCATCTACAGTCATAGCGTTTGTTTGAGCAGATAACCATGCCATTTGATCTCCAAAACCAAGTGTAAGATAACGCCATTGGTCGTGTTGATCTTGGTTTAGAAAGTTAATAATAGGCAACATTTTTATTTTTTGAGGCTGTGATGGTCTAAAATAGCCAAGACTCATTGTGAAAATAATGGTAAATAAAAATAAAGAGGCTATTAATCCTGCAAGTAAACGGTGGTAAATTCTTCCTAATTTTTTATGAATAACGTTTTTTAAATCACCATGTATAAAGTGATAGGTTATTTCTCCAAAAAGTGGTATTGCCATAATAGAAGCCCATAGGGTAAACCTATCTAAGGTTAAAATATTAAAAGCATTTTCGCCCAAAAGTTTTAAAGGAACTGGGGTAGTACCTCCTGTTCCTAAAATAAAAAGCATAGTAAAAGAAATACCAATAAATAAAAAACGCTTACTAAAATATCTATAAAAAAAATAAGGAAGAAAAACTAAAAGTATTCCCCAAGGAATCATAAAAAAAACCAAACCAGAAGATGTAACTTCTAGAAAATTATCTCTAGAACCATGTGGTATTGGAATTTGTGTAATAGGATTTTTTTTAGAGTTAATCCAGTAAGGTAGTAAGCACCCTACTATGATTACTAGAGCTAAAATTATAAAAAGGATATTATACTTAAACTGAGATTTAAATTTAACTAAGAATAATTTAAATGTAATTTTCTTATACGATTTAACTTCATCAAAACAAACATCCATAATAACCATTCCTATTAAAGGTAAAATAAAAAATACCATTCCAAAAATAGGAGTAACATGATGCGAGGTTACAGTAACTGAAATTAAAGAAAGAGATGTAAGTAAATATTTATATTTTTTTGTTTTTAACCACAAATAAATCTCGGGTAAAGCATGCATTAAAACAGAAACACCAATAATACTGGGTAATTGTCCAAAAATATGTAGTGTTTCTAAAAAAGAAGAAGAAAGAGCAGCTGTAATTGCTGCATAACCAGCTATTTTTTTATTAGCAGTTATAAGTAGAGAAAAACGATATGCACCAGAAATAAAAAGTATAACGCCTATTATAGCTACAGTAAAAAGCCCAAATTTTAACCCTCCTATATACGACAAAGCAGCAATTGATTGATGTACCAGAGGTGGGTAGCTCATTACCGTAAATCCAGTATACCATTTGTAGTTCCAAGGCTCAAACCAATTACTTGCATAATGCTCTGCAAAAAACAAATGTATTAGAGCATCATATGTGTTTTCTAAGGTAAAAAAGATAAAAGAACCATGAAAAGCTATACCCAAAAGAAGCGCTAATATTAAAAGTTTGTTTGATTCCTTTCTCATTGAAATTTATATAGTTAGCTTTTGTTATTGTAAATATAAACGATTTAAAGATATAATATTTTTTGTTTAACTAAAGTAAACTACCATTCGTCTAAAGAAAACATCCCTTTAAGTGTTGTAAGTCATTAAAAAAAAGATACATAGCTATTTTTGGATCAAATAACTGTTAAAAATTTAATTATGAAAATACTAGCTATAGATGATCAAAAGCTAATATTAATCCCCCTAAAGAAGAGATTGTTAGAGTTAGGTTATGATGTAAAAACTGAAACGAATGCTTTTGAAGGTATGAAATTGTATGATTCATTTCAACCAGACTTAGTTATAGTAGACATGAATATGCCAACAATATCGGGTATGGAGGTTATAGATTATATAAGAAACTCTAAAAAACCGTCTACATCAGTAATTGTATTATCAGGAAATACAGATGATAAAATGATAACTAAAGGTTTTGATTTAGGAATTGATGATTACATGAAAAAGCCATTAAGCTTAAATGAAATTTGTGTTAGAGTGAAAAGGCTAATAGGGGCTCCTGAAAATATAGTAAGTATAGAAAAACAAAATAATCTTATCATTAAAGAAAGATGTGTTGGGGTAGTAATACCTTGTTACAATGAGGAGAAAAGATTACTAAGTAAAGAGTTTACCAGTTTTATTGACGAGAATTCAGGGTATCACTTATGTTTTGTAAATGATGGAAGTACAGATAAAACTTTAGACGTGCTAAATAATTTGAGAAATGGAAGAGAAGATTTTATAACAATATACAATTGCGAAAAAAATGGAGGTAAAGCAGAGGCTGTTAGACAAGGAATGCTACACATGGCAAACTTTAAAGATTTAGATTATATAGGTTTTTTAGATGCAGACTTATCTACAGACTTGTTAGATTTTGATGACTTAGTTTCTACAATTGAAAAATCTAACTTTAAAATAGTTAGCGGATCAAGAATTACTAGAATGGGGGCTAATATAACAAAAGAATCTGCTAGAAAAATAATTAGTCTTACCATTAATTTTATTATAAGAAAAATATTATCAATGGATTTTAAAGATACACAATGTGGAGCTAAAATTTTTCATAGAGATGTAATTGATATCGCATTTAAAGAAAAGTTTATTACAAAATGGTTATTTGATGTAGAGATTTTTTTAAGAATTAAAAAGCATTTTAAAATTGAAAAAGCAAGAGAAATGATGTGTGAAAAACCTTTAAAAAGATGGATACATGCAGACGGGTCTAAGCTTTCTATGAAAGATTCTATAAAAATAATAGGTCAATTAGGTCAAATAGCATGGAATTACAGAGTAAAAAAAAAGAAAGACTCAACGCTAATTGGTAAAATGAAAATGGAAGAATTTTCAATAACCTTGAATAACTAAGCAAGTATAAATAAAAAGATTTAGCAAGTAACTATTAAAATATTAAGATATGATTAATGAAGCTACACAAACATTTAATTTATTAGCGCTTACAGGGCAGATTCAAAATTATGATTGGGGAGGTGATAATTATATCACAAAGTTGTTAAAAAGAAAAAACGACGGAAAAAAAATAGCAGAGTACTGGTTAGGAGCACACAGAAAAGCCCCATCTATAATAAAAACATCTGTTGGAAATCAAACTTTAGATAATTTTTTAAAAAGAAACTTAAAAAAATGTTTAGGTAAAAGAGTAGCAAGAAAATACGGAAGATTACCTTTTTTATTTAAAGTGTTAGATGTAAAAAAGACATTGTCAATTCAGGTTCATCCTTCAAAAAAAAATGCAGAAAAAGGATTTAAGGAAGAAAATATTTTAGGAATCCCATTAACAGCACCTTACAGAAACTATAAAGATGATAATCACAAGCCGGAAATTATGGTTGCTTTGAGTGAATTTTGGTTATTACACGGTTTCTTACCCAAAAGTAAATTAATAACAAGATTAGAAGAAACACCAGAATTTAAAAAGTTAGTTAATATATTTAAAGAAGAAGGATATTTTGGCTTATATAAAAATGTGATGGAAAAATCAAATGAAGAAGTATATGAAATATTAAAACCTTTAATAGATAGAATTACTCCATTATATAAGAACAAAAAATTAGATAAAAATAGTCCTGACTTTTGGGCAGCAAAAGTTGTTGATGAATCTACAAATAATAAAAAACTAGATAGAGGAATTTTTTCTATATACTTTTTTAACATAATGAAATTAAATAAAGGAGAAGCTGTTTTCCAAAAAGAGGGAGTACCCCATGCTTATTTAGAAGGTCAAAATATAGAATTAATGGCTAATTCAGATAATGTTTTAAGAGGAGGTTTAACAAAAAAACATGTAGATGTTGCTGAGCTATTGAAGAATATTGTTTTTGAAGAAACAAATCCAGAAGTTTTGTATGGTTGTTTGAAAAAAGATAATTTAGAAAGAGTGTATGAGACAGAAGCAAAAGATTTTGAATTGAGTAAAATTAATATTGCAGAAAGTCAAGTATACAAGGCAAAATCTAGATCAGTAGAAATTTTAATAGTCATTGATGGAGAGATAGAAATAGTAGAAACAAAATCTGTTTTAAATTTAAAAAAGGGACAATCAGCCCTCTTAAAAGCAGGAAGTATTTATAAAATAACTTCTAAAAAGAAAGCAACAATTTACAAGGCAAAAGTACCTTATTAAAATTAAAGTTTTTTCAATAAGCCTTTTTTCTTTTTTGAAGCTTTTAAAAGTCGGATAAGATTGTTCATTCCAATAACAACTAATATAGAAATACAAGCGGCTGTACCTAATGCGCCTCCATAACCATTAAAAAAAGTAGGACTAACCGTATAGATAAATCCAAAAACAATTCCTGCAAAAATAATTGAAGTATAGTTACGAGTAAGTTTACTAGAGGTCATACCAACAAAAGAAGCACCAAAAAATACCCAAGGAATTTGATTGGCTATATCTTCAGAAAATAACTCAGAAAAAAGAGAACATGTACTAGCAATAAAAAGAGTGAGTAGGGCAGAAGCTCTTACAGGACCCTGTTTGTATTTTGTACTTACTAAAAACGTTAAAAAAGCCCCAAGTATGCTTGTTAAATATATTGATATGGTGGTAAGCACTATGAAAGAATTAAAAGAAATAACGATGAAATAACTACACTACCAAAGGCAAGAGTACCCAGTTTACCACCAACTCCATTAAAAAGGTTTTTAGAGAGTATAAAAAAAGTACCCGCTATGATACCTGCAATAATTATAAGGCTATAATCAATAGCAACGTTTTTTTGTGACATTCCTACAAAACAACCACAATACATAGCATTGGGAATATTTTGTAAAACCTTCGACTTTTTATTTAAATCAGGTAAAAAAGAAGCAACTGTACCAATAAGTGTTGCTGCAAAAACAGAATTTAATTTAGTGAAAAGATGTAAGTAACTTGTAAGTATAGCTCCAATTATAACAAAAATTATTACATAGAATGGCTCAAAATCTACTCTTTTAATTTTAAAAAACTTTATGTAACTATAAATTATAAGTGTAGTAATAAGTGTTGTTAACGATAGTATTGTAAAAGTATTTTTATGCTCAAACAATAATGCAGTAATAAATGCAAATTGAGTAAGAACTAAAAAAATGATAGAAAAAAAGTGAAAATATTTTTGTCTCAAACCAGAGTTATTCTGCAATTATAATATAATGGCAAATTTACGGTATAAACTATGATTTATCAATTAATTTCCTTGAATTCTAACCCAAAGACCTGTTAATAATTGTTTAGCTTTTTCACGATTTCTAGGCACTTCGTTTATAACTATTTTATTTTGCTTTTTTGTTATTTGAAAACTAAAAGCAAACTGCTGAAAATTAGGAGCTACGCTTAATAATCCAAAACGTAAATCATTTAAATAAATTAAATTATTCTTTTCTGAAATTGTATACCAACCTTTGGTAATTTTAATAAGTCGTTTTATAGAAACATTATTTTTATAATCGTCTAATAAATGATGATTTTTAGGGTAGGAATAAAATTCAATTGGTTTAGTATCAAAAAAAGAATAATAACCTATTAGATAAGCATCATCTGTTTCAACATTTGCAGACCATAAAATGGTGTTAAAAGGCGTAGGTTTGGTTTCTATTTCTTTATAAGAAATCCCTTGTTCTTTTAAAGCATGTGAAAATTTAGAGTAAGTGATTCCTTTAATAACAAGGGTAATTGCCATGTAAGAACTACTAATAATTAGTCCTAAATTGTTATACTTTGTTCTTTTAGCTGTCCCTTTACGTTGGAACATTGCCATTAGTAGAAATACTAAGAAAGGTAATGTGTATAAAGGGTCAATAACAAATATATTTTTAAAAGCTAACCGCAAATCGAGTGGCCAAAAAAGTTGAGTTCCCCAAGTGGTATGTGCGTCTAGAATTGGATGTGTTATAAATCCCCAAAACATAAGTAGAGCCCATTCTTTAGTGGAGGCATTTTTTTCATATAAAGAGATAAGCCAACCAAAAATCCACCCGAAAACAATTGCAAAAAATACAGAATGTGTAAAACCTCTGTGTATTTCTAGAGCAGTAACAGTGTCAAAAAGCTTACCAACATAAACATCTAAGTCTGGAATAGTACCAGCGATGGCACCATAAAGCATTGCTTTGTTTCCTACTTTTTTACCTAATACAGCTTCTCCAACAGCTGCCCCAAGAACAATTTGTGTGAGTGAATCCATTAGGCAAAAATACTTATAAAACGGTTAGTAAATAGTGTTATAATATTCGTTAATCCATTTTGTAGGATATTTATTATATAAATCGTTAAGAAGTAACTTGTTTGCTTCGGAAGTTTTAAAATCTTTATAAAAACTACCAAGAACCCAAACAGTTTCTCTAGATAACTCTCTTTTATGACACTCTAAAAGAACTTGCTTCGATTTTATTGAAGAGTCTGTTAATAGTAATACTAAAGCTCCCGATGTTTCAAAATTGAACTCATTAAAAAAAGGCGTTATTTTTTGAGCTCTTTTTAAGAGTATTTCATTCTCTAAAAAAAGAGATGCTTTTAGTTTTTTTCGTAAACTAGGATAGCTAGTATATGAGTTCACCTTGATAACAAATTTTAAGTTTTCTAAAAACTCGCTATACTTTGTATTGTACAGGTTTTCTATATCATTTAGTGAGTTCACTCCAAAGAGTATATATACCGTACTAGGTCTTAAAACATTAATATTATATCCCTCACCAAGAGACGATAGTGTTTTTTCAATTCCTTTTAAGAAAAGAGGGTAATTGTTTTCTTTTACTTTTGTAATAATACCTAATCTAGAGGCGTGAAAATAAGCATCAATAATTTTTTGCTTGTCTATTCCTTTTAAAGCTTTTGTTAGTGTTGCATTAATATCATAATGACGATACGGATAAAATTGACCTTGAAATTTATGGAGTAAAGCTTCGTTTTCGCTTTCAATAAAAAGATCAATAATTTTACTTGTGGTAAGTTTACCTAAAGATTGATATTTTTTTTCTTGTAACTGTATTATTATCTCTCTTTCCATTTATGAGATGTGTTTTATTAATTGTTGATGTTTTTAATGAAAAACTATAGCTGCTTTGTTGTGAATACTATGTTTTGCAGCTTTGAACAACTCACACCAAACTAGTTTTTCTTTCCAAAAATTTTCTTCTGCGTTTATTGATTTATTTACAGCTTCAATATTTACAATAGTATCGTCTTCATCTAGTTGAATATTAAGCTTATTTGCTATAAATTTTAATTCCTTAAATAGAGTGTATGACGAACCAATCATTGCACCATCAATAGGAATTTCATCATTATCAAAAACAATATCGATAAAATCTACAGGAACATAAAAACCTGTACAATCTGAATGACATATAAGATGACAAGTAAGGTCTGATGCATGATCATCTATAATAGAATCTTCACTAGGCTTACTGTTAGGGCTAAATGGAATAGGAGTCCAATCTTCATATTCGGCACAATAAGCATAAAAACGCCTTAAGTGATGAATAAAATCGTAAGAAAACCCACCAAGTTCTAAAGAACCACCTTCTAATTCGGTTGGTTCTTCGTAAGGTGTAAGCCCATTTAATTCTAGTAGTTTGTTAACATCTTTAAATACTGAAGAATAATGTTTAAAAGCTTCTTCATCCATTTCTTTAAAGCTAGCAAGTGCTCCGCTAGTAATGTATAATCCCATCTTTTGTTTTTTAATTTAATTGCTTGTAAAAGTATAAACAAGTATAAGTAGAAAGTAATCTGTTTTATAAGCGTAGTTAACCGTTGTAAATTTGAAAAAAATGAATCTACTTCCAGATACACAAAGTAATATAATTTCTCCCTATGCGCAGAATGCAGAATATTTTATCTGTGGGCCTGGTACTATGATAGAAAATACTCAAAAAGTATTACAGAGTATGGATGTTCCAGATACTCGAATTCTTATTGAAAGCTTTGGAGGAGGAAGATTAGAAGAAACTACAGAAGTCATCGATAATGCTCATTTAACTGCTAGTTTAGATGGAGAAGAAATAAACATACATATTCCAAAGGGTAAAACTATATTACGCGCTATGTTAGATAATAATTATAATCCTCCATATTCATGTGAAGGAGGAGTATGTTCTAGCTGTATGTGTAAATTGAACAAAGGAGAAGTTTTTATGAAAAAGAATCTTACTTTATCTGAAGAAGATGTTAAAGAAGGATATATTTTAAGTTGTCAAAGTCTTCCCTTAACACAAGATATAGAAATTGTTTTTGAATAATTTTATACAATAGTTTCGAACAAATAGAAAACAAAGTATTATGTATAATTACTACTTATAAAGTTTTGGGTAAGCCCCAACTCCAGGCTAGGGAGTCGGTAGCTTCAGGCTTTATTTTTCTTCAATAGTATCCATGCTTCCTTGTTTCAAAAAAGGATAATCTGTATATCCTCTAGCATCCCCACCACCAAATAACGTATGAGTATTAGTAATTTTGTTTAATGGAGCATTTAGTTTTACTCTTATCGGATAATCGGGGTTCGTTAAAAAATTACGTCCAAACCCAATTAAATCAACCAGCTCTTTTTCTAGTAAATCTTCTCCTTGTTCAGGTGTTTTATTTCCTGTAGCAATAATAGTTTTGCTAAATGTTTTACGTAGGTTCCCTCTAAAATTATTAGGAATTTCAGGAGCATCATCCCAATCTGCTTCACATAAATGTAAATAGGTAATTCCAATATTTTCAAGTTCTTGAGTAGCAATCATTATAGTGTCTAATATTTCAGGATCATTCATGTCTTTAAAACTAATAAAAGGGGAGAGGCGAACTCCGGTTTTTTCATTACCTATTTCCTGAGCAACTGCTTGAGTGATTTCGGTTAGTAATCGAACTCTATTATCTTTAGTTCTCCCATATTCGTCAGTTCGTTGGTTAGAATTACTTCTTAAAAATTGGTCTATCAAATATCCATTGGCTCCGTGAATTTCAACACCATCAAAACCTGCTTCAATAGCATTTTTTGCCCCCGTTTTAAATTCTTCAATTACTTGATTAATGTCTGATTTTGTCATTGCTCTAGGTTCTTCTACAGGTACAAAAGTAGCATCACCATTGGGAGCTCCATCAAAAATATAAACATTGGTGTCTTTGGCAATTTTTTTAGAAGGAGCAATAGGTTGTAATCCGTTTACTTTAGAACTAGATACGCGACCAACATGCCATAGTTGTAAAAATATTTTACTTCCTTTTTTATGGACTTCGTCAGTAATTAATTTCCAACCTTCAATTTGTTCTTGTGTGTAAATTCCAGGTGTTTTAGCGTAGCCTTTTCCTTGTAATGAAACTTGAGTAGCTTCAGATATAATTATTCCTGCAGAAGCTCTCTGTCCGTAATATTCAGCCATTAGTTCATTAGGAATATCACCAGGCTGTGAGCTTCTAGAACGTGTCATGGGAGCCATTAAAAATCTATTTTTTAATGTCAAGCCATTTTTATTATAGGGTTGATACAACTTTTTAAAAGCCATGATTTACAAAGTTTTAATTGTTTAATAGTACAAATTTACTACGGTTTGAAGATGTTTTTGTTGTATAATTTCATGTTTTACTTGTGAAAATACATTGTCTTATTCCGCAAACTCTACAGTTGTAAAATGTAGGGTGGTAGTACCTATGTTTTCTAGATTATGTATAAAGTAGTTTTTAGTGCTTAAGTTATTAAAGTACTTAATATCATTAGGTTTATAGGATGTTTCAATTATAGAACCATTAGAAAAATAAGAACGAGAGTTACCCCTTGTATGACAAACATAAAAATAAGGTTTATCATGTTTATGAAACGGAAGACTTTTTCCGGGTTCCAATTCAATATGCCATATTTTAACACGTTTATTTTCTAATAATAATTGTTGTCCAATTTTATGACTATTAACTCCTAATTGAATGGCTTTTTTTAAGGATTCTGTCCAATGTACAGACCAATTTCCAGCGGTGTTTATGGTTTCTACTTTCATAAGAGTTTAATTATTAATTTATAGTATATAATAACCATTCTTTAAACTCATGCTTAGGAAGAATGATGTCTTTTTTAAAGCTGAAACCTAATTTATTGAGTAACTTTTGAGAGCCAGTATTACTAGGACGTGTAATTGCCACTAGGTTTTGAATTCTGAAATCATTTATAGCTACTTCTTTTATTTTTGAAGCACTTTCAAAGGCATATCCTTTACCTTCAAATTGAGGTAAAAAAGCAAAGCCAAAATCAATTCCATCAACTCCTTCACGATCATAAAGTCCCACAGTTCCTATTTTTTCATTATCAGATTGTCTAATTACAGTATAGCTAGAGTATCCTAATTGCTTGAGTTGCTCAAGCATAATTGTTTCAATATATTGCTTTGCATGAGTAGTAGAAGTTATGTTTCTATCTCCAATGTTTTCAATCCATTTAGGAGTATTAAATAAGTTGAAAATAAAGTCGGTATCTTCAGTATTTGTCGGTCGTATGATTAACCTCTCAGTTTGATATTGTGAACTCATTTATTTTGATTATTTACGGAATGTTACTTGGTTTGTTTTATCGAGCACTATGCTTTCAGGGTTCTTTAACCCTTTTAACTCCAATCTTTTTCTAATTGAAAAGGTAATTAGTTTTGCGCATTAATAATTGTTAGTGTACTAAATACAAGGTATAAATAGATTGCATGTTTCATGTTGATACTCTTATTTGTTAAATTTTATTTCGGCGTTATCAATTGGTGTATTAGGATCGTTTATTACCATTTTAGCAATATCATCTTTACGCATAAATACTACACCTTCATGTTGTTTTGCATATTCAATAAATTGATTTACAACATTAATTATTGCTGGAGTACCTCCAATTCTATCGTGTAAACTCACACTCATCATTCTTCTTTTAGAGGAACCTTCTTTATAAAGCTGATTGAATTCTGTTTTTAGTTGGAATAAGAATTGATCTGGTGACCAGTTTTTACCTGTAATATTTACAATGTCATTGTTACGCAACGTATAAGGCATTACAACAAAGTTTTTAGCTCTTACTTTAGTAATGAAAGGCTCATCACGACTTACATCATCAATATGATATAAAAAGTCAAGTTTTTGTAAAACCTTAAGAGTGTTGGGACTTCTACGTAACCAATTGGCATTGCATCCACGTCCTCTTTTTCCTGTAATTGCTTCTACTGTGTCAATTCCTTTTTTAACAAAGGCAAGTTCTTCTTCGTAACTTAAATTCCACTGATTGTCCCAAGCAATTCCGTGAGCAGCTATTTCGTGTCCTTTGTTGGCCATAGCCTTAGCGATTTCAGGATATTTTATTGCAGCTTCACCTACTACATGAGAGGTTACTTTTATATTGTGTTTATCCCATAAATCCATCATCCGCCACATTCCTTCTCTAGCTCCATAACGAAACCAGCTTTCAGCAGGCAAATCAGGATTTCCTTTAGGTAATGGGTTTCCTGAAAAAGGACTTTCAGCTCCTTCAGGTTGTCCTCCTGTTTCAAACTGCATTGAAAAAGAAATGACTAATTGTGCTCCGTTAGGCCAATAGCTTTTTTTTGCCACATTTTTTGTCAAAGTAGAACCTGTTTTACTTGTATTCTTTTGCTCTTTTTTACAGGCATTTAATGTTAGGCTTACCACTATGATAACTAGTGCTATAATGCTATTATTTTTCATTTTATATTGTTTAATTAACTGTTGTGACTGCAAAATTAATAGCTATTTTAAGCCATATTGTTGTATTAATACATTGTATATTTGTATAAAAACATTCTGATGACGCAACGTTTTTATATTACCAAGAATTTAGATGTATTTGAGTTTGAAGCAGAGAAGGAGTGGGGCTATCCAAGACATAAGCACCATTTTTTTGAGTTAACTTTTGTTTTAAAAGGAAGCGGAAAACATGTTTTAAATGAAAGTGTTATTGATTATAAAGAGGGAGATTTGTTTTTTTTAACTCCAAAGGATGAACATGAGTTTATTATTGGAGAGCCAACAAGGTTTGGGGTGCTAAAATTTACAGAACAGATGTTTTTAGAAAAGGCTACATTTTCTACCAGCACTTATTGGAGAAAGAGTTTAGAGGCAGTAATTTTTCATCAGAATATTGTTGCTAAAAGTGTAATTAGTTGCGAAACAGATAAAGAGCAACTCTTTAGACTTTATCATTTAATAAAAAGTGAATTGCATAGTCCGTTAACTTACAGTCGTAATGTATTATCTGAATTGTTTGGAGCTTTGTTAATTATATTGTCGAGAAACTTAAAGTCTACATTAAAAAATAGTGGACATGTTTACGATAAGAATAAGGTAGATTTAATATTGACGTATATACGACAAAATGTACAAAATAAAGAACTTATAAAGGTTGATGTTATTGCAGAAACGTTTCATTTGTCACCAAACTATGTTGGTATTTTTGTAAAGAAACATACAGGTATATCCTTACAGCGTTATATAATGGAAACCAAAATAAAAATGGCAGAAAGCTTGTTAAAACAAAGTAGTCTAAGCATAGGTGAAATTGCTGAGAAAACAGGTTTTACAGACTCAAGTCATTTTAATAAAACATTTAAAAAGTACACGGGTAAAAATCCGAGCGAATATATTTAAATTCAATATTTTGTTGAAGAGTTTCGTTTCTTACTTCCCGATACAGAAATTTCCAAAAATGTGTCCTAAAATATCTTTATCTACATCGTATTCACCTGTAATATTTCCTAAATGACGTAAGCATTCTCGAATATCTATAGCAAATAAATCAGAAGAAATATCTAACTCAATACCATTTTTAACAGAATTGATACTTTCCAAAGCTAAAGTTAATGCTTCAAAATGACGAGAGTTAGTAACAATGGTTTCATTATTACTTAAAGCTCCAGTATTGACTAACGAAATAAGTTCTTGTTTTAACTCGTCAACTCCAATATTTTGTTTTGCAGAAAGTAAAATTAAGTTTTCAATCTCAGATTGTAGAATATAGGAGTCATGGCATGATAAGGTGTCTATTTTATTAGCTATAACTAATAAACGTTTATTTGGAAAACGTTGGTGTATAGTTTCAATTTCCTCTAAGAATAAGTCTTTAGAATGTATATACTTATTGGAGTCAATTAAAAATATAATTAATTGTGCGTTTTCTGCTTTTTCATATGCTTTTTTGATACCGATGTTTTCAACAACATCTTCAGTTTCTCTAATTCCAGCGGTATCGATAAAACGAAAAACAACACCATCAATAATTAATTCATCTTCAATAGCATCACGAGTTGTACCAGCAATATCAGATACGATAGCCTTTTCTTCATTAAGCAAAGCATTTAATAGAGTAGACTTTCCAACATTTGGTTCACCAATAATAGCTACAGGTATTCCATTTTTCATAGCATTCCCAAAGGCAAAAGAATCTATTAAACGTTTTAAAACTGCCGATATTTTAGCTACTAATTCTTTAAACTTGGTTCTATCAGCAAACTCTACGTCTTCACCAGAAAAATCGAGTTCTAACTCAATTAAAGCTGCAAAATCAAGTAGTTGTCCTCTTAATTCTTTTAGTTCATTGGTAATTCCTCCACGCATTTGCTGAATTGCCATTTGATGAGAAGCAGCAGAGTTTGAAGCAATCACATCAGCCACAGCTTCCGCTTGCGATAAATCCATTTTACCATTTAAAAAGGCTCGCATTGTAAACTCACCGTTATCAGCCATTCTACAACCATTTTGTAAGAAAAGTTGAATGATTTCTTGTTGAATAAAACTAGAACCATGACACGAAATTTCTACTACATCTTCACCTGTATATGAGTGCGGATTTTTAAAAATAGATACTAAAACTTGATCAATAACAACTCCATTATTCACAATATGACCTAAATGTAAGGTATGAGATTTTTGATTTAATAATGATTTATTTTTCTTTACAGAAGAGAAAAATGAATCTACAATTTTTATAGAATTTTCTCCAGAAAGTCTAATAATAGCAATAGCACCAACCCCTGCTGGTGTTGCTAAAGCAATAATTGTATCGTTTTGTATCATATCGCAAAATTACCTAATTTAGTAAGAAGTATTATAAAATATCAACAACATATTTTTACTAAACAAGTATGGGGAAAAACCCCTTTTTTAACTTTTCATTTTTTAAACCTAAAAATAAATGCTACTTTTGGTATAACTGTTTTTTAGAACTTAAAAAACGTTAATCCCTCAAAAATAATACTATTCCATTTAGTATTGGCTTCCTCGAAAAATCTTATTGTACATTCTTTATGTGTTATACTTATATAATACTCTGAAATGCGTACCTCTTAATTACCCTGCCCCCAAAATTACAGTTACCCCCACTTTTAAAGTTAGATATACAACTTTTATTGCTTGTATATGTAGTATAATAATTATAAAACAAATAATATGAGAAAAAATATTATTCAAAAACTACTGTATTTATTCTTTTTAGGTAGCGGTTTAAGTCTTTGTTCACAAAATTTAACAGAGTTATCGGTAGTTTCCTATAGTGATAAACCAGATTATGAAAGAGTGCATGTGCATAAACTAAAGATTAGCAATAATAGCATAGTAGAAAAAGAATATCGTTTTTCCATAAACAATGTACCGTGCAAAAATCAAGAAAAAATAGAAACGATATTAGAGTATTCATTATTAGATGAAAAAAAGAAACCTCTTATAAAAGCATTAAAAGTACTACCTAAAAGAAGTAAAATACTTTATTTAAAAATAACTAAACCATACAATATCAAATTAGGAAGTTGGAATTGTATAGAACTCCTGGTAAATGACCTTCAAGAGCAAGTGTCATTACAGAAAAAAGCTCCCTCTAGCAAGATTAATATAAAAACATATATACCAAATCAGAGTAATGACAATTAGACGATTAGCATAAGATTGTTGTTATTAGAAAAACTTAGAGGACATGAAAAAAATTACTAGTTTTACTTTATTTTTTATAGTGGTTTTTCTCGTTGCTGGCGGAAAATTAGAAGCCCAAATAAAAAAAGGATTCCAACCTAGATTTTCAGAAGCAGTTAAAGGAAATGTAACATTAATAGCAAATAATGTTTTATCAAGAAATAAAACAACGAGCTATATAGGAAGCGACGGAAACCATGACTTTAGTAATAACGTTTTTGTTGATATAGATAGTGATGCAAGTACATTCAATTCAAGTAGCGCAAACTTATCTAACCCAGAGCCAACAGTTAGTTGTTTAAGTATAAAGAAAGCATATTTATACTGGGCAGCAGCTGATAAAGAGGAAGACAATTCTTCAGATGAACCCAATTGGGATTATAATAAAGTAAAATTGCAATTACCAGGAAGTTTAGGTTATACAACTATAACTGCTGATGATGTTATTTATAGAGGAAGAGACGAGATAGGTCACTTTGTTAATGATCCATACATTTGTTTTAAGGATATCACAAGTGAAGTAAAAGCTTTGGCAACACCCTATGGAACTTATCAAGTAGCTAATGTTAGGGCAAAGGAAGGAAGTTTGACTTCACATGGTGGAGGAAATACAGGAACTTCTGGAGGTTGGCAAATAGTATTTGTATATGAAAGCCCTACTTTACCAGCAAAAAATATATCGCTTTTTGATGGTTACGCACATGTTACAAGTAGTGTTAATAATTTTGAAATTGGATTTAGTGGTTTTCAAACAGTACCAACAGGAGATGTAGATGTAGATGTAGTAATAGGTGCCTTAGAAGGAGATAGAGATTTATCAGGAGACAGGTTGCAAATAAAAAATACTAGTAACAATTGGGTAGATTTATCATATAGTTTAAGGAATTCAAGTAATTTTTTTAATAGTAGAATAGCTAAAAATGGAAGTAACTTTATAGATAGAAATCCAGCTAGTACTAATACTTTAGGATTTGATGCAGATGTATTTGCTCTTAGTAATCCAGGAAATAGTATAATAGCTAACAATCAAACTTCTGCGACAATAAGATTAACATCAAACCAAGAAACATACGGACTCTTTTTAATAGGATTGTCTGTAGATGTTTGGAAACCAGATTTAGCGCCATTAATATTATCAAGCTCAACAAATACTAGTAGTGTAGAAGACACTGTTAGTTTTTCAGTCAATATAGAAAACAATGGTAATGACAATGTAAAAGACTTAACAATAGAAACAACAATACCTCAAGAAGTAGATTTAATAGAACCAATAATAGGGTTACCTTTTGGGGTTACTTATAGCTATAATACAACAACTAGATTATTAACCTTTGATGCTATTGATGGAATTACAGATGTTGGAGGTACACCATATAGTTTAAGTTTTCAGGTGAAAGTAAAAGAACAGTGTTATTTTCTAGAAGAAATGTGTTCCGATAAATTTCAAATGCAATTAATAGCAACTTATGCAGGAGAAGAAAATAATAGTACACAAACAACTTTAAGTTCTAAATCAGTTGATTCTTGTGGTATAGGAGATAATTTACCTAATGAGATAAGTATTAACCAACCTGACGAGGCTAATTGGACAACTACAGTCGATTCATTAGATAGAACAGTGTCTTGTGAAGATAGTGCTGCCCTAGCTACGGCGCAATTACTTACCCCAGAAGCAAGTTGTGATTTAACAATAACCAAAATACCTGGAAGTTTTGAGGCTTCAACAACTAATTGTCCTGTTATAGGAACATATACTAATATTTGGACATTTACAGATAGTTGTGGAAGAACAAGTGGACAATTTACCCAAACCATTACGGTAACTGATACTTCAGCACCCGTTTTATCAGCAGCACCAGCCGATGTAAGTGTCGACTGTGAAGCAATCCCATCAGTACCAACTATCACTGCAATCGATAACTGTGATAGCGTAGTAGATGTAGTATTCACAGAAGTAAGCAATACAGTAGTAGACGGCTGTGGAGAAATTGTACGTCAATGGGAATCAACCGACAACTGTGGTAACACGGTAAGTCATACACAAACCATTACGGTAACCGATACCATTGCGCCTGTATTATCAGCAGCACCAGCCGATGTAAGTGTCGACTGTGAAGCCATACCAACAGTACCAACTATTACCGCAACCGATAACTGCGATAGCGTAGTAGATGTAGTATTCACAGAAGTAAGCAATACGGTAGTAGACGGCTGTGGAGAAATTGTACGTCAATGGGAATCAATCGACAACTGTGGTAACACGGTAAGTCATACCCAAACCATCACGGTAACCGATACCACTGCACCTGTATTATCAGCAAGACCAGCCGATGTAAGTGTCGACTGTGAAGCCATACCAGCAGTACCAACTATCACTGCAACCGATAACTGCGATAGCGTAGTAGATGTAGTATTCACAGAAGTAAGCAATACAGTAGTAGACGGCTGTGGAGAGATTGTACGTCAATGGGAATCAACCGACAATTGTGGCAACACGGTAAGTCATACACAAACCATCACGGTAACCGATACCACTGCGCCTGTATTATCAGCAACACCAGCCGATGTAAGTGTCGACTGTGAAGCCATACCATCAGTACCAACTATCACTGCAACCGATAACTGCGATAGCGTAGTAGATGTAGTATTCACAGAAGTAAGCAATACAGTAGTAGACGGCTGTGGAGAGATTGTACGTCAATGGGAATCAACCGACAATTGTGGCAACACGGTAAGTCATACACAAACCATCACGGTAACCGATACCACTGCGCCTGTATTATCAGCAACACCAGCCGATGTAAGTGTCGACTGTGAAGCCATACCATCAGTACCAACTATCACTGCAACCGATAATTGCGATAGCGTAGTAGACGTAGTCTTTACCGAAGTAAGCAATACAGTAGTAGACGGCTGTGGAGAGATTGTACGTCAATGGGAATCAACCGACAACTGTGGTAACACCGTAAGTCATACACAAACCATCACAGTAACCGATACTACAGCACCTGTATTATCAGCAACACCAGCCGATGTAAGTGTCGACTGTGAAGCCATACCAGTAGTACCAACTATTACCGTAACCGATAATTGCGATAGCGTAGTAGACGTAGTCTTTACCGAAGTAAGCAATACAGTAGTAGACGGCTGTGGAGAGATTGTACGTCAATGGGAATCAACCGACAACTGTGGTAACACCGTAAGTCATACACAAACCATCACAGTAACCGATACTACAGCACCTGTATTATCAGCAACACCAGCCGATGTAAGTGTCGACTGTGAAGCCATACCAGTAGTACCAACTATTACCGTAACCGATAATTGTGATAGCGTAGTAGACGTAGTCTTTACCGAAGTAAGCAATACGGTAGTAGACGGCTGTGGAGAGATTGTACGTCAATGGGAATCAACCGACAACTGTGGTAACACCGTAAGTCATACACAAACCATCACAGTAACCGATACTACAGCACCTGTATTATCAGCAACACCAGCCGATGTAAGTGTCGACTGTGAAGCCATACCAGTAGTATCAACTATTACCGCAACCGATAATTGTGATAGTGTAGTAGATGTAATCTTTACCGAAGTAAACAATACAGTAGTAGATGGCTGTGGAGAGATTGTACGTCAATGGGAATCAACCGACAAATGTGGCAACACGGTAAGTCATACACAAACCATCACGGTAACCGATACCACTGCGCCTGTATTATCAGCAACACCAGCCGATGTAAGTGTGGACTGTGAAGCTATACCAGCAGTACCAACCATTACCGCAACCGATAACTGCCATAGCGTAGTAGATGTAGTCTTTACTGAGGTAAGCAATACGGTAGTAGACGGCTGTGGAGAAATTGTACGTCAGTGGGAATCAACCGACAACTGTGGCAACACGGTAAGTCATACACAAACCATTACAGTAACCGATACTACAGCACCCGTATTATCAGCAACACCAGCCGATGTAAGTGTCGACTGTGAAGCTATACCAGCAGTACCAACCATCACTGCAACCGATAATTGTGATAGTGTAGTAGATGTAATCTTTACCGAAGTAAGCAATACAGTAGTAGACGGCTGTGGAGAAATCGTACGTCAATGGGAATCAACCGATAATTGTGGTAACACCGTAAGTCATACCCAAACCATCACGGTAACGGATATTACCAAACCAGATTTTACAGTACCAGTAGATATTACAATTTACAAAGATGATAATTGTACTTATGATGCTAGTATTGGAATCACTGGAGATGTTACCAATGAATCGGACAATTGTGATACAACTTTAGACGCTAGTTATAGTGATGTAGAATCGGCAGGAACCTGTGAAGGAGAAGTAATAGTTACTCGTACATGGAGTCTTACTGATAACTGCGGGAATACAACTGAAAAAGTTCAAACAATAACAGTTAAAGACAATACTGCACCAATTATAGACGAAACAAACAAAAATAATATAGACATAGAATGTGGAGTAGGAGATACAGAAACTACGTTACAAGATTGGTTGAATAGTAATGCAGGAGCTACAGCAACCGATAACTGTAGTACTGTAACATGGACCAATAATTATGGGAATGATACCTCTGTAAAATGTGATGGAAGTTATATCACAGTAACTTTTACAGCAACAGATGCTTGTGGAAACTTTAGTACTACAACAGCAGGATATTTAATTAAAGATGAAACAGCACCCACAATAACTCAGCAGCCATCAGATAAAACTGTAGAGTGTGATGGAGCAGGAAACATAACAGAGTTAAATAATTGGTTAGCAACTAATGGAGGAGCGACAGCGACAGATGATTGTAGTATTGTAACATGGAGTAATAATTATACAGCTTTAACATACACCTGTAGTTTTACAGGAGAAGTAGAGGTGGTTTTTACAGCAAAAGATGCTTGTGGAAACACTGTAAATACAACTTCAGCTAAGTTCACTATAGAAGACACAGTAGCACCAGAATTTGTAGAGACTTTACCAGCGGCAGAAATCACCGTAAGTTGTGATAACATTCCAGTAATGGAAACCTTAACAGCAACCGATAATTGTGATGCTTCTGTGACAGTAATTCCAAGTGAAGTAACCAGTGGAGATGACGATGCTTGTGGGTCAGAATACTTGATTACAAGAAAGTGGACCGTATCAGATTGTTCAGGAAACACAACAACACATATTCAGGTAATTACAGTAGAAGATACTACAGCGCCAGAGTTTGTAGAGACTTTACCAGCGGCAGAAATTACGGTAAGTTGTGATAACATTCCAGCAATGGAAACCTTAACAGCGACCGATAATTGTGATGCTTCTGTGACAGTAATTCCAAGTGAAGTAACCAGTGGAGATGACGATGCTTGTGGATCAGAATACTTGATTACAAGAAAGTGGACCGTATCAGATTGTTCAGGAAACACTACAACACATATTCAGGTAATTACTGTAGAAGACACAGTAGCACCAGAATTTGTAGAGACTTTACCAGCAGCAGAAATCACTGTAAGTTGTGATAACATTCCAGTGATGGAAACTTTAACAGCGACAGATAATTGTGATGCATCAGTAACGGTAATTCCAAGCGAAGTAACCAGTGGAGATGATGATGCTTGTGGATCAGAATATTTGATTACAAGAAAATGGACAGTATCAGATTGTTCAGGAAACACGACTACCCACATTCAGGTAATTACTGTAGAAGATACAGTAGCGCCAGAATTTGTAGAGACTTTACCAGCGGCAGAAATTACAGTAAGTTGTGATAATATTCCAGTAATGGAAACCTTAACAGCAACCGATAACTGTGATGTTTCTGTGACAGTAATTCCAAGTGAAGTAACCAGTGGAGATGACGATGCTTGTGGATCAGAATATTTGATTACAAGAAAATGGACAGTATTAGATTGTTCAGGAAACACGACTACTCATATCCAAGTAATCGCAGTAGAAGACACAGTAGCACCCGAATTTGTAGAGGAATTACCAGCAGATGCAACAGTAAGTTGTGATACAATTCCAGCAGCAGCGGTATTAACCGCAACAGATAACTGTGATACTTCTGTAACTGTGAATTACTCAGAAGAATTTTCAGGACAAGACGATATATGTGCATCAGAATATACGATTACAAGAACTTGGGCAGTTCAAGATTGTGCAGGTAATAGTACATCACACACTCAAGTAGTAACAGTTGAAGATACTACGGCTCCAGAGTTTGTAGAGGAATTACCAGCAGATGCAATAGTAAGTTGTGATACAATTCCAACTGCAGTAATTTTAACAGCAACCGATAATTGTGATGCTTCTGTAACTGTGAATTACTCAGAAGAATTTTCAGGACAAGATGATGCATGTGCATCAGAATATACAGTTACAAGAACATGGACAGTAGAAGATTGTGCGGGTAATGAAACTTCGCATACTCAAGTAGTAACTGTTGAAGATACACAAGCACCCGAATTTGTAGAGGAATTACCAGCAGATGTAACAGTAAGTTGTGATACAATTCCAACTGTAGTAATTTTAACAGCAACCGATAATTGTGATGCTTCTGTAACTGTGAATTACTCAGAAGAATTTTCAGGACAAGACAATATATGTGCATCAGAGTATACAGTTACAAGAACATGGGCAGTAGAAGATTGTGCGG
This sequence comes from Tenacibaculum sp. XPcli2-G, assembly GCF_024124505.1. NCBI lineage: Bacteria > Pseudomonadati > Bacteroidota > Flavobacteriia > Flavobacteriales > Flavobacteriaceae > Tenacibaculum > Tenacibaculum sp. XPcli2-G. Next base: position 192,653 of record NZ_JAMXSH010000003.1, read on the forward strand.
GTAATGAAGCTTCTCATACTCAAGTAATAACTATTGAAGATAATGAAGCACCACAATTGGTATCAACATTAGAAGACATTATAGTAGAATGTGATACTGTTCCTGATGTTCCAACTTTAGAATTTACAGACAATTGTTCTTCAAATGTAACACAAACTGACTTTGAGGAAACAAGTACGTTTGATGGAAGTGATAGCGATTATACAATTACAAGAACATGGACAGTTACAGATGACTGTGGAAATGTAGCAGACTTTATACAGTATATTACAGTAACTGTAAAAACATCTGTAACTGAAATAGCGGATTCAAGGTGTATTGACGATGGCGAAATTAACTTAAATGATTATTTGGCAAATCAAAGTGAAAACGGAACTTGGGAAGTGACTCAAGGAAGCGTTACAATATCTAATGATGGAAGTTTTGATCCGTCAGGGGTAAGTTTAGGAGATTATGTGTTTACATATACATCATCAAATAGTAGTTGTTTAACAGTAACAGAAGTTACGATTAATATAAACGATGACTGTTTAGTATTACCATGTGGGCAAGAAGATGTGGTAATTTCAAAAGCAGTAACTCCTAATGGAGATTCATGGAATGAGTTTTTCGAAGTTACAGGAGCTGAATCCTGTGGATTTATAGCCAATGTAAAAATATTTAACCGTTGGGGAGCTAGAGTTTTTGAATCTAAAAATTATGTAAATAATTGGAACGGAACTTCAGATGGAGCAACGTTTGGATCAGCAGAAAGATTACCGGCCGGTACATATTACTACATTGTAATATTAGAAAATAGTGGGTTAAAACCATTTACAGGAGCAATTTACTTAGGAACTAAATAATATTATAGCTATGAACCAAAATTACAAGCTATTAAAAGCAACTATTGTACTGTTTTTTGCAACAGTTTTAACAGTTCAATCACAACAGCTACCACAGTTTACTCAATATATGTATAATACAATTTCTATCAACCCTGCATATGCAGGAAGTAGAGAAGTACTGAGTATTGTTGGACTGCATAGAAGTCAGTGGGCAGGATTAGATAGAGCACCAGAAACACAAACCCTATCTATTCACACTCCACTTAGAAATGATAAAATAGGATTAGGATTATCATTTATAAATGATCAATTAGGCTATGAAAATTTCACCTATTTATATGGAGATTTCTCATATACGATTCAGCTTAATGAGGATATAAAATTAGCCTTTGGACTTAAAGCAGGATTTACTCAATACAATATAGATGATGCCTTAATAGCAACTGAAGGATCAGATCCAGGAATTTCAGGGATTCAAAATAGATGGGAACCTAATTTTGGGAGCGGTTTATTATTACATACAAATAAATGGTATGTGGGGTTTTCAGCTCCAAGATTATTAAATATAGATCATAATGATTTGGTTGTTAATGGAATTAATTACGGAATTATAGACAGAGTAAGTTATTATTTAACAGGAGGATATGTTTTTGATTTGAGTGATAATGTAAAGTTTAAGCCAGCGACGTTAATTAAAGCAACGAATGGAGCACCAGTATCATATGACATAACAGCAAACTTCTTATTCAATGAAAAATTTTGGTTAGGAGGTTCTTATAGAATCAATGAAAACACAGGAGCTTTAGGGGCTTTAGTAGATTTTCAAGTTTCTCGTCAGTTCCGAATAGGTTACGCGTACGAGCATCCATTATCAGACATTAATCAATACTCAAATGGTACACATGAAATATTATTAATGTTTGAGTTATTTCCTAAGTCATATAGAACGAAATCTCCTAGATATTTTTAAAAAGGATAGTTATGAAGACAAAAATTACACTGATACTACTTTTTTTATCAAGCTTTGCATTTTCTCAAAGAAAAATAGCAAATAAATTTTATAAAGAATATGCGTATGTAAAAGCAGCTGAATTTTATAAAAAAGCCATAAACGAAGGAGATGATGGGGTGGATATGATAACAAGGTTGGCAGATTGTTATTATAATAACTCAAACTCTAAACAAGCTGCTTATTGGTATGGAGTTGCTTCAAATAGAAAAGAAAACTTAACTGATGATGCTATATATAAGTATGTACAGTCACTTAGAAGTATAGGAGAGTATGACAAAGCAGATAAATGGCTTCAAAAGCTATCTGACAAAGCGTTAAAAGTAAAAAATGTTGACTATAATAAATTAAAAACACTTAATAAAGACTCTGTAGTAGTAGCAAACTTAGAAATTAATACTAAAAACTCAGAGTTTGGAACGTATGTACATGGACAAAAACTATATTTTGCTTCGACAAGAAAAAAAGATGGTGAAATTTATGAATGGAATAACCAACCGTATTTAGACTTATATCAAGCCAAAATTATTAAAAATAAAAAAGATGAAAATAGTATAGCAAGTGTTATTCCTATTGTATCTTCTAAAATTAATACGGGTTTTCATGAATCGAGTGTAGCAATAACTAAAGACGGGAAAACGTTATATTTTACAAGAAATAATTTAAACGAAAAGAAAAAACTAGAGTATAGTAAAAAAGGTACATCACATTTAAAAATATTCAAAGCTACGTTGGTTAATGGGCAATGGGATAATATTGAAGAGTTACCGTTTAATGATAAAATGTATTCTAGTGGACATCCAGCATTGAGTCCGGATGATAAAACATTATATTTTGTATCTGATAGACCAGATAGTTATGGGTTAACGGATATTTATAAAGTAGCTATTTTAGCTAATGGAGAGTATGGAGCACCAATAAACTTAGGAGATAAAATAAATACAAAAGGAAGAGAAATGTTTCCTTTTGTAGCTAAAGATTATACCTTATATTTCTCTTCGGATGGTTATGCAAATTTAGGATTATTAGATATTTTTAAATCTGATTTACTAAAAAATAACTCGTCAGAAGTTATAAATATAGGAGCTCCATTTAATAGTGGATATGATGATTTTGCTTTCTTTTATAATGAAGATGCAAAAACAGGGTACTTTTCTTCTAACCGACCAGGAGGAAAAGGACAGGATGATTTATATAAGTTTAAAACCTTAAAGTGTAAACAATATATTAAAGGGAGAACTTTTGATAAAAGAACAAAAGAAATTTTACCTAACACTTTAGTAGAGCTTATAGACTTTAAAGGAAAAGTTGTAAAAAGGTTCGTAACTCAAGAAGATGCCACTTACGTTTTTGAAGTTGAATGTGAGAAGAAATTTTCTTTAAGAGGAACAAAACTAGATTATAAAGATGACTTCATTAATAATATTGAAACGACAGATGTAAGAGGTATAGAAATAGAGCGTGATTTATATTTAACACCATTAATTATAGGAAACGAAATAGTGATAGATCCTATATTTTTCGATTTTGATAAATGGAATATACGACCAGATGCAGCTTATGAACTAGAGCATATTGTACGAGTAATGAAGAATCATCCAAAAATGATTATTAAAATTGAAGCTCATACAGATAGTAGGGGTAGTGATAAATACAATGAGATTTTATCAGATAGAAGAGCTAAATCTACCAGAGATTATATTTTTTCAAGAGGTATAGCTACCAACAGGATAGAAAGTGCTATTGGTTATGGAGAAAAGCAGTTGGTGAACAAATGTTCTAATGGTGTACCTTGTTCAGATGAAGAGCATCAAGAAAACAGACGTTCAAAATTTATAATTGTTAATGATTATAAAAAATAATAATATCTAAGACCTCTATTTATTTTAAAAATAGAGGTCTTATCAAGTATTGTTGTTATTTTTTTACAAAAATATTGGTATAGTACCATGTACCACCAGTGTTTTTTTCGGCAGTCACTTCAAAATGGGTAAAATCACCTTCAATATTTTTTCGATGTCCCTCGCTTTTAATCCATCCATTAACAACAGATTCAGCAGTAGAATATCCATAAGCTACATTTTCAGCAACCTTAATAGCATTTGTATTTTCAACTAAATAATTTTTACGATCATGAAAAAAATCGTGAGAAAGCTCTTTTTTCTTTATCATATACATAGTATGATTATATGTTTGAGATTTTATAGCTTCAAGTTTTTTTAAAGTAGATAAGCCTTTGCTTAATCTATAATCATTAATAAGATCAAGAATTTCATTTTCTATTGATTTTTCTTCTATGCTAACGGTAGAATCAGAAGGAGAGTCAATTAATTCATTTTCATTTGAAGAACAAGAAAAGAAAACTAAGGCACAACATAGTACCAATAACTTAAAGGGGAAGTTATTCATTTTTAATAGGGGTTAGGGGTTAAATTATTTTAAAAGTCCAAAAATAGTACAAAATACAATTTAAAACAAGTTTCTTTTTATGCTTAAACGTATTTTTGTATGATTAGATAGCCTGTTTTATAAAGTCTTCATATTCATAAAAAAACAGTTCAAACTGTGTCATAGTCTCTACAAAAAACTCATAACAATCTCTCCAAGTATCTTTATTGTGAACACTAAATTTTTTATCAAAAGGGATATAAATTCTACGAATAATTTTGTGATTGTTTAACTCAAAATTATCATCAAATATAACTTCAGGTAAATATTCTGTTTCCAATATTTTCTTCAAAGAAAGAAGTTGATCGTAAAGTAATTCATTGGCTACATCTTCTGGATGTTCGAAATCTAAACAAACTGAAGCGTTTTTTCTATCCGCTTGAAATTTAAAAGCAAATCCCTTTATTTTGGTATTGTATAACAACCATTTTCTTGGAAAAGATTTTCCAAAACTAGTCCAAAATTCTTTACGCAATCGGGCAGATTCTTCTTTACTAAACACTATCCGTGAACTTTTGCAGTTTTACCTCTTTCTCGCATCATTTCGGCTTCGAAAGCCAATAAATCTTCCCATTTTTTATCAACGATTTCACGATCCATATACTTACGAGCATACCCTAAAAATAAGGTGTAATGATTTGCTTCAGAAACCATTAAATCCAAATAAAATTTAGATAATTGTTCATCTTCCATATTATCAGCAAAAACCTTAAAACGTTCACAGCTACGTGCTTCTATTAGAGCAGCAACTAAAAGTCTGTGAATTAGCGCTTCAGTTCTATTACCTGTATGAGGGAAAAATTTTTGCAATTTTAAAGCATAATCGTTTTTAGTAGCCTGTCCTAAAACCATATCTCGCTCTATCATTATGTTATGTACCATCCTAAAATGTTCCATTTCTTCAATAGCAATATCACTCATATCTTTAACAAGTTCAGTTTCTTCAGAGTAATTGATAATAATTGACACAGCATTTGAAGCAGCTTTTTGTTCAGCAAAAGCATGATCTGTTAATAGTTGTTCTAATCCGTTTTTAGCAACTTCAACCCATGAAGTTTCTGTGTCAAATTGTAATCCAAGCATAATGTGTAATTGAGGTTGTAAAAGTAAAAAATATAAGTGCTAATTGTATTATAAATACTCTAAAAATGGTAAATTTGTTGCTGAAAAAATCTCTTAAGAAAATTGCTTTAAAAAATATTGATCCGAATTACGAATACTAAATAGATTGCTACAAATTCTAAATAGGGTAATATTTTAAAAATATTTTTCAGTAGTTTTAGATAAAATAGAGAAAGACAGAAAACTTCTAAGGAAATGAAATTACAGTTACAAAAAAAAATGGGAAAAATTATTGGCGCTTTAGCATTAGTCTTTTTAATGATTACAGCTAATTCGTGTAAAAAAACAGTTACTACAGAAAGTAATGTAAATGAATTTGGTGAATATATTAGTGTTTTTCCAGATAAGCTAATATCGGTAAACCCTAACTTAAAATTTGTATTAAAAAATAAAGTCACGATAAACTTTGATGCCACTGAAGTTATTACTACAAAACCAGCTATAAAAGGAGAAGTAGTTTTAAATGATAATGAGTTAGTTTTTGTTCCAGCTGAAAAACTAAAAAGCAATCAAGAATATTTAATAACACTTCATTTATCTAAATTATATGAAGATATAGAGGAAGATTTAGAGAACTTTACTGTTAAAGTAAAAACTAAAGAATTATTATTCAACGTTTCTTTACAAGCTCCAAGTGTTCATAATAAAAAACTATATGCAGTAGAAGGAGAGTTAATTGCTAGTGATATTATAGAAACGGAAAAAATTCCATCTTTAATTAGAGCTACATATAACGGGAAAGAAAAAGCTATAAAGTTTAGTACTGTAGGTAAAGTAAGTTCTAAAGTTTACTTTAAGATAGACAGTATAGAACGCTATGAGGAAGACAAACAATTAAAGGTAGAGTGGACTGGAACACCAATTCAGTCAGAGTCCAAAGGAAGTAGAGAAGTTACCATAACAGGAAAAAACAACTTTAAGATATTAAATGTTGAAGTTATTGATATAGATAAACAACATATTGAAATAAGCTTCTCAGACCCATTACAAAAATCACAAAATTTAAAAGGACTTATTCAGTTTTTAAATACTCAAAAAAGAGCTTTTACATACAAGATAAATAGTAACAAAGTAACAGTATATCCAAAATCACCATTTACACAAAAAGTTGATTTAGAGATTTTCAAAGGAATTAAGAGTGTGGATGGTTATACTTTAAAAGAAAACACAATTAAAACGGTTTATTTTGAAGAATTAAAGCCTGCGGTAAAGTTTATAAAGAGTGGATCAATACTTCCAAACTCTAATAACCTAAAAATAAATTTTAGTGCAGTTAACTTAAAAGCGGTTGATGCTACAATTTACAAAGTATATAAGGAAAATGTATTACAGTTTTTACAAAATAATAGTTTAAGTAATCAAGGAAATTTACGTTATGTAGGGCGTCCTGTAGCTAAATACACAGTAAAACTTGGTAATCAAGGATTAGATCTAAGTAAAGAAAATGCTTTTGCTATTGATTTAGCAGAAATAATAAAAGTGGAAAACGGAGCGATGTATAGAGTCGAGTTTTCATTTAATAAAGACTATTCAAATTATAAATGTGCAGAAGGTGTTTCAACGAAAACCATCGTTTTCGGAAAAAAGGAGATAGATACCAAAAGCTATGACAACCCTAATTACTATGACGATTATTACTACGATTATAATTGGAGAGATAGAGAGGATCCTTGCACAACGTCATACTATTATAACAAAGATATTAGTACAAATATTTTAGCTACTAATATTGGAGTTATAATTAAAAAAGGAAATAATAATAAAACGTTAGTAGCAGTAACAGATATACTTACCACAGATGCTATAGAAGGAGCAAAAGTAACTTTATATAATTTACAAAAGCAAGAAGTAGCTTCAGCAACAACTAATAAAGAAGGAGTAGTTTCTTTTTCTGATGTTACTAATGCCTTTTTTGCAGTAGTTACTAAAAACAACAATACAACTTATGTGAAATTGAAAGACGGTGATGCACTTTCAATGAGTAAGTTTGATGTTTCTGGAGTGAAATTACAAGAAGGAATTAAAGGGTATATTTATGGAGAACGAGGAGTTTGGAGACCAGGAGATCAATTGTTTTTAACTTTTGTTTTAAACGATAATGCGAATCCAATTCCAGAGGAGCACCCAATAAAATTTGAATTAATAAATCCGCAAGGAAAAATAATCGATAGAAAAGTACTTTCAAAAAAATCAAACAATGTATACAAATACGCTCCTATAACAAACCCAGAAGCTATTACTGGTAATTGGAAGTTACGTGTAAGTGTTGGTGGAGCTGTTTTCAATAAAACATTAAAGATTGAAACCATAAAACCGAATCGATTAAAGATAAAACTAGCTACAGATGCAGAGTTCATCAAAGCAAATTCAACTATTACAGGAAATGTAGAAGTAAAATGGTTACATGGAGCAATAGCAAGAGGATTAAAGTTAGATATCAACGGGAAATTCTCACAAACCAATACTGAGTTTTCAAAATTCAAAAACTATAACTTTGATGATGTAACTCGTCGATTTGGAACAGAAGAGTTTAAAGTGCTAAAAGGAAGTTTGAGTAATGATGGAACTACTAAATTCTCGGTAAAACCTAAATTAGATAGTAAAGCTCCAGGAATGTTAAGAGCGAGTTTTATTACAAAAGTATATGAAAATGGAGGAGACTTTAGTACCGATGTATTTTCTAACAAAGTGTCACCATATACTTCGTACGCTGGATTACAAGATGCTGAAGAACCACAATCTAAAAACTATTTATTTACAGATGAAAACTATACATTTAATGTAGCTTCAGTAAACGAAGAAGGGGTAGGAATAGCAAATACTTTAGAAGTAAATGTATATAAATTATCATGGCGTTGGTGGTGGAGTACTTCTGATAATGGATTGTCTAGTTATGATGGTACACGTTATCATGAACCTTATAAGAAATTAAAAGTAACAACAAATGCAAGCGGTAAAGGGACTTTTAAATTAAAGGTTGACGAAAATGATTGGGGACGTTATTTAATAAAAGTAAAAGACTCAAAAAGTAAGCATGTTACCTCAAATGTGGTTTATTTTGATTGGCCTTCTTGGTATGCTAAGAAAAAAGGAAATCAAGATAAAAGTAACGCTACGATGCTAATATTTACAACCGATAAAGAATCGTATGAAGTAGATGAAAAAGCAACTGTGAAGTTTCCGTCTTCTGAAGGAGGAAAAGCGTTTATTACCATAGAAAACGGAACAGAAGTATTAGATCATTTCTGGGTACCAACACAAGCACAACAAACATCGTTTAGTTTCCCAGTAAAAGCGAGTTATACACCAAATGTATTTGTAAATATTTCATTGTTACAAAAACATAGTCAAACAGTAAACGATTTACCAATTCGTATGTACGGTTCAATACCAATGTTGGTACATAACCCTGCAACGAAATTAGAACCAAAAATTCAGTTAGCAGACGAGTTACGACCAGAATCAACAGCTACCATTCGCGTAAAAGAAGAAAAAGGTAGGGCGATGACCTATACCATTGCACTGGTAGATGAAGGTTTGTTAGATTTAACACGTTTTAAAACACCAAATCCATGGGGAGTGTTCTATGCACGCCAATCTCTTGGTGTAAAAACTTGGGATATTTTTGATGACGTTATTGGTGCTTACGGTGGAAAAGTAAATCAAATATTAAGTATTGGAGGAGATGAAGCAGAGGCAGGAAGTAAAAACCGAAAAGCGAATCGATTCAAACCAATGGTTACGTATTTAGGCCCTTTCGATTTAGAAAAAGGAGACAGTAAGGAACATAAAATAAAAATACCTAAATATGTAGGATCTGTTCGAGCTATGGTGGTGGCTACTGATACTAAAAAAGATGCGTACGGTAGCGATGAAAAAACAGCTTTTGTACGAAAACCAGTAATGATTTTAGCATCATTGCCTCGTAAAATAACACCACAAGAAACCGTTACCTTACCAGTTACTGTTTTTGCAATGAAACCAAACATTAAAAATGTAAAAGTTACAGTACAACCAAACGAAGCATATACTATTGTAGGAGATAAAACACAAACCGTTTCATTTAGTCAGCCAGATGAAAAAATGGCGTATTTTACCCTAAAAGTAAATGATTTTAAAGGAATTGGTAAAGTAAAAATAGACGCAAGTTCAGGAAGAGAAAAAGCATCTTACGAAGTAGAAATAGATGTGTTAAACCCAAATCCAGTAACTACTGAAGTAAAAGATGTCGTATTGAAATCTAATGAAGTAGGGGAGATTAACTTTACAAGTTTTGGTACTAAAGGAACGAACGGAGCTACGTTAGAATTATCAACCTTACCACCAATGAACTTTACCAAGCGTTTGGGATACTTAATTCGTTATCCGCATGGATGTGTAGAACAAACAACTTCAGGTGCTTTTCCACAGTTGTTTTTACCCGAATTATTTGAGTTATCAAAAGAAAAGATAGCTTCAACAGAAAGAAATATAAAAGCAGCAATTCAACGTTTATCAGATTTCCAATTATCTAATGGAGGGTTGTCATACTGGCAAGGAAATAGTACCGCAGATAGTTGGGGAACGTCTTATGCAGGTCATTTTATGATAGCGGCTGAGAAGAAAGGGTATGTACTACCTATTGGTTTCAAATCAAAATGGATAGGATATCAAAAGCAACAAGCACGTAATTGGAGAAATAACTCACGTTATTACAATAATTCTTTATCACAAGCATATAGGTTATACACGTTAAGTTTAGCAAATAGTCCTGATTTAGCATCAATGAACCGTTTACGCGAATCAATGGGAGTTTCAGATGAAGCAAAAATGAGATTAGCAAGCGCGTATGCTTTAATAGGTAAAAAGGCTATAGCAAAATCTATTTTAAAAGGAATAACCGGTTATACCTATACAAAACGATATTATTCAAACTATGGTTCTGAAACTAGAAACAAAGCAATGTCTTTAGAAACCTATATGCTGTTGGATGACGAAACTAAATCAATAAAATTAGCAAAAGAAATTGCTGAAAACCTATCAAGCGAGCGTTGGATGAGTACACAAACTACAGCCTATAGTTTGTTGGCAATGAGCCAATATGCTCTAAAAAATGGCGGTAGTGACGGAATTAATACAAGTTATATTTTAAATAAGGCGTCAGGAGAAGCAAGTACTTCAAAATCGCTGTTAGCAAAAGATTTAATAGCTATTCAAAAAGAAAATTCATTAAAAATAACTAACAAAAACAACGGAGTTTTATATGTACGTATACTAAACAAAGGAATTTTACCAGTAGGTGAAGAAAAAGTATTCCAAAAGAATTTAGAAACCACTATTACATACAAAACAAAAGATGGAGCTCGTATTACTCCAGATAACTTGTCACAAGGAACCAATTTTGTAGCAGAAGTTACAGTGAAAAATCCAACAAGTGAAACCATTGAAAATGTAGCATTAACGCAATACATTCCTTCAGGATGGGAAATTGTAAATACACGTTTTACTGATTTTGGAAACAATACAACATCTTCAAAAGTAGATTATACAGATATACGAGATGCAAGTATCAGTAACTACTTTACCTTGAAGAAGTACGAAACCAAAACATTTAGAGTATTAGTGAATGCTTCGTATTTAGGTGAATATTATTTACCAGGAGTACAAGTAGAAGCAATGTATGACAACGATTATATAGCTCGTACTAAGGGACAGTGGATTAAGGTAATTAAGTAAATAGTTTCTAAACAATCATTACGGTTTTTGTAGTGATTGTTTGTTATTTGTTAAATTTTAAAAGAGGGTACGAGGGATATTTTTTAGGAGAAATTTGACACATAAAATAATTTATGCAAACAATTTTCAAATGGATACAACAAAATAAAATCAAAGCAATCATCACAGTTTTTGTGGTGATTGCTTATTATTTCAGCCTACCTAAAAAATTATTTGAGACACCTACATCAACAGTTGTTACTGCAAAAAACAACGAATTATTAGGAGCTGTAATAGCCAGCGATGGTCAGTGGAGATTTCCTGAGTTAGACTCTGTGCCTAGAAAATTTGAACATTGTATTTTACAATTTGAAGATGCTTACTTCTATAAGCATTTCGGGTTTAATCCTATTTCAATAGGAAAAGCAATGGTAGAAAACATCAAAGCAAAAAGAGTGGTAAGAGGTGGAAGTACACTAACGCAGCAAGTAATTCGCTTATCAAGAAAGAATAAAGAACGCTCATATTTTGAAAAGCTACAAGAATTAATACTAGCCACTCGATTAGAATTTCGTCACTCAAAAAAAGAAATTCTAAACCTCTATGCATCTCATGCTCCTTATGGAGGAAATGTTGTTGGATTAGAAATGGCTTCGTGGCGTTATTTTGGTTTAAAACCACATCAATTGTCATGGGCAGAAACAGCAACTCTAGCTGTATTACCCAATGCTCCTTCATTGATTTATCCGGGAAAAAATCAACAAAAGCTAAAAAATAAAAGAAATAGGTTATTACAAAAATTACATGAAGAAGGAATAATAGATCAAATAACATATGATTTAGCAATTGAAGAAGAGTTACCACAAAAACCATATCCGTTACCTACAGTAGCACCACATTTTGTACAAGAAGTAACTAAACAGTATAGAGGACAACGTGTAAAAAGTTCTATTGATATTCATTTGCAAAGGCAAGTAAATAATTTAGTAAAGCAGCATTATTTCCGTCAAAAACAAAATGAAGTCTACAATATGGCGGTATTGGTGTTAGATGTTAAAACAAGAAAAGTACTGTCTTATGTAGGGAATTCTCCAACCGATAAAGCACATCAAAAAGATGTGAACAATATCATCGCTCCAAGAAGTACAGGAAGTACTTTAAAGCCTTTTTTATATGCGCAAATGCTACAATCGGGAGATTTACTACCTAGTCAATTAGTCGCAGATGTACCAACAGAAATAGCAGGATATTCACCAAAAAACTTCAATCTAACTTTTGATGGAGCAGTTCCTGCGAACGAAGCATTAACACGTTCACTGAACATTCCTTCAGTACGCATGTTACAGCGATACGGATTGGAAAAATTTAGAGAAGATTTAAAAGCATATCACATTAGCGATATTAATAAATCAGCAGATTATTATGGACTATCCTTGATTTTAGGAGGAGCAGAAGCTAGTTTATGGGATTTATGTAAAACCTTTGCAGGATACGCAGGAATTGTAAATCACTATGAAGAACTAAAACATAAGTATTACCAAAATGAGTTCATAGAACCTAGTTTTTTGTCAGAAGGAACTCCAGATTTTGGTAAAGTTCAAGAAGACTATATAACTTTAGATGCTGGAGCTACATTTTTAACACTAAACACTTTAATAGAGGTAAATAGACCTTATACAGATCAAGCTTGGAAGTATTATGATTCGTCTCAAAAAATAGCATGGAAAACAGGGACAAGTTTTGGAAATAAAGATGCTTGGGCAGTTGGAGTTACCCCAAAATATGTAGTAGGGGTGTGGATAGGAAATTCTGATGGAGAAGGACGTCCAGACTTAACAGGAGTTGGAAGTGCAGCTCCATTAATGTTTAATGTTTTTGATGTGTTACCGAAATCTAACTGGTTTTTAGAACCTTATGAAGATTTAATAGAAGCTGCTATTTGTGAGAAAAGTGGGTTTTTAGCCAAAACAATTTGTCCTTCAGTAGTAACCAAAAGAGTTCAAAAAAGTGCAATGAAGGCTAAATCATGTCCTTATCATCAAGAAATAACGGTAGATATATCTGAAAAATATAGAGTAAACTCAAATTGTGAATCAATTTCAAACATGGTAACAAAACCATGGTTTGTATTACCCCCTCTAATGGCTTATTATTATCAGCAGAATAATGCAGATTACAGGTCACTTCCAAAGTATAGATCAGATTGTAACCAGTTGGAAAGTAATACAATGGATTTTGTTTTTCCTGCTAAGCTCACATCAAAAATATCGTTAACACGAGGAGAGGATAATAAGTTAAATCCTATAATTTTAAAGCTAACACACGCCAATGCAGAGGCAAAAGTATATTGGTATTTAAATAAACAATTTATTGGAATAACAGAACAGTATCATGAACAAGCTGTTATGCCAAAAAAAGGAGTTCATACAATAACAGTTATAGATGATTTTGGGAATGAGCTGAAAAGGATTATTGAATTAAAAAATTAAATAAATATAAATACGGTTTAATTAAAAACTGTATTTTTAGTTTTTTTAAATATAAAATATGTTAGAACTAGCAGGGATAATTATACTTGGAATTTTAGCTCAATGGGTAGCTTGGAGGTTTAAAATTCCAGCAATTTTACCTTTAATTTTAATAGGATTGCTTGTTGGACCTATTGCAGCAGAATTTTTTAATGATGATGGAAGTAAATGGATAGAACCTATTTGGGATGGTGAAAAAGGGTTATTCCCCGGCGAAGGACTGTACTATTTTGTGTCATTATCAATTAGTATTATTCTTTTTGAAGGAGGTTTAACCTTACGACGCGGAGAAATAAAAAATATAGGTCCTGTTATCACCAAATTAATCACATTAGGATCTGCAGTTACCTTTTTTGGAGGAGCTATAATTGCTCATTATGTATTTGGATTAAGTTGGGAGTTGTCATTCTTATTTTCTGGATTAATAATTGTTACTGGACCTACAGTAATAACACCAATTCTTAGAAACATACCGCTTAAAAAAGATGTCTCAGCAGTTTTAAAATGGGAAGGAATACTAATAGACCCTATTGGAGCATTAGTAGCTGTACTTGTTTTTGAATTTATAAGTGTAGGTGGAGGTGCTGGATTTACTGGAACAGCCTTATTAGAATTCTTAAAGATTATCCTTTTTGGAACCACTTTCGGTTTCACTTTTGCCCATGCTTTAATCTTTGTAATTAATAAAAAATGGGTGCCACATTATTTATTAAATGTAGTTTCCTTATCCACTGTTTTATTAGTATTTGTAGAATCTGAATTATTTGCTCATGAATCAGGATTATTAGCTGTTGTGGTTATGGGAATGGTACTTGGTAATAGTAAATTAAAGAACTTAAAAGAGATACTGTACTTTAAAGAATCATTAAGTGTCTTGTTAATCTCTATTCTATTTATTTTATTATCAGCAAATATTGATTATAAAGAGCTAACACTATTATATGAGTGGAAAACATTGCTTCTATTTGCTTTAATTGTGTTTGTGATACGTCCGTTAGCAGTATTTTTAAGTACCTCAAAATCTAATTTAAAAACTAACGAAAAACTATTTATTAGTTGGGTAGGGCCAAGAGGTATTGTTGCAGCAGGTATTGCTTCGTTATTTGGAAGCAAGCTGTTAAAGCAAGGAATTGAAGGAGCAGAATATATTACACCTTTAGTATTTATGGTGGTGTTAGGAACTGTTTTGTTAAACGCTACTACAGCAAGGTTATTTGCTAAATTAGTTGGTGTATTTTTAAAGCGTTCAAATGCAATAATGATTGTTGGAGCTTCAGATTTAGCTAGAATGATTGCTAAGTATTTAAAACAAAACCAAAGAAGAGTGGTGTTGATTGATTCTAATATTGAAAATGTTGAAAAGGCCAAAGAAGAAGGATTAGAATCAATTGAAGTAAATATTTATGATGATCAACTTACAGACAATATTGAACTTAATGATGTAGGATATTTAATAGCAATGACAGGAAGTGATTCAATTAACAAATTTGTAATTTCTAATTTCTCCTCTATTTTTGGAGAGCAAGGAGCTTATCGTTTAGCAACTTCACAGGAAGTTATTACAAAAGATTACGAAGACGAAGATCATTTATTTACAATAGAAGATGATTATATTAATTTAATGGAAGCTGTAAGAGAATTCCCTGAAATTCACGAAACAGTAGTTAATTCTATTGATGATTATAAGAAGAAAATTGAAGAAATTAACAGAGATCAAAAATCGATTCCAATTTTCGTTAAGAGTCAAAAGAATGAAATTCTATTAATCTCAGAATTTGAGAAAAAAGTAAAGAAAATAGAAGATTGGAAGTTAGTTTACGTAGGTAAGAATTTAAACATCTAAGCCAAAAGTACTCTTTAATTTTTCAATTAATGGATTTTTTTCTTTTAGTTTGTCGTACTTCTCTTGAGGAGTATAGGCAAACTTTTTTTCTACAGTTTCATTAACAATAACATTAATTTGGATACCGTAGTTATTTAATTTTTCTCGTAAAAAACGTAATAATTTAGGTTTTCCTTTTTCAAGTTGCGACTTCATTAAGTCATTAGGTAACGAAAAAATAATCGTTAAATCTTCTTGTAACTTGGGCTCACCAGAAGCTAAAATAGCAGCGATACTTCGTTCTCCAAAACCTTGTAATTGGAAATAATATTTTTTCCAAGCATCTTTTAACTCATCTTGAGTAAAAGGAGTTCTTGGATGATTATCGAAGTTTTCCTCTGTATCAATAGTACTTTTTACTTCTTTCTTTTGCTGTAAGCTTTTTAAAGATAAAGCAGAAGTACGTCGTTTAATGTTCTTTAAAACTGGTTTAGTGGGAGTTCTTTCTTTTGTTTCAGTACTAGTTACTTGTACTGATTCCATTTTTTTAGGAGTTTTTGTAACAATAGGCTTTACCTCAGTTTTTTTGACAGAAGGAGATAAAGCGGTAAAAAAAGTAGCAGGAATTATGTAGTTGCTAGATTTTTTTTTTGCTCCATCAAAAGTGATAGAGGCAATTTGCATTAAAGTAAGTTCTACCAATAAGCGTTGGTTTTTACTTCCTCGATATTTCAAGTCGCAATCATTAGCCTTGTCTATAGCAGGGAGTAAAAATTGCATACTGGCTTTAGAAGCTTGCTCTAAATATTTTTTCTTAGTATTATCACCAACCTCTAATAAAGCTATGGTAGCTTGGTCTTTTGCAACTAACAAATCTCTAAAGTGAGAAGCCAAACCGTTTATAAAATGATGTCCCTCAAAACCTTTTCCCAATACATCGTTAAATGCCATTAAGACTTCTGGAATTTTATTCTGAAGTAATAAATCGGTAATGTTAAAATACACATCGTAGTCTAACACATTTAAGTTTTTAGTAACAGCTTCGCGAGTTAAATTGTTTCCAGAGAAGCTTACAACTCTATCAAAAATAGAAAGGGCGTCCCGCATTGCACCGTCAGCTTTTTGAGCAATTACATGTAATGCATCATCTTCAGCAGTAATGTTTTCTTTAGCACAAATCGTTTTTAAATACTCTTTAGCATCTAAAACACCAATGCGTTTAAAATCAAAAATTTGACAACGAGATAATATCGTTGGTATAATTTTATGTTTTTCAGTAGTTGCTAAAATAAAAATAGCATGTGCAGGCGGTTCTTCTAACGTTTTTAAAAAAGCATTAAAAGCGGCTTGAGAAAGCATGTGCACCTCATCAATAATATAAACCTTGTACTTTCCTGTTTGAGGCGGAATACGAACTTGATCTGTTAAATTACGAATATCATCAACCGAGTTGTTAGAAGCCGCATCTAATTCAAAAATATTAAAAGCAAAATCTTCATCATCAGTAGTTGCATCTTCTTGGTTAATACGTTTAGCCAAGATACGAGCACACGATGTTTTACCAACTCCACGAGGTCCTGTAAACAATAAAGCTTGAGCTAAATGGTTGTTTTGTATAGCATTTTCTAACGTATTGGTAATAGCTTGTTGCCCTACCACATCTTCAAAATTTTGAGGACGATATTTACGTGCCGATACTATAAAATGTTCCATTAAAATATACTGTTTACTTGAACAAAAATAGAAAACACAGTGGCAACACGCAAACAAAATTCTTAAGGAAATATTAAAGTTGTAAACAATTGTAAAAATTGTATTCTTTGTACGACCAACTAACATATAAATAATAAGAATTATATGAAGATATTCAAGGGAGTAACAGTATTTACTGTTGTTGTTTTAGCGGTAACGTTATTAAGTTTCTCACAAAAAAAAGAAGAAAAACTAAAAGAGGTGTCAGTAGAAACAAGCTCAGAAACACAAGTAGCTTACTTTGCAAGTGGTTGTTTTTGGTGTGTGGAAGCAATTTTTGAAAGTGTAAATGGAGTAGAGGAAGCTGTATCAGGATATGCAGGAGGACATACTAAAAATCCAACCTATAAAACAATAGGAACAGGTAGAACAGGACATGCTGAATCTGTAGCTGTATATTATAATCCGAAAAAAGTTAGTTTTCAAACATTAGTAACGGTGTTTTTTGGTTCACACGATCCAACCACTAAAAACGGGCAACACCCTGATTATGGTTCACAGTATCGTTCAATAGCTTTCTATAAAACACAAGAAGAAAAGCAGTTCATAGAAAATACTATTAAAAAATTGAATAAAGATGTGTATCATGGGAAAATAGTTACGGAGGTTAAAAAGATGGAGAAGTTTTACCCTGCGGAAGAGTATCATCAAAACTATGAGCGTTTGCACCCAGAAAACCCTTATGTGCAAAAAGTATCAATTCCTCGACTAAACCGGTTTAAACGCAAGTTTCCGGAATTGCTTAAAAAGGAAAAGCATTAAAAACTTTATTAAGTTAAAGTTTGTTTATATAAAAGCTCCCCAACAACAGCGTTACTGGGGAGTTATTTTTTATAGAGTAAAGGTTATTTCTATAAAAATACTTTTAGGAGTAAATTTTCTGGTGAATGTAACTGGTTGTGTAGAACCTATAGAATAGGTAGTAGTGTATTCCAATACGGAAAAAGTAGTTTTCAATTTCTCAACTAAACTGGTTCAAACGCAAATATCCAAGTTTGCTAAAAAAGAAAAGTATTAAAAACTTTATCAAGTAAAAGTTGGTTTAAATATAAAGCCTCTTAGCAGCATAGTTACTAAGAGGCTTTTATAATATGGATTGTTATAATTATTGTATTTTTACGTCAAATGAAACTTGTACATCTGTTTCTCCACCAGCGTTGGTAATATCTCCTTCTTTTACTCCAGAAGCTCCTTTATTTGGCTCGTGTCTTAAGATAAAAACATAATTTCCAGTTCCAGCTGCACCTGTTGTAACTGTAAAATTAATACCTACAGGGTTTCCATTAGTATCATTATCACCAGCGTAAGTAAAAGTACTAGCAATATCGCCTGTTACATTATAAAAGAACTGGTGTTCGTCTGCTTCTTCAGCAACTTCTTTAGTAATGTTTTCAGCTGGATCCTCTAATTCATTTAATAAGGTAATTTCTCCATTATATGTTGTGTTAGCAGCTAATAAAGTACCTTTTGTAACCTCTGGAGCCTTAGGGCCATCACCATCTAAATCTTTACTTTGCAATGTAACGGTATCACCACCTCCTTGTGGGGTTAATTTAACAGTTACTGTAGTAATAACTTCTTCTTCGTTAACTGGTACTGGGTTATCATCACTAGAACAAGAAGTAATTGCTAATGCAGAAGTAAATAATATGGCTAATAATTTAATATTTTTCATTTTTAAATGTTTTTTAATAATTAATTTTTAGTTGAACTTTAAAATTTCTTCCTAAGTCATCAGCAAAATATCGTAATCTATTTAAATAATTTCGATAAGATTTGTTTAAAATATTGTCTACATATAAATTAATGTTAACTTTTGTTTTATTTAATTTAAAATCAAATCCTGAAGAAAAGTTTAATAAATGATATGCTGCTGGAGGTGTGCTAATATCAACAAGTACATTTTGATTTAATGTAGGAATAAAGGCATTAAAGTTATTATTAGGATACTTGTTTTGTTTTGCGTTGTATTCGCTTTCGATAGAAGCATAAAAATTTTGCCAGTTTTCTTTTTTAAAAGCTAGCGAAGTTACTGTTTTAAAAGGAGGAATATCTATTAACGGTCTGTCGTTAGATACATCAGTACCTCTTAAAAATGAACTTTTGTTTGTTAACACAAAATTATTATTAATGTTGTATTGAGTGCTGGCATCAATACCAAATAACTGTGCGTTAACTTGTTTATAAGACCAAACAGGAAAAGTACCTCTATTAGTAGTTTCTTGCCCACTTGGTTCTATGTAGATAAAATCTTTAATATGATTGTAAAAAGCTTCTAAATTCAGGTTAACCTTTTTATTAGTGTACTTGTAAGAGGCAGATAACCTATTAGAAGTTTCTGTTTTAATGCGTAAATCTCCTAATTCTATTCTAGCAGCAGAGTGGTGTAATCCATCGCTAAATAGTTCTGATGGATTTGGAGCTCTGTTTGCTAAACCATAGTTAAATATAAAAGAATTATGATCATTTGCATTATAGGTAATACCTGCAGAAGCTGACATATTATGATAAGTAAATGTTGGATTTGTTAGTAGTTGAGAACCAGATACATTTGGGTTGATTACTATATTACCAAAATCATTTTGATAATTTAAATTATCCCACCTAGATTTTTGATAGAATTTTTTAGCATCAATATGGTTAAAATCATATCTAACACCTGTTGTTATATACAGTTTGTCAAACGTTAAATTAGAAATAACATAGGCTCCAAAAGCATATTTATCATAATCGGGTATTAATCGTCTAACTTTGGTTATTGGATCTGAAAAATTTGATTGATACAAACCACTTATACCAAATTTATAAATTTGGTCTGTATTTGAATCTAAATACAAATCAGATTTAAAACTATGAGTTTTAAGTTTTAAGTCTACTGCTTGTAAGTTTTTTCTATCACCAATTCGTTTATCAAATTCTAATCTATGATTCACTTGATAATCATATTGCAACGATAGCTTACCAAAAGCTTTAAAACGTTTATAAAATTTAGTTTTAAAAATTTGATGAGTTACTTCTTGTCTTGGATTATTAATAGTATAGCTAAAATCATCAATAATAAGTGGTTGTCTACTATTTATTGCATTTACTAAATCGGTAATATTACCAAAATGAGAAGCACTTAAGATACCAACTTGATTATCTAAGTAACTATAAAATAAATCAAAACCTTTTTCAAATTTATGAAAACCAGTATTAACAGTTAATGCTTTTGAGTTAATACCTGTATTAGTAAGTTTATAGTTTGCAGCATCAAAATCACCCGATCTTTTATATGATGCTTGTCCGTTTACATACCAACCTGTTTCGTAGTTTTTATTTACATTGGTTGCTACCGAAAACAAACGACCACTGGTTTGTTGTGATACAATTGTTTTTCCAAATAAAGTGTCTTTAAGAATATTATTTTTTGGATTAAGTATAACTACACCACCAATAGCGTCACCTCCGTATTGTAAAGCATTTGCTCCTTTAATTACAGAAATTGAGTTAGCAGCATTAATATCAATATTCGGAGCATGCTCTACACCCCATTCTTGATCTTGTAATCTAACATCGTTAAAAGACACCAAAACTCTACTACCATGTAACCCATTAATTACAGGTTTAACTATGCTATTCCCTGTATTAATAGATGAGACACCAGAAATATTTTTAAGGGCATCTCCTAAAGTAGCGTCACTATTTTTTTCTAAAACATTTGATTTTAACACTGTTTCTTGTGCTGTTTTAGTTTTTAAGCCCGTAATACCTTTTATATTTACTTCATTTAGTTCTTCTTCATGATGTTCTAAATCAATAACTAAATAAGTGTTTTTAGAAATGTTACGTTCAATAGTTTGTGACTCACAAGCTACATGTGATACTTCAACTATAATTTTACCAGAACATACATTTTTAATTGTAAACTTTCCTTCAATATTAGTAACAGCATATTTATTTTGATTTTTAATGTATACCGTAGCTCCTACAATAGGAGATTTATCGTGAAAGTCTTCAACTAAACCAGAAAATGTATATTCACATTTTTGACCATATGCTGTTGAAAAAAATACAAGCATAAGCATCAAAATGATACAATTTGATTTCATGTAAAGATTTTATATTATTATTTAAGTTTTAATTTTTATAAAACTTAAAAAGGAGGTGCTCTAGAGAGTTTTTTTATAATATAGAAAGAAGATGTAATTTCACCTAGAAAAGATGTTAACTTAAAAAAAGTTCTAGGAATTACATCAAAAATAGGAAGTATTTCTTCAGAAAATACTTGAAACTGATAATGAAGAGTAGAACAATCTATTTCTCCTTTATGAAAATGTTTATCATTTTTAGATATACATATAGTATGTTCGTGTTTTTCAAAAGCATGAACTAATTGTATAACTGAAGGTATAAGTAATACAATTATACTTAGGGAAACTATATGTTTTTTAAATATTAACATTAGTGCAAATGTATAAAAAACCCTGTTTGTTTTTGTACAAACAGGGTTTTTAACTTTTTTTTATTTTTTTGAGTTACCTCGCATTTTCATATTAAGCATTTCAACTAATAAAGAAAATGTTATTGCAAAATATAAATATCCTTTTGGAATTGCACCTACAGATTGCCCAAAAACAATCATGTTAGATAAGTGTGCTCCTTCAGTGATTAACATAAACCCAATTAAAATTAAAAAAGACAAGGCTAGCATTTGAATAGTAGGGTGCTTGTTTACAAAATTACTTATAGGAGTAGCGAATATTAGCATGATTAATATTGAGACAATTACGGCAATAATCATAATTATTAGCGCTCCTTGAATACCGTTGGTCATACCCACAGCAGTTAAAACTGAGTCAAAAGAAAAAACAATATCAATTAGTACTATTTGAGTAATAACATTTAGTAATGTTTTCTTCTTTTTAGAGGTGTTTGTAGCATCTTCATCTCCTTTTCCTTCCACTTTATGGTGAATTTCGCTAGTACTTTTGTATAAGAGAAATACACCTCCTGCAAATAAAATTAAACTTTGCCCTGTAACACCTACCTTTAACCAAGATAAGTCAATATTCCAAATAGGGTCTTTCATACTTATTAAATAAGAAACTCCTAATAAAAGAAGAATTCTAAAAATCATCGCTAAAAGGAGGCCTATTCTAGCAGCTTTTTTTTGTTGATTTTCAGGGAGTTTGTTGGAGGCGATAGAGATAAATATAATGTTATCAATCCCTAGTACTACTTCTAAAAAAGTAAGAGTTAGTAAAGCTATCCAAGTATCTGCTTGTAAGAAAATTTCCATAGTTTATTGCACTTTATATACAGTTCCTTTTTGTTTAAAGTTAGAGTAGCCAATACGAGCTGTAAAATTATAAGAGCTATCGGTTACTTTAGTTATTTGAACAAATATAGGATCTTTATCTAAATCAGTTTTAGGATTTTTCATTCGCAAAGTGTATGCAAAATTATTTTTCCATTTGATGTAGAGTGTATCTATGTGTTTTATCTCCTTTTCGGTAACCAAACTATCTGTAGAAATACTTACTTTTTTGGTGTACTCTTCAATTTGCAAACTATCTTTTCTTACAATAGTTGTTTTTCCATAATTGTCACCAGCAGGAATTTCAAAGGTTCCATGAACAAAACGTGTTGGATCTCCTTTTTTCTTTGGAGAACATGATGTTACTATTAACATGTAAGAAAACAGAAATGCTTTAAATAGGAATAAAAAGTTAGCTTTTTTCACTTTCTGGATTATTTAGTTTTTGATAAATTATTTTATAAATTTCTTCTACAGATTGATTACCATCTACCTCAATAGTTGTTACTCCTTTTTCTTTGATGAAATTAATAGCCTGTGTAGTAAGATTAACAAATTCATCAATTCTAGTTAAAACTGTGTTCTGATCTGCATCATCTTTTCTGTCCTCTTCAATAGCTCTTATTTTAGCTCTTTCCAACAAAACATCTTTAGGAACTTTTAAATAAATAACTAAATCTATAGCATTTTTATCCTTTTCTAAAAAATTGATTAAATGTTTAGCTTGTTCAATATTTCTAGGGTAGCCATCAAAAAGAAAATTGTTTTTATCATTTTGATTGGTGTAAAATTTCTCTACTATTTCCATAACTAAATCGTCTGGAGCAAGTAGACCTTTACTACTGTATTCTTCAGCTTCTAAGCCTAAAACACTTTTTTTAGCTTTTTCTTTTCTTAACACATCCCCGGTAGAAAGATGTGTTAAGTTAAAATCATTTATTATTTTTTTAGATTGGGTTCCTTTACCAGCTAAAGGAGGCCCAAAAATTATAATATTCATAGGTTATATACCTGTGTAATTAGATGGTGTAATTTGTTTTAATTCATTCTTAATCGCATCAGAAACTTCTAAAGTATCAATGAAGTTAGCGATAGAATCTTTGTTTATTTTTTCGTTCGTACGAGTTAATCCTTTTAAAGCTTCGTATGGATTAGGATAGGCTTCACGACGTAAAATAGTTTGAATAGCCTCAGCAACTACTGCCCAGTTATTTTCTAAATCTTCTGCAAACTTAGCCTCGTTTAATAATAACTTGTTCAATCCTTTTAACGTAGAAGAAAAACCGATTACCGTATGCCCAAAAGGAACTCCAACGTTACGTAATACCGTACTGTCAGTTAAATCACGTTGTAATCTTGAAACTGGTAACTTAGCAGATAAATGCTCAAAAATAGCGTTTGCAATCCCTAAGTTTCCTTCAGAGTTTTCAAAATCAATCGGATTTACTTTATGTGGCATTGCCGATGAACCAACTTCACCTTTTTTAATCTTTTGTTTGAAGTAGTCGTTAGAAACGTAGGTCCAAACATCACGATCTAAATCAATTAAAATCGTATTTACACGTTTCAATCCGTCGTATAAAGCTGCCATGTGGTCGTAGTGCTCAATTTGCGTAGTAGGGAAGGAGTGGTGCAATCCTAAAACC
This sequence comes from Tenacibaculum sp. XPcli2-G, assembly GCF_024124505.1. NCBI lineage: Bacteria > Pseudomonadati > Bacteroidota > Flavobacteriia > Flavobacteriales > Flavobacteriaceae > Tenacibaculum > Tenacibaculum sp. XPcli2-G. The sequence continues at coordinate 216,800 of NZ_JAMXSH010000003.1, forward strand.
TCCTCAACGAAATGAGTTCCGAAGTTTTTCCAGTCGATATCTGGATAGGCTACTTTGTGTGCATTGTAATTACCCGTAGCTCCACCAAACTTCGCGGCGTGTGGTGTATGTTGTATGTGAATAACCTGATTGTTAATACGCTCTACAAATACAAAAAACTCTTTTCCTAAACGAGTAGGAGAGGCCGGTTGCCCGTGAGTTCTTGCTAACATTGGTACATTTTCCCATTCTTCAGATAAATCAGCTAATTTGCAAACTAAGGTATCTAAAGTTGGATAGTATACTTCATCCATTGCATCTTTAATAGATAATGGAATAGCGGTATTGTTAATATCTTGAGACGTTAATCCGAAGTGGATAAACTCCTTATACTTATTCAAGCTTAGCTTGTCAAACTTTTCTTTAATAAAGTATTCAACAGCTTTTACATCGTGATTGGTAACGCTTTCAATTTCTTTGATTTTTAGCGCATCTTCAGCAGAAAAGTCTTCATAAATTTTACGTAAATCAGCATATAAATCTTTGTTGAAATCGGCTAACTGAGGTAATGGAATTTCACATAAAGCAATGAAATATTCAATTTCTACCTTTACACGATATTTTATTAAAGCTTCTTCTGAAAAATAGTTCGCTAAGCTTGCTACTTTGTTACGGTATCTGCCATCAATAGGAGAGATGGCGTTTAATTCTGTTAAGTTCATGTTTTGTTGTTGTGTTGAAAGGCACAAAAATAGAAAATACTTCCCTTTTTTTTAGAGTTTAATTAAAGGAATTTTAGTACTTAAAGTTGAGTTTCTTTTATTGCTTGGGCTTTAAAACTCTTGGAATCAAATTTATTGTCTTTCATATCCATAAATCTATTGTTTTTTATAATTAACAACACACTTTATTGAATAGTTTCTAAAGAGCGTAGAGAGCTCTATGATAGAATAGTAGCTATAGGTAAGGGTAAAAAACTAGCTTTAATAGCGGTGTGTAATAAGTTAACTTGTTTTTTACCTCAGTTCTTTGTTGTAAAACGTTTAGTTAGTAATCAGATTATAAGTTGGAAGTGAAATGTTTTTTACAAAGATTAATCCATCGTACATTTCTGAAAACTTTTTTTTGTATAAATTATTTTTTTTAGGTTTGAAACCTCCACCGCCTACATCTATTTGTTTGCTTTTCTTTTTGAAGAAATTAGATGAATTACCATCTAAAGCTATTGACATATCAATAAAGTAAATTTCGTCCTTTGCCAAATTAAGTGTCTCAGCATAAGTTTTAGCAAAAGGTTCTTTTATTTCAACTTTTTTCCAACTGAGTTTTTCATCTTTACTAGAAAAATAACCAGCTTGTGTACCTGTACCAAAGTCAAACCCTACACTATAATAATCGTTTTTATAATATTCTTTTAAATGCCTGCCTAAATTAAAAATATTTCTTCTATTATAATTTCCACCACCCTGTTTATTATTAATATGGCTATTATGAGCCCATATAAAAGCTTTACCGTTATTAGATTTATTTTCTACTATCCATTTAACATTTTCAAACATTTTCAAATCTCTATCTTGACTATGATTATTTTGTACGTAATATGTGTATTTAGTGAGATAATCTAAGACTCTTATTCCAGAAATAACTTCTTCGATATTCTCCTGATTTTTTATTTTGCTCTTAAAACTCAGTAAAAGGCTTTTAATTTTATTTAGTTTTGGTATTTGAATATCCGCCCAATCAGTTGGTTTATTGTACATGATTTTTTTTTCTACACACTTGTCTACCTCTAAAAGAAGTTCTTCACTCACAGGGATTTCAAATTTTTTGAACAAAGCTCGTATTTCTCTGTTTACATTTTTTACATTTTGAATATCCATACCATAAAAACGAATTTGCTCTTCTTGCGGTTTATTAAGGTTATAATTTCTCATCCATTCTAATAAATCGACCACTTCTTGACAATACCAAAATCCAACACTAAAATTTTTCGCAATAGTTTCTGCGTTTCCTTTTCCTCCGCTTATCCATTCGTTGATTCCTGCTTCTGAGGTATATGAATCTTCCATAATAAACACATTTACATCTTGGTTTTTAACCAAATATTTGAAGAATTTTGCCTTTATATTGAAAAATTCTTTTCCTTGATGAGTAGCTTCTCCAAAGCCGAATAATTTGGCATTTGCAAATTTTTTCGGAATGCTATTGTTGAATATCGTAATGTTAGTATCAGGATTTGCATCTTCAATTTTAATTGCATTTTCATTAATCCAGTTTACCACTTTATGATTTTGAGAGTATGAGTGAAATAATATAAAAAATGTAATGACAGAAATATAAGGTCTTAAATACATAGTTTTTTTAACGTTTTATTGTTTACATAAACATAAAATACATCGTTATACAACTAAAAAGGAGGCATAAGAGTACTTTACTGTTCTTTATTTTTATTTCTAAGCTTTCTTGTTTAGGAAATGAAAAAGGAAGTTTTTAGCAATTTTTACTTTCTTTATTAAGCGTTAGCAAGATAAAACAAAATAAAAAAACGTACAAAAATGTACGGTTAAAAAGATGTTTCAATTTTAATAGTTGAGCTATGAACCTGCAATAATTGTGGCTATATACAATTGTTCGTATTCTTTTATTCCATTAAGAACTTCAATTCTTTACAAGTTTTACTCGGTACAAATTCAGTCAGTTTATAGTCTGCTAATTCATTTATCTTGAAAGAGTCTACTTCTATAATCTTTTCCAATTCAGATTTAGATTTGACAATCGATAATATTACTCCATCTGTTCTTGGTATTTTTCGTCCAGAAGCTATAAAAATCCCTAATTCATATTGCTCATTTAGAAATTCAATATGCTCGTCAAGAAAGTGGTCAATTTTTTTTAGTTCTGTTTTATAAGTCAGATTAATAATAAACATTTAAAGTTTTTTATTCAGTTATAGTTTTTTACGTTTGTTTGGGTATGAATCATAGTGGTTTTGGCTTATAAATAGTTACTAGGATTAATACCTATAAAAAAATCAATATCATTGAATGGTCTATTCTAAATTATGCTAAAAGTCTAATAACTTACAGACTACAATTATTGAAATTAAAATACTTTCTTGTGTTTAAATTTGTAAAACCAGGTCCTGTATGCCCATAATGAGAAGAGTTGTGAGAGTATGCAACGTTACGATTTACAATCAATTCATAGGCAGGGAAACTGTCGTGAAAACCTTTTACGCTTATACTAAGCGATTTATTTGCTAAATTTTTATAGAATATAAATTCTAACTCAAAATCAATATTTGGAGACCAAGGTTCAGCATAAGGATAGCCAGCAGAAGCTGATACCTTTATGGTAGTGGTATCATTTTTTAAAACTGTTCCTGATTCATGAAAATACATGCCTGATAACGAATTTTGTATATCTATATTTAAAGGGAGTTCATCAGAACGATCATGAGAAATAGTATCACTACAAACACCTACATAATGATGCCCAGTTTCAATAAATACACTTCCTGTATCTACCAATTCAGGAACTTTTTTTATATAGGCACATACTTGGTGACTTAAACCCGAATGTTGACTATTCAGTCCTCCATATTTAAATTTATGTTTGTCGTGTTTAATAATTCCATCCATTCTAGTCATATTGCCAATTTTAGCAGGATTTATTTCCATTTGTATTGCTAAACGTGTTGAATGTTCGCTATGATGGTGGTGCATTTCTACCTTATCGGTTGCAAAATATTTATGGCTAAAACTATTTCCTGGTTCTGGAAGCCAAGTAAAACCTTTGGCATCTATATTTCTAATTTTTCTAATAAACTCTTCTTTATTGGTTAAAGAGTTAAAATGTTCTGAGTTTTGAAAATAACTTAATAACGGTTTTCCTAATGACTTAGGGATAAATGCTTGAAATTTTATTGATATAGGGTTCATATTTATTGATTTGTATTTCTTCTAGGGGTACTTTAACTTATGAAGATGGAATGTTTTTTTATTAGCTAACAACTGTGGAAACTGTCATATGAAATTAATTGTAAATGTTATATAAACTGCTACTATTCTTAAAGGTTTGTTTTAACCTATGTGGAAGTTCATCTATATAATAATTTGATTTTTTTTGTTTAGCTTTTCTCCATTTTTCTTTTTCCTTTTCATTCATAAAGTAATAATGGTAGTTTTCTTTTTTTGTGATAACAAATATTACTGTTGGTTTATATGTAAATCTATATTCTATAAAGTAAATACTTGGTTTATTTTCATCTTTATTTTCATAAGTGAAACTTACTCCATTAGCATCTTTGATTATTTCATTATTTAAATCATCTTCATAATAAATTTTTAATCCTTTGGGAGAACTATGTTGATGTGCACCAAGAAAAGGTACAGCATTGTTATGATATGTAAATTGCGATTTAGCCATACCGGTGCTATCTACTTTAATTAGTCGAGAAGCACCTATGCCTAAAAAACCACCAGTCCACTTTTTTGGTTGCCCGTCAGGTTTATTATATTGTATAGCTACAATACCTTCATAGTTTTTAGGTAAAACAATAGCTTGGTTGTAAGGTCTCCATACATACCAGCTAAAAACAATAACATATATAAAAGGAAAAAGGATTAAAAAAGCATCCCATAAAATGAGTTGCTGTTTTGTTAAATTATTTTTTATCTCTTCCTTTTTAAAACCAAACCGTAAGCCTAGATAGACTAGTAGAAGTAATAACCCTAATATTGAAATGGACCATAGTTTAAAAAAGAAAAAACTAGTAGCTAGTAAAGCTCCAAAAATGATATAATATATCGCTGTATTTCTTAATCTTTTCATTTTGTTTAGCTGTCTAATGACTAAAGTTAAATGAGAATAAAACTGTTAGCAGAATTCTATTTTTGATAGATAAAATGAAAGTTGTAGCAATTTTATTCTTCTTATTCAATGGTAGCCAAGATAAAACAAAATAAAAAACCACGCAAAAATGTACGATTTAAAGTAGTTTTTTTATTTTTCACAAGTGAGCTATGAACCAAATAGAATGTGAAGTAAGTTATGCGTTGTTTAATTGTTGATATGAGATAATTAAAAAAAGAAATAATAACTTTAAGAAACGGAACTAGTACTTTTCACAGTAGCTAATATTATGTATCTTATTTTTTTAATATTTTGATTTAAATCTGTTTGAGAAACTACCCGAATTACTGTCTCCTAGATAGTTTATTTGGACACTGTATGATTTTCCTTTTTCTAACTTTACTGTCTTTATCATGAATGAGTTTATTCCTTTTTTAGACTTAGATTTTAAAGAACCGATTACTTCATTATTTTTATAGTCTTTGATTTCAATCTCAATATCGAGTTTGTCTAAAAAGTAGATTTCTAATGCAACTTTCTTGTCCGAAATACTGTAAATGTCTCTAATGTTATTTTTGTCTGTTATATAAGTTCTTTCTCGTTTTGTTCCTTTTTTAATTCCCTTAATTTTTGAATAGGTGATTATTCCTTGTACGTTACCAAACTCCACAAATGAGATTGGGAAAAAAGGAAGAATAAAATATCGATAAGGGCTAGGTCTGGCTTGAACAATTTTTTCATAGGTAAATCCACTTATTGTGTCCTTACTTACACCTTGAAGAAAAAATCCTTTTTGTCCATTTTGCTCAATAAGTTTGAGCTCTGTTGAGTATTCTTTAAATTGGACGAACTGATTACCGTAATAGTAACCACTGTCGGTAACTTGTATTAAAAATTCTTCTGGACCATCTTTTGAACCACTAAGATAATTGTAGCCTTCAATTTCCATTCTTAAAAACTTATTCCCATCAATTATTGTATCTCCAATGTGTTTAACATTTTTAAACTGCTTGTCTTGGTATTCAGCTATACCTGTTGAGTCATTATACCATTTTCTACGATAAAATAATTGTATTTCGTCTCCTGATTGTATGTCAAATCGGTTATTCGCCTTAAAGTTATTTTTTATACCTTTTGATATATCATTGTAGTTATCTCCGAAAAGCTGTTTTGTATAAAACTGTCCATTACTCGAAACTGCTAATGTTTTCAAGTCAGGAATAATTACAGCATAAATATCTGAATTGTTAGTTCTATAATATTTTCTTGGTGTTTTTTCAGTCGCTATGAGACTGTCTCTAGGGTAACTACTTCTTGTGTCAATATATTCAAGTGAGGTTTTTACTTGTTCTCCAAAAAGTGTGGCTGTTTGTTCTTTCGTTTCATTGTAGTCAATATTATGAACTGTTTTAAGATTTCTATTGAGAAGTTTATAATTACCATTTTCAAAGGACTCGAAATAAATTTCGGTTTTTTCAATGTTGGGATAGTTAACAAAATCTTCCGTTTTGAATTTTATGAAATGTCTGTTTTCTATCAATGTGTCTTTTAAGTCTGTTCTTACTTGAAGTCCGATAAAATCACTCTTTTGGTTAAAGTATGTTGCTTGAACATAGATTTTCGATTCAGCCATTTCTTTTCGGCTTGCCTGTCCAAGGCTGAATTGAGTTAGAAAAAGTAAAGTAAGAAATATTATTATTCTCATTATTTATGATTAATGTTGTAAAGCATTATTTATTTGATTTTTAAATTCATTTTTCTTATCAACGTGCAATGCTAAATTCTTGTACTTACGTTTAATTCCATACAGTCCAGTCAATTCGTTTTCTTCTTTTAATCTGATAATTACATTATGACTTTCCAATTCACCTAAAAATGATAATTTTCGTGTTTCTTTATTTAACTCTATATCCTTTGACGAAATTTCGACGCTCTCGATATCTTTTAAATCAATAATTGTTTCGTTCATAATTCCATATCGAAGAAATAGTTTTTCATTTTTGATTGATATAGGTCTTTTGTATATAGATTTTAGAAAACCAAGAAGCTGAATTCCAGAATAAATGCTTAAAAAAGTTAAACCCCAGGCAACTGTAACATTCCATTTCTGAAGAAGAACATGTAAAACAATAGTTTCTATAGCAATAATAAAAATTATGACAATTAACAGAGCAACTGTTCCACTATCTTTATGATAAGTGAACTCATTTTTATTCAACTTTCTTCTTTTCCAATTAATAAAACCATAGTAAAAAACAGCTATTTCGGTTACAACAGGAATAACTAATCTTTTTGGAAGTATTTCATAGCAAGTATTTTTTAAAGCTGTGAAAAAGTCAATTTCTTCATGTTTATTTAGCCTATACCGCTTTATAGCTTTGCTTACATTGTAAATTACATAAGATACTATTGAAAGTTCAACTATAGGAAACACCCAAGTCTTAAAAAGATTAAGATAATGTTGATTTTGTGCAGGAAGTATTACAGAACAAACTACCATTCCAATAATCAAAAAAGGGACTATTGTAGTCTTTGGAATATTCGTTTTCCTAATCAGTAAAAAGTAGATTAAAGGAACTGTCAATAATAAATCAAATGTAATTCCAGTTGATAGGCTCACCGGGTGTTTGTCAAAAACTGTTGATTTTGAAACCATAACCATCAATCCTATAATTAACATAGGGAAACCAAAGATTATTAGTTTTTTCTGAAGATTTAATGTTTTGTTCATTTTAACGTCTTATAGCTTATTTATGCAAACAATTTTGTAGGTGTTAGGATACTTTACTGTTCTTTTTGTTAAGCTTAGCCAAGATAAAACAAAATAAAAAACCGTACAAAAATGTATGGTTGAAATGATGTTTTTGACTTTGAAAGATAAGTAATGATGAACCTCTCAGTGATTGTGTGTGTTTTGTTATATGCGGTTGTTTTTTAGTTCTTTAATTTTTAATATTCTATTCGTAATAATTCCGACATATGAGGTCAAAACTATAATCAATGATAAAATTATTTGCCAAGACTCTGATTTAGGAAAATCAAATAATAATTTAAATTGTGGGATTTGAATTATAGTCAGAGTTATTATGAGAGTTGAGAATATTAGTAATGATTTCAGATTCCGAGCTGTTGATGTTGGTTTATATCCAATTAATATTTCTTTTGCGTAGAATATAAGCAGCCCAATTGTCAATATATTCGGTATAAGTAAATTCCAAGAGCTGTATTGATTGGTTTCAATATTTCCAAAAGTCAAATAAATAAAGGTTAACCAACCAAAAATATAGATTGTAAACAAAGTCAATCCAACCCATAATAGTTTAAATAATATTTCTGGTTTTCTAATTTTCATTTTGTCTAATTGTATACAATGGTTATGGCTAAGAGTAGCTGTGTGGTTTAAGACTTATTTTTACAGGTACACATTAAACTGAAAATCCGCGAGGATTTCCGTAAGTAGGATATAACCAAGTAATTAATTATACACGTTGTTGCCAGTAGTGCTTATTTTATTTCGTCTTTACCGAAATTAATATTATGAATACTTTTATAGCTTTTGTCATAATTCTTGTCTGTCATTAGACCAGGTAAAAAGTCATCATAATCAAAGTTATATGGATATTCTTCTAATAATTCTTTTTTGTTTGTTTCAATAAATTTCCCATAAAACTTGATGATTTTTTTGTGGGTTTCTATAAGTGGAAATATATCTTTTCCTAGTAATTGTGAATATCGGTCTTCCGATTTTGATTGTTTAGTATGAATTATTTCGTTTCTTAAATCTTCTAATTTAATAAAGTCATTCCACCAACTTTCTTTTGTTGGATCAGATGTATTTATTATGTCTTTAAGTATTACTTTAAATTTTTCTCTAAGTGAATATTTTCTTTCAATAGCTTCTTTAGAGTAAATAGTTTTTATTCCGCTTTTCTCAATTAGATATTCATAATTATTAGGAATACAGATATTCGCAAAAGCTTCAAGCGCAGTATATGCAAAAATTAATGAGGTAATTATTAGTTCAAAATAATTATAATATTGAGTTTGTTTATCTAAATCTGGATGCGAGCCATACCAAATTTTGTGTCTTGGTAATATTGTTTCTTTATAAAACTCTTGTGCTTTTTTAAGATTAGTATCTGAAATATTAGAATAAAGAGAAACGTCATTTGGTTGTATCATTAATGTTTCCAAATTGTCAAAGACTAAAATCCAATTAGCATCAAAAACGAAGTATTTATTAAAATCATCTCTGTTTAGTATGATATGTGGCTTTTTTATTCTAAAATCTTTTTTCTCTCGATATTTATCATTGATTTCCTTACCAACTTCTAATAGTGGATTTATAACAAACCATTTGTCGTTTTTGAAAATTAAATATTTAATTTTTTTATTTGGTGAGTATGATTCTTTAACCGCTTTTTTTAGTTGATTTTCACCATCTTCATTGTAGAGCTTAATTGTTTTAAAAACTTCCTCTAATGCTTTCCAGTACTCATTTTCATTTCCATTAACATTAACATCAAAAAGGAAATTTAGAACATACTTATCTTTTGTTTTGTAAAATGTTGAAAAAACAGTGAATGGTCTAGTGCTTTCGTATTCGCTAGTTAAATCTCCTAATTTTGGAAACTTAGTAAGTGGTTTAATAAACTCTAAAAACTTATTTTGGAAATCGTTTATTGAGAAGGAATTGGTACTGTAATGGTTTTCTATAAACTTATTGCTTATATGTAAATTCATCATTGATGAACCTGTAATCCAATCAGTCCGATAATTTTTTTCGGGTTTTTCGGTTTCCTGAACGGTTATTTCAATCGAATTCTTTTCGTCTAGTTCTTCAATCAGAAATTTTTCAACATAGATTTTCGGTAGCGGTTTTTCTAGACAGAACAGTAAGTCAGTTTCAAATTTCGGCATTTTCATATGTTAGCAAAGTTTTTCAGGCATTACTGGCAACTCGTTATAAGAGAACTAAAACTACTTTTATCCGGAGTATTAAAGATGATAAACGGAATTCTATAGCAATTTTATTCTTTTTTTATTAGCGGTAGCCAAGATAAAACAAAATAAAAAACCGTACAAAAATGTACGGTTAAAATGATGTTTTCAATATTGATAAGTAAGCTTACTGTATAAAATTACGTTGTCGTTTGGCTTCAAAAGTTAAGATAGCTGCAGCAACCGATACATTCATGGAATCAATTTCTCCTTGCATTGGGATGTTGATATTCTGAGTAGCTTTGTCTCGCCAAACTTGCGTTAATCCTGTAGCTTCAGTACCCACTACCAAAGCAGTAGCCTTAGTATAGTCGTTTTTATGGTATTCGTTTGAATTTTGTAGGGTAGCACTGTAAATATTAATGTTATGCTCTTGTAAGTACGCTATAATGTCTTCAGAAGTACCTGTAGCTATCTGATTGGTAAACACACAACCCACACTAGAACGTATGATATTAGGATTGAATAAATCCGTTTTAGGGTTGGCGATAAAAACAGCATCCACATTAGCAGCATCAGCGGTACGAAGCATAGCACCAATGTTTCCTGGTTTTTCAATACCTTCCATAACTAATACGAGTGGGGTAGTGGTGTTGAATTCAATAGTGTCTAAATCGAAGTTTTTAGCTTTTACTACAGCAATAATACCCTCGGTAGTATCACGATAGGCAAGCTTTTGGTATACCTCTTTTGTTATTTCTATACAATTAGCAGCCTTATTTAGAATTTTGTTTACACTTTCTTCGGTAAACATATCAGCAACAAACAGCAGGGTATCTATTTCATAACCTCCTTTAACAACTAACGAAATTTCACGTTGTCCTTCTACTAAAAACAATCCTTTCTTCTTGCGTTCTCTAGATTTCTCTTGAAGCTTTAAAAGCTCTTTTATATAGGCGTTTTGTGTACTACTAATCTGTTTCATCTGCTATTATATCTAAATACAAAAGTACTATTCTGTTTTATAATAAAATACCATCTTGCTAAAAGAATAATTACTAGCTATAGCTGTTGTTAGGCAAACAACAGTACTGTTGCCCAACACCAAACACCACTGTTGTTTAACACTAGATGCTACTGTTTGAACCTTCAAACAAAACCAAAATATGGGGTATACTAGTTTGTATTAAGCTTCATACAGTAGTGTATGAAGTCACCCGACACTACTGTATGGTGTTATAATACAGTGGTGTATGAAGTTACCATACAGTAGCGCATACCTATTATTCGTGCATAAAAAAACATCATTCTTTTACGGAATGATGTTTAATAGTTTATTAAATTGAAGAGATTCCTTCGTTATACTTCCTCGGAATGACGTTAAAATTGTTGTCATAGCGAGGAATGATAATGACGTGGCTATCTCTTAGTTTAGAAAGACATTCTATTGATTTTTATACTTATTAGCATAACGCTTCCATAATTTTGTTTGATGCGATTCTAGGCTAATTTTTCTTCCTTGGATAAAAGCATCTTTTAAAATATTGGTACGCATATCTAAAGCATCACCTTCAGAAATAAATAGGGTAGCGTCTTTACCAATTTCTAAGGTTCCTACGTTGTTGTCAATACCTAAAATTTTAGCATTGTTTTGAGTAATTAATTGTAAGGCTTTTTCTTTACCTAACCCGTAAGCAGCGTAAGTTCCTGCATAAAAAGGCAAGTTACGTGTACTCATACGTTCCATATCTCCTTCCATACCTAAACCAACTAAAATACCTGCATCGGTTAATATCTTAGCAACTCTAAAAGGTCTGTCATAATCTGCATCTTCACCATTAGGCAAACGGTGAGCACGTTCTAAAATAACAGGTACATTGTTAGCTTTTAATAAGTCAGCAACTTTTTCAGCCTCTTGTCCGCGAACAATCACGATATTTTTAACTCCTAATTCTTTACATACATTTACAGCATCAGTAATTCCTTTTTCTCCTGATACGTGTACAAACATTTTTTGTGTACCGTTTAAAACGCCTTGTAAAGCTTCGTATGGTAAGTTTTTAGGTGTTTTGTTACCTGCTAGGTAGCTTTTTGCATTGGCGAAAAATTTTGTAAGCTTATCAATGCTTTTTTGATAGTTTTTGTTAGGCTTTAATCCTGGATCTTCACCCATCCACCAACGACCTCTCGAGAATACTTGAGGCCAGTTCATGTGAACGCCGTCATCAGTTTTAATAGTAGCATCTTCCCAGTTCCAAGCATCTAATTGTACTACCGAAGAGGTTCCTGAAATAACACCACCACGTGGAGCAATTTGTGCCATTAATACTCCGTTAGGACGCATGGTTTCTACTACTTTACTTTCTGCATTATAGGCAATAATACTACGGATGTGTGGTAGCATTGAACCTACCTCATCAAAGTCTCTTGTTGCACGTACAGCATCAATTTCAGCTAAACCTAAAGAGGTGTTTGCCGCAATGAATCCTGGGTATACGTGTTTTCCTTTGGCATTAATAACAGTTCCCATACGAGCAATTCTGCTATTAGCATTTCCTACATGGGCTATTTTACCGTTAGAAAACATGATTAAGGAGTTTTCAATTACTTCTCCGTTTCCTAAATGTGCTGTAGCACCTTCAATACTATAAGCTTCAGTTTGCTTGGGTGCTGGTGTTTGTTGCGCTATTATACTTCCTATAAATAAGAAGCATACTATGTTATATATATATTTAATTTTCACGTTTTATATTTTTGTTACTATTAGTTTATACTTAGTAGTTAATCTTACTAAATTTCTCTGTGAGGATTACTCTGTGTCACAGTGAAATAATTTCTGAGTTTTCTTTTTAGGAGCTTGTGTTTTACCTCCTTTAATCTTCTCTTGTAACATCATATTGATTAGCTTAGCACGTTCTGCTTTAATAGCTTTACGCTTTTCTAAGTCTTTTTCAATATCAAAATAAACAGCTCCGTCAATAATTGTTTTTTCTGCTTTAGAATATACTGAAAGTGGATTTCCGCTCCATACTACAACATCAGCATCTTTACCTTCTTTAATACTACCTGTACGGTCGTTTAAGTGTAATAGTTTTGCAGGATTGATAGTAACTGTAGCCCAAGCTTCTTGTTCGCTTAAACCTCCGTATTTAATTAGTTTAGCGGCTTCTTGGTTCAATCTACGAGACATTTCTGCATCATCAGAATTAATAGCAACGGTAACTCCTTGGTTGTGCATAATAGCAGCGTTGTATGGTATAGCGTCGTTAACCTCGTATTTATATGCCCACCAGTCAGCAAAAGTAGAACCGCCAACTCCGTGTTCTTTCATTTTATCTGCTAGTTTGTATCCTTCTAAAATGTGGGTAAACGTATTAATGTTAAAGTTGAATTGTTCTGCAACTTTCATTAACATATTAATTTCTGATTGTACGTAAGAGTGACAAGAAATAAAACGTTCTTTATTAATAATTTCTGCTAAGGTTTCTAACTCAATATCCTTACGATATGGCTGTCCGCTTTTCTTTTTAGCATCGTATTCTTTCGCTCTTTGGAAGTAGTCAATATATACTTGTTCAACTCCCATACGTGTTTGAGGGAAACGAATGGTATTTAAATCTCCCCAGTTAGATTGTTTTACGTTTTCACCTAAAGCGAACTTGATAAACTTAGGTGTGTTGTTGTATAACATTCCGTCAGCATTCTCTCCCCATTTTAGTTTGATAATTGCTGAGCGTCCACCAATTGGATTCGCAGAACCGTGTAATACCTGAATAGAAGTAACACCACCCGCAATGTTTCTGTAAATATTTACATCGTTAGGGTTGATAACGTCTTCAATAGTAACCTCAGCTGTTGAGTTATGTCCTGATTCGTTTACTGCTGAAGTAGCAATATGTGAATGCTCATCAATAATACCAGCGGTTACATACTTACCAGTTCCGTCAATAACTTTTGCACCTCTTGAAGATAAGTTGGTGCCTATTTTGGCTATTTTACCATCTTTAATTAATACATCGGTATTGTTTAGTACTTCGTTGTTTTCAGAAGTCCAAACCGTAGCATTTTTAATTAAAATAGTTTCTTTTTGTGGAGCAGTTGGGTTTCCTAATCCGATATTTGGGTATGAGACAGCTACTACTTCAGGAGTAGTCTCTTTTTTCTTGTCGCCTTTCTTTTTAGCGTCAGCTTTTCCAGTATAAGTAGCATTCCAAGTACTTTCATTTCCATCGTTGTCGGTAGCTGTACCCGTAATTTGTTGTTTGTTTTGTACTAATGCTGTTAAGCGAGTGTAGTTGTCACCATCTTTAAGAGTTATATGTAACCAGTCGTTGCTAAAAGATGATTTACTGTTTACCTTTTTATCTCCACTTTTTAAAGCAGCTGTTTGTTTAGCTCCTTTACCAGTAATGGTCATATCGTACGATTTTCCGTTAACTGTTAACGTGTACTTACCTGTAATATCTTTAATATCCATTGAGTTAATGGTGTTTTTATCACCCTGTACCCAGTTTTCATATAAAGTAGTTTGTTTGTCAAAAATATCACCAGAAGTAATTAAGAAGTTAGCATAACTACCAGCTTTCAAATTTCCTATTTTATCATTCTTTAAAATCTTGGCAGGTACTGTAGTTAATGCTTCTAAAGCTGTAGTCTTATCTAATCCGTAAGTAATTGCTTTTTGTAGGTTACTACTAAATTCTTTTGCCTCTTTTAACTTATATGTAGTTAATGCAAAAGGAACCTTGTTTTTTGCTAAAATTGAAGGGTTTGCTGGTTCTTGATTCCAAGAGCGCATATCACTTAACGCAATTTTATTTGCTAAGAAAGGGTTTGATACATCGTATGCCTTTCTAAAATTAATAGGAATAATGTACGTAGCATTGGTTGCTTTAATATCATTGATTCTTTCATATTCGTTACCGCCACCTACAATGGTATATTGAATTCCAAATTCGTCACCAATTTTATCAGCACGCATATTATCTAAATATCCACCTGCATTAAATATTTGAGGTAACTCTTTTTTACTGTTTAGAGCTTCTAAAGCTAAATCGGTATTTTTTGCATTTCCTTTAGCATACCAGTCAGCGTCTAAATATGTTTGACGTAATAATGCCATGGCTCCCATACGTGAAGTAGGGTAGCTTTGACGTGATTTAGCACTTTTAGAAAACGATAAGTAGTTTCCTGATTGTTTGTCTAATATTCTGTAAGCATCAGAACTATTAGGGTTTAAAGCAACTAAAACTCCGTTACCTTGCATAATACCGTCTTCTAGGTGTGTATTAACAGCACCGAAACCTAAAGACAATAATTCTTTAGCTTTTTTAGTATCAAAGTTAAACTCAGCAGCAGCATCTACATCAGGACGAATATGGTCGTTCCAGTAATATCCTTTTCTACCAGCATCGTATTGTGGTCTTTTACCACGACCACTTTCACGTTTAGGTTTTGCGATACCAAAGGTTGAATAGGCATCTACAAACGAAGGATACATAGACTTTCCGTCTAGGTTAATTACTTGTGCTTCGTTAGGTATGTTAACGGATTTACCTACAGCAACAACTTTTCCGTCTTTAATAAGTAGTGTTCCTTTTTTTATTACTTGGGTAGGTGTAACATAAATAGTAGCATTGGTAAATGCATACACGCTGTTTTTGGATGACTTTACTCCTGTGTTGGTAGGAAAGTACTCTTGTGCAAAAGAGCTACTAATACACAGGGATAAGAGTAAGAATAGTATTTTTTTCATTTAATATTGAGTTGATTAGCTTATAAAAATAGATAGTTAAAGAGGAAAACAATTCCTTTTAACAAAACATTAAGAATTAATCACAGGGTGATAGCCAAGAATTTAATCCACCAAGGCTTGCCTAATAGACTTAAAATGGGTTTTCTTATAGTTCTTTGTTTAATTGCCCTAAGATAGTTTAGTTAAGAACTAGTTTTCCAATCTTTTCATGACCAGATAACCAGGCTGTATTACTATCAATAAACTGAATAGCATAGTAGCTTTCCTTGCTTATTTGTTTCCAAGTATGTCCACCATCGTTAGAAAATGATATTCCGGTTTTTCCAACAGCAAAAACTTCTTCTCCGTTCGTGTTAGGTACATACTGTACGCAGCTTTTGTAATTAGGATTGGTATTATTAGCTACGAGTGTCCATGTTTTACCACCATCGGTAGTAATTGCTTTATTAGCGTTATTGTCTTCCGGTTTTGAGTAGTTTCCTCCAATAGCAATTCCATGGTTTTCATCATAAAAATCAATAGAGTAAATTCCTTGTGGTCCGTTACCTTGTACAATTGGGGTGTCAAAAATCTCCCAAGTGTTTCCAAAATCGGTAGATTTTAAAATACGTGCTTTGGTTCCTCCAGAACCTATCCAAACAGTATTGTTTACAATAGCAATATTGGTGTTACTAGCAGCAAAGAAGGCTTCTCCTTCTTCAAAAGTAGGCAGCTGTGAGCAAGGTAGTTTTGTCCACGTATTTCCTCCGTCTGAGGTAAGAATAATAGACGGACAATCTTCTGTAGGATCACCAACGGCAATACCATGTTTTCTATCGGCAAAGAATTGCATACAGTCGTAAAAAACCTTTTCGTGTTCTTCCTTATATACCAATTCATATTTGTTTTCATATCCTTTATATAGTAAGGCTGGGTTTGCTACCGATAAGGCAAATATATTTTCACCATTTTTAGCAATGCTTCTAAAGTGCGGTATAATAGTATCGTTATACTTTAAACTTTGTGTTTGCCATGTTCTACCACCATTTTTTGTTGTTGTAATATCTCCTTTAGAGCCTGCAAAAATTAACTCATCGTTACTAATAGCTAGTATAGCTCTAATACTGGTACTATCTTGTTTAAACTCGGTAATTTTAATAGTTTCAAAAGTTCTTGGGGCTTTCTTTTCTTGCTTACAAGATAGTATTGTTAAAGAGAGTAAGAAAAGGAATGATAATCGTTTCATGTGTTTGTTTTAGTTGTTTTAAATGGAGCAAGTAACCTTAGAAATTTAAATTAATTAGTAAATATGTAGAGAAAGTTTACTTTACCTATGTTGGTTCCATATTTTTGATATTTTTACAGAACTAAAAATAGGAAAACCAAACTTAAATCAATGAAAAAAGCCTTAGTAATTTCAGGAGGAGGAAGTAAAGGAGCCTTTGCAGGCGGTGTTGCACAATACCTGATGAAAAATAAAAATAAAGATTACGACATGCTTTTAGGAACATCAACAGGTAGTTTGATGGTTTCGCATTTGGCTTTGGGTATGATTGATGAATTAAAAGAAATATATACATCGGTAGATCAAAAAGCTATTTTTAGTAACAGCCCATTCAGAGTAAAATCGGTACATGGAGAAAAGGTGGTTTCTATACGACATAGAAACACGATTTGGAACTTTTTAAATGGTCGTAAAACTTTTGGTGAGAGTAAAAACTTACGAAAGCTTATAAGTAAAAGTGTTACTAAAGAAATGTACGACGAAATTAGAAGGCTGAATAAAGAGGTTGTAGTAACAGTATCCAATTTAACCGCGAATCAAATTGAGTACAAATCTATCTTAGAATGTGAATATGAAGATTTTTGCGATTGGATTTGGGGTTCGTGCAATTATGTACCTTTTATGAGTTTACTAGAAAAAGATCATTGTCAGTATGCTGACGGTGGTTTTGGAAGTTTAATACCTATACGAGAAGCCATAGCAAGAGGAGCAACGGAGGTGGATGCCATTATTTTAGCAACAGAAGTAACACAAATGAACAGATTGCCTGCTAAGAACCCTTTTTCGCTGATGATGGATACCTTTGATTTTATGTTGGAGAATGTTGAGCGACATAATATTACCATAGGAAAGCTTTCTGCAAAACAACATAATGTAAAGCTGAATTTATACTATACGCCAACGGTATTAACAACCAATTCGTTAGTTTTTGATAAAGAGAAAATGAAGAAATGGTGGAAATCGGGCTATAAGTATGCGAAAAAGCTGAATGATGATAGAATGACAGAGTTTAGACCAGAGATGGTAGATAATCAAGAAATAGAGGAAGGAATAGAAAATAGTGAAGTATGAAGTTTGGAAAAGTAGCACAACCAGAGTTAATAGATTTTACATTACCTGAAACACACCCTAAAACAATAGAGCTATTAAACTCTTATGAAAAGAGTGGTAAACCTAATGTGTATGTGGGCTGTGCAAAATGGAATAAAGCAGATTTGAAAGGATTTTATCCGAGAGGAACTAAAGATGAATTGGAGTATTATTCGAAACAATTTAACTCTATAGAACTTAATGCTACTTTTTACCGACAGTTTCCTGCAGAACAGTTTGAAAAGTGGAAAGCTAAAACTCCTGAGAACTTTAAATTCTTTCCCAAACTAGGGCAGGAGATAAGCCATTGGAAGCGTTTACAGGGTGTACAAGATGCGGTAAATGTGTATTTAGACAATGCTTCACATTTGCAAGAGAAGTTAGGTACCATCTTTTTACAGTTACATGCTAATTTTGGAAATAAAAACTTTGATAGATTACAAAACTTTGTAGTAAGTTGGCCTAAAGGTATACCATTGGCTATAGAAGTACGCCATCCGGATTGGTTTGAAGACACAACGGTGTTTGAAGAGTTTACACAGCTGTTTGAAGAACATAACATAGCCAATGTGTTAGTAGATACAGCAGGTAGAAGAGATATGATGCATATGCGTTTAACGAATAACGAGGCTTTTGTTCGTTATGTTGGAGCAAATCACCCATCAGATTATACACGTTTGGATGATTGGGTAGTTCGCTTAAAAGAATGGAATGATTTAGGATTAGAGAATATTCACTTTTTTATCCATCAAAATTTAGAAGTAGAATCACCATTGTTGGCAGCCTACTTTATAAAAAAGCTAAATAAGGAATTAGGAGTTGATTTAAAGATTCCTAATGAAGAGAATAACCAACAAATGAGTTTGTTGTAATTTGTCTTAAACTTCAGACAGTACTGTCTTTAATCACAAGACAATGGTGTCTAATGGTACCGTATGCTAGTGTCGTGTGTAATAAGATGGTAGGTTATTGAATAAATAGTATTAAAAAATCCAGCTGAGTAAGCTGGATTTTATTTTATATCGTTTTGTTCTTTATTTTAACTCCACATACATATTGTTATAATCAGGGCGCATCATATTTGAATTCCATGATGGAGAAAATTGAACTCCTTTTTTCATGGTAGGTACTCCTTTTGCTCCTGTAGTAATGTATTGAATGGTTCTTTGTAATAAAGGTTCGTTAGGGTCTCCTAAAATACCTAAGTTACCTGGATCTTCATCAATGATAACCTCAGGAATAAACCCTTCAGGAGCATTTTCACCATCTTTATTTTGAATTTCTAATACAATAGGTTGCATTGCCCACGTATGACTCTTTAAGTTATCGCCATTACGAGTATAATCGTCAGAATCGTATAAGGTAATAGAACCAACATGCTTTCCGTAAGTTTGAGTTCCTACTAACTTTACATCAATATAAGGCTTTAGTGCATTGATAACTAATTCGGATGCAGAGGCAGAATCATCAGAAACTATAAAGTAAATAGTATTTAGGTTTAAGCTATTAATAGCTTCATCTAATACTACATTTCCTTGTTGGTCTTTATTTAAAATCTGATTAGTAAAGTTATTGATTAATAAATCTGGGTTTGTTACCTCCATCACTTTATGATTCCATACTTGTTTCGCAAACAAATCACCAGTAAACTGTCCGGTAATCATACTTCCTAAATAAGTAGCTGTTTGTACAGAACCACCACCGTTATAACGTAAGTCGATGATTAAGTCGGTAAGACCTGCTGATTGAAACTTAGCAAATTCAGCATTTAACTCTCCATCAAAGTTTCTAGAGAATTGATTGTACATTAAATACCCAATGGTATGGCTACCACTAGTAATTACATTGGTAACTTTTATCGGATTTTCTGTTACTTGAGATTTGGTAACTGTAATAGTTGTTCCGTTACTAACAGGATTTCCTCCATTATAATCAGCTAAATGAATAGTGAATGTATCATTATCTAATAAATCATTTACGTTGCTTCTGGTTATAGTTGTTCCGTTAATCTCAGTAATAATCATTCCACGAGTAACTCCTTGTGCATCGGCATTAGAACCAGTAACAACATCGTATACATATATATAATAGCCTCCAGAACCATCAGCATAGTCAGCTCCTTCTAATTTCATCCCACTTGTAAGACGTATTCCCGCAAAAGATTCTTCTAATGCAATATAATCGTCTACAATCCATGAATAGGTTCTGTTAGGATCTTTAGGGTATTCATTAGGCATGTACAATAAACTGTAAAATAAATTAGTAGGATCGTCATATCCTGATAAATAACTATACAGTTCATTATCGTTATTAAAACGTCTGTCAGCTAAGTCAGGGACTAAGTCTTGCCATAAGTAGTAAGCGTTTAAACCTTTCCAAACGAAATTTTGGACTTCAATATTTTTGGGTGCATCGTCTTTTTCACTACATGAAACAAGTAGTATTGAAAAAAAGATGATTAGGGATGCTTTTAATAATTTCATAAGAGTATATTAGTTGTAACAACAACGCAATTTACTGAATAATATTATTTTTTTTATTATTGATGTAACAAACTTGAAACTGCGTCGTCGTAGATATGTAAACCTGTTAAATAAGACGCAATTGTTTTAATAGGCTTACAAAACTAATTAACCAAACCATGAACCAATCGGACTTTTTAAAAGTTGTATTACCATTTAAAGACAAAGTCTTTCGTTTAGCGAAAAGATTATTGGTTTCTACTGAAGAAGCTGAGGACGCTACACAAGAGCTGTACTTTAAATTGTGGAGAAATAGAGAGAAGCTCTCTAATTATAAAAATGTAGAGGCATTTGCTATGACCATGACGAAGAATTACTGTTATGACAGATTAAAGTCTAAACAAGCTAGTAATTTAACATTGGTTCATAGTAACTATAAAGAGAAAGACACTCCTCTAGAAAAGAGAGTAGAACATAAAGACAGTGTAAACCGAGTACATGAGCTTATAGAGAAGTTACCAGAGCAGCAAAAAATAATCATACAATTAAGAGATATTGAACAATATGATTTTGATGAAATATGTAAAATGGTTGATATGAAACCGACAGCTGTAAGAGTAGCATTATCAAGAGCTAGAAAAGCAATAAGACAAGAATTAATAAAACAACACAACTATGGAGTTAGCTAACATAGAGAAGTTATTAGATAAATACCTAGACGCAGAAACAACATTGCAAGAAGAGCAAACGTTACAAGAGTATTTTACCTCAAACAACGTGGCACCGCATTTGCAAGAATATAGTATGATGTTTAGCTATTTTAAACAAAGTAAAGACGAAACCTTTACGAAAACCATTCAGTTAAAACCTGAGAAAACTAAGAAGAACTGGAAATGGTTATCAGTAGCAGCGTCAGTAGTCTTACTATTTAGTGTATTCATGGGTAATGAAGAGTACAAAAAGTATCAACAACGTAAACAGTTTGCACAAATTAAAGAAGCGTTGCAGCTAGTTTCAGTCAATCTAAACAAAGGAAACGATGCATTATATGCAGTTTCAAACAACCTAAAAAAAGGAAATGATGCTATTGAACAATTAGGAGCCTACGAAGAAACAGTAAACAAAGTAATAAACACAGTAAATTAATTAAGAAAGTAAAACCAAGTACTTATAAACCAAGAAAATCATGAAAAAAGTAATATTATTATTCGCATTCGTATTTATAGCTAATGTTAGTTTCGGACAATCAATGTTCGATAAATTAGAAGACCTAGATGAGGTATCATCAGTGGTAGTAAATAAAGATGCTTTTGAGATTTTATCTAAATTCAAAGTAGAGTCAGAAGATAATGAAGCAATGGAGGTTTTTAAAATGATTCAAGACTTACAAGAATTAAAAGTATTTTCAACTGAAAGCGCAAAAGTGTCTGCTGAAATGGAAAGCATGGTAAAGTCTGCCATTAAAAAAAGTAATTTAATAGAGTTAATGCGTGTAAAAGACAAAGATTCTCGTGTTAAAATCTATGTAAAGTCTACAAAAAACAAAGACTTTGTAAGCGAAGTATTAATGTTTGTAAAAGACAAAAATTCTAATGGTAACTCACCAGAATCTGTAATAGTTTCGTTAACTGGTAATATCGACATCAACAAAATGTCAAAATTAGCAGAGACGTTTTCTAAAGACGGAAAGAAGAACAAATAAAAACAAATAAGGCAGCGTTAACAAATTAACGCTGCTTTTAATCAAAAACTAACAACAATGAAAAAACTATTTATATACTCAATGTTACTAGTAGCGTTTGTAACAGTTTCTTGTAAAACAGAATCTTTACAAAGCTATTTGGTAGAAAGCCAAGAAAAGGAAGGCTTTATTACGTTTGATGTACCCGCTAGTGTATTACAGTTAAGTATGGATAAGGCATCTGAACAAGATAAAGAAGCGTATGAAAGCATAAAGAAAATAAATATTACAGGAGTTCCTTATAAGAAATTAGATGAAGCTAGTTATGAGGCGGAAAAAGAAAAGCTGAAAGCTATCTTTAAAAAATCTAGTTATAAAGAATTAATGAAATTCAAAAAAGATGGAGCGAATGCAGCAATTTACTACACAGGAGATGCTGATGCTATTGACGAAATCGTAGCTTTTGGTTACGGAAAAGAAATGGGAGTGGGAGTTGCACGAATTTTAGGAGAAAACATGAATGTTGGAAAGATTATGGAAATGATGCAAAAAGCTAAGATGGATGCAGGGAATTTAGATTTAAAGCAATTTAAAATGATTTTCGATGATAAATCATTAGAAACAGAATAAAAATTAATAGTAAGAATATAAAAAGCCACCAGATTACCTGGTGGCTTTTTTATATATTTGGCAAATTTTCAAAAAAATTATATGAAAAATATTACTTTAAAGTTATTTTTAGTGCCATTAATTACGTTTTGTATATTATCGTGTGACACTGAAGAAAATGAAGAGTCTTTAGTTGATGAGGTAAAAATTAGTTCTTACAATATTGTCGATAATACAATAAATGGAGTAAGTACAAAGACAGAACTAGAGTTTCACAATACTAGCTATGATAACATTGTTTCTTATGGAATAAAATGGTTTAGAAAATCTAAAAAAGAATTCTATGAGAAAGAATACACAGGATTACAGTCAAGTTTTTTTGATGCGTCTATAACAGAGAAGTTATTAAAAGACTCAATTTATAAAACCTTTTCTTTTGTAAAGTTTAAAGATAAGATTATTACTAGTGATACATTAGAATTTATAAGCAATTTTACAACACCTATAGTTATTGATAGTATCTATCCTAAGAATGGTTTTATTTACGATACTTTAACAGTAAAAGGTAAAAATTTTTGTGATTCTGAATTTCGTAATCTAATTTATTTCAATGGAGGAGGATATAGACCTTTTTCAGTCTCAGACTCCATAATGAAAGTTGTTATCCCTCCATATTTAAAAACTTCTAACCTAAGTTTAGGAGTAAGAACTTGTGCAATAACCAAAAACATAAAAGACATATATACAATAAACGCCCCTATATTAGATTCTATTGAGTCTAAAGAAAGGTATGTAGGAGAAGTATTAAAACTTTATGGTAAAAATTTACACCATTCTATATCAGAGTTATGGTTAGATAATATTAAAACAGAAATTAAGTATACTGATTATAAAGATACTTTATTGGTTATAGTACCAAAGGGTTTATCAAAAGGGAAAGTAGATTTAAAGTTAAAAGTTTTAGATAGAATTACAGAGAAGAAAAGTTTTTATCAAACTACTAGTCCATATATTATTTCTACTATCCCTGAAACAATAGGTTTTTTTGATATAGTTACGATTAAAGGAAATTATTTTAAACAAGGAAATGAAATTCCAAGAGTAACTATAGGAGGATCAAATCAAACTTTATTAAGTTACAATAAAGAAGAAATCAAAATATTAGTAAACAGATATTTTTATACCTCCAATCCAGAGTTAAAAATTGAGATTAATGGTTTTGTAGATGTAGCTACAGTAAAAATGAGAGCTCCAAAAATTTTAGAGTTTGGCAAACCAAAATATCACTTTACAGATGAAGTTGTTATTAAAACAGATGCTTTTATTGATAGAAATAATTTAAAAATAGGAAATACCCCTGTAAAGTATGGAAATAACTATCAAATAGATGATGATGGTGCTATAAAGATATCCTTAAACGAGTGGTTACATTTAAATACATATTACCCAAGTTTTGTTATGGAAGAAGAGGGTAAATTAAAAGTGGAACTAGAAAATCAATTTGGATATGACTCTTCTATGATACAAATTTATCCACCTCAAATTAACTCATTAGATAAAAAAGTTTACATGTACGCAGATAACGTTACTATTAAAGGAAACGACTTCGGATATGGCAGAATTAATAAAATTTATATAGATGGAGAGCTAGTTACAAACCCTAATAATTCTTCATATACAGTAAAGAATACCGAAATTAAATTTAGATTAGGAATTAATACAACTCCTGGTACACATAGATTATACGTAGAGGTTGGTGGACAAAAGTCAAATGAAGTAGAATATGAAATAGAGAAATCAGAAGTACATTCAGTTAGTAAAAATGAAGCTACAAGAAAAGATAATTATATCGTATATGGAGATAATATTGAAAGATTGTCCATTAAAGCAAATGGAGAAAATTGTGAAAATATATCGAGTAGCCCTACAAAATCTGAGTTTAAATTTCCTTATTACAGAAAACTAGAAGGTGATATAAAAATTACAGGATCTGTAGGAGATCAAAAATTTGATATAGCAACCTTAAAAGGAGTTGAGCCGCATAACCTGATCAATAATACGCTTGATAATATTAACCTTTTAGGAACTTGTATTTCTGGATCAAATTTTAAAGATTGGTATTTTATTAATTATTTAGGAGTCTTTAAATTTAATCACAGTTCTGAAAAATGGGATATGATTGATAACAATCCACCTCCTTTTTCAACTTTTATGGGAGAAGAAAGGGTGTTGACAGTTACAGATGCTGAATTAATATTACCTCTTAATGAATATATTTATAAATATGATATAATAAATAAAAGTTGGACTAGTCAAAAAAATGACATACTTGTTAATAAAGGAATCTTAATAGGAGATATACTTTACGGTATGGATTATAGTAAGTTATATGAATATAATGTAAAAACAAAAGAAAAAATTTATAGAGAAAAATTTAACACTTACAATTATGAAACAGTAACTTACGGAGACAATAAAATTTTTGTTAATCCTTGGCAAGGACAAGTATTCTATTTTGATATCATAACAAAACAATTTAATTATATAGGAAGACCAAGGAATCATTTTGGTACATATCAAAATGTAGCTTTAAAGTACTATAATGATAAACTTTATTATATAGGAGGTTTAACAGATGGAGGTAAAGAACATAGAATATATGAATATGATTTTATAGAAAATAATTGGAAAGAAAAAACCCCCATGCTAATTAAAGGCTTTGATAATTCTATACATATTAAAGATGGAGTCTTTTATATAGGTTTAGGAAAAGACTTATATGGCTATGATAATAAAACCTTAAATAAATATTATATAAATAAAGATTTATATTAAGTATATAAGAGCCATCAGATTATCTGGTGGCTTTTTCTTTTTAACGGCTCATTAACAAGCCTCCCAATAGAATTTCATATTTTTGAACTCTAAACAAAAACATATGAAATTTAACAAACTCCTTGTTTTTATTGTTGTTTTCTTTACAGCAAGCTTATTTTCCCAATCAAATAAAGTTTATAGAGCAGAAAGAGATAAAGTTCATAATTTAGTTCATACGAAGTTAAAAGTAGATTTTAACTTTCAAGAAAAAGAAATGAATGGGGAAGAATGGGTAACCTTAACACCTCATTTTTATGAAACGGATAAGGTTACCTTAGATGCTAAAGCAATGATTATTCATAAAGTAACAATGAATAATCAACCACTAGAGTATAATTATGACGACTATGAGTTAATTATCAACTTACCTCGTACCTATAAGCGAAACGAAGAGTTTACACTATATATCAAGTATACGGCGCGACCAGAAAGGGTAAAACAAAAAGGAAGTGCTGCTATTACATCTGCAAAAGGGTTGTACTTTATCAATCCAACAGGTTTTGATAAAAACAAACCAACTCAAATTTGGACTCAAGGCGAAACAGAAGCAAGTAGTTGTTGGTTTCCAACAATAGATGCTCCAAACCAAAAGACATCACAAGAAATTTATATTACTGTTCCGAAAAAGTATGTAACGCTTTCTAACGGGAAATTAGAAAAGCAAACTACCAATGCTGATGGAACTCGTACCGATTATTGGAATTTTACTCAAAAGCATGCCCCATATCTGTTTTTTATGGGAGTAGGAGAGTACGAGGTTATTAAAGATAAATACAAAGATATTCCTGTAGATTATTATGTAGAGAAGGAGTATGCTCCGTATGCAAAAGATATTTTTGGAAATACACCTGAAATGTTAGCGTTCTTTTCAAAAATTACAGGAATAGAATATCCATGGAATAAATATGCGCAAATTGTAGGGCGCGATTATGTAAGTGGTGCAATGGAGAATACCACAGCAGTAATTCACGGGGAAAGAGCGTATCAAACACCAGGGCAATTAATTGATGAAAACGTACAAGAAAACACAATTGCACACGAAGCTTTTCATCATTGGTTTGGTGATTTAGTAACTACTGAAAGTTGGAGTAACTTAACTGTAAACGAGAGTTTTGCTAATTATAGTGAGTATTTATGGTTAGAACATAAATATGGAAAAGATGAGGCAGACGCGCATTTGTTTGAAGATATTGAAGGTTATAAAAGCGGACAAAACTTTGATAAACATTTAGTTCGTTTTTATTACGATGATAAAGAGGATATGTTTGATGCAGTTAGCTATAACAAAGGAGGGGCTATTTTGCACATGTTACGTAACTATTTAGATGACGAAGCTTTTTACGAAGGATTAAATACGTATTTAACAGATAATAAGTATGGAACAGGAGAAGCGCATCAATTACGTTTAGCTTTTGAAAAAGTAAGTGGTAAAGATTTAAACTGGTTTTTCAATCAGTGGTATTTTAACAGCGGACACCCGAAGTTATCTATTTCTTATGACTTTAATAAACTAAGAAAAACAGTAACCGTAAATATTATTCAATCTCAACTTAATGAATTTAAATTTCCGTTTGCTATTGATGTTTTCGAAGGAAGTAAAAGGACAAGACACAATGTATTTGTTGAGGGTAGAGATGCGTCATTTACCTTTCCTTTTACAAACCATCCAGATTTAATTCAAGTAAATGCAGACGGGGTATTGTTGTGCGATATTAACGAAAATAAAGTATTGAGCGATTATATTCATCAATTAAAATATGCTCAAAACTACGTGCATAAAAGAGAAGCTTTGTTAGAAGTAGCAAAACATCAAGATGATAAAAAAGCGTTTAATGCCGTTGCAGACGCTCTGAATAACGATTTTTATAAGATTAGGATTTTAGCCTTGGAGAACATTAATTTAATCAATAAATATTCAAAAAAGAATGTGATTGATCAAATTATGAAAATCGCTCAAAACGATCCAAAAACGTTGGTACAAGCAGCGGCAATTGAAACGTTAGGAAAGTTAACAGACCCGGCATTAAAACCGGTGTTTGAAAAAGGGCTAGAAAGTAAATCATATTCTGTATTAGGAAAGTCGTTGGTAGGAATGTATTATATCGATAAGCAGTTAGCCATTCAAAAATCAAAAACATTGCCTTTAGCAGTAAAAAAGATTATTGCAACACCATTAACACGTATTTATTTAGAAGAAAACGATGATGAAGAGTTAAGTTTCATTGCAAGTAATGTAATGTCTGGAATGTTTTTAAGTCCGAACAAGAAAATTCAATCATTGTATAAAAAAGCATTTGATAAGATTGGAAAAAGTAATAATACAGAGGCTATTCAAAACCTATCAGACGATATTGTAGCAAAAGGACTTCAATACAAACAATATAACTTTGATCAGGTAGGAGTTAACTTGTTACGTCAAATGGCTCAAATGCAAAAAACTAACAAGCCATCAAATAAAGAAAAGCATCTTAAAGTTATTCAAATAGCTATGGCGAAGCTACTTGAATAAATAGTATAAAATCATAAAGTTTAAGTTAAAAAGAATACTTAGTTTTGGCACAATAATTGAATTTTCTTGCGAAACTTAAACTTTATGAGAAAAACTACTTTACTACTTATTTTATCGGTACTAGTATTGGCATCTTGTAGTAGTGTAAAAACTACTGAGAAAGCCCTTAATACTGGTAATTATGACAAGGCAATTTCATTATCTATTGAAAAATTAGCTAAGAATAAAACCAAAGAAAAGAATCAACCACATGTGCTAATGCTTCAGGAAGCTTTTAGAAAAGCAACAGATAGAGATTTAGATAGAATTTCTTTTTTAGAAAAAGAGCAAAACCCTGAAAACTTTGAAACAATTTATACATTGTATCAACGTCTTAACAACAGACAAGAGCGAATAAAACCATTATTGCCATTACGAATTTTATCTTCTGGTAGAAATGCCAAGTTTAAACTTGTTAATTATACTGATGAAATTCTTGCGGCAAAAGAAAACTATGCTGGTTACTTGTACGAAAATGGTGTAGCCTTGCTAAATGAAGGATATAGAAATAAAATTAACTATAGAAGAGCTTTTGATGAATTAAGACACTTGGACAATATTAGTCCTAATTATAGAGATACAAGAAACTTAATAGAAGAAGCACATGCTAAAGGAATTGATTATGTACATGTTTCTGTTAGAAATAGAACAGATCAAATAATTCCAAAAAGATTAGAAAGAGATTTATTAGCGATTGATACGTATGGATTGAATGATTTATGGACACAATATCACGCTAAAAAGGATAGAAATATTCGTTATGATTTTGATTTAGAGTTAGATTTTACAGATATTTTAATTTCTCCTGAACAAGTACACGAAAAAGAAGTTATTAAAGAACGACGTATAAAAGATGGTTTTAAGTATTTAAGAGATAATAACGGAAACTATGTAAAAGACAGTTTAGGAAACAAAATAAAAGTAGATAAGTTTAAAAGAATACGTTGTAACTTTTATAAGTTTACACAATTTAAGAGTAGTAAAGTTACAGGTGTTGTAAAATATATTGACAATAGAACAAATCAGTTATTACATCGTTTTCCTATACAAAGTGAGTTTATTTTTGAACATATTTATGCTGATTATGATGGAGACAGAAGAGCTTTGGATAAATCGTTTATAGATTTACTCGATGAAACTTCGGTAGCGTTTCCTTCTAACGAACAAATGGTATACGATACAGGAACCGACTTAAAACAGAAACTCAAACATATTATCACACGAAATAAGTTTAGAAATTAAGACATCGTCATTCCAAATCCCGTTTCCGAAACTTCGGAGCGGGATGAAGGAATCTTTTTGAAATGATGAGATAGCCACGTCGCTTATTTCGATCTTTCAGTTTATCTTGAGCGAAGTCGAAAGACTCAATAACCTCCTCGCTATGACGTTTATTATTTAGTCGTATTTTTACAACGATGGACTTATTCTCACAATTTGACGATGCACCTAAAAACTTACTTC
Source organism: Tenacibaculum sp. XPcli2-G (assembly GCF_024124505.1). Taxonomy (NCBI): domain Bacteria; kingdom Pseudomonadati; phylum Bacteroidota; class Flavobacteriia; order Flavobacteriales; family Flavobacteriaceae; genus Tenacibaculum; species Tenacibaculum sp. XPcli2-G. The sequence goes on from NZ_JAMXSH010000003.1 coordinate 246,323, forward strand.
CGAAAGATGGAACAGTAAACTACTACGGAATAGTTTTATCTAAGGAACTAGCAGACCATTATTACGAAGCTTTATTAAATTCCATTGAATGGCGCAATGACGAAGCTATTATTTTTGGAAAACGCATGGTAACCAAACGAAAAGTAGCTTGGTATGCAGAGCAACCTTTTGAATATTCGTATTCGAACATTACCAAAACAGCGTTACCGTTTACGAGAGAATTGTTAGCGTTAAAAGAATTGGTTGAAAAGAAAACAGGTGAAACCTACAACTCTTGTTTGTTGAATTTATACCACGATGGTTCAGAAGGAATGGCGTGGCATAGTGATGGGGAAAAAGATTTAAAAAAGAACGGAGCGATTGCTTCGCTGAGCTTTGGAGCAGAAAGACGCTTTGGTTTTAAACACAAACAGACCAAAGAAACGGTGTACAAAGTATTAGAACACGGTTCGTTATTGGTAATGAAGGACGAAATCCAAACCCATTGGCTACACCGATTACCGCCTACAAAAAAAGTCCACCGACCACGGGTGAACTTAACGTTTAGAACGATTGTTAAGCTTACAAGTTAATGATACCTAAAATAAAGTATAAAATAGCAATAAGAATAAATATAGCTGTAAAAATTAATTTAACATTTTTCTCCTTTATTCCTGAATAAAGTAAGGAAATCATAAACTGAAAAAATACATTTACAGTCCATATAACTAGGGCAAAAGGAATAGCTATTATGAAAAAGGTTATAAATGTTAAGATATAACCGACTTTATCGAATGATCTAGGTGTTAGCCAAAAGGATGCAGGAATTAGTCCTATTAGATACCAAAACTGCCAATAATATTTTTCGTATAAGAATTTTATTTTTTTCATAATTACATTACTCCACTTCCTTATAAAAAGTCAATTCGTATTCTGGCAACAAATTAGGGTGCGTAATTTTTATCAAATCTTTCAATACCAAATCTGGGCGTACAGGAGAGAGTTCAAAGTAAATTAAACCACCAGTTTCACCTTTGTTATGCCCAATAGAAAATATCTTGTTATTTGTAAAGGCATCAAATTCTTTGTAATGAATGTTTGCGGTAGTTAACTGTTCTTTGGTAGCATACAAGCCACAGTTAAACCAAAAATCAGCGTGTTGTGCTTTTTCCAATACACTTTCAAAACTTAGAGGTAAGCTACCTGTTCCTTTCGTGTCTTTCCATAAGTAATTTAAGTTTGCATCGTTGTAAAACGTGGCAATAAAGCTTTCACCCGCAGGAACATTCCAAACATCTTTAAACATACTTCCAGATAAAATGGTTGGCTGTTTATCGCTGTTTTTAGCAATTTCTTTCGCTTTAAGGTATTCCTTTTCTATGTTGTTGAAAATACTGTTTGCTTCCTTTTCTTTTCCGTATAAAGCCCCAAAAAACTTAATCCATTCTGCTCTTCCTAACGGAGTTTCTTCCAGCCAATCTCCATTAAAAATCACAGGAATCCCTGTTTTTTTGATGTTTTGGTATAGTTTCGTATTTGGATGAAGTGCAAAACCAACAACCAATTCAGGCTCAATATCAATCAACTTTTCTGTATTCATATCTTGTTCCAAGCCTAATTCAACAATCTTACCTTCGTCAATTCTATTTCTTGTTCTTTTTGAAGAAACATATTTGGTATGCGGAAAACCAACAATAGTATTTTCAGCATTCAAAAGTTCTAACATCGGAATATGTGTAGTACTGGTAACCACCATTTTTTCAATAGGAACTTTTATTTCTTTTTTAGAAAGGTTGGTTTTATTAGTAAGTGTGTAAGAAAAATATTCGTGCGAGCTTTGAAAAGCCTTTTTAATCACTAATTTTTTCACTCCGTTTTCAGAAATTATATCAAATCCCTTAGCGTATTTTACGGTACTTTGTACAGCTTTCTTTTCAGTAGTTTTTTTAGTTTCTTGTTTACATTGTGTAAAGAACACAAATAAGGAAAGAATAAATAAATAACGTTTCATAGTACTCTATTTTTATAGGTGGAAGGTTAGTGTATCTCCGTAATTTAGTTTTAATTCAAATGATTTTTCCAACGGAATTTTATTCATATAAGCCCAAAGGCTTCTCATTACTCCCGCATGGGTAACTAGCACAACTTTTTGATGATTTTTGGTTGTTAATTCGGTTAAAAAATTGGTAGTTCTATTGTGTAAATCGATGTAAGATTCTCCGTTTTTAGCAGGCGTTTTCACAAAATCGTTCATCCAAATATCGAGTTCTTTTTTATCAATATCGTTCCATTTTTGTAGCTCCCAATCACCAAAATCAAGTTCTTTCAATCGGTTGTCAAAAATTACGTTAGCTGAAAGTTTTTCAGCTAAAAGCTTACAACGTTGTAAGGGACTGCTATAATACCTTACATCAGCGTCGTTGACAGGAACTTTTTTTAGAATATCGCTCGCTTCTTCCTCAAAAGTAGTCGCAACCCCTATATCTGCCTGACCATAACATATACCTTTGGAAATATCAGGCGTTGTGTGTCGTACTAAAATAACTTCCATAAGGCGAGCAGGCTTAGATAAAAAACAATTTCAGCTACTTGTTGCAAAGCACCCGCACAATCTCCTGTTTGACCTCCAATCCATTTTTTAAAAAAGTGCCCCATATATAAATAGGTAAGTAATAAAGGAAGTAATACTAAAAACACCATTGGTTTTTGAAAGAAAAACAAAGACACTATTCCGAAAATAGCTGATATGAGTAGCGATTTACTACTCATTTGTTTGGTGGTTGGCTTTATTTTAGAACTGTCAATATCTCTTACATAGTCATGTGTATACAATAAAACCGTAGCGATAAATCGGCTAATACTATGTCCTGAGATAATTACTAAAATTAAATCAATGGATAGGTTTTGTAAATGATATAGAGCTAAAAACTTTATAGCTAGGATAAAGACCAAACCGCTTACTCCGAAAGTTCCGAGTCTGGAATCTTTCATAATGGTTAAAATCTTTTCTTTGGTCCATCCGCCGCCAAAACCATCACAAACATCGGCAAATCCATCTTCATGAAAAGCTCCTGTAATCCAAATAGAACTAATCATACTAATTACAATAGCAATATCCGTAGGAAAAATATAAGAAAAAGCAAAATAGGCTAATGCTGCAATGCTTCCGACTACAATTCCTACTAAAGAAAAATAGCGACTGCTTTTGTTGAGTATTTCAGGAGAATGATCTACCCATTTAGGACACGGAATTCGTGTAAAAAACAATACAGCAGTTAAAAAATAATGGATTTGTCTTTTTATCATAACTAGGCTTCGCTAACATTGGCACTTTTAAAAGTAGCCATTTCGTTTAAAAAGTTTACACTCGATTGAATAATAGGAAATGCAACCGCACAACCTGTGCCTTCACCTAAACGTAAACCTAAGTTTAAAAGTGGTTCAGCATTTAAAAATTCTAACATTTTTTGATGTCCTTGTTCTCCTGAATTATGACAGAAAATACAATAGTCTAAAATATCAGATTCCATAGCATGAGCGGCCAATAGGGCAGCAGTAACAATAAAACCATCAATAAGTAAAGTCATTTTTAAAGAAGCAGCTTCTAACATGGCTCCACACATCATTACAATTTCAAATCCGCCAAAAGCAGTTAAGGCTTCCATAGGTGTTGAAATAGAATCGGCGTGTAACTTATAGACTTCACATAATATGTCGATTTTTGTTTGTAGTCCTTTATCATCAACTCCAGTTCCTCTACCTACACAGTTTTCAATAGGTGTATTGGTAAAATAACTCATTAACAAAGCCGCAGATGACGTATTGCTAATACCCATTTCACCAAAACCAATAACATTGCAACCTTCACTATACACCTTTCTTACCAATTGTCTTCCTTTTTCTAAAGCTTCTTGGCATTGTTTTGAAGTCATAGCTTTGGTAGTACTATAATCTTGTGTTCCCTTTGCTATTTTGGCATTGGTAAGCTGTGGATGTGTTTCAAAATCAGCATTCACACCAGCATCTACAATATTTAAATGAATGTTATTCTGTTTACAAAACACATTAATAGCAGCACCTCCTTGCAAAAAGTTAAATACCATTTGTTGTGTAACTTCTTGTGGGTACGGACTCACTTTTCCTGTGGTAGCAATTCCATGATCTCCAGCAAAAACCATAATAGTAGGTTTTGAGAGTACAGGTGTAGTGGTATTTTGAATTAAACCAATTTGCATGGCGATTTTTTCTAAACTTCCTAAAGCACCAATAGGTTTGGTTTTGAAGTTGATTTCTTCTTGAAGTTCGTTCTGTAAATCTTTTGATAGAGGAGTTATTGTTGTTGTCATGTGTTATTTTAAAGTTAAAGGAAGTCCAGATACCATAAAAGTAGCTTTATCAGCTAGTTTAGCTATGTGTTGATTTGTCCAGCCTTGTAGTTGTGTAAATTTTCTTCCAGATTCGGAATTGGCATGTAATCCCATACCAATTTCATTAGAAATTATGATAATATTGGCGTCTATTCCAACCAATTTATTGATTTCTTCTTTGGCAATTTCTAACGCCTTTTCAATATCATATTTTGTGTCTACAAAGAAGTTCGTTAACCATAGTGTAACACAATCAACAACGACAGTTTGTTTTTCAGAAATTACGTTACTTAACCATTTTTCTTCTTCAACAGTGGTCCAACGTTCATCTCTATCAGAAATATGTCTGTCAACTCGTTGTTTGAAATCTTCATCCCAAATACGAGAGGTGGCTAGGTAAATAGGGGTGTCAGATAAAGATTCGGCTAGCTTTTGAGCATAGCTACTTTTACCAGAACGTTCACCTCCTGAGATATAATATATCATGAAATCGTATTTTATATTGACACAAAGATTGGAAAGATTTTTAATAAAAAACAAATTAAAATAGAGAACTGTTTATTTTTGCTGAACTAAAACCACGAATTATGACAGTATCTTCTTTTATGCCAGCAGTAACCCAAATGATTTATGACATGGGCTTACAGAACTATTTAAACGGAATTACTTTTGAGTGTCCAGAAGTAGCTTTACAAGAAAAAGAAGTAGCTGTTCGATATAAGTTGGAAGGAAAAGTGTTAACGAGTAAAGAAATAACGGCTATTTTTTCTAAAACCAAGGCAGAAGGAAAGACGTTGTACTATGTTGATGAACCTGTTTTGGAAAGTATCGCACCCGACATTGTTTTTACACAAGATGTATGTGATGTTTGCCAGATAGATACAGAATCTGTGGCAAAATCAGCTTATAAATTACCTAAAGTTCCAGAATTAATATCAATTACTCCCAATTCTTTAGAAGACGTTTTTGAGAATGCGTTAACCATTGCAAAAGCGATGAAGCAGGAAGCGGTAGGAGAGGTATATGTGAGTGGATTGAAAAAACGTATTTATGATATTGTAGATGTGCAACGTGAACATAGAATCCAATCGAAAAGTGTGATGTTATTAGAGTGGATAGACCCGTTGTTTAACTGCGGGCACTGGATTCCTCATCAAATAGGCTATGCTGGAGGAATTGATTTGTTATCGCATCCATCAGGAGATAGTATTGTAATTTCTTGGGATAAAATTGTAAAATACAATCCAGAGGTATTGATTATCGCTCCTTGCGGATACGGAATTGATAGAACTCTTGAAGATATGAAATTTTTAGAAGAAAGAGAAGAGTGGACCTCTTTGAGAGCGGTAAAAAATAAACAAGTGTATATTGCCGACTTTGCCATGTTTACACAATCTTCTGCTGGTACTTTGGTGGAAGGAATTGAATGTTTGGCAAAAATGATTCATCCAGCGTATTATACCCTTCCAGAAAACTTACAAACAAAATTCGCAAATTATCATGATTTGATGGTTGCTAATTTATAAGAATACTATACATTTGCCGTGATTTTTGGTTTTTCTTTAATCATCTTATTAAAGAGAATTAAAAGGGAATTCGGTGTAAAACCGAAGCTGTTCCCGCAACTGTAAGCTATTAAGCTTGTAACAAATACTCAAACCACTGTTTTTTTAATGGGAAGGTATGTTACAAGACGCAAGCCAGGAGACCTGCCAATTATTATAATTTAATTAAAACTTTCGGGATAAAAGTTTAATGTATAATGAAGAAAATAACAATAATATTTATACTGTTTTTTACGATTAATCTTTTTTCTCAAAAAGATACAATAGCTATTAACAAATTAAAAGAGGTAATAGTTAACGGGAAGAGAAATGTAGAAAAAAAACGCATTGCTACAAAAGAATTAAAGATTGGGATAAAAGAACAAACAAAAAACCCTATCAACTTAACAAACCTTCTACGATATAATAGTCCAATAGCTTTTAGAGATTATGGAAATGGAGGTGTGAGTACCGCTCGTTTTAGAGGAACATCGGCTTCAAATACATTGGTGTTATGGAATGGAATACCTATAAATGCTGTAGGAAGCGGACAAACAGATTTTAATTCATTATCTGCAAGTTTGAATGATAATATCATTGTTCAAAGTGGAGGAAATAGTGCTGAATATGGTTCTGGTGCCATTGGTGGTACGGTACACTTGAAAGATGAATTGTTGTTTAAAGAGCATCAAAAATTTCAATTATTTACTTCTTACGGAAGTTACAATACAACGTCTAATTTTTTTAAAAGCTCAGTAGGAACAGATAAGTGGAGTATAAAATTAGCTTCTACGTTTAATTATTCCGATAATGATTACACATATATTGATGAGCGGTATAAAGATGATTATGGAAACCTACTAACTAATGAAAATGGTAATTACAAAAACTACGGAATTAATTTTGTCATAGGTTATAAGTTTACTCCTACAAATACTTTATCGTTTTATTCGACCGCTTACTATGGAAATCGTTTTTTTTCCAACGGTTTCCCAAATCCATCTGCGAGTAGCGAACGAAATGAAGATTTCAATGAACGAAATTTATTACAATGGAAGTATGCGTTTTCGTCACAGTTTAAACAGGAGTTAAACTTAGCCTATCTAACACAAAAGTATAGTTATTATAGGAATAAGGATGTTGAAAATTTTGAATTTGGAAAGTCAAAAAATGTATTTATAAACCACTCTTTAACTTATAGACCATCTAATGTTTTGTCGTTTAATTACAAAACTATTTATGAAAATATAAACGGCAGTAGTTCTGATATAGGTACTGAAATAAGAAATTCAGTTGCTTTTGTAGGAAGTGTTAAATATCAACCTACTGAAAAATTAATAACGAATTTACAAGTTAGAAAAGAAATTAATTCAGATTTTAATGTGCCTCTGTCTTTATTCGTAGGAGGAGAATATAGATTAGCTAATCAATTAAACATCCTAGCCAATTTTTCAACAAATTATCGAGTACCTACTTATAATGAAATGTATTGGCCTGTAGTAGGAAATTTAAACTTAATACCAGAAAATTCAAAACAAGGGGAATTGGGAGCTTCTCTTAAAAATGAAAATATAAATATAACATCTACATTATTTTATATCCATATTAATGATAAAATTCTTTGGTTACCAACAGGTGGCAGCAATTTGTGGAGACCAAGAAATGTAGGTGATGTGGTTAATAAAGGAATTGAAACTTATGTGAGTTTTAAGAAAGAGATAGGAGAACATATAGTTGACTTCTCTTCCAATTATACGTTTACGTTAGCGGAAAATATAGAAACAAGAAAAGTATTACCATTTGCACCAAAGCATTTATTAAATTTTAATGTGGGATATGATTATAAAAGGATGAAAATTTTTATACAAAGTTTATATCAAAGTAGTGTATATACAAACCCAACAAACTCAAAAACTTATTCTGTAAAATCGGTAAATGTTCAAAACTTAGGAGTAACCTTTAAGTTATCTAGAGAACAATCAAAACTTCCAACGATAGGATTCATGCTTAATAATATATTTAATGAAGTGTATTATTTCTCAAATTTGCGTCCTATGCCAGGAACAAATTTTAATATCAATTTAAATTATAAATTTTAAACCAATGAAAATAACAAAACTACTTTTACAACTTTTTTTAATAAGTATAGTACTTATCTCTTGTTCTAGTGAAGATAAAATAGTTGAAGTAATTAGAGACAAATACGATAATGGAGTTATTGTAAGTGGAGAAGGACTTTATGGAAATAAAGATGGATTTATTTCTTACGTGAATAATGAGTTATCTGAGTCACAAAATTTTATTTATGCAGGTAAAAATGGAGCATTGTTAGCAGGATTAATTCAATCAATAGCTTTTTCTGAAACAGATGCTTATATCATTTTAAATGATGCTAATATGATTGTAATTGCAGATAGATATACTTTTAAAAAGAAGGGACAAATTACAACAGGGTTAAACAATCCAAGATATATGACTATTGTAAATGGAAAAGGATATGTTACAAACTGGGGTGATGGTGCAAATGAGAATGATGATTATGTAGCTATTATAGATATTGAAACTAATACTATTGAAGAGAATACAATTTCACTAGCTAATGGTGTAGAGCAAATTGTAAATAAAGGTAATAAATTATATATCTCACATAAAGGAGGTTGGTCATCAAACAACATTGTTTCTGTAGTAGATTTAAATAATAATAATGTAGTATCAACAATAACAGTAAAAGATAATCCTGATGATATGGCTTTTGATGCTACAGGTAATTTAATTGTTTTGTCTGAAGGTAAACCTTTAGAATATGGACCAGCTCCATACTATAAAGCTACTAAAAATACTCCTTCTTCAATTTCTATTATTAATACAACTGATAATACAATAATCAAAGAATTAGCTTTTCCTGAAAATAAAAGGGCTACATATTTAGCATATTCTAATAACAAAATATATTATTATCAAGGAAATACAGATAAAGTTTACGGTATTAAAGAGACAGCAAATGAGTTAGCTGAACAAGGTATTGATGTAGGAGTTATTTATGGAATGAATGTAAGAGATAATCAATTATTTGTTGCTGAATATGAATTTCAAGAAGTAAGTGAGTTAATGGTGTATGATATTAATACTAAGAATAAAATATATTCAACAGAAGTAGGAGTAGGAGCTTCAAAAATTTATTTTAATTAAGTCGTCCCCTAGAAAAGGGAAATATTGCTATGAATAAGCTCACCAATTTGGTGAGCTTGTTTTTTATAAAAACTTTTCTTGTATTTCTTTAGAAGGAACCATACAGGCATTTTTTTTACCAAACCATTTATAGCGATTTTTAGCAATGTAATCGTATACTAAGTTTCTAAAACTCTCTGGAAATATCAAAAAAAATTGCGTTAATTTCCAAACTCCACCAAAAGCATTCATAATTTTTAGCGCAGCTGTAGATTTAATATCATAAGCAACATTTGGCTCGTATAAAATAATAGAATCAACCTTGGAAGTGTCTATCCCTAAATATTGTGTTATTTCTTTTCCTATATCCGATTGAAGAGAAGTAAAAACAAACTGATTTTTAACATCATATTTTATAACTTTTAGCACACTATCGTTGCAAAAATTACAGACACCATCAAATAAAATCACTTTTTTATTACTAGGTAAATTGTTCATATTTAATTTTTTTCAAAAAATTAAGTGTTAACTTGTAACATAAATCAAAATTAAGCGTCTTGTAAGAAAGTAAATAATGATTTAACAATAATTTATTAGTAGATTAGAAGAATTAGTATTTATTTTTTACTTAAAAATTAACTAACACTATGATTCGAATAGAAAATCTTCACAAATCTTATCCTATAGGAAAAGACTCACTTCATGTTTTAAAAGGATTAGATTTACATATAAAAGAAGGCGAATTTGTATCAATTATGGGGTCTTCAGGATCGGGGAAATCTACCTTATTAAATATTGTAGGTTTATTAGATACACATGATGAAGGAAACTATTACTTAAACGGACAGTTGATAGAAAACTTAAATGAAAAGAAAGCTGCAGTATTACGTAATAAGTTTTTAGGATTCGTTTTTCAGTCATTCAATTTGATTTCTTATAAAACAGCTTTAGAAAATGTAGCATTACCATTATACTATAAAGGAGTTGGCAGAAAAGAACGATTAGAAATAGCCTTAGAATATCTTGAAAAAGTAGGGTTAAAAGAATGGGCTAATCACTTACCAAATGAACTTTCTGGAGGTCAAAAGCAACGTGTAGCAATTGCAAGAGCTTTAGCTACCAAGCCAAAAGTTGTATTAGCAGATGAACCAACAGGAGCGTTAGATTCTACAACAACCGATTCGGTAATGGATTTATTAAAAGAAATTAACGATGAAGGTATGACTGTTTTTGTAATTACACACGAAGAAGAAGTAGCAGAACAAACTAATAGAGTTGTTCGGTTAAAAGATGGTGTTATTATTAGCGATGAGTTAACAAAAACAGCAACGAATAAAGCAAAAGCAATTTAATTATGTTTGATTTAGATCGCTGGAGAGAAATATTTCAAAGTATTGGTAAAAATAAGCTGCGTTCGGTTTTATCAGGATTTACGGTAGCTTTTGCAATTTTATTGTTTACACTATTATTTGGAATTGTATCTGGATTACAAAATCAGTTTAAAACAGCTTTTGTAGACGATGCAACCAATGCTATGTTTGTAAGAGTGTGGAAAACCTCTAAGCCATACAAAGGGTTACAAACAGGAAGAAGAATTCAGCTAAAAAATAAGGATTTTGATTATGTTAAAGATGAATATGAAAACAAGATTCAACATTTAACAGCAAGAATATACAAGAGTGTAAATATAACTTATAAGAACAATCAAAATAATTATCAATTACGAGCTGTACATCCAGATCATCAATTTTTAGAAAAAACAATTATTGATGAAGGAAGGTATATTAACGAGTTAGATTTAAAAAATAATGCAAAGGTTATTATTATTGGTCGTCTTGTTAAACAAGATTTATTTGGAGAAAAACCAGCTTTAGGAAAAAGAGTAAATGTTGATGGTATTTCATATAAAGTGGTCGGAATATTTTCAGATAAAGGAGGAGATAATGAAGAACGATTAACCTACATGCCTGTAACAACAGCACAAAAACTATACGGAAATAACGATTATATCAGTCAAATTAATATAGGGTATAATCCAGATTTAAATTTAGATCAGGCTATTACGTTTGGTAATCGACTAGAAAGAGATTTACGTAAAAAGTTAGACATTCACCCTGATGACCAAAGTGCTTTATCCGTAAGAAATATGGCAGAAGCAAACAAAGGAATCAACCAATTTATGTTTGCATTGTACTTTATTGTCATATTTGTAGGCTCTGGAACTTTAATAGCAGGAATTATTGGTATTAGTAATATTATGATTTTTGTTATTAAAGAACGTACAAAAGAATTCGGAATTCGTAAGGCTTTAGGAGCAAAACCTGCATCAATTATTGGTATGGTAATTCAAGAGTCTATTTTAATAACAACCATAGCAGGGTACTTAGGTTTAAGTTTAGGAACCTATATTTTAAGTGCTATTGGAGATAGTTTAGAAAAATACTTTATAAAAGACCCAAGTGTAAGTCCGGGAATTGTAATAGGAGCTACCATTATTTTAATCTTATCAGGATTAATTGCAGGGTATTTACCAGCAAAAAAGGCAGCACAAATTAAACCAATTGTAGCACTAAGAGCAGACTAATTATGAAGTTTTTATTTGATTCAGACACTTGGCAAGAAATTTACGGAAGTATTCGTAAAAATAAATTAAGAACAGGTATTACCATTGTAGGGGTACTATGGGGAATTTTCATATTAGTAGTCTTATTAGGAGCTGCTCGTGGTATGGAAAATAACTTTAAAAGAATTTTTGGAGATTTTGCTACCAACAGTGTTTTTTTATGGACACAGAGAACAGACATGCCTTTTAAAGGGTTTCAAAAAGGAAGAAGATTTGATTTAACATTTAAAGATATTGAAGTTCTTGAAAAAGAATATAGTAATGAAATAAAGTTATTAGCACCTAGAAATCAAACTAACGGTACTGTTGTTAAAGATTTTAAATCAGGTGATTTTCAGGTAAGTGGGGATTATCCAGTTTTAGATCGTGTACAAAAGAAAGATTTAATCTATGGAAGGTTTCTAAACCAAAATGACATAAAGAACAATTCAAAAGTTTGTGTTATTTCTGAAGATATGTACAAACAACTGTTTGATAAAAAGGAAATGCCTATTGGACAGTATGTGAAGATTAGCAACGTAAACTATAAGGTTGTAGGAGTTTATAAACCATCAAACACTATAGATATTGACGGAGATACAGCTTACATTCCATTTACTACCTTCCAAAAAGTATACAACACTTCAAATAAGGTAGACTGGATGATGATTACAGCTAATGAAGGAGTAGATATCAAGCAGATGGAAAAAGATATTCTATTAACCTTAAAAAACTTGCATAAAGTACACCCAGAAGATAAAAGAGCTTTTGGAAGTGTAAATTTAGGAGACCAAATAGATAAATTAATGGGCTTTTTAACAGGAATGCAGTTTTTAACATGGTTTGTTGGGATTGCAACCTTAATAGCAGGAGTTTTTGCCATTGGTAACATTTTATTAATTACCGTAAAAGAGCGTACGAAAGAAATTGGAATTAGACGAGCTTTAGGAGCAACTCCAATAAGTATTAAAAGACAAATAGTATTAGAGTCAGTGTTTTTAACCACTGTGGCAGGAATGCTAGGAATTATTTTTGGAGGACTTGTTCTATTCCTATTAGATCTTTTAGTAGGAGGAGGAGACGATCCAACATTAGTAAATCCAACCGTAAATATACCCATAGTAATGCTAGCCTTTTCAATCCTAGTAATTTTAGGAACTTTAATAGGATTAATACCAGCATATATGGCAACAGTAGTAAAACCAATCGAAGCATTAAGAGAAGAATAAAAAAGAAATAATCAATTAATCATGAGCAAAAGAGCAAAAATTATCTTAGGAATAGTAGCACTATTATTTGTAGTCATCCTAATTTGGTTAGGAAAGAAAAATCAAAAAAGTGTGGTAACCTATGAAACAGAGAAACCATTCAGAACTACAATTGTTAAAAAAGCAGTAGCTACAGGAAAAGTTGTTCCTTTAGAAGAAGTTGAAATAAAACCTCAAATAGCAGGAATTATAGATAAAATAGTTGTTGAAGAAGGAGCAATAGTGAAAGCAGGTGATTTGTTAGCAACGGTAAGAGTAGTACCTAACGAACAATCGTTACAAAGTGCCAGAGGAATGATTAACTCTATACAAATTAGACTAAACAATGCAAAAACGCAATATGATAGAAATAAAAACTTATTCGACAAAGGCGTAATTTCTAGTCAAGATTTTGAAGCATCGCAATTATCATACAATCAAGCAAAAAATGACTTAAGAAATGCTCAAAACGATTATCAAATAATTAAGAAAGGATCTGTAGGTTCTGCCGGAGCTAATACAAATATTAGAGCGACAACCTCTGGTATGGTTGTAGAAATTCCTGTAAAAAAAGGATATCAAGTTATTCAATCAAATAACTTTAATGAAGGTACAACCATAGCAACAATAGCTGATATGGAGAAAATGATTTTTGAAGGTAAAGTAGATGAATCAGAAGTAGGAAAATTAGTAAAAGGATCAAACATTGAAGTTTCATTAGGAGCCATTGAAAATAAAAAATTTCCAGCAATATTAAACTTTATAGCACCAAAAGGAACAGAAGAAAACGGAGCTGTACAGTTTAAAATTAAAGCAGATGTAAAACTTGATGATAATTATTTTGTAAGAGCAGGATACAGTGCGAATGCAGATATAGTATTAGAGAAAAAAGATAGTGTTTTATCTATTAAAGAATCGTTATTACGTTTTGATAAGAAAACAGAAGAGCCTTATGTAGAAATAAAAAAGGGAGATGAGGAGTTTGAAAAGCGTGAGTTAAAACTAGGAGTTTCAGACGGAGTAAATATTGAAGTTTTAGAAGGAGTTACTGCTTCTGATGAAATTAAAATCTGGAACAAAGCATCAAAAGACGATGAGAAAAAAGATTAATAATGTTTAAATTATTGATTTACAGTGTTAAAGCAGTTCTTTTAGGAGCTGCTTTTTTACTTTTAAGGAATAAAATAACACACTCATATCTAAAAAGGCGTCATTTAAGGAAGTTAAAACTAAAAAGGCTTTTTTGTTCTAGATATTTGAAGTGCTCAAAGTAAAAATGAGCATTTAATTTAATTTTTTGGGGAAAATTAAATTATTCTTTAAGGGGTAAAAGCAGCTTTTAAAAGCTGCTTTTTTTTTAAGAAATATTATTAACCTTTATAAAAAGGTAACTTCACTACTTTAGCAGGAATTTGTTTTTTACGAACTTGGATAAAAATATCACTATCAACTTTAGAGTTTTCAATAGTAACATATCCTAATCCAATTCCTTTTCCTAACGACGGACTCATCGTTCCTGAAGTAACACGACCAATATTGTTTCCATCGGTATCAACAATTTCGTAATCATGACGAGGAACACCACGCTCAGTTAATTCAAATGCAACTAATTTACGAGTAACACCCGCTTCTTTTTGAGCTTTTAAAGCTTCAGCATTTACAAAGTCTTTCGTAAACTTAGTAATCCATCCTAAGCCAGCTTCTAAAGGAGAGGTCGTATCGTCAATATCGTTACCATATAAACAATATCCCATTTCTAAACGTAAAGTATCACGAGCAGCCAAACCAATAGGCTTAATTCCCCAATCTTTACCAGCTTCAAAAACCTTGTTCCAAAGTTGTTCAACATCTTCATTTTTTACATATACTTCAAATCCACCAGAACCAGTATATCCAGTAGCAGAAACTACTACATTCGGAATTCCAGCAAAATCAGTGATTTTAAAAGTATAGAATTTAATATTCGATAAATCAACTGAAGTTAACGATTGCATTGCTTCTGCAGCTTTAGGACCTTGAATAGCCAATAACGACCAATCTTCAGAACGATTTTCCATTTCAACATTCAAATCGTTGTGTTGAGAAATCCAGTTCCAATCTTTTTCAATATTAGAAGCGTTTACTACCAACATATACTCATTTTCAGCAATCATGTAAATAATTAAATCATCTACAATTCCTCCATCAGCATTCGGCATACAGCTGTACTGTGCTTTTCCAGGAACTAATTTAGAAGCGTCGTTAGAAGATATTTTTTGAATTAAAGCCAAAGCGTTTTCTCCTTTTAAAAAGAACTCTCCCATATGACTTACATCAAAAACACCAACTCCTTTTCTAACAGTTTCGTGTTCAGCAGTTACTCCTTCGTATTGTACAGGCATATTATAACCTGCAAAAGGAACCATTTTTGCTCCCAAAGCCTCATGTACATGTGATAAAGCTGTATTTTTCATGTGTTTGTTTTTTATTGTTTTTGTAACCTTTTAACGAATAAAATAATAAGTAAACATTATTTTATTCATGTTGGTTTTATTATTGTGTATTGTTTGTTTAAAAAAGTGATGCTAAAGTATTGAAAAATTAGCAAACAATACAGTTGAATCTGAGTAATATGTAAGAGTATATTACCCAAATGTTTGTTAATATTTTCTTTGTTTTAGCTAAGAATATTAGATTTGATGAAAAATTAAAAGAAAAAGTTGTTGTAATTTCTTAACGTTTGAAACGACAACCTGAATCAAAGGATAAACTTAATGAAGCTGAACAAAAAAACAATCTTAAACATTGCATTTGTTATAATAATTGGCCTATTATTATACCCACCAACTAAAATTTATTTTATTAGGTTAGTTTCGTTTTCTCCTTCAACTATTACTGAAGAAAAAAGAGAAATGTTAAACGACTACAATTGGAATCTTAAAGGCTTAAATACTTCGAATATAGATTTTAATGAAACTAAGAATAAAGTAGTTTTTGTAAATTTTTGGGCAACTTGGTGTCCACCTTGTATTGCCGAAATGCCAAGTATTCAAAAGTTATATGACGATTATAAAGACAAGGTTGAATTTGTATTTGTGAGTAACGAAGACTGGACGACTATTGAGGCTTTTTATAAAGACAAAGGGTATGATTTACCAACGTATAACATTTTATCAAAAGTACCAGGTCAACTGGTAAGCAATTCAATTCCTGCGACGTTTATAATTGATAAAAACGGAACTATTGTCGTAGATAAAAAAGGACCTGCCGATTGGAATAGTGATAAATTTAGAATTTTGTTAGACGAATTACTACAATAGAATATTTACCTTTGTAGCATGAGTCAAGAACAACCAAACAATCCGCTTCACGGAATAAAACTAGCCACCATGTTAGAAGAATTATACTTGGAATATGGTTGGGAAGAAATGGGAGAGATGTTGAATATAAATGCCTTTAAAAAGAATCCAACCTATACCTCTAGTTTAAAATTTTTAAGAACAACACCTTGGGCGAGAGCTAAAGTAGAAAGGTTGTACTTAGAAATGATAAGTAATTAAATCAAACAACCCTATAGAGTTTAGTATAAAATACCATACAAGCTAAAGGTTAAATACACAAACTTAGTATTTATAGTCTACTCATTTTTGTGTAGTTTTGATATTAGATGAAGAAAACCACTTTTTACATACTTCCTGTTTTATTTCTGCTAATTATTTCTTGTTCCAAAACAGTAAAGGAACAAGCCTTAACTATGAAAGATGTTTTTCCTACACAGAAAAATACAGACTCAACTTTTGTTTTTGATTTAGATACGGTGAAGAACTTTGAGTCACTAACCTCAGTTTTTTGTAAGAACTATTATAAAAAGAAAATAAGATATTTTATAAAAACATCTAAAAATGATATTCCTTTTTCAATTAGAAAAATTATTGTTTGTGGTAATGCAGCTTGTGGATTAATTAAATTTAAAAATATATTATATATTGATTCTTCTATAGATAGTTTGTTTTATCATAACCGAATAAAATATAATTTTAATACAGTTAGCTTAGAAAAGATGTTGGAGAAACAGTTTTTTAATAATAGAGAAAATCCTGAATTTGCTGATAGTCCACATAAAAGTTTGCTGTTTTTAGAATTTTCAGAAAGCATAGATAGTTCTAAAGAAAGTTTAAAAAATAAAATGGATACTATTTCAACATCATATTATAATTTTATTACTGGTTTTAATAAGAAAAATACAGATTCTCTTAAGAAAAAATATCCATTACAGATCATATTAGAAAAAGCTTTTCCGTTTATAGATGAAAATGGGAATCGTACTAATTTTTACAATTCACCCCCACCACCAGCTCCATTAGAAATAGTAGAATAATGCCATATTTCATCGACGTCATATTACCCATTCCGTTGCAAAAAACGTTTACCTATACGGTAACCGAAGCAGAAGCTTCTTTCTTAAAAAAAGGAATGCGTGTAGCGGTTTCTTTCGGAAAAAGTAAGATATATACCGCATTGGTGTTTAACATTCACCAAAATGCACCCGAAGTATACGAAGCCAAAGACATTCATCAAATATTAGATGATACGCCTATTATAACGGAACAACAGTTAAAACATTGGCAATGGATTTCGAGCTATTATATGTGTTCGTTAGGAGATGTGTATAGAGCAGCTTTACCATCCGCTTTTCTGTTAGAAAGTGAAACCATCATCTATAAAAATGAAAACTTTGAAGAGGAAGCCATACTAACTGATGAAGAGTTTTTAATTTTTGAAGCCTTACAACATCATTCACAGTTAACCATTCATCAAGTTGCTGATATTTTAGGAAAGAAAACCGTACTTCCTATCATTAATGGGTTAATAGAGAAGAGTGCGATTTACATTAAAGAAGAAATTTACGAAACATACAAACCTAAACTGGTTAAGTATGTTCGGTTACATAACAACTATAACTCAAATGAAGGCTTACAAACGCTTTTAGAAGAACTTTCAAGAGCGAAAAAGCAACGAGAAGCTGTATTGACGTATTTTCAATTAGCGGCGGCTAAAAAGCCAATAAAAGCAAAAGATTTAGAAGAACAATCGGGAGCTTCTTCCGCAGTTTTAAAAGCCTTGGTAGAGAAAGATATTTTTGAATTTTATCATATTCAAACCGATCGAATTAACTATCAAGGAGAAACGAATCAGATAAAAGAATTGAATGAGTTTCAACAAGAAGCCTTCAATCAAATAAAAACTTCTTTTGAAACACAACAGGTAAGTTTATTACACGGGGTTACAGGCTCAGGTAAGACAGAAATTTATGTAAAACTAATTAAAGAAGTGATTGCTGAAGGAAAACAGGTATTGTTTTTACTACCAGAAATCGCTTTAACAACCCAAATCATCACCCGTTTACAAAATTATTTTGGAAACTTTATTTCGGTATTCCACTCTAAATATTCGATGAACGAACGGGTAGAGGTGTGGAATAACGTGTTAGAAAACAAACCGAAAGCGCAGGTTATTTTAGGAGCGCGTTCTTCGTTGTTTTTACCATTTTCAAACTTAGGATTAATTGTAGTGGATGAAGAACACGAAACGTCGTACAAGCAATTTGAACCGTCACCACGTTACAACGCACGCGATGCTTCGGTAGTATTAGGTCATTTGCACCAAGCAAAAGTATTGTTAGGTTCTGCAACACCATCAATAGAGAGTTATTTTAATGCTAAGCAAAACAAATACGGATTTATAGAATTAACGCGTCGTTTTGGAAACATTCAATTGCCAAAAATTGAATTGATAGACATTAAAGAAAAGCATCGAAAAAAGGAAATGAACGGTCATTTTTCGGATCGTTTATTAAAAATGATTACCGAAGCTTTAGACGAAAAAGAACAGGTTATTTTATTTCAAAACCGACGTGGGTTTTCGCCTGTGGTAGAGTGTACTACTTGTGGGGTGTCTCCTCAGTGTCCGAATTGTGATGTGAGTTTAACCTATCATAAATTCCGTAAGGAGTTAAAATGTCATTATTGTCATTATCAACGTGCAATGCCGAACAGTTGTGGTGCTTGTGGAAGTGCTACCTTAGACACCAAAGGTTTTGGAACGGAGCAAATAGAACTCGAGTTAAAAGAGCTATTTCCGAATCATACTATTGGTCGAATGGATTTGGATACCACGCGCGGTAAATATGGTTACCAAAAGATTATTGGTGCTTTTGAAGCCCAAGAAATAGATATTTTGGTAGGAACACAAATGCTTTCCAAAGGATTGGATTTTGAAAATGTATCGCTGGTAGGAATCTTAAATGCGGATTCGATGCTCAATTTCCCTGATTTTAGAGCACATGAACGTGCCTTTCAGTTAATGGTACAAGTATCGGGTAGGGCAGGACGTACTAAAAAGCAAGGAAATGTAGCCATACAAACCTACAATCCGTATCATCAAATTTTACAGCAGGTATCTACTAACAACTATACAGAAATGTATAAAGAGCAGTTGCAAGATCGTTGGCAGTTTCATTATCCGCCGTACTATCGTTTGATAAAAATTACCTTAAAACACAAAGATTACACACGTGTTGATAACGGTATTAACTGGTTAGCAAAAGCTTTACAAAATGTGTTTCATGAAAATGTATTAGGCCCCACAGCGCCTGCGGTTTCTCGTATTCGAAACCAGTACATTAAGAATTTAGTAATTAAAATACCGCCAAAACAATCGTTAGGAAAAACCAAAGAGCAGTTACAAAAAATTAAAAATACTTTTGAAGCCGTCAAAGATTTTAGACCCATCCGTTTTATTGTGGATGTGGATGCTTATTAAGAGGTTTGCTAACGTCTGGGGCTTTTGCGGATTACGAAACTGAAAGTTTCAATTTAGACGAAACCCCTCCATTTTGCTAAACCCTTGCTAGTGACAGTTTTTATTTTTCCACAATTTTATTTTCGGCATTATCAATTGATTGCTTGCTTTCAAAATACAAATATTTAATATTTTCATATAGTTGGTCGTTATTAATTGTTGATTTTAGTGTGGTAGTTAAAAAGTCATAATTTGTATAAGTGGTTTTAGTTTTTAAAATAGTATTTAACCATTGCCACATTTTCTTCTCTCCAATTTCTTTTTCGATAGCAAGAAAAATAAGCGGTGCATAATTATAAACGTATAACTGCCTGTTTAAATACTCTGATTGTGATTTTATTTTGCTAAAAGGGATAGCTTCTTTTTTAAATTCTTGTAAATTTTCAATCTTTTTATTTATCATTTCTTCATAAACATCTTTTCCGATATTATTTTTAGTTAGCTGTAAAGCTAAATATTCTGCAAAACCTTCACTCATCATATCCCCGAGTTCGGAATTAAATACTTTATATGTACCGAAATAAAAATGACCTAATTCGTGAGCGATAAATGGACGGTAAAAATTTTGATATTCTGGTTCTATAACCTTCTCTAATCCATTTTGCCAACCAATGCTCATAATTGTTGGATATGATACAAACATCCAGCCGTCTTTTATTGACGTTGGTGTAGTATTTACAAAAACCGTTGCTAGCTCATACGGAATATTGAGTTTGGATTCATAAAATTTCTTGTAATCGTTAATAACAGAACTAAATTCGTTTATTTGTTCGTTGGTAAAATCGGAATTCAAAATATAAGTTTCATCAATATTGGAATATTCATATTTACCACAGAAAAGTGTTAACTCTTGTGGAATTTCACTTTTAAAATGAGTCGACTGCTTTTTAACAGGTAAACTTCCGTTTACATAAATTGTATTGCAATCTTCACAAACAATTTTAATGTCGTATCTCAATTTTTCAAAAGCTTTATCTTTTTTTATATCATAAAGAACAGGGTACCAAGCCGATTGAACTCCGTCAGTTCTTAAAGAATTATGATTAAAAGCAATATTTCCCTTCCAATCTTTTCTGCTGTAATTTTCAATAGTATCATTCACTACCGGAAATTTACCAACATATTTTATTTGTAAAGATTTGGGTAGAAATTTCCCGTCATTACCAGCAAAATAATATGCTAAAGACTCTCCTGTAGAAGTTGAGTCTGACCAGGATTTGTTTGCATAAATCAAAAAGTCATTAGGTTCTTTACTTCTAAAATGAAGTACATTCATTCCTGAATTAAGTCTGATAAAATAATCTTTTAAATGAGGAATATCACTTAAAGTTACATCACACTCAAATGTTCCTTCTTTTATTGAAATGTTTACTTTTCCTGTAATCATCGGGGCTTTCTCCTGTGCTTGAAGTTGAATTGATGATAAAATGATAGTCAGTACTAAAAAGATTTTTTTCATATAAGAATTTATTATTCTAGGGAGTTTGTTTTAAAACTGCCAATAACTCGCTTGAGAATATAAATCCATTCAATGAGTTATATTCAACGTTAGCGAAAGGTATTGGAATTTAGGTTAAGAATCAAACTAATTCTCTAAAGAAAACTTATTGTTCAATTATGTTATGATGTGTAAATGTATTATATACCTGTATTTTGTAGTCTTGTTTTCTAATAACTGTATCTATTCTTTCATCAAAATCAATTTCAAAAACATTATAGTCTGATTTGGCGACACGAATTTTAAATGTTTCATTAAGCTTTAATTTTTCTTTCTTTATACTTTTAGGAGGTATTTGTTTGAGCTTGTGAATTACACTATCATTTTTTATAAAATAAAAATATACTATATCTGTCCTCCCTGATTTTCCTTTTCTCGTATTTTCTTTAAGTTTTTCAATTGTAGCATAAGTTATAAATGCTCCTTTATTCAGTTTGTTTTTTTGGTAAGCTCTAAGACCATAAATAAATGAAAAAAGTATGGCTAGTATGATAAGTGTTAAAATTGGAGTTAATTTGATTTCTTTTTTCAATATGTATTTTTCATTTTATAGATGCACCTAATAATTATACCTGTTGTGTCTTTGTTGGTAAAATACTTTTTAAAACTCACGAATATCCACAATATCCCCATTTTGTAGTTTGTTTTGGGTGTCTATGTTAAGGATGGTTATTGATACCCAATAACCTCTTTCCTTACATTCTTTCTCCATTTCCTTCCAAATGTTAAATCTAAATTTTTAAAAACCCTTGTATTGTAATCAATTAAGCATTCAGGTAGTCTTGCTTCACAACCAAAATCGTAATATTTAAGCCCATATTTTCTTTCAAATCTTTTATCTTTTTTAGTAGTAGCTATGGGGGTAATTCCACTCATTAAATAAAGCTTAGCTTTCCCAGCTTTCCAATCTGATGAGGCTTTCTCTTTATTCAGTCTACATTTAGCATTAACAACTATATGTTTAGGTCTTTTATAGTTTAACCATTTAGATTTAAAGACAAATTCTTGAACATCATAATCTCCTGCAATTATAACTAAATGATATTCAGATTTTTTGTTTTTGGTTATAAATTTAAAATAGCCTAAGCTATCTGCTTTAATAAAATCAGTACTACCTTTTTCAGAGATAACTATTTCTCCTACTGGTTTTTTGCGAGTGATAGAAGAAATAATTTTCCCTCTTATTGTATCGTTTGATTGTGAATGTCCTATAGTTATAAACGCTAGAAGACTAATTGTTAGCAATTTTATTTTCTTTTTCATATTTCATTTTTAAGAAATTCCTCCAGAATAGCGTTCGACTATCTTCCACTTCCCATTTATCTTTTCTATTTTAATATTGTCGTTCCAAGCACATAAATCTCCACAAAAAAAGGTGTAATGTAAATAACCAACAGTGTAATTCCAATTAAATATAATTCTTGAAACGCCCAAGTAACCATACTCATTTTTTTTGGGGTTAAAGTCTTTTATGTTTTGAGGATTAATGTATTCAAAGGCAATTTTTTCATTCGAGAAATTGTAATCTAAGTTTCGCTCTTTTATCTTTCCTTTTTTCAAGTCGTAAAATAAACGTTCTTCTTTCTCAAATTTTTCTAATTCATTTTCAAACCTCTCTTTATTTTCCTTTATTTTCTCTTTAGAATAACTAATTCCATTTGCTCCAGTATCATATCCATTAGGTTTAACAGAATTAGCTGTATTTGTATCCAGTTTAGAAAAAATATAAAGTTTTAATTGTTTATCCTCCCAATTATTAAGTTTTACTATTTCATCGAATTTTATCATTTCAAGGATAAGATCATTAATAGCTATATTCTCATTCTCAATATATTTTTCGCTTTCATAATTCTGACAGCTAAAAAGACAAATAGTGCTAAAAAGTATAAGTAAATTCTTTTTCATATTTATTCAATTAAGTATTGAAACTAATCATTATCAAAATTCCGAATATCCACAATATCCCCATTTTGTAGTTTGTTTTGGGTGTCTATGGTAAAAATGGTTTCAGCAACGTACTCAGGAGTGTACAACTGGTCGTTTTCTTTTAAATCGATAAAACGTTGTACGTTTTTAAAATCTTTTTCATTGGTACTTCTAATATCAGTTTGCATATTGGTATCTACCACACCAGGGTAAATAGCATTACACTTTACACCATGTTCAAGCTCGTTTTGTTCCGCAGCAATGGTTTTGGTCATCATATCAATCGCAGCTTTAGACGTACAGTAAATACTCCAACCTTCATAAGGTTTTACGGCTGCTCCAGATGAAATACTAATAATCTGCTTTTTACACATCAACTGTTGTGTCGCTTCAATAAACAAACTGGATAAAATAAGTGGAGTAGTGGTATTCAAATGAATGCTTTTGGCAATATCTTCCGAAGGAATGTTTTCTAGGTTCGCTATGGTACCGAGTCTTCCGGCATTATTCATCAAGGTAATCGATGAAACTTCCAATTTCTGAATTTCGTCTAATAACATTTTAAATGTGTTATGCGTGGCTTTGGTATCAGATAAATCTACAGAAAGCTGTACCACATTTTCCAAATCGACAATGCTTCTGGATAGTGAGTATACTCTGTAATTTTCTTGTGCATATTTTTCGGCTAAGGCTTTACCGATTCCTTTACTTCCTCCGGTGATGATGATAATGTTCATAGAGTAAAAATAAGGAAATATTAGTAGTTGTACTCTAAATTGTGAGATTTCTCCCTTCGGTCGCAATGACGAGTAACGTTATAGCGAGGAGTGATAACGACGTGGCTATCTTTTAGTGGATACAAAGATTGCTTCGTTCTCACTCGCAATGACGGTTGGGTTGTTAGTTGTCCTTTCGAAGGAGGTACAACTGCGAAATCTTATAGTTGATTGTTTGTGACTCCAAAGAGTACTTGGAACTTCATTGGCTGAGATTCCTCTCTCGCGTTCGGAATGACAGGAAATATCATAGTAGGGAGGTCATTGAACCTAAACTTAACTCGAAACGAGCTAAAGTACTATTAAACTTGATATGTATAGTGGAAAAGCCTTTTCGTGCATAGTGGAAAAGACATTTAGTGCCTAATAGAAGTGGTATTTAGTGCCTACTAAAAATGTTTTTATTCCCAATTATGATTATTTGAAGAATTCTTTCGAATTTTTTCAATTATGACTATTTGAAAAATTCCTTAGAATTTTCCCAATGGACATCCATTTCAGCAAGGGGCATGTCAGAAAGTTGTTTACCCTCTTTTTTGGCAGCTTCTTCTAAAAACTGAAAGCGATTGATGAATTTTTTATTGGTTTTTTCCAGTGCATTTTCAGGGTTTACCCCAATAAAACGAGCGTAGTTAATCATGGAGAACAACACGTCTCCAAACTCTTTTTCTATTTTCTCTTGATTGTTGCTTTTGATTTCGTCGTTCAACTCAGAAAGCTCTTCTTGAACCTTTTCCCACACTTGATGTGGTTCTTCCCAATCAAAACCAACACCTGCAACCTTATCTTGAATACGATTGGCTTTTACTACTGCAGGTAAACTTTTAGGAACGCCTTCTAAAACGGATTTATTCCCTTCTTTTAGTTTGAGTTTTTCCCAGTTTTTCTTAACATCTTCTTCGTTTTCAACAACCACATCACCATAAATATGTGGATGACGGTCGATAAGTTTGTCTGAGATGGCGTTGGCAACATCAGCAATATCGAAAGCTTGTTTTTCGCTACCTATTTTAGCATAAAAGACGATGTGCAAAAGCACATCGCCTAATTCTTTTTTTATTTCTTGTAAATCGTTGTCTAAAATAGCATCTGCTAATTCGTAAGTTTCTTCAATAGTTAAATGACGCAGACTTTGTAAGGTTTGTTTTTTATCCCATGGGCACTTCTCACGAAGATCGTCCATGATGTCTAACAAACGATTAAAGGCTGCTAACTGTTGCTTACGAGTATTCACGATTTAAGCTTCTTCTGTAGTTGTTTCTTCAGCTTCAGTTAACGTACTAAAATCAAATTCAGCTTTTGCTAAAATGTTGTACCACTGAATTACTTTTTTAATGTTTGAAGCGTATACACGTTCTTCATCAAACCCAGGTAAAACTTCTCCGAAGTACTCCGTTAATTTATTAGCACTTTCTTTGTGAGAAATTGCATCTTTACCATCTTCTTTATCAGCAATATTTTTAAATACTTGCGCTAAAGGCACTTCTTCTTCGTACGTATAAATAGCAATGTTTTCTAATAAGCTTACGTTATGAGTTGCAGTAATAGGAAAACGTTTACCGTCAACAATAGATTTTACGATAACTCCTGTTTTAGTTTGTGATAAAATCTCATACAAACCTGGCTTACCTGTTACAGCTATAATTTTGTTAAATTCCATGTCTTAATGTTTTTAGTGTATAACTATTATCTCTTAGCATTAGGAAAACGCATGCGATATCCAGCGTTTACTTTCCCCTTAGAAATATTGTCTAATTTCTTTTTAATTAATCGTTTCTTTAGTGAAGAAAGTTTGTCGGTAAACAAAACTCCTTCAATATGATCGTATTCATGTTGAAAAACACGTGCAGGTAATCCGCTTAACGTTTCTGTGTGTTTTTCAAAATTTTCATCTTGGTATTCAATAGTAACTTTTTCTTGGCGAAAAACATCTTCATTAACAGTAGGTATACTTAAACACCCTTCGTTAAAAGCCCATTCCTCACCTTCTTCTTTAATGATTTTAGCATTGATAAATACGCGATTAAAGTTTTTGAAAACTTCTTTTTCCTCTTCACTTAAATCGTCATCTTCTGCAAAAGGAGAGGCATCAATAACAAACAAACGGATGTCTTTTCCTATTTGAGGAGCTGCTAAACCAAGTCCGTTAGCATTGTACATAGTTTCTCTCATATCGGCAATTAATTTGTCTAACTGCGGATAGTCTTTATCGATTTCTTTTCCTACTTTACGTAAAACGGGATCTCCGTATGCTACAATGGGTAAAATCATTTACTTTTTAATTTTTAGGAACGCAAAAATACAAAGAATGCTTTGGGTAGAAAATTATTTGTTATATAAATACGACTGTAAGATGATTGTCGCACTTATTTCGTCTACCAAAGCTTTGTTTTGACGTTGTTTTTTCTTCAAACCGCTATCAATCATAGTTTGAAAAGCCATTTTAGAGGTAAAACGCTCATCTACACGTTTTATAGGTATAGAAGGAATAGCTTTTTCAAGTTTTTCGAGAAAAGGAAGAATAAGAACTTCACTTTCACTATCAGAATTATCCATCTGCTTTGGTTTTCCTACTAAAAAAAGTTCAACATTTTCTTTTTGTGTGTAATCTTTTAAAAACGGAATAAGTTTAGAGGTATCCACAGTTGTTAATCCTGAGGCAATAATTTGAAGCTCATCGGTTACCGCAATTCCTGTTCTTTTTTTTCCAAAATCTATGGCTACTATTCTGCCCATTCTATAAGTTTTTGCAAAGGTAGCTAAATTAAACAAGGAAGAAATATCTGTTTAAAAAATGTATCTTCGCAGTATATTATGGAAAGCAATTTTATTTTTGCTGAAAATATTTTAGAAAAATGACAGAATTACAATCAATTATAGAAAAAGCGTGGGATAACCGCGAGTTATTACAAGAAGAAACTACGATTAATGCTATTAGAAAAGTAGTAGATTTATTAGATGCAGGAGATTTACGTGTTGCTGAACCAACGGATAATGGATGGCAGGTAAACGAATGGGTAAAGAAAGCTGTAGTGTTATATTTCCCAATTCAAAAAATGGAAACGTTAGAGGCAGGTATTTTTGAGTATCACGATAAAATTCCATTAAAAAGAGGTTATGAAGCAAAAGGAATTCGTGTAGTACCAAATGCAGTAGCTCGTCACGGAGCCTATATTTCAGCAGGAACTATTTTAATGCCTAGTTATGTGAATATAGGAGCGTATGTTGATGAAGGAACTATGGTAGATACTTGGGCAACTGTAGGTTCTTGTGCACAAATTGGTAAAAACGTACACTTATCTGGTGGAGTAGGAATTGGAGGGGTTTTAGAGCCTTTACAAGCAGCACCAGTAATTATTGAAGACGGAGCTTTTATCGGTTCTCGTTGTATTGTTGTTGAGGGAGTTAGAGTAGAGAAGGAGGCTGTTTTAGGTGCGAATGTAGTATTAACAATGAGTACTAAAATTATTGATGTAACAGGTGATGAACCAGTTGAAATGAAAGGAGTAGTACCAGCACGTTCTGTAGTAATTCCTGGAAGTTACACAAAGAAGTTTGCTGCAGGTGAATATCAAGTTCCTTGTGCTTTAATTATTGGTAAACGTAAAGAGAGTACAAATAAAAAGACTTCGTTAAATGATGCTCTTAGAGAGTATGATGTGGCGGTTTAAGAAAACATAAATAGTATAAAAAAGGGAAGGTTTTAAATCTTCCCTTTTTTATTGTTTTCATATAATTTTCTAAGTTTTGCATATTTCATATAAGAAAAAAAGGCTTGCATCATAGAAAATGTTATTCCGTCTAATCCGTGAAAAATACCTTTTTTAAGGATATAGCAGCGTAAAAAAGACCACAGTCCATGCCCTATAGGGGTAAAGAAGTTTACTTTTTTGTTTTGTTCAAAATATTCTTCCGATTGCCAAGTAGTATATAAGTTATATTTTCCTATAATTTGATGAAAATCCTTCCAACCATAGTGCAATAAATGAAGTTTGGTTGTTTTTAAATTGGTGGCTTGTATGCTTTGATGAACTTTGGTGGTTGCAGGTTTAGCAGTTTGTTTGTTAAAAAACCTACAAGTGTACGATGGGTACCATCCGGCAAAATCAATAGGTTGATCTTTTAAAAAGTTTTTACGTCTAAAATTATAAGCATCGTAAGGTTCATTTAAATACTTTCCGCTCTTAATAAATTCAAAGCTATCTTCATCAAGGCGTTCATCAGCATCTAAGTTTAGAATCCAATCATTCTTACAAAATTGAAGCCCATGTACTCTTTGAGGTCCATCTCCTAAAAAC
The DNA here is from genome assembly GCF_024124505.1 of Tenacibaculum sp. XPcli2-G. NCBI lineage: Bacteria > Pseudomonadati > Bacteroidota > Flavobacteriia > Flavobacteriales > Flavobacteriaceae > Tenacibaculum > Tenacibaculum sp. XPcli2-G. The sequence continues at coordinate 274,568 of NZ_JAMXSH010000003.1, forward strand.
TTTTGTAAATAAACTTTAGCTCCCATAGACTCTGCTATTTCAACAGTTTTATCAGAACTAAAAGAATCAATTATAATTACTTCATCACATACGCTGTTTAAAGAAATAATACAATCTTTAATGTTTGCTTCTTCATTAAAAGTAATTACGAGACCACTTATATTCATGTGTAAATATTATTGTAGATTTGTGCGGTCAAAAATACAATTATTAAATGATTCCAAAAATTATACATTTCTGTTGGTATGGAAAAGGGGAGTACAATGAAACAATAAAAAAATGTATTGCTTCATGGGAGGAAAAACTACCTGATTATACCATAAAGAAGTGGGATGAAACCAATACACCTTTTGATAAACTGCCGTTTTTAAGGTTGCTTTATAAACAAAAAAAATGGTCTTTTATTACTGATTATGTTCGTTTGTATGCTTTGTATAAAGAAGGGGGGATTTATTTGGATACCGATATAGAAATCTTAAAAAGATTTGATGAGTTACACACAGAAGAAGCTTTTACAGGGTTTCAAACGGATATGGAATCTTCACCATTTCCTGTAGCGGCTGGTATTATTGGAGCAAAAAAAGGAGATAATTTTATTTTAGATTGTATAAAAGAGACTGAAAAAAAACAACGACTTAAGTTTAATGGGATGGGTGGCCCTCCTATTTTAACTAAAGTACTTTTAGGTTATGGGTTGGCAGAATATAAGACCCAAACTATAAATAAAGTATTAGTTTTAGATAAGAGGTATTTTTATCCATTTTACATTACAGAAAAGTTTACTCAAGATTGTATTGATGAAGAAACTATTTGTATTCATTGGTGGCAGGATTCATGGGGGAATAAGAAAAAAGGGATAAAATATATTCTTGATAGTCTAGGTAGAAAGCTACAAAAAACTCCATTAATTATAAAAAATAAAATAAGCTTTAACATTAATAAAGAAAGATTTTATTTTATTAACAATAAGCTTTAAAATAAAAGAGTAAATATGAAAATACTAATTTGGAATGATTTTCCGTTAAAAGCTAGGCAAGGAGGACCGTCTACTTATCTCTTTAATTTAAAAAAGTCAGTTGAATCCAATAAAATTCAAAATATTACTTTTTTAAATAACAAAGACCCCAGAATTAAAAAAGTTAGAACTACTAAGTTTACTTATTTTTATAAAAATGTCTTTCGTAAAAACATTTTTAAGTTTTTTTTTGGTAATAACTTTGAAGCCAATAGAAAAATAAAGAAAACAATAAAATTTCATACTACTCCTATTGAATTACCTGAAGGGATTAGGTTAAATGAGTATAGTCACATACATTTTCATACTACATATTCTTATTATAAAGCAAAAGAAATTCTTAAGGATTTTAAAGGAAAGGTATTATTAACTTCTCACTCGCCCAAAGCTACTCATATTGAGATTATAGAAGACTTACTGTATGGTTTTTCTTTAAAAGAGGATGAGAGAGAAGTGTTAAGAAAGATTGATGAATTTGCTTTTTCCAATACCGATTATGTAATTTTTCCATGTATTGAAGCTCAAGAACCTTATTTTAATTCTTGGAGTGATTATAAAAACATTCAAAGAAAAAATAAAGTAGTAGAATTTTTAACTTGTTGTTCAGAAGCAAATATAAAAAGAACAAAAGAAGACGTTTTTAGAGAGTATAATATCCCAAAAGGTTCTTTTGTAATAACTTATTTTGGAAGACATAATGAAGTAAAAGGTTTTGATGTTTTAAAAAGATTTGGAAAAGAGGTTTTAAAGAAGTATCCGAACATTTATTTTTTAATAGCGGGGACGGAAGAACCTTTAAGAGGATTAAAGCATGAAAGATGGATTGAAGTAGGGTGGACTAATGATCCTCATTCTATTGTATCTGCAGCGGATTTATATATTTTACCAAATAAAGAAACTTATTTTGATTTAGCTTTACTAGAAGTTTTGTCAATTGGAACCACAAGCTTGTTGAGTACAACTGGAGGGAATAAATATTTCAAAAGATTACCCGAAAGTGAAACAGGAGGTCTTTTTTATTACAACAATACTTTAGATGATATGCTAAAGACATTTGAATTTATATATGAGAATAAGTCTGAGATAAACAATCAGAATAAAGGAATTTTTAAAAAATATTTTGATAACAAAAACTTTGCAGTCAATTATTTAAGTATGATAGAAACTTTGAAATAATTAAAAATATGAACAAAAAGTACGATTACCTTATAGTAGGAGCTGGTTTATACGGAAGTACCTTTGCCTATGAAGCAGCTAAAAAAGGGAAAAAATGTTTAGTTATAGATAAGAGAACTCATAAAGGAGGTAATGTTTACTGTGAAGAAAATAAAGGAATAAATATTCATAAATATGGAGCACACATATTTCATACAAACGATAAAGAAATTTGGGATTATGTAAATCAATTTGCTGAATTTAATAACTATACAAACTCTCCTGTAAGTATATCAAAAGGAAAACTATACAATTTGCCCTTTAATATGAATACATTTAATCAACTATGGGGGGTTATAACACCTAAAGAGGCTAAAAGTATAATAAATGAGCAGATTGAAAAATATGGAGTAAAGAAACCCAAAAACTTAGAAGAACAGGCTTTATCTTTAATAGGAAAAGATGTATATGAAACTTTGATAAAAGAATATACAGAAAAACAATGGGGAAGAAAAGCGACTGAACTTCCTGCGTTTATTATAAAGAGGTTACCGGTGCGTTATACTTACGATAATAATTATTTTAAAGATAGGTATCAAGGAATACCTATTGGAGGTTATAATGTTATAATAGAAGCACTTCTTAAAGATATAGAAGTTAAGCTAAATGTAGATTTTTTTAAAGAAAGGGAGAAGTTTGAGCAATTAGCTACTAAAATTGTATTTACAGGAAAGATTGATGAGTATTTTAATTATGAATTTGGAGAGTTAGAGTATAGGTCATTACGTTTTGAACATGAAGAATTAGAAGAAGATAATTATCAAGGAAATGCTGTAGTTAATTACAATGACCTTGATTATAAGTTTACTCGTATAATAGAACATAAACATTTTGAGTTTGGAACTCAAAAGAACACAATTATAACAAGAGAATACCCAGAAAATTGGAATAGAGAAAAGGAAGCATATTATCCAGTAAATGATGAAGCAAATTCAGCATTGTATAAGAAGTATAAAAAACTTTCTGAGTCAAAGAATAATGTGATCTTTGGAGGTAGATTAGCAGAGTATAAATACTATGATATGCATCAAGTAATAGCAGCATCGTTAAAAAGGGTAAAGAAAGAGTTTTTATAGAAGTGATTGAAATTGTTATAAATGCGATTTCCTTTTTAAAAAAGGAAGGTTCTATACTTTATCCAACTGATACAGTTTGGGGATTGGGTTGTGATGCAACTAACCAAGAAGCTGTTAAGAAAATCTATCAATTAAAAAATAGAGAAGAATCGAAGAGTCTAATTATTTTGGTAGACTCTATTGAAATGTTGCAAAATCATGTAGGTAATATTCCTGAAAAAGCTTTGGAAATTTTAAAGACATCAGTAAAACCTACTACTATTATTTACAATAACCCAAAAGGATTAGCAGCTAACACTATTGCTGTAGACAATACAATTGCTATTCGTATTCCAAAGGATGAGTTTTGTATTCAGCTAATTAAAGAGTTTGGAAAACCTATTGTTTCTACTTCTGCAAACGTAAGTGGAGAGCCCACTCCAAAATCATTTTCAGAAATAAGCGAAGCAATTTTAAAGAATGTAGATTATGTGGTAGATTTGCATCAAGAGAAAATAGCAAAAAAATCTTCAACGATTTTAAAAATTGAAGGAGACGATGTTATTGTGATTAGAGAATAATTTGTATGCAAAAACAATATTTTAAGGAAGCAATTTCTGCAGAAATATTTCAATATATATCCCAAGCCGCTATAGAACTACAACTAGAGAGTTATGTAATTGGTGGCTTTGTACGTGACTTTATCTTACAACGTGGTACAGCCAAAGATGTTGATGTGGTTGCAGTTGGAAGTGGAATAGATTTAGCACAAAAAGTAGCTGAATTACTACCCAATAAACCAAAGGTTCAAGTATTTAAGACTTACGGAACAGCTATGTTGCGTTTTCAAGATATTGAAATAGAATTTGTTGGGGCTAGAAAAGAATCATATTCGGAAGAAAGTAGAAACCCTAAAGTTTCTGAAGGAACCTTAGAAGACGATCAAAATAGGAGAGATTTTACAATTAATGCTTTAGCATTAAGTTTAAATGAAGATGATTTCGGATTGTTACTTGATCCTTTCGGAGGAATGGCTGATTTGGAAGCTAAAATAATTAAAACTCCCTTAGATCCAGATATTACCTATTCTGACGATCCACTACGTATGATGCGTGCCATTCGTTTTGCTGCCCAATTGAACTTTGAAATAAAAGAACGATCATTAAATGCAATAACAAAAAATGCTTCGAGAATTGATATTATTACTCGTGAGCGTATTGTAGTTGAACTGAATAAAATACTGGAAGCTCCAGTGCCATCAACTGGATTCTTGTTACTTGAAAAAACAGGCTTATTAGATCGAATTATTCCTGAATTAACTGCTTTAAAAGGGGTAGAAGAGGTAGAGGGACAAAAGCACAAAGATAATTTTTACCACACCTTAGAAGTAGTTGATAATATTGCTGAGAATACGGAGGATGTTTGGCTTCGTTGGGCAGCATTGTTGCACGACATAGGTAAAGCGCCAACGAAACGTTATCACAAAAAAATAGGTTGGACGTTCCACTCTCATGAATTTGTGGGATCGAAGATGGTATACAAGTTATTTAAACGTTTAAAAATGCCATTGAACAATAAGATGAAATTTGTTCAAAAGATGGTGATGTTGAGCTCTCGTCCGATTGTTTTAGCGAGTGAAGTGACAGACTCTGCTGTACGTCGTTTAATTTTCGATGCAGGAGATGATGTAGAGTCTTTAATGACCTTATGCGAAGCAGATATTACAACGAAAAACCCAAAGAAATTTAAACGTTATCACAAGAATTTTGAGATTGTTCGTCAAAAAATTAAAGAAGTTGAAGAACGTGATAGAGTGCGTAACTTTCAACCTCCAATTACTGGAGAAGAAATAATGGAAGCTTTCAATTTGCAGCCTTGTAGAGAAATAGGTCAGATAAAAGAAGCGATTAAAGAAGCCATTTTAGATGGCAAAATACCTAATGAACACGAGGCTTCTTACCAGTTTATGTTGGAAAAAGGAGTACAGTTAGGATTAAAAACAAATCAATAAAAAAAGAGAAGCATTAGCTTCTCTTTTTTTATTATCCTAAAGACTGCATTTCTACAAGTTTTTTATATGTTCCGCTTTTAGATATTAATTCTTCATGAGTTCCCTGTTCTACAATTTTACCTTTTTTCATTACTACAATCATATCTGCTTTTTGAATGGTAGATAAACGATGTGCAATTACAACTGAAGTTCTATTTTGCATCATTTTTTCTAAAGCATCTTGTACTAATTTTTCTGATTCTGTATCTAAAGCCGATGTTGCTTCATCTAAAATCATGATCGGAGGATTTTTAAGTACAGCACGCGCAATACTTAAACGTTGCTTTTGCCCTCCAGACAATTTATTTCCACTATCTCCAATATTGGTGTCATAACCATTTGGTAAATCTTTAATAAACTCGTGTGCATTGGCTATTTTAGCAGCTTCAATAATTTCTTCGTTGCTTTTACCTTCAACTCCTAAAGTAATGTTGTTTTTTACAGTATCGTTAAATAAAATAGAGTCTTGTGTAACTAGGCCCTCTAGTTGTCTTAATGACTGTTTTTTAAGGTTTCTTATATCTATTCCATCAAGTAGAATGGTACCTTTATTTACATCATAAAAACGAGTTAATAAATTAGCAATGGTTGATTTACCACTTCCTGATTGCCCTACTAAAGCAATCATTTTTCCTTTAGGAATAGTTAAGGAGAAATCTTTTAAAACATATTCATTTTCGTATTTAAAAGAAATGTTTTCTATTACAATTTTAGTATCAAAAGTCTTCTTATCAACAGCATTATGAATATCTTTTAAAGGATTGCTAGTTTCTAAAACTTCTAAGATACGTTCAGCAGCAGCGTTTCCTTTTTTAACTCCGTAGCTAGCTTTAGAAATAGCTTTAGCAGGTGTTAAAATATTATAAGCTAACCCCATATAAGCAATGAAGTCTTCTCCTTGTAACGTACCTTCTTCTAAAACTAATATACCTCCATACCAAAGTAATACAGCGATAACACCAATTCCTAAAAACTCACTAGCTGGACTTGCTAAATTTGTTCTATTAAGTAGAGTATTAGAAAAATGGTAAAAACGATTGGTTGATTTTTCAAATTTCTGTTGAAATTCTTTTTCAGCAGTGAAGCCTTTAATTACTTTTAATCCTCCTAAAGTTTCTTCTAAAAGCGATAAGAAATATCCCTGTTCTTTTTGTACACTATCTGATTTTCGCTTTAAGCTTTTACCAATTAGAGAAATAACATATCCGGAAATAGGAATAAAAACAAACACAAAAAGAGTAAGTTTAAAGCTAATAGCTATCATTGCAGTAATGGTGAAAATAATAGTTAAAGGCTCTCTTACCAACATTTCCAAGATAGATAAAAATGAATGCTGGATTTCCAATACATCGGTCCCTATTCTAGCCATGGTGTCACCTTTTCTTTTTTCAGAAAAATAGGAGATAGGTAATTCTATAGTCTTTCTATATAAATCATTTCGAATATCTTTTAAAACACCATTTCTTAAAAAAGTAATGAAATACATAGCTAAGTAGTTAAAAATATTCTTAAAAAAGAACGTAGTTATAACTAAACCTACAACAACCATTAATGTTTTTGATTTATCGTCACCAGCAATTTCATATACATAATAAGAAACATTAGCCTTAAAATAGTCAATTATTTTTGTAATACTTTCAAAAACTGGTTTTTCAGTTACTTTAATAGTATTTGGTTTAAAAATAACCTCTAACATAGGCATTAATACCAAGAAAGAAAGTGTAGAAAAAAGAGCATATAAGATATTAAATAATACATTTAAATAGCCATACTTTTTATATGGAATAGCATATTTAATAATCTTTTTAAAGTAGTCCATTATAGGTTTAATTCTTTTATAATTCGTTGTATTTTGGTGTCTAGCTCTTCTTCTACAGCCTTAGCATTGGAAATATCATTTAATTTACTGTTAACGCTAAAGTAGAATTTAATCTTTGGTTCAGTACCACTTGGGCGAGCGGCAATTTTAGTTCCGTCTTGGGTTTGATAGATTAATACATTTGATTTAGGAATATCAATTACAGTTTCTTCACCAGTTAGTAAGTTTTTTCTTATTGAAGATTGATAATCATACAAATATTCAACTTTAGTACCATCTATTTCAGTTAATGGATTGTTGCGTAAATCAATCATCATTTGTTTGATTTGTTGCGCACCGTCCATTCCTTTTTTTACTAAAGAAATCAAATGTTCTTTGTATAAATGATGACGTGTGTATAAGTTTAATAATTCTTTATAAAAAGAACTATTATTAGCTTTTGCATTAGCTGCAATTTCACAAGCAAGTAGGGCAGAGGTAACTGCATCTTTATCGCGAACAAAATCACCTACCATATAGCCAAAACTCTCTTCGCCACCACCAATAAAATTAAGCTCTGGGTAATCTTTGATCATTTTAGCAATCCATTTGAAACCTGTTAAACCAACTTTAGTTTCAACTCCATAAGAATCGGCAATTTCATTGACCAAATTAGTAGAAACTATCGTAGAACCTACAAATTGCTTTCCGTTTAGTTTTCCTTGTTTTTTCCAATCGTTGATTAAGAAATCGGTCATCATACTCATGGTTTGATTTCCGTTTAACAAGGTCATGTTTCCTTCTATATCTCTTACTGCTATTCCAATTCTATCTGAATCTGGATCAGTTCCTAAAACAATATCGGCGTCAATTTTATTAGCCAAATCTACGGCCATTTTAAGAGCTGCTGGTTCTTCAGGATTTGGAGATTCAACCGTAGAAAAATCACCATCAGGAATGGCTTGTTCTTCAACAATATGAACCTGTGTATATCCCGCACGTTTTAAAACTTCAGGAATTAATTTGATTGAAGTTCCGTGTAACGAAGTAAATACAATTTTTAAATCTTCACGTCCTTTTATATCAAAAGTACCATTGGCTAAGGAAGCTTTCCAAAAAGCTTCATCTATTTCACTTCCTATAGAAGTAATTAATTCTTCTTTCGTATTGAAATTGATTTCAGAAAAAGCTAACGAATTTACTTCATTAATGATTTCTGTATCTTGTGGAGGTACTATTTGTCCGCCATCATTCCAATATACTTTATATCCGTTATATTCTGGTGGGTTATGAGAAGCTGTTAAAACAATTCCAGCATCACACCCTAAGTAATTTACAGCGAAAGACAATTCTGGGGTTGGACGCATATCTTCAAATAAAAATACTTGAATGTTATTTGCTGATAACACATTAGCAACCACCTTTGCTAACCATTCACTATCATGACGGCAATCATAACCGATAGCTACTTTTAACGCTTTATTAGGGTATGTTTTATGTAAGTAATTACTTAACCCTTGAGTAGCCTTTCCTAAGGTATATTTATTAATTCGGTTAGTACCTGCACCTACAACTCCACGCATTCCACCCGTTCCGAATTCTAGGTTTTTATAAAAGCGATCAGCTAAATCCTCAGCACTAGAGCTGATTAATTGCTGAATTTCTTGTTGTGTTTCTGAGTCGAATGTATCAGATAACCATTGTTTAGCGTTGTTTAAAATCTCTTTCATGTGTAAAATTTAAAAACATACAAAGATACGGGTTTAAAAGTTCAGTTTTTCTTTGATTGTATAATGTTTTTGTTGCGGATTACTCTTTATAATCAGCTCGCCTAAAAAGCCTGCTAAAAATAAAAGTGTACCTAAAACCATAGAGGTTAAGGCAATGTAAAACCAAGGGTTACTGGTAACAAGTATTGTTTTGGTACCTGTAGAGAGATGGTAAATTTTCATCGCTCCAATATAAAAGGCTGAAAGGAAACCAAAGATGAACATTAACGTTCCCCACAAGCCAAAAAAGTGCATAGGACGTTTTCCAAATTTAGATAAAAATGAAATGGTAATTAAGTCTAAAAATCCATTTACAAAGCGATCCATACCAAATTTTGTCTCTCCATATTTTCTAGCTTGATGCTGTACTATCTTTTCATCAATACGGTTGAATCCTTCATTTTTAGCTAGCACAGGAATGTATCTGTGCATTTCACCACTTACTTTTACAGCTTTCACTACTTCATTTTTATAAGCTTTTAGTCCGCAGTTAAAATCATGTAATTTTAACCCTGATGTTTTACGTGCTGCCCAATTGAATAGCTTAGATGGAATATTTTTAGTGACTACATTGTCATAGCGTTTTCTCTTCCATCCAGAAATTAAATCAAAATTATCTTCAGTGATTAAACGGTATAGTTCAGGAATTTCATCCGGACTGTCTTGTAAATCGGCATCCATGGTAATTACAACGCGCCCTTGTACTAAGCTAAAACCAGCGTCTAAGGCTTGGGATTTCCCATAATTCTTCTGGAATCGTAAGCCTTTTACTTCTTGGTGTTGTTGCGATAACTCATGTATTATTTTCCATGAATTATCAGTACTACCATCGTCAATAAAGATAAGTTCATATAAAAATTGATTGGATTGCATAACTTTTGCAATCCAATCATATAATTCTGGTAAAGATTCTTCTTCGTTAAGAAGTGGTATTACTACCGATATATCCATATATTTTATTCGATGTTAAAAAAAGGTAAAGTTACGAAGTATTACTTTTATGTAAAACTTTTACTACTTTAAACTATTTTTAATATTGATCTTCTTCTGTTTTTTTCATGATAGCACCGGCAATAGCAGATACTACAAAGCCAAGAAAAATATAAAATAAAAACCCTAAAGCGTCTCCAATAAGAGTTCCTTGAAACTTAGATTGCATAGTTAATTGAGTATCAACTTGCTCGTCTGTTAAACCGGCGTCTAGTAATTTTTGAGTTTGGAATTCGTTTAATTGGTTATAGAAATCTGGTTCAATAAGGCCAGTGAAAATATGACTATAGATAATACTTATTAAAGCGCCAATGGCAACAACACCTACACCTATTTTTAAAGCTTGCCCCCAAGTTAACAAAGAATTATTATCTTTTTTAAATTTTTTAATAGCTAAAATAGGAAGAGCAATAATACATGCAGCTAACACAATTATATTAATTATTCCTCCCACAGTATCGAAGGTCATACCCAAAGCGTAAATTATAAGGTTGGTTAAAACTATAGCTCCTCCGTAAATTAATCCATAGTTTAAAATGATGTTTTTGCTGTTTGTTTGATTTTCCATTGTGTGATTTTAGTTAGTGATACAAATATATTCTTTTTTAATGTTACGTTTATTTAATACTGGTAAAAGCAAAAAATAACAACAACAAACTATTAGTATTCAAAAACTTAGAAATGTTACAGTTTTTTTATTGAAATTTTGTTGTTTTTTACGAAAAAATGGTTGTAAATTTGCATCGGCAAGTCCTACACAACCAGCTCCCTTTGAATCCCCCAGGGCGGGAACGCAGCAAGGGTATTAGGTCGTAGCGGTGTGATGTAGGTAGCTTGCCTTTTTTTGTACCCTATAGTTTCGTTTATTCCTCCTCCTCTTCGTTTTTCATTTTCTTATCACTTCTAGGGTGATGATCTTCTACTACTTTTTTAAGAAAACTAGTATCTAAATGCACATAAATCTCTGTAGTTGTAATACTTTCATGTCCTAATAATTGTTGAATAACACGTAAATCAGCTCCATTCTTAAGTAAATAGGTGGCAAAAGAATGCCTTAATGTATGTGGACCAATACTTTTTTGAAGATTGATTTTTTGGGCTAACTCTTTTAGAATTATAAAAATCATTTGTCTAGTTAAACGTTTTCCTCTTCTATTTAAGAAAACAGTGTCTTCATCTTCTTTTTTTGGAGTAATTTGAGACCTGATTTCATTAATATAAAAACTAAGTCTATGAATTGTTGTAATGTGTATTGGAACAAAACGATATTTATTTCCTTTTCCTAGTATGCGTATATATCCTTCGTCGAAGAATAAATCGGATAATTGTAAATTAATCAATTCACTCACACGAAGACCACAACTATAAATAGTTTCAATAATAGTCTTGTTGCGTTCTCCTTGTGGATGACTTAAATCGATGGCAGCTATTAATTTATCTATATCTTCTTTTTCTAAAGTATCTGGTAATTTTTTAATAATGTTAGGGCTTTCTACTAAATCAGTAGGGTTGTCTTCTCGATAATCTTCAAATACCAAAAAATCAAAAAAGCTACGTAAACCTGAAATTAATCTAGCTTGACTACGAGCATTGATACTTTTACTAGTTTCATAGATGAATTGCTGAATAGTACCTGCAGCTATATAAATTGGGGAAGGAGAGTTTTCTAGATTATCTAAAAATAAAAATAGCTTATTTACATCCCTTTGATAGCTGTCTATAGAGTTTTTTGAAAGCCCTCTTTCGATTTTTAAAAAGTTAGTATAATCAGATATAGCTTGTTTCCAGTTCATTATAAAAAGAGGTGTTTTTTTTAGAAAAAGACATTGTTAAAAATAAAAATAAAATTATTTTTGCAGCACAAACTTAAAATTATAAATTTAAAAATTATGAAAAAATTATTATTAGTAATTGCTATGGTAGCTGCTAGTTTTACAGCTAATGCTCAAGAAGCTAATGGACAAACAGCAAAAGGGAAGTGGTTAGTAGAAGGTAACACAGGATTTGGAGCTGCTCACGGAGCTGCTACAGGATTTCAGTTATCATCTATTGATACACCAGCTGGGTCAGAAACTGTATGGGGAATTGGAGCTGAAGCAGGTTATTTCATTATGGATGATTTAGCAATTAAATTAGGATTAGGGTATAATGATAGAGGTAATGACGATGCTTTTTCTTACAAAATCGGAGCAAAATATTACATTTCTAGTATGATTCCAGTACAAATTGATTATTCAGGAGCTTCTTATGATACTTATGATGCATCATATTTAGGATTTCAAGCAGGTTATGCTATTTTCTTAGGAGATATGGTAAGTATAGAACCAGGTTTAAGATATAACTTAGGTTTAGGTGATACAGAAGATATTAACACATTCCAATTTAATGTAGGGTTTGCTTTACATTTCTAAATAAAACTTATAGAATATATTAATGAAAAGGGGGTAATTGTACTCCCTTTTTTTATGCTAAAAGAATATTTTTTTTAGTTAACTTTTTTGTTTTTAGTGCTTTAAGTAAGAGGGGCTATTTTAGCCTCTTTTTTATTAAAAAAAAGAGCAACTAGATTCTTAATTAAATGTATATTTGCCGGCTCAAAACAAAACTTATAAAACAAAAATTATGAAAAAATTTTTAGTAGTTGCTATGATGGCTTTCGGTTTAGCTGTTAATGCACAAGAAACAGAATTAAACGTTGGTGGTACTATCGGTTTACCTGTAGGTGACTCTGAAAATGCTAACGTTACTGGAGCAATTGAAGCTAATTATCTATTTAAAGTTGATGAGAAATTTAAGGTAGGTCCATCTGTGTCTTATTTACATTTTCAACAAGAAGGAGCTGATTATGCTTTTTTACCAGTAGCTGCTGCAGCTCGTTATAGCTTTGCTGATAAATTTTCAGTAGGAGCTGATTTAGGGTATGGTATTGGTGTAAGACCTTCAGGAAATACGGAAAGTGGTTTTTACTACAGACCAATGGTAGGTTACCAAGTAACTGAAAAAATTAATTTACATGTAGATTACACTGGTGTTTCTTTAGATGGAGGTACTGCTTCTACTGTAGGTATTGGAGGAACTTATTCTTTCTCTTTATAGTAATAAACTTTACAATAAGAAAAAAGGAAGCAAATTTGCTTCCTTTTTTTATGCTTAAAAGTTAAAAAGAGTATTTTTACTTTAGAAAATATTAAGAATGAAAAAAGTAATCATAATTAATGGGCCTAATTTGAATTTATTAGGGAAGCGTGAACCAACTATTTATGGAGCAAGCACTTTTGAGGACTATTTGAAAGAATTAAAAAATAAATATGTAGATATTCAGTTAGAATATTTTCAGTCGAATATTGAAGGAGAAATAATAGATAAACTGCATGAAGTTGGTTTTGATTATAATGGTATTATTCTAAATGCAGCAGCGTACACCCATACTTCTGTTGGTATTGGCGACGCTGTAAAAGGTATTGAAACACCTGTAGTTGAAGTACATATATCTAATATACATGCCAGAGAAGAGTTTCGTCATGTAAGTTATATAGCTCCGAATGCAAAAGGAGTTATTTTTGGTTTTGGCTTGAAAGGGTATGAATTAGCACTTCAAAGTTTGTTGTAAATACCAATAACGTATTCCTAACAATACAAATAAAGGAATCGTAGGGTAAGTATATAACTGTACTTTAGTTAACCATACAATTGGTATAATTATTAAAAAAAATAATAGAACTAGACAGTATTTGTAAATCCAAAGAGGCGGCTCATTTTTTAACAAGAAAAAAGCTATGATAAGATTTGGAGCAAACGCCCATAAAAAGTTAAAGTTATTTGGAGCTGTGGAGTGATTGGTAAAGAACCATAAGAACACAATTAACAATCCTAAAGTTCCTGTGGTGAAAAATAAAACAAAATCAAGCCATTTACTTCTTTTAGAGTTTTTAATGTCTTTATAAGTAATAAATAATCCCAGTAGAGAGAATAATAAAATAATTAAAAACGGACTAAGAGCATCACTTTTTGATTCTTTCTCTTTAAAATCGAGCAAAATATTAGTTTTTTGTACTAAGTTTTCTTCTTTTTCACCTTTAATTACCCTAGATGCTTTTAAAGCTTCAAAAACATAATCGGGCAGATATAAATATTCTAAAGGTGTTGCAATTTTATCTAATTTACTTCCCAATGCAATATTAATTCCTAAACTACCCCAAGTGTTCGGATTGATTTCTTTGTTCATTAATTGTCTTAGAGATTGTTTTTTAGTAACAAAATCATCCTTAAAAACTAAATTATCATTTGTGATTTTTTGAATTATATCACGAGGTCTAGTAGCGCAGTTATCAAAAAAAGGATCGTAAAAATAGCTTGCATTTTCAGGTAGAACATTTGTTTCTAAAAAATGAAAGAACTCATTTCTTTGTTGCTGTGTTAAATTTAAAATTTGCTCTTTAACCCAACGCTTGTCTTGTTGAGCACTTTTTAAGGATAAATGAAACGGATAACGAGCTAATTTATATTTCATATATCCTTTAGTAAAGTTTACATAAAAGTTAGGGTCGTCAAAATCAAAAATACCATAGTTGTAGAGTAAATCTAATTGTAAAACAGGATCTTTCACGCGAATAGCTGTGTGTCCAAATTTCTCATATAAAGCTTCTCCAGGGCCGGAAGTAATGATACTGATTTGAGAAAACTTAGATAAACCTAAAGTATTAACTCTTTGAGAAAAACCTAGGTTAATAACTACTAAACAAAGTAAAAGAAATACATGTTTTTTTATCATCATAAGGACCTGAGAGGGTTATTGTTGGTGTTTATACAAATATCATAAATCTGATTAATATAACTGAGGATTTTTTAGGTTATTGTTTAAGGTTTAATTCCAAGAGTTTCATGAATAAACTTTGAAATCCGTTGTTCTAGCCACCTGTTTTCTGTATTAGAAAAAGAAGATATAAAGCCAACATGTCCACCATAATTTGGTGTGGATAAATAAAAGTTTTTCATGTTTTTAGCTTCTTTTATTGGGTAACACTCTTTTGATAAAAAACTATCATCTAAAGCATTTATGAGTAATGTAGGTACTTTTATTTCGGGGATGAAAGGTTTTGCGCTTGCTTTTTCCCAATAATCCTCTGAGCTTTTAAACCCAAAAACAGGAACTGTATATTGTTTTTCTAAATGTCTAAATTTATTTGCTTTGAATAAAAGTTCTTTATTAAGCTGAAAATCAGGAAACTTTTCGGCTTTTTGTAACAGTTTCAACTTCATGGTACGTAAAAACTCATTTAGGTAAATTTTGTTTTTTAGTTTGTTTAATTCGGCTTGAGATGATGTTAAATCCACAGGGACAGATACAGCTATTCCTCCTTTTATTTCGGAAGGAATATTGTTATACTCTCCTAAAAACTTCAGTGTTAGGTTACCTCCTAAGCTAAAACCAATAATTATAATATTTTCGTAATTATAATTGCTGTTTAAATGTTTAATAATAAACTCAACATCATCAGTTTTTCCACTATGGTAAGTTTCTAAAAGTAAATTATCTTCTCCGCTACAACCTCTTAAGTTCATGCAAACTGTATCGAAACCAATATTGTTTAAATGATTAGATGTTCTGATCATATAGTTTGATTGAGAACTTCCTTCTAGTCCGTGAATTAATAACACAAGTGATTTAGATTCTACTATGGAAAAATCTAAATCAATAAAATCAGCATCCCAGGTTGTGACTCTTTTTCGGTTATATTCAATAGTGTCTTTCATGAATAAAGGTCGGTAAACAGTGTTGAAATGAGCACTTTTAAAAGGTAAACTAGGAGAAAATGTATCTGAAATGATTGGCATAATACTATTTTATAGCTTTTTAAACAAAGATGACAAAAAATAGCTAAAATGTAAAAACCATTGAATGATTTCTTATTTTAGCTGTAAATTATGAATACTATGAATATTAAAAAATATATCCCTAATTTATTAACTTTAGGAAACCTGTTATGTGGTACTATTGCTACTATTTTTGCTATAAAAGGTGATTTTTTTGCTACAGCAATTTTGGTAATGCTAGGGATACTTTTTGATTTTTTTGATGGATTTGCCGCTCGTATGTTAAAGGTACAGGGTGAATTAGGAAAGCAGTTAGATAGTTTAGCAGATATGGTAACGAGTGGGGTAGTACCGGGAATTGTAATGATGCAAATGTTGGTGAATGCTTTAGACATAGATGCTGTTGGATATTTTGGAGTTGATGAATACGGAGCAACAGGTAGTAACTTACCATATTTAGGATTATTGTTAACACTGGGAGCTGGATATCGTTTAGCGAAGTTTAATATTGATGAGCGTCAATCTGATAGTTTTATAGGTGTGCCGACACCAGCAATGAGTTTATTTGTGATTTCATTGCCATTAATAGCTCAATTTGATAAAGAATCGTTTTTAATAGGTTTTATTGAAAATCAATATTTTTTGATGTTAATTACAATATTATTTACGTATCTAATGAATGCTGAAATTCCTTTATTTTCTCTGAAATTTAAGAACTTTTATTTTAAAGATAATGTGATTAAGTATGTGTTTTTAGCTTTGTCAGTTATATTAATTGTAACGCTAAAAATAGTAGCAATTCCAATGATTATTCTTTCTTATGTAATACTATCTATAGTAAATAATTCAGACAAAAAGCTTTCTTTAAAATAGAATTAGTTACCCTTTTAAATAAAACAAAAAAGCACGTTATAAATCAACGTGCTTTTTTGTTTTTGAAAGTTGTTTTAGGTGTCTTTTTAAGTTTTAAAAATATTACTTATAAAATGGTAATTGTCTAAAGATATTTTATCTTCAACAAAGACTTTACTTATAAGTTTGTTTTTTGAAAACTCTCCTTTTTTATACACATCCCAGCTTTCGTTATTTCTATTGGTTAATATAATTTTATCAGCGTTTATTTCAAAGTTGCACCAATCATTATAATTAGCTATTTTTTTATAGCCATGATCAGAAACTTTAATGTTTCCTTTCACCTCTAAGCCTTTTATATCAATAGAAAGATTACAGAAATCAACAAAGCTCATGTTATCGGCAAGTACTACAAGAAATGAATTAACATTTCCTTTTTTTCTATATAGTTTAAAACCTTCTTTTAAATTATGAGTGCGGTATGCTTCTGAGAAAGAAGAGAAGATATCTTCTTCTTTTGCGTTTTTAATTATAAAATGATTTTGTGTTACAGCTTGATTATCAAACTTCTTCTTTTTAAGCTCAAAATCCTTTCCAAGATATACTCTACGAACAGTTTCGTCTTCAGCCAGTTCTTCAGGAGTTCCTTCTTTTAAAATACCTCCATTATACATTAAGTAAGTTCTATCTGTGATTGCCAATGTTGCTTGTACATCATGATCGGTAATTAAAATACCAATATTTTTATTTTTCAGCTGTGCTACAATTCCTTGAATATCTTCCACCGCAATAGGATCTACACCAGCAAAAGGCTCATCTAATAAAATGAATTTAGGGTCAGAAGCTAAACAACGTGCTATTTCTGTTCTACGACGCTCGCCACCAGATAACAAATCACCACGGTTTTTACGTACATGTCCTAAACTAAATTCATCAATTAGTTCTTCTAAGCGTTGTTTTCTTTCAGCTTTAGTTCTATCAGTAAATTCAAGAACTGACATAATATTATCTTCTACTGAAAGTTTTCTAAAAACAGAAGCTTCTTGTGCTAAATAACCAATTCCTTTTTGAGAACGTTTGTACATAGCATCGGTAGTAATTTCTTCATCATCTAAAAAAATATGACCATCATTAGGTTTAATCATTCCTACTATCATATAAAAAGAGGTTGTTTTACCAGCTCCGTTAGGACCTAATAATCCAATAATTTCACCTTGCTCAACCTCTAAAGAAATTCCTTTAACTACTTTTCTACTACCGTATACCTTTTGTATGTTGTCTGCTCTTAACTTCATTTATTTTTGTTGAAAATAGAATTGATTAAAGAATAAAAGTAACAAAACTGTTTCTTAAAAACTTCTTAAATCAATTTATACATAAATTAAGCTTCGTTTTCTAAAGCTTCCCAAAACTCTACAGCTCTTCTTAAATGAGGAATAACAATAGTACCGCCTACTAATGTAGCAATGCTCATGGTTTCCATCATTTCCTCTTTTGTTACACCATTTTTATATGCTGTTTCTAAATGGTAAGCAATACAGTCATCACAACGTAATACAGCAGAAGCTACTAAGCCTAAAAGTTCTTTTGTTTTTACGGGAAGATGTCCTTCTGTGTATGCGTTAGTATCTAAATTAAAAATACGTTTGATTACTTTATTGTCTGAAGCTAAAATCTTTTCGTTCATTTTAGCACGATAGTCGTTAAACTCTTGGATTTTTTGTGACATTTTTTTGTTGTTTTTTTATGACAAATTTTGATACATATATACTCATCTCATATAAGATCATAATAGGAACTGATACTATTATTTGGCTAGCCACATCTGGAGGTGTAATAATTGCAGATAATACCAACACTACTACTAAGGCGTGCTTACGATATTTTCTTAAAAAATCTGGTGTAATCAATCCTATCTTAGAAAGAAAGAAAATAACTACAGGAAGTTCAAAAAATATAGCTACGCCTAATAATGTGTTAGTAATAAGACCAATATAGGCTTCTAATTTAAAATTATTTTGTATAGCGTCTGATATTTCAAAATTATAAAAGAAGTATACAGACATAGGTAAAATAACATAATAGCTAAACAAAATACCTAGAAAGAATAGAAAAGAAGAAGTAAAAATAAATCCTTTTGATTTTTTCTTTTCACTTTCGTGTAAACCAGGAGCTATAAATCGCCAAAATTCCCATAAAATATAAGGAAAAGCAACTACAAAACCTAAAATTAGAGAAGACCAAATCCCTGTCATTAATTGTTGAGTAGGATTTAAAGCTTGTAGTGTTTGTTTGAATTTTATTGTACAAAAGCTACTGTCAATTCCAATAGAAGAAAATACTTTACAAAAGAATTGATAGGTTGCAAAATCGGGTTTTAGATGAGCTAAAAGTATCTCGTTAAAAACAAAATTAATGTTTGCAAAAATTACAATTGCAACAATAAAAATAGCTACAAAACTTCTTACTAAATGCCATCTTAGCTCTTCAAGATGGTCTAAAAAAGACATTTCTTTTTCTGCCATCTTAAAATATTCCTTCTTTAATTAAATCGTGTAAGTGAACTACACCTACATAATTGTTATTAATGTCAGTAACTAAAATTTGAGTGATATTATTGTTTTCTAACGTGTCTAGAGCTTCAACAGCCATAGCATCTGCATCAATTGTTTTTGGTGATGTACTCATAATATCAGCAGCGGTAAGTTCATCTATCTTTGTCGTTTTACTTAACATTCTACGAATATCTCCATCAGTAATAATTCCTGTAATTTTATTATTAGTATCAACAACAGCAGTCACACCTAGACGTTTTTCAGAAATTTCTACAATTACTTGGGTAACTTTGTCGATACTTTTTACCTTAGGTAATTCGTTATTTTTAATAAGGTCAGAAACTCTTAAGTATAACCGCTTGCCTAAAGCACCTCCAGGATGATATTTTGCAAAATCACTACTTGAAAAACCTCTTAATTCTAATAAGCATACAGCTAAAGCATCTCCTAAAACTAACTGAGCTGTTGTGCTAGTTGTTGGAGCTAAGTTATTAGGACAAGCTTCTTTTTCAACAAAAGAATTTAAAAGGAAGTCAGCATTTTTTCCTAAGAAAGAGTCAGGATTCCCTGTTATAGCGATAATTTTGTTGTTATAGTTTTTAATTAAAGGTACTAAGACTTTTATCTCAGGAGTATTTCCACTTTTAGAAATACAAATAACTACATCGTTATCCTGTACGTTACCTAAATCACCATGTATAGCATCAGCAGCGTGCATAAAAACAGCAGGTGTACCTGTTGAGTTAAAAGTAGCGACCATTTTAGTTGCAATATTGGCACTTTTTCCAATACCAGTTACAATAACACGACCTTTTGAATTAAATATAAAATTAACAGCGTCCGTAAACGAGCTATTTAATAAATTTGCTAAATTAGCAATAGCATTACTTTCTAAAAGGATAGTTTCTTTTGCGGTTGAGAGAATAGCGTTTGCGTCTTTCAAGTTAAAAAAGTTTTAAATATATTTTAAAGTGTAAAAATAGGAATAATTTGAGAAGAAAATCTTTTTTAATAAAAAGAAAGTTTACGTTATGTATTGTTGGGAATTTTTGTAAATTAGTTCTCGTTTTTAATTTTTGATATTAGAAGATGAATAAAGAGCAGACGGATTTATATGGATCATTAAAAAAAATCTTCGGATTTAACCAGTTTAAAGGGCTACAAGAAGATGTAGTTAACAGTGTGTTAGAGAATAAAAACACATTTGTTATTATGCCAACTGGGGGTGGTAAGTCGCTATGTTATCAATTACCTGCCTTAATGAAGGAAGGTACAGCAATTGTGGTATCGCCATTAATTGCTTTAATGAAAAACCAAGTAGATGCCATTAGGGGTATTTCTGAAAATCATGGAATAGCCCATGTGTTAAATTCTTCGTTGAACAAATCGGAGATTGCACAAGTAAAATCAGATATTGAATCGGGAATTACCAAGTTATTGTACGTAGCTCCTGAATCTTTAATTAAAGAAGAGTACGCTGAGTTTTTAAGAAGACAAAAAATATCATTTGTAGCTATTGATGAAGCGCACTGTATATCTGAATGGGGACATGACTTTAGACCTGAGTATAGAAATCTGAGAAATATTATTAAACAGATTGATAATGTACCAATTATTGGTTTAACTGCAACTGCAACAGAGAAAGTACAAGAAGACATTCTTAAAACTCTTGGAATGTCAGATGCAAATGTGTTTAAAGCATCTTTCAACAGATCAAATTTATTCTACGAAGTTAGACCTAAGACTAAAGATGTAGAAAAAGACATTATTCGCTTTATAAAACAACGACTAGGAAAATCAGGTATTATTTACTGTTTGAGTCGTAAAAAAGTGGAAGAAATAGCGCAAATTTTACAAGTTAACGGAATTAATGCTGTTCCTTACCATGCAGGTTTAGACGCAAAAACACGTGTAAAGCATCAAGACATGTTCTTAATGGAAGATTGTGATGTTGTAGTAGCTACGATTGCTTTTGGTATGGGAATTGACAAACCAGATGTTCGTTTTGTAATACACCACGACATTCCTAAAAGTTTAGAGAGTTATTATCAAGAAACTGGTAGAGCAGGACGTGATGGAGGAGAAGGTTATTGTTTAACTTTTTATTCGTACAAGGATATCGAAAAGCTTGAGAAGTTTATGGCGAACAAGCCTGTTGCCGAACAAGAAGTTGGACATGCTCTATTACAAGAAGTTGTAGGGTACGCTGAAACATCAATGAACAGACGTAAGTATTTACTGCATTATTTTGGAGAAGAATTTGATGAAGTAAATGGAGAAGGCGCTGATATGGATGATAATATGCGAAATCCTAAGAAGAAGCACGAAGCTAAAGATGAAGTAGTAACTTTATTATCTGTTATTAGAGATACTAGTGAAATGTATAAACCAAAAGAAATTGTAAACACAATTATTGGTAAAGAAAATGCATTGTTAAAATCTCATAAAACAAACGATCAATCTTTTTTTGGTATTGGTAAAGCTAAAGATAATCATTACTGGATGGCTTTAATTCGTCAAGTTCTAGTTGCAGATTTAATCAAGAAAGAAATAGAACAGTATGGAGTTCTAAAATTAACAAAAGAAGGTAAAGAGTTTATAAAAAATCCATCATCATTTATGATGACAGAAAATCACGTTTATAAAACAGCAGATGATGGGACTATTATAACCAATGAAAAATCAGCAGGAGGAGTAGATGATAAATTGGTAATAATGCTAAAAGATTTAAGAAAGAAAGTAGGAAAACGTTTAGGAGTTCCTCCTTTTGCGGTTTTTCAAGACCCATCTTTAGATGATATGGCATTAAAATACCCTGTAACATTAGATGAACTTGCAAAGGTTCATGGTGTTGGTGAGGGGAAAGCTAAAAAATATGGTAAAGATTTCGTTGCGCTTATTTCAAAATATGTGGAAGACAACGATATTATGCGTCCTGATGATTTAATAGTTAAAAGTACTGGAGTTAATTCTGGATTAAAGTTATACATCATTCAAAATACAGATAGAAAATTGCCTTTAGAAGATATTGCTAAGTCTAAAGGTTTAGAAATGTCTGAATTAATAAAGGAGATGGAAGCTATTGTGTTTTCGGGAACTAAACTTAATATTGATTATGCAGTAGATGACTTACTTGATGAGGATCAGCAGGAAGAAATTCATGATTATTTTATGGAAGCTGAGACAGATAAAATTCAAGAAGCCTTGGATGAGTTTGATGGAGATTATGATGATGATGAATTACGATTAATGCGTATTAAATTTACCAGTGAAATAGCTAACTAAAAAACTTAACAATATGCAAGCAAGTACTTACTTACATTTTAACGGAAACTGCAAAGAAGCAATGACTTTTTATGCGGATGTTTTAGGTGGTGAAATGACAATGTTGATGCAATTTAAAGATGCTCCAGAAGAAGTTTGTAAAAACATTCCTGAAGAAGCAATGGAATTAACAATGCATTGTACTGTAGAAGCAGGAGGTTTCTCTATTATGGGGTCTGATTTTTTAAATGAAAAAGAAGCGTTTACAAAAGGAAATAACTTTGCAGTAAGTATAAATACTGAAGACGAAGATGAAGCAGTTGCTATTTTTAATGGACTTTCTTCTGACGGGGCTTTTGTTATGATGCCTTTTGAAGAAGCTTTTTGGGGAGGTAAGTTTGGAATGTTAAAAGATAAGTATGGTGTAAATTGGATGGTGTCTTTAGAAGAACAAATAGCGTAATGAACCCTAAAGTAACACAATATATATTAGATAAAAATAATTGGACGCAAGAGTTAAATCTCTTGCGTTCTGTTTTTATTGATCTTCCTGTTGAAGAAACTATTAAATGGGGAGCACCTGTTTATGTGCATAAAGGAAAAAATATAGTAGGATTATCTGCTTTTAAAAACTATTGTGGATTATGGTTTTTTCAGGGGAGTTTTTTAGTTGATAAAGAAAAAGTATTAGTAAATGTTCAAGAAGGAAAAACACAAGCAATGCGTCAATGGCGATTTAATGAATTGGGTGAGATTGATACCATACTTATTAAACAATATGTATTAGAAGCTATTAAAAACTCTGAAGAAGGAAGAGAATTAAAAGCGAAAAAGAATACTAAACCCATAATTATCCCTAAAGAATTACAGTTAGAATTGGATAAAAACGATAGGTTAAAGGAAACTTTTAACGAGTTTACTTTGAGTAAGCAAAGAGAGTTTATCAATTATATTTCTGAAGCAAAAAGAGTAGCGACCAAAGAAAAACGGCTTGAAAAAATAATTCCGATGATACTAAAAGGTATAGGACTGTATGATAAGTATAGAAATTGTTAGTTAATTGTAATCTTATCAATTGTAGCAGTTGAATCACAACGTATAACATATAAGTCAATGTGACTTAAGCTATCTTTTCCAGTTATAAAGTACTCTGCACAAGGTTTTAAACGAGGTTTACTTTTTCCAAAATCTACATCTCCATTATTTAAAATAGTAAAAATGGTAGTAGTATCAATCTTTGAAGTAGCTAATATTTGCTGAGCGTTATCAGAAAACAAACGCTTTTTTATTCTAATAGTCTTTAAAGTACGAGCATCCATTCCATAATCGAAAGAAACATCTTTACCTTTCCAAATAAAAAGAACGACTAAACTACCTAAGGCAATCCCTATTAAATAATAACCAACACGTTTTAACCACTGCATAATTTAAAAATTGAAGTGCAAAAGTAAGTAAAATTGAACTATAAAATCAATAAATTAATATCTCTATAAGGAAGGTCAAACCAGTCAGCTACAGTTTTATTAGTTAAGATTCCATGGTAAAAATACATGCCATTACGTAAACTTTTATCAAAGCGAGCCGCATTTTCAAAACCTCCTTCTTCAGCTATTTCTAGGAGGTAAGGAGTGAAAATATTACTAATAGATACAGAAGCTGTTCTAGAATATCTAGAAGGAATATTAGGCACACAATAATGTATTACCCCATGGTTAGAAAAAGTAGGTTTACTATGTGTGGTAACTTGAGAAGTTTCAAAACAGCCACCTCTATCAATGCTAACATCAACAATAACAGCACCATCTTTCATTTGTTCAATCATTTCTTCAGTAACAACCACAGGAGAGCGGTCTTTTCCTCTAATAGCTCCTATAGCTACATCACAGCGCATTAAAGCTTTTTGTAGGGTTTTAGGCTGAATTGTTGACGTATAAATAGGTGCTTGTACACATGATTGTAAATTGCGAAGTTTTGTTATTGAGTTGTCAAAAACTTTAACTCTTGCACCCAGTCCAATTGCTGTTTTGGCTGCAAATTCTCCAACAGTTCCTGCACCTAAAATAACTACATCAGTTGGAGGAACTCCTCCTATATTTCCTAGTAATAAACCATTTCCTCCATTAGAAGCAGTCATAAGCTCAGCTGCAATGTGCATAGAGGCAATTCCGGCAATTTCACTTAGTGATTTTACTATAGGAAATACACCGTGTTCATCTTTAATATAGTCAAAAGCAATTGCTGTTACTCTTTTTTTAGCAAGAGCTTCAAAGTATTTTTTGTTTTGTGTTTTTAATTGTAGAGCAGAAATTAAAACCGTTTGAGGGTTTAACATCTGAATTTCTTCTAAAGACGGTGGTTCTACTTTTAGTACAATATTACAAGCAAAAGCTTCTTTGATATCGTAGGATATTTTTGCACCAGCATCAGAATATTCTTGGTCACTATAATTAGCTCCTTCACCAGCACCAGTTTCAATTACAATTCTATGTCCGTGAGCTACTAATGCAGCAACAGCATCAGGAGATAAACTAATTCTTTTTTCTTCAAAATGAGTTTCTTTTGGTAACCCTATAAATAAATCTCCTTTCTGCTTTTTAATTTCAAGCATTTCGGTTTGTGGCATTAACTGCTCTTTGGTAAAAGGTGAAATAGAACCCATCTAAATTTAGTTAGTTTTTAATTGAATGTTTCGTTGCCCGTTTTCTAGCAAGCTAATTGATATTGAAACAGTATCTAAAGGTAGTAAATTTTTAACATTTTCAGGCCATTCAACTAAACACCAGTTATTGCTGTATAAATAGTCTTCAACCCCCATATCATAAGCTTCTTCTTCGTATTCAATACGGTAAAAATCAAAATGATATACTGTTTCGTTTGAGTTTGTTTTATACTCGTTGACCAAAGAAAAAGTAGGAGAATGGGCAATGTCTTCTACACCCAAAACTTTACATATTTCTTTAATTAATGTCGTTTTACCAACTCCCATTTCTCCATAAAAAAGTAATATTTTATGTTGGGAAGTAGCAATGATTTCTTTAGCTACAGCTGTCAACTCGCTAAGTGAATAATTTCTGTTCATAAGTAGCAAAAATAATGAAGTAATGTTTGTTAATAAAATTTACTTTTTCACTATTTTGGATTATAAACAGCACAAGGAATAATCATTTCTTCGAGTGAAACTCCTCCATGTTGATAAGTATTTTTATAATACTTTACAAAGTGATTATAATTGTTTGGATAAGCAAAAAACAAATCTTCTTTTGTAAATATAAAAGGGCTATTAATAGCTATTGAGGGTAAGAAAATATCTTTTGGGTTTTTAACCGCATATACATCTTTATCTTCATAGCTCAAACTTCTACCAGTTTTATATCGTAAGTTAGAACTGATGTTTTTATCACCAATAACTTTGGTAGGATGTTTACAATTTATAGTACCATGATCGGTTGTAATTATTAACTTTTGTCCTAATTTTTGTGCTTTTTGAATAATCTCATAAAGAGGCGAGTTTTTAAACCAGCTCACTGTTAAAGAACGATACGCTTTATCATCACCAGCAAGTTCTTTAATAACTTCCATTTCAGTTTTGGCATGCGAAAGCATATCAACAAAGTTATAAACTACAGTAGTAAGATCATTTTGTCGTGTTCCATTGTAGCTGTCAGCTAAGTCCTTCCCACTTTTTAAAGAAACTATTTTGTAATATTCATGTGTAATATTTAGACCCAAACGTTTTATTTGTTCATCTAAAAAATTAGCCTCAAATAAATTTTTACCCCCTTCATCAATATCGTTTTTCCAATAGTCTGGATGTCTTTTTTCCATTTCAGAAGGCATTAATCCAGAAAATATAGCATTACGTGCATATTGAGTAGCTGTAGGTAATATACTATAATAAGAATGTTCTTCTTCTTTCTTGAAATAATTATTAATAAAAGGTTCTAAAACTCTGTATTGGTCATAACGGAGGTTATCAATCACTACCCATAAAACTCCTTGGCTTTTGGATAAATTAGGGACTATATAATCTTTAAATAAAGTGTGCGAAAATGTGGGTTTATCATCTCCTGTTAACCAATGTTGGTAATGCTTTTTAATGAACTTAAAAAATTGTGAGTTGGCTTCAGATTTCTGAGATTCTAAAATCTCTAACATCCCCGTGTCGTTGATGTTTTCTAGCTCAAGTTCCCAATGAACTAATTTTTTATAAAGTTCAGCCCATTCCTCATAAGAATTAACCATAGCTAAATCCATCGAAATTTTTCTAAATTCTTGTTGGTAACTTGATGTTGTTTTTTCTGAAACTAAGCGAGAGTGATCTAAATTCTTTTTTAAACTCAATAGTATTTGATTTGGGTTTACTGGCTTGATTAAGTAATCAGCAATTTTTGAACCAATAGCTTCTTCCATAAGATACTCTTCTTCACTTTTAGTAATCATAACAATAGGAAGGTTTGTATTCTTCTGTTTGATTTCTGAAAGTGCTTCTAATCCAGTAATACCTGGCATGTTTTCATCTAAAAAAACAATATCAAAATTATTTTCACTAACCAAGTCAATAGCGTCTGTACCATTGGTGCAGGTTGTAACTTTGTAATCTTTTTTTTCTAAAAAAAGTATATGTGGTTTTAATAAATCTATTTCATCATCTACCCAAAGAATATGTATGTTTCTCATCATAATTTTCAATT
Source organism: Tenacibaculum sp. XPcli2-G (assembly GCF_024124505.1). NCBI lineage: Bacteria > Pseudomonadati > Bacteroidota > Flavobacteriia > Flavobacteriales > Flavobacteriaceae > Tenacibaculum > Tenacibaculum sp. XPcli2-G. The sequence goes on from NZ_JAMXSH010000003.1 coordinate 301,636, forward strand.
TATTTACTACCTAAATAACGCCTAAAAGCTGTTTTGTTGTGTTTTTAAAAGCTAAAAATACGTTAATTAAACGCTGGTTAATTTGGTTTTGTAGATAAATTATGATTTTTTTGTTTAAAATTCAAGGATTTATATATTTTGAAGAAATCAAAAACCAACAAATTAAAGATAATTAACGATCCTATTTATGGATTTATCTCCATACCAAGTTCTCTAATATTTGATATTATTGAGCACCCATATTTTCAAAGGCTACGTAGAGTAACACAAATGGGCTTATCAAACTTAGTATATCCTGGAGCGAATCATACACGTTTTCATCACGCAATAGGCTGCATGCATTTAATGCAAAAAGCTGTACATGTATTGCGAATGAAGAACGTTGAAATTTCAGAAGAAGAAGCAAATGCTTTGTATATAGCTATTTTGTTACATGATATAGGTCATGGAGCATACTCACATGCCTTAGAGCATAGCATTGTGAATGGAATAACTCACGAAGAAATTTCATTAAAATTTATGAAAGTCTTGAATGATGAGTTTGATGGGAAGTTAAGTTTAGCTATTCAAGTATTTGAAGGGAAACACCCACGTAAGTTTTTATACCAATTAATATCAAGTCAATTAGATATTGACAGATTGGATTATTTAAAAAGAGATAGTTTTTTTACTGGAGTAGCAGAAGGAAATATTTCATCAGATCGTTTAATAGCAATGATGAATGTGGTGGATAATGAATTGGTTATTGAACAAAAAGGAATTTATTCGGTAGAAAAATTTGTTATTGCGCGACGCCTAATGTATTGGCAAGTTTATCTACATAAAACAGGTTTAGTGGCTGAAAACCTTTTGGTAAGCATATTAAAGAGAGCAAAGGAGTTAGCAACAAAAGGAGTAGAGTTACCTTCTAGTAGAGCACTCAAGTATTTCTTGTATAATCCGATAAATAAAGAAAATTTCTCAAATACAACATTAGAAATATTTTCAGAGTTAGACGATTATGATGTTTTATCAGCAATAAAAGAATGGAAGAATCATGAAGACTTTATATTATCTACATTAGCAACAAAAATTATAGACAGAAGTTTGTTAAAGATTGAAATTCAGGAAAAACCATTTACTGAGGAGTATATTGAAAAGAGGCGTAGAAAGCTCAGAAAACTTGTAGACTTAAGTGAACAAGAGCTCGAATATTTTGTTTTTTCAAATGAAATAAAACATCAAGCATACAATACAAAGAAACCAATTAAAATTTATACAAAAAAAGGGAAGTTAAAAGACATAGCAAAAGCTTCTGATCAGCTAAATCTTAAAGCATTAACAAAACCTGTAGTAAAATTTTACCTCTGCTATCCTAAGAAAATAAAGTAGGTGAATACTTAGAAACAAACTCTAATCAAGAAGTATTTGAACAAAAATAATTACTTTTGCAGATAATGAAATTTACAGCAAAACAAATAGCCGATATTTTAGAAGGAGAGATTGATGGAAATCCAGGAGCTGAAGTATCCACACTTTCTAAGATAGAAGAAGGCAAGCAAGGTTCTTTAACCTTTTTATCAAACCCAAAATATAACTCATATATATATACAACCAAAGCATCGGTAGCTATTGTAAATAAAAGTTTTATTCCTGAAAAGGAAATAGAAACTACTTTGATTAAAGTAGAAGATGCGTATAAAGCATTTTCAAAACTTCTGGAGTTTTACAATGAGGTAAAGAATAATAAGCAAGGAAGAGAAAATCCTCATTTTATTGCTGAATCAGCTACTATTGGAGATAACGAGTACATTGGAGCTTATGCTTATGTTGGAGAAAATGTGGTTTTAGGTAATAATGTTAAAATTTATCCTAATTCTTATATAGGCGATAATGTTACTATTGGCGATAATACAGTTGTTTTTGCAGGAGTAAAAATTTACTCTGAAACCGTTGTAGGTGATAATTGTAAGATACATTCAGGAACAGTTATTGGAGCAGATGGTTTTGGATTTGCACCAGATGAAAATGGAGAATATAAAGCAATTCCACAAATAGGAAACGTTATTATAGAAGATAATGTAGACGTGGGGTCTAATTCAACTATTGATAGAGCTACTCTTGGATCTACAATAATTAGAAAAGGAGTAAAATTAGATAACCAAATTCAGATAGCTCATAATGTAGAGATTGGTAAAAATACCGTGATAGCTTCTCAAACAGGGATTGCAGGATCAACTAAAATAGGAGAAAACTGTATGATTGGAGGTCAAGTAGGTATTGTTGGTCATATCACTATTGGAAATAATGTGAAGATCCAAGCCCAATCAGGGATAGGAAAAAGTTTAAAAGATGAAGAAGTAGTACAAGGTTCTCCAGCATTTGGATATTCAGACTACAGTAAGTCATATGTACACTTTAAAAACTTACCAAAATTAGCAACTACAATACATAAAATAGAAAAAGAGTTGAATGCTCAAAAAATAAAAAATGAGTAAGAAACAAAAAACAATACAAAACGAAGTTACATTATCAGGTGTTGGATTGCACACTGGTAATGAAGTTACAATGGTTTTTAAACCAGCTCCAGAAAATCATGGATTTGCTTTTAAGCGAGTAGATTTAGAAGGGGAACCCGTGATAGAAGCAAAAGCTGATTATGTAACAAATACACAAAGAGGAACAAACCTTGAAAAAAATGGCGTTCAAATACAAACATCTGAACACGTTTTAGCTGCAGCAGTTGGATTAGATATTGATAATTTATTGATAGAGATTAATGCTTCTGAACCTCCAATTATGGATGGATCTTCTAAGTTCTTTATTGAAGCTCTAGAAAAAGCAGGAATTGTTGAACAAGAAGCTGAAATAGAGGAGTATGTAGTAAAAGAAATTATTTCATACAAAGATGAAGTAACTGGAAGTGAAATTATTTTAATGCCATCAGATGAGTACCAAGTAACTACTATGGTAGATTTTGGGACTAAAATATTAGGAACTCAAAATGCAACATTAAATACGATTTCAGACTTTAAAGAAGAAATTTCAGCAGCAAGAACATTTAGTTTCTTACACGAAATTGAAATGTTGTTAGAAAATGATTTAATCAAAGGTGGAGATTTGAATAACGCTATTGTCTATGTCGACAAAGAGTTGTCTGACAGTACAATGGAAAAGTTAAAAAAAGCCTTTAAAAAAGACAACATAACAGTAAAGCCTAACGGAGTTTTAGACAACTTAACATTACATTGGGCTAATGAAGCTGCACGTCATAAGCTGTTAGATGTTATTGGTGATTTAGCTTTAGCAGGTGTTAGAATTAAAGGAAAAGTAATAGCAAACAAGCCAGGGCATTCTGTAAACACTGCTTTTGCTAAGAAATTAGCTAAAATCATAAAAAAGGAAAAAAGAAACAATGTTCCTTCCTATGATTTAAACCAACCACCATTAATGGATATCCATAAAATAATGGATATTTTACCTCACAGACCACCATTTTTATTGATTGATAGAATTATTGAATTATCAGACAAGCATGTGGTAGGTATGAAAAATGTAACAATGAATGAAAATTTTTTTGTTGGACATTTCCCTGGAGCACCAGTTATGCCAGGAGTTCTTCAAGTGGAGGCTATGGCACAATGTGGAGGAGTTTTAGTATTAAATACAGTTCCTGACCCAGAAAACTATTTAACATACTTCATGAAAATGGATAATGTTAAATTCAAGCAAAAAGTATTACCAGGAGATACATTAATATTTAAAAGTGAATTAATAACTCCAATAAGAAGAGGTATTGCTCATATGCAAGCTTATGCATACGCTAATGGAAAATTGGTGTGTGAAGCAGAGCTTATGGCACAAATTTCAAAAGTAAAATAATATGAATCAACCACTTGCGTACGTACACCCTCAAGCAAAAATAGCTAGAAATGTAGTTATTGAACCTTTTACTACGATTCATGCAAATGTAGAAATTGGATCAGGAACATGGATAGGTTCTAATGTAACTATCATGGAAGGTGCACGCATCGGTAAAAATTGTCGAATTTTTCCAGGAGCTGTAATTTCAGCAATCCCTCAAGATTTAAAGTATAATGATGAGGATACGACTGTAGAAATAGGAGATAATGTAACCATAAGAGAGTGTGTAACCATTAATAGAGGAACACTTGATAGAATGAGAACAGTTATTGGTGATAACTGTTTAATAATGGCTTACTGTCATATTGCGCACGATTGTAAAGTGGGAGATAATTGTATCTTTTCAAATAATTCAACATTAGCAGGACACGTAACTGTTGGTGATAATGTAGTGTTAGCAGGTATGGTGGCAGTACATCAATTTGCTTCTGTAGGTAATCATGCCTTTGTAACAGGTGGATCCTTGGTACGTAAAGATGTTCCTCCTTATGTAAAAGCAGCAAGAGAACCTTTATCATATGTGGGGATCAATTCTGTAGGATTAAGAAGAAGAGGATTTAGCACTGAAAAAATAAGAGAAATTCAAGACGTTTACCGTATATTGTTTCAAAAAAATTATAATAATACTCAGGCTATAGATATTATAGAGGCTGAAATGGAAGCAACTTCAGAAAGAGATGAGATTATTCAGTTTATCAAAGATTCGCATCGTGGAATCATGAAAGGATATTTTAAAGCAAATTAATTATTAAAATTGCACTTAAAGAGCAATACTATAAAGATCAAAATAAATGGCATCAACATCAGATATTAAAAAAGGTTTATGTATAAAGTATAATCACGACATATTCAAAATTATTGAGTTTTTACATGTAAAGCCAGGAAAAGGACCTGCTTTTGTTCGTACGAAACTTAAAAGCGTTACCTCCGGAAAAGTAATTGATAATACCTTTTCTGCAGGACATAAAATTGATGACGTTCGTGTAGAAACACATAAGTTTCAGTATTTATACCCTGAAGGAGATTTATATCACTTCATGAATACGGAAGATTATAACCAAATTACACTTCAAAAATCAGTATTAGATGCTCCAGATTTAATGAAAGAAGGAGAAGTTGTTACTGTTTTGATTAATACTGAAGATGGAATGCCGTTATCAGTAGAAATGCCTTCTCATGTTATTTTAGAGGTAACTCATACTGAACCAGGTGTAAAAGGTAATACTGCAACAAATGCAACTAAACCAGCAACCGTTGAAACTGGAGCAAGAATTAATGTTCCTTTATTTATTAATGAAGGAGACAAAATAAAAATAGATACAGAAAAAGGAGCTTACACAGAGCGTATCAAAGAATAAATATACTATTATTATTCCCGCTTTGGCGGGAATTTCTTTTTAAAGATGAAATTTAAACAGCCTCAAACCTTAGAGCAGATTGCTACTTTACTAAATGTAAAGTTTATAGGAAAAAATAGTTTTCCTATAACAGGAATTAATGAAATTCATGTAGTAGAAAAAGGAGATATAGTCTTCGTAGATCATCCAAAATACTACGATAAAGCATTAAATTCAGCTGCTACAACAATACTAATAAATAAAAAAGTAGATTGCCCTGAAGGTAAAACATTATTAATCTCTGAAGATCCTTTTAGAGATTTTAATAAAATAACAAAATATTTCAACCCTTTTATAGCTTCAAAAAGTAGTATTGCTGAATCTGCTATTATAGGAGAAAAAACTGTTATACAACCAAACGTTTTCATAGGAGAAAACGTAAAAATTGGAAAAAATTGTTTAATACATGCAAATGTGTCAATTAACAATAACTGTATAATAGGAGATAATGTAACAATCCATGCCAATACAGTTTTAGGAGCAGATGCATTCTATTATAAAAACAGACCAGAAGGTTTTGATAAACTAATTTCTGGAGGTAGAGTAGTACTTGAAGATAATGTAGATTTAGGAGCTTCTTGTACAATTGATAGAGGTGTAACCGGAGATACTTTAATAGGTGCTGGATCAAAAATAGATAATCAAGTTCATATAGGTCATGATACAGTAATAGGTAAAAAGTGTTTAATAGCAGCTCAAACAGGTATTGCAGGATGTACTGTTATTGAAGATGAAGTAACTATTTGGGGACAAGTGGGAATTGTTAGTGGCTTAACTATAGAAAAAGGAACCGTTTTAATGGCGCAAACAGGTGTGATGAAATCTTTAAAAAAGGGAATCTATTTTGGTACACCACAAAAAGAATACCGTCAAAAAATGCGTGAAGTAATTTATTTAAAAAACGAAACTAATAAACAAAAAAAGTAACGTAAAATTAATTGTGAAAACACAATTAAAAAGTTATTTTTGTCTGTCTTAAAAAAAATAATAAAAAGCAAACCAATGAGTGTTTTAGTAAATAAAGATTCAAAAATTATAGTTCAAGGTTTTACAGGTAGCGAAGGAACTTTCCACGCTGGCCAAATGATCGATTACGGAACAAACGTAGTTGGAGGTGTAACACCAGGTAAAGGAGGTCAAGAGCATTTAGGAAAGCCAGTTTTTAATACAGTTGATGAGGCTGTACAAAAAGCAGGAGCTGATACCTCTATTATTTTTGTACCACCAGCATTTGCTGCTGATGCTATTATGGAAGCTGCTGAAGCAGGAATTAAAGTAATTATTTGTATTACCGAAGGAATTCCTACTGCTGACATGGTAAAAGTAAAAGCTTACATTGATCAATTAGATTGTACTTTAGTAGGACCTAACTGTCCAGGAGTAATTACTCCAGAAGAAGCTAAAGTAGGAATTATGCCAGGATTTATCTTCAAAAAAGGTAAAGTAGGTATTGTTTCTAAATCAGGAACTTTAACGTATGAAGCTGCTGATCAAGTTGTAAAACAGGGTTACGGAATTACTACAGCTATTGGTATTGGTGGAGATCCAATTATTGGAACTACTACTAAAGAAGCCGTTGAGTTATTAATGAATGATGATGAAACTGAAGCAATTGTAATGATTGGTGAAATTGGAGGTAATTTAGAAGCGGAAGCTGCTCGATGGATTAAGGCTGATGGAAATCGTAAACCAGTTGTTGGTTTTATTGCAGGTCAAACTGCTCCAGCTGGTAGAACAATGGGACATGCAGGTGCTATTGTTGGTGGTGCTGATGATACAGCGCAAGCAAAAATGAAAATTTTAGCAGAAAATGGAGTACACGTTGTAGAGTCTCCTGCTAAAATTGGAGAAATGGTAGCTAAGGTTTTAGCATAACTTTAAAAATAATAAGTTTTTAACATTTTTTGTTAAAATTTAACCACAAATTATTTTAAAGTCCGTTGAATTTGTAAATTCAACGGACTTTTTAATTTAATCAAAACTAAATATTAATGAAAACAATTAAGTTGCTATTTATTAGCATGTTGCTTATTACTGCTATTGGGTGTAAGCAAACGACTACTTCAGAAAAAGAGGTAAAGACAGAGCAAAAACAGGATGTCAACGGTTTTAATTACGAAACTGTTACTAACGACCCCACAGGTTTACGCTTATATACTTTAGACAATGGTCTTAAAGTATATTTAAGTAAAAATACTGATGAACCTAAAATTCAAACCTACATTGCAGTAAGAGCAGGTTCAAATTACGATCCAAAAGAATCTACAGGTTTAGCGCACTATTTAGAGCATATGGTGTTTAAAGGAACTCATAAAATTGGTACAGTAGATTGGGAGAAGGAAAAAGAATATTTAGATAAGATTTCTAGTTTATATGAACAACATAGAACAGAAGAAGATGTAGAAAAAAAGAAAGCAATTTACCAAGAAATTGATAAGGTTTCTTTAGAAGCATCAAACTATTCTGTGGCAAATGAATATGATAAAATGACTGCATCTTTAGGAGCAACAGGAACTAACGCACATACTTGGTTTGAAGAGACTGTTTATAAAAACAAGATACCTGCAAACGAATTAAATAAATGGTTAGACTTAGAAGCAGAACGTTTTAGTACTTTAGTATTGCGATTATTCCATACAGAATTAGAAGCTGTATTTGAAGAGTTTAACAGAGGTCAAGATAACGATTTTAGAAAGCGTTATGCAGCAATGTTAGACGGTTTATTTCCTAATCATCCTTACGGTCAGCAAACTACAATTGGTACAGGTCAACACTTGAAAAATCCTTCAATGATTGATATTCATAATTATTTCGATAAGTATTATGTGCCAAATAATATGGCTGTGGTATTAGTAGGGGATTTAGATTTTGATGCTACTATTAAAAAAGTAAGTGAAACTTTTGGTAAAATGGAGAAGAAAGAATTAGTTCACCCAACATTACCAAAAGAAGAGCCAATTACTCAACCAATTATTAAAGAAGTTTTTGGCCCTACTGCAGAATCAATATCTATTGCTTATAGATCAAAAGGAGTAAACACTGAAGAAGAAAAGTTTGTTACACTTTGTGATATGATTATGGCTAATGGTAATGCAGGTTTATTAGATTTAAATTTAAATCAAAAGCAAGTAGTACAAAGAGCAAGTTGTTCTCCAACATTTTTAAATGATTATGGTTACCATTCTTTTATAGGAAACCCTAAATCAGGACAAACTTTAGATGAAGTTAAAGACTTAATATTAGAGCAAATTGAAAAATTAAAGAAAGGAGAGTTTGAAGATTGGATGATTGACGCTGTTGTAAATGATTTAAAATTAAGTCAAACTCGTCAGTATGAGAATAATACAGCTTTAGCTAGCGCTTATTTTAATGCATTTATTCATCATGAAAATTGGTCTGATAAGGTGAAATTTTTAGATGATTTAAAAAAGGTTTCTAAGCAAGAATTAGTAGATTTTGCTAACAAATTTTATCAGAATAATTATGTTGTAACTTATAAACGTAAAGGGGAAGATAAAAATGTTGTAAAAGTTCAAAACCCAGGAATTACTCCAGTTAACTTAAATAGAGATAAAAGTTCAGAGTTTTTAAAGGAGTTCAATAAAATTGAATCAGCTCCTTTACAACCAAAGTTCATCGATTATAAAACAGCTATAAAAGAAACTAAAATGGCAAATGATATTAAAGTTTCTTATGTTTTAAATGAAAAGAATGACTTATTTGACTTGAACATCATTTTTGATATGGGTAGAGATAATGATAAAAAATTAAGTCTTGCTGCTGGATACTTAGAGTATATAGGAACAGATAAATATTCTGCTGAAGAAATTAAAAAAGAGTTTTACAAGTTAGGAGTAGATTATTATGTAAGCGCCCAAGATGATAAAACTTACGTAGGCTTACGTGGATTGAAAGAAAATTTACCAAAAGGTTTAGAATTGTTAGAGCATTTATGGGAAAACGCTAAAGCTGATCAAGATGCGTATGATAAGTATGTTGAGAAAATCTACAAAGGTCGTCAAGATGGTAAAACTCAAAAAGAAAATATCCTTTGGAATGGTTTATATAGCTACGGAAAATATGGAGAAAATTCTCGTTTAAGAAATATCATGCAAATTGATGAGTTAAAAGCTATCGACCCTGAAGAACTTGTAAACATTGTAAAAGGAATGAAAAATTACAAGCAACGTATTTTCTATTATGGTAAAGATGTAGATGATGCTGTGGCTGCATTAAACAATCATCATAAAATTTTAGGAGAGTTAAAAGATTATCCTGCTGCTAAAGAATATGCTGAAACTGAAACTGGTGGAAATGTTTTTTATACTGATTATGACATGGTACAAACTGAAATGCTATTTTTAGCTAAAGGAGAACCATTCAAACCAGAAAACTTAGCAGCTTCAACATTATTCAACACCTATTTTGGTAGTGGATTATCATCAATCGTTTTCCAAGAAATACGTGAATCTAAATCGTTAGCATATTCAGCATTTGCATCGTATAGTAATGCTAGTAAAAAAGAAGATCCTAACTATGTAATGGCGTATGTTGGTACTCAGGCAAATAAGTTAGAGCAAGCGGTAGATGCTATGATGGATTTAATGAATAACATGCCAGAAGCAGAAAAGCAATTCAATGCAGCTAAAGAAGCTACACTTAAGAAGTTAGCAGCTCAAAGAATTACAAAATCAAACATTTTTTGGTCTTACGAAAGATTAAAAAAGTTAGGTATTGATAATGACAATAGAGAAGAAATGTACAACACCATTAAAAATATGGAAATGCAAGATTTAAAAGCATTTTTTGATAAAAATGTAAAAGGAGAATCTTACAACGTAATGGTGATTGGTAATAAAAAAGATTTAGATGTTAAGTCGTTACAAAAATTAGGTAAAATAAAAGAACTAGATGTAGATTATTTATTTAATTATGTAAACGAAAAGAAGATAAAATCTTAATTTATTAAAGTTTATATCAATATAAAATCCTGCTAAAAAATAATCTTTAGCAGGATTTTCTTTTTATATTTGACCCTATTAAAACAACTAATAAATGAAACTTTTAGAAAATAAAACAGCAATTATTACAGGAGCTACTAGAGGAATTGGTAGAGGAATTGCATTAGAGTTTGCAAACCAAGGGTGTAATGTTGCATTTACTTATAACTCTTCTGTTGAGGCAGCAACTGCTTTAGAAAATGAATTGAAAGAATTAGGGGTAAACGCTAAAGGATATCAATCTAATGCGGCAGAGTTTGATGCAGCTCAAGAGTTGACAAAAAATGTTTTAGCAGAATTCGGAACTATTGATATATTAGTAAACAACGCAGGTATTACAAAAGATAATTTATTAATGCGTATTTCTGAAGAGGATTTTGATAAAGTAATCGAAGTAAATTTAAAATCAGTTTTCAATTTAACCAAAGCAGTGATTCGTCCGATGATGAAGCAACGTGCAGGATCAATTATTAATATGAGTTCTGTAGTTGGATTAAAAGGAAATGCAGGTCAAGCAAATTATGCAGCTTCAAAAGCAGGAATTTTAGGATTTTCAAAATCAGTAGCTTTAGAGTTAGGTTCTCGTAATATTCGTAGTAATGTTGTTGCTCCAGGTTTTATTGAAACTGAAATGACTGCAAAATTAGATGAAAAAGTAGTTGAAGGTTGGAGAAACGAAATTCCTTTAAAAAGAGGAGGAACTCCAGAAGATATTGCAAATGCCTGTGTGTTTTTAGCATCAGATATGAGTTCATATATTACTGGTCAAACATTATCAGTTGACGGAGGAATGTTGACATAAAATTTGACTTACTTATAAAATTCAAAAAAGCCTGTATTATTTTTAATACAGGCTTTTTTGAATTAAGAGGGATTGCATTTGGGGGACAAATTAACAAACTCAACTTAAGGAGAAATAAGTTTTAAGAGAGAGTTTAGTTATTAATGATTTATAAAATTGAAACAGCATGTAGCGAAAACAAGTACTAAGAGTGTTTGAATTTTACAACTCATTAAATTCTTTTGGGATTATAAGGGAATCATTTATGCGATCATTTTTTTTTGTAATCTTCAAAGGTTCCATCATCGTATAGAACTAAAATATTTTTGATTTCTCTAAAAGCGGCTGATTCTTTTGGTTTCATAGTACTCTCTGAGAATTGCGTATTTGATTTTTTTTCGGATTCTTGGTCAAATACTATATTTTCAGTAAACAGAGAAGGAGCTTCATTTTTCTCTATATTTATCTCTTTCTCTTGATTTTTTACATTTGGAGGAAAACTACCTTTACCGTATACTAACCAATTTAGGTTAACTTCATCAAAAGCCGTTTCAACTTTTATAATAAAATCTAAGCTCGGTTTATTTCTTCCTGATAATAGGTGAGAAATGCTAGATCTTGGAACATCAATTTTATCAGCAAAGCTTGACGCTGATAAATTGTAATAGTCTAATATCTGTTTTAATCTTTCAATCATTTGTTTACTAATGTAAATGCTAGAGGTTGTTTACGATTGTAAATATATGATATTTCATAACTGTAAACAATAAAAATTTAAAATTTCTTCGAAATAATTCAAAACAATGTGATTGGATACTTTAATAAACAATACGTAATTAACTAATAAACAAGTCTTTAAGTTTTTATATAGAGAGAATTTATTCTTTTGCTAAATATCTCTATTTACATTTGTGATTAAGTTAATTGTTTATTTTATTGAGTTTATAAATGTAAAAACCTCTCTTTTTTAATAAATATAATGTGCTTAAATAAACATTTATCCTTATTTAACAGACTTAAACATCAAATAAGCAACTTTAAGGTTAATAATAATGACTCTTCAGAAGTAATAGTTTAAATAAATATAAATAAGGCTATAACCTTTATAGTACTTCAATAATTACTTTCAATTACTTATGAGTTTAATCATATCCTTTCAAAGTGCTTATATAAATTTATTATGTACTTAGAATAGAAGTTAAATAAGAAGAATATTACAAATGTTACCATAAATCAATAGTTAACAAATGTAAATCATGTGTTTTTATGTTTACTTTTGTAAAAAAAGAAAGCACCCTGTTTACAGAGTGCTTTTTGTAGTTGAGAATGTAGTATTCTACTTATTTTTTATTCTCTATCCATTTTCTTGCATTAACAAAAGCTTCTAACCAAGGTGAAACTTCATCTTTTCTGTCTTGTGGATAGTTAGCCCAGTTCCATTGGAAAGTAGAACGTTCAATATGTGGCATAGTTACTAAATGACGACCAGTCTTATCACATAGCATTGCTGTGTTATAATCTGAACCGTTTGGATTGTTAGGATATCCTTCATATCCATACTTAGCAACAATATTATAATTATCTTCAGTTTCAGGTAAATTGAATTTTCCTTCTCCGTGAGAAATCCAAACTCCTAATTCTGTTCCAGCCAAACTAGATAACATTACTGAATTATTTTCCTGAACTTTTACAGATGTAAATGAACTTTCGTGCTTTTTAGAATCGTTGTGTAACATCTTACCATGTTCGTTATGTTCTGGATTGATTAATTCTAACTCCATAAACAATTGACACCCGTTACAAATACCAACAGAAAGTGTATCTTCTCTGTTAAAGAAGTTTTTCAAAGCAGTGTTCGCTTTTTCATTATATAAAAATGCTCCAGCCCATCCTTTAGCAGAACCCAAAACATCTGAATTAGAAAAACCTCCAACAGCTCCAATAAATTGAATATCTTCTAAAGTTTCACGACCAGAAATTAAATCAGTCATGTGAACATCCTTCACATCAAAACCAGCTAAATACATAGCATTTGCCATTTCACGTTCCGAGTTTGAACCCTTTTCACGAATAATAGCAGCTTTAGGTCTGTTAGTTACAGTACCCACAGTATCAGTAAGTTTTCCAGTAAAATGCGTTGGGAACGTATATTGTAAAGGTTGGTTCTTATAATTATCAAAACGATCTTTAGCTAAATCATTAGCTGTTTGTTTTTGATCTAATAAATAAGAAGTCTTGTACCAAGTATCTCTTAATCCAGCAATTGATAAAGCAAATACATCTGATCCATTTTTAATATTTAAACGATCAGACTCAGTTACCGAACCAATTTTAAAAAATTCAATGTTATTATCAGCTAAAGTTTGTTCTATAGAAGCGTCGGTTGCTTGCAAAACAATTCCTGAATTTTCAGCAAATAACAACTTGATACTATCAGCTTCATTTAAAGCAGATAAATCTAAGTTTGCACCTACATTTACATCTGCAAAACACAATTCTAATAAAGTAGTAATCAATCCTCCAGATGCAACATCGTGACCAGCAACGATTTTTCCTTCTTTAATTAAATTTTGTAAAACATTAAATGCTGATTTAAAGAACTCATTATTAGTAATTGTAGGAGCAGAGTTTCCTAACTTATTTACTATCTGTGCAAATGAACTTCCTCCTAATTTAAAATCATCTTGCGATAAATTGATGTAATAGATATCTCCTTTGTTTGGTTGTAAAACAGGTTCTACTACTTTAGTAATATCATTACAGTTAGCCGCAGCTGAAATAACAACAGTTCCTGGAGAAATTACTTCTTCATTAGGATATTTTTGTTTCATTGATAAAGAATCTTTTCCTGTTGGAACATTGATTCCTAAATCGATTGAAAAATCCGAAATAGCCTTCACAGCTTTGTATAAGCGAGCATCTTCACCTTCATTTTTACAAGGCCACATCCAGTTTGCTGATAATGAAACCGATTGCAAACCGTCTTTTAAAGGAGCCCATACAATATTCGTTAATGCTTCAGCAATTGAGTTTTTGCTTCCTGCTTCTGGATCAATCAACCCAGAAATAGGAGAGTGCCCAATTGTAGTAGCAACTCCTTCTTTACCTTTATAATCTAATGCCATTACCCCAACATTGTTTAGCGGGATTTGTAAAGAACCAACACATTGTTGCTTCGCTACTTTTCCTCCAACACAACGGTCAACTTTATTCGTCAACCAATCTTTACAAGCAACAGCTTCTAATTGTAAAACTTGTTCTAAGTAGTTAGTGAAGTTTTCTTTAGAATAGTCAACATCAGCATAATTACGATCAACTGTATTATCAGTCATAATCGTTTTAGGAGAACTACCAAACATATCTTCTAAAGCTAAATCCATTGGTTTGTTTCCATTGGTTTTAGATTCAAAAGTAAAACGGTGGTCACCAGTAACATCACCAACAGTGTACATTGGTGAACGCTCACGTTCAGCAATCTTATTAAGGGTGTCGATATGCTTCTCAGCAATTACTAATCCCATACGTTCTTGAGATTCGTTACCGATAATCTCTTTATCAGATAGGGTAGGATCCCCAACAGGTAGTTTATCTAAGTCGATTTTTCCACCAGTATCTTCTACTAATTCTGATAAACAGTTTAAGTGTCCACCAGCTCCGTGATCGTGAATAGAAACGATAAAATTTTCATCACTTTCTACCATACCACGAACCGCATTGGCAGCACGTTTTTGCATTTCAGGATTTGAACGCTGAATTGCGTTTAACTCAATTCCTGTTGAAAACTCTCCAGTATCAGCAGAAGAAACCGCAGCTCCTCCCATACCAATACGGTAATTTTCACCACCTAAAATTACTATTTTATCTCCTTCTTGTGGAGTATCTTTTAATGCTTGTTCTTTTTTACCATATCCGATACCACCTGCTTGCATAATTACTTTATCGAAACCAAGTTTGCGAGCATCTTCTTCATGTTCAAAAGTAAGAACAGAACCACAGATTAATGGCTGACCAAATTTATTACCGAAATCAGAAGCTCCGTTAGAAGCTTTGATTAAAATATCCATAGGAGTTTGGTATAACCACTTACGTTCGTCCATTCCTTTTTCCCAAGGACGATTTTCTTCTAAACGAGAGTAAGAAGTCATATAAACAGCTGTTCCTGCTAATGGCAACGATCCTTTTCCTCCAGCTAATCTATCACGAATTTCACCTCCTGAACCTGTTGCAGCACCATTGAAAGGCTCAACAGTAGTAGGGAAGTTGTGTGTTTCAGCTTTTAATGAAATAACAGATTCAAATTCTTTTGTTTCGTAAAAATCTGGTTTATCTGCGCTTTTAGGAGCAAATTGCTCTACTTTTGGACCTTTAACAAAAGCAACATTGTCTTTATAAGCAGATACAATATCGTTAGGGTTTTGCTTAGAGGTTTCTTTAATTAACTTGAATAAAGAAGTTGGCATTTCTTCACCATCAATAACAAAAGTACCGTTGAAAATTTTATGACGGCAGTGTTCTGAATTTACTTGAGAAAATCCAAATACTTCAGAATCTGTTAACCTTCTTCCAATTTTAGTTGCTACTTCTTCTAAATAAGAAATTTCTTCACCACTTAAAGCCAACCCTTCTTGCTCATTGTAAGCAGCAATATCATCAATTTCTAAAATTGGTTCAGGTTGAATATCAATGGTAAAAGTTTCTTGGTTTAATCCATCAAATTTTTGAGAAATCATTGGGTCGAAGTCAGAAAAATCATTAGCTACTGCATCAAATTCTTCAATTCTGATAATTCCAGAAATTCCCATATTTTGAGTAATTTCAACGGCGTTAGTACTCCAAGGAGTAATCATAGCTGCTCTAGGGCCAACAAAAAAGGCGTCAAGAGACGCCGCGTTTATTTTCGGTTGGTTGCCAAATAACCAAGTTAACTTCGAAATTGTTTCAGATGTTAATTCTTCTGTTGTTTGAACAGCAAAAACCTTGCTGTTTACGTTTCCAAAGAAATGAATCATTGTTAGTTGTGTTTGTGTATGTTTTTGAAAGGTGTAAATTTAATTCTTTTGGATGAAATAAAAGCATAAAAAAAGCAGCAAAATTTTGCTGCTTTTTTCGTTTAAAGATTAAGATGATTAATATTTTTTAAAAAATCACTTTCATAATACATTTCTTGTTCAAAACGATTTTTTTGTAAATTATCTATCACCTGTATATTGGAAGGTTTTTGAGTTTTTGAAGCTATACCTTTTATGTTATCTAAAACAGTTTTTAATAAAATTTCGTTTTCATTTCCAAATGGTAAAAAATTATCCCAACTGGCAAATTCATTAATATCTATATCTGCAGCAAAACCGTTAACATAATCACTTTGATTTAACTTGTTAAATATTTGGAAAGTAATAGGCTGCATAGCCATTTTGTGAGTAGTATTAGCTTTGCTTTTATCGGTGTAATCTGTAGTTGGAGAATCGTATAACGTAATAGATCCAACATTTTTACCATAGGTAGTTTTACCAACAGTAACCACATCAATATAAGGTCTTAAGCCATTTATTATCATTTCACTAGCAGAAGCTGTATTACTTGAAGTTATAACATAAATTTTAGAAAGCCCTGTGAGTCTATTTAAAGGAATATCTTGACCTTCTAAATAACTTCCATCAGAGTCATACTGAAAAATACCATTTAAAAAAGGTAATATAAAGCTTCTGTCAGTATGTTTTTTGTTATAAATAGTTTTAGCAAAAACATCTTGCTCAGCAGCTCCTTCACCGTAAATCATACTGGCTAAGTATCCACAAGTTAATACAGAGCCACCTCCATTGTATCTAAAATCTAATATTAATTCTTGTATTCCTTCTGCTTTAAAATTAGCAAAAGCATTATTAAGTTCTTTATCGTAAGAAGACCTAAACCCATTGTAAACTAAGTAACCTACTTTTTTACCATTTATATTATTAAAAACTTTAGCTAGCTGTATAGCATTATCATTAACTTCTCTTTTAGTTAAAGTTATTTTTGATTTTTCAGTAACTCCATCATTTTCACCTAAAATAAATTCGGCAGTTTCATTATAGTAATTTTTTATAAGTGCATCGAAGTTGGTTGTAGTAAATTTTTGACCATCTATACCAATTATAATATCACCTCTTTTTAATCCTTTTTCTGAAGCTGGTGAATTATCAGATACTTTAGTTACTAATAAGATAATATTGGTATCATTAATTTTTATGGACGTAGGTCTAAAGCCAAAACTAGTACTGGTGCCTTGAAAAGCCTTTTCTTGTTCAATATAGTCTTCAATAAACCAAGAAAACTTATCTACTTTTTGATATTTATACAGTAAGCTTTTAAATAAATCGTTTGGAGTACCGTATGAGTTTAAGTAAGTATAATACTCATTTATATTATCATCTTTACTATCTGCTAAATTAGGAATATCTTCTTGCCAATTGTACCATGAGTTCATGGCTTTCCATACAAAATTATTTACTTTATTGTTTAGTTTAACTTCATCTACTGGTTCAGCTAGTTTATCATCTTTACTACAACTTAAAAGAATTGTAAACATAAAGGATAGTAATATGATTTTTTTCATTATTTAAAGTAATTATATATTAATTTATAAACAATATAACATATAAAATATCACTTACCCTATTTTTTTACAAAAAAATTAATTTTTATCAGGTATTCTGTTTCTTTCTATTTTACCTTTTTTTACTGTTTTATAGTTTTCGTAACAATTTAAAACAGCTTCAATTAATTGTAGATCACTGGCTTTTTTTATAAAGTATTCAGAATAGTTACAGTCAGATAATAGCTTATTTAACTCTGCCCTATCCATTTCAAGATATTCCATCATAACTTCACGATCAAATTTACCAGCTAACATTTTACGCAAATCGTCTTCTTTTTTAAGCTTCTTTAATTTTTTAAGCTGTTTAGGTTTGCTTCCGAATAGGTTATATACCAAATCAACCGGATTTAAGAGTTTAGCAATAGGAGAGGAAATTTTTTGAGGCCTTCCAACTTCATACGTTTGTGGCAATCCATTGATATGTATTCTAGTAAAACGATCTTTTGGAACTTGTTTTATATCTACCTCTAAAACACCAATTAGTTCAGTTGACTTAATTACAACTTCTTTTACCTCTTCAGGCTTTTCCTCTAAAGATATAACAACTTCATTTCCTTTTAAAAGATCATTAGTAACTTTTAGCTTAATAGAAGCATAGCCTAAATAAGAAACCAACACAGTATCATTTGCTTGAGCAACAAGATCAAAGAGTCCATTTTCATTAGTAATGGTACCTACTACGCTATTAAGGTTTAAAATATGAGCTGCACTTAAAGGTTTTTTAGATTCTGAATCTATTATTTGCCCTTTTAATTTGTCTTGTGCCTGAATAGATGATATACTAAATACTATTGCTATTAGGAAGAATAATTGTTTTTGCATAAGGCGAAAATAAGAATAATAGGCTTTACACTCGTTAATAATATGTGAAATTAATTATTACTTAAATACAGGGGGTTTGTTTGTTAAATATATAAGTATATGATGTTGTTTGGTAGTTAAAACTAAAAAAAATAGATAAAAAAGTAGGGAAAACATATTTAAAGATGTTTAATAACTCCTCGAGGTCTTAATTAGTACAATGTTAAATTTAAAAAATAAATAAATGAAAAATCTAAAAATACTTGGATTAACCCTTTTTTCAATTATTTCATGTCAAAAAGAAGATTTATTACATAACTCAGAAATAAACTCTAGCACAGAGCAAATAGCTCAATTTATAACGTCAGATATTCCTGATGGTATTCATAATTTAAATATTAAAGAACTACATGATAATAAGTCATCCAAAGCCGAAAGAGTGGCTATGGAAGAAAACTGTGTTGATAAAGAAATATCGTTTACTCAAACAGATTCAGACTTCTTTATTTTAGATGCTAATAGTTCTTTATTATGGCCAGGTAATTTAGTAGCAGCAAGATCTATACAAGAAGGAGCTCCAGTATCTATACCTATTTCAGGAGAAGACAGGAATCCAGTAGAGGTAAGAGTTAACGTGTTATCGGGAACATCTGCTTCTACTTCAAGAATAATTGAAGCGCCAACACCAGGAAAAGTACAAGACAATTTGAATTCTATTTTAAATGCATACTATAAAAGTGAAGCTAATTTTCCTGCTAGCTTTGATATTAGTATTCAAAGAATTCATGATGAAAAACAATTTCAACTTTCTTTAAATGCAGGGTACTCTGGACCAAGCGTAAAAGTATCTGGTAGTTTTGGGCTTGACTTTTCTAGCCAAAAAACAAGATATGCAGTTACTTTAAAGCAACGTTTTTTCACGGCTTCAGTGTCTCCTAAAGAAGGAATTATTGGAAAGAATGGTTGGTTTAACAGTAATGTTTCTCCAGATAGGTTAAAACCTTATGTTACTGATTATTTAGAGGTAAGTGAAGATCAACAAAATCCGTCTTCGTATATAGAGTCAGTAACTTATGGTAAACTATATACGTTAATTTATGAATCTAGTAGTAGTGCTAAGGAAGTAGAAGCAGCATTGAACTTTGCATATAAAGCAGTAGGAACAAAAGTGAATGCAGAAATAGAAGCAAGATATAAATCTATTTTCAGTGAATCGACTGTTAAAGTAAAGCAGTTAGGAGGAAATGCAACTTCAGGAATAGCATCATCTTTAGCTGCTATGGCTAATAATTTAGATAGAGTTGTTGATTTTTTAAAAGAAGGAGCAGAGGTGTCAGTTGATAATCCAGGATATCCTATCTCATATAAAGTGAATTATACATATGATAATAGACCTTTCAAAGTAAGTTCAAATTTAGAGTATACTATCAAAGAATGTGATTTAGTGTATTATGATAAAATAAGAGTAGATCCAACTAATGTAGCATTATATGGAAGTGATCATGGAACTAGTGGAGCTGAGCTTTTTGGTAGGTTTTATGTAGAAAAATATGATCAAGAATTAGGATCTTGGTATTTAGCAGGAAAGAAAATTTACTGGGGATACGGAATTGAAGAACATGTAGGTTTAGACTATTATAAATTTGGACAAAAAAGAAGTGTAGCCGATGGAAAAGTAATTGACTTTATGGTAAAAGCTAAAGCAGGTGAGCGCTTTAGAATAGTTTCTGTAGTAGGTGAATGTGACTCTGGATGTTATGTTTATAGAGATGGAGTAAAGGCTTATAATGAGTATGAATATAATCTTAGTTCAAAGAAATGGGAGGATTATACAAGACACAATCCGTATGTAGATAATTATACAGTAGGAGATGGTTTTCATAATCAAACATGGAACGGTGTAAGAACCATAGTTCAAGATGATACTTGTTATTTAGACTATAACACATATATATTAAATTAAATAATTTATCTATGATTTAAGTGCAAGGAGGCTGATTAGTCTCCTTGTTTTAATTTGTATTCGGTTTTTATGATGTTTTAAATTCTACAGAAAAAATAAAAAAAGCACTATACAAAATGTATAGTGCTTTTTTTATTGTGCACGTAACAGGAGTCGAACCTGCACTTCCGTTGGAAACAAGCCCCTCAAGCCTGCGCGTCTACCAATTCCGCCATACGTGCATAAACTAAAAAAGTTAAGCATGTGCTTAACTTTTTGTGACCGGGCTGGGGCTCGAACCCAGGACCCTCTCCTTAAAAGGGAGATGCTCTACCAACTGAGCTACCCGGTCATTGCTTCTTTGTGAAAGCGGTTGCAAATATACAACTGTTCTTTGAATCAAAAAAGCTTTTTTGTAATATTTTTTACTCATATTTGTAACTGCTTAATTACTAGATTATGAAAATTGTATTATTAGGGTATATGGCGAGCGGAAAATCGACTGTTGGACGAGTTTTAGCCGAAAAAATGCAAATTCCGTTTATAGATTTAGATGAATATATAGAGGAAAAGGAAGGTAAAACAGTTTCTGAGATTTTTGAAAATAATGGAGAAATCTATTTTAGGAAACAAGAACACGTATACCTAAAAGAACTTTTAGAGAAACAAAACAAATTTATTTTATCTTTAGGAGGCGGTACTCCTTGTTATGCAGGGAATATGGATGTATTATTAAGTGTTAATGATGTGAAATCTGTATATTTAAAAACAAATATCACTACCATTGTAGATAGGCTAACGAACGAAAAAAGTAAACGCCCACTGGTAGCTCGCCTAAACAAAGACGAGTTGTCAGAGTTTGTTGCTAAGCACTTGTTTGAAAGAAGCTACTTTTATAATAAAGCAACATATAAATTAATAGTTGATAATAAAAGCATACATGAAACAGTAGAGGAGTTAGAAAAATTACTAAGTTAAGTAAGCAATTGTTTCATTAACCTTAAACTCTACAACTACATGTTCTTTAATAGAAGTTGATAAAGAAATTCCTTTAAAATCAGCTTTTACAGGATACTTTTTATGATTTCTATTAACTAATACAGCTGTTTTAAATCTTTTTAAAGGAACTTCTAAAAAATGCTTTACACCATATATTAAAGTTGTTCCTGAATTTAAAACATCATCTACTAAAACTAATGCTTTATTTTGATATTCTTCACTCTTAATAGAAGTAGTAATTGGACTGATAGGATTTTTTTTATCGATAGAAACTTTGCATAAAGTTATTGATAAAGGAGAGATGTCACTTAAAATAGTCGAAATTTTTTCTGCTAAAAAATATCCATTATCAGCAATACCAGCTATAATAATTTCTTTTTCGTCGCTATTGCTTTCGTAAATTTGAAAAGCAATTCGACGAATTTTTTGTTCAACTTGAGTATTATTTAAAATGATATTATTTACGGCTGTCATAGTTAGTTAACTTTAACTTAGTTTTGGTTTACAAATTAACATCATTTTTATTAGAATCTTCATAATAATCATCAATATCACGACGATCTTTTTTGGTAGGGCGCCCTGTTCCTTTTTTACGATAATAATCTTTAGCGTATTTTAATAACTCAGTTTTTTCAAACTCTTCTTTAGGGGTTATGTCTTTTCTATATAAATCAACCAATTTAGCTCCAACTCGATTGGGTGGAATATCTAACACCTTTATTTTGTAATTAATTTGATTTTTTCGAATAGTTATTTCTTCGTTACCAAATATTTCTTTTGATGGCTTTAGGTTAGTGCCTTCTATTTTAACATGCCCTTTTTTACAAGCATCTGTGGCAATACTACGGGTTTTAAACAAGCGAATACACCACAAATATTTGTCAATTCTCATATAAAAAGTTAATTTTTATCGTTTCATTTTTTACAAAGGTATAAAAATGGTAAATTGCGCGTTAAAATTTCAGAATTAAATGATAAAATTTAAACATGTATTTTATACAGCCATTATAGGTACTCTTTTGTATGCTTGTGGAAGTGATAGCAACTCTTTAGTTGACAATTTTGACCATGAAGCTCAAGCTTTGAAAGATAAAGATTCGATAGCAAAATTTTTAAAGAATTATTATTTTGATGATACAATAGATTCTATAAAACCTATAATTGCTGGTAAAACACCATTGTCAGAAGATAGTAGGTTAATAAAAAAGACACATACAGAAAACAATATTGAATATGATTTATATCATTTAGTCATAGAAGAAGGACAATCTCCGAAAGGTAACCCTACAGAGTTAGACTCTGTTCTAACTAACTATCAAGTATGGTATACAACTAAAGTAGATCAACTAGAGTTAAGTCAAACAGGAACTACTCCAATTTGGTGGAATTTGACATTATCAGGAAGTCAGTTCGATGCTCCTACGCCTATTAGAGGGTGGACTTTAGGAATTCCAAACTTTAAAGCAGGCATTAACACATCTAGCCAAGGAGAGCCTATTTCTTATGATAAATTTGGAAAAGGAATTTTGATTGTTCCTTCAGGCTTAGCTTATAGAAATTCGGTAAATGGAGGAATACCTGCCAATTCTCAGTTAATCTTTTATATTGATTTATTCGACTTTGTAGAAGATACAGATCATGATAGAGATGGAGTACCTTCTATATTAGAAGATTTAGATGGAGATGGAAACCCTAGAAATGATGATACTGATGGAGATAATATTCCTAATTACTTAGATACAGATGATGATGGAGATGGAGTTTTATCAAAAGACGAGGATAAAAATGGAGATGGAAACCCAGCTAACGATTTTAGTGATCCAAATAAGCTTACGATACCAGATTATCTAAACAGGGATATTTTTTAAGGTAAAAAAGTAAAATAAAAAAAACCGAAGTCTTAGACTTCGGTTTTTTTTATGTTTAAAATTTAAAAGTTAGAACCTATATGATAAACCTATAATAATTTGGTTTATACGAGTATCAAAATTTACATTTTCACTAATATTATTATCTACAAATTTAGACTCAGTATCAGACAAAGCTCTTTCCCAACGTACATCTAATCCCAACTTACCAAGTTCAACACCAGCTCCTAACTGTAAACCAACTGAAAAACCGTCAGAATTTACTTGTTTAAGATCTTTAAAGTTAAAATCAGAGTCTAAAATATATTGAAAAGATGGTCCAGCAAAAACATGTCCTACTTTTAAAAAGTTTAAACCTAATAAAACAGGAATATCTATTTTTTGAATTTCATAAGAGACATTCTGGTTATTTGTTGAGTTGTTTGATTTTCCTTCTGGATAATAAACAACATTATTATTCAATTGTGTATATACCAATTCAGGTCTAATATATAAACCAGTAGCTGGTAATTTTATACGTAACCAAGCACCAGCATGAAAACCTGTTTTACTTTTGGCCCCATCAAAGACATCATTTTTTACATCAGAAAAAGAGTCAGAATTGTAGTTAATACCTCCTTTAATACCTCCTTGTATTTGGCTTTGTGCTAACTGTGAGCCTCCAATTAGAAGACATAAGATAAAAATTGCTTTTTTCATTTGTTTTTAATTTACACTATTATAATTGAGTTAAATATTTACTTTTATATAAAAAAATACATCACTTTAAACCTTAAAAGTGATGTATTTATTGTTTAGTTGTTTATGTTTTTTATTTTCTAGAAATAACTTTTTCAACTGCTTTTACTATAGCTTCGTCATTTAAACCATATTTTTTCATTAACTGATCTGGAGTAGCAGATTCACCAAAACTATCGTTTACAGCAACAAACTCTTGTGGAGTAGGGGCGTTGGTAGCTAAACAACGTGCTACACTTTCTCCTAAGCCTCCATATTTGTTATGCTCTTCAGCAGTAACTATACAGCCTGTTTTAGCAACAGATTTTAAGATAGCTTCTTCATCTAATGGCTTAATAGTATGAATGTTTATTACTTCAGCAGAAATACCTTTAACTTCTAATTGTTCAGCAGCTTGTAAAGCTTCCCACACTAAGTGACCTGTAGCAACAATAGTAACATCATTACCTTCAGTAAGTTGAATTGCTTTTCCTATTTCAAAAGGTTGATCGGTCATAAATACTGGTACTTTTGGACGCCCAAAACGTAAATACACAGGTCCCTCATGTTCTGCAATAGCTAAAGTCGCAGCTTTAGTTTGGCTGTAATCACAAGTATTTATAACAGTCATACCTGGTAACATTTTCATTAATCCAATGTCTTCTAAAATTTGGTGTGTCGCTCCGTCTTCACCTAAAGTTAACCCAGCGTGAGAAGCACAAATTTTTACATTTTTATCAGAATAAGCAACTGATTGACGAATTTGATCATAAACTCTACCAGTTGAAAAGTTTGCGAATGTACCTGTAAAAGGAATTTTTCCTCCAATAGTTAATCCAGCAGCAATTCCAATCATATTAGCCTCGGCAATTCCTACTTGATAAAAACGCTCAGGGTGATTTTCAGCAAATTCATTCATTTTTAATGAA
The DNA here is from genome assembly GCF_024124505.1 of Tenacibaculum sp. XPcli2-G. Taxonomy (NCBI): domain Bacteria; kingdom Pseudomonadati; phylum Bacteroidota; class Flavobacteriia; order Flavobacteriales; family Flavobacteriaceae; genus Tenacibaculum; species Tenacibaculum sp. XPcli2-G. Next base: position 326,607 of record NZ_JAMXSH010000003.1, read on the forward strand.
CCTGTTAAATCAGCACATAAAGCTACAACATTAGGGTTTCTCTGTCCTAATTCTGTTAAACCATCACCAAACCCAGAACGGGTATCTTTTTTTTCAGTATAAGTATATTTTTTCATCAGTTTGTGTTGTGTAAATACGCATCAAAAATAATCTTTTATATAGATGTAAAGCTACAATTTTGATAATTCTTTGTAAAGTTTATGAACAGGAAACCCCATAACATTAAAATAACTTCCTTCAATTTTTGTTATTCCTATTTTACCAATCCATTCTTGAATACCATAGGCTCCCGCTTTATCAAACGGTTGGTACGTTTTTATATAGTAATCAATTTCATCGTCTAAAAGTTCTTTAAAACTGACTATAGTGGTGTCATTTACAGTTTTTTGAAATGATTTGTTAGTAATACATATAGAGGTAATAACTTTATGTGTAGTGTTAGATAGTTTTTTAAGCATTTGGAACGCCTCATTGTAATTTTTAGGTTTTCCTAAGGCTTCATTATTTATCCATACAATGGTGTCTGATGTTATTAATAACTCATTTTCTTTTAAATCTTTTTTAAAAGGAATAGCTTTTAAATCAGCCAAAAAGTCAGTTATTTCTGTTTGCTGCAATTCCTCAGGATAAATTTCTTCTATATCTTTGATTTTAACAGTAAAAGGAATATTTAAGCTTTTAATAAGTTCTTGTCTTCTCGGAGAGCTTGAGGCAAGAATAATAGAATACTGTGATAATTTAGTTGATAACATATTTAATATAATAAGATATAGTAGGAACACTTAAAAGAGCAAGAAAAAAACTTATATAGCTTATTTTTAATAAATTATTATAGTCTTTGCTTTCTGAAGCTAACATTAGTTTATATATAAAATATAGTTCAGGGAGTATTCCTAGCAGCATAATAGTTGAAAAAATAAATTTATTTTTTAAAAAGGCAACAGCAACAGAAAACACAAATAAACAAGCTATAAACGAAAGCATCAAGGCAATATCTTTAGCCCTTTTTCTACCAAGTAAAACAGGTAGGGTATTTTGTTTATTTATATTGTCATGGTTTACGTTAATAATATCAATAATTATTTCTATGACCATATTGCTAAGAAAAGAAATAATTACGTAACCTATGGTTATCAACTGGAGGTTATAAAATAATTCCCATTGTTCTATAGATAAGTTTAATGGGAAATCAAACCACCAAAGCATAAGTAAGGCAAAAGGTTTTAAAAAAGAAGTAACAATGTTACTAAAAAAGGTTTTCTGGATATTGTTTTTTGAATATAGGTGTACAACTATTGGACAAATTATAAAAATAAGACCATACCATATTTTATTTACCTTTAGTGATACAATTAAGCCTACTAAAATTCCAAATATCATTAATAAAATAGATACTTTTTTTATCTTATTTAAAGGGAGTCTGGTTTTTTTTTGTTTGTTTCTAAAAAAAAAGCTAGTTAAGTAACCAGAAGCTAATAAGAAAGCACTTGAAATAGATAGTAAACCAAGATCAAAAAAAGAGAGAGTTGTTTCAAAACCATAACCATATAAAAAAGAATACTTAAATAGAAATAAAATAAAAATAAAATATATAATTTTTTTCCATTGTATGATATTTAAGAAAGTATCATTCATTTAGTTAAAAGCCTTTTTTATTCTGGCTAAATCACGTTTATTATCACGATCTTTAATATTTTGTCTTTTATCATGGGTTTTCTTTCCTTTAGCTAGAGCAATATCTAATTTAGCCCAACCACTTTCGTTAATGAATAAACGCAAAGGAACAATTGTATTACCTTTAGCTTCAACTTCCTTTTCAAGTTTTTTTAATTCACGTTTATTAAGTAGTAAACGGCGCTCACTTTTGGGATTATGGTTGTAATGATGCCCAAAGGCATACTCTTCGATGTACATATTTACAACAAAAAGCTCTCCTTTATCGTTAAACTCGCAAAAGCTCTCAGTAATTCGAGCTTTGCTTTGTCGTATTGATTTTATTTCAGTACCTGTGAGCTGAATTCCTGCTGTGTATTTATCAAGTATCTCGTATTCAAAACGAGCCTTTTTATTCTGTATGTTAATTTTTTTTTGCATAAAATAAAACACAAATATAACTATAATTTTAAGTTGTTAAATAAAATTATTAAGCTATGATTTAAGTCATGTTTTTAGGGAAGTGTGGAGTGTAATTTTGCTCAAAATTAAAACTTATAATCATGAAAAAAATTATATTAAGTATTGTATTAGGAACATTGTTTTTTAGTAATGTAAATGCTCAAGAAAATGCTAAGACAAATGATTTTAAAAAATGGCAAGCTCGTTTTAGATGGGTAAGTGTTTTACCAAATGAATCTGCAACAATTGGTACTATTGGAGGAGATGTTGAAATAGGTAAAAATTTTATTCCAGAATTAGACTTTACTTACTATTTTACTCAAAATATAGCAGCTGAATTAATTTTAGGAACAACTAATCACGATGTAAAAGCAGTAAACACAGCCTTGGGAAATGTTAATTTAGGTGATGTTTGGTTATTACCTCCAACATTAACGCTACAATACCATTTTAATATAAGTGATTTTAAACCTTATGTTGGGGCAGGTGTTAACTATACTGTTTTTTACGATACTAATCCAGGAGCTGTGGTTGATGTAGATTATGAAAATAGTTTTGGGTATGCACTTCAGTTAGGTTTTGATTACGATTTAGACGATACTTGGTTTTTAAACGTAGATGCAAAATATATAGGACTAAGTACAGATGTTTCTGTAAATGCAGGTGTAGCGACAGTACCAGCAGAAGTAGATATAAACCCGTTACTTATTGGTTTTGGAGTAGGTATGAGGTTTTAAACCAATAAATTTTAATTCCTTTTATAGAGCTACTTAATTGTAGCTCTTTTTTTTATGTTAAACTTAACAAGTAAAATTAATGAATACTTGTAAATTTGTTTATGATTATAATGACTAAAATAAACAACATTTTATGAGATATTTATACATTTTATTATTTTTATCAATAGTTTCTTGTAAACCAAAATTTACTGCCCAAGAAATAATTGATAAGTCAATAGCATACTCTAGGTTGAACGAAATTGGAGATGCTACAATTTCCTTTGATTTCAGAAAAAATAATTATAAAGCAGTCAGAAATAACGGTGCTTTTAAATTAGTTAGAACTATAAAAAATGACTCGGTAAGAATAAAAGATGTGTTGTCAAATGACAATTTTGAGCGTTTTGTAAATGATAGCTTAGTTGAGCTAACGGAAAAAGATGAAAATCGTTATAGAAACTCTGTAAACTCAGTTCACTATTTTTCAGTTTTACCTTTTGGATTGAATGATAAAGCTGTTCAAAAAAAGCTATTAGAATCAGTTAAAGTTAAAGGAAAAGAGTATTATAAAATTAGAATAACATTTACAGAAGAAGGAGGAGGAGATGATTTTGATGATGTATTTATATATTGGTTTGCTAAAGATAATTTTCAACTAGATTATTTAGCGTATAAATATCATACAAATGGAGGAGGAGTACGCTTTAGAGATATAAAAGAGGAAAAAATAATAAACGGAATTCGTTTTGTTGATTATAACAACTATAAACCTTTAGAAGATGGTATTGACTTTTATATCATTGATAAACTTTATGAAGAAGGTAAACTAAAAAAAGTTTCTGAAATCGTACTAAATAATATTGTAGTAAATTAAAAAAAGGGAGTTTTTAACTCCCTTTTTTTATTTAAAATTAGTTATTAACTAAATCCGATTGATTTCTAAATACCAGCTCATCATCAAAAGCATCTAGTAAAATAATACTATCAGTAGTTACTTGTCCAGATAAAATTTCTTTAGATAACTGATTTAAAACTTCTTTTTGAATAACACGTTTTACAGGACGCGCGCCAAACTCTGGTTGGTATCCCTTTGTAGCTAAGTAATTGATAGCCTCATCTGTAGCGTCAAAAATAATGTTTTGTTGCGCAATCATCTTTTTAACATTATTCAATTGTAGTTTTACAATTTCTTTAATATTATTCTCTGATAATGGAGTGAACATGATAATATCGTCAATTCTATTCAAAAATTCAGGTCTTACAGATTGTTTTAATAAACCTAAAACTTCTGTTTTAGCTAAATCTATAGTAGTATCAATGTCTCCCTTCATATTATCAAATTTCTCTTGAATAATGTGGCTGCCCATATTGGAGGTCATAATAATTATGGTATTTTTAAAATCAGCAATACGTCCTTTATTATCCGTTAACCTACCTTCATCTAGTACTTGTAATAAAATATTAAAAGTATCAGGATGTGCTTTTTCAATCTCATCTAATAATACAACTGAATACGGTTTTCTTCTAACAGCTTCAGTTAGTTGTCCGCCTTCATCATATCCAACATACCCAGGAGGTGCACCAACCAATCTGCTTACTGAATGTCGTTCTTGATATTCACTCATATCAATACGTGTCATGGCATTTTCATCATCAAATAAATATTCAGCAAGAGCTTTGGCTAACTCAGTTTTACCGACTCCAGTTGTTCCCAGGAACAAGAAAGAACCAATAGGTTTGTCAGGGTTCTGTAATCCTGACCTAGAACGGCGTACAGCATCAGAAACTGCTTCAATAGCTTCTTCTTGACCAACAACACGTTTATGTAGTTCATCTTCTAGTTTTAACAACTTCTCACGCTCAGATTGTAACATTTTAGTAACAGGAACTCCGGTCCATTTAGCTACAACTTCAGCAATATCATCATAGGTTACTTCTTCTTTAATTAAAGAGTTTCCTTGTTGATTTGCTAAAATATCTTGTTGTTTATCTAGCTCTTCTTGTGCTTCTTTAATTTTACCATAACGTAATTCAGCTACTTTACCATAATCACCATTGCGCTCAGCTTTTTCAGCTTCGTGTTTATAGTTTTCTATATCAGTTTTTAAGTTCTGAATAGTATCTACAACACTTTTTTCAGATTGCCACTTGGCATTGATTTCATTACGCTCTTCCTTTAAATTAGCTAAATCGGCATTTAAAGATTTTAACTTAGTTTCATCGTTTTCACGTTTAATGGCTTCAATTTCAATTTCTAACTGCATTATTTTACGATCTAGTACATCTAATTCTTCTGGTTTAGAATTGATTTCCATACGTAATTTAGAAGCAGCTTCATCCATTAAGTCAATCGCTTTATCTGGTAAAAAACGATTGGTAATATAACGTTGGGATAATTCTACGGCTCCAATAATGGCTTCGTCTTTTATTCGAACCTTATGGTGTGTTTCATATTTATCTTTAATACCACGTAAAATAGAAATAGCACTTTCTGTATCTGGTTCATCTACCATCACTTTTTGAAAACGACGTTCTAAAGCTTTGTCTTTTTCAAAGTATTTTTGATATTCATCTAGAGTAGTAGCTCCAATAGCTCTTAATTCTCCACGTGCTAAAGCAGGTTTTAAAATATTAGCAGCATCCATTGCACCTTGACCACCACCAGCACCTACTAAAGTGTGAATTTCATCAATAAATAATACGATGTCTCCTTCAGACTTTGTTACTTCTTTTACTACAGATTTTAAACGTTCTTCAAATTCACCTTTATATTTAGCTCCAGCAATTAGTGCTCCCATGTCTAAAGAAAAAATTTGTTTTTCTTTAAGGTTTTCAGGAACGTCACCACGAATGATTCTGTGTGCTAAACCTTCAGCTATTGCAGTTTTACCTGTACCAGGCTCCCCAACTAGAATTGGGTTGTTTTTAGTTCTACGTGATAAAATTTGTAATAAACGTCTAATTTCTTCATCACGACCAATTACAGGATCTAATTTTCCGTCTTGTGCTAACTGATTTAAGTTTTTAGCATATTTATTTAAAGAATTATAAGTTTCTTCGGCACTTTGTGAGGTCACACGATTTCCTTTGCGTAATTCTTCAATTGCTGCTTTTAAACTTTTTTCTGAAACACCTTGATCTTTTAAAACTTGTGCTATTTGACTTTTAGATTTAAAAATAGCTAAAATTAAATGCTCAATAGAAACATATTCATCGTTCATTTTCTTAGCAATAATAGATGCTTCATTTAATGTTTTATTAGCTTCACGAGAAAGCATTAAGTCAGCACCAGTAACTTTAGAAAAACTTTCTAATTGCTTATCTAATATTTGTTGTATAACAGTTACATTTATATTGAGTTTCTTTAAAATGAAAGGAAGTACATTTTCGTCGACTAAAAATAAAGCTTTGAAGATGTGTTCATTTTCTATAAGGTTGTTACCATAACTTTGCGCTAATTGTTGCGCTTGTTGTATGGTTTCTTGTGATTTTATTGTATAATTGTTAAAATTCATATCGTTTTTATTTTTCTCTATAAAAGTCAAATTCAATACCAATTGATTTTTTTTTAAAACAAGAGACATTTTGTCTTTAAAAATAAATTTTTTATGACTTTTTGACTGGTAGGATGATAATTAAGAACAATAATGTTATTAAAATAAGAACTTAATGGGAGTATTAAACACTATTTTTGGAAGAAAAGACAAAAATGAAGAAGGAAAAGAGTCATTTATTAACTGGACTCCATTAACATCGGTAGAGCAAATAAAGGAAATAAAAGAATTATCGAATAAACAACCAATTGCTATTTTTAAACACTCAACAAGGTGTGGAATTAGTAGTATGGTAATTAAACGTTTTGTAAACAGTTTTGATGAGGAATTAAAAGATTTTAAAGTGTATTATCTTGACTTACTTAGCTATAGAGATGTTTCTAATGAAATAGGGTATACATTTCAGGTTTTACATCAATCTCCTCAGTTGTTGGTAGTTAAAAATGGAGAAGTAATTTCGCATGCTTCTCATTACGATATTGCTCGTATTGATTTGAAAAAAATCTAAAAAAGATGCCATTTTTAATGGGATTTCCTTAAATACCTCGTATTTTTGCGTATTTCAAAATTAATAGAGATTTGAGTAACGAAACAGCAACTTCACAACCAAAGAAAGGAAAAAATCTATACGATTATCAAAAAGAAGCATTGCACAAAATTTTCAAAAGTTTTGAGAATGCCCCCGAAAATTACCATTTACTTTATCAACTACCTACAGGAGGAGGAAAGACCGTTATTTTCTCTGAAATTACACGTCAATACTTAAAACATTATCAAAAGAAAGTATTGATTATGACACACCGAATAGAGCTGTGTAAACAAACAGCAAAAATGCTTAAAGAGTTTGGTGTTGTAAATAAAATTATAGATAGTAAAGCAAGTTTAGACGATCAAAATGAGTTTGATTGCTTTGTAGCTATGGTTGAAACGTTAAACAATCGTTTGAATGACGATATGTTAGATATTTCAGATGTAGGTTTAGTAATTATTGATGAGGCACATTACAATTCTTTTACTAAACTATTTAAGTTCTTTGATAAGTCTTTTATACTGGGTGTAACTGCAACTCCTTTAAGTTCAAATATTAAGCTTCCTATGAAGGATAATTATGATGAGCTTATTGATGGGGAGAGTATTGGGGCTTTAATTCAAAATGAATATTTGGCAAAAGCCAATATTTATTCTTATAATGTAGGTTTAACTTCGTTAGAAGTAGGGGCTAATGGTGATTATACTGTAAAATCATCTGAAGATTTATATACAAATACAGATATGCTTTCAAAGCTTTTACAAGCTTATGAAGAACGGGCTAAAGGAACAAAAACCTTAATTTTTAACAATGGTATTAATACATCGTTGCATGTATATGATACGTTTAAAAGAGCTGGGTACCCAATTGCACATTTAGATAACACTAACACTAAGAAGGAACGTGATTTTATCTTAAAATGGTTTCATAAAACACCTAATGCTATAATTACTTCGGTAAGTATCTTAACAACAGGGTTTGATGAACCTTCTGTACAATCAATTATTCTTAATAGAGCAACGAAATCGTTAACATTATATTACCAAATGATTGGTCGTGGTTCTCGTATTTTACCTGGGAAATCAGAATTTAATGTAATTGATTTAGGAAACAACTTCCATCGTTTTGGACCTTGGGGTGCCGATTTAGATTGGCAAAAAATGTTTAGGGCACCTAATTTCTATCTAGACAATTTATTATCTGATGAAGAAATAGAAAGTGACTTTAAATATGAGTTACCAGCAGATGTTAAAGCAGAGTTTGCTAATTCTGAAGACCTTTATTTTGATGTTAAAAAAGTATACAGAGACACTATTCAAGGAGGAGAGTCTTCAAAAAGAGTACTGGAAAAATCAATAGAACATCATGCAAAAATCTGTGTTGAAAATAGTGAAGATGTTTTTGATGCATTGATATTAGCAAAAATGTTGGGAGGAGATATTGATGACAGAATTTTTAGATACTCAAAATGTATCTCAAAGAGTACTCATAATTTCATTGATTGGTTACAAGATGACTATCGTAAAAAATTAAATAGTTATTTACGAAATAATTTTGATGAAGTATATGAGCAAATTCATGGACATCCACCACCTGAAGATGAATAAAAATAAAAAATCCAGTTCTTTTGAACTGGATTTTTTTATGCTTATATTATTAGTAATGATAAGTATTTACTTAGCTGGTAAAATTTTACCTGAGCATTCACCAAAACCAATACGAATTTTTTCATTTTTACAATAACCACGCATAATAACAGTATCGTTATCATTTATAAATTTACGTTCGCTACCGTCGTTTAATTTAACAGGGTTCTTACCTCTCCAAGTTAATTCTAACATTGAACCAAAGCTATCTAGAGTAGGACCAGAAATAGTACCACTACCCATCATATCACCTGCATTTACAGGACACCCATTTACTGTATGATGTGTTAATTGTTGTACCATAGTCCAATACATGTATTTAAAGTTAGAATTACACACTACAGTTTCTTCTTTACCTTCTGGTTGAATAGCCATTTGTAAATTAATATCGTAACTATCTTTTCCTTCTTTCTTTAAATAAGGTAAAGGTTCATATACTTGTTTAGGATTATCTACTCTAAAAGGCTCTAGTGCATCTAAGGTTACAATCCAAGGAGAAATTGTTGAAGCAAAATTCTTTCCTAAGAAAGGTCCTAATGGAACATATTCCCAAGCTTGAATGTCACGAGCAGACCAGTCGTTAAACAATACCAGTCCGAAGATATAATCTTCTGCTTCTTCAATAGGTATTCTATCTCCTAAGTCGTTAGCAACTGTAGTAATAAAAGCCATTTCTAATTCAAAATCTAATAATTTAGAAGGTCCAAAATTAGGTGTAGTTTCTCCTTCATTAGGACGCTGTTGCCCTATAGGACGACGAATTGGAGTACCAGATGGCACGATAGAAGAACTTCTTCCGTGATAGCCAATAGGAATTTGTAACCAGTTTGGAAGTAAGGCATTTTCAGGATCTCTAAATAAGCTCCCTACATTCGTTGCATGTTCTTTACTAGCATAAAAATCGGTATAATCTCCTACAGCGACAGGAAGTTGCATTTCTACTTCATCCATTCTAAAGATTATTTTGTCTTTGTGCTCAGCATTATCTCTTAGCTTACTGTTTTTTACATCAAAAATATCAGCAATCCTATTACGAACTAAACGCCATGTTTTACGTCCGTCTGCAATAAAATCATTTAAGGTGTCTTGTAAGAAGATATCATCTGTTAAAGGAATTCCATCAAAATATCCTAATTGATGTAAAGCACCTAAATCAATCGCATAATCACCAATTCTTGTACCAATTGTTATGATATCATCTTTAGTTAAAAAAACCCCAAAAGGTATATTTTGAATAGGAAAATCTGAGTTTTCAGCTACAGTTAACCAAGATTTTCTATTCGGGTTATTAGCAGTTATTTCCATTTATCGTTTTTGTTATATTTTCATCAAACCTACATATTTTTTTCAATTTACCCCAAAAAGATGAGTAAAAAAAATGTGAAAGTATTTTAGCGTAAACTTCTTTAAAAATCCTTAAAAAAGGATACATAAATTTTAGTACATTTGGCTACTTTACGCAACAAAACAAACAACATGCAAAAAGATCATCAAATATTTGATTTAATTCAAGAGGAAAAAGAACGACAATTAAATGGTTTAGAATTGATTGCTTCTGAAAATTTTGTGAGTGACCAAGTAATGGAAGCTCAAGGATCAGTTTTAACAAATAAATATGCTGAAGGATACCCAGGTAAACGTTATTACGGAGGGTGTGAAGTGGTAGATATCGTTGAGCAAATTGCGATTGATAGAGCTAAAGAATTATTTGGAGCTGAGTATGTAAATGTACAGCCACACTCTGGAAGTCAGGCAAATACTGCGGTCTTTGCAGCTTGTTTACAACCAGGAGATACTATTTTAGGTTTTGACTTATCTCATGGAGGTCATTTAACACACGGTTCACCAGTTAATTTTTCAGGAAAATTATACAATCCTGTGTTCTACGGAGTGGTAAAAGAAACTGGATATATCGATTATGATCATTTAGAACAACAAGCAAAAGAGCACAAACCTAAGTTAATCATTGCTGGAGCTTCAGCGTATTCTCGTGATATTGATTTTAAAAAGTTTAGAGAAGTTGCTGATAGTGTTGGAGCTATTTTAATGGCTGATATTTCACATCCAGCAGGATTAATAGCAAAGGGTATTTTATCTGATCCACTACCACACTGTCATATAGTTACTACAACAACTCATAAAACATTACGTGGACCTCGTGGAGGAATGATTATGATTGGAAAAGATTTTGAAAATCCGTTCGGATTAAAATTAAAATCAGGAAAATTAAAGAAAATGTCTACATTGATTAACTCTGCGGTATTCCCAGGAAACCAAGGTGGACCATTAGAACATGTTATTGCAGCAAAAGCAGTTGCTTTTGGTGAAGCTTTAACAGATGAGTTCTTGGAATATCAAATTCAAGTAAAAGAAAACGCACAAGCAATGGCCAAAGCTTTTGTAGAGAAAGGATATGAAATTATTTCTGGAGGTACAGACAACCATTGTATGTTAATTGATTTACGTAACAAAAAGATTACAGGTAAAGCTGCTGAAGAAGCTTTAGGAAAAGCAGAAATAACTGTAAACAAAAATATGGTTCCTTTTGATACAGAATCACCATTTGTTACTTCTGGTATTCGTGTTGGTACTGCTGCAGTTACTACACGTGGTTTGAAAGAAGAAGATATGCAGGTAATTGTTGATTTAATAGACGAAGCATTAATGAATGCTGAGAACGAAGAAGTACTAGAAACAGTAGGAGAGAAGGTATATGATTTAATGCATAACAGACGCTTGTTTATTATGTAATATAACAATATCCTTATAAAAAGAAGGTTGTCTTGAAAGACAACCTTTTTTTATATACCTAACCCAGGTTTTGTTTTTACTCTTTATAAAGTTTTTTATACTGCTCATAAAGCCATTTCGTTTTTTTATAGGTCGTAAAACTATATTCGATATAGTTAATTTTAAACAATAAAAAAATGAAAAAAATTTACACAGTTTTAGTGTGTGTAAGCTTACTTATTGGGGCTTGTTCAAAAGATGAAGAAAATTTACCTGTAAAAGAAGTTACTCCTTTTGAAAATTTATTAAAAGACAACAATCTAATAGCTTATTACCCTTTCAATGGTTCAGCAAATGATAACAAAAACTCGTATGATGGGATTGTAAAAGACTTTGATGCTATTCAAGACAGAAAAGGAAACAACTCTAGTGCTTATAAAAGCACAACAACTTCAGCAGAAATTAGTTTTCCTGCTGCTATTCCTTTTAAAAATGAATCCTTTTCTATGAGTTTTTGGTTCAAGGTTCCTACAAACTTACATGATGCTACTTTTACTATTTTATCTAAAAGAGAAGCCTGTAGAAAAGGAGACTTTATTCAAGTAGCGTATAAAAAAGGTTCGAATGAATTAACTGTTGAAATGAGATCAGACAACGTTATGACAGATTTAAATGGTTCTGCAACAGCTGATTTAGAAAATGTGAGCCCAACTAAATGGACTCATGTAGTTATCGTGAAAGATAATTCTACTAGAAAAACGACTATTTATATAAATGGAAAAGAAAAAGTAAGTACTCCATGGAGTCTTCCTGATGGAATTGTGAGCATAGATAATACTGCTAAGTTTAAAGTAGGACACTCACCATGTGTTATTTCTGGTCTTAACAACTTTATAGGCTCAATAGACGAATTAATCTTATTAAAGAAAGCTCTTACATCTCAGGAAATAGGTATTTTGAAAAATCAATAAAAACAGTAAAAAATTAAAGGTAAAAAAATAGGTGCTCTTACCAGAGTACCTATTTTTATTCGTCATTATCTTGAGCTCGTTCGAGAATTTTTTCAGGAAGTGCTTTTTTAGCTTTCGCTCCCATTTTCTTTAATTTTTCTACACTTGTAATTAAGTTTCCACGCCCCTCTACCAACTTATTCATAGCTGCAGCATAATCGGCTTTAGTACCGTCTATTTTCTTTCCAATATTAACCAAATCAGCTAACAGCCCATGAAATTTATCGTATAAAGCACCTGCTTGTCGTGCAATCTCTAAAGCATTACGTTGTTGCTTTTCATTATTCCACATGGTATCAATAGTACGTAAGGTAGCTAATAAAGTAGTTGGAGTAACAATAACAATATTTCTTTCAAAAGCTTTATTATATAAAGTATTGTCTTCATTTAAAGCTACAGCAAAAGCTGGTTCTATTGGTACAAACAGTAGTACAAAATCAGGAGACTCTATTTTATAAATATCCTCATACTTTTTTTCTGAAAGCTGCTCAACATGTCGCTTTAATGAGTTAACATGTTCTTTTGCAAAACGCTCTTTTACAATATCGTCTTCACTATTTACATACTGTTCATAAGCAGTTAAAGATACTTTAGAATCAACCACCATTTTTTTGTTATCAGGTAAGTGAATTACGACATCGGGCATGATACGTTTACCCTCATCATTGGTAAAAGATTGTTGCACAAAGTATTCTCTGTCTTTTTCTAAGCCAGATTTTTCTAAAACACGTTCTAATACTAATTCTCCCCAATTTCCTTGGGTTTTGCTATCACCTTTTAAAGCTTTAGTTAAGTTTAATGTTTCCTTGCTCATTTGAGCATTTAACTCTTTTAACCCTAACAATTGCTCTTTTAAAGCAGAATGCATTGAAATACTTTCTTTTTGAGTGTCTTCAACCTTCTTTTCAAAAGTTTGGATTTTTTCTTGAAGTGGATTTAAAATATCCTTAATATTTTTCTTGTTCTGCTCAGTAAATTTATTCGATTTCTCATCTAGAATTTTGTTCGCTAAATTTTCAAACTCTTTGGTAAACTTATCCTGTAACTTTTCTACTTCTTCTTTATTCTCTTGAAGTTTTAATTGTAAATTTTTCAACTCTTCATTTTTTCTAGCCAATTCAAGAGCAGTAAACTCTTTTTCACGACGTAATTCACTATTTTCTTTAGTTTTTTCGTTTAATCTATTTAAAAAGTCTTCCTTTTGCTGAGAAAATGACTCTTCCTTTTCTTTTTTCTGAATATCAAAATTAGCTTGATGATTTTGTAGGGTTACAATCTCTTTTTCTAAGTCAGAAGTTTGTTGTTTAAACTTCAATTTAGAGAGTAAGTTTCCAATAACAAATCCAATTAGTAAGGTGCTAGTAGCAGTTAAAATAAGTAAGAGAGTGGTATTCATTAGAATAAATAAAAGGTTATTAAGTGAACAAATATAGGACAAGATAGGTTAAAATTATTTGATTTTTGTAGGGAAAACCGTATCATTGACCTTTATACCTAGTAAATGATATCTAAATTTATATTTCACAAAGTTTTAGGCTGGAAGGTAGTTGGAGATTTTCCAAGAAATTTAAAAAAATACGTTGTTATTGGAGCTCCACATACCAGTTGGAAAGACTTTCCGATTGCTATTTTGGCTAGAAACACTATTGGCGTAAAAATTAACTTTATAGGTAAGGCTTCGTTATTTAAACCCCCTTTTGGTTTTATTTTTAGAGCATTAGGAGGGGCTCCTGTTGATAGGAGCAAAAGCACTAATAAAGTAGATGCAATTGTGTCTGTATTTAATCAGCATGATGAATTTCGTCTAGCGTTATCTCCAGAAGGAACTCGTGCTAAAGTAACCTCATGGAAAACGGGATTTTATTATATTGCTAAAGGTGCTAATATTCCTGTGGTAATGTTTGCTTTCGATTTTGAAAATAAGCAAATTATTATAGCTCCTCCTTATTACTTAACAGATGATATGAACGCTGATATGAATCATTTTTATGATTTTTATAGAGATATTAAAGGAGCAAAACCGGATCTGTTCTCTGTACCTAATAAAGAGTAAAACAAACGTTAAATAGTCTTGTTTTCTTGAAAGTTTTACGATATTTAAGTATCTTGTAGAAGGTTTAAAAACAGTAAAGTATGAAAAGATTTGTTTTTTTTATTAGTATGATTTTTTTACTACTTAGTTGTGCATCTTCTAAAAACATAACTCAGTCAGAAATAGATAACTTAAACGCTCTTATAGAAAATAAAACTTTTGAAATAGAATCAGAGTGGGCTGAACCAATGGTTACAAATGCAATGGCACAAATAGCTAATGCAGGTTTGTTACCTATAGGAAGTAACGCAGGAAACATTAATTTAGTAGGAAATAGTAATTTTTTCAAAATGAAAAAAGATACTGTTGCAGCCTATTTACCATATTTTGGAGAGCGACAAATGGGAGGTTCTTATGGAAGTACAGATATTGGAATTGAATTTGAAGGAACTCCTGAAGATTTAGTTGTATCAGAAGATAAAGAGAATAGTTACAAAATTAGTTTTAAAATAAAGGATAAAAATACATCAACTGAAAACTATAATGTTATAGTTAGAGTATATCCTAGCTTATCGAGTACTATCTATGTAAATAGTACGCAGAAAAACTCAATTAGATATAGAGGTAAAGTACTTAAAACTTCAGAAGAAAAGTAGAATATTGTATATAATACTGTATTTTTAGTAGCTTATTACAACAATGTATGGAGCTACCTAACTTTAAAAAGTATCTTATTGAAAAAGGAGGATTATCAGAAGATGATTACCTTCAAATACAATCGTTTATTTCTTTAAAAAACGTTTCTAAAAGTGATTTTTTATTAAAAGAAGGAGATGTGTGTTCACATTTCTTTTTTGTAGAAAAAGGTTTGTTACGTTTATATGCCCTAAATGAAGAGGGAAAAGAAAATATTTTACAGTTTGCTACTGAGAATTGGATTGTGAGCGATAGAGGTAGTGTATACTTTCAAGAACCGTCTACTTATTATATTGATGCTGTTGAAGATACACACGTTGTAATGTTAGATGAAGGCTTTATTAATAAAGTATCAGAAATAAATACTGATTTTAGAAGAAAAAATGAGCATTTGTTACAAAAACATATTCGTCAATTATACAAACGTATTAGTCAACTACTTGGAGCTTCAGCAAAAAGACGTTATTTAGATTTTGTAAAGATGTATCCAGATATTATGTTACGAGTTCCGCAATGGATGATTGCTTCTTACTTAGGAATAACTCCAGAAAGCTTGAGTCGTGTTCGTAAATCACTTGCTGAAGAAAACTTCAAACCAAATAATTAAGGTACGAGTTATGATTGTTGATTTACGGTTGTTAGATAATCGTAATTCGTTCTTACCATAGGTCAATGCATACCTTTTTTTGTTGCCGTAATTTTACAATGAAATAAAAGTGGAGGTTAACTCACTTAATATTTCAAAAAAGTAAACTCAATTAATTTCGATGTTAATCATCGAATAATTAATCCCATTTAATGGGTAAAAAAGGATTTATTATGAGACATTTAAAAACATTAGTTGTAACAAAAAATAAAACAAAGCCTAAAATTTTGAATTGGCAAGTTTCAACTGTTCCTGATGTCGAAACAGCCATTGAAAAACTACACCAACAAACATATAAGGTTTTAGCTATTTCTAAAGACACTAAAGAGATAGAAAAAACCAAACTGCAAAAGATTATTACAGTATTATTTCCTGAAGCAATTATTGTTGAATACAAAGATGAAACAGCGCTTTCAGAAAGCGTTAAACAAGGGTATTGGTCTAAAAATAAACCAGAAATACAACGTAATTATTTGGATAATTCATTTGAAATGGAATTAGCCGCTAGTTTAAATTAATTAAAGAAAGGAAGTTAAAATGAAAACAAGAAGTATAGAAAAGATAGTAAAACCTGGAACTCCACATTTTGTTGGAGATGGATTTAGAGTTCATAATTTTATCCCAGGAAGCTCAACGATGCAACGTATGGATCCATTTATTATGTTAGATTATAATTCAAAATATAATTTTCCTCCAACAGATAAACCAAAAGGAGTGGGAGTACATCCGCACAGAGGTTTTGAAACCGTAACGATTGCCTATAAAGGACGTGTTGAGCATGGTGATAGTGCAGGTGGAGGTGGAATTATAGGTGAAGGAGACGTACAATGGATGACAGCGGCTTCAGGAGTTTTACACAAAGAGTTTCATGAAACCGAATGGAGTAAAACAGGAGGAGAGTTTCAAATGGTACAATTATGGGTAAATTTACCGGCTAAGGATAAAATGAGTTCGCCAAAATATCAAGCAATTGCTAATGCAGAAATGGCTAAAATACCTTTAGCAGATGGAGGAGGAGAAATAGAGGTAATTGCAGGAGAGTATAAAGGAAATAAAGGACCTGCATTTACATTTTCGCCAGTTAATATGTTTAATGTAAAGTTGAAGAAAGGAGTAAAAACACAGTTAACCTTCCCTAAAAACTACACTACTGCTATTTTATCAGTTGAAGGTAGTGTTAAAGTGAATGAATCAAACAATATTTTAGAGGATTACTTTGCATTATTCAAAAATGACGGAGATACTTTTACTTTAGAGGCTTTAGAAGATGCTATAATTTTAGTATTAAGCGGAGAGCCTTTAAACGAACCTATTGCGGCACACGGTCCGTTTGTAATGAATACTAAACAAGAGTTAATAGAAGCATTTCAAGACTTCAATACTGGAAAGTTTGGTTATTTAGAAGATTAACAATAACTTTAAAAGGCAACTCTTTGATTTAGAGTTGCTCTTTTTATTAAACCCTTAGGTATATAAAATGTCTAACACGAAACTAATAATTGAAGAGCGAGCAGCAAATATTGGTAATTTTCTAGTAGGTCGCTTGTTGCCATTTCGGCAAAAACGAATGGTAGGTCCTTTTATTTTTATCGACCATATGGGACCAGTAAAACTTACCGAAAATGATAATTTAGATGTTGATATGCATCCTCACATAGGTATATCAACTCTTACTTTTTTGTTTGAAGGAGCTATAGTACACCGTGATAGTATAGAAACCGAAATAGAAATAACTCCAGGAGCTGTAAATTGGATGACAGCAGGAAAAGGCGTAGTACATACTGAAAGAACTCCTGAACGATTAAGAAATTCAACTAAAAGGCTTCATGGTTTGCAAATATGGGTAGCTTTACCGATAGAAGAGGAGCAATGTGAACCTTCTTTTGCACATGTTTCTGCGAATGAGATTCCTAGTTGGGAAGACGATGGAGTACAGTTTAAGCTCATCGCAGGAAAAGCGTTTGGAAAGCAATCTCCTGTTCCAGTGTATAGTCCGTTGTTTTTTATAGAAATTAAATCTGAAATAACGAAAACGGTTACTATAGGAGAACATTTGTTTGGTGAGAGTGCTTTGTATATTCTAGAAGGAAGTATTATTAGTGATGGACATACTTATGAGTCCAAAAAATTATTAGTAGCAAAAGACAGTACCTTGTGTTCTTTTGAAATTACAGCAAATTCTACTGTTTATATTTTTGGAGGAGAGCCATTTCCAGAAGAACGCTTTATAGAGTGGAATTTTGTGGCTTCTAATAAAGAATTGATAGAGCAAGCTAAAGAAAACTGGAAAAATAATAAGTTTCCTTCTGTACAAAACGAGACTGAACGAATCCTCTTACCAGAACAAAGACGTTTTGGGAGGAGTTAATAGTGTAATAAACAAAAAACATATGAAAACAGGTAGATTAAGAAGCATTTAACGATGGTGTTTTAGCTATTCTAATTACCATTATGGCAGTAGAAATTAAAGCTCCAGAAGATACTACATTTAAAGGACTATTAGCTCCCGTATTTATATAAGTTAGAAGTTCTTATGGAAAAGTAATTCAAAAAAAATATGGTTTTTCCTTACTAAAAATATGGTTTTTTTTATAGTAAACTCTTTTTTAAAGGTTATTTTCGGAAAACAAAATAATATTTATAACCCCCAAAATACTTTATAATGAAAAAAGTAATTTTAAACGTAAAAGGATCACAAGAGTTAACAAAAACAACCTTAAAGAACATTAAAGGAGGAAATGCAGTACCTTTTCCTTTTCCTAAAGAATGTGGAGGAGATGGTTCTTTTATTTATCAAGATGGAGTAAAGGTATGTTGTTACAGACCTACCACTATGGACTATATTTGTTAAAAATTGTTTAATATAGGATATAAGAAAAAGGCTTTAGTTTATAAACTAAAGCCTTTTTTGTTAATTGTTTTTGATTTTGGAAAAATAGAGAATAGCATCATCTATAGCCTTATTAATGGGTAGATATTCAATCTTTAAATCTCTTACTGACTTAGTATTAGAAAAAAAGTTGTTTATACATAAAGTACGCATATTCGTTAAACTTAAAGAAGTTTTTATACCCATACTTCGGAGAACATCTCCAAAATAACCTATCATAATAAGTATAAACTTAGGGATTTGAACCATCAAAGGTAATTGATTAGTTACTTTGTTAAGTTTATTAAAAAAATCTTTATAACTAAGGTTCTCGTTTGCTAGTAAATACTTCTCTCCAAAAGAATTTGTAGTTAGTACTTTTATAATGCCATTAGCAACATCTTTTACATGTACAAAGTTTTTTCCTCCTGGAGGATAAAATATTACTTTCTTTTTCCATCCCATGTATATTATTTTCCCCGAACTAGGTTTAGTATCGTAAGCTCCTAACATAAAAGTAGGATTTACGATAGCTGTTTTTATCTTATGGTTATTTTTTAACAAGTACTTCTCAGCTTCAAATTTACTTTTCGCATAATATGATTGTTTAAAAAGTTTACTCATTTTATTATTTTCAGCTCCCGGTTTTTGAAAAGAGCCATACCCTAAAGTATTGGCAGTACTAACAAAAATAAAACGTTTAACATTACATATTATAGCAGCATTGTATAGTTGTATAGTAGTATTACAGTTTATTTTCTTATAATCAGAATACCTCAATAAATTTTGACTAGTTGTAGCAGCAGCATGTATTACTACATCTACATTATTTAATAAAGAAGTAAAGTCTATAAATAAATCACCTTCAATTAATTTTAAGTGTTTATGTTCTTTTCCTTTATAGTTTTGTTTTTTTCTGGTAAGACCAATAACAAAATAACCTTGTTGTAAAAGTTCATGACATAAATTAGTACCTAATAAACCATTAACTCCTGTAATAAAAATTCGTTTCATTTTTAAGCTTCTCTTTTTATTATACTTGTCATCATAGGTATTTTTATCCAATTAGGTAAAAGAATAGAAATAAACCAACTCATTGGGTTTATAACTATAAAAGCTTTTCGTTTAAACATTTTTTTTATTGAATACTTAGCAACCTTTTTTGGATCTAACAAGGTTAATTTACCTAAAAAGCCTTGTTTTTTTATTCTTGCAGTAATTTCTGGATTTGTTTTCATAGCTCCAGGGTTTATAACACTAACAGAAATATTAGTGTTTTTTAGCTCTTCTGAAAGACCTAATGAAAATGAGTGAACAAAAGCTTTTGAAGCAGGATAAACTGTTTTATAACCTAGAGGGGAAAAAGCAGCAATGCTTGATACATTTAAAATATATGATTTTTTTTGCTCTTTTAAATTAGGAAGTAATTGATGTGTAAGTATTGTTATTGCTTTTATATTGACTTGAATTATATTATTAATATAATTAAGAGAAACGTCTTCTATTTTTTTTGTTCCACCAGTACCAGCATTATTAATTAGAATATTAATAGCGTATTTTTCCTTTAAATAACTAGTTAATGATTTAAGGTTAGCATCTGAAGAAAAATCAGTTTCATAATAGGCTACTTTAACATTGTAGTATGTTTCAATTAGGTTAGCCAGTTTATTTAAATTTTGTTTAGGAAGACTAATTAAAATGAGATTGTGTTTTCTTTTGGCCAATTCTAATGCAAAAGCTTTTCCTAACCCTTGACTTGCTCCTGTAATAACTGCAAACGTATTATCTGTATATTCTTTCATTTGTCTTTTTTTAAATATGTAAACAAAATTAGAACAAGAGATGATTTAAAATGCCCTTGTTTATAAATGAGAACAAGAATTCAAACTATTGTCAATCAATGATTTAAATACTCGTATTGTTCTGTATTATAAACTAGAACTTTGTTTTTTAAATTCCGAAGGTGTTTGATTTGTAAGCTTTTTAAATGTAGTATTAAAAGCAGTTTTAGAACTAAAACCAGACTCAAATGCAATACCTAATATAGATAGTTTTTCAGAAGATTTATCCATTAATAATTTTTTAGCTTTTTCTATACGATAACTATTGATAAACTGATAGAAATTTTGATTAAATCCATTATTAATAACATATGATAATTGGTGCGATGTTATTTGCATTTCTTCCGCTAAAGAAGCCAAATTAATGTTGTTATCTAAATACAAATGTTTAGTTTTCATCAAAGCATTTAATTTAGCTTTTAATATAACAAGCTCTTTGTCTTTAATAATTTTTCGTTTATTAGTATCAATTTCATCATCATCATTCTCAATAGCAATAATATCTTCACGGTGTTTTTGGTTAGTCGGAAAAATTTCTTTTTGTTTTAAGGAGTTGTAAGTCATAAACAAGACAACACCTAACGTAATAATGTTTAGGTATAGGTTTAAGGGTAGTCCAATATAAACAAGGTTAAAAACACTTATAATTAAAACTAGAACCATAATTACAAGAATAATATTTTCTAACCATTTCAAATTAATTTCATCAGTATTAGATGAAAACAAAGTTATTTTTCGCTGATGAATACGAAGTCTTAAAAACGATTTTGTAGTAAATATAATCGCATTAACAAGTATTAATGTTACTAATAAAAACTGATAATTAATAATCGAGATGTAATCATAAATAATTGCAATTAAATAAACTATTGGTATAATAAATACCGTGCTGTCTTTAAACGTAAAACTATAATTAGGATTAGAAAAAAACAAAACACTGATATATAGTAGTATAGGGGTGAAAAATTGTATAAATGAAATTACTAAGTTTAGAAAAAGACCAAAAGGTTCTGCCTTTGTTAGCAAAACAATTTCTTCTAACCAAAAACTAGACCATAAAAATAAAGTTATCCCAAACCAAATATTAGCTTTTTTATTTACTCTCAATGGGTTTGAAAGCATGATAAAAGAAAGTAGTATTAATGAAGAAAAAACAAGTATTTGAATAAAATAGATAAGCAATTAATTTTGTTTTTCACAAATATAAGTTCTTATCTCTAATTTAATAGGGTCTAACACTTAAGTTTTTTATTAATTAACCGTAGTATTACTTAGACTTTTTTAGTTGGTAATAATTCCTCAGGAAAAGGGAATAAAATTGTTAAGTTTTTCTCTGCGGCAATATATGTATTTACCAAATCTAAATTTAATACAGATCCTATTACCAATTGGTGCTGCCATTTGCCAAATAGTTGTCCTTCTGATAATTAAAAACACTAAATAATATATTCGGATTAAAAGTTCACTTTTTTGTACTAAAGAATAAAGCTACAGTTGTGTCTGCTTTTTAATAGCGTATCTGTTTAGAGAGTTTTCTAGTTTCTGAATCATTTTTTTTCTAAGTTTTTCAGGTTTTAACACTTCTATACTATCACCAAAGCCCAAAATTAAACGCTCTAATTCATAATTAGGAATAACTAAAATATTAAAGATAGCCCCGTCATCTGTATATTTTATCAATCGTTGAGATTTATGAAAAGGTTTCGTGAGTACATAAGGAGTATTTGCTTTATCTACCCAAAAAGCAATACGTTGTGGTCTCGTATTTGAAACTGTGACACCAACAACATCTTTATAATAAACATCACCATTAATTGCTTTATCTATATATGTTGTGTTTTCAACTTCCATTACAGAATTTATACGATCCAAAGCTAAGGTTGTTTCTTTACCCTTTACGAGTGCTAATAAAAACCATCTATTATTAAACTCCTTTAATAATTGTGGGTGCAAGGTTATTGTACTGGCTTTTTCTGCTTTAAACGACTGATAATTTACTTTTAATACTTTTTTTTGCTGTATGGCATTGTATAAAGGATCTATAAATGACAAGCCTTTTAGCTGTTCGTTTTTATCTAAATGAATAATAGCTCTATTGTGTTTTTGAGAAGAATATACCGAATCTTCTAAACGTTGTAGCACTCCGTCCATTTCTTTGAATAAAGAAAAGTCTTTAAACTGACGTAATACTTGAATGGCATCATTCATCACCTTTACATCGTTTTCAGTCACAGGAATATTCATAATGGAATACCCCTCTTCAGCATAACGGTAATATTTTCGTTGATAGACTTCAATTGGAGCATTATACCCTAATTTATCACTACGCATCATTTGAATATCTAACTGAATCGTTCTTTTACTTACATAAATATCTTTTCCTTCGTATTCATACAAAGCATCCGAACAAGCATCAATTAAATCATTCAAAGTCCAAGTACGCATGGTGTTTCGGAGGCATTGATCAATTGTTTTATATCGAATTAGTGCATTTTTGTTAGAAGCCATTTTATAATTTTTTAGTAAAAATGATAAATTCTTTTTTAGTACGCAAAAAGATTGCGTAATACAGCTAAATATTTGCAGTGTGATTAAGAAAAAGAGATCGTTTAAGTGGGGAAGTTGCCATGAACATAAAAAATATTTAAAATACAGAAAAATGAAAAAACTAAAAAATGAATATAGAAATCAAGATGAAGCTTTACCAAAAGCTATTATTTGTGATTTAGACGGAACTTTATCTTTAATACATAACAGAAGTCCTTTTGATGGTAGTAGATGTGAACAAGATTTACCTAATGTGCCTATCGTTAATTTAGTAAAGAATTACCAACAATTAGGATATAAAATACTTCTTTTATCAGGTAGAGAAGCTAAATATCAATTAGAAACAGCATCTTGGTTAAAAAAACATGAAATAGCTTATGATAATTTATGGATGCGTAAATCAAGAGATAATAGAAAAGATGCTATTATTAAAGAAGAACTATTTAAAAGAAAAATAGAGCATAAGTACTTTATTGAATTTGTTTTAGATGATAGAAATCAAGTTGTTGATTTATGGAGAAAGGAATTAAAACTTCCTTGTTTACAAGTGTTTTATGGTGATTTTTAAAAAATCAAGAACAATTAATTAAAAAATAATGGAAAGAAAAATAACTCAAAAGTTAAAACAAAAGGCATATCAGCTTTTGGTAGATAAAATTGACATAGAAGTTTTTGAAAGCTTTTTATACAAACTGGTAGAAAATAACGAATTCAATAGTAAAGATTTACTATTTGACTTTATAAATATTAATTATAAATCTAATGATTATAGAAGAAGGTTATTAAACCTTATAAAAGATAACAGCTCTGAGAAAGAACTATTAAGTTTAGAAGTGTATTCTTTATGTTTGACACTATCAAGGTCTAATAAAAACAGGTTGTTTTAAGTGCAATTAATTCATTATCAGGTTTAAATTCACAAACTGAATATCAATATGATATATTATTTGAATTTTATATGTTAAATGACAATATTTTAGGGGATGGTTTCTATTATTATTCATTAACAAATGAGCAGGTAATAGATAGAGCAAAATTATTTTCAGAAAAAGTCATTTCAAAATTTAATTCATTCAAAGAAAATGAAGATTGGTATGGATTTTTAAATTGCGAAATAGAAGTAAAAAGTGATGATAAGGTATTAAAACAAAATAATGTTATAAAAGAAGTAAAACTAGATGAAAACAAAAGTTTAATAAGAAAGAGTATCGATTTATTTAAACAAGCTTTAGGAGTAGGTTAAACTAGTAATACTTAATTTAAAATCAATCTAATAGGTAAAATCAACTAAAAATATCATATTTGCAGCAGTTCATTGAAATGGCTTGGTAATTTTATGAGATATGTAAGGCAATAGTGTTTTACATAATTTATAAAATATGATACTAATGAATTGGAAAATTCAAAAATTAAATAATGGAGAAACCATTATTTCAAAAGAGCCAGGTAACTCTATGTTGCCTATTTTAAAATCTAAACAACCTGTAAAACTAAAACCAATAAACTGGGAAAATTGTAAGGTTGGCGATATTGTGTATTGCAAAGTTCGTGGAAACTGTTTTACGCACCTTGTAAAAGGAAAAAACAATAAAAGAGGTTTGCAAATAGGAAACAATCATGGAAGAATAAACGGGTGGACTAAGAATGTATATGGAATAGTAGTAGAGATATTACCAATGCCATAGGCATTTTAATAAAGAAAAAAAGAGAATGAAGGTTCTCCATATTTTATAAATTAATTAAACGAAATTTTAACCTATGCTAATGCAATTAATACACATATCGGACGCTCAAAAGCGATTTTTATGGAGTTATCAATAAGGTTATTGTAGTATAAAATCACTAAAAGCGTCCAAATTATATAATTTGGACGCTTTTTTTTTATAAAAAACTTCAAGTCTTTGAAAGTTACATGTAAAATGCTACATAGCTTACAACCAACAGGTTACTAGTCTGAAGAAATTCGGATAGGATACTTATATCTTTATTTTAGTATAAGTGTTTGATTTTTAGTAAAATAAAATCATTTTAAACTTGTGTAATTCAAAAAAGGCTCACATCTTTGCACCAGTAATTTTTATACAGAGCGCAGTTCAAGTATAAACATACTCAACAACAAAATAATAATTTTTAAAAACGAAGTAAGCATGTTCAAATATCAATTAAACATAAGTACAGTAAAAGAACCAGGTTCTTTTGTACACACGCTTCGTGATTTTCTTCATACATAGAAATAACAACAACTTATATATGAAAAATCCGAAGCCTCAATAACGTTTCGGATTTTTTTATGCTACACATTTCCGCATAGTTTTCAATTTCCGAAGCAAAGAGAAAAATATTGATACAAAGCACTAATTAGAAAATTGGTGCCCAACATTATAATGTCTCAACATGGGAAATAAACTAAAAGGAAAAGATCTAATCAAATTAGGCTTTCCAAAAAACAATAGTATAAATATTGCCTTAGGGCAAATTAACCGATATAGAAAAAAAGAAAAGAAAGAACGCATTTTAGAAGAAGCAAAAAATGTATTGCTTTATCCAGAAAAATATCAAGGAAATGCTATTTGGGGTAAAGTTGCTGAAGGTTTAACCAAGCCTGTTGAAATTAAAATGCATGAATTACGAAATACAAGAGCTCCGTTTTCTATTTATGGAGAAAATGAAATTGATGAGCAAGCTAAGTTTCAGTTGTACGATGCTTTAAAATTACCAATTGCGGTACAAGGAGCTTTAATGCCTGATGCACATTCAGGGTACGGATTACCCATAGGTGGCGTGCTTGCTACTGAAAATGCAGTAATTCCGTATGGGGTAGGAGTAGATATTGGCTGTAGAATGGCATTGAGTATTTTTCCGATGAAAGCTTCTTATTTAAAAGGAAAGCAACATCAATTAGAAAATATCTTGAAGGAACATACCAAGTTTGGAATGTATGAAACACATGATAAAAAACAAGACCATGAAATTTTTGAACGGAATGAGTTCCAAGACATCCCCTTACTAAAACGGTTAAAAGTAAAAGCATATAATCAATTAGGAACTTCTGGAGGTGGAAATCACTTTGTGGAGTTCGGAATGGTAACTATAACAGATGAACACAATGAATTTAATGTGCCTGTAGGAGAGTATGTGGGATTGTTAACGCATAGCGGATCACGTGGATTGGGAGCAAACATTGCAAAACACTATACCTACTTAGCCAGTAAACAATGTCCGTTGCCTAAAAATGTACAACATTTAGCATGGTTAGATTTAGATACGCACGACGGACAAGAATATTGGTTAGCAATGAATTTAGCAGGTGATTATGCCAAAGCATGTCATGATAATATTCACAAACGAATAGCGAAAATACTAGGTGTAAAACCTTTAGCAATGATTGAGAATCATCACAATTTTGCGTGGAAAGAACAAGTAAACGGAATTGAGCGTATTGTACATAGAAAAGGAGCAACACCCGCTAATAAAGGAGCATTGGGTATAATTCCGGGGTCTATGACCGCACCAGGATACATTGTTAGAGGTTTAGGAAACCAAGAGAGTTTACAATCGGCATCACACGGAGCAGGAAGAAAACATTCAAGAAGGAAGTGTAAAGAAAAATTTACTAAAAGTGATATGAAACATCAGTTAAAAATGAATGAAGTTACGCTTATTGGTGGTGGAGTAGATGAAGCACCTATGGCGTATAAAAATATCAAAAAAGTAATGGCTAATCAACAAGAGTTAGTTGAAGTATTAGGGACTTTTACACCGAAAATTGTACGAATGGATAAATAAAAAGAATCGTCATTCTGAAAGAGATAACAACTGAAGCGATCTGTTTACCGATAGACAGATTGCTTTGCTCCACTCTTAATGACAGGAATAGAAAATTAAAATGAACATAAAAATAATACAATTTACAGCGGGTCGTGGACCTTCGGAATGCTGCTGGGTAGTAGCAAAAGTGTTAAAAGCATTTATAAAAGCTGTGGTAGAACATAAGATAACGTATGACATTCTTCATAAAGAAAATGGAATAGAGAATGGCACCATACAATCAGTAAGTGTTCAACTCAAAGGAAATAACCTGTCTTTGTTTTTAAAAGATTGGTTGGGCACTATTCAATGGATAGGAAAATCAACCTTTAGAAAATACCATAAACGTAAAAATTGGTTTATAGGTTGTTTTGAATTAGAATATAATAATGAGTTAACCATAAAAGAAAAAGACATCGAGTTTCAGGCAATTAGAAGTTCTGGACCTGGTGGACAACATGTAAACAAAGTAAGTTCGGCTGTTAGAGCTAAACATAGCACAACAGGAATTCAAGTATTGGTTTCAGAAAGTCGTTCACAGCATCAAAATAAAAAGATAGCTATACAACGCTTAAAAACCTTGATAGCAAATCATAATGTGCATCAATTACAAAACACCATAAAACAAGAATGGGAGAACCATTTAGATTTAGAAAGAGGAAATCCAGTAAAAGTATTTGTAGGAACTGACTTTAAAGTTAAAAACAACAAAAAAAGATTTAAAACAACGCGTAATCAATTAAAAAGCGATTTGCGTAAACAATTAGAATAAGATGAAAACATTAGCAAACAATTACATATTTAAAGCATTAGATGCTTTTCCATATGAATTAGAAGAAACCATGGAGGCATTAACATATGCTTTGGCGTATGAAGAAAAAAATGTAGTCGCGTTGTGCTTAATGGGACGCATTTACGCTGAGCACTTAGGTGATTTTGAAAAAGCAAAACTGTATTACAAAGAGGCTTTAGCAGAAAATATGTATGCTTTTAACATATATCCACATTATATTAATGTGTTATTATGGAATGAAGACTATGAAGAAGCTGAACGATTCATTGATTTCGTATTAACCGTAAAAGGTTCCGATAAAGCTATTTTATATACTGGTAAAGCCCAATTATATGAACAGAAAGAAGCGTATAAAAAATCATTACAAACTTTAAAACTTGCTAAGAAACACACGTATAATAGTGACTATATGCGAACTGTAAGAGAACATATAGAACGTGTAGAGGATAAACTTCCTAAGAAAAAGAAGAAAAAAATTAAGAAAAATCAAAAATAATTTTTAGTACGCAAAAACATTGCGCAATACAGTGTAATATTTGCAGTGTAATTATGAAAAAGATGTTTGCTGTGAGATAAAAATTGCTATGAAAAGCCTCATTATAACAAAGGGTATAATGAGGTAGTTATAAAAGTTCATTTACATATTATAAATAAAAATATCAAGCAAGTCTTTTTGCGTGTTTCTGTATAGCACCATTGTATACACTCTTACAGTATTTGTATTAGAATTGTATATGCAACTAGTCTTGAAGGTTTTGATTATTCACCAAAAAATAATCGCACTCTATGTACGCAGGTTCGAATCCTGCCATAACGAAAGTTATGTAGCTAAGTCCGGTTAAAGCAATAGAGAAAATTCGTGTGGGTTCGAATCCCACTATCCGAAAGGATATGGCGGAATGGTAGACGCGCTAGATTTCGGTTCTAGTAATTATGGTAAGCCTAACGGCATGTCGGTTCGAGTCCGACTTCACGACTTGAGAAAAGTCATCAGGAAGCTCATCACCTTGTAAAACTGATGAACCAAAAGTGTTGAATGTTTAATGAGTTTTTAAATAAACACTTATAAACGTACTTTGAAATAATAACCATTACATAAACAATGTATTGAGTTTTAGTATGTCAGTTATAGTATCAATTAGTATAACCCATGTAGTAAACAACAATACAAAAGCTATGCAATCTTATTATTTCCGTGGGCTTATAAGCATTAACATTCAGTACTTTTTACAAAAACAAACAAATTTCTCCATGGTGAGAAAACAACGTATAAACAATTAAAAACAAAAAGATTATGAAAAGAATAACAATTAATCAAGGAAAAGTAGGATTAGTATTTAAAAAAGGAGATTACATAAAGGTAATTAAAGGGGGGACACATTGGTTAGGATTTAATCAAACAGTGGCAGTATATGATTTAACAAAAGATTTTGATACATCAGTAGCTTTAGAGGTATTGTTGCAAGACGCAACTTTAGCAGCAATGTTAGAAGTTGTTGAAGTACAAGACAACGAGTTAGTTTTTATGTATGAAAACAACAACTTTAAAAGAGTTTTAAATGCAGGAAGACACGCTTTCTGGAAAGGATTTATTACTAGAACCTTTCAAAGAATAGATATAAGCAAGATTGAGATTACTGAAAAAGTTGATGCATCTTTATTTAGTAATTATGAAGTAAGCAAATATGTTAGAACTTTTGAAGTTGCTGTCTATGAAAAAGCTGTGTTGTTAGTGAATGATACCTATCAAAAAACATTGGTAGGAGGGACGTATAGGTTTTGGAAAAATGAAACAACTATTAAAATAGCGAAAGTAGACACCAGGCAATTACAATTAGAAATTGCAGGTCAGGAATTGTTAACTAAAGACAAAGCAAATGTTAGAGTTAACTTTTATACGCAATACAAAGTAATTGCTATTGAAAAAGCGTTATTGGCTAACAAAGACTATGAAAAACAATTGTATGTAAACATGCAATTGGCATTAAGAAAATATGTAGGGCACTACACATTAGATGAATTATTAGCAAATAAAGAAGATGTTTCTACAGCTGTTTTTGAAGAAACCAAATCGAATGCTGAAAAATTAGGTGTAGTAATTCAAGGTTGCGGAATTAGAGATGTTATTTTACCAGGAGAAATGAAAGAAATCATGAATCAGGTATTAGTAGCACAAAAGAAAGCCCAAGCTAATATTATTACCAGAAGAGAAGAAACAGCCTCAACAAGAAGCTTATTAAATACTGCTAAATTAATGGAAGACAACGAAATGTTGTTTAAGTTAAAAGAAATGGAGTATGTAGAAAAAATAGCTGATAAAATTGGAGAAATTACAGTAACTGGAAACGGAAATGTAATTAAACAGTTAAAAGAAATATTTGTAGCTAATAAATAATTACATTGACAAAATTAGAATTTTAGAAGTTAGGTATAAAAAACATATAATTTGTTTATATCTAAAACCTAACTTCTAAATTCTTTTACTTTTAAATAGTTTTTAGACGAAGATATAAGAATTATATTTAACATAATATTTAAAAATATAATTCAAAAAGTTTAGACAAATAAGCTGTGGATTTCAACAAGTTTATAGTCGTAACAAATATTTTCTTAATTTTACATATTTCAGACAAACGGAATGTTTATATGTTTCAGAAACTTCAACGAATATTAAACACTTATAAAAAAGATTGTTACAGGTTATCTACATGTGGATATGAATAAAATTACAGTGTCGTAAAATGACTGTAACAAATTTGTAGATACTATAAAACATATCTACAATTAAATAAAAAACACTTCGTCATTCTATTTACATAATTCAAAATGTATTATAATTAATATTATGTAAAATAGAAATTAAATTATTTAACCATTAATACCTTGAGAAATTTCTTCTTGCAATAAATTGTTTTAACCAAAATGTGTAAGTCTGATACCAAAATGTATAAGTATTGTAGGATAATACGGCTATAAATTTGCATTGTAATTAATTCTATAGCTGTACAGTTGCTATAAGCAGAATCTAGAGCAAAAAAGTATAACAGATAACACAATATCGACTAAAAAATAAAAACGATGAACAATTTAAAAGCAGGAAAAAATAGTGTGACATTCACGTCATTTGGAGTAGAATTAGCAGGAGATCTTTACCTACCTAAAGGATTTGATTCAAACAAGAAGTACAAAGCCATAGTAAGTGCTAGTCCGTTTCCACAAGTTAAAGGACAGATTATGGCAACCTATGGACCAGAAATGGCAAAAAGAGGGTTTGTTTTTTTGGGATTTGATTATTTAGGAATGGGAGATTCTCCAGCATTACCAGGAGAATATAAAAAATCTAGATACATGTTTAGATTAATAGAAAATACTTGGGATGCAGTATCTTATCTCGGTACACTTCCTTTTATAGAAGAGATTGAAGGACTAGGTGTTTGTCAGGGTGGTTCTATCATTGCATCAGCAGCAGTTACAGACCATAGAATTAAGAAAATAGCAATGGTTTCTGGTATGATGGCAGCAGATGGTTTTCAATGGTTAGGTAGAGAAGTTACAGATCCTATGATTGCAGCTGCTAATGACTCTATGCAAAAACAGTACGAAACTGGAGAACCTGATTATTATGCTCCATTTGGATTAGATGATGAAATGACTAAAGAAGAGTTTGTTACTACTGCCACTTACCCAGTAATGGCAGAAGAAACGTATAATTACTATGGAAAAAACGGTGAAAAAGGCCCTGGAACTGTTAAAAATGCTTCAAACATACATATTGCAGACCAAGCCATGCAGTCTTTAATTTCTATTGGAGAGGCTTATGCAGATAAAATTGTACAACCAAGTTTAGTAATATATAGTACCAATGCATCTACTGCCCCCTGCTCTACCCAATTTATAGCAAAACTTACTAATGATAACACAACATTAGCATTTGATGAGTTTACTCATGTAGATTTTTATTATAAGCCTGAAGCTGTAAAAGCATCAACAGATGCTGTAGCAGAATTTTTTAATAAATAATTTAGATAGAATTTTTACAAGTATTAAACTCCTAATCGATTAATAACGTCTTAAGCTTTTCAATATGAAAATACAAGAACTAGAAACACTAGTGAAAGGACAGAAAGTACATCAAATTAAATGTGGTAATCATCGTTTTATTGATATCACTATCGTCGCAATTGAAGGACGTTTTTTTGTACGTCAGTATAAGTTCGGAAAACGAAGCTGGTATCATGCTTTTTTAGAGCATCCTGAAGGTGCTATGAAAACTGGTAA
This sequence comes from Tenacibaculum sp. XPcli2-G, assembly GCF_024124505.1. Classification (NCBI taxonomy): domain Bacteria; kingdom Pseudomonadati; phylum Bacteroidota; class Flavobacteriia; order Flavobacteriales; family Flavobacteriaceae; genus Tenacibaculum; species Tenacibaculum sp. XPcli2-G. The sequence goes on from NZ_JAMXSH010000003.1 coordinate 358,419, forward strand.
CACAGTTGTAGATATTGATGGTGTTATTCCCACGGATTTAGAAGAAATAAACCCTAAAGTAAATAAAGCATATCTAAAATTATTAGGATTGATTTATCCAGTAATGCGATTGACATTTGACACAAAAAAACATGAAGCGTCTACTTTAGAGCTTATTCCCAAAAGTCTATGAAAAATAGTATACAAAAAATTATAAAAAAAATGTTGATTACCCTCTTATCACTTATTGGTATTTTGATAGTTGCTTACGTTTTGATTGTCAAATTTTATCCTTCTTTCGGTGGCGACGTCACAAAAAAAGATTACCAATCTTATACTAGTTCTAAACAATACGAAAATGGCAAATTCCGTAATAAGGATGCAAACGTTCCGCAAAATTTAGGGTTTAATGATATGGTAAAATTATCTTGGAAATTCTTTACTACCAAAGTTAAAAACGGAAGACCAAAGCAAGACTTACACGTTCAAAAAATAGATTCGATAAATGTTGCTGATTATAAAGGTGACACACGCTTCATTTGGTATGGGCATTCGGCTTTCTTAATGCAAACACAAGGAAAAAACATTCTAATTGACCCAATGTTTGGTAAAGTAGCTGCACCAATGAACTTTTTAGGTGAAAATCGTTTTAATAAAGAGATACCTCTAGAAATTGAGAAATTACCTAAAATAGATGCTGTAGTCATTTCCCACGACCATTACGATCATTTAGATTATGAAAGTATTGAAAAGCTAAAATCAAAAGTAGAACACTATTTTGTTCCACTAGCCGTTGGAGTGCATTTAAAAGCTTGGGGAATTTCCGAAGAAAAAATTACGGAACTTGATTGGTGGGGAGAAACAACATATAAAGGTTTGCAGTTTATCTGTACACCATCTCAACATTTCTCTGGTAGAAAAATGAATAATCATCAGAGTACTTTATGGAGTTCATGGATAATCAAAACACCAACTGATAACATCTTTTTTAGTGGAGATAGTGGTTATGGTGAACACTTTACAGAAATCGGCAACAAATATGGACCATTCGATTTTGCAATGCTAGAATGCGGACAGTACGATGAGCAATGGCAAGACATACATATGCTTCCAGAGCAAACTGCGCAAGCAGGCGTAGATTTACAAGCAAAAAAAATAATGCCAATTCATTGGGCAGGTTTTAAACTGGCATTACACTCTTGGACAGACCCAATTGAACGTGTTACTAAAAAAGCAAATGAACTAAACATACCTTTGGTAGCACCAAGAATTGGCCAAACATTTACCATAAATAATATCGAAAACAGTGATTCCAGCTGGTGGAATGAATATTAATAATAAATCGTAGATTTACAAAGTACAGAAATCATGAAAATGTCAAGTCTTAACTTCAATTCCATAACAGAATTCCACGACCATTTTAGTTTAAAAATGCCTGAAAATCCTTTATTTAGTATTATCCATACTGAATTAGAAGAAGATGAATATGAGAGTTGTGAAGCTTATGCTTTTGACGAACCTGTAGAAATAAATTGCCAGTTTTATGGTATCAGCCTAAAGAACATTATTTCAGGGGAACTCTCTTATGGACGTACTAAATATGATTGTACTAAAGGAACAATGTTGTTTACAGCGCCAAACCAAACTTTAATATTTAAAGATTTGGTGTTTAGTTCAGAGAGTTATCATATAGCATTTCATAAAAATTATATACAAAGCCTTGATATTTATGAAAAAATCAAGACCTATAATTTCTTTAATTACAATGTAAACGAAGCACTTCATCTATCACCTAAAGAAGAAGAGATAGTAAAAAATATTTTCAAGAGTATTAAAGCCGAATATTATAATAATCATGATGAGTTTAGCAAAGAAATCATTATTTCTCAATTAGAAACTTTATTAAAGTATGCTGATAGATTTTACAAAAGACAGTTTTTAAATAGAACTGATGATAACAAGATTTTAATTACCAAATTTAAAGATATATTAAACACCTATTTTGAACAAAACTTATTTGCTGAAGAGGGAATCCCTACTTTAGATTGGATGGCTACACAATTAAATGTAAGTCATCGTTATATGAGTGACACTATAAAAGCTGAGACAGGAAAGACAGCTGTAGACCAAATCAATTTATTTTTAGTTGATGAAGCTAAAAGTTTATTGTTGAATCCAAATTTTTCAATATCTGAAACGGCATATAAACTGGGGTTTGAATATCCTCAATATTTCACTAGAGTTTTTAAAAAAAAGGTAGGAATGAGCCCAAAAGAATATATAAAAAAGTATTCTTCTTTGAATTAGATTTTAATTATTGGAAAGGCATATGCAGATAAAATTGTACAACCAAGTTTAGTAATATAATATAGTACAAATGCATCTACTACCCCTTGCTCTACCCAATTTATAGCAAAATTTACCAATAATAACATAACATTAGCATTTGATGAATTTAGTCATGTAGATTTTTATTATAAGTCTGAAGCTGTATAAGTATCTTTCGATGTTGTGGCTTAGTTTTTTATAAACAAGGGTAAATATAATTCACCCTTGTTTACTCTTTATTTAATTATTAATAATATCTATAATATTTTTTTAACAAAAAAGTAGGGTTATTTTAATTATAACTGTTTCATAAATTGTAAGATGTATATAGTATATGACGCTGTTCTGAATAAAAAGCCCCTTCACTTTATTACATTTTTTTGTTTCACTACATTTTATTCTTGGCAGCGTCTTTTTTATTAGACATATATAGTTTATAGTATTGTTTGTTTAAGGCTGTTAAAAAAGCAGCCTTTTTTTAACTTTTATCCATACTTCTAACTAAAATAAAGGCAGTATTTTTGCATAATGCAAAAAAATAATCAATCGAAATTAGAATTCATTGCTTTAATGGCTTCTCTAATGTCATTAGTAGCTTTATCAATAGATGCATTACTCCCAGCTTTAGAACAAATAGGTATTAGTATTCGAGTTCAACAAGGATCACACGATAGTCAATTATTAGTAACAATGATTTTTTTAGGACTAGGCTTTGGGCAATTAATTTCTGGGCCAATTTCTGATAGTTTAGGAAGAAAGCCTGTTATTTATGGTGGTTTTATACTTTTTGTTATTGCAAGCTTTATTTGTGTTAGTGCTACAAACATAGAAATGATGGTTTTAGGAAGAGTCTTACAAGGAATAGGACTCTCTGCTCCTAGAACAATTAGTATTGCCATGGTTAGAGATAGTTTTAGTGGAAACTACATGGCTAAAATTATGTCGTTTATTGTGGTGATTTTTATTTTAGTTCCTGTTGTAGCTCCTGCTATTGGTAAGTTAATGTTGGATGCTTACGGATGGAAATCTATATTTTATAGTCAACTAATATTTGGTGTTTTAGTAATGTTTTGGTTATGGAAGCGCCAACCAGAAACTCTTCAAGAAGAAAACAGAATTAAGTTTGCATTTCGTTTATTTTTAGATGGTTCTAAAGAATTTATAAAATATAAACAAGCTGTAATTTTTACACTTATATCTGGTTTTATTACAGGGTCATTTATGGTATATTTAAGTGCTTCACAGCAAATTTTTCAAGAGCAATATTTATTGGTAGACGAATTTCCATATATTTTTGCTGGTTTAGCCATTTCTGTTGGTTTTGCTACCTTTTTAAATGGTTCATTTGTTATGAAGTTTGGAATGCATAAACTCGTTTCATTCTTTTTAATTATGTTTTCAATTGTTCCCATTATTTATATAACATTATTTTATCAAAAGGAAAATCCAAGTATTGTAGTATTATTAATCTTCTTTGCACTACAGTTTTTCTCTATCGGATTTTTATTTGGAAATCTTCGAGCATTAGCAATGCAACCTGTTGGACATATTGCTGGAATTGGAGCTGCAATTAACGGATTTGTATCTACCATTATGGCAGTACCAATTGCTACATTTATAGGAAAATATGTTGAAACCACTACTCTCCCACTTTTTATAGGTTTTTTTATATGTGGTGCGTTATCTTTACTCCTTTTAAACTTCACCAAATTAAAACCAGTAAACGAATAGTATAATGAAGCTAGATGTTATTTATGAAGATGAATATGTGTTGTGCGTATCAAAACCTAATAATGTTGTTGTACATCACGCGCATCATTCTAGAAATGTTGCTGATGAAGATTCTTTGTTACAAATAATTCAACAGCAATTCAATCAAAAAATGTATCCAATTCATCGTCTTGATAGAAAAACGTCTGGAATTATATTACTTTCTAAGGAAACAAAGTTTGTAGCTAAGTTTCAAGAACTGTTTACTAATAATGAAATACAAAAAACGTATTATGGAGTTGTTAGAGGTCATGCTCCTGAAACTAAAATTATAGATTCTCCAGTAAAAGGAAGAGACGCCAACGTGCATAAAGATGCAGAAACACATTTAAGTACTATAAAAACGGTTACAGTAAATATTCCTGTAAAACCTTATGACACATCTAGGTATAGTTTGGTAAAGTTAGCCCCTAAAACAGGTAGATTACACCAGTTACGAATCCATATGAACAAAATTAGTCATCCTATAATTGGAGATCCTAAATACGGTGATAAAAATCACAATACAATGTTTATTGATAATTTTGATTGTGAAAACCTTTTTTTACACGCTTATTCTTTAGAGTTCATTCATCCATATTCGAATAAAAAATTATTAATTAAAGCTGATTTCCCTAAAGATTGGTATGTAGTTTATGAAAAGTTTAATTGGAGTTTATAATAACAGTCTCCTTATACTCTACTCTTTTTTATAAATTAAATACTGTTTTTATTTGAATAGAAACAGTTAATTTATTGAAAACAATAAAAAAGGGTAGCATAATTATGCTACCCTTTTAACTTTTTTAAAAATAGTTTTTTTAAATATCTTTAAAAATTGCGTGCATTAAACGCTTTTTATCATTGATGCTTTCTTCAAGAGCAATCATTGTTTCAGTTCTATTAACGCCATGAATATCATCTATTCTGTAAATAATGTCTTTTGCATCGTTAGTGTTTTTAGCACGTACTTTACAGAAAATATTATATTTTCCTGCAGTTACGTAGGCTACAGTTACATTAGGAATCAATCTTAAATTGTCTAAAACATGTTGTGTCATAGATGTCTTCTCTAAAAAAATTCCAACGTGAGCAATAAATGAATACCCCATTTTTTCATAATTCAAGGTTAAAGTAGATCCTTGAATAATTCCTTCGTCTTCCATTTTTTTTACGCGTACATGTATAGTACCTGCAGATACTAACAGCTTTTTTGCAATGTCTGTAAATGGTGTACGAGCATTTTCAATTAAAATGTCTAAAATTTGATGATCGATTTCATCTAGTATGAACTTCTTCATTTTTTTGTTTTCTTCAAGTAATATTGCTAAAATATGGTTTTTTTCTAAAAAAAATAAGTTTTATTTAAAGAAAGTAGAATTTTTAACTGTTTTTTATGAATTCTTTGTAAGCTAAATACATAGATAAGTTACCTTCTTTTTCCTTTGTTAAAACGAGTGCAAATTTATCATTTTCTATAGTTTCTACATACTGATATGCAACATCTTTTTCATTATTTTTTGATCGATAAATCACATCGTAGAAGTTCTTGATATTGTTAGGGATAGCTAAATATTTTTTAAACTCTTTAAAATTATTTGTTAAAGAAATATGATAAATCCCCTGTAAAAGCGCATAAAAATTGAATTTTCTAACCTCTTCCCTTTCGTAATCACCTGCAAAATGTCCTGCTTCAATTAGTATTGTATTATGTCCTAACTTTTGAAAATTGTCTCCTGTTGCTGTAGGGTAAAATTCATCTGTATAACGACCAACATGATTGGGTATGATTTCTTGTAACAAATCATTCATAGCAACAATTACATTCATTGTTTCTTTTCTCCCTTCTGTAATTGTTCTTTTTTCTTCTTCTGAAGGGGCCAAAAACGATATTGTTGCTGGGTTTTTAGTTCCTTCAACACCAAAAATAGTTCTTTGATCATGTAAATTGAAGCAAAATTGAGGATTTACCTCTTCTAAAACACTACGTAAAAGTTTACTTTCTTTGGCTTCTAACTCAACAGCATCTCTGTTTAAGTCTACATTGTTAGCATTAACACGTGTATATGCTTGTGCTCCATCTGGATTTAGCATAGGAACAATGGTAATACTACAATTATCTATAATAGATTTTGTTATTTGGTGAGTAGGAAAGCGTTGTAAGAAGTTTAAAAAATCGAATACAGCTTTGGTTCCAGTACTTTCGTTACCGTGCATTTGACTCCAAATAAGAATTCTTTTTTTGCCTTTTCCCAATTTTAATTTATAAATGGCCCTTCCTTCTTCAGACTCTCCAATAATTTTTGTTTGAATTTCTGAGTTTTGTAAGCTTAAATATAAAGGCTCGATATCTGTTAGTGTTATCCACCTTCCAGATATAGAGTCTTCTTTAATTTTTGAATAATTATCTTCTAAAAAAGAGCTTTTTAAGTGTGTCATATCATAATTATAACGAAAACCAATCAGTTACCAGTTGTTTTTCAATTGGTTCAATGGTTTTATGTACATAATCATTTTTAGCAATGTCGTACTCATAGTCTTTAGACCATTCTTCAATATTTTCGGCTAACGTTTGTAACGATTCACAAATAAATTGTACTTCTTCATTTGTAATTGTTGGATGTACTGATAAACGTACCCAACCTGGTTTTTCTGTATTACAACCTTCTAATATTTGACCTTTTATTTCATTTGATCTTATTTGGTCTACATTTAATAAGAAATGTCCATAAGTTCCTGCACACGAACATCCACCTCTAGTTTGAATTCCAAATCGGTCGTTTAGTAATTTTACAACAAGGTTAAAGTGATATTTTTCAAAGTAGAAAGAAAAAACACTCAAACGATCTTTATGATCTGGAGCTAATATTTTAACTCCTTCCAAATTTTCTAAACAGTTAAAGATAATTGGGTTGATTTCATCTTCACGTTCCTTTATTTTATCAGTACCCATTTGATCTTTTACTTGAATACATAAAGCTATTTTTATAGTTTGTAAAAAAGCTGGTGTCCCTCCATCTTCACGCGTTTCTACATCATCAAAATAATCATGTTGCCCCCAAGGATTTGTATAACTAACCGTTCCTCCTCCAGGATTATCAGGAACCATATTTTTATACAGTTTTTTATTAAAAATCAACACCCCAGAACTTCCTGGACCTCCTAAAAACTTATGTGGAGAAAAGAAAATAGCATCTAAATATTCATCTTCTTTTTCTGGATGCATATTTATATCTACATAAGGTGCAGAACAGGCAAAATCAACAAAGCACAAACCTCCATATTTATGAATTAATGAAGCTACTTTATGATAGTCTGTTTTTATTCCTGTTACATTTGATCCTGCTACTATAGAGGCTATTTTAATAGGTCTATCTAAGTATTTTTTTATAGTTTCTTCAAACTTATCTAAACACACTAAACCTTCATCATTACAAGGAACAACCTCTACATCTGCTATAGTTTCAATCCAAGATGTTTGGTTTGAGTGATGCTCCATATGACTTACAAAGACAATAGGTCTTTTTTCATCTGGAACCTGTGTGTTTTCTTTTAAATTTTCATTTATTTTTAGTCCTAAAATACGTTGAAATTTATTCACTACTCCCGTCATACCAGAACCTTCCGTAATTAAAACATCATTGGAAGAAGCGTTTACGTGGCGTTTAATAATATTTCGTGCTTCGTGATAGGCTAAAGTCATAGCAGCTCCTGATGTAGAAGTTTCTGTATGAGTATTGGCTACAAAAGGTCCAAATTTATTTAAAAGTTGTTCTTCTATAGGTCGATATAATCTTCCACTTGCAGTCCAATCTGTATAAATCATTTTCTTTTCACCGTAAGGTGTTTGAAAAGTCTGATCTATACCTACAATATTTTTTCTAAACTTATCAAAATACTGTTCTAAATCCATAGTTGAAATCTCTAGTTGTTTGTTAGGTAGCGTAAAATTAGCAGTATATTATTTGTTTGCCTAAAATAGTTATAATATTAACGTATTTATAATACTTTGTTATTAAAGTCTAAATTTACCTCCTAGTAAAATGGTATTTTCAAAAAAGTAAAAACTTTGTGATGCTGTATCTATAGGGCTTTTAGTTGTTCTAACATCTGGCATATAAATATAACCTCCTTTTAAATCCGCTTGTACAAAAAAGTGTTTTAAGAATGTTATATTTAAACCACCTCCAATAGAAGCTCCGTATCCTGATAAATGAAAATCATCGTGACGCTCCATGCCTAAAAGGGTTGTGTTGGTTCTTGGGTATAAAATACCAAGCCCCACTCCTTCTGTTAAATTAATTTGTAAGTTTTCTAAGTTTAAACCAAACCAGTGACTCACATCATCAAAACGTTTTACTTCTACATTTACATAATTTAAACCGTCAGTGTGTTCAAAACGTAAAAAATCTGCTGCTAAATTGATAGTTTCGTTATTATATGTTCCATCATACTTCGCGTTTCCTATATTAATATTTCCATTAATTTTTACATCTTGATCAGCCATCATTACATATTTCATATGATCTACTCCAATAGAAATAGTATAGTTTTCTTTAAAGAAATATCCTATTCTATAATTTGTTTGAGGGATCGTTACTCTCCCTGGATTAAAATAATCATTAAATGAAAACTTAGTCTGTCTATCTTGAGCTTTTACATTTTGTAATGTAAAATCGTAATTAGCTCCTTTAAAACGAATATCTGAATTAGAATAACTAGCCCAGTTCCATCCCCAATAAACGAAGAATTTTCCTTTGTTAGTTACTTTTTTCTTTTGAACGATTTCTTCGTTTTTCTCCTGCGCCATTATTGATGCTGAAACCATCAGCATTAATAAACTTACTATTTTTAATTTCAAAGAACTATTGTATTATTTGTTGTATTTCAGTGATAAATCTTTTGGCTAAAGCATCTGCATTGTCTTGGCTAGTACTTTCTGTATAAATTCTGATGATTGGCTCGGTATTCGACTTACGTAGGTGTACCCACTCGTTAGCAAAATCAATTTTTACACCATCAATAGTGTTTACATCTTCATTTTTGTAATTGTTAGCCATGGCTTCTAAAATCTTATCAACATCAATTTGTGGTGTTAACTGGATTTTATTTTTGCTCATAAAGTAGCTAGGATATGAATCTCTTAAGGCTTTACAAGATATTTTTTTATGAGCCAAATGTGATAAGAATAACGCAACTCCTACCAACGAATCACGTCCATAATGAGATTCTGGATAGATAATTCCTCCGTTACCTTCTCCTCCAATTACAGTATTGGTATCCTTCATCATTTGTACTACGTTCACCTCTCCTACTGCGCTTGCCGTGTATGTTCCTCCATGTTTTTCAGTAACATCTCGTAAAGCTCTTGAGGATGATAGGTTAGAAACAGTGTTACCACCTCCTAATTGACCTAAAATATAATCGGCACAAGCTACTAAAGTGTATTCTTCTCCAAACATAGAACCATCTTCAGAAATTAGCGCTAAACGGTCTACATCAGGATCAACTACAATACCTAAATCTGCTTTTTCCTTGACTACTAATTCAGAAATATCCGTTAAGTGTTCTTTCAAAGGTTCTGGATTGTGTGGAAAATGTCCGTTGGGTTCACAATATAATTCTACACATTTTACTCCTAATTCTTTTAGTAAAGCAGGAATAGCAATACCTCCAGTAGAGTTTACACCATCAACAACAACTTTAAATTTCGCTTTTTTGATGGCTTTCTTATCTACTAAATCTAGTTTTAAAACTTCTTTAATATGCTTCTTTATGTAGTTCTTCTTTTTTCTATACGCTCCTAAATCGTCAACTTCAGCAAACTCAATTGTTGTATCATTTTCAGCAATCTTTAAAATGTCTGCTCCATCTTCACCATTTAAAAACTCTCCTTTTTCATTCAATAATTTTAAAGCATTCCATTGTTTTGGATTGTGTGAAGCAGTTAAGATAATACCTCCATCTGCCTTTTCTAAAGGGACAGCAACTTCAACAGTTGGTGTTGTAGATAAACCTAAATCGATTACATCAATTCCTAAACCGACTAGTGTATTTGCGACTAAGTTACTTATCATTTTACCCGAAATACGGGCATCTCTACCTATTACAATGGTAATTTTTTCTTTTTCGGAGTTTTTCTTTTTTATAAACGTACCGTAAGCTGCTGCAAATTTTACAGCATCTATAGGTGTTAAGTTGTCACCTGTATTTCCGCCTATGGTACCTCTAATACCTGATATCGATTTAATAAGTGTCATATTAATTTTAATTGATGAGCAAATATAAAGCTATTTAAGAAAGTATCCTTTAAAAAGAGTAAGCTTTAACTGTAACATTTGTTACATAAGGAACTAAAAAAACCGTTAAACTTTACAGCTTAACGGTTTATACATTTAAGAAATTGTTCGGATTATTTTCCTTCCATTTTCTTCTTTAATTCAGCTAATCCACCGATATCTCCTAAAGTAGTTTTTTCTACTTCTTGAGCTTTAGCTGCAGCAGCTTTGATGTTCTTTTGTTCTTCTTCTCTAAAGATAGAAGTATGAGAAACAACAATTCTACGGTATTCTTTACTAAACTCAGTTACTTGGAACTTAGTTTCATCACCTTTAGCTAATTTACCTCCGTCTTCTTTTTCTAAGAAACGAGTTGGAGCGAAAGCTTCAACACCATCAGCAAATACTACAGTTGCACCTTTATCATTTTTCTCTTTGATAGTACCTTCGTGGATAGATCCGATTGTATAAGTAGATTCATGAGCATCCCAAGGGTTATCTTGAGTTTGCTTGTGACCTAAGTTTAATTTACGGTTCTCTACGTCTAATTCTAATACTTGAACTTCTAATTGATCACCTACAGTTACGAAATCTGATGGGTGCTTAATTTTCTTAGTCCAAGATAAATCAGATATATATACTAATCCATCAATACCTTCTTCTAACTCTACGAATACACCAAAGTTAGTGTAGTTACGTACAGTACCAGTGTGTTTAGAACCTACTGGGTATTTAGTAGTAATATCTGTCCATGGATCTGGGTGTAATTGCTTCATACCTAAAGACATTTTACGCTCTTCGCGGTCTAATGTTAAGATTTGAGCTTCTACTTCATCACCAACTTTTACGAAATCTTGTGCAGAACGTAAGTGAGTTGACCATGACATTTCAGATACGTGGATTAATCCTTCTACTCCTTCTTCAACCTCTACAAATGCACCATAATCAGCTAAAACAACTACTTTACCTTTTACTTTATCACCAACTTTTAAGTCAGCATTTAAAGCTTCCCATGGGTGAGCAGATAATTGTTTTAATCCTAATTGAATTCTTGACTTGTTATCATCAAAGTCTAAGATTACAACGTTTAATTTTTGATCTAACTCAACAACTTCGTTCGGGTGGTTGATACGAGACCAAGATAAATCAGTAATATGAATTAATCCGTCAACACCTCCTAAGTCAACAAATACACCATAAGAAGTAATGTTTTTAACAACACCTTCTAGTACTTGTCCTTTTTCTAATTGACCGATAATTTCACGTTTTTGATCTTCTAAATCAGCTTCGATTAATGCTTTATGAGATACTACTACGTTTTTAAATTCGTGGTTGATTTTCACAACTTTGAATTCCATAGTTTTTTCTACATATTGATCGTAGTCACGGATAGGCTTCACATCAATTTGAGAACCTGGTAAGAATGCTTCAATACCAAATACATCAACGATCATACCTCCACGAGTTCTACACTTAACAAAACCATTAACGATTTCACCAGTTTCGTGTGCATTGTTAACACGATCCCAAGCTTTGATTACACGTGCTTTTTTGTGAGATAATACTAATTGACCTGAAGAGTCTTCTCTTTTGTCAACTAATACTTCTACTTTGTCTCCAACAGCTAAATTTGGGTTGTAACGGAATTCGTTTAACGAAATTACACCTTCAGATTTAGAGTTAATGTCGATAATAGCATCACGATCAGTAATACGTACTACTTCACCTTCGATAACATCGCGCTCGTTTACGAACCCTACAGTACCTTCTAAGGCTTTTTCAAATTCTTTTAATTTAGACTCATCAACTTCATCAATACCTTCTTCGTATTTGTGCCAGTTAAAGGTTGCTAAAAATTCTGCTGGGTTTACAGCTTCTGCTGTGTTTTTTGTTTCTTCAGACATGTCTGAAATAAATATTTGTATCTTTTTGTTAACCAGATTTTTAACGATACTAACGCCAAGAGAAATTAAACTTAATAAATGTTATTTTCTATCCTTTTTAAATCTGTACTCGTAAAAAGGCCTGCAAATTTACGAATAATTATTGAAGTAACCTAAAATGTTTTGAGCTTAAGTAAGTTAAGATATATTATAGCTTTATTAGTTCATCTATAATAAACCTATATGTTAATAGAATAGTTATATTTTGTTTGGTCAACCCATTCAAGTTTGGAGATAATTCAGCAATATCTTGTAAATATTCAAAGCTAGTTTTGTTTGGAGTATCATAAATAGTTCCCCAGTCTAACCCTAAAAGCACGTCGTGTCTTTTGAATTTAAATTTAGTTCCAATTACAAAGTGTATCTGATTTCCATCTAAAATAGTGTTTCTCAATTTTGTTAATGAAACCTTTTTGTTTTCGTAGGCTAAATTATTTGTTCTAAAACCTCCTGATAATTCTAATGTTGGACTTATTTGATGTGAATACCCTACTCCAAAGTTAATAACTGATTTATTACCATTGACCCAGGAAAAAGCAGAGTTTCCGGATTTTATATTTGCGACTTTATAATCAGATATTCCAGTGTGATAACTGGTACTTAACCATAATTTACTATTTTTATTTACTAGAAAACTATATCCGATAGAAAACTCCCAAGGAGTTCGTATCTCTGGAGATATATCATTATCTACAATTTGCCTGCCTAAACTATGGTCACTATCTATTCTGGTTAATTCTCCTGTATAATATCCATCTTTTAAAATTCTCAAATACTTTGGAGTAGTTATTGTAAAACCAAAGTCGTGTTTATTAGTATCGTATAAAAAACCTATTTTAGTTATAAAACCTGTGTTATCATAACTGCTAGTTTGTTCAGAGTTAAAGTAGCTATTAGAAGTGTTATTAGCTGTATTTAGTTCTTCTAAAAATACTTTATTTCTATATTCAAAGTTAGAAATACTTAGAAACTGACTAATACCTAGGTAAATATTTGGTGTTAATTTTAAACTTGTTCCGACTCCAAACCAATCATCTTCGCCTTTATATTCATATTCAAAGTATTGTGTATTTAAAAGGTTGCTGTTTGTGGTTTCTCTTTTTGCATTAAAAAAATCTGTTAACTCGCTTTTACTTATTTTAATAAATGCTAATTCAATATTTTTTAAATTAAATTTAAAAGATATAAGAGAAGGTTTTAGCCCATAATTAGTATTTATTTCGCTGCTTTCCCTTGCTCCCCAAAAGCTATTAAAACCAAAGCTACGAATTACAGGCTGAAATAGAGATATACTTACTTGAGAAGGAACTTTGTGTATTCCTGCAGGGTTATAAAAAGTCATACTTTCATCATCTGCTCCAGCAGTTATAGCACCTCCTAACATAGATCCTCGTATACCAAACTGTTCAGTATTATACAAAAAGTTTTGAGCTTTTATGCTCTTAATGGGTAAAACCATTAAAAAGAGGATGATAATATTTTTTCTCATTAACTTCATTTTTTTCAAAGCCTTTATTAGTGTTTAATCTACTAATTTAATCTCCACCTTAAATAAATTATTAAAAACTTCAAAAATACTTTCAGCTTCTTTTTTACGTACTGAAATGGTATACTCGCAGTCTAATTCTAATTTTTGATTAATAATATCTAGGTTTCGTTCTTTGATAATACGTTGTACTTTATTCATCATATCGTACCCGAACTTTAACTTATAATGAATATCTATGGTTTTCTCAATAATTTCAGAGGCTTCTAAAGCTAATTGCGCTGAAGTTCGATAGGCGTTAATTAATCCTCCTACTCCAAGTTTGGTTCCTCCAAAATAACGTACAGAAACAATTAAAATATTGGTTACATCAAAAGATTGTATTTGTCCATAAATTGGTTGCCCTGCTGAATTACTCGGCTCCCCATCATCATTAGCACGAAAACGAATCTTTTCTGTTCCCAATTGCCACGCATAACAATGATGACGTGCAGTATGATGTTGTTTACGGAGTTCTTCTAAACGTTCTTTAATATCTTCTTCTGAAAAAACAGGAAAAGCGTACCCGAAAAACTTACTGTTTCGGTCTTTGAATAAGGTTTCTTCAGAAGGTTTTGTAATCGTTTTGTAAGTGTCTTTTATTTCTTCATTCATTATGCCGAAACTACTAATAAAATACTAATTATGGCAAGCCCAATACCAATCCAATTCTTTTTGATCAATTTTTCTTTAAAAAATGTAAGAGCAAATACCGTAGTTAAAATTACTATAGATACATTATTTATGGTAAAAACTGTAGAGCTTTCAAGTCCTTTTGTTTGTAATGCTTTTAACAGAAATTCCATGGAATAATAATTTGGAACTCCTAAAGCGATACCTCCAAGTACTGTTTTCCATTCAAAACTCCCTTTTTTACTTAGTAATTGAGCGATTAAGAAGAAAAAACCAAAAAGCAAAGCACATCCAAAAATAGTTGACAAAAACATTGGTACGGCTTCTTTAGGAACATACGTAGTTTCCGTATATTTTAATAAGGTGTCAATACTTCCAGAACCTAAAAAAAGTAATAGAGGAAACAATAAGTTCTTAAATTTAACAGGTGAAGTATCGCTTTTTGCTGAGGATAAATATACTGCTATTAATGCTAAAATTATTCCTACAACTTTAACTAAACCTATACTCTCATTATATAAAAAGATTCCAATTACTACAGGGATTACTACTGACATTTTCCCTGCTACTGAAGCTACTGAGAGCCCGTTTTTTTGAGCAGTAATTCCCATTACGTTAAATACAGCTATAAATAAAAAACCTAAAACAAAAGCCCCTAAAAACCAAGGTTGACCTGGTATTTCGGAGACAGATATAGAAACTTCTGTATGAACAAAACCAAAAGATAATGCTACAGCATAGTTTAAAACAATTGCTTGCAATGTGTTTACCTTACAAACATCAAAAAGTTTAAAAATAACAAATAGTAAACTAGAGATAAGAATGCTAAAAATTAAGTATATCACGCTATAAACTCTTTTCGTTTTAGTAAGTCTACTACATCCTCTGTTTTTGGACAATTATTCCACACATGAATTCCTAATTGTTGTGCAGTATCTGTATTATCTTTGGTATCATCTATAAAAAAGGTTTCAGAAGCTTGTAAACTATTCTCTTGTAACACAAACTCAAAAATATCCGTATTTGGTTTCCTGAAATTAACTTCGTGCGATAAATAAAACTGTTCAAAACAACCTTTAAACTCGTCATACAACTCTTCTCCCCAATCTTTTTGAATCCAAGAAATGTGCAAGTCATTTGTATTACTTAGTAGGAACAATCGGTATTGTTTGCTTGCTGCAAGTTCTTTTATGAAATCTAAACGATGTTTAGGAAAATCTCGTAAAATAGCATTCCACGAACGGATTAAATCTTCTTTTGAAATATTGAATTTATCATGAAAAAAGGACACAAATTCATCAGTAGATATCAATCCCATTTCATACTGATAATATTGTTGCATCATTTCGTCAGAAATTTCAGTAACTCCTAATTTTGCTAATTCTTTATATGTTGCTTCTTTGTCTAAATTGATGAATACATCACCAAAATCAAAAATGATGTTTTTAATCATTCCTATATATTCTTAAAATATCGTTATCTATTTTTTCTTCAGAAGATAGCTTAGTGCTAAAAACTGGGTGCTTCACCCCTTCTCCAAAAACTACATCTCCAATAAAAACTCTAGCTTCATCCCATAAATTTGCATCGATAAATGTTTGTAATGTTTTAGCACCACCTTCAATTATCACTGACTGTATTTGGTGTTTGTGCAACACTTCACAAATTTGTTCCGCCACTTGAAAAGAAAAATCGATTTGTTCGTAAATGACATGTTGATTTTCCTCTTTCTTTTCTTCTGTTATAATTATTGTTTGTACGTTTCCATCAAAAACAGTTACTTCTGACGGAATTCGTAAGTTTTTATCAATAACAATTCTTATAGGGTTATTTCCTTTCCAATTACGAGCTGTCAGTGACGGATTGTCTGCAACTACCGTATTCGTTCCAACTAAAATAGCATGCTCTTCACTACGCCATTTATGGACTAACTGTTGAGAATATTGGTTGGAAATCCATACTGGTTTTTGCTCATCTTTTTTTAATGGAGCTATGAATCCGTCTTTCGTTTCAGCCCATTTTAAAATAATGTAAGGACGTTTTTTATTTTGAACGGTAAAAAAACGTCTGTGATGTTCTATGCAATCTTTCTGACAAACACCTACAATTACATTTCTACCAGCTTTTTTAAGTCGCTCTATACCTTTACCCGCTACTAAACTATTTGTATCTACACATCCTATAACAATGTTAGGTATTCCTTTCTCTATTATTAAATCTGCACAAGGAGGTGTTTTTCCATGATGAGAACATGGTTCTAACGTAACATAAATGGTGGCTTCTTTGAGTAACTCTTGATTTTGAACAGCGTTTATAGCATTTACTTCTGCATGAGGACCTCCATAAGGAGATGTAAACCCCTCTCCTATTATTTTGTTATTATGCACGATTACAGCTCCAACGGATGGATTTGGTCTTGTAGTTCCTATCCCTTTTTTAGCTAATTCTAAGCAGCGTAATATGTAGACTTCATGATTCATAATACTAGAACTTAATTTCTATATTTTCTACTTTATCAATAGGGTATACATGTGAAAAACCTAAAACTTTATATTTTAAATCTCCTTTAAAATGAATTTTCAAACGCTGGTTTATTAAAGAGTTTAAAACACCTCCTAAAATTCCGTTTTTATTATTTTCAAACACTCGTTTTGAAGGAATTACCACTTTTAGTGGAATATAAAATTCTTTACGAGCTGGAACTTTAAACTCTTCAGAAGAAACCTGTGCTACTTCTACTTCATCAATTAATACTTTAATTTCATCAGTAGCTATTTTACCACCTATATCGTTAGGGTTTTCAAAATAAGCATTGGCACCAACTCTAATCGTGTCTGTAGAAACGGATAAAAGTTTTATATCATCAACTTTTAAAAAAATCGGTTTTTGTTTTACCGAACAACTAATAATTAGCAATAAAAAAGGTAAAAAATAAATGAATTTCTTCATGAAAACTCGTGTTTTTTTGGGTACTTTGCTCTTGCAAAAGTACTATATTCCTATGACACCATCTGATTTTATTATTAGAGAAATTAAACCACAAGATAATGCCCAAATAGCTAAGGTTATCAGAGATGTATTAATCGAGCTTGGAGCTCCAAAAGTAGGAACCGCTTATGAAGATAAGGTTACTGATGAAATGTATGAGACCTACCAAAAAGAAAAGGCTGGATATTTTGTTGTAGAACATAATGGTGTTGTTGTAGGAGGAGCTGGTTTTGCTCAATTAGATAATTTTGAGGGGAGTATTTGTGAACTTCAAAAAATGTATTTCTTACCAATAGCGAGAGGAAAAGGTATTGGTAGTAAATTAATAGGTTTCTGTTTAAATAAAGCTAAAAAAGCAGGTTTTAAACAGTGTTATTTAGAAACTTTGCCATATATGAAAACTACAACATTACTATATAGAAAAAATGGCTTTATAGATTTAGAAGAACCACTAGGAAAAACAGGCCATTATTCTTGTAATATTTGGATGCTAAAAGATTTATAAAATGCTACTAAAACAATATAAAACATACTTTTCTGAGCAATTGATTTCAGTTTATCCACAAACGGAGATTGATACTTTTTTCTTTTTTTTAATAGATGAATATTTAAACTTACAACGTATAGATCTCACGTTACGACCTAATTTTGAAATTCCTTCAAACAAGAAAACATTATTAAATGAAGCCCTACTTCGACTAAAAAAAGAAGAACCTATTCAATATATATTAGGTAAAACAGAGTTTTATGGATTTCCTTTTATGGTGAATGAAAACACGTTAATTCCACGTCCTGAAACCGAAGAGTTAGTTGAATGGGTTATTCAAGAAATAAATAAAAAACAAGAACTCTTGTCTATTCTTGATATTGGAACAGGAACAGGCTGTATTCCTATCAGTTTAAAAAAGCACGTATCTAAAACAAGTGTAAGCGCTATTGATATTTCTGAAGAAGCTTTAAAAGTAGCAGAGAAAAATGCAATCTTAAATAAAGTTGAAGTATCATTCATACATCAAGACATTTTAAAAACTAAGAAATTGAGTAATAAGTTTGATATTATTATTTCTAATCCTCCTTATGTACGTGAATTAGAAAAAAATGAAATAAAAAAAAATGTACTAGAAAACGAACCACACTTAGCCTTGTTTGTAGAAAATGACAATCCATTGCTTTTCTATAAAAAAATAGCCGATTTAGCTAAAAATAATTTAACTAAAACCGGACTACTTTTTTTTGAAATTAATCAATATCTAAGTAAAGAGACTGTTGAAATGTTAAAAGATAAAGGTTTTACTAAAGTTGAACTTAGAAAAGATTTATTTGGTAATAATAGAATGATTAAAGCTAGTTTATAACTTCCCTTATTCATTGAGTTTAACTTACACCAAAAAATCTTTTAAAAAACGAACCTTTTTTTGTATTATCTTTTATAAACATATTTAAATCGTTATAATCAGATATTAAATATTCTACATACGTATCATAATCTGTATTTTTTGCATCCAAAAAACCAGTTAAGAACTTTTCAGAAGCCTCAACATCTTTCAATCCTTCTATTTCTAAAAGCTTTTTGTATAAGGGGGTTATTTCATTTATAGCCTTTTTAGGTGCAGCCTTTCTTATACCTTTATAATGAGTTACTTCTCCTTTTTCATTTTCTTTAACAATAAAGTCTGTCATAACCCAATAATACCTTCCTGATTTAGCTAAATTCTTAACAAAGGCTACCATATTCTTTTTTTCTTTTAGCCTTTGCCACATTAGCTTAAATATAATTTTTGGCATATCTGGGTGTCTAACAATGTTATGTCCCGACCCTGCTAACTCATGAACTTCGTATCCGCATGAATTTACAAAATCTTCATTACAATATTCAATAACACCTCTAGTATCAGTTATACTTAAAAGTATAGCATTATCATTTAATTTAATTTCAGTATCAATAGGTACTGGTTTTGGTAATTTTGGTTTTCTTTTTTGACCCTCCCCTGTTTGAGAATCCCATTTTTTTTGATAATTATTAGTTGTCATATTATTAATTGATTTTTGAGTTTGTAAGGTATAAATCGTTGTTTTTAAGTTTTAATACTATACAGATTGCGGGGGAGCATCAAAAAAATACACAACTATGAAAAGAAGTAATCTTAATAATTTCACAGATAACCTTAACACAGCTTGATACAAACATAAAAAGCATCTTTTTTTATAAATATGATAAATATCATACTTTAAAAAGTGTTATTATTTTATAGTGTTATTATTTTATTATTTTTTTATTAAAAAAAAGCAATTCATCTCTTAACACTTGTTTTTGGTTAACTAATTGTTTTCTACGCTTATAAAATTGTTAAAAAAATCATAAAAAAAATTTAAAAAAAAAAAAACGAAAATAACATGTTATTTTTGTGACCCTTTTAAAATATTAGTGTCTTAGGTATAGTGAAGAGACACGGAAAACAAAAAAATAGTTATAAAAACTTAAATGGAGAAAGCAAACTTACAAACGTTAATAAAAGAATCAGAGGCAGATAAAGGAATTGTTTTTGACTCTGAAGGACACGTGGTTGATTTTTATAATATCTCTAAAGAAAACAATATTGCAGCTATGGCTAATGTTATTCTTACCATGGCTGATGAATTTTTCCAAGACACTCTTAACTCTAAAAGTCTCAATCAATTAGTTTTAACATCAAACGACGGACTTATTATTATCAACAAATATGATAATCATACTATTTGCCTTTTGACTAATGATGTTTCTAAACTAGCTATGATTAAATTGACCTTAAAAAAAATAGCCCTTCAATAAATACTTTTTAATTAATTATTATAACAACCATTTTTACAATGAAAGAAATTTTAAATGATTTTATCGAAAACCTAAAAAGTAATGTTCCTGGGTTTGTTGCTGTATCTGTTACCGATGTTAGTTCTGGTGAAGCTTATGATTCATTTACAAAAGATGAGAGCTTTGACCCAAATTTAGCTTCAGCTTATAATTTAGAAGTAGTAAAAGCTAAATTAAAAGCTATTGAAGCTTTAGGTTTAAATGAAGAAATTCAAGATATTACCATAACCTTATCTAGTCAAATACATATTATTAACATTGCTCCTAGTGGTGCTTATTTTGTTTATTTGGCTGTAGACTCTAAAGACGCTAACTTAGGAATAACTAAAGCTTTATTAAATAAATACAAAGTAGACCTAAATAACGCTTTATAAAAAGTTATGAAAAACGTAAATCATTTACTTATTGATAAGTCTTTAAAAAAACAGCTTAACAAAAAAATAAAAGAATTTAGAAAATATAGGTTTTCTGAAGGAGAGTTAAAATCTGACAAGAAAAAAGGCAGTGACTTTTTTGGATTTTTATTCAAAGAATATGATAGTATGAACGATTTAGTAAAAGATATGTTTTAAAAAGCGCTTTAAGCGCTTTTTTTGTTTTTAAACATTAATAATAACAAGATTATCTCTATTATTATAACTTCTAAACTATTTACCTCTGTTAATATACTCACCAAGTACCTAGATTTAATAAGTATAGTAAATACTACATCCCCTCTCTTCTAAAGCTACTCTCTATAAGTATCTCTACAAAAAAACAACTTTTTTATCTTATGAATTAAGATGTAAAAGCACCAAATAACGTAATAAAATATTATAAAATGTATAAATAAGCATTTTACAACTTTAAAAATACCACTACATTGCATCTATGAAAAAATACGATGTTATTATTCTCACTGATAAGAGATATGTAAACCCCCAAAATATTGACAGCTATACACAAAATGTATTAGACGAAGACAATTATGTCAAAATAGCCCTTGAAAATCAAGGCTTAAAAGTAGCTCGTCTCTCATGGGATGATGCTACTTTTGATTGGTCTACAACAAAGTATGTTTTGTTTAGAACCACTTGGGATTATTTTGATCGATTTCCTGAATTTTCAAAATGGTTAAATACTGTAAGTAAACAAACAATACTATTAAATTCAGAAAAAATTATTCGTTGGAATATTGATAAACATTATTTACAAGACTTACAACAAAACGGAGTTCATATTTGTGAATCCTATTTTATTGAAAAAGGAACACAGTCTACATTAAAAGAACTTTCTCTAAAGTATGATTTAAAAGATTTTGTTTTGAAACCTTGTGTTTCTGGTGCTGCGAGACACACTTACAAAATCAATTTAGAAAATATAAACGAATATGAAAAGATTTTCTCTTCGTTAATTATAGAAGAAGCTATGATTATTCAACCTTTTCAGTATAATATAGTTGAAAAAGGAGAAATTTCATTAATGGTCATGAACGGTAAATTTACACATGCTATTTTAAAAATAGCAAAACCAGGAGATTTCAGGGTACAAGACGATTTCGGAGGTTCAGTTCATAACTACACTCCTACTAAAGAAGAAATTATATTTGCTGAAAATGCTGTTAAAGCTTGTATAGAACCTCCTATTTATGCACGTGTTGATGTTTTTACTGATAATAATGGTAAATTAGCTATTGCTGAATTAGAGCTAATTGAGCCTGAACTTTGGTTTAGAAATAACCCTGCAGCAGCAGATGAATTAGCTAAAGGAATTAAACAATTAACATTAACAAACAGAAATGAAGAAGTTATTTAAAACATTAGGTATATTATTGCTAATTGGAGCTATTATATTAGCTGTTTTTTACTTTAAAAACAACGAAAGCCTTCCTACAGGCAAACAAGGACCTAAAGCAGATGCTTTAGCCACTAAAATGCTTGAAGCATTGAATTATGAAGCTTATAAAGATACTCGTTTTATTGAATGGAGTTTTAGAGGAAAGCATTTTTATAAATGGGACAAACAAGAAAATATTGTTGAAGTATCGTGGGATACCAATAAAGTAATCTTGCATACAAAAAGCCCCGAAAAAAGTGTTGTTTTAGTAAATGAAAAAGAAGTTAAGAACAATGAAATACTTCAAAAAGCAATAGACTACTTTAACAATGATAGTTTTTGGTTAGTAGCTCCTTATAAAGTATTTGAAAACGGAATTGAGCGAAGAATTGTACAATATGAAGGTAAAGACGCTTTATTGATTACTTATACCACGGGAGGATCAACTCCGGGAGATTCTTATCTATGGATTTTAGACGAAAACGGCAGGCCTACCAGTTATAAAATGTGGGTTTCTATAATCCCAACAGGCGGAATGGAAGCCACATGGAGTGATTGGGTCACAACTGAATCTGGAGCAATACTACCAACAAAACATGAAATGCCAGTTGGTACTCTAGATATGGGAGATGTAAAAGCATATAATTAACATTATTGAAACTTACAAACAATAAAAAGAGCAGCAATTTTGCTGCTCTTTTTATTTTATATAATACAGGAATTATTTTCCGAAATAGAAAGTAGCACCAATATTAATCCCAAAAGAAGAATAAGGAACTTTTTGAGATAATTGCTTTTCTCCAGCTGGATTTGCACCAAAAGGTAACTCATCAACATACTCTATATTTTTGTTAAATACAGCAGCTAAAGGATTGTACTGAGCATTAGGGTGATTAGCAAAAATAGCTTTTACTTGCTCTATAGATCTTGCTTCTCCATTAACATTTGCTGAAAATTCAGTAATTTCTGAAGTATCTCTAGTAACACTAATTCCCATGTATTCTAATTCTGCAAAAAGAGATACTTTATCACTTAAGTCATACTTATATCCAACAGCACCTATAAAACCTAATGGCAAACGGCCCTTGTAATCTTGAGTATAATCTACATTAAGCATTTCTGTTTGAGACAATGCCATTCTTATTTTCCCATCAGATTCAGTTTTTCCTCCTACCTTAATCAAGGCCCCAAAACGTCCATAGATATTATTAGTAAATTTATAAACTAACGAAGCAGATGCCCCATAAGCTTTACCTCTAGCTTCAATGTTTATATATTGAGCTTGTGTAGGTAAATCAACTAAAAGAGAAGTTTGATCTGCTCCATTTAAGTATCCAACACCAACTTCAACACCAAAAGTGTCGTTAAAAAAATACCCTCCTCTTAATTGAGTATGTAGTCCTTCACCATAACTACCGTAAGTGTTCTCTACTCCAGCTGCAGTAGTTTCAGTACCAAAACGTACACCAGCACTAGAAATTGAATACCCTCCTGCTGCAGAAACATAAAACTGAGCACTTACACTCATTGTTGCTAAAATCATAGCAAGCATTAAAATACTTTTTTTCATAATAAATTATTTGTTAACTTTAAATTGATAATTAAGTAAACAAACCTAATGAAAATATAGGATTAACAAAACTTTATAACTGTTAAATTATTAGTATTATTGTAGTAAAAAGCATTTAAAAAAACACTTCTTTTTTGAATAAAAACATTTTAAATACTGAGGTTCAGGATTATATTAACCATAACCTAACATCCAATATAGAGCAATTAATTTTTAAAGGAAGCCCTTTTGAAAAAATCTCTATTCAAGAATTAGCCAACCAAATCATTGCGAAACAAAAATCTGAAAAAAAACTACCTACTTGGTTTCAAACAAAAAACATCTATTATCCTCCTAAACTAAGTATTGAACAAACTTCTTCTGAAATAACAGCTGAGTACAAGTCTAAATTAATTAACGGAGAGTCAATAATAGATATTACTGGAGGCTTTGGTGTTGATTGTTATGCTTTTTCAAAACAATTTAAAAATGTTATACATTGCGAGCTAAATGAAAAACTTTCAAAAATTGTTTCATACAATTATAAGCAAATGAAAGTGTCTAACATTGAAACTATAGCTACAAACGGATTAAAATATCTAGAAAATACTTCTGAAAAATTCGATTGTATTTACATTGATCCTTCTCGAAGAAACGAAAAAAAAGGAAAAGTTTTTTTATTGAGTGATTGTATACCAAATATACCTGAAAATTTAGATTTTTTATTTGAAAAGTCGAACACAATTCTTATTAAAAACTCACCAATTTTAGACATTACATCAACTATAAATGAATTGAAATTTGTAAAAGAAATTCATGTTATAGCAGTTAATAATGAGGTAAAAGAGTTACTTTTTTTATTAAAAAAAGACATTAAAGCACCTATTGAAATAAAAACATGTAACATACTGAAAAACAATTATCAAATTTTTAATTTCAGTTTAAAAAACAAAATAAAACCTGAATATTCTCTACCGTTAAAATATCTTTACGAACCTAATGCCGCTATTTTAAAATCAGGAGGATTTAACGAAGTAGCAAATCAACAAAAAATAGGTAAACTACATCAACATTCTCATCTTTATACTTCAGAAAATTTAGTTGAAGATTTCCCCGGAAGAATCTTTAACATCAACAATGTATTTACTTACAATAAAAAAAGAATAAAGAAACAAATAACAGAATCTAAGGCAAACATTACAACACGTAATTTCCCAAAAACTGTAGCTCAAATTAGAAAAGAAACAAAATTAAAAGACGGTGGAAATACTTATTTATTTTTTACCACAAACCTAAACAATGAACTTATAGTTATTGACTGCACTAAAAATGGTTAGTATCCAATACTATTATTCGTAATTTATCGTTTATTTAATTGATAGAAAGCCCCTATCAAAAGGTATGTTTTATTGTTTAGGGGCGATAAAACATACCAAAAGCCTTGATTCTTAATGTCAGGGCTTTTCTTTTTACTTACTTTTTTACATACATTTGCTATCATCATGAAACAGACACAAAGCTACCAATCTATTAAACTTTCTATTGATTCTTTAGAAAAATTTGATGACACTCTTGTAATAGAAGCTCCATTACAAATAAACATTAACAAAGAGCCATACACAGTAGTTATGAGAACTCCTGGAAACGATGAAGAATTAGTAAGAGGCTTATTATATGCTGAAGACATCTACAAAAATAAAGAGGGAGTTAAAATAAACATAATAAAAACAGAGAAGGACTTTTCTACAGTTATAAACTTGGAAATTTTAAAAAATAAATTAGGAAAAGGATATTTAAATAAACGTACTCTTTTATCAGTTTCTTCATGCGGAATTTGTGGAAAAAAGGAATTAAAAGATTTAAAAATTAAAGGAAAGTCTTTAAAAAGAAACTCTGCCAAGAATATTAAAGATTTAGTTGAAGAAATCCATTTTATGTTTCTGGAAATGAACAAGAAGCAATTTTTATTCAGATCTACAGGAGGTAGTCATGCTTGTGCTATTTTTAACACCAATAAAAAATTATTAACTATAAAAGAAGATATTGGTCGCCATAATGCCGTAGATAAATGTGTTGGTGATTTAATCAATAAAAACAAGCTAAAAGAAGCTAATTATATGTTAGTTAGCGGAAGAGTTTCTTATGAAATAGTTTCTAAAGCTTTTTTAGCTAAAATACCAATAATAATAGCAGTTTCTGCTTGTTCTTCTTTAGCTGTAGATTTTGCAAAAGAATTTGGAATTTTCCTTATTGGTTTTAGTAGAAATAATAAAATGACTGTTTATTCTACCCCTCACGAGTTATAGAAGTTATCAATTAGAAGCTCTATTATACTCTTTAAAACTTATGAATGAAAAAAGATTTGTATTTTAGTGCTTTTAATAATTATTAATCAACCCATATTATGCCTTTTATAGAAGAAGAAAAGTTTAAGTTAATACAAGAAGACTTAGATAATGCTAAATTAAAAAGAGAAGAAGCAGAAAGTGAATTAAGCAGTACACAAGAAGAATTGGCTGCTTTAAAAAAGAGTTCTAAAACTCTGCCTATTTTTTTAGGTTTGCTTTTAGGTCTTGCTTTAGGGGCAGCATATTATTTTTATGTAAATGGTGGTGATAGCGCTATTAACAACTTAGACGTTGAGTCTATAAAAAAGAAAGAAGCTTATAGAGTTTTAGACAGCATAAATAGAGCGCAAGCTAGAGCTGCTAGAAATAATGAAGAGTCTTCAGATAACATTAATGACATATCATCAAATATAAACACTGAAACTATTACAAACGAAGTGACAGAAAACATAAATGGAAAAACTATTTATTCTGTACAAATAGGAGTGCTTTCTGAAAACAAATGCCCTTTATTGTCTTCAGAAGTTATTCCTTCAACAGTTACAACTAATGATGGCTATTTTAAATACTCTTTAGGTTTATATACTACCTTAGATGAAGCTAAAGATTTACAAAAAGAATTAATTAAAATAGGATTTAATGATGCTTTTGTAGCTTCATACATAAACGGTGAACGTCAAAAAATACATAATTAAATAAAATTTAATGCTTAAAATTATTTTTAAAAGAGCACTCGTAGTAAGTTTACTAATGAGTGTTCATTTTTTTTACGCGCAAACAAATACCACTCCTGAAAGAAAAACACAGTTTGGTTTTGGTCAAATTGATTTCTTATCAATTAAAATGCCTGAAGGAGAACAAAATATGGACTATACAGGGCTTCACTACAATCTAAAACTAAATGATTGGAGTTATGCTGGAGTTGGTTTATATGGTGCTATTGGAGGTATTAGAGGAGGCTTTTTTACTTTAGGTGTAAATGCTGGAATCCAACAAAAAATAACCGATAACTTTTTTATTGATGCTGGAATTCACTTTGGTGGTGGTGGTGGTGCATCTGCCCCTGATGGTGGAGGAGCTTTTATACTTCCTCATCTTAATTTAGGATATGATTTTAAACACTTTTCTGCAACTGCAGGATACAGTTATGTTGATTTTTTTGATGGTGGCACCATAAATAGCAGCCAGTTTAATGTAGCAATACAAGTACCTCTTTCTTTTGAAACAACAAGTTTTAAAAATAGAGAAAGTAGTTTTTCCATAGAAAATTTAAGACAAAGTTCTTGGAATATCTTTAGTAATCGAATTTCATTATTAGTTCACCTAAATAACGCTAAGGTAACCAAAGGTTCTTATGAAGGAAATACAATACGTTTAGCAGGATTTGAATTAAACTCTTATTTTACAGATAATTTTTTCTTTTTTGTTAAAGCTGATGGCGCATATCATGGAATAAAAGCTGGGTATATGGATGTATTTTTGGGTGGCGGATATCATTTATCAATGAATAGAAACCGTACAAATATTTTAGCTAAATTAGGATTAGGAGCCGGTGGTGGTGGTGGAGTAGATACTAAAGGCGGTTTTTTAATTTATCCAGATATCTCTTTAGAACAAAAACTATTCGATAATGTATATGCCTCAATCAATAAAGGATATATGATGAGTCCCGACTCTCATTTTGTTTCTTCTACTTTTGGTCTAGGATTAAAATACTATGTAGATAGAGATGGAATTTTATCAGACGAAAGAGAATTTTCAAGAGGAAAATTTAAAGGTTTTGATGCTATTATTAAACAAGACTTATATGTTAATGCAGCAAGAGATGAAGGACATAATGAAAACATGCATCAAATATCATTACAGTTAAATTTTTTCTTAAATAAATATTTATATGCTGCTGGTCAAACTTCTTTTGCTAATTTTGGTAATGCTGGCGCTTATGCAGAAGGTATAGTAGGGTTAGGAGTGCAAACTAATAGCTTTTTTAAAGAAAGAACAACATTTTTTGCACAGATTCTAGGAGGTGCAGCTGGTGGTGGTGGTATAAGCACAGGACAAGGGTTAATTATTAAACCTAGTATTGGAGTTAATCAAAAACTTACCAATAAGTTAAATTTAAGATTAGGAGCAGGTTATGTAAAAGCTAAAGGTGGAAGTTTAAGTAGCACCCAACTAAATTTAGGTATTTCATATAATTTCTCCTTCTTAAGTGTTAAAAAGTTTTAAAATTTAACTTTTCGTTAAAGTTTGATGAATTATCTTCGCTTTCTGAAACAAAAAAATTAATAACCTTACTTTTTACTAAAAAAGTAAGTAACAATCTATATACATAAACATGATAAAAAAAAGAATTATATCTCCACTCCAAAATTTCATGAAAACTGAAAGTGCAAGTGGTATTTTACTCTTAGGAGCTACTTTACTTGCTCTTATTTTAGCAAATTCTCCTTTTAAAGATAGTTACAATGCTTTATGGGAATACAAAATTGGTTTTAAATCAGAACATTTTGAATTGTATAAACCTTTAATTCTTTGGATTAATGACGGATTAATGGCTGTATTTTTCTTTTTAATAGGGTTAGAAATTAAACGAGAATTTTTAATTGGAGAGTTAAATTCTACCAAAAAATTAGCTTTTCCTCTCTTCGGTGCTCTTGGTGGAATGTTGTTTCCTATTTTATTTTTTGTTTTCTTAAATAAAAGTGCTGATACAGCACATGGTTGGGGGGTACCTATGGCAACAGACATAGCTTTTTCTTTAGCGGTATTAAATACTCTAGGTAAAAGAGTACCTCTTAGTTTAAAAGTATTCCTAACAGCTTTTGCCATTGTAGATGATATAGGAGCTGTTTTAGTTATTGCCTTATTTTATAGTGCTAGTATAAATATAACTTTAATATCTATAGCGTTAGCTTTGTTAGCCTTTTTATATTTTATAGCTTACAGAGGTTTTTACTCAAAATATATAACTTTCTTGTTTGGTACTGTAATTTGGGTTTTATTCCTTAAAGCAGGTATACACCCAACAGTTGCAGGTATATTAATGGCTTTTGCTGTGCCTATTAGACAAAAAGTACATACTCCTGAGTTTATAGCACACTTATCACAAATAATGGATAATATCAAAGGGGCTAAAGTTTCTTCTAAACCTATATTATCGAAAGAACAAGTTGCAGAAATAGATAGTTTAGATCATTGGATAGAAGATTATCAGTCACCTTTACAATTGTTAGAGCATAAACTACATGATATCGTTGCATATGCAATTATCCCTATTTTTGCTTTAGCTAATGCAGGAGTTTTAATAGATGGTGATGCTAACTTAGACACCTCCTTAATAATAAACATCGCTCTATGTTTAGTTCTTGGAAATAGTATTGGAATTACTACAATAATTACTACCGTTAAAAAACTTAAAATAATAGAGGTTCCTAAAGATATAAATAATAGACATATTATAGGTGTATCGTTTTTAGCAGGAATTGGGTTCACTATGGCTATATTTATTGCTAGTTTGGCTTTTGCTAAAAGTCCAGAGTTCCTAGGGTCTGCTAAAATTGGTGTATTACTAGGTTCTCTTGTATCTGCTATAATAGGATACCTAATATTAAGATACAATAAAAGTGAAAGTGATGTTGATAAAAACGATCAAAACAAAAAAGAAGAATTAAGTACTAGTTAATAGTGCTTAATTCTAACTTATATTACTCCAAATTCCACTTGTTTTTCTAAGCTTTTCATAAGCTTTCAGCAAGCTGGAATTTTTTATTTCTGATAAATTAGGATCTTCATGAAGTAAATTTATGGCAGCTTTACGTGCTACATGTAATATTGGACTATCTTTAACAACATCTGCTATTTTAAGGTTTAACACTCCACTTTGCTGTGTTCCCATAATATTTCCCGGACCACGAAGTTTTAAATCTACTTCAGCAATTTTAAATCCATCTGTAGTTTCTACCATAGTTTGTAATCGAGTTTTTCCGTCAGAAGATAATTTGTAACTCGATAATAAAATACAGTAACTCTGTTCAGCTCCACGTCCTACTCTACCTCGCAATTGATGTAACTGACTTAATCCAAAACGTTCAGCACTCTCTATAACCATTACTGAAGCATTTGGTACGTTCACTCCTACTTCAATAACCGTAGTTGCTACCATAATTTGCGTATCTCCTTTTGCGAAACGTTCCATTTCATAGTCTTTATCAGCAGGTTTCATTTGACCATGAACAATACTAATTTGATATTTAGGAGAAGGAAATTCTCTAGAAATACTTTCATATCCATCCATTAAGTCTTTGTAATCCATCGCTTCAGATTCTTGGATTAAAGGATATACCACATAAGCTTGTCTCCCTTTAGCAATTTCATCTTTCAAAAACTTAAAAACCCCCAAACGATTACTATCATAGCGATGTACAGTTTTAATTTCTTTACGACCAGGTGGCAATTCATCAATCACAGAAATATCCAAATCACCATAAACCGACATTGCTAATGTTCTTGGTATAGGTGTCGCAGTCATCACCAAAATATGAGGAGGAATAGCTCTTCCATCAGATGAACTTTTTTCCCACAACTTTCTTCTCTGTGCTACTCCAAAACGATGTTGCTCATCAATAATAGCAATCCCGAGATTTTTAAACTGTACTTTTTCTTCTAAAATAGCGTGAGTGCCAATCAAAATATGCAAAGAACCATCTAGTAAGCTTTCATGAATTTCTCTACGTTTTTTTGTTTTGGTAGATCCTGTTAATAATTCAACTTTAATATCGGTTTTCTCTAATAATTCTATTATCCCATTATAGTGCTGTGTTGCAAGTATCTCTGTCGGTGCCATAATTGTGGCTTGATAGCTATTATCAATGGCTAACAACATAGTTAATAATGCTACAATCGTTTTCCCAGAACCTACATCACCTTGTAATAATCGATTCATATGTGCTCCAGAGCCTACATCTTTACGAATTTCTTTCAATACTCGTTTTTGAGCTCCCGTTAAGTCAAAAGGTAAATGATTGTTGTAAAAATTGGTAAACTCCTCTCCTACCTGTTCAAAAACAAATCCTTTTAGTTTTGATTTTCGTATGAGTTTTTTCTGTAGTAATTGTAACTGAATAAAGAATAATTCTTCAAACTTCAATCGATATTGCGCTTTGGTTAATAATTCTTGATTCTTAGGAAAGTGAATATTTAATAACGATTCTTTTTTACCTAAGAATTGATGTTCTTCAATAAAATAAGCCGGAAAAGTTTCTTCTATTTCATTATAAGCTTGTTGAAACAAGTTTTGAATCATCGTACGCATAACCTTGTTACTTATTCCTTTCGTGCTTAATTTTTCAGTAGAAGGATATACCGGTTGCATAGCCATTTGTAGCTTGCTTTTGTATTCTTTTACTGTCTCCATTTCTGGGTGTGGCATATTAGGAATACCATTATACCAGTTTAATTTCCCATAAATAACGTACGGAACGTTTACTTTTAAACTATCTTTAATCCATTTTACACCTTTAAACCAAACTAACTCCATAGTACCTGTAGCATCTGAAAAAATAGCCACTAACCTACTTCCTCTTTTTTGCTTTACGGTTTTTACGCCCGTAATCTTACCTACTATTTGTACTTCAGCAGAGTTTTGTTGCAACTGATTAATCGTATAAAACTGTGTTTTATCAATATATCTAAACGGAAAAAGATGTAATAAATCATTACAAGTTTTAATACCTAACTCGGTAAATAGTAACTCTGCTCTGGCAACACTAATTCCTTTTATATATGTTACGGGGTGGTTTAAATTCATTAAGAACGAAAATACAAAAAGCCATTAAAATCAACTATCTTTGCACTCTTAAATTCATCAAATGAGATTACATAGAAATTTAGTTTTCGCGGTTATTGATAGCTTACGCGATATTTTTAATGAAGATGTGTATGCAGACAAAGCTGTTGAAAAAGCTTTAAAGAGAGATAAACGCTGGGGAGCACGTGATAGAAAGTTTGTTGCTGAAACTATTTATGATGTGGTTCGTTGGAAACGATTATATGCAGAAATAGCAAATGTAAAAGCACCGTATTCTCGTCCTGATTTATGGCGATTATTCGCTGTTTGGTGTGTACTAAAAGGAATTCAGTTACCAGATTGGAATCAAATTGAACCTACTCCTACTAGACGTATTAAAGGAAAATTTGATGAATTATTGAAAATAAGAAAGTTTAGAGAGTCTATTCCTGACTGGATTGATGAAATTGGTGTACAAGAATTAGGTGAAGAGGTTTGGACCAAAGAAATAGCTACTTTAAACAAACAAGCAGAGGTTATTTTACGTACAAACACTTTAAATACAACCAAAGCTCATTTACAAAAACAGTTAGCTTCTGAAGGAATTGACACTGAATTTATTAAAGGATATGATGATGCTTTAAAATTAGTAGAAAGAGCTAATGTTTTTAAAACAGAGGCCTTTAAAAAAGGCTTTTTTGAAGTGCAAGACGCTTCTTCTCAATTAGTAGCTGCTTATTTAGATGTAGAACCAGGCATGAAGGTTGTTGACACTTGTGCTGGTGCTGGTGGTAAAACGTTACACTTAGCTTCTTTAATGAAAAATAAAGGGCAAGTTATAGCTATGGATATTTACGAGAGTAAATTGAAAAAGCTAAAAGTACGTGCTAGAAGAAACGGGGTTCACAATATTGATACTCGTGTAATTGATTCTACAAAAGTAATTAAGAAGTTACAAGGAAAAGCTGATAGGGTATTAATTGATGCTCCATGTTCTGGTTTGGGAGTAATTAGAAGAAACCCTGACAGTAAGTGGAAATTACAACCTGAGTTTTTAGATAAAATTCGTGGTACACAACAAGAAGTATTACAACAATACTCTAAAATGGTAAAGCCAGGTGGGAAAATGGTATATGCCACTTGCTCAGTATTACCCTCAGAAAACCAACAACAAGTTGAGTTCTTTTTAGCTTCTGATGCAGGAAAAGATTTTAAATTTATAAAAGACGAAAAAGTACTATCGCATAAATCTGGTTACGACGGATTTTATATGGCCTTACTAGAAAGAAAGTAAACTGTAAAAATAAAATATATTAAAAAAGGCTCGGGATAATATCTCGAGCCTTTCCTTTCAATCAACTATTAAAAACTAACTAATCACTAAACATTACTTGTTAAGTAATTATATGTTTATGTGACGACTATTTTCTAGTGTTGTTACACTAATTACTAGTCTTTAACATTATTTTATGAAAGCCTTCTACTTACAAGCTAATCACTTTCTTTTTTTACTTGTGCACTACTCTTTGATTTACAGTCTGTTTTGGATTTTGAGTTATTTATAACTACATTTAACAATAACTAACTAAAAAACTATGTTTTATGACAGATTCAAACAAACCCGCCACACTTTTTTGGATTATTGGTATTGCAGCCTTAGTTTGGAATGGACTAGGTGTTATGTCTTATATTGGTCAAGCTTACATGACAGATGAAGTCAGAGCTGCTTTACCTGAAGCAGAAAGGGCTTTATATGAAAATGTTCCTACTTGGGTTACCGCTGCTTTTGCTATAGCCGTTTTTGGAGGATTACTTGGTAGTGCTTTTTTATTAATGAGAAAAAAGTTAGCAAGACCTATGTTTTTAATTTCACTAATAGCTATTGTAGTTCAAATGTCGTATAACTTATTTATGAGTAGAGCAGCTGAAGTATACGGACCTGGAAGCATTATAATGCCTATAATGGTAATTGTTATAGGTGTGTTTTTATTAATGTATTCAAAAAAGACAATAGCGAAAGGCTGGTTGTCATAATAATACTAAGAAATATAAAACTTTAAAAGCTGTCTTTCTTAAGGCAGCTTTTTTTATTCAAATAGAACAAAAATAAATTCGGCAACACAGGCTGGTTTTTCCTGCCCCTTTATTTCTATCGTACAATCAAAAGTTAACTTTTTACCGTTTTGAAAGTCTTCTATTAGTTTAACGGAACTAATTAAACGTAATTCACTATTTACAGGCACAGGGTTTGGAAAACGAACTTTATTTAATCCGTAGTTTAACCCCATAATTACACTTTTTACTTCAAATTGTTTAGAAATTAGTTCCGACAACATAGAAACAGACATGAATCCGTGCGCTATCGTTGTTTTTGTTGGAGAATATTTAGCAGCTTTTTCTTCATCGATGTGAATCCACTGTTTATCTAATGTAGCATTGGCAAAATCATTAATCATTTGTTGAGTTACAGTATACCACTCTCCTACCGGTAACTGTTTTCCTTCTATATTAGAAAGTTCTTTTAAATTTTCAAAAACTAATTTTTTCATATCCTTTATTTACCAAATACATCTTTTTTTATTCGAGGAAGCTCCAATTTATACTGTACAGCAATTGTTCTTACAAGAATAATTATTCCTGCAGAAATAACAAAAAGTACATCTTCATTGATGTTTAAAGGATATAAAAGTAGGTATACAATACCTCCTGCTAAACAGGCTGATGCATATATTTCTCTATGAAAAATTAACGGAATTTCATTTGTAAGTACATCTCTAATCACTCCTCCCATTACTGCGGAAGACATTCCCATAACTAAGGCTACAAATGGATGTAAATTAAAATTTATTCCTTTTTGAACACCTAATAACGTAAACACACTTATACCAATAGTATCAAACAAAAACATTGTTCTTCTTAACGGTGCTATTTTACTTCGAAATAAAAAAGTTGCAGCAACAGCTATTAATATTGTCCAGATATAGTTAATATCTCCAATCCAGTTTATAGGATGTGCATTAATAAGTACATCTCTAGTCATTCCACCTCCAACGGCAGTCACAAAAGCTATGATAATGACTCCAAAAACATCAAACTTTTTTCTAATAGCAACTAATGCTCCACTAATAGCAAAGGCAAAAGTTCCAGCAATGTCTATGGCGTAAATTACATCCATTTATATTGATATTTCAGAGAATTGTATTTGTAATGTTCTTTCTACTTCAGCTAAACGACTTCTTTCATTTTGAAGAATTAAAGCTAAAGAAACTCCTCTTTTCCCTGCTCTAGCAGTTCTACCACTTCGGTGTGTATAGTACTCTAGTTGTTCTGGTAATTGATGATGAATAACAAAAGCTAAGTTTTGAACATCAATTCCTCTGGCTGAAACATCTGTTGACACCAATACTTGTAGGTTTCCATTTTTAAAAGCACGCATTACCTTATCACGTTCTTTTTGTTGCATGTCCCCTTCAAGAGCTTCTACCGAAAACCCATCTTCTTGTAATTCTTTCGTTAGTTTTTGAGCTCCTGCTTTGGTTCTTGAGAAAATGATTCCTCTTTCAGCATGTCTTTTTTCCAAAAACTTAATAATAACATCGGTTTTTTCAGGGATCGTAGTTGTTACAAACTGATGTGTAATGTTGGCATTCACCAATACATTTTTGTTTACTTCAACTTGTTTTGCTGAAGCATTCATGTATTTTTTTACAATGCTTCGAATTTCATCTGGCATTGTTGCCGAAAACAACCATGTTTTACGAGTACCAGAAGTATATTTTAAAATACGATTTAATTCTAATTTAAACCCCATACTAAGCATTTCATCTGCCTCATCAAGTACTAAGGTTTTGATATTTTTTAAATCTACATCACCCCTTTCTATTAAATCAATCAAACGTCCTGGAGTTGCTACAATAATATGCGTGGTTCTTTTTAAATTGTTGATTTGGCGCTCTATTTTTTCTCCACCATACACTGCTTCTACAAAAATTTTATCATCTACATATTTCGTAAATTTAAATAGTTGTTTCTTTATCTGTTGTACCAATTCTCTTGTAGGTGATAAAATTAACGCTTGTATATTGTCTTTTGAAGCATCTATTTTATGTAAAATAGGCAAGCCATAAGCAGCAGTTTTCCCTGTACCTGTTTGTGCTAATCCTATAAAATCTGAATTATTTTCAAGTAAATAAGGTATAGTTTCTTGTTGTACTTCAGTAGGAGTTGTTATTCCTAACTCTTTCAATCCCTTAACATATTCTTTTCGTACTCCTAATGCGGTAAATGTTGTCATTCTATAAATTTATAAGTGCAAAGATATTGTTTCTTTTACGGTAACAATAAGTTTGTTACCTCTTTCGTAATTCTTTTAGGCTTTTTTGTGTTAGCATCTAACAAACAAAATGTAGTTTGAGATTTTACTAACAAAGTTTCTCCTCTATACATTTCAAAATGACGTATGGATCTTATCCCTTCTGTTTTTCCAACCCAAGTCCTAAGCGTAACTTCATCTCCTAATACGGCTTGATTTTTATAATCAACTTCATGTCTAATAACAAACCAAACATAGTCGATGTTTTCAACATTTTTAGAAAGCTCTTTCCAATGAGCATCTGAAATGTTTTGCATCCATTGTACATACACTACATTGTTTACATGGTTGTATTCGTCTATTTCTTCTGAAGTTACGATATGCTTTTGTTCAAATAAATTCATAAGACAAACTTACAGGATTGATGTTAATTATTACTTAAATCTAACCTTGTTTTTATTTTTGATGGATAATTCGCGTTAATTTAGTCAGCATGAATACAATCGCCAACGACCTAGGTACAAAAAGTATTAGTCAACTTATTTTAAAACAAGCTATCCCTGCTTCTATTGGAATTTTAGTAATGTCGATTAATATGATTGTTGATACCATTTTTGTAGGAAGATGGATTGGCGTACTCGCTATTGCTGCAATTACCGTGGTATTACCTATTGCTTTTTTAATTTCTTCTATTGGTATGGGAGTTGGAATTGGAGGAAGTTCTATAATTTCTAGAGCCTTAGGAGCTAATAAAGAAGATAAAGCCTTTGAAGTTTTTGGAAATCAAATTTCATTAACTATTGTATTATCTGTTTTATTTGTTCTTTTAGGAACATTTTTTAGTATTCCTATTTTACAACTTTTTGGGGCTAATGGAGATATTATAACTCCTGCTACTGAATATTTTGATGTAATTGTTTGGGGTGTTCCGTTTTTGGCTTTTGCTATGATGGGAAACCCCGTTGTTAGAGCTGTAGGGAAACCTAATTATGCGATGCTTACCATGCTCTTCCCTGCAATTGCTAATATTTTTTTAGATATTATTTTCATTAAGTTTATGAATTTAGGAATGTACGGCGCAGGTTTGGCTACCTCTATTTCGTATGCTGTTAGTGGAGTATTTATTCTTTGGTTTTTTATTTCAAAAAAGACTGAATTAAAAATTATTCCGAAGTATTTTAAATTGAATTTTTCTATTGTAAAAGAGATTGTGTCTTTAGGAGGAGTAACTATAGTAAGGCAAGGAACAATAAGTATATTAACTATAGTCTTAAACTATTCTCTTTTTAAGTATGGAGGTGAAATTTCAATTGCAGTCTATGGTATTATTAATAGGGTTATGTTATTTGCTTTATTTCCTGTTTTAGGAGTTACGCAAGGTTTTTTACCTATTGCAGGATATAATTATGGAGCCAATAATACAGAAAGAGTAAAGGAAACTATAAATAAATCTATCCTTTTTGGTACGGGAATAGCTGTTTTAATTTTTATTCTGATAATGCTATTTCCAACTGAATTAGTTGGTGTTTTTACAGAAGACGAAAAACTATTAAAACTTACTCCAGATGCATTAATAGTAGCTTTTTTGGCAACACCTGTAATAACCACTCAATTAATTGGATCAGCATACTTTCAAGCAGCAGGTAAAGCGTTGCCTGCACTATTATTAACACTTTTAAAACAAGGGTTCTTTTTAATTCCTTTAGTGTATTTACTTCCTAAATTTTATGGCGTAAATGGTGTATGGATGTCTTTTCCTATTGCAGATGTTTTATCCACTGTGCTTACTTATGCTTATTTGAAAAGAGAAGTGAGATTACACCTAAATTAATCTAAAATACTCTCTCCGTTTAAATTCGTAGTTAATACGTCACTCATATAATTAAAAAAAGGACGAAGTGCTTTAAAAGAGTCATCTACTTTTGTTAGAAAATCGGGAGCTAATACTTCTTTGTCTGTAAAACGTTGAATAGCTATATATCCTTTTTTGCGAATCAAATCGATATCTGGATGTTGCTTATCAAATCCTTTAGGAGCTGTTTTAAGCTCATCTCCTTCTAATTTACCTCCAAAATGTTGTACGTAATTCTTTTCTTTTAAAATTTCTCTAATTTCAGAAGCATCTACTTCAAATTCCTTTCGAATACGTAAAAGATCTTCTTTATTAGGCTCCCAGAATCCGCCAGCAACAAAACTATCGCCTGGGGAAATATGTAAATAATACCCTCCCCTTAATGCTGGTTTCTTTCTATGAAAAGAACCTCCAAAATGTGTTTTATACGGTGTTTTATCTTTTGAAAAACGCACATCTCTGTAAATTCTAAATAACTTAAACTTATCTATCTCATCATGCTTGTTTAAATTATCTTGAATGGTTTTGTATACAGCTTTTGCGTTATTTTGAGCTTCTGTGAATCGAGGTTTGTGTTCTGTAAACCATTCGCGATTGTTGTTTTCTTTTAAGTCTTTTAAAAATTGAAATGTTTGTTTTTCTATTTGCATAGTAAATAAGCGATTTAGAATTTCTAAGGTACAAAAAAACTCCACTAGATTTTAGTGGAGTTTAGACTTTATTCTTCAAAAAGATTATACGTTAAATCTAAAGTGCATAATATCACCATCTTTAACGATATACTCCTTTCCTTCTACTCTCATTTTACCTGCTTCTTTCACTTTAGCTTCACTACCAAATGATACATAATCATCATAACTAATAGTCTCAGCGCGGATAAACCCCTTTTCAAAATCAGTGTGAATAACTCCTGCCGCTTGAGGTGCAGTAGCACCTACAGGAATTGTCCAAGCTCTTACCTCTTTTACACCTGCAGTGAAATAAGTTTGTAAGTTTAATAACTTATAAGCCGAACGAACTAAGCGAGAAACTCCTGCTTCTTCTAATCCTATATCAGCTAAGAACATCTGACGCTCTTCGTAATCATCCAACTCTGTAATATCTGCTTCCGTACCTACAGCCAATACAATAACTTCAGCATTTTCGTGTGCTACAGCTTCTTTTACCTTATCAACATAAGCATTTCCTGAAACAGCAGAACCTTCATCAACATTACACACATATAAAACTGGTTTTGCAGTAATGAACTGTAATGGTTTTACAAATTCCTCTTCTTTTTCTGTAAATTCAATAGAGCGAACAGATTTTCCTTCTAATAATGTTTCTTCAACCTTTAATAGAATTTCTAATTCTACTTGTGCCTCCTTATTACCTGTTTTAGCTGTTCTTTTTACACGCTCCAAACGTTTTTGAACGGTCTCTAAATCTTTTAACTGAAGTTCAATATCGATAGTTTCCTTATCTCTTATAGGGTCAACAGAACCATCTACGTGTACTATATTATCGTTATCAAAACAACGCAATACGTGTAAAATAGCATCTGTTTCACGAATGTTTGCTAAGAACTGGTTACCTAAACCTTCTCCTTTACTAGCTCCTTTTACCAAACCAGCAATATCTACAATTTCTACAGTTGCAGGTAAAACTCTTTCAGGATTTACTAATTCTTCTAGCTTTTCTAAACGAGTATCTGGCACGTTTACTACTCCTAAATTAGGTTCAATGGTACAAAACGGAAAGTTTGCACTCTGCGCTTTTGCGTTAGATAAACAGTTAAATAAGGTTGATTTCCCTACGTTTGGTAATCCTACAATTCCAGCTTTCATTCTATTGTTTTATTGAAATTTTGCGAGTGCAAATATAGTGCTTTGCTTTCTAAATTTTCTAATTATTTAAGATTCATTTAAGTTAGTTTATAGCTCTTTAATTTATGGTTTTAACATTTTTTTAAGACTTAGGTTGATTTTTTACTATTTTTAAGAAATTAACTTAAAAAATACTTTCACATGAAAAAACGTACCCTTCTTATTATTTACCTATTTTTTGGTGGACTTTACTTGTTAAATGCTCAAACATTAATTAGAGGAACAGTAAAAGATATAAATAATGAACCTTTGCCAGGAGCTAACATTGTAGAAAAAGGAACCTCTAATGGTACATCTACAGATTTTAACGGCGAGTTTTCACTTAATGTTAATACAGATGGAACTTTAATAGTTAGTTTTTCAGGTTTTGAAACACAAGAAATTTCTATTAATGGAAAAACTAATTTTAATATTGTTTTAAAAGAAGGTTTAGAATTAGATGAAGTTGTTATCGTAGGGTCTAGAAACCCTAAAAGAACAGCTATTGACACACCAGTACCTGTTGATATAATTGATGTAGGAGATTTAGCAACTAAAAATGGTAAAGTAGAAGTAAATGATATATTACAGTATGCAGCTCCGTCATTTAATGCTACTAAGCAATCAGGGTCAGATGGTGCCGACCATATCGTACCTGCTTCCTTAAGAGGTTTAGGTCCAGACCAAACTTTGATACTTATCAACGGTAAAAGACGTCATCAATCATCTTTAGTTAATATTTTTGGAACACGTGGACGCGGAAATTCAGGAACCGATTTAAATGCAATTCCTGCTGCTGCGATTAAAAGAATTGAAGTTCTAAGAGATGGAGCGTCTGCTCAGTATGGTTCTGACGCTATTGCAGGAGTTATTAATATTGTTTTAAAAGATAATACCGACGGTGTTTCAGGAAGTATTGGTTATGGAGTTTATAGCACAGCCATAGGAAGTGGATGGGCAGAAGCTACAGGAGAAACTTTATACAATGTTGAAGGAAAAAACAGATTAGATGGAGAAGACAAAAGTTTTGATGGTGGAACTTTTAAACTAGATTTAAATTACGGAGCTAAATTGAATGATAAAGGAGGTTTTGTAAACTTTACTACCGAATTGTTGTCAAAAGAAAGGACGTTGAGACCTGGTTTTTCTTGGCGAAAAGGATATGGTAGCGCTGCTATAGATGGATTCAATTTTATGGTAAATGCTAGTTTACCTATAAATGACAATACCGAAGCATATGCTTTTGGTGGTAGAAATTATAGAGATACTGATGCGTATGCTTTTTCAAGAGATAGTTTTGATGAAGGCGATAATAGAAGTGTTCCTAGCATACACCCTAATGGATTTACTCCTAGAATTACTTCAAATATCACTGATATATCTGTATCGGCAGGAATTAAACATAAATTAGAAAATGGTTGGGAGATTGACTTTAATAATACGTATGGAGAAAACAAGTTTCATTATTTTATAAAAGATTCAAACAACGCTTCTTTAAAAGATGCTTCACCTACCGATTTTAATGCAGGAGGTCATAGTTTATCACAAAATACTACTGGATTAGATTTTAGTAAGTACTTAGAAGATTTAATGAGTGGAGTTAACCTTGCTTTCGGTTTAGAGTATAGAACAGAAAACTTTATCATTTTTGCTGGTGAAGAAGCTTCTTATGGATTATATGATGATAACGGAGTATTAATGGAAAATCCTGCTGTTCAACCAGTAGCTGTTGATAGTAATGGAGATGAATTACCTGGAGGTTCTCAAGGGTTCCCTGGATATGGACCTGACAATGAAGTTGACCGTTCAAGAAGTAATGTAGGTATCTATTTTGATTCTGAATTTAACTTTACAGAAAAATTCTTAGTAGGCGCAGCTGTTCGTTATGAAGATTACAGTGATTTTGGTAGTACATTTAACTTTAAGTTAGCTTCAAGATTTAAAGCAAGTGATAACTTAACCTTGAGAGGCTCTATTTCCTCAGGTTTCAGAGCACCATCTTTAGCTCAATTATATTATAATTTAAAATTTACCAATATTGTTAATGGGGAATCTTTACCATCATTATTATCTGCAAATAACAGTACTGTAACTAGAGCTTTCGGAATAGAACAATTAAAAGAAGAGACAGCATTCAATGCTAGTTTAGGGTTTACTTATAAAATTGGTGGATTTACAGCTACCATTGATGCATATTCTATTACTGTTGATGATCGCATTATTTTAACAGATAACTTTGATGCTTCTGGATTGAATTTAGGCGTTGATGCAGCACAGTTCTTTGCTAACGGTGTTGATACAAAAACGCAAGGATTAGATATTGTTTTAAACTATAAAAAGTCTTTTGAAGATCATAGAATAGATGTAGGATTGGTAGGAAACTTTAACGATACTAAAATTGAAAAGATTAAGAACGGAAACTTAAACAGATTTACTTTCTTTAGTCCTTTTTCTGAAGCTTATTTAAAAGCGGCAGCTCCAGATCACAAATTCGGTTTAAACCTTGGATACGGCTATAAAAAACTAGATATTGCTTTAAACTTTACTAAATTTAGCGAAGTTCAGTTGCAAGATTTTCAATGGGTAGACACACCAGCAACAACCCAAGCAGAAGCTGATGCCTTATACCCTGTGGCTACTGATGTTTATAAAAGTAAAATTACTACCGATTTAAGTCTAAGCTATGCTTTTACAGATAAAATTACCTTTACGATTGGAGGAAATAACATTTTTAACGTGTACCCTACTCCACAGTTTGATGGATGGACTGATCAAGGTGGGTTAGCAGATTCTGTTCAAATGGGATCAGACGGTGCTTACTTTTTTACTAGACTAGGATTTAAACTTTAATAGGTTTTTCATAAAACAAAAAATCCTGAGAATATTCTCAGGATTTTTTTATTTCATATCTCCAAAAATTTGGAGCTTATTAATCGTTATGCATAAAACGTTGTTTAGCTAATAACTCTTCTTCTGTTTCTACATTATCTTCATCAGGAACACAACAATCAACAGGACAAACAGCAGCACATTGTGGTTCCTCATGAAAACCTTTACATTCTGTACATTTATCTACAACAATGTAATAAATTTCATCCGAAATTGGCTCTTGATCTTCATCCGCATTGGCAGATTTACCGTTTGGTAAAACAATATTTCCTGTTAAATCAGTACCGTCAGCATATTTCCAGTCATCTGCACCTTCGTAAATTGCTGTATTAGGACATTCAGGTTCGCAAGCCCCACAGTTTATACATTCATCAGTTATTATAATTGCCATAATTAATCTCTTTCAGTTTTGTAACTTTGCATTTGCAAAAATAGTTCCAATTTAATTTAGAACCAAAATAAATGGATAGTATAAAAAGTAGAATTAACGCTTTTCATAAACTAGGAGAATTTTTAAGTCAATTTTCTCAAGAAAAAATAGAGAAAAAAGAACATATAGAACATAACGAATTGTTTTTTGATGGATTTAAGCATCAATTAAAAATAGCAGGAGAAAATAACACCTGGTTTACCAGAGAAAACATATTATTCTCTATAGAAAATTGGGCAAAAGCACTCACTTCTGAAAACTTAACTCAGTGGATTGCTAACGAAAACTTAGGTAACAACGAACCTAAATTAGTCGCTGTTATCATGGCTGGAAACATTCCGCTAGTAGGCTTTCATGACTTTTTATCAGTTCTAATTTCTGGGCACTCGGTATTAGTTAAACAATCCTCTAACGATAAACATTTATTGCCTTTTTTAGCAAAATATTTAGAATATATTGATCCTGAATTAAAAGGAAAAATCACGTTTACTGAAGAAAAACTAACAGGGTTTGATGCGGTAATAGCTACTGGTAGTAATAATACAGCACGTTATTTTGAATATTACTTTAAAGATAAACCTAGCATTATAAGAAAAAA
This sequence comes from Tenacibaculum sp. XPcli2-G, assembly GCF_024124505.1. Classification (NCBI taxonomy): domain Bacteria; kingdom Pseudomonadati; phylum Bacteroidota; class Flavobacteriia; order Flavobacteriales; family Flavobacteriaceae; genus Tenacibaculum; species Tenacibaculum sp. XPcli2-G. Next base: position 402,115 of record NZ_JAMXSH010000003.1, read on the forward strand.
CAGAAATTCTGTTGCGGTTTTAACAGGAAATGAATCGGAAGAACAACTGCAAAATTTAAGCGAAGATGTTTTTCGTTATTTCGGATTAGGTTGTCGTTCTGTTTCAAAAGTATTTGTTCCTAAAGACTATAATTTCGACGCTTTTTTCAATGGAATGTATCAACAACATGAAATCATTAACAATGTTAAATACGCTAATAATTACGATTACAATAAGGCAGTGTATTTAATGAGTGAGTTTGATATTTTAGAAAATGGGTTTTTAATGATTAAAGAAGATGAAAGCTACGCCTCTCCTATCGCTTCTGTTTTTTATGAGTACTATGATAATGCAGATGATTTAAAAATTAAATTGTGGGAAGACAGAGAGCAAATTCAGTGTATAGTGGCCAATAATTTTATTGAAAATGAAATAGCATTCGGACAGACACAACACCCAAAGTTATGGGACTATGCTGACGGTGTAAACACACTAGAATTTTTAGCTAAAATTTAAAAGAGTCTCTATATAAATTTGCACCTTTGTGTAGCAAAACACAACAACACAAATGAAAAAACATAACTTTAGTGCAGGGCCTTGTATTTTACCTGAAGAAGTGCTAAAAAAAGCATCAGAAGCAGTCATTGACTTTAATAATGACAATCTTTCTTTAATCGAAATTTCACACAGAAGTCAACCCTTTGTAGATGTAATTGAAAAAGCGAGAAGCTTAGCATTAGAATTATTAGGTCTTGAAAATAAAGGCTACAAAGCATTGTTTTTGCAAGGTGGAGCCAGTATGCAGTTTTTAATGGTTGCATATAACTTACTAAATAAAAAAGCAGCTTACCTAAATACAGGGACTTGGAGTGATAAAGCAATTAAAGAAGCTAAATTATTTGGCGAATTAGTAGAAGTAGCTTCCTCAAAAGATAAGAACTTCAGTTACATTCCCAAAACATATGAAATTCCTACAGATGTAGACTATTTTCATTGCACAAGTAATAATACCATTTATGGAACACAAATGAAGAGTTTTCCTAAGACTTCTGTTCCAATGATATGTGATATGAGTTCTGATATTTTTTCTCGTCAACTGGATTTTTCAAAATTTGATTTGATTTACGCAGGAGCTCAAAAAAATATGGGACCAGCAGGTACAACTTTAGTGATTGTAAAAGAAGATATATTAGGTAAAGTTGAGCGCCAAATTCCTTCAATGTTAAATTACCAAGTATTTCTTGACAAAGAAAGTATGTTTAATACACCACCTGTATTTGCAGTATATACTTCAATGTTAACACTAGAGTGGTTAAAAGATTTAGGGGGTATCGAGTTCATTGAAAAAGTGAATGAGAAAAAATCAGCACTGTTGTATAATGAAATAGATAGAAACCCTTTATTTAATGGAGTCGCTGCTATAGAAGACCGAAGTCATATGAATGCTACTTTTACCTTAGCTGATAAAAACTTGCAAGCTAAGTTTGATAAAATGTGGCAAGAAGCCAATATTAATGGATTAAGCGGCCATAGAAGTGTTGGTGGTTATCGTGCAAGTATGTACAACGCTTTACCTTTATACAGTGTACAGGCTTTAGTAGATGTAATGCAAGAACTAGAAAGAATAAGTTAGATACAACGTCATTTTTCACAATGACATTTTAATATAAAGAACGATGAAGATATTAGTGAATGATGGAATTTCCGCTAGCGGAATACAAGCTTTAGAAGACAAAGGCTTTGAAGTAATAAACACTAAAGTTGCACAAGAGCAATTAGAAAATTACATAAACGATCATGCTATTGATGCTATTACAGTAGGTAATACTACACAAGTGCGACAAGAGTTAATTGATGCTTGCCCAAGCATTAAACTTATTGCTTGCTTAGGAACCGAAATGGACAACATTGATGTTGATTATGCTATTGATAATGGAGTTCATATTGTGAATAGTGAAGATGCTTCAGCTACTTCAATTGCAGAACTAGTATTTGCGCATTTATTTGGAATGGTTCGTTTTTTACACCAGTCAAACCGTGAAATGCCTTTAGAAGGAGATATGCGCTTTAACGCCTTAAAAAAGCAATACTCGCAAGGAACTGAGCTAAGAGGTAAAACATTAGGTATTATTGGGTTTGATACTGTAGGACAAGAAGTTGCAAAAACTGCACTAGCTTTAGGTATGGAAGTGATAGCAACTGATGTAGAAATAGACAATGCAACTATCACAATTCCTTTTTTCGATGGTCAATCAGTAGACTTCTTTATTGAAACGGAAAGTATAGATAACCTATTATCAAAATCAGACTTTATTACACTACATCTTCCTGCTCAAGAGGGATATGTTATAGAAACATCTTTGTTTGACAAAATGAAAAATGGTGTAGGAATTATAAACACTTCTCATGGAGGTATTCTAAATGAAGTTGATTTAGTTAATGCTATTGATAGTGGAAAGGTTAAATATGCAGGATTAGACGTTTTTGAAAGCCAACCAAGACCTGAAATTCAACTATTAATGAACCCTGAAATATCGATGACACCTCATATTGGTGCTTCAACTGTTGAAGCACAAGATAGAGCTGGAATTGAACTTGCTAACAAAATCATCGAATTACTAAGTGAATAATCTATGGCAATTGTAAAACCTTTTAAAGCTGTTAGAGCCACCAGAGATAAAGTTGCTTTAGTATCTTCTAAATCGTATGAAATTTATACTCCTGCGGAAATTGGAGCTAAACTCGATTTTAATCCATACAGTTTTTTGCATGTAATTAATCCTGGATATAAATACCATAAACAAGATGTAACTGGAGAACAACGCTTTAAATTGGTACACAATCGTTACTTAGAATTCAAAGAAAATGAAGTTTTTAAGCAAGATGAAACTCCTGCTTATTACATATATCAAAAAATAACTCCAAATGATAATTTCTGTGGAATAATCGCAGCAACCTCTGTAGAAGATTATCATAATGAAGTAATAAAAAAGCACGAAGACACTTTAAAAGAACGTGAGTTACTATTTGAAAACTACTTAAAAAATACAGGTTTTAATGCAGAACCAGTACTACTCACCTACCCTGACAATGATGTAATTAATGTTATTATAAAAAAATATCAGGAAGAAAGAGCCGAATACGAGTTTTCTACATCTGATAGGGATTTACATTTTTTATGGGTAATAAACGAAGAGAAAGATGTAGAGCAAATAGCCAAAGCTTTTAAAGAAGTTAACACCCTATATATTGCTGATGGACATCATCGTTCAACATCTTCATGTTTATTGGCACAAAATTTAGCAGAGAATAATCCAAAACATACAGGTAAAGAAGACTATAATTTTTTCATGAGTTACCTATTACCTGAAAGTCAGGTAAAAATTTATGAATTCAATAGATTTATAAGAGATTTAAACGGGTTAACTCCAGAGGAGCTTTTAATAGAATTAGATACTCATTTTAGAATTGAGAATCGTGGACAGGAATTATATAAACCTAAAGAAAAACACCATTTTAGCATGTATTTAAATGGTGAATTTTATGCTTTGTATTTACGTAAATCAGCTTATGAATTTACTGACTGTTTAAGTGAATTAGATGCTTATATTTTATATACAACCGTATTAGAACCTATTTTAGGAATTGAGGATATTAGAAACGCTTCTAAAATTGTATATTCTCAAGACAAATCTGACGGGTTAGAATTAAAAACAAAGGTTGACAGTGGTGAGTTTAAAGTTTCTTTTGGAATGCTACCTACCAATATTCAAGAACTAAAAACTATTGTTGATGCTGGCTTAATGATGCCACCGAAAACAACCTACATAGAACCTAAGTTAAGAAGTGCTTTAACTATTTACGAGTTTTAGTATAAAGTCAGATAAACAATTATTATGATTACAGGAATTAAAGAAAATCTTCAAAAAATAAAATCAACACTACCAGAAAATGTAACGTTAGTTGCTGTTTCTAAAACCAAACCTATTGCAGATTTACAAGAAGCTTACGATGCTGGTCAGCGAATATTTGGTGAGAATAAAATACAAGAAATGGTAGCTAAGTATGATGAATTGCCTAAGGACATAAAATGGCATATGATTGGTCATTTACAACGTAATAAGGTAAAGTATATGGCTCATTTTGTTGATTTAATTCATGGTGTAGATAGTTTTAAAACACTGAAAGAAATAAACAAACAGGCTAAAAAACATAATAGAGTTATTAATTGTTTGTTACAAGCACGAATTGCTAAAGAAGATACTAAATTTGGGTTACCTTTTGAAGATATTGAAGCTATTTTAGCGTCAGATGAGTTAAAAGAGCTTGAAAATATAAAAATTGTTGGTTTAATGGGAATGGCTACGTTTACAGATAACCAAAAACAATTACAAGAAGAATTTTCTTCATTAGCTAATTTCTTTAATGGAAATAAAGAAAACTATCCTAATTTACAAACATTATCTATGGGAATGAGTGGAGATTATGAATTAGCCATAAAAAATGGTAGTACAATGGTACGAATAGGAAGCTCAATTTTTGGAGTTAGAAATTATATTGCTTAGATTTACATAAACTAGCTTAAAAAAGGGAGAGATTTGTACGCTATTTTAGACATTGAAACTACTGGAGGGAAATATAACGAAGAAGGGATTACAGAAATTGCCATCTATAAATATGATGGACATCAAATTGTAGATCAATTCATTAGCTTAGTTAATCCAGAAAGGGAAATTCAGGAATTTGTTGTAAAACTTACTGGTATTAATAATAAAATGCTACGAAATGCGCCCAAGTTTTATGAAATAGCGAAAAGAATTGTTGAAATAACTCAAGATTGTTTTATTGTGGCTCATAATGCTAATTTTGATTATCGTATTCTTCGTACCGAATTTGACAGGTTAGGTTATAAATACAAACGAAATACACTATGTACAGTTAGTTTAAGCAAAAAACTAATTCCAGAGTCACCATCTCATAGTCTAGGAAAACTCTGTAAGTTTTTAGGAATTCCTATGTCTGATCGTCACAGAGCAACAGGTGACGCATTAGCTACGGTACAATTATTTAAACTATTAATAGATAAAGATGTTGAAAAAGGTATTATTCAACAATCTATAAAGTATTTTGACAACAGACATGAAAAGTTTCATATTCAAAGAATATTAGATAGTTTACCTGAAAAAGAAGGTCTTTTTTATGTTCATAACCACGAAGGAACAATCATTTTTGTAGGGAGAGGTAAAAATATAAAGCAAGAAACTAATAAACTCTTTTTAAAAGAAACTAGAAAAGCATTAAAAGTAATAAAAAGAGTTAGTAAAGTTTCTTATGAAGAAACTGGGAATATGCTTTTTACCCGTTTAAAATATCATTTAGAACTTGAAAAGCTAAAACCTAAGTACAATATCATTAGAAAAAGAAAAATTACAGATAAAAACTTTAATCACGATAATATGCTTATTGTTGATAAAGGCAGAATTCCAGAAGAACACGCCGTAATTTTAATCGAAAAAAACGAAGTTATAGGATATACATATACCAATCTTGCTTTTCAGGAAAACCAGTTATCTATTCTAAAATCAATGCTTACTCCTATTGAATACAAAGAGTTAGCAAAAACCATCATTAAAAACTACTTACTAAAAAATAAAGTCTCTAAAATAGTACGATTACAAGTTGAAAATAATTTATAATATGCTATAAAGCATTCAAAAACCTAATCTTTTGGATAGTAAAAAACTTAATTGGAGAGAAAAATTACATGAAGTAATCTATGAAGCAGATACTCCTGCAGGACGATTATTTGACATCATCTTGTTATTTGCAATCTTAGCAAGTATTGTACTGGTTATGCTTGAAAGTATTGAAAGTTTTGATAACAAACATCATAATTTCCTATATATTTCAGAATGGATTATTACTATTTTTTTTTCCATTGAGTATATCCTAAGAATTATTTCAATAAACAAGCCAACAAAATACATTTTTAGCTTTTATGGTATTATAGATTTACTTTCTACTATTCCTATGTACCTAACGTTCTTTTTTGTAGGTACACATAGTAGTTTAATAGCTTTGAGAGCATTACGCCTATTAAGAGTTTTTAGGATTTTAAAAGTCTCTAGGTATATTGGAGAGTCAAATCAATTAATAAAAGCTTTAAATGCTAGTAAAGCTAAAATTGGAGTCTTTCTTTATTTTGTGTTGATTATCTGTATCATTTTAGGTTCCGTAATGTATTTTATTGAAGGGGCTGAAAACGGCTTTACAAGTATTCCTAGAAGCATTTATTGGTCAATAGTAACACTTACAACCGTTGGTTATGGAGATATTGCTCCGCAAACCGCTTTAGGACAATTTATTGCAAGTATTACAGTAATTATTGGTTATGCTATTATTGCGATACCTACAGGAATTGTAAGTTCCGAAATGACTAAAAAAAAGGTACACCTAAACACTCAATCTTGCCCAAATTGCTCCTATGAAGGACATAAAGATGATGCAGAATTTTGTTATCATTGCGGAACAAAACTGAACTAAATGTCTCAAAAAAACACATTAATTACGATTGTTGGTGCAACTGCTATTGGTAAAACAGCACTAAGCATTAAACTAGCTCAGCACTTTAATTGTGAAATTATTTCGTGTGACTCTCGTCAGTTTTATAAAGAAATGACTATAGGAACAGCGGTTCCTGACCCCGAAGAACTGGATGCTGCTCCACATCATTTTATTCAAAACAGAAGTGTTTTTGAAAATTATTCAGTAGGACAGTTTGAAAAAGATGCATTAAAAACTCTAAACGAACTATTTACTAAAAACCCTATTCAAATAATGGTAGGTGGAAGTGGTTTGTATGTAGATGCTGTTTTAAAAGGATTAGATTATTTTCCTGATGTAGACTCACAAATAAGAATAGATTTAACTACTGAGTTAGAAAACAAAGGTATAGAACATCTTCAAAAAAGATTAAAAAAACTTGATATTGAAGCTTACAATACGATTGCTATTGACAATCCACATCGATTAATCCGTTCTTTAGAGATTTGTATAGGAACTGGAGAAACATACAGTTCTTTTAAAAATAAACCTAAAGCACCTCGTAATTTTCAATCTATAAAAATTGGATTGACAGCCGATAGAGAAATTATGTATGATCGTATTAATCGTCGTGTAGCTATTATGATTGAAAAAGGTTTGATAGAAGAAGCTAAAAAACTACATCCTTATAAAAACCTAAACGCATTGCAAACAGTAGGATACAGAGAGTTATTCGAATATTTTGAAGGTAACTTTGCTAAAGAATTTGCTATTGAGGAAATTAAGAAGAACTCAAGAAGGTTTGCCAAACGACAAGGAACATGGTTTCGTAAAGATTCAAACATTTTATGGTTTGATTTCCAAGAAGATCTTCAAAATATCATAAAAACTATTGAAAATAAACTTTAACGCTTTTTAAGAGCACTAAAAAAATCACTTTTTTATATTTGTCAAAAAACAGAAATACATGAAACTAAAAATCACTTTTATACTAACTTTATTTTTTATAGGATTTTCAAATGCACAAACCAAAGTAGGAACGGTAGATAGCGAATTAGTCATTAGTAAAATGCCTCAAATGAAAGGGGTCTTACAACGAGTAGAAAATTATGGTAAAAAACTAGACTCTAGTTTTCAAATAAAAGCTACAGAATATAAGACAAAAGTTGATTCTTTTAAAGCAGAAGAAAAACTAATGACCGATGATGATAAGAAAACTAGAATTCAAGAATTAAGAACTCTTGAACAAGAAATGGGTAAATTTCGTCAGAATGGATCAGCTATGATGCAAGTGCAAAGAGAGCAGAGTTTAAGACCACTATATAAAAAACTAAGCGAAGTAATAGCTGAAGTAGCAAAAACTAATGGTTATACACATATTTTAACTACTACTGGAAACGAATTTGGTTATATCGATGAACGTTTTGATATCACTAAATTGGTATTAGATAAACTAGGAATTAAAGAGTAAATCTTTTATGTCCCTAAAACAAAAAGACTTACAATTACAATATGAAGGATTTTTAAAAACACCTTTTCTATGGCATGGAAAAGGTGTTTTTAATTTAGAACAATTCTCCATATTAAAAATTAAAACAATCTCGTTTAATGAAGAAATCAAACAAAAACTACGTTTGGGTAAATTGGTTGAACGTTTTGTTTCATTTGAATTAAATCAAAATAGTTCTGTATCAATCCTTGCTGAGAACATTCAAATTCAAAATAAAAAAATTACTGTAGGAGAGTTAGATTGTTTATTGTTAAAGGATAAAGAATCAATTCATTTAGAAATTATATATAAGTTCTACTTATATGATGTTTCTGTTGGAAACTCTGAAATTGAACATTGGATTGGCCCAAATCGACGCGATTCTCTTATTCAAAAGCTAACAAAACTTCAAGAAAAACAATTACCACTACTCTATTCTAATCATACTAAAACTTATTTAGATAAATTAAAGTTGGTTATAGATGAAATAATACAACAAGTATATTTTAAAGCACAATTGTTTGTTCCTCTAAAGGATTTCGGAAAAAAAATCAAACAGCTAAATAATGAGTGTATCTATGGTTTTTATATTTACCCGAAAGAATTACCACAATTCTCAGATTGTAAATTCTATATTCCTAATAAACATAACTGGTTAGTAAATCCACATTCAAATATTGACTGGTTAACTTTTGAAACCTTTCAAAATAAACTTCAACAATTTTTAAATGAAGAAAATACTCCTCTTTGTTGGCTAAAGAAACCAAACGGCGAACTTTTTAAGTTTTTTATAGTTTGGTGGAATAATTAGTGTATTTCAAATTACTTATTAAATTTGCTGCTAAAAAATCATGAAAAATTCAAATATATTTCTCTTACTACTTTTCATCATAACTTTTTTTTCTTCTTGTTTTAAGGGTGATGAGCCCATTACTTGTGTTGAAGCTAATGAAGTTTCTCTCGACTATTTTCAACTAGAATCTAAAATACACACAAGTAAAAAGTCAGAATTTAAACTTTCAAATGTATGTGATGTAGATACAAGGATAACTGAAATACTTCTTAAAGGAGATAATCCTAAAGATTTTAGGATTGAAGGATTGTCCATAGGAACAAGTATTAGCAGAAAAGGTACTTATTTCAATCTAGTATTTACACCAACTAAAGTTGGCACAAGAAAAACTATCGTAATAATAAGACATGATACAGGAGAACTAGTTATGTATTTATCAGGTAAAGGAATATAATTACTATGCTTAAAACACTACTAAAATACTCCTGTTAATGGAAGTTTATACTTCTTGTGGTTTAGAAGTTACTTTAAGTTTTGATATTCGTTTTCTTGATGTAATAAAATAAACTCCTGATAATAATACAATAGACGCTATTACCGATTGTGTTGTTAAGGTTTCATCTAAAAAATACCATCCTAAAAACAAGGCTACGACAGGATTTACATACGCTGATGTTGATACTTTTTCTGTAGGAACAATTTTTAACAAGTAGTTAAAAGATGTAAAAGCTACAATACTTCCAAAAACTATTAATAAAAACATAGCTCCTTGCGCTTTAAAAGACCAATCCAAGGGAGAAGACCAGTTTTCACCTAATAATAAAGATGCAGTAAAAAGTAAGCCACCTGCAAAAAGCATTTGGTAACCTGTACTTACAAAAAAGTTTTTAGGAAGTTTGGCTTTAGAAACAAATACACTACCATAACTCCAACTTAAAACACAAGAAAAAATCATAAAAATTCCTATTAGCATATCTTTTGAAGTTGTTATTTCATTTTGACTAACCAATAAATACATTCCTATAATCCCTAAAACTACTCCTATAATTGATTGTCGTTGCATCTTTTTTCCATCAATTAAACGTAGTAGTAATAATACAAATAATGGCTGTGTTGCCGCTAATAACGCTCCAAAACCGCTATCAACAAACTTTAATGCCCAAACAAACATTCCATTTCCATATACTAAAAAAAGGAAGCCTGCTATCGCAGAGTTTAAAAGTTGCTTTTTGGTTACTGTAATAGGTACTTTTAAAAACTTAGCTATTAACATAATTAATGCTCCCGATATAGAAAAACGAATGGCCGCTAATAATAACGGAGATACTTCTGTAACAACAATTTTATTCAATAAATAAGTGGATCCCCAAATGACATAAATAGCAATAAAAGCCGCTATAATTAGTGGTTTAGATTCTTTCATTTTTTTATTCTTAGGCGTTAAATGTACAATAAAACCTTTTTACTTATACCTAAAAAATAAAAATCGGGTAAAAATATTTTTACCCGATTTTTATTTTAATATTATCTCTTACAATAATTATAATTTTGCTAGTAATTTTTCAGCTACTAACTCTGATGAAGCTGGGTTTTGTCCTGTAATTAAATTTCCGTCTTCAATAACATATTCTTGCCAATCTCCTGCTTTACTATAAATTCCGCCTTTGTTTTTTAGCTCATCTTCTACTAAAAATGGCACAATTGAAGTTAATTGCATTATCTCTTCTTCTGTATTAGAAAAACCAGTTACTTTTTTATTTTTAACTAAAGGCTCTCCATTTACTTGTGCTTCTTTTAATACTATAGGCGCATGACAAACAGCACCAACTGGCTTATCGTTTGTATAAAAAGCTTCTATTAAAGCTATAGAATGTTTATCTTCAGCTAAATCCCATAAAGGTCCATGTCCTCCTGGATAAAAAATAGCATCATAATCAGCCTCACTAATATCACTTAACTTTGTAGTGTTCGCTATGACATTTTGAAGTTCTTCATCTTTATTAAAACGAAGTGTTGCTGGTGTTTGAAAATCTGGTTCATTACTTTTAGGGTCAATTGGTGGTTGTCCTCCTTTTGGAGATGCTAGAGTCACTTCCACTCCTTTATCTTTTAATAGATAATAAGGCGCTGCAAATTCTTCAATCCAAAAACCTGTTTTTTCTCCTGTATTTCCTAGCTCTTCATGACTAGTTAGTACAAATACTACTTTTTTCATGTTATTTATATTTTTAAGTTACTCCAAAATTAGAACATGAAAGTTAAAAAAAAATTGATGTATGGTAATAAAGAGGCTTATAATGTATCTTTTCGTATTCTACTTAAACTTTCGGTTGTTATTCCTAAATAAGATGCTAAATGATAGTTTTTAATTTGTTGCTCTATGTTTGGATAGGTTTGTAAAAACAAATGATACCTCTCTTTAGCTGATAACACCAAATTATTTAAGATTCTTTTTTGAAATCGCACTGTTGAACGCTCTAACTTTTTTCTAAAAAAATGTTCTATTTTAGGAACTTTTTCATAAATATTATCTAAATCATTCTTGGCTACTTTTAATACAATAGCATCGGTAATACATTCAATGGCAAGTATCGATTCTGATTCAGAAAAGTAACCTATATAATCACTAATCCACCAATCGTGAATTGCAAATTGTATGGTATGCTCTTTTCCTTTAGCATCCATGAAAAAAGTTCGTAAACAACCTTTTATTACATAATATTGATAGTATACTTTCTCGTTAGTATGTAATATCGTATCACCTTTTTTATAAGTTACTTCTGAAAAAATATCCTCAACTACCTTTAATTCTTCACTTTCTAACTGAAGATCTTTAAACACATTACTAACAGATGTACTCATTATAAAAAGTTATAGTAAGCCCTCTAAATAGTGTTGTTCTATTTGATAAGCTCCTTTTAATTCTGAAATTTTAGCTTCAATACGTTTTTCATCTACCTTTTTAGATGATTTAGCACCTATCAGCATTACATTTTTACGTGTATGTTCGTTGCTTATAAATTCAAAAACTTTTGTAGTATAATTATTCTTCTCTAAAATTAAAGCGCGTATGGTGTCAGTAACCATTTCAAACTGACGTTCTTTAAAAATACCATATTTTAACAAAGGACTCTCCTGCTCTTTTCCTTTTACTTGCTGACGGATTTGTTTATGACAACACGGTGCACAAATGATTAACTCTGCTTTAGAAACCAACCCTTTGTATATAGCATCATCTGTAGCTGTATCACAAGCATGTAAAGCTATTAAAATATCTATTTTATCATTGTCATACTCCTGAATAGGTTGTGCTACAAATAATAAACCTTTGAACCCACATTTTTTAGCAATATTATTACAATAATTTACCAAACTTTCACGCAATTCAATACCTGTAACACTAGCTGTATACCCTTTTTGATTTACCAAATAATCATATAAAGCAAAGGTTAAATACCCCTTTCCTGACCCCATGTCAACAATATTGATATGATTAGGTAACTTAACCGATTGTATTTGCGCTTCTATAATTTCTAAATACTTATTAATTTGACGGTATTTATCCGCCATTTTGGGGATTACCTTTCCCTCTTTATCAGTTATTCCCAAATGATATAAATACTCGCTGTTTTTGGCTCTTTTCTCTTTGGGTTTGTCATGGGTTTCCGGTAACTTATTTTTAAAACTAGGTTGTGTAGTTTTATAGCTTACTTTCTTCTTCTTAGAAAGAAAGACTAATAAATCATTTTCCAACGTAAATAATGTCGCCGCTCTAAACTTTTCTGAAAGTAAAAGAGTTAATTCTTCTATACTCTCTTCAAATGAATAATTTTTTGCTTGGTCGTTTGTTTTATATCGATATAAAAACTGAAAACACACGTCTCCTTTTAGCGTTATTTGACGAACGTATACATTCGACAAGTCATCACTTTTACGAATTGGTTTACTTAAAGTCAATTTTACAAAATCGTTTTTTTGTATACTATTTTGAAACTCTGTAAACAGTTGGTGTAAGTCTTCTTTCATACCGTAAAAATAGACAATCGATTATTAATATTTCTCATATTTCTTATCATCCTTAACATTTTTTATTCAAATCGTCTTTAAGAAAATTAAACTGTATTAAATATCTAAAAGTTAATAATTTATTATCTACATCTTTCTTCTTACTTAACTTTAAAAAGAATAATTATAAGTTTTATAATTAATATTAGCACATAACCTTCCCTAATAGTTGACTTTATAAACTTTCTATAAAGGAGGTTGTAACATGTTAACTAACTTTATTAATTTCTATTTTTCAAAACACTTTCAATATCTGTTAGCTTAAAACCTTTAGCCTTTAATAAAATTAAATAATGATATAGTAAATCAGCTGCTTCATTTTTAAATAACTCATCATTATTATCTTTTGCTTCAATAACTACTTCTACTGCCTCCTCTCCTACTTTTTGAGCTACTTTATTAATGCCTTTTTTAAAAAGTTTATTTGTGTAAGAAGTTTCAACATCATTATCTATTCTGTCAGAAATAGTATTTTCTAGCGAATATAAAAAGCCTTTAGAGGTTTCTTCTCCAAAACAAGAAGTTGTTCCTTTATGACAGGTTGGTCCTTCTGGAGTTACTTTAATCAATAAAGTATCATTATCACAATCTATTTGAATATCTTTTACCCATAAAAAATTTCCTGATTCTTCACCTTTTGTCCAAAGTCTATTTTTACTTCGGCTATAAAAAGTAACTTTTCCTTCTTTTTGTGTTTTGATAAAGGCTTCTTTATTCATATAACCCAGCATTAACACCTGCAAAGTAGTATTGTTTTGAATAACAACAGGAACTAACCCGTTTCCTTTTGAAAAATCTATATTCATCGTATAGCTATGTTTTGTTTTTTTAATTCGTTTTTTAGTACGGGTACTGGTATTTCACCAAAGTGAAAGATACTAGCAGCTAATCCTGCACTAGCTTGGGTTTTGGTAAAGACTTCAATAAAGTGCTCTACTTTTCCAGCACCACCAGAAGCAATCACAGGAATATTAACAGCTTTACTCACTGCATTGGTTACTTCAATGTCAAATCCGTTTTTAGTACCATCACTATTCATAGAAGTTAATAGAATTTCACCAGCGCCTAATTTTTCAACCCTTGTAGCCCAACTCAAAGTTTCTAATTCGGTTTCAAAAGTACCTCCTTTGGTGAACACTTTCCATTCCCCATTTACATTTTTCGTATCAATAGCTACAACTACAAACTGACTCCCAAACCGATTTTTTAAATCCGTAATTAATTGTGGATTTTTTACTGCGGAAGAATTGATGCTTACTTTATCTGCTCCAGCTTGTATTAACGCCACTGCATCTTCAACAGTACTAATACCTCCACCAACAGTAAAAGGAATATTAATCTCTCGTGCAATTGTTTTTACTAATGTAACTAAGGTTTTTCTATTTTCTAAAGTAGCTGTAATATCTAAAAATACTAATTCATCCGCTCCTTGTTTTACATATTGTTTTGCTAATTCTACTGGATCTCCAGCATCTTTAATATCTATAAAATTGACCCCTTTAACCGTTCTTCCATTTTTTATATCCAAACATGGAATAATTCTTTTCTTTAACATGTTTTAACTTATAAATTCTTGTAATTCTTTTAAACTTATATTTCCTTCATAAATGGCTTTTCCTACAATGGCTCCTTCACAACCAATTTCTTTTAATCGATGTAAGTCATTGATACAGGCTACTCCTCCACTCGCTATTAAGTTGACTGAAGTTTTACTCAAAATTTCTAAATATAAATCTAAAGAAGCTCCTTGTAACATCCCGTCTTTAGCTACATCGGTACAAATTGTGTTTAAAATACCTATTTCTTGATATTCACTTATAAATTCAACAACATCAACTTCTGAGGTTTGTAACCAACCATTAGTCGCTATTTTTCTATCTTTACAATCAGCTCCCAAAATTATTTTATCCTTTCCGTATTTAGTAAGCCATCCAATAAATGTATCTGGATTTTTTACCGCTATGCTTCCTCCTGTTATTTGGTTTGCACCACTTTCAAATGCAGTTCGAGCATCTTCATCTGACTTTAGACCTCCTCCAAAATCAATTTTTAAATTCGTTTTCGTTGCTATTTGCTCTAATACTTTGTGGTTTATAATTCGACTAGATTTTGCGCCATCTAAATCAACAACATGTAAGTATTCTATTCCGTTTGCCTCAAATTCTTTTGCTACTTCTAACGGACTTTCATTATATATTTTTTTGGTATCATAATCGCCCTTAGTCAAGCGGACGCATTTTCCTTCTATAATATCTATTGCGGGTATAATTCTCATTTTAATTTCTTTTTATAACTCTAAAAAATTCTTCAATAACTGCTCTCCAACATCAGCTGATTTTTCTGGATGAAATTGCATCGCATAAAAATTATCTTGCTGCATAACGGTACTAAACGGAAGAATATAATCGCAGATTGCCAGTGTGTTTTTAGATACTTCTGCATAATATCCGTGAACATAGTATACATCGTCTTCTAAAGCTATGTTTTTAAACAGTTTAGATGATTTTAATTCAAAAAAGTTATTCCATCCCATATGTGGGACTTTTTCTTTTGGTGGAAATTGTTTTGTGCACGCATCAAAAATGCCCAAACATTCGGTATCTCCTTCTTCTGAGTATGTGCACATTAACTGTAATCCTAGACAAATTCCTAGTACAGGTTGTTTTAGGGAAACAATTAACTCATCAAGATTTCTTTCTTTTAAGTATTGCATTGCTGAACTTGCTTCTCCAACCCCAGGAAATATTACTTTATCTGCCAATTGTATTTCTTCTGGATTATCAGTTATAATACTTTCGTACCCCAAGCGAGTTAGTGCATTTTGTACCGATCGTATATTTCCAGCATTATATTTTATAATAGCTATCATATTTTTCAATTATCATTTATCAATCATCAGTTACCTATTATTCTCTTTAACTATTGTCTACCGATAATTGATTATTGTTCATTGTTATAAAACTCCTTTTGTTGATGGTAAAATCATCTTATCTACATCTCTTTTTACTGCTACTTTTATAGCCTTAGCAAAGGCTTTAAAAATGGCTTCTATTTTATGATGTTCGTTTGTTCCTTCTGCTTTGATATTCAAATTACACTTAGCACCATCGGTAAACGACTTAAAGAAGTGATAAAACATTTCCGTAGGCATTTTCCCTATCATTTCTCGTTTAAAATCTGCCTCCCAAACTAACCAGTTTCTTCCACCAAAGTCAATGGCTATTTGAGCTAAGCAATCATCCATTGGTAAACAAAACCCGTAACGTTCAATTCCTAGTTTATTTCCCAATGCTTTATAAAATACTTCTCCTAAAGCAATTGCAGTATCTTCAATGGTGTGGTGTTCATCTACGTCTAAATCACCTGTTACTTGGATGTTTAAATCCATTTGACCGTGACGCGCTATTTGATCTAACATGTGATCGAAAAAAGCAATACCAGTATTTATTGTACTTTTTCCCGTTCCATCTAAATTCAAATCAATTTTAATTTGAGTTTCATTTGTATTACGTTCAATAGTTGCTGAACGTTCTTCTAATTTTAAAAACTCATAAATAGTGTTCCAATCGTTACTCTCTAAAACTATAAAATCATCTAGTTCCTCTCTTTTTACAGTAATTTCATCAGTTCCTAAATTTGTTTCATCATTTATGTAAATTCCTTGAGCTCCCAAGTTTTTAGCAAGTTCTATATCGGTTAAACGGTCACCAATCACAAAAGAGTTTTTCAAATCATATTCTTTAGAGAAATATTTTGTTAATAAGCCTGTGTTTGGTTTTCTTGTAGGTTGGTTGTCTTTGGCAAAGGTTCTGTCAATGATTTCTTCTACGAACTCAATACCTTCTTCTTTTAAGGTGTTCATCACAAAGTTATGTACTGGCCAAAACGTATTTTCTGGATATGCTTCTGTTCCTAATCCGTCTTGATTAGTAACTAACACTAATTCAAAGTCAAGCTCTTTGGCTATTTTACTCAATCCTTGAAAAACCTTTGGATAGAATTGTAATTTCTCAAACGAATCTGTTTGTTCATCTGCTGGTTCTTTAATTAAGGTACCATCTCTATCTATAAATAATATTTTTTTCATCGTTTTTTTAAAATTTAAAATGAATTTTCAACTTCATCAGGTGTAACACTCAATTCCTTTAATGCAGTCATTAATTTCTTGTTTTCTTTCTCGCTTCCTACCGTAATTCGTATGCAATTATTTACTAAATTATTCCTGTTTCTAGTTATAATTTTTTGAGCTACTAATGAGTTATACAATTCATTAGCGTTTGTAACTTCAATTAGTATAAAATTAGCTTCAGAAGGATATATCTTTTTTACCAATTCAATTTCTTGTAGCTGTTTTTCTAGTTTTTCCTTTTCATTGAGAATGATATTTTTCTCAATCTCAAACTGTGCTAAGTTATCTAGCTTATTAAGTACAGCTTCTTGATTTAAAGCACTGATATTATAAGGAGGCTTCACCTTGTTGTATATATCAATGATTTCTTTACTAGCATAGGCTGCTCCTACTCTAACACCTGCCAATCCCCATGCTTTACTAAAGGTTTGACTTATAATTAGATTTTGATAATTTTTTAATTGATTTATAAAAGACTCTTCAGTGCTAAAATCAATATAAGCTTCATCAATAATTACAATTCCTTTAAATTTACTAAGAATAAACTCAATTGTTTCATCTTTAAAGCAGTTTCCTGTCGGATTGTTAGGAGAACAAATAAAAATCAACTTTAAATCCTCATCATCTAAATACGTTTCCAAACTATTTATATCAATCTGAAAATCTTCAGTTAATGGTAATTCTATCAATTCAACATCATTAATGGCAGCAGAAACATTATACATTCCATAAGAAGGTGTAAAAGTTAAGGCTTTGTCTTTCCCCGGATTACAAAATATTCTAAATGCTAAATCGATTACTTCATCACTTCCATTTCCTATAAAAATTTGATTCTCATTTACATCTTTAATCTCAGACAATCGTTTTTTAATTGCTATTTGTTGCGGATCTGGATAGCGATTCAAAGTACCAAACGGATTCTCATTAGCGTCTAAATACACTTCAGCAACACCTTTAAATTCATCTCTAGCAGAAGAATAAGCTTTTAATTGCTGAATGTTTGTGCGTACTATCTTGTTTAAGTTTATTTTTTTCATTGTTAACTATTTTGAGGTGTTACTCAATAAGGTTAAGATTTCTCATATTCATTCGAAATGACGCTTAGCCATTTAACTCTTTTAATCTAACTGTAATGGCATTTTTGTGCGCTTGTAAGCCTTCTGCTTCTGCCATTAATTCTATGGCTTCACCTATATTTTCAATTCCTTCTTTAGTTACTTCTTGAAAAGTAATTTTCTTTACAAAACTGTCTAACGAAACTCCGCTATAGTTTTTTGCATAACCGTTAGTTGGCAAGGTGTGATTGGTGCCACTAGCATAATCACCTGCACTTTCACAACTGTAATTTCCTAAGAATACTGAACCAGCATTTACAATTCCTTCGATATATTCAGAAGCTTTTTCTGATGCTATAATTAAGTGCTCTGGAGCATATTCATTACTAAACTGAATACATTCTTCAGAAGAATTTAAAACAACTGCAAAACTATTCCCTATTGCTTTTTTAGCTAATTCTTTTCTAGGTAATTCTTCTATTTGTTTGTTTAGTTCTGTTATAACATTTTGAGCAATTTTTTCAGAAGTAGTGGCTAAAATAGCTTGACTATCTGCTCCGTGTTCTGCTTGTGATAATAAATCGGAAGCTACAAAAACAGGGTTTGATGTTTTATCTGCAATTACAAGTACTTCACTAGGGCCTGCAGGCATATCAATAGCTACCCCTTGTTGTTGTACCAATTCTTTGGCTTTAGTCACAAACTGATTCCCTGGTCCTAATATTTTATATACTTGAGGAATGGTTTTTGTTCCGTACGCCATCGCTCCAATAGCCTGAGCTCCTCCAACTTTAAAAATTTTAGTTACTCCTACCAAAGAAGCAGTGTATAGAATAGCTGGGTTAATCTTACCTTCTTTATTCGTTGGAGTACACAATACTATTTCTTTACAACCCGCTATTTTTGCTGGTACTCCTAACATTAAAATAGTAGAAAATAATGGTGCAGAGCCCCCAGGAATATACAAGCCTACTTTTTCTACTGCTACACTTTTTCTCCAACAAGTTACTCCTTTTGTTGTTGTTATTTTTTTAGGTGTTTCTTTTTGTGTGTTGTGAAAAGCTTCAATATTATTTTTTGCTAATTGTATGGCTAATTTTAATTCTTCTGAAACTAAGTTTTGTGCTTCTTCTAACTCTTTTTTAGAAACTTCTAACTCGGTTAGCAACACTCCATCAAATAACTGTGTATATTTTTTTAAAGCTCTATCTTTATTAAGCTTTACATCATTTAATATTGTTTGTACTGTTTCCTGTAAACTGTTTTCACTTAAAGTAACTCTTTTACACAGTGACTCCCAAGTTTTTTTCCCTGGATTTTTTATAATTTTCATCTGTTTCTTTTTATTGTTTTTAGCTATAATTATTGGCTACTTTTCTGTTATTAAACAACCATTTTTTCTATTGGACACACCAAAATACCTTCTGCTCCATTACTTTTTAATTCGTCTATAATTTCCCAAAATTGATTTTTATTCAATACAGAGTGCACAGAACTCCACCCTTCTTCAGCTAAAGGAAGTACCGTTGGACTACGCATTCCTGGTAAAATATTAATAATTGTTTCTAATTTTTCATTCGGAGCGTTTAATAGCACATACCTTGATTGTCTTGCTTTTAATACTGATTGAATTCTAAACTGTAACTTGTTAAGTATTACTTGTTGTTGCTCTTTTATTTGAGGAGAAACCGCTAATACTGCTTCTGATTTTAATAAAACTTCTACCTCCTTTAAATTGTTTTTAAATAAAGTTGAACCACTAGAAACAATATCACAAATACCATCGGCTAATCCAATATTTGGAGCTATTTCTACTGAACCATTAATAATATGTAATTGTGATTTTATGTTCTCTTTTTCTAGAAATTTTAAAACTGTATTCGGGTATGAGGTTGCTATTTTTTTATTCTGAAAATAGTTTATTCCTGTATATTTCTCATTTTTAGGAATTGCTAAGGATACTTTACATTTTGAAAAACCTAATTTTTCTATAAATTGAATCTCCTCTCCTTTTTCTATTAATAAATTCTCGCCAATGATGGCTATATCTACAACTCCATCTTTTAAATATTGCGGAATATCACCATTTCTTAGATAAAAAACCTCTAAAGGAAAATTGTTTGCAGAAGCTTTTAATTGATCTTTACCGTTATCAATAGAAACTCCACAATCTTTTAAAATTTGTAAGGAATCTTGGTTGAGTCTTCCTGATTTTTGTATGGCTATTTTTAATTTACTCATTTTAGTTTTGAATGGGTTTGAGCAAATCTTTTGGGAAGTATTTTCGTGGCGCCTTGTTGAAAATAAAAACCCGTTTGATTTACTCAAACGGGTTTAAAATATATCTTGATTTTATTCAATACATTTTCAGCTCGCCTGAGTGCAAGTATGAAAATGATGATGATGTAATTGAATAAAATTCATTTCTTCGTTTTTGTTGTTACAAATATTTGAAATAAAAATTGAATTATGCAAGTATTTTTTCAAAAAAAATAAAACCACCTGTAATTCAGGTGGTTTTTGGTTTTATCTAAGCGTGTAATATTACTTTACAAAGTTAATTTTTCGCATACGTAAACTTTCTGGGGTAACTTCTAAATACTCATCTGGTCTAATATACTCCATACATTCTTCTAATGAGAAATCAATTTTTGGAGCAATTTTCACGCCGTCATCTGAACCTGAAGCACGTACGTTAGTTAACTTCTTTCCTTTAATTAGGTTAACTGCCATATCATCTGCCTTGGCATTTTCACCTACCACCTGACCTTTGTAAATCTCTTGGTTTGGATCAATAAAGAAACGTCCTCTATCTTGTAAACGGTCAATTGCATAAGCAGTTGCTTTTCCTGTTTCAGAAGAAACAATAGCACCTTTTAACTCTTCTGCAAACTCTCCTTTATAAGGTCCATATTCGCTGAATCGGTGGTTTATAATTGCTTGACCAGCTGTTGCTGTTAATATTTTATTACGTAAACCAATTAATCCTCTTGATGGAATGGTAAATTCTAAATGTTGTAAATCTCCTTTTGGCTCCATTACTAATAAGTCTCCTTTACGTAAAGAAACTAAGTTAATTGCTTTAGAAGCTACATCTTCAGGAACATCAATTGATAATGTTTCGTATGGTTCACACTTAACTCCGTCAATCTCTTTTAAAATTACTTGAGGACGACCTACTTGTAATTCGTATCCTTCACGACGCATCGTTTCAATTAATACTGATAAGTGTAATACTCCACGTCCGAAAACGTTAAACTTATCCTCTGTATCTGTTTCATCAACACGTAACGCTAAGTTTTTCTCCATCTCTTTAAATAAGCGATCACGTAAGTGACGAGACGTTACAAACTTACCTTCTTTACCAAAGAATGGAGAGTTGTTAATAGTAAATAACATACTCATAGTAGGTTGATCTACTTCAATTCTTGGTAAAGCTTCTGGATTATCTACATCGGCAATCGTATCACCAATTTCAAAATCATCTAAACCTGTTACTGCACAAATATCTCCACTACGAACTTTTTCTGCTTCAGCCTTACCCATTCCTTCAAAAACGTGTAATTCTTTAATACGGACTTTTTTCGTACTTCCATCTGCTTTACAAAGCATGTAGTCTTTGTTCTTTTCTAAATCTCCACGGTAAACACGTCCAATAGCTATTCTTCCTTTAAATGAAGAATAATCTAACGATGTAATTTGCATTTGAGGAGATCCTTCACGATATGGTGCTTCTGGAATTGTTTCTAAAACAGCATCTAACAAAGGAACAATATCTTCTGTTGGTTTTTGCCAATCTGTACTCATCCATCCATTTTTGGCTGAACCGTAAATAGTTGTAAAGTCTAATTGATCTTCATTTGCTTCTAAAGCAAACATTAAATCAAATACTTTTTCATGTACTAAGTCTGGTGTACAGTTTTCTTTATCTACTTTGTTTACTACTACAATAGGAGTTAACCCTAATTCAATAGCTTTTCCTAATACGAAACGTGTTTGAGGCATTGGTCCTTCAAAAGCATCAACCAATAATAAAACTCCATCTGCCATTTTTAGTACACGTTCTACTTCTCCACCAAAATCGGCGTGACCAGGAGTATCAATTACATTAATCTTCACCCCTTTGTAGTTTACGGATACATTTTTAGATAAAATGGTAATACCACGTTCACGTTCTAAGTCGTTATTATCTAATAATAAATCAGTACGCTCTTTACGTTCATCTAAAATTTTGGCTTGATCTATAATTTTGTCTACCAAGGTTGTCTTACCGTGGTCAACGTGTGCTATAATAGCAATGTTTCTTATTGATTGCATTCGTGCTTATTTTGAAGCTGCAAAAGTAGTGTTTTATTGTTTACGATTAACGAAATTTTATTTATGAATTCGTAATATTTTATTTAAAGCTTTACAAAAAGTACTTTTTTATAACAATATACTACTATTTCTACTTTCATTTAAAGGAATTTTGTAGCTTTAATTAATGCCTAAAAAGGGAGTAATAGATAATTTTTGTGCTATTTTAACTTTCTATTTTCTAGCTCTTCATCATCTTCTCTAAAAGCACTAGGTAAAATATCAGGAATTAATTTTATAAGTAAAGGCAAAAGTAATGCTCCTCCTGGTAGCATAAACACTGTAAAGGCAGGAATT
Organism: Tenacibaculum sp. XPcli2-G; assembly: GCF_024124505.1. Taxonomy (NCBI): domain Bacteria; kingdom Pseudomonadati; phylum Bacteroidota; class Flavobacteriia; order Flavobacteriales; family Flavobacteriaceae; genus Tenacibaculum; species Tenacibaculum sp. XPcli2-G. The sequence continues at coordinate 424,822 of NZ_JAMXSH010000003.1, forward strand.
GCTTTACAAATATCAAGTGTTTGTTCTTTTACTTTTGCCTTTTCTTCGTCTGTTAATGAAGTTGTTAGTGATTTTCTAACAAGAAATATAAGCTCTCTGCTTTCTTGAAGCTCTTTTGCTAATCTTTTTTTATTTTTATAGATAGCTTCTTTTATTTCATCAACTGTATTCATTAAAGCTTTCTACGTGCTTTTTCAGTTTTAAGTAAATTCAATTCTCTGGAAGTTTGCCCAGCTACTGAAGTGTTTTCTTCTGCTCTTCGAATTAGGTATGGCATCACATCACGAACAGGTCCAAATGGAACATACTTCGCTACATTATATCCTTCTTTGGCTAAATTGAAACTAATATGATCACTCATACCATATAATTGACCAAACCACATACGTTTATCATCTTTAGCAATATTATGTTCTTTAGCTAAATCCATTAATAAATATGAACTTTCTTCATTGTGAGTTCCTGCAAAAATTGCCATATTTTTATGGTCCATCATATACCGAACTGCTTCATTATAATTGTCATCTGTTGCTTGTTTGTCCACACAGATAGGAGACTCGTAACCATTTTCTTTAGCTCTTTCACGCTCTTTTTCCATATAAGCTCCACGAACAACTTTCATTCCAATATGATATCCCTTTTGGTGAGCTCTTTGGTGTAGCTTTCGTAGATATTCCATACGATCATGACGATACATTTGTAGCGTATTAAAAACAATGGCTTTTTCTTTATTGTAAATTTCCATTAACTCCTCAATTAAATCATCTGCAGCATCTTGCATCCAGCTTTCTTCTGCATCAATTAGTAATGGAACATCTTTTTCTTTTGCAGCCTTACACACGGTATGAAAACGCTCTACAACTCTATCCCACTCTACTTTTTCTTCTGAAGTAAACTCTTTTCCTTCAGTTAATTTTTGATATAAAGCGAAACGTCCGAAACCTGTAGGTTTAAAAACTGCATAAGGAATAGATTGCTTTTCTTCAGCAAAATTGATTGTTTTCAACGTCATTTTTAAAGCATCATCAAACTGGGCTTCATCTTCCTTCCCTTCTACTGAATAATCTAAAACACTGTGTACATTACCTTGTTCGTACATTTTTTCGATATTAGGTAAGCAATCATCTTCACTTACTCCTCCACAAAAATGATCAAAAACTGTTGAACGGATTAATCCTTCAACTGGTAAGTGTGCTTTTAAAGCAAAGTTTGTTACCGCTGTACCTATTCGAACCATTGGTTGGCTCTGAATCATTTTAAACAAAAAATATGCACGTTCTAACTCTGAGTCAGATTTTAATTTAAAAGCAGTTTCTGTATTATCAAAAAGTCTCATTATCGAGGTAATATTATTTCTTTATTTATTGAGACAAATATAATTGAGTAGACTGATATATTTTAATTTTTTCTATTTAATTTCGCCTTATATTTTTTTGTTATTATGACCACAATTAATGCAGCAACATACCCTATTCATTTTGAAGAAAAAGGCTATAATGAATTAACCTATTTAGTTTCTGAAAGAAACTATTCTTCAGTTTTTATTTTAGTGGATGACAACACTTTAGATTGTTGCTATCCTCGATTCATTCAGTTATTTGCTACAGATAAACCTATTGAAGTCATTCAAATTGATGCTGGTGAAGTTCATAAAAACATAGAAACTTGTATGGGAGTTTGGAATGTAATGACTGAATTAGGAGCTGATAGAAAAAGCTTATTAATTACCTTAGGTGGTGGTGTGATTACTGATTTAGGTGGTTTTGTTGCATCTACATTTAAACGTGGAATTGATTTTGTGAATATTCCTACAACCTTATTAAGCATGGTAGATGCTTCTGTTGGCGGAAAAACAGGTGTTGATTTAGGTGTATTAAAAAACCAGATTGGTGTATTTGCTAATCCAGAGTTAATTATTATTGATCCTGAATACTTACACACCGTAACTCCCAGAGAAATTCGTTCTGGTACTGCGGAAATTATTAAGTATGGAATGACCCACGATATCAAGTTATTTAACGAAATTAAAGATAACGATAAACTTAATATTGTTGATTTGATTCATCGTTCTATAGAAATTAAGAATGAAGTTGTTTTGGAAGATCCTAAAGAACAAGGTATTCGTAAGGTTTTAAACTGGGGACATACTATTGGGCATGGTGTAGAGTCTTATTTTTTAGAGAACCCGAAAAAGGAAGCTCTAACACATGGTGAAGCTATTGCCATTGGAATGGTTTGTGAAGCTTACTTATCATCAAAAGTATTAGATTTTCCTGAAGATAAAGTCTCTGAAATAAAAGATGCTATTATTAAAATTTATGGTAAAGTAGCATTAGTAGAAGAAGACTTTCAGCCTATTCTTGAATTGATGAAACATGATAAAAAGAATATAGGAGGAGAAATTAACTTTGTGCTTCTTAACGATTATGAAGATTTTAAAATAAACAGTAAAGCTTCTGATGGTTTAATTAGGGAGAGTCTTAGTTATTATAATTCATAAAAAAAAAGCAACCCCGTAAGTTGCTTTTTTTATTTTGTTACTGTAATTGGAATACTGTCTTGTGAACCGTATAGTTTTATTTCTGTAATATCTGCAGGCATGTTTAGCCCGTTTTTTATTATCACGTTTTTTACGTTTTTAATTACATCACTTTTAACTTCGAGTGCGCCTCGTTTGTATTCTTTAGTTTTGGTCCAAAAAATAACTTTTAAATTTACAGTACTTACTCCTAAACCGTCTACCGTAACAAAACATTGATGTTCATCTGTATCAATAACTCCTAAAGTATTAACTACCGCATTTATGATTACTTTTTTTGCTGTATCTATGTCATCATCATAATCAATCCCAACCACAAAGTCTGAACGGTAAAAACCATCTTCAGTATAGTTATATACAGCTTTCTTTACAATGTCACTATTGGGAATGTATACATCTCTTCCATCGAATGTTTTTAATTTGGTAAATCTAAATTCCATCATTTTTACTTTACCAAAAATATCTCCAATCATTACTGTATCATTAACATCGAAAGGGCGATTAAAGGATAATATTACTCCTGAGATAAAATTCTCTCCTACATCTTTAAAAGCAAATCCAAAAATTATAGCTGAGGCTCCAGCTGCAGTTAACAATCCAGCAGCAATGCCTCCTAAACCTGCTATCTTTAAAGCAAGCATAATTACCAAAATACTGAAACTAATTTTTATTGTTTTGGCTAAAAAATTAGTCATTAAAGGATCATTTGTTTTCTTAGAAATTGTTTTTCTAAAAAAATTTGATATAAGATTAGCAATAATAATACCTACAGCCACTATAAGAATAGCTATAATTATTTTTGGAATTTGGTTTATAAACTCATTCCAGTATAATTGAACAGATTCTTTTAATTTGGCTATGGTGCTGCTAAAATTCATGTAGGAGAAAGTAGTTTTTGTTTTTAGTTATTAGATAAATTCAACAATAATTTTATGACAATACAATATCCTCATTTAATTGCTCTACGGTACTTTTGCTCCAAGCGTTCAACATCCAACTTGTTTTTTCTAAAGAAGCAATATATCCTCCCATTAAATCTATCGTTCCCTCATCTTCTGCTTCTTCCGCTTTTTTTATCACATTTGCCATTTGCTTTAATAATGTTTTATGATCATCTAATAAAATATAAATCATATCACTATCTGTTTGAAAAGGACTTTCTTCTGATATATTTGCTATTTTTAAATACTTACTATATCTACTAATTGGATGATACTGTAAAGTTAAAATACGTTCTGCGATCTCATCTATTTTAACTCTAGCATCACTATACATTTCTTCAAATTTTTCATGTAGTTCAAAAAAGTTTTTCCCCACAATATTCCAATGAAAATTTCTTAACTTTTGATAGTATATGTGATATTCAGCCAATAATTGGTTTAATTCTTTTGCTACTGGTAATACTTTTTCTGTTTGTATGTTTAAATAATTCATTTTACTGTGTGTGTTTTTTGTTAATAATTAATTATGTTACAAAACTACTTAAGAACTTAAGCCTAAGTTTGCTTATTTAATACGAATCTTTGCTCATTTCATTTTAACCTTTTAGTGATAAAAAAAGGATGAAATTATCACTTACTAGTTTTATAAATTACATTTTAAAGGTTTCAAAAATGGCTTGTTCCAAGTTATTAGATTCTTGATTTTTATATTCAATAATAAAATCACCATATTTATTAAAATAACCTACGCCATTAAAATCCTTACCTTCTACTACATAAAAGTTATTATTAATAGATTTTATAGCTCTTGCTGATGTTATATCTTCATTATTAAGCTTATATGTGATTAGTAAATTATTTTGATCAATTAAAAAGTCATACTTATTACCTTTATACTTAAAATATTTTACTTTTGCTTTTGAGTCATAAAAAATATCAGAATCATTATCTACCATAATGGTTTTATCTACTGTGATTGGAGACTCTACTACATCTTGATTAAGTTTATTCTTTTGATTGGGATTAAACTTAGTTTGTTTTTCTTTTTTTGTTACTACTTTTACTTTTGTATCATAAATCAAACCTTTTTCATTAATCTTTTTTGCTTTTTTTACTTCAGTCGTTTTTATTACTTCCGTTTGCGCGTTTAAAGAGGTAATACTTCCTGTAAGCAATAATCCCATTATTATTTTTTTCATTTTAATCTATTTTAAAATTACAAGTAACTTTATTTGAGATGTGTACTTTTTAACACCTGAAATATATTTTATATATTCCTATACATTTTCGCTATGAAACAACGATTTGTAATATCTGTTACAAAATTAACGTAGGTTTACTTACGTGTTTTGCTCATTTAATTTTGTTTTTTGCTCACTTAATAAATAAAACTTATTAATAAATAAAAAAAGCGTGAAAACTCACGCTTTTTAATACTCTATTCTTTATTTTTTTAGACTTTTCTTTTACCTGTAAATAAGGATATAATAAATAAAATTATAAAAATAAAGAATGCTATTTTAGCAAACCCTGCAGCTGCTCCTGCTATTCCTCCAAATCCTAAAATACCGGCTATGATTGCTATTATTATAAAAGTGACTGTCCAACGTAACATATTATTAAAATTTTAAATTAGTGTTTATAAAGTACATCTTTTGTACAGTTACAAAATTAACTAGATAGCTTGTTTTACATTTACTCATTTAGTTTTGTTCTTAACTCATATAAAAAATATACTCATTAAATTTAACAGACTTCAAACTAACTTTATTAGTTAACAAACTAAAATATAATCTCTTGTTAATTGTTACGCTTAACTTAATATGAAATGAGTCAATATCTATTTCTAAAGAACAAAGATTGACTCTTTTAACAATATAGTTTTGCAACAAACAAAATATAAATAATTAATAAGTATGAAAAAAAGTAATGAAGATTTTAAAATAATTAAAGAGAATCCTGACTCTAAGCATAAAAATTATATTTTTCAAAACAATAAAATAACTAGAATAGCCTTTTATATTATACTTTCTTGTTTATTAATAGGTATTACTCTCATTTTTATTTTTAATAATCAACAGTAGCTTTATGATTTATAAGCTATCAAACATAGCAAGTATAGAACGTATTGAAACCTTTACAAAACTCCCTTTTAAGTATCCTTATTTACATAAACCTAAAAGAAAAATTAATGGTTTAAAAGAACAAACAGTTTGTATAATTAATATGGAAAATCCTAATCAAATTATGCAAGCCATTTGGGGGCTACTTCCTCAAAATTATGGAGATAATTGGAATAAGTTTCAACATATAAAACAAACACTACATATAAATAAGGAAGATATTAAAAATAATATACTTTTTAAAGAAGCTCTTTATTTACGAAGGTGTTTATTTATCGTAACTGGTTTTTATATTCATAAAGTTATTAATGGAGTTGTAGAGAATTATTTAGTAGAAAAAGACAATCAAGAACCCTTTTATTTAGCGGGTTTATATAACATTACCAACGATGGCTTTTATACATGTTCAGTTATTAACACCAAACTAATTGGAAAACTTAATGACTTTAATAATCTTTATCAGGTAATGCCCATACAAATTCCTGAAATTTTTAAAAATATGTGGTTAAATAAAAAATCAGAAATTATAGATATAAATTACCTTATGAGTACACCTTACATTACAAATTTAAAGGTACAGAGAATAGCTTCTAAAAAAGAAAATGTTTGAAATTAATTTATTCTTTCTTCTAGTTTTTTATCTATGTACTTTTTTGCTGTTTCATATATTGAATCTACTTCTTTAGTGCTAAAACCGCTAAACTCACCTAAAGGAAAACAAATAGTAGCATAAGTTTCAAAAAACTTATATTCTTCAGATGATAGCATTAAAAGTTTAGATGTATGTGCTAGAACTTTCAAAGTGGTATTTAGTTCCTCACTTGTTTTTTCAGAAGGATATACTACATAACTTCCCACTATTGGATATTCTGACTGTTTAAAGGGAGTTGTAGGAAAGTTATCTATAATTCCACCATCAGAATAAAGTGCATCTCCAATTTTTACAGGATTGAATAAACCTGGTAATGCACATGATGCTAAAACAGGTTTTAGTAAACTTCCTTCATTAAAGTACTCTGTAGTTCCTTTATTTAAATTAGTTGTAGAAACTATTAAAGGTATTTCTAGATCTTCAAAGGTTGGTTTTATTTTATCGTCAATTAATCTTGCATAATTGGATGAATTAAAAATTCCTGGTTTAGCAATTGTTATCCAAGAAAACTGAAATATTTCAGTATTTTTAAAAAAGTTTAATATTTCTTTTGGTTTCATTCCAGAAGCATACATTGCTCCTACCAATGAACCAGCGCTACAAGCTGAAATTGAATTAATTTTAATATTTAACTCTTCTAACTTTTCTAATAAAGCAATATGAGCTACACCTTTTTCGGCTCCTCCACTTAATACTAAATTTATAGGCACTTTTGTGTCCAGGTTTTTTATTTTTTCAAAAGAACATTTATATTTTTCTTTAATCATTTTTTTAGCTCTTTTTTAGTTTTACTTATCTATTTTTTTTAAAATTTTATTTTGGATAATTTTAATTTTTTCTACAAAACTGCTATCAATACTTAAAACTTATTTTCTACTTCTTTTCATCAAGCTAATCATAATATCTATAATCTTTTTGTCCTTGCTAAACTATTTCTAATATGTTTAAGACGCTATACCAATAACACATTCTTTTAATGATATAAAATTACATTTTTTTGCTTAATGTATTCTATCTTTTCTACAAACATTTGATTTTAACAAGAGTTTTGTATATGAGCAAAAAAAGAAAAGATATGAGCTAAACAGCATTTCAAGTAAATATTAATTTTGTAATGTAATTAATTAGTCATAAAAATATTAAGCGTTTTTATTTACACATTTATGACTTAAAATATTATGAATAGAATAATGATAAACACTGTTTATTCTTACTGATATCATATTAATAAGCTAGGATTTTTATAAAAAATCTTAACACTTTAGATTACATATTATTTAACATTTTTGAGTTTAACTCTCAAAATAATAACAATACTTATGTAAGCTTAGGAATTAGTACCATTATTTTAATTGGTTCTTTTTCTCAAAAAAGAGGGCGGTGTTCTAACTTGATGGTATTTGGGTAAACATCAATAAAAAATTACTCATTAATTTAAAAAACTTAAAATATATGTATAGTTACACAGAAGAAGTATCAAATAAGTTAAACGGATTATTAGAAAAAAATTATGATGCTGCAAAAGGGTATAAAACAGCTGCAGAAAATGTAAATAGTGAAACATTAACAAATCTTTTTGTTCGTAAAGCCAATGAACGTGAAATGTTTGGTAAACAGTTAAAATCAGAAATAAAATCTTTTGGTCAATCTCCTGAAAAAGGAGGTAGTTTAACAGGAACAGCACACAGGGCTTGGATGAATACCAAAGCTTTTTTCTCAAATGAAAGTGAAGAAGCTATATTAGAAGAGGCTTTAAGAGGTGAAAAAGCTTCACTTGAAGAATATAATGAAGTAATTAACTCTGAAGAACATTTACCAAACTCTACAACTAATTTATTAAAATCTCAAAGAGACATTATATTAAATGATGCTATATTAGTAAAAGAACTAGAAAAAATTAAATAGTGATAGTTTTTAATTAAAAAAAGGAGAGTTGATAACTCTCCTTTTTTTATGCTTCTACTGAACATTTTTTATAAAGTCTCTCATAAGCTGGGAGAATATTATTTAGTGAAAATAGCTTAATATGTTCTTTTGCATTTTCTTTAAACTCATTCAAAGCTTTATCATCTTTTAAAATATTAATAGCATTATTAGCCATACCTTCAATATCACCTAATTTACTTAAAAAGCCTGTTACACCATGAATATTAACTTCTGGCAAACCTCCTGTATTTGTGGATATAACTACTGTGCTTGCAGCCATGGCTTCTAAAGCTGCTAACCCGAAGCTTTCCGTTTCAGATGGTAATAAAAACACATCGGTATAACATAATATTTTTGCTACTTCTGTACTATTCCCCATAAAAAGCACTTTGTCTTCGATTTCTAACTCTTTAGCTAAGTTCTCAGCTTTTAAACGCTCAGGGCCATCACCAACCATTAATAATTTTGATGGAACTTCTTCTTGAACCCTATTAAAAATTCGAATTACATCATCAGTACGCTTTACAGGCCTAAAGTTACTTATATGTGTTAGGATTTTTTCCTCCGGTTTAGCTAGCGCTTCTCTTTTACACTCTCCCTCATGAGCTCTATCATATTTTTCTCCATCAATAAAATTGTACACCACTTTAATATCTTTATCAATATTAAATAACCTAAGAGTATCTTCCTTTAAACTTTTAGACACTGCGGTAACTTCATCTGATTTATTTATACTAAATTCTACTGCGGTTTTGTAGGTTGGATGGCTTCCTACCAAAGTAATATCTGTACCATGCAATGTTGTTACTACTTTTATGTCAATTCCTTTATCTTCAAGCATTTTTTTTGCCATGTAAGCAGCATAGGCATGCGGAATAGCATAATGTACGTGTAACACTTCAAGTTCATATTTTTGAACTACTTCCACCATTTTACTTGATAAAGCTAATTCATAAGGTTGATATTGAAATAAAGGGTACTCTTCTAAAACAACTTCGTGGAAATGCAAACGATGAGAAAAGAAATCTAATCGAACAGGCTGATTGTACGTTATAAAATGTACCTCGTGACCCTTATCTGCTAATGCCATTCCTAATTCGGTTGCTACTACTCCACTTCCTCCAAAGGTAGGATAACATACAATTCCTATTTTCATCTGTATCTATTTGGTTATTTTATATGATTACAGACGTAAATTTACGGTTTTACTTACTTCTTTTTGTAAAGTTTTTCATAAAATAAAAACGCCATTACAAAGTTGTAATGGCGCTTAAAATATTTAACTACTCTTTATTTTAGTAATCTCCTAAAGTTTCTGGGTTTTGAGCTAAAGCAACCTCTAACTGTTCATCATTAGGTGCTTTACCATGCCACGCGTGGGTATGCATCATAAAATCAACTCCATTCCCCATTTCAGTACGTAATAATACACAAACTGGCTTTCCGTTTCCTGTACGTGATTTTGCTTCTGCCATTCCTGCTAAAATAGCTTCTACATTATTTCCTTCTGCAATTTCTACAACATCCCAACCAAAAGCTTCAAATTTAGCTTTTAAGCTTCCCATGGCTAAAACTTCATCAGTAGATCCATCAATTTGCTTTTCATTTACATCTACGGTAGAAATTAAGTTATCAACCTTTTTAGCAGAAGCATACATAGCTGCTTCCCAAATCTGACCTTCTTGTAACTCTCCATCACCATGTAATGAATATACAATTTTATCATCTCCATTTAACTTTTTTGCTTCAGCAGTACCAATAGCAACACTCATACCTTGTCCTAAAGAACCTGAAGCAATACGAATACCTGGTAAATTTTCGTGCGTAGTTGGGTGACCTTGCAAACGAGAGTCTAACTTTCTAAAGGTTGCCAACTCAGCTACAGGGAAAAACCCACTGTGAGCTAGTACACTGTAATATACTGGTGAAATATGTCCGTTTGACAAGAAAAATAAATCTTCATTTTTACCGTCCATAGAAAAATCGGTAGAATAATCCATAATTTCCTGATACAAACAGGTTAAAAATTCAGCACACCCTAAAGAACCTCCTGGATGACCTGAATTTACAGCATGTACCATTCGTACAATATCTCTACGAACTTGTTGTGTAAAATCTTGTAATTGTTGTGTTGTTGGCATTATTGTTTTGTTTTATACCCACAAATGTAATTGATTATGTAAAAATGAGCAATTACTTTTTTATTTAAGTAAAAAGAAAAAGGGTTCATCTAAATTAAGTTTTCTTTTTCGTTTAATTTTCCCGTTCTAAATGAATCGTTATTGAACTCTTTATTTACGTGATTTAAAAAACTTATTTATTTGATAAACTAACAATTACAAAAAACAAGAAAACCATGTTTTTTTGATACTTTTAGATTCTAGTAACGGTAAAAGACCATAAGTCCTTCTTAATCTTTAAGTATTAAGTTAACAATTCTTCTACATTTTGATATTGAACTCCAAAAAGATAGTATTCGTTATTTTTAGGAACTTTTAACGTTATTGTTAAGCTTTTGTCAATTCCTAAAGTGTACTCTGTTATAGCTCCATTTATTTGCTGATAAAAAGGGAATATTACTTGTTCTGGAATAGATGTTAATAAGCTTACTGTTTCTTCTGTATATGTTCCAGAAATATGAATTTTTATTGTCATATCTGAAACAGCAGATATATATGAGTTAATGTTTTTTAATATTCCTGTTTTGGGGTTAAAAACTTCATCCCAAGATATTACAGAGTCATCCCAATTGCTTGGAGTCTGATATGCGTATAAAAAAGCAGCAGATGAAAACCAATTTCCAAAGTTAATTTTCTGTGTAGTAGATTCACTAAAAGCTATGGTTACAGTTACAACTGATTTTGCCACTTCATTGGTAAAATTATCTAACGAGGTATTTACAACTAAAACAGGAAATTCTGGGTAAACAGGAATGCGTATAACTTGTTCGTTTGATTTTACAATAATTTTTGACTGTGAAGAGTTTCCTATTGCTCCTTTAAAAGTATTTAAACTAGGTGTATACTTTGGTATTGTATATGGGACTATCCAGTTTGTTGCGTTATTATAATCATTCAATCCTATTTGAATCGCTAAAGGTTGGTTTATTTGAGCATTTAAAATTCTCCCATACACCTTACTAAAATAATTTAGTGGAAGGGCGCTATCAAAAAACTCTGTTCCTACTGGAATAGTATCTATTAAAACTGAAAAATCAGCTTCGTTTGTGGGTAAATTTGGTAAAAATGCATAGAATGTAAAATTACTTAATTGTGCGTTAAATAACTCTGCCAGTTCATTTAATACTAAATAATTAAAACTCTTGGGGGACTTCATTATTCATTATTTTAAGTTAATTATAATAAATTTATGTAAAAGGTTAAGTAGAGCACATGAAAATCATGTGCTCTCTTAACTATAAGATTAAATTAATCTTGAAGGTGCTTTTAAAACATGGTTTGTACTACCACCTGTTACAGCTCTATCTGTTGGAATTACTCCCATACCAAAAATTTGTAAATCTCCTGGCGCAGATGTAATTGTTACAGAAATCGTTTTATCATCATTAAATTTATAGCTAGATGTAGCTTTTGATGATGATCCTGATGTATAGAATGGCCATACATTGGTCTCTGTACTTTTTTGAATTTCTTCAAAATCAGATTGACTATAAGTTGCCCAAGATTTTACAGTAATTGTGTAACCAGAAACAAGTAAAGCTTGGTTGGTTACTCTTTGTAAAGAACCAGATGGACCAAATAAATTATTCCAATCATCTTGATTTTGAAATTGATCAGGATTTTGGTACATATCTGTAAAATAACCAGAGAAAAACCATCCTCCTGCTCTAACAGCTAGGAAAGCATACTTATTAAAATCCATATCTACAGTAATTCTACTTGCAGAAGCTTTTTCATTTAATGACTTTGAAACACTATTAGACTTCTTTCCCCAGAAACCAACTCCTGAAGAACCGTTGCTTTGTGCCCATGAGTTTTGAATATCATCATTAGACGTTTGAGAATCAAAATGAATTGTTGCTGAAGAACCTTTTTCAACTTGTAATTTTAACTCTTCAAAGGCTGGAATGTATATAGGGTTAGTTCCCATGTTGCCTCCAATCCAATTGTTAGAGTTTGTATAATTACTCATTGCTATTTTATACAAGAATGTACCTGTATCTTCTGTTTTACTTAGCATTGTAGCGTAATTACCGCTTAAAGTATTTAAAGGGTTACCTTCATACAATACTCCTACAGATTTTGGGGGAACACCATCAAAATAATTATATAGTTCTGACGCTGAACTTTGAACTGGTAATACACCTTGTATCATTTGAAAGCTTTTGTCACTTAAGTTTAATGATTGACAAAGGGTATTATACATTCCGTTAGTTGGAGTTTCCATATTTGCTCCAACTTGTTCTTTTACGACACCATTAGATGGTTCTGTAAGTTTTGTTGCCATGATAATTTAGTTTTAAGTTTAGTTTTTACCTACTCTATTTAGGCTTTTCAGTATACGCCTAAAAACCAAAACTATTTAACAGGTGATCAAACTATTAAACTAAAGAATGAAACATGAAGTTGCGCGCTAATCACAAACCATTCAATACATTACAAAACGAGTTTTGATTTTACTCTTACTAAATTATATAAATAACAAACGAATCACTTTAAAAAAACCTTAAACGTTGTTTATCAATACATTAAGCAGTATTAAATAGGTACAAGGCTTAACTAAAAAAAACAACATAACACACTAAAAAACAGATAATTACATATATCAGTTATGTTTTCTGTTTTTTCTTTTTAGCGGCAGGAAATAATACATTGTTTAATATTAAACGATATCCTGGTGAGGTTGGGTGTAAATCTAATTCTGTTTTAGGATCTCCTACTCTATGCTGATAATCTTCAGGATCGTGGCCTCCGTAAAAGGTAAACATTCCTTTTCCTTTAGTTCCGTGAATATAGCGTCCTTCTCCATTGGTTTTATTTCCTCCTAAAACAATAACTGTAGATTTTATAGTATTAGGATCAAACGATGTTGTTTGTCCCATAAAACCTTTCACTAACATGGTGTGATTTTGGGTTAACATGGTCGGTACTTGATCCCATTTTGCAGAAAACTCTTTTAAAACAAAGTAATCTACTTCTTTTCTTATTCTTCGTTTACGAGTCATATCTATTGAAGAAAACTCATATGTAGTAGGATTACGAATCAATTCAAAATCTTTAAAAGCAAAGGTTTTATTAAAATTTATTTTTGATTGATAATTAGGTTCTGAGGCATCTCCATCAAACATTCCTTCACAAATATCTACGCCATCAGCAGCCAGCGCAATATCAAAACTATCGGTCGCAGAACACATCGCAAACATAAATCCACCACTTACTACATAATCACGTATTTTCTTGGCTACAGCTCCTTTTTCTTCTGACACTTTATTGTATCCTAGTTTCTTGGCTAAGGCTTCTGCATCTTTCTTTTGTTGAATGTACCAAGGCGCTGTTCTAAAAGCTCCATAAAAACGTCCATATTGTCCTGTAAAATCTTCATGGTGTAAGTGTAACCATTCGTACAACAATAGTTTATCATTTAATACTTCTTCATCATATACTACATCAAAAGGAATTTCGGCATACGTCAGTACCATAGTTACGGCATCATCCCAAGGCATTTTATCTTTTGGAGAATATACTGCTATTTTAGGTGCTTTTTCCAACGTAACTGCTTCTTGATTTTTAGAAGGCGAAGAAATTTCTTCTAAGATTAATGCTGATTTAGCATCTGAAATTATTTGATAGGAAACACCTCGTATTTTACATTCTTTTTCTACCGCTTCATTATTTTCAATTAAAAAAGCACCTCCATCATAATTTAATAACCATTTAGCTTTCAAACCATTTTGCAAAGCATAATACACAATACCATATGCTTTTAAATGATTCTTTTGATTTTCGTTACTCATAGGTACATAAATAAAGGATGCCCATAGTGAGTTTGAAAAAAGGAAAAATGTTAGTATGTAAAGAAATTGTTTCATATTAAAAACTAAAATACACAATTACTTTTAAGCAATTGTGTATTCAGTTATATTTTAAGTTTTATTTAAAGATTAAAACGGAACATCATCGTCACTTGGACCAAAAGCGTCTTCAGGTGAAGTAAAATTACTAGATGCTACTTCATCGTTAAATCCTGAGTTCATGCTTGATTGGAATTCACTACTAAAGCCTTCTTCTAAATCTGAGAATTTTGCTAAGTGTCCTGTAAATTTCAAACGGATATTATCCAATCCACCATTACGGTGTTTTGCTACAATAAATTCTCCTTGTCCTTCACACGGTGAGTGATCGTCGTCATCCCACTCTGTCATTCCATAGTATTCAGGACGATAAATAAACGATACAATATCGGCATCCTGCTCAATTGCTCCAGATTCACGAAGATCGGATAGTAACGGACGTTTACTTCCTCCACGCGTTTCAACCGCACGCGATAACTGAGAAAGTGCAATTACAGGTACATTCAATTCTTTACCTAGTGCTTTTAAGTTACGCGAAATCGTCGAAATTTCTTGTTCACGGTTACCTCCTGCTCCACCTGCTGTCATTAACTGTAAGTAATCAATAATTAAGATTTTAACTCCGTGTTGTGATACTAAACGACGTGCTTTTGCACGTAAATCAAAAATGGATAATGCAGGTGTATCATCAATAAAAATAGGGGCATCTGAAAGCTTTTTTACTTTTACATTCAATTGCTCCCATTCATGAGGTTCTAAGTTTCCTTTACGTAATTTTTCAGAAGTCAACCCTGTTTCTGAAGAAATCATACGAGTAATTAACTGTACCGAGGACATCTCCAGCGAGAATAATGCTACTGGATGTCCGAAATCGATTGCCATATTTTTCGCCATCGATATTACGAAAGCCGTTTTACCCATACCAGGACGTGCTGCAATAATGATTAAATCGGTAGGTTGCCAACCCGAGGTTAATGCATCTAGTTTGGTAAATCCTGTAGCCAAACCACTCATTCCTTCTTTGGTTGAAATTTCTTGAATCTTATTAATCGATTGCTGAACTAAAGAGTCAGCTCTTTCAGCTCCTTTTTTAAGGTTTCCTTGCGTTACTTCAAATAATTTTCCTTCGGCATCATCTAACAAATCAAAAACATCAACAGTTTCATCATATGCATTTTCAATAATTTCTGAAGAAATGGTAATTAGTTTACGTTGAATAAACTTTTCTAGAATAATTCTAGAGTGAAATTCAATATGTGCAGATGAGGCTACTTTTTGAGTTAACCCAATTAAGTAAAAATCTCCTCCTGCTAAATCTAACTTTCCATTTTTCTTTAATTGATTAGATACAGAAAGTAAATCAATTGGTTCTGAGTTTTGGAAAAGCTCGTAAATAGCAGCATAAATTTCTTGGTGCCTTTTATCATAAAAAGCATCAGGATGCAAAATATCAATTACTTCATCAATCCCTTTTTTATCAATCATCATAGCCCCCAAAACAGCCTCTTCTAACTCTAAAGCCTGCGGTGGTAACTTTCCTTTTTCTAAGCTTATAATTCTAGCTTTATCTATTTTTGTTCCTTTGAGAGATTGGGTTCTTTCCATAATAGCAAAAGTAAATTTTTAAGATGATATTAGTAGAGATATTATTCAATTTTCTTTATGCACATTTTTTGTAAATAAACTGTTATTAACTTGTTGATAACGTTACAACTTTCTTATTTTTGGTAGCATGCATAACCTAAAAAAATATTTTTTTGTTGCTTTATTTCTGCCTATTCAAGTAATTTTTGTGCTTTTTATAAGCCAAAAACCACAGTGGATTGAATTTTATTATAGTAATGGAATTTACCCGTATATTTCACAATTCTTTCGAATTATTCTAGGTTGGATTCCTTTTTCTGTTGGGGATATAATTGGTTTTGTTTTATTGTATCTTTTATTAAAATCTATCTATTTTTTAATTAAAAAAAGGTTTCAAAACTTCCTTCCTAAGTTAGTAAAATTTATTGCAATTTTATCTATTATTTATTTTTGTTTTTATGCTTTTTGGGGATTAAATTATTTTAGAGAGCCGTTAGCTAAAAATCTTGAGCTAAAACAATCCTCCTACACTACTGAAGAACTAATTTCAACAACTAAACAGATTATAACAGAGCTAAACAAAGTCCATTTACAAATAACAAAAAATGATTCAATCCCTGTAATGGTTCCATATTCTCAAAGAGAAATTTATAAGTTAGCTCCTAACGGGTTTCAGGAACTTTCGAAAACATATCCCCAACTTACTTATCAAACTTCCTCGATTAAAAGCTCATTAGTTAGTTTATTTCAATCATACAATGGAACATCAGGGTATTTAAATCCAATAACAGGAGAAGCACAAGTAAATAATATGATTCCTAAAACGGGTTATCCAGCAACCACCTGTCATGAAATGGCGCATCAAATTGGTTGGGCAGCTGAAAATGATGCCAATTTTGTGAGTTTTTTAGCCTCCATAGCTAATAAAGACTTGTATTTTAAGTACTCTGGATACCGTATGGCTTATAACTATTGTATTGGTCAAGTTTACAAAAGAGATAAAGCATTAGGTAAAGAAATTGCTAAGACAGTAAACAAAGGTGTTTATAAAGACTACAAGGCTACTTATTTACATTGGAAACAGTTTAAAAACCCTATTGAACCTTATTTAAAGAAAGGGTACAACTCTTACCTCAAAGCTAATAATCAATCAAAAGGGATTCAATCATATAGTTATGTTGTCGATTTATTGATTGCCTATTTTAAAAAGAAAAGTTCTTAAAAATTTCATCCTATTTCAATTGACAAAATACATTTGAAATGGCTATTTTTGATGCTTTAAAAATACTACGATGAACAAACAACATATAATCGACCGATTTGTAAAGTATGTAACTATTGATACTGAAAGTGATCCTAATAACCCAGCATTTCCTAGTACTGAAAAACAATGGAATTTAGCTAAAGTTCTTGAAAAAGAACTAAAGGAAATAGGAATGGCAGATGTTGAATTAGATGAAAATTGTTATTTAATGGCAACTTTACCTAGTAATTTAGATTATGAAGTACCTACTATTGGGTTTGTTGCTCATATTGATACAAGTCCAGATTTTACTGGAGCTAATGTAAAACCTCAAATTCATGAGAATTACGACGGAAAAGATATCTTATTAAACAAAGAAGAGAATATCGTTTTATCTCCTGATTATTTTGAAGATTTATTACAATATAAAGGTCAAACTATTATTACTACTGACGGTACTACATTATTAGGTGCTGATGATAAAGCTGGGGTTACTGAAATTGTTTCTGCAATGGAATACTTAATTCAACACCCAGAAATTAAACATGGTAAAATTCGTATTTGCTTTACTCCTGATGAAGAAGTTGGTAAAGGTGCTCATATGTTTGATGTTGAGAAATTTGGAGCTGAGTGGGCTTACACCATGGATGGAAGTCAAATTGGTGAGTTAGAATACGAAAACTTTAATGCTGCTAGCGCTACAGTTACTATTCAAGGTAAAATTGTACATCCTGGGTATGCAAAAGGTAAAATGATTAACTCAATGCTTATTGCTAGTGAATTTATCAATGCATTGCCTGAAGATGAAGTTCCTGAAAAAACAACAGGTTATGAAGGTTTCTTCCACTTACATCATATGGAGGGTAAAGTTGAGCAAACAACATTGAGCTATATTATTAGAGATCATGATATGGATCAATTCAGCAACCGTAAAAAAGCAATGCTTGATTTGGCTGAAGTTTTAAACGCTAAGCGTGGACAAAAATTAGTTTCTGTTGAAATTAAAGATCAATATTTTAACATGAAAGAAAAAGTTACTCCTGTAATGCACATTGTTGATATTGCTGAAGAGGTGATGAAAGATATGGGAATTACTCCATTAATTAAGCCTATTCGTGGTGGTACTGATGGTTCTCAATTATCATATAAAGGGTTACCATGTCCTAACATTTTTGCTGGCGGACATAACTTCCATGGACGTTATGAATATGTTCCTGCTGAAAGTATAGTAAAAGCTAGTGAAGTAATTGTTGGAATTGCACAAAAAGTTGCGGTAAAATTTAAGTAATCTTATACTATCTTTTATAAAATCAAAAACTCTAGCTTTCGCTAGAGTTTTTTTATGATATTTTTACCCCTTAAAAAATATCATTCTGTTTGAAATAAATCCCCTTAATTTTATTTCATGGCAAATATGATTCTTTTTAAAAGATTATATTATAGGAAAATACCCTTTTGCCTAGACGTAAAACCCCTAATTTCACAAAAAAACACAAATTTGTGAATTTCTTTCATTTTATTTTTTGTAATCATTCACCTCTATACTTTTGCCTGTAAATATTAAAGTAAATGAATAGACAAGACCTTTTAAAGCTAGCTGACAAATATCAATCACCTTTGTATGTTTACGACACTGAAAAAATTATATCTCAGTATAAAAAAATAACATCTGCTTTTTCTAAAGTTAAAAATGTAAAAATTAATTACGCTGTTAAAGCATTATCAAACATTAATATTTTAAAGGTTTTTAATAAGCTTAACAGTGGTTTAGATACGGTTTCTATTCAAGAGGTTAAACTTGGTTTATTAGCAGGGTTTGAGCCTCATGAAATTATATATACGCCTAACGGAGTTTCTCTACAAGAAATAGAAGAAGTTGCTAAATTAGGTGTTCAAATTAATATTGATAACTTATCAATTTTAGAATTATTTGGGCAAAAGCATCCTAAAACCCCTGTTTGTATTCGTATCAATCCGCATGTAATGGCTGGTGGTAATAGCAAAATATCAGTAGGACATATTGATTCTAAGTTTGGAATTTCAATTCATCAAGTACCTCATATAAAAAGAGTTGTTGAAAATACTGGAATGCACATTAATGGAATACATATGCATACTGGTTCTGATATTTTAGATATTGATACTTTTTTAAGAGCTACCGAAATTTTATTTGATACGGCAAAACAATTTAAAGATATTGATTTTATTGATTTTGGTAGTGGATTTAAGGTTCCTTACAAAAAAGACGATATTTCAACTGATATAAATGAACTAGGTAAAAAGCTATCTAACCGATTTAATGAATTTTGTAAAAACTACGGAAAGGAAGTTACCTTAATGTTTGAGCCTGGAAAGTTTTTAGTTAGTGAAGCTGGATATTTTTTAGCAAAAGTAAATGTTATTAAACAAACAACTTCAACTGTTTTTGCAGGTATTGATAGTGGTTTAAATCACTTAATTCGTCCTATGTTTTACAACTCTTATCACTATATAGAAAACTTATCTAATCCTAAAGGAAGAGAGCGTTTTTATAGTATTGTTGGATATATTTGTGAAAATGACACCTTTGGATCTAATAGAAGAATCAATGAAATATCTGAAGACGATATATTATGTTTCCATAATGCAGGTGCTTATTGTTTCTCTATGGCTTCTAATTATAATTCAAGATTTAGACCTGCAGAAGTTATGATTTACAAAGGAAAAGATTATTTGATTAGGAAGCGGGAAACTATGGAAGATATTATTAAAAATCAAGAAAACATTACATTATAATAAACACTTAAAAACTCTGGTCTTAATAAGACCAGAGTTTTTTTAAAATATAATCAACCCCTCAAAGACTATATTTTAAAACGTTGTAATTAAAGTCCCCTATCTTTATTTACATCTACAAATATCACTTATTTATTTCAAATTTTTCACAGGAAAAGCACCCTTTATTACAAATAATTTTAACTAAAAAACAAATACCACTCAAAAAATGAGTGGTATTATTATTTTTTTATGTTATTTTTTATTAAAATATATAACGTAAACCTATTTGCATTTGCCAACGAGAAAGTAAACTAGAATCGAATCCAAATGTCTGTTCCTGATTGGTACTAAATGTATAAGTAGGTTCTTTAGAATAATCTGGCACATAATTAGATGGATTGGTGTTAGCTGGATTTACATCAGGAAACCTTACACCTAAAGGTTGTACGTTATTTGGTTGTTGCACTACTCCCCAGTCAGAATTTAGTAAATTTCCTACATTTAAGATATCAAGACTTAATTGTATTGTATTTTGTTTTTCTTCAGAAACGTTAAAATTAAAGTCTTGTAATATTTTTAAATCCCATTTGCCTCTCCATGGTGCTAAAGCTCCATAACGCTCTACATACTGCCCTCTTCTTTCATTTAAATAATCATCTTGTTGTATATAACTTTCAAAGGCTGTTGCATGAGCTGGATCACTAAATTGCATTTGATTAAGCTCTGAACTAGTCGGAACATATAATAAATCATTTACAGCAGACCCATCATTATTAATGTCTCCTCCATAAGTATAATTAAACCTTCCTCCTTGGGCATACTCAAAAAATGTAGAAATAGTAGTAGCAAACTTATCTCCTCCATAAGTAAACTTCTTAGACGCTACACCAATAATTCTATGTGTATCTCCATATTTAGAATATGATAAAACATCATTATTAGCATTTCCTACCACTGGATTAAAAGCAAAAGCATCTCCAGTAATTTCTGCCTCAATAGAGTTTACATCTTTAGCATTTAAGTAATTATATGCAACACTTGTATATAATCCGTTATCAAAAGTTTTTTGAAGCTTTAAAGAAGCATTCCATACACGACCTTTGTCAGAATTGGTAAACACATAAGCATTATTTCCTTTATCATTTCCGTTGTATATTTCTCTATTATCAAATGGTGTATTTAAAGTAGTAGTAGGCTCTCTTAGCCCCCAGTTTTGTACATGGGCACCATTAATATCTTTTGTATAAGAAATATCTGTAGTAGCTATAATTCCATTTTCAAATTTCCAGTCTAAACCTAAGTTTGTTCTCCATACTTGAGGAAATTTAAAATCTGGATCAACCAATTGGAAGAAACCATCATCAGCTCCACTTACTTGATTTCCAATCCATACAAAAGGTAAACGTCCAGTAAAAACCCCTGAACCTCCACGAAGTTGCATTGTATTATTTCCTTTTACGTCCCAGTTAAAACCAACTCTTGGTGAAATTAACCATTGATTTGTAGGCATTTTAGTTGAAAGTAACTGTTGTTCTTCTCCTGTATTTGGGTTGTAGTACAGTACAGAATTATCTCTGGTTGCTCCATTATCAGTATCTATAAACTTCTGAATTAAACTAGATGTATTGAAATACAGCGGCTTATCAAAACGAACTCCATAAGTTAACTTAAAATTGTCATTCATTTCCCACTCATCTTGCACATAAAAAGCTAGTTGACCTACATTTAACTCAGATAGTTTCCAACCACCGTCATTACCATCTCCATTAGCATTAAATGAATTGTAAGCATTTTGAGTAGCTGCTAAATACTGCTCCACTACTCCACCTGGTTGTGCAGCTGATAAAAAAGTTGCTACATCTGGGTATGGGTTAAATAATCCATAATATGGGAAAATTCCAAAATTGAAAGATTCATAATTTGTTAAATTAAATGAGTTTTCAAACTCAAATTGTTCAAATGAAAAACCAACGGTATACGTATGATCTCCCTTATAAAAGTTCATATTATTTGTTAACTGAAAAACTCGTTGGTCTAACTTGTTATTGATAGAAAACGGTTCATGACCTGCTATAATATAATTACTACCATTACCATCTTGTATGGTAATTACCGGTGCTGGTGCAGATAACGGATTTCTAAAGTCATCAAAATGTGTATAACCTATTTGTAACTTGTTAGTAGTTGTTTCTGATAAATTAGAGTTTAATTCTAACTGAAATGAATTTAAGTTATTATTAATTTCATACCCAGAATTTTCAAATTGTAATGTAGAAAAACTTGGTCCTCTAATACCTAGAGCTGTTGGATGTGCTGGTGTTTCTTTTGAAGCTCTTAAGAAATTATAAATTAACGCTAATCTATTTTTATCATTAATATTCCAATCTAATTTAAAAATTCCTTTAGTAGATTCCGAACCATAAGTGAACCCCTCATAAGCTCCTGTATCATACCCTAAGGCTGCTAAAGCATCACGAACAGCTATCATATCCGATTCTAGTACTCTTGATTCATTAACAGCTCCACTACCTGTGTTTGGTATCCAACCTGCTGTTCCTAAATCTTCTCTATCATCTTTTTCAAAATTTGCAAAAAAGAATAATTTATCCTTAATAATTGGACCTCCTAAGCTGGCTCCGTATTGGCTTTGACTTAACTTAGGTTTTACAACTTCTTGACCTTTAATTTTGCCTCCAGTCATGTCTTGGTTTCGATAAAACCCATAAACTGTACCTGTAAATTCGTTTGTACCACTTTTGGTTACGGCATCAACCGAAGCTCCTGTAAACCCAGACAAAGTTACATCGTATGGTGCAGTAGAAACCGAAATTTGTTCAATTGCATCTAACGAAATTGGCTGCGAACCTGTTTGACCTCCTGGTGTTGGTGAATCTAAACCAAAAGGGTTATTGAAAATAGATCCGTCTAAAGAAAAATTGTTGAACTGGTCGTTTCTCCCTCCAAAAGAGTTTCCACTTGCAGTTGGTTCTAAACGAGTAAAATCTGCAGCGGAACGTGAAATGGTTGGTAAGGTTTTTAGCTGAACAGCACTTACACTAGTTTGTGCTCCTGTTCTGTCATTATTAAAAACTTTACTTCTGGTTGTTGATATAACTACTTCTTCTAATTGTTCACCATCCTCAGACAAAACACCATCTATATTGGTTGTCTTACCTAAAGTTAAGTAGATATTGGTTACTTCTTGTGATTGAAACCCAATATAACTAAATGTTACTTTATAAGGTCCTCCTACTCTTAAGTTAGGTATGGTATATCTTCCGTTGTCTTGAGCTACAGCTCCAGATATGGTACCTGTTGGCTCGTGTAAAACAACAATATTAGCACCAAACAAAGGTTCACCCTGGTTGTCTGTTACAGTTCCTTTTATTTTTGATGTGGTTACCTGGGAATAGATGGATAAACTCAAAAAAACAAAAGAAAAAATTATTAATTTCTTCATAATAGTTCTGATTTTGTTTATGTTATAACCCAAATTTAAGCATAAAAAAAATCCGCTCGACAGAGCGGATTTATACTTTATTAACATGTATTTAACAATTTAGTTACTATTCAGCAACTACTTCAAATACGATGTCAGCTACAACAGTTCTGTGTAAACGTACAGCAGCGTTGTATTTTCCTAATCTTTTTACGTTACCTCCAGTAACTTTGATAAATTTCTTATCTACTTCAGTACCAGCCTTAGCTAAAGCTGCAGCAACATCAATGTTATTTACCGAACCAAATAATTTATCTCCCGAACCTACTTTAGAAGCTATTTTGATTTCATAACCTTTAATAGTTTCTGCTACTTTATTAGCATCTTCTATTAATTTAGCCTCTTTAAAAGCACGTTGCTTTAAGTTTTCTGCTAATACTTTTTTAGCTGAAGAAGTAGCTAAAATTGCATATCCTTGAGGTATTAGGTAGTTACGTCCGTAACCATTCTTAACGGTTACAACATCGTCTTTAAAACCTAAGTTTTCTACGTCTTGTTTTAATATCAATTCCATATTTCTACTTCTTTATTATTTTAACATATCTCCAACGTAAGGCATTAAAGCTAAGTGACGAGCTCTTTTAATAGCTTGAGCCACTTTACGTTGATATTTTAATGATGTTCCTGTTAAACGTCTTGGTAAGATTTTACCTTGCTCGTTTACTAAATACATTAAGAAGTCTGCATCTTTGTAATCGATGTACTTGATACCGTTTTTCTTGAAACGACAGTATTTAGCTTCTTTTTTAGTTTCAATATCAAGCGGAGTTAAATAACGTACTTCCCCTTGCTTATTTCCTTTTGCTTGTTGTTCTATAGATGCCATTTCTTACTTTTTTGCAGATTTAACACGGTTTCTTCTCTTTTCAGCCCAAGCTGCAGCATGCTTGTCTAACTTTACAGTTAAATAACGCATAACGCTATCGTCACGTCTAAACTCTAATTCAAACGGAGCAATTGCTTCACCTGCTACCTTGTACTCAAATAAGTGGTAAAATCCACTTTTTTTCTTTTCGATTGGATACGCTAATTTTTTTAAGCCCCAATCTTCTTTAGAAATCATTTCTGCACCTTTAGAAAGTAAATAGTCCTCAAACTTCTTTACTGTTTCCTTTATCTGAGTTTCAGATAAAACGGGATTCAAAATGAAAACAGTTTCGTAATGATTCATAATTAAATTGTTTAAAATTTATTTTAAGCCTGCAAATATACTGCTTTTTAAGCCATAAACAAATTTTACTACTTAAATAATTTAATGATTTTGTGTAAGTTTGTAACTAAACACTCTTTTTTATGCAAACCCCTGAAATACCTAATCTAGTCCATTACGCTATTCCTTTTTTTGTTTTAACAGTTTTTATAGAGGTAATATTAACTGTTAAAGTAAAATTAGAAGACTATGAATTTAAAGACGCAGCTACATCTATTACTACGGGATTAGGTAATGTTTTTATAGGGCTGTTTACAAAAGGGTTAATATTCGGAGTTTTTTTATTTCTATATCAATATCGCCTGTTTACTATTCCTTTTACTTGGTGGGCCTGGTTGATTTTGTTATTTGCTGAAGATTTTGCCTATTACTGGAATCATAGGATTGCACACGAAAGTAGATTATTTTGGGCTAGCCATGTGGTGCATCATTCTTCTACAAAATACAATTTAAGTACTGCTTTACGTCAAACTTGGTCAGGAAGCTTTTATACGTTTATATTTTGGGCACCGTTAGCAATTATAGGTTTTCATCCACTAATGATCGTGCCCCAAATGAGTATTAGTTTGTTATATCAATACTGGATTCATACCGAACTTATTAACAAAATGCCTAAGTGGTTTGAAGCTGTTTTTAACACTCCAAGTCATCATAGAGTTCATCATGCAACCAACCCTCAATATCTAGATAGAAACCATGCTGGGATTTTTATTATTTGGGATAAGCTTTTTGGCACTTTTGAACCTGAAGTAGAAAAACCAGTATATGGTTTGGTTAGCAATATAAACACTTACAATCCTATTAAAGTAGCTTTTATTGAATGGTATAATATGTTTACCGATGTTTTTACCAGTAAAACTACATTTGGTAAAAGGTTTCTATATCTTTTTAAACCTCCTGGTTGGAAACATGATGGTACTGGAAAACTTTCAATGGATTTACGTAAAGAATGGGAAGAAAATAAAAAAAGAGAAGTTTAAACTTCTCCTTTTTTTATTAATCAAATTAATTAATATCAAATCGAAGACCTAATGAGATATTCCTAGTGTCAGTATTTTTAAATAGTGGATTTAAGTCATATTTAGCATATAATCCAATTCCTTGGTAAGCAACATAAGCACTTAACCCATAGTTATATTTATTCATATTAAAATTATTCTTCTGAACTTCTTCAACTGTAACTCCTTGTGCATTTTTATACTCTAAATATTGACGAGTTCCTAGTTTAAAACCCAAGAAACCACCTACTCCTATCTGAAAGCTTTGATGTGTTCTATCTACAATTTCTCCATCAGAATATTTTTTGTTTTTTGAAAAATCAAACTCTAAGTGCATTGGAAATGTCATTTGTACATGTCGTAACCTACTTTCTGAAAGTTGCTCTGGATGAATACTTAAGTTTGTTTCATTTCCATTTACAATATGATATTGATTGTTTTTAGCTCTTAAATTATTCCATAGAAAAGAGAAACCATATTTAAAATATGCTTTTGAAGGTTCTTTTGACAAACGTGTTTTCCAAGTAAAACCTAACTCGTAAAAATGTGATTGCCAAAATTTATAGTCTGAATCGTCTAAGGAACTTAACTTGTTATTTGTTAATGCATTATTTACACCTAAGGCAAAAACAAACTGTGTTGTAGTTCTTTTTTTTCTTCTTTTCTTTTCTTTTTCTATGTCTTCTTTAGAAAAATCTAATTTAAACTTAGTTCCTGCTATACTAAAAGTACTTTCGGTTGAATTTTCTTCACTACTAAATATTTTACCATCAATTTTGTCTTGGACAAGTTGTTGTAGTTTTTGTTCTTCAAAACTAACTTTTTTCTCTATTTGAGCTGCGTGATAAGCCGCTGCTTCTTTTTTTAATGCTGTTGCTTCATCAAACGATATTGTATTCTTTTCTAATTTTGTGTTAATCTCTTTTACTCTCATCTTTAAAGAGTCTTTTTGCTGCTTAGTAATACTATCAATGCTCATTGATATTTTCTTTACTTCTTTTTCAAATACTTTTTCTTGAGATTGGGCAATAGTCGTTACAAACAACACTAATAATAGTATTCTTTTCATTTCTGTAATTTTAAATTAAACTGATAATAATTTTGAATGGTTAATTATCGATAATTAATAAACGCTTTATTTATTTCTATCAACAATCGCTACCGCAATGTCGGATATTCTTGATTTTAGTTTTTGCATAAAGTCTCCCTTAAACTCTTCATCATCAATCGTTCTTTCAACTTCTGCTAAAATGATGCTAGGATCTATTTTTAAGTTTGATTCTTTTAATTCATCTTCAATAGCTTTTAACACATCTTCTCTTTTCAACTTATGTTTTGCATAATATTCTTTAACTTCATTTGGAGTATGTGTTACTGAAAATAATAAATCATCACTATTTACTTTAACTCTTGAATTAAATTCTTTCTTTTTTGTTACTATTGGTTTATCCATCTTTACTACTACCTCCTCTTCTCTTGATAATTCTTGATTTTGGATGTTTTTAAAGACTTTTTCTTCTTCTCTTAAGGTAGAACTCCTAATTACTGTAATCTTTTTCTTCTTTCTTATCTGTTTCTCTTGCTTATTTTCTTCTAACTCCACCACAGCTTCATCTGTGTTCTTAATAAATTTCTCTATACCTTTATTATTAATTTTTAGTGTATCTATTGAGGTATTAACTATAACTTCTTCTATTAGCGTTTTTGAATCTGAACCTGTAAAGTAGAGAGCTACAAAGCTTATTAATAAAGCTAAACCAGCTGCATAACCTATATATAAAAACCAGTTTCTTTTCTTTGTTGCCTCCTGATTATCTAAACGAGTCTCTAACCTTTCCCATGCTGAGTTGGATGGCTTAAGCTCTCTGTTCTTTAGCTTTTCTGCTATATGTTTATCAATATTATTGCTTGACATTTCTTACTTGATTAATTTTCTCGTAACTAGCTTGTAAATATTTACGAGCTTTAAATAATTGTGACTTAGAGGTACTTTCAGAAATTTGTAATTTTTCTGCTATTTCTGAATGCTTATATCCTTCAATAGCATATAAGTTAAAAACTAACTTATACCCTTCAGGTAACTCATCTATTAACTTTTGTATATCTTCTGTCGATGTGTTTTCAAGGCTTTCCGTTGCAGCATCATTAAAAACAAAGTCTTCATCTGATACTTGAACTGGATTCTTTTTTCGTAAATAACTAATACTAGTATTTACCATAATTCTACGAATCCAACCTTCAAAACTTCCCTCTCCTTTAAATTTTTCAATATTCGTAAAAACTTTAAAAAAACCTTGTAGCATTAAATCTTCCGCATGATGTAAATCTTTAACATACTGTCTACAAACTCCTAACATTTTTGGAGAATACTGCTCAAATATTTGTTGCTGAGCTTCTCTACTTTGTCTTTTTACTTGTTTTATAAGTGATGCTTCTTTATTATGTAATGAAATAATTTTCAAATCAATAGTTACTTTTTTGTAGCCTTACAAATATAAAGACTACCTGATTTGAAAAAAGGTTGCCCGAAGAATAAAAAAACCTCCGAACTTTATTAACCGGAGGTCAAATATCATCTTATAATGATATTTCGGGGGGACTTGTTATGTAGTTACTTAATTTTAAATAAAGTATAAAGTTATGTTATAAATCTATATGTTTTTACAGGAAAAACCCTAAATATTTTTAGGTCATGTCTGTCTATTATATGTTAACATCTGCTCCGCCTCTTTCCAGATTATTATCATAAGGGTTTGAAAAAGAAAGCTATTAGAAAAACCATCAGACACCTCTATGACTACTTGGTTAGTCGTTATTTTTTTAACCAGTAAATTATCATTATTTCTTTCGTTTTTATAATTTATATAAAAGTAACGAGCTCATATAAAACATTTGTATATAAAACTTGCTCAATATAATTCTTTATATTATTTTTATTTTAATCCAGTTAAGTAAAAGAGTTTTATTGTATGAGTTATAATGTGACGATAGAAGAAGAAAATAAAGAAATAGCCAGTAGATATAAAAATTTGTTAAAAGGTACATATCAAACATTATCAGAAGACGATAAAAAACTGATACGTAAAGCTTTTGATATTGCTGTAGAAGCACATTCTGAACAACGTAGAAAATCAGGAGAACCTTATATTTATCACCCTATAGCTGTAGCAAAAATAGTTGCAGATGAAATTGGTTTAGGTGCAACATCTATTGCTGCTGCTCTACTACATGATGTTGTTGAGGACACGCATTATACTTTGGATGATATGGAGCGCTTATTTGGAGAAAACATTGCTCGTATTGTAAGCGGATTAACTAAAATATCAAACTTAAAACAAGAGCAAGACTACTCTATCCAAGCAGAGAATTTTAGAAAAATGTTACTCACATTACATGATGACGTTAGGGTAATACTTATTAAAATTGCTGATAGGTTACATAATATGCAAACTATGGATTCTATGCCGCCTCATAAACAGGTAAAGATAGCCTCTGAAACCTTATATATTTATGCTCCTCTTGCACATCGTTTAGGACTTTATAATATTAAAACTGAACTTGAAGATCTTGGCTTAAAATACACAGAACCTGATGTATATAGAGATATTGCTAACAAGATAAAAGAAAGTAAAGAAGATCAACAAAGATATATTGATAGTTTTACTAGTGTTTTAAAAGAAGCTTTAAACAAAGAAGGATTTACTTATGAAATAAAGGGACGTTTTAAATCTATTTTTTCTATCCGTAGAAAAATGCGTAAACAAAACGTAACTTTTGATGAAGTGTACGACAAATTTGCTATTCGTATTATATACAAACCAACTTCTGACGATGAAAAGTTTGATGCTTGGAAAATATACTCTATCGTTACAGACTTTTTTAAACCAAATCCTGCCAGATTAAGAGATTGGATTTCTCAGCCAAAATCAACTGGATACGAAGCATTGCATATAACTGTAATTGGTCCCCAAGCTAAATGGGTAGAAGTTCAAATCCGTTCTGAAAGAATGGATGAAATAGCCGAAAAAGGTTATGCAGCCCACTTTAAATATAAACAAGGAGCAGTTAAAGAAAATGGTTTAGAAGGATGGTTAAATCGTTTAAAAGAAAGTTTAGAAAATCAAAGTTTAGATGCTGTAGATTTTGTCGAAGATTTTAAACTTAATCTTTATGCTAAAGAAATTTATGTATTTACTCCTAAAGGAGATTTAAAATCACTTCCAAAAGGAGCTTCTGCATTAGATTTTGCCTTTTCTGTACATACCGATGTTGGATTAAAATGTCGTGGAGCTAAAGTAAATGGAAAATTAGTTCCGTTAAGTCACGAATTAAAAAGTGGAGATCAAGTAGAAGTACTTACCGCTTCTAACAATAAACCGAATGTACGCTGGTTAGATTTTGTTATTACTGCAAGAGCACGAGCTAAAATTAAATCAGCTTTAAAAGCAGAAGAAAAGAAAATAGCAGAAGAGGGAAAAGCTATTTTACAACGAAAACTTCGTCATTTAAAAATCAATTCTAGTGAAAAGGTTATTCATGAATTAGCAAGTTATTTTGGGCTAAAAACTAGCTTCGATTTATTCTATCGAGTTGGTAATGGAGCCATAGATAACACACAACTTAAAGACTTTGTTGCTCAGAGAAGTAATCGCTTCATGGGCTTTATTAAAAGTACATTTAGGCGTTCTCCATCAAAAGAAATATCCGAAAAAGAAGAAGTTACAAACAAATACGATGCACTTGTTTTTGGTAAAGAAGAACAAACATTAGATTATACTTTGGCTAAATGCTGCTCTCCAATTCCTGGTGATAAAGTTTTTGGTTTTGTAACTATTAATGAAGGTATTAAAGTGCACAAAAACGATTGCCCAAATGCTATTTCATTACAATCAAACTATGCTTACAGAATTATGCCTGCAAAGTGGATTGATTCCACCAAGCAAGAATTTACAGCCATTTTACACCTTTCGGGAATTGACAATAAAGGAATAGTAAATAATATTACTAAGATAATTTCCAATAGTATGGATGTATTTATACATAGTATTAATATATCTGGAGATAATGGTGTATTTGACGGAAAACTATCATTAAGTGTAAAAAATAAGACACAACTCGATAAATTAATTAACAACATGAAACAAGTAGAAGGCGTTCAAAAAGTTGAACGTGTTAATACTTTGTAAATTTCGTTTTTAACATCCTTGTTTTTTATCAAGAAATAAACGTAAATTTGTCCTTTCGTAAAATTTAAAAAATAAATGAGTAATTCAGCCGAAAATCAAGAAATTGTAAAAAAAGTATTCACTTCTTTTTTAGAAGAGAACAAGCATCGTAAAACACCAGAACGCTATGCTATTTTGCAAGAAATTTATGACGCTGAAGAACATTTTGATATTGAATCTCTATACATTAAAATGAAAAACAAAAACTATCGTGTTAGTAGAGCTACTCTTTATAATACGATGGATTTGTTGCTAGACTGTGGTTTGGTTCGTAAACATCAGTTTGAAGGTCAATCAATGGCTCGTTACGAAAAAAGTTACTTCGATAAAAATCACGACCACGTAATACTTACAGATAGTGGTGAAGTAAAAGAGTTTTGTGACCCAAGAATTCAAATCATTAAAAAAACAATTGAAGATGTTTTCGATATAGACATTCACAACCATTCACTTTATTTCTACGGAACAAAAAGAAACAACAAATAAAACACAACACTTAACAACACACTAAATGGCAGTAGATTTATTACTCGGACTACAATGGGGAGATGAAGGAAAAGGTAAGATTGTAGACGTTTTAACAAAAAACTACGATATAATCGCGCGTTTTCAAGGAGGTCCAAATGCTGGTCACACACTAATTTTTGATGGAAACAAACATGTATTACACACCATTCCTTCAGGAATTTTTCATAAAACAGCTTTAAATGTAGTAGGTAACGGAGTGGTTATTGACCCTGTTATCTTTAAAAAAGAATTAGAAAACTTAGATAAGCATAATATTGATTATACATCTAAATTATTAATTTCTCGTAAAGCACATTTAATTTTACCTACTCACCGATTATTAGACGCAGCTTCTGAAACTTCAAAAGGAAAAGCAAAAATCGGTTCTACTTTAAAAGGAATTGGACCTACTTATATGGACAAAACTGGTAGAAACGGAATGCGTGTTGGTGATTTAGAATTAGATAACTGGAAAGAGAAATATAGAGCTTTAACTGAAAAGCATTTAAGTATGTTAGCATACTTTGATGTTCAAATCGATTACGATTTAGACGAGTTAGAAGCTGAATTTTCTAGAGGAATTGAAAAATTAAAAACATTACAGTTTATTGATTCTGAAGAGTTTTTAAACAACGCTATTAAAGAAGGAAAAACTATTTTAGCTGAAGGAGCTCAAGGGTCATTATTAGATATTGATTTTGGAACATATCCTTTCGTAACCTCTTCAAACACCACTGCTGCTGGTGCTTGTACTGGTTTAGGAGTTGCTCCTAATAGAATTGGTGAGGTTTTCGGTATTTTTAAAGCATACACTACTCGTGTAGGCTCTGGACCTTTCCCTACTGAATTATTTGATGAAGATGGAGCTACTATGGCGAAAGTTGGTCATGAATTTGGAGCTACAACTGGACGTGCTCGTCGTTGTGGATGGTTAGATTTAGTTGCTTTAAAATATGCTGTTGATGTAAACGGTGTTACGCAATTAATGATGATGAAAGGTGATGTATTATCTGGTTTCGATACCTTAAAAGTTTGTACTTCATACAACTATAAAGGAGAAGAAATTTCTCACTTACCTTATAATATTGAACCAGAAAATGTAAGTGTTAACTATACAGAATTCAAAGGTTGGGAAGATGATTTAACAAAAATGACTTCTGCCGATGATTTACCTCAAAACTTATTAGACTACATCGCGTTTATTGAAAAAGAAACGGGTGTACCTGTAAAAATAGTTTCAGTAGGACCTGATAGGAAACAAACAATTAATAGATAAAAATTTAGAGGAGCTCAATTGAGCTCCTTTTTTATGATGGTAAAAGAATACTTAGAGAATATCACTACCCAGTTTAAATCGTATAAAGAAGTTGCTGATAAAACGATTGCTCAATTAGAAGAAAAAGACATACACTGGAAATACAATGAAGAAAGTAACAGCATTGCTGCTATTATTGTTCATGTATCTGAAAATATGTTGTCGCGTTGGACGGACTTTTTTACTTCTGATGGAGAAAAAGAATGGAGAGATAGAGATGCTGAGTTTGAAACTCATGATTTATCAAAAAAAGAATTGATTTCTCAATGGGAAAAGGGTTGGAACTGTCTTTTTGCTGCTTTAGATTCATTAAATGAGGAAAACTTCAATCAACCTATTCTTATCAGAAATAAACAAGTTAAGTTAATTGAAAGTATTACGAGGCAAATAGCTCATTTTCCATATCACATTGGTCAAATAGCTTATGTAGGTAAAATGATTTTAAATGATAAATGGCAAACAGCTTCTATTGCCAAAGGAAAATCTAAAGAGTTTATACAAGCTCAATTTGAAAAAAACAACTCATAAAAAAACGTCTTTTAAAAATTTAAAAGACGTTTTTAATAGGAAACATGTTTATGGCAACTAATTTTTTACTGTTTCCAAAATACTCGCTATAGTTTCTTTATTATCTACACCTAAACCTTCTTGTTGGTGCACTAACTCCCCTTCCGGATTAAATACACTGATGATATTTGAGTGTGAAAAATCTAATGGAGAAATTTGTTTGTATTTCACAGCTAGTACATTGGCAAACTCTCTAACAGATTCTTCTGTACCTTGTAAAAAAGTCCAATGCTCATCATCCATAAAGTTTTCTTTCGCAAAAGCTTTTAATCGTTCTGGGGTATCATTTTTAGGGTCAATACTAATTAAAACGTATTGTAAGTCTTCATTATATACTTTAGGTATTTTAGCTTCAATATTACGCATATCAGCAACCAATCTAGGGCAAGCAGCTTTACACGTAGTATAAATCATAACCATTACCAAAGTTTTTCCTCTTAAATCTTCTAAATGAATCGTTTTATTCTCTTCGGTTTTCCATTCTGATGTTAAATTAAATATAGAACTTTCAGAAATATCAGTAGCTAAAACTAACTCTTTAGGCTCTTTTTTATCTTTCTGTGTTAAATCCATTTTACAAACCGGACAACTTCCTTCTTCTGTATATGTTTTATCTTCCTCACAAAACATCGGACATTCATATACAGTTGCTAAATTTGTGTTGCTTTTTTCTTTTTTACAAGAACTTAATAACGTAATTGAAAAAAGAAGTATCGTTATATATTTTACTACTTTCATTGTGCTATATTTTTATCTTTTACACATCTAAAACCTAAGTTTCTCATTGTGTATTTAGCTTTTAAACTTCCACGGGTAGCATAACGCATAAAAGCTGCATAATTCATTAAATCTGTTGATCCTACTGCTGCACTACCACAAAACAAATTACTATCATTGTCAACGTCTTTTCTAGATTCTCCTGATACTAATACTGAATTAAAATCAGAGGTCCATTCCCAAACCAATCCATGCATATCATACACTCCCCAATAGTTTTTAAATGTTGACCCTATAATATTATTAAATGTTCTTGGCTTTTCATACCAACTTAAAATGTATTCATTATACGTTTTTAAAGTTCTTGCATCTGATAGTTTTTGATTTGCCATTCCCACATATTCCCATTCATCTACAGTAGGTAATCGTTTTCCTTGCTTTTCACAGTAACATTTTGCTGCAAACCATGAAACATTGGTTACAGGTGATTTTAAGTTAACCTTCTCCCCTATTTCTGTATCATTTTTCCAATTAATCAGGTAACTTTTATCTGCAAAAAGTTTAATTACTTTAGATTTTCTCCACTTTGGGTTTTCTTTTACAAACTGTAAAAAATCTTCATTAGTTACAGGATACACATCCATTAAAAAATCTTGAATCGTTACTCTTGCTGAATCTCTTCCATACAAAGGAATATAACTACCACCTTTAATAGGAACCATTTTAGATTGACAATTCATATTGGAAATGCCTAAGAAAAATATACAAATTGTCAATCTTAAAATAGTTTTCATTTCTTATAATTTAGAGTTTAACTACAATTTTAGTGAGTACTTTTTACTTCCATTACAGTATTTACACTAACGTTGGTTTTATTATTTCCCCAAGAATTGTAAACATAGGTTAGTACATCTGCTACTTCTTGATCGTTCAACGCTTGCTTGGTCATTACACTATTATATTTTTGACCGTTTACTGTAATTTCTCCTGTTTTACCATGTAAAATAATATCTATAGCTCTCTTTACATCAGCATTTAAATAATCTGATTTGGCTAAAGGAGGAAATGCATTTGGAATTCCTTCACCATTAGCTTGGTGACAAGCAAAACACGTTTTCGTATAAATCTGTTTACCATCTGCTATTTTTTGTGCTAATGATTTTTCTTGCTTGGAAGCTACAGCTTTATCTTCTTTACCATTTGGCATTTCTTGAATAGTACCTCCTTCAGGGTTATAAATACCTTCTTGTTTTACTCCTGAATAAATCTTTTTGCTTTCTTCTCCCTTTACCTTTAACATTCCTAAAGCACCTTTGTTAAACGCTCTAAAAATAGCATGATCTACTAAAATAAAAGTACCCGGAACATCTACTTTGAAGTCAACTATTGCTGCTCCTCCTGCCGGAATAGAAGTTGTTTGTACATCTTTATTAATCACAGAACCGCCTTCAACATGAACATTGTCAAAAATTTCACCAATAACATGGAAAGATGATGTTAAGTTAGGACCTCCGTTACCTACGAATAAACGTACTGTTTCACCAACATTAGCGGTAATTGCATTATCTCCTGTTAAAGCTCCTACACTTCCGTTAAACACTACATAATCTGCATCTTCGTCTACTGCTTTTCTCATATCAAAAGGTTGTAAACCAGGTTCTCCGTTTTCCCCTTTTGTATAGAAATCTCCTTGCATAATGTAGTATTCCTTATCTACTTTTGGTAAACCTCCTTCAGGCTCTACTAAAATTAATCCATACATTCCGTTTGCAATATGCATTCCTACAGGTGCAGTAGCACAGTGATATACATATAATCCAGGATTTAATGTTTTAAATGAGAATGTTTTTTCATGACCAGGCGCTACAAATGAAGAAGTAGCACCTCCTCCAGGTCCAGTTACGGCATGCAAATCGATATTATGAGGTAATCTATTATCTGGGTGATTAGATAAGGTAAATTCTACTTCATCTCCTACTCTAGTTCTTATAAAGCTACCTGGAACAGAACCACCAAACGTCCAGTACACATATTCTACACCATCTGTCATAGTTCCTTCTTTTTCAAGAATTTCCATATTTACCAGTAACTTCTTAGCTGATCTATTACCAACAGGTGCCGGAACATAAGGCGGAGCTGTTAATTCTGCTTCTATCGTTCCTTTAACTGCTATATCTGAAGCACTTTTCATTGCAATACTTTCAGATTTTTCATTTTTACAACTTGCCATTAAAAACATAGCTGCTAAAACCATTGAAATTGTTTTCACTTGTTTCATCTCTTCTATTGATGTAGTTATTAATAATCTTATAAAAGACTTTTTTATCTTTTATACAAACAAAGCTACTAAGAGAAAAGCTTTTGAAATATGATTTTTATCATAAAAACAAAAAAAGGAGCTTAGAGCTCCTTTTAATCTATTTTTCTTTTAAAATTTCTTTACCAAATTGATGACACAACTCCAAGGTTTCTTTCACATCATCCATAGTTGTTTTTGGGTTTATCAGACACATTCTAAGCACTACTTGCTTATTTAATATTGTAGTTACTAAAAACGCTTCTCTTGATTCCATTATCTTTTGAGAAATTTTCTGATTTAATTCATCAATTTCTTTTTCTGATAAGTTTAATCCAATAGGATTATATCTAAAATTAATTACTGCCAAGGTAGCTGGTGAAATAATTTCCCAATTTCTACTTTTACGCAGCATCTTTTCTACATCATCAGCTAATTGGATGTTGTAAGTAACAGCTTCTTTAAAAGCATCTAATCCATATGTTTTAATAGACATATAAAATTTTAAAGCTCTAAAACGTCTTGTTAACTGAATTCCGTAATCGTAAAAGTTAATCTCAGATTCATTTCCTTCAATATCGCGTAAATATTCTGGTTTTTCACTAAAAGTACCACTTAACCAAGAAGCATCTTTTACTAATAAGCAACCAATTTCATAAGGTTGGTAAAACCACTTATGCGGATCTACAGTAAGAGAGTCAGCTCTTTCAATTCCTCGTAAAGCTTTTGCTCCTTTTTCAGCTAAAATAGCGGCTCCACCATAAGCTCCATCAATATGGAACCATAAATCTTCCTCTTCACAAATGTCAGCTATTTCATTTAAAGGATCTACAGTACCTGTGTTGGTGGTTCCCGCAGAAGCGATGTAACAAAATGGTTGCAACCCTTCTAGTCGGTCTTTTGCTATAGCATTTTTTAATTTGTTAATACTAATTCTAAACTCTAAATCTGTTGGTAAAATTCGAATTTGCTCTTTTTTAAACCCTAAAACACGAATTGCTTTAATATTTGAAGAGTGTGCCTGATCAGACAAATAAATCACCGCTTTAGAAAAATCATCACCACACTTTAAACGTCTCGCTGTAACCAAAGCTGTTAAGTTTGCCATAGAACCACCACTGGTAAAAATTCCTCCTCCTTTTTCAACAGGGAAATTATACATTTTTAGTAACCAGTTCATTGTTACAATTTCTAACTCAGCTGCAGCTGGAGAAACCATCCATCCACCAGAAAAAATATTGAATCCAGTAGCTAAACTATCAGCCATAGTGCTAATAAAGTTACTAGGTCCAGGTACAAATGAATATGCTTTAGGGTGAGAAATAACTGTACTGTTTGGTATTACATTATCCATTACAAAATCTAGTACCTTTTCAGCAGACATTCCTTCATTTGGTGCTTCTTGTAAGAAAATACTATCCATTTCTTTTCTAGAAGCACTAGCAACAGGCTTTTTTTGCTCTAAAGTAGCCCAATGTTCTGCAATTATATCTACAATTTTATATCCGTAAGACTTCATCTCTTCTTTTGATAAATCAAAATGAGCGCTCATATCTTTATAATTTTTTAATTTGCTACAAAATTAACCATTTACCAAATGACAACCTTTTATTTATCTTGATAATTTTATTTCTTTATTAAGATTTTGGCATATTCTTTTCATTATTTTTGTGCATTAAATCGTATTATTTTGAAAAAACTATTTCTACTAACTTTTATATTATTTTCTGTTGTAAGTTTTTCTCAAACCAAAAAAATCAAAATACTTTCTACCGAATTAAGTACTGCTGATGAAAGTAAGTACCCTGGAGCTACCATATTGATAGGAAAAGTAAAAATGTCACACGAAGGTGCTACCCTAGACTGTAAAAGAGCACTTCTTTACAAAGACAAAAACTTATTTAAAGCTATAGGTGAAGTAATTATTGAACAAGGAGATAGTATTATTCAATACAGTGATTTTGCTACCTATAACGGAAACACTAAAAAGGCGAAATCTTGGGGAAATGTAGAAATAAACGATAAAGAAATGACGCTAAAAACTGATACGCTTCATTTTGACAGAATCAACCAAGTATTATACTACCCAAACGGAGGAACTATCCGTGATACAAAAAACACTCTAAAAAGTGTAAAAGGAACTTATCTATTAAGAGAAAAAAAGTTTACTGCTAAAACAAAAGTAACAGTTGTAAACTCTGAAAATCATTTAGAGTCTAACCATTTAGATTATTATACCAATACTAACTTAGCTTATTTATACGGGCCAAGTACCATTACTAATTTAAAAGATAGCACTAAAGTATATTCTGAAAGAGGTTTTTACGATACGAATACCGATGTTTCATACTTTGTAAAACGTGCAAAATTATTTTTAAAAGAACGAACCGTTTCTGCCGATAGTTTGTACTATGATAAACGTAACGGTTTTGCTTCTGCAACCAACAATATAAAAGTAGTTGATACCGTTCAAAATATGGTAGCAAAAGGAAATTATGCTGAATTATACGAACTCAAAGATTCTTTATTTATAATTGATAGAGCTGTTGCTATTTCTGTATTTGAAAAAGACTCTATGCATGTTGCGGGCGATAAAATTTTACTTACCGGTAAACCAGAAAAACGTATTGCTAGAATTTTTAACAATGTAAAAATATTCAAGTCCGATTTACAAGGAAAATGCGACTCTATTCACAGTAGTCAAGAAACGGGATTAACCAGAATGTTTAAAAATCCCATATTATGGTCTAATAAAAGTCAAATTACAGGAGACAGCATTCAGTTAGTATCTAATAAAGAAACAAATAAACTTGACTCTTTAAAAGTATTACAAAATGGTTTTATGATTCAACAAGACTCCGTTCATACAGAAAACTTTAATCAAATTAAAGGAAGAAATATTTATGGTAAGTTTGAAAAAGGAGAATTAAGAACAATGTTAGTTAAGGGTAATGCAGAGTCTTTATACTACAGTAACAACGAAAAAACACAAGAATTAGAAACAATTACCAAAGAAATAGCAAGTGATATTGAGTTTATTTTAGAAGATGGAGAAATAATACAAACTAAATACTTTAAAAAATCTGAAGGAAAAACTTTTCCTCCTTCTGAATTCCCTTCTGACGAAAAAAAATTCAAAGGCTTTTTATGGCGAGGAGATGAACAACCCTTAACTGTGGAAGATATTTTTATAAAAGACGCTACTTCTACCGTTCCATCAAAAAGAAAAAAACAACCTGATGTTGTAAAAGAAGCTAAGGAAATGTTTATCGAAGAAACTTCAAAAAATAAGAAAGAACAAAAAAAGCTTAATCTTAAAAAATTAAAATAATTTCTGTGAAAGACGATTTTTTTAAATACCAAGGACAAACAACCCCACATCCTTTAGCTATTGAAATTTCACATGCCAAAGGAAGTTATATTTATGATAGCAACGGAAAAGCGATGTTAGATTTTGTTGCAGGAGTTTCTGCAAATAGTTTAGGACATAACCACCCTAAGGTAAATGAAGCTATAAAAAATCAATTAGAGCAGTATACACATGTAATGGTGTATGGAGAATTTATTCAAAAACCACAATTAGAATTGTGCAAAGCTTTAGCAGCTACCTTACCTCCTAGCCTATCATCTATTTATCTGGTAAATTCTGGTACCGAAGCTACCGAAGGTGCTTTAAAGTTAGCCAAACGTTTTACGGGTAGAAGTGAAATTGTTGCCGCTAAAAATGCGTATCATGGAAATACACAAGGTGCTATGAGTGTTTGCGGTGCTGAACAACAAAATCGTGCATTTCGTCCATTAATTCCAGGAAGTAAGTTTATTGAATACAACAACGAAATAGATCTAGAAAAAATAACGTCTAAAACAGCTGGTGTTATCCTAGAAACCATT
Organism: Tenacibaculum sp. XPcli2-G; assembly: GCF_024124505.1. Taxonomy (NCBI): domain Bacteria; kingdom Pseudomonadati; phylum Bacteroidota; class Flavobacteriia; order Flavobacteriales; family Flavobacteriaceae; genus Tenacibaculum; species Tenacibaculum sp. XPcli2-G. The sequence goes on from NZ_JAMXSH010000003.1 coordinate 464,843, forward strand.
CAAGGAGGTGCAGGATTTATCGAACCTAAAAATGATTACTTAGTAAAAGTAAAACAACGTTGTGATGAAGTTGGTGCCTTGTTAATTTTGGATGAAATCCAATCTGGAATTGGACGTACAGGAACCTTTTGGGGTTTTGAAAACTACAATGTTACTCCAGATATTATCATCACGGGGAAAGGTTTAGGTGGCGGAATGCCAATCGGCGCTTTTATTGCTTCTTTTGAAGTAATGAACTGTTTAAAAGAGCACCCAAAATTAGGACATATTACTACGTTTGGAGGGCATCCTGTTATTGCAAGTGCTGGTTTAGCTACCGTACAAGAAATCACTTCCTCTAACTTAATGGAAGAAGCCTTACGAAAAGAAAAAATTATTCGCGATGCTTTTAAAAATCATTCCGCGGTTAAAGAAATTAGAGGAAAAGGATTGATGCTTGCCTTATTAGTAGATACTCCTGAAGCTGCCTCGCAAGTAATTTTAAACTGTTTAGACAAAGGGCTAATTTTATTCTGGTTACTTTTTGAAGGAAGAGCGATCCGTATTACCCCTCCACTCACCATTTCTGATGAAGAACTAAAAAAAGGGTGTGATCTTATATTGAGTGAATTGGATAAGTTGTAGTTAAAATATGTCTAATTACAGTTATACATCTTAAGTTAGTAATTTTTCATATACGGTGTTGTGTGTGGTTTTTTATTTTAGTCAAATTCCGTTTTGTGGAATTCCAATAGTTTATCCATGAAAAGATTTATTTCTTTTTTCTCTTTTAATTTGAAATCCGCAAACATAATCAGTCCGAAAACAACAAACACAATCGGCAAAATCCAATTTTCTTTAATCAACGAAATTATTGAAATCAGAATTCCGAGTCCGAGTAAAACTTTCGCTAAAATATTTATTGGTGACTTAAAGTCAAATTTCAAATCATAATTCCCTAAGTCATTCACAATTCCGATTAGTCTGTGATTGTTCGGGAAACGATTCCGCATTAATTCAAACTTTTCAGTTCCGATATATCCATTATAGAATCCGTTCACAATTAACTTGTTTAGAATTCTTAAATTTTTATCACTTTTGGTTATCGTTTGTCTCATTCCTCAAATTACACACAACGTGTTTGTATAAGATTAGTTGCGTGTTTTAAGCACCTAATTTAGCAAATACAAACCGAATAGAAAATCCGCGAGGATTTTCGTAAATAAGCTTGCACTAGCAATTAATTTTATACGGTGTTGCCATATGTTTTTTATTCGTTTTGTTTCCGTTTATTGTGATTTAAACTTAACTTTTCTTTTAATTCTTCATAGGTCATTTTTGTTGAAGTTTTCCACTCCTCCAATATCACTTTATCTTCTTCAGGCATTGATGAGATTTCCATTCCCAACATTGTGTAGGTTCCATCTTTATAAGGCATTGAAGACTTAACAAAACTTATAACTTCCAAAATCAATTCTAAGCATTTTTGCATATATGCCGATTGATATTTTATCTCTACGTCTATTAAGTAATATGAGTGTATATAAGTACTTAATTCGTGTTGTAATTTTTTCGACTTTTTATAATCATAAAATTCATTGTCGATATCCAAAATCTCACAAATTGCTTGCAAAAAATGTTGATACTTAAATTTTAAGCTACCCACTTTTGTATTTACTCGGTCAATTCCATTCTTTGGTTTAGAGTCTTCTATGATTTTTTCTCTTTCATCTGGCTTTACAGAATGTAGAAGAAAATTTAAGTCCATTAGTTCAAGTGCAATTCTGCATTCTAATGAGGCATAAATCAACGACGAAGTATTTTGGTTAGATTCTCCGATTTTAATTAATTCTTCTGCTTGCCTTAATAAATAAATAGGATTACTAATTCTTACATCTGGTTTATAAGTCATTTTGTTCATTATTAGCGCAATGTTTTTTCAAATGTGTAGCAACGCTCTCGTATAACCGTCAGTTACGGGATTAAAGATTGTGTTTTTCGGTTTGGAACAGACATTAGCAATTCCGAGTGGATTCGGACGTAGTCGAATCCGTCGTAATTGCGGTTATATATTGTTGCCATTAGTTTGTTTATACCAAATCCACATATAATATTTTATGGGTTTTTCACATGTAGTCTACTATACATTGCTGTACTAGATGATAACTGGTCATGACCTTTAATAAGGTTTACGCTGTAAGAGTTTTTATTTGTTTTGTTAATTTCATACTTTAATTCATAATCATTTTTCATAGCGGCAATATATTTTTCTATTAAAGGATTATAAGTTGTATTCAATATTAATTCCTCTTTTATTTTTTCATTAAATTCAATTTTAAGAATAGCTTTACAAGAGCATTTATTATCATCAATTGAATTAATAGTTTTTATTGAATCTAATCTAGCATGCCTATAAAAAAATGATTTAAGCATTTTTTCCGGAGTTTTGTACCCAAGAATTTCATAGAATTTTTTTTGAGAAACTTGGTTTTTAATAAGTTCTTTCTTTAAGGCACTTTTTTCTAAAATTCCATCACATTTAATAGTTTTTGTACAAGATGATAGAATTAAGATTAATAATAAAATTGTTATGTTTTTCATGATTTTAATTAATGGTAACTAGTTTATATACGTAATAAAATTACTTATATATTCCTTTTACGGTAGGGTGTTCGGAACTTTTAGCAATTTTATTAACACTTTCAAATATAAAGAAATAAGATAAAAAAGGGCATTTTTTTATCGGGACTACAAACGAAGCCTAATCGGGTTGTCTTCCCTTTCTCATTAATAGAAGCAACTTTAAACAAATGGACACACTTTATTGAATACTCCCCCTTATTGAGTCGCTGATATTACGGCATGCTCCGAAGACACTACGGCATGGGTCGCTAATACCACGGCATGCTCCGAAGACACCACGGCATGGTCGCTACTATCACGGCATGTTCCGAAGACACCGCGGCACAGGTCGCTGATATTACGGCGTGCTCCGAAGACACCACGGCATGGGTCGCTGATATTACGGCATACTCCGAAGACACCACGGCACGGGTCGCTGATATCACGGCATGCTCCGAAAACACTACGGCACAGGTAACTGATGTAATTCTTCTTATTTTTTTAGCAAAAAGATTGTGTTATGTGTACTATCCAATTTTTTTTTTTTACAAAAAACAACAACTTTTCTTGTTTTTTAGCACATAATTTATACATTTGACTTGATGTTTAACAACAAAAGACATATCATTTCTATTCCAGCTGTAACTACGGCTTCTTTTGTTGGCACAACAACTACAATTATTATTACAACCCTTTAGGGGTTATTTTTCTACATATTATCTCCGTATATATTTATTTTTTCAAAAGACTTGAAAACAGATAAATGCTTAAAAAATCTTATTTTTAATTTATTATTCATTTTAAAATGAACGTTTTAAAATTTGGTGGTTCCTCAGTAGCCAACCCTCAAAACATAGAAAAAGTAGTAGAAATTATTGCCAATGCCTCTATAAACAGTCCACTTATTGTAGTGGTTTCTGCTTTTGGTAAAACAACAAATAAACTCATTGCATCGGCAGAACAAGCTGCTCAAAACAATGCTAATTATCTTGAAAACTACCAAGAAGTTGAGCAATTGCATTTTGAAGTAATTGAAAAATTAGTTCCTGATAATCAGCAAGAAGAAGTCAAAACATACATAACATCGCTTTTTAAGCAGTTAAAAACCTTGTTAGAAGGTTGTTTGTTACTAAACGAAATTACACCCAAGACTTTAGCTACCATTAGTGGTTTTGGTGAGTTATTATCTTCATACATTATTGCAAGCATAGCTAGTAAGCAACTAGATGTGGTATATAAAGACAGTAGAGAGTTAATCATCACTTCCAACGCCTTTGATAAAGCACAAGTTGATTTTCAAGTAACTAATACCAATTGCAAGGAGTATTTTGCTAATAATAAGCACCAAGTAACTTTGTTACCTGGATTTATAGCTCGTACAAAAGAAGGGAAATCAACTACTTTAGGACGTGGAGGTTCCGATTATTCTGCAGCTATTTATGCGGCTGCTGTAAATGCTAATGAATTGCAAATATGGACAGATGTTAGTGGAATGTACACTGCAAACCCGCATATGGTAAAGCAGGCATTTCCTATTCCACATATTTCGTATCAAGAAGCCATGGAATTGTCACATTTCGGGGCAAAGGTTATCTACCCTCCTACCATTCAACCGGTGTTGGAAAAGGAAATTCCTATCCGTATAAAAAACACTTTTGAACCTGAAAATGTAGGAACACTCATTTCTAAAATTACCGAAAACGGAAAACCTGTAAAAGGAATTTCTCATATCGAAAATATTACGCTATTAACCTTAGAAGGAAGTGGCATGGTAGGTGTTTCTGGCATTTCTAAACGCTTATTCGAAACATTATCGACACATAATATCAATGTGGTATTAATTACGCAAGCTTCTTCTGAACACTCTATTTGTGTGGGGATTTATGATGAAGACGCCGAAAAAGCAGCCTTAAAAATTAACGAAGCTTTCGCTTTTGAAATAGAGCGTCATAAAATAGACCCGATTAGTATAGAACAAGGGTTGGCAATTATTGCTTTAGTAGGTGATAAAATGAGAAATCACCAAGGTTTGAGCGGACAAATGTTCAGTTCTCTAGGCAAAAACAACGTAAATATTCGTGCTATTGCACAAGGTGCTTCGGAAAAAAATATTTCTGCTGTTATCAATAGTTCAGATGCCAAAAAAGCATTGAATACCCTGCACGAACAGTTCTTTGAAGAGAATATAAAGCAATTAAACTTGTTTGTTACGGGTGTAGGAAATGTTGGGGAACGCTTTTTAGCACAAATTCATCAGCAGAAAAAATACTTAAAAGAACAGTTAAAACTGAATGTACGTGTTGTAGGGATTTCCAATTCTAAACAAATGGTTTTTGATGAAGGTGGTATCAGCTTAAAATCATGGAAAGAGCAATTACAAAACGGAGAAAAAAGTTCTTTAGAGCTTTTTTTCCAAAGAACAAAAGCGTTGAACCTTCGTAATTCAGTTTTTATTGACAATACAGCCAATCAAAAAGTTTCTGAAGTATATGAACACTGTTTAACCAACAATATAGGGGTAGTTACGTGCAATAAAATAGCCTGTGCTTCTGAACTCAACAATTATAAAAAGTTAAAACACATTTCACGAAAATACAATGCACCATTTTTATTTGAAACCAATGTGGGTGCTGGTTTACCTATTATTGATACGCTTAAAAACTTAATTGCTTCTGGTGATCGAGTGCATAAAATACAAGCAGTGTTATCGGGCTCTTTAAACTTTGTTTTCAATAATTTTAATGAAAGTATTTCTTTTCAGGATGTCGTACAACAAGCACAAGAACAAGGATACACCGAACCGGATCCTAAAATTGATTTGAGTGGTGTTGATGTAGCCAGAAAAATATTAATTCTTGCGCGTGAAAGTGGTTATGAACTAGAACTTTCAGATATTGAAAACAATGCTTTTTTACCTGAAAAGAGTTTAAAAACTACTAATAATGATGATTTTTATGCTTCTTTAACCGAGTTTGAAAGCCATTTTCAACAAGTATATAAAGAAGCTGCCGATAAAAATTGTCGTTTAAAATATGTTGCTGAATTCAATGATGGAAAAGCAAGTGTTGGCTTACAACACATTCCGTTTGATCATCCTTTTTACAATTTAGAAGGTAGCGACAATATCGTATTGTTTTTTACAGATAGATATCCTGTAAATCCCTTACAAATAAAAGGAGCCGGTGCAGGTGCTGAAGTAACTGCTTCTGGAATTTTTGCTGATGTCATACGAATTGGAAATAATATATAAAAATGAACTATTTAAAAATATTTTCACCAGCAACCGTTGCCAATGTTTCCTGCGGATTTGATGCTTTAGGCTTAGCGCTCGAAACGGTTGGTGATACGATGACTTTTACCAAAACAATTACCAAAGGTGTTAAAATCACAAAAATAACTGGAGCTGATTTACCATCTGACCCACAAATAAATGCTGCGGGAGTGGTTGCGCTAGCGATGTTAGAAAAGCATCCAGTTGATTTTGGTATCGACATCACCATTCACAAAGGATATACTCCTGGAAGTGGTTTAGGAAGTAGTGCTGCCAGTGCTGCGGGAGCTGCATTTGGTGTAAATCAGTTATTAGGAAATAGCTTCTCTCCTCTTGAATTGACTCAGTTTGCTATGCTAGGAGAAGAAGCCACTTGCGGAACTCCGATAGCTGATAATGTTTCTGCCGCTATTTATGGTGGTTTTACATTAGTACGTAGTTACAAACCTTTGAGTATTGTAAAGATTCCTGTACCTGCTGATTTAAGAGTGGTGGCTATCCATCCTCAAGTTGAAGTAAAAACCAAAGACGCTAGAGAGGTATTACCGAAAGAAGTTTCTTTAAAAGATGCGGTTACACAATGGGCGAATGTTGGCGGATTGATTAGTGGATTGCATACCAACGATTATCAATTAATCGCAGACTCTTTAACAGATATCATTGTTGAACCTGCTCGTAAACATCTGATTCCTCATTTTGATGAAGTGAAGCAACAAGCAATTAAAGCAGGAGCTTTAGGAGCAGGAATTTCAGGTTCTGGCCCTACAATTTTCACTTTATGTAAAGGGGATGCAACTGCCGAAAACGTTTATAAAACCATTCAAAACACGTATCAAGGCAAACAAATTGATTTTAACATGATTCTTTCAAAAATCAACACAGAAGGAATTAAAATTTTAGAAACTAACTAATATTAAATGTTCACTAAGCGTAGTCGAAGTGAAAAACAAACACGAAATTATGAACTATTATAGTCTCAATCATACATCACCTAACGTTAGCTTTGAAAAAGCTGTAGTAAACGGATTAGCTCCAGATAGAGGATTGTATTTCCCTGAAAACATAACTCCATTACCTAAAGAATTTATTGAAAACATTGATGAGTATTCTAATGAAGAAATTGCGTATGAAGCCATTAAACAATTTGTAGGTGATGAAATTCCGCAAGGCATTTTACAAAAAATCATTAAAGAAACTATCAACTTTGAGTTTCCTGTGGTATCTATTGAAGAAAATATCGGTACACTAGAATTATTTCACGGACCTACCATGGCTTTTAAGGATGTGGGAGCTCGTTTTATGGCTCGTTGCTTGGGGTACTTTAATCGCGATAAAAATCAACAAGTAACCGTATTGGTAGCTACTTCAGGCGATACTGGAGGTGCTGTTGCTAATGGTTTTTTAGGAGTTAAAGGTGTAGATGTGGTCATCCTCTACCCTAGCGGAAAAGTAAGTGATATTCAAGAGAAGCAATTGACTACTTTAGGACAAAACATTACTGCTTTAGAGGTTGATGGTGTTTTTGATGATTGTCAAGATATGGTTAAAACTGCTTTTTTAGATGCTGAAATCAACCGTACGTTAACCTCAGCAAACTCTATTAATATTGCTCGTTGGTTACCCCAAATGTTTTACTTTTTCTTTGCCTATAAACAAGTTTATAAAAAGCATAAAGAAATAGTTTTTTCGGTACCTAGTGGAAATTTTGGAAATATTTGCGCAGGAATTATGGCGCAAAAACTAGGGTTACCCATTAAACATTTTGTGGCTTCGACCAATGTAAATGATACTGTTCCTAATTATTTGGCTAGTGGTGAATATCAACCTAAACCATCTAAAGCGACCATTTCTAATGCCATGGATGTTGGGAATCCAAGTAATTTTATCAGGATACAAGAATTATTTAATAACGATTTAGCGCTTTTAAAAGCTGCATTTTCTTCTTTTTCTTTTTCTGATGATGAAACTCGTGAAGCTATGAAAAACATCTATAAAACCTCAACCTATATTACAGATCCACACGGAGCTGTTGGATATTTAGGTTTGAAAAAATACGGATTACAAAACGAGTATGGAATTTTCTTAGAAACAGCACATCCCGTAAAATTTTTAGATGTTGTGGAAGAAGTTTTAAATGTAACTGTTGAAATTCCACCACAAATAGCATCTGTAATAGACAAACAAAAAGAAGCTATACAAATTAGTTCCTATCAAGAATTGAAAGATTTTTTAAATGCTTAACACAAAAATGCCTCAAAAGTGAGGCATTTTAAATTTTATAAGGTTCATTTACAATTTGCCCTTTGCTTCTTGTAAGCCTTCTTTCATAACTTCGTCAAATTGAGAGTTTGGATAATCTTTTATACCTCTTTCAAAATACTTACTGGCATTTTTATAATCCTTATACTTTAAATAAAACTGCCCCAGCCTGTTTTGCCAGTATGCGCTTTTATATCTATTGGTTTCTAAAACGTCTTTAAATTCTTCCATAAAAAAACTAAAGTATTTAAAGTTATCACGTTTCCATGCTAACCAAATCAATGCATTTTTTGTACTATTATCTATTTTTCCGTCACCACCAAAACGTTTAGCTCTTTCTTTGAAATAAGATTTTAGATAAGGGATTCCTCCTGCTTTTTCATAGGCATCAATACTTTCAAACACCAATGAATCGTAGTTGTGATAATAATACATGATTCCCTTGTACATAGCTAAATGAGGCATTGTTTCATGTACCTCATCATTAAACAACTCATACTTCCAAAGTAAATTTTTAGGATTGTGCTTTTTTAATATTTTATTAAACTCTTCTGTAGATTCAATATAATATATATCTCTTTTAGAATTAGCCATGTATAAATACACATCACTATCTGATTTAAAATTTTCAACTAGCTTTTCAGAAGCATAGCCTCCATCCGTTATAATTGCTCCTTTAAATAAATCGTTTTCCTCTAAAATAAGTTTACTTATATAATATGCAGCAGCCTCCCAACCATAAATAACACGTTCGTTCGTAGTTCTAAATTTATCATCTATAAATTTGATTACTTCGTCTTTTAAAAAAGAAGTGAACTTTTGTCTCTCTCTATTAAATAATGTTCTTCTTAAAGGATTTTCATTTTTTATTCCTACAACAATCATTTCTGGAATTGCTCCAGGTGTTCTCAATGATTTCTGAATAGCTACACCATTGGTAAAAAACCACTGACCATCTAAAATGTACAAAACAGGATATGCTTCTTTTGAAGTAGTATAACTATCGGGTAAATAAACCTGAATCTCTCTATCTTGATTTAAAATAGTTGATTTAATAGTATAATTAGTTCCTATTGTTACCTTTCTTTCTGGTGTTTGAGAAAATAAATAGAGGGACCAAAATAAAGTGAGTAATAGCGTAATATGTTTAGTCATTTGATAAAAAGTTTAAACTCAAATGTAAAAATATGATTGCCATATAATTAACATTTGAGTTTTTTTATAAATACTTTAACTAAAATTAAAGTTCTATCACATTATCTACTAAATTTTCATCATTTCTTGTTCCGTAAGGATCTATAGCAATATAACTAGGTTTTTCATTTACTATGAACGAAACTTCTATGAGTTCTCGGTTGATTTGTTTAGACTCATAATACAACACAGTACTATTATCTTTTACTTGTAAAGGATGGGTTGTAAAGATTCCTATTTTGATAGGCTCATTAATCCCAATTTCTTTAATATCTCCGTTTTCCATTGTTTCAAACCGTTTTGCTTTTATGGTGGCGATAACTTCATAGGTTCCATCCGGCAACTCCTTATACGAACTTTTTTCTACAGCTATATCGTAAGTTATTACCTTTTTAAACCAATCTTTTACCAATGGGTGATATTCTTCGGGAGTAATCTTATATATTTCTTCAAGTAATTCTATAGTATGTGCTTTAGGAGAACTTTCAAATCGATGTCGGTGTGTAATGGTTTTTACTATGTCATTAACTTGCTTCTCTCCTATCAAATCTCTTAATGCCATTAATACGGTATAAGCTTTACCATAAGAAATATAACCTTCTTCTTGTACTTTATAAATTGGAGGTTCAATGTTTTCACCAAACGCTCTTCCTAAAAAATATCTCCTGCGTGCATCTTCAGCTAACTCATATAAAACACCTTTTCCGTACATCTTTTCTAACACTACGGCTTCTGTATATTTCGCTAATCCTTCTACTAATAAAGAACCACCCGCTACTGGCTTAGCTATTAACGTATGCCCCCACCATTGATGTGCTACTTCATGAATTGTTCTTTTAGCGACTAAATTAAAGGTGTTTTCATCACGAACATCTGACAAGTATAAACGATCTTCTGTCATACTAATAACCCCTGGATGTGCAAATCCACCAAATCCCCAATGTGAAGGAACTTCTGCGATTCGAACATGTTTAAAATTATACGTTCCAAAATTTTCTTGACAATATGCTAAGGTTTCTTTTGTACTTTTCTCTATTTCATCAATATTAAAATCGTGACTAGCGTTGTAATATTGTTCTATAGAGATTCCATTATATATTGCTTTTTTAGTTGTATAATTTGCAGAAAAATAGGCTACCATAGGTAATATTTTTCCTTTTGATTTGTAGTGGTAATAGTTTCTATCTTTTTCTGACCAAGTTTTAATTAAATCTCCTGAGCTTATGGCTATTTGGTCTTTATTTGTAGAAACAACTGTTTCAAAACGTACTTTTTCAATTTTAATATCTTCTAAGGCTATATGCACATCTGAGTTATCATCCTCATCTCTTTCTGGTAATCCTCTTTTTTTACGTTCTGTTTTATCCAAAATTTCAAATCCAGAAGCATATCCTATAATAGGCTCAAAATTTCTAAAAGTTATATAGGTACCATTGTTAACAATACTTTTGTCTTCTTCATATCCTTTTAGTTCTTTTTCTATAACAAAAGTATAAACTACAGAATCTTTGGGTTGGAGTTTCTCTTTAAATTCAAACACATAGGCTCCATGTGTAGTATCTTTTGTTGATAAACGAGCTCTTTCTAAATGAATTTGTTTTATAGGTATTCGTTCAGTTATTAATAATTTGGATACTGCTTCATTACTTTTATTTTTTAACACATAATTTGCCTTGACAGTATACTTTCTTTTCTTCGGAAAAATAGCTACTTCTGTTTTTTGAGAAACTGGATATAGCTTTTCTAACGTTTGATAATGTTTATACTTACGTTCGTAATCTTCACTAAGATTTAAGTTATCATCATTCGTATGATAATCTGAAAGAAAATTGGTATTGTAAAACACTAAGCTTCCTGCTCCAATAACTAACAAAGAAAAGCTTAAAAGTAATATCCTCTCTGTTAAGTTGTAACCTTGCTTTAGTTGCTTTATTTTATATGAAAACCCTTTTACCATTCCTCTATTCCAAACTTTAAAAGCTATTAAAACAAATAAGACTCCTATCCCTAGCCAATACAACCCTAAATGATTAAACTGTGTAGTATTGCTATTATACATAGCCATATCTCCCAAGGCTACTCTAGGCATAAAACCAATACTTGTTAAAGGGTGTTCTAGACCTAAAAGATTAGCTTTCATACTTATTATAACTAACAAACCAAAAGCTCCCATTCCTACATACTTACTTTTAGCTATACTATTTATAAACACGGCTAGCATAGCGTATATGATAAGCTGTAAACCATAATAATAAAATACAGAAGCATACATACCAATGTTTATACTTTCAAAACCTAAACTAACTTGAAAAGTAATACACATAAATATTCCTAAAGCAATTAATAATATGGGTAATAATGATAAACTGATAAACTTAGCAGCAAAAAACACCCAGTTTTTAGTTGGAGTTGCCCCAATAATTAAATTAAAATTTACGCTATGTTCTCTCCATACTATTTCTGAACCATAAAAAATTAGTAATAAAAGACCGAAAAGGGTTAACGGATTTGTAATGAGTTCTATTAGTTGATTTGTAAATGGATATACACTTACTCCGTATTCACGCCCTTCAACAAAATTTGCATACAACTCAGAAAAAACAATTAGTAACCACATAGCTACAATTACTAAAAAAGGTAAGCTTTTAAACACACTATTTAACTCTAAACGGACTAATGACAAAAGCCCTTTTATTTGTGCTGTAAAATTATATGTTCCTTCTATTGCTTTATAGGGAGTTAGCTGTTTTATATTGTTTTTTAATGTTTTTTGTTTCTTTACTTTCTTCGTAATTTTTCTAAAAGAAAACCTTTTATAGGTAAGGAACAAAATTCCAAGAGAAAAAGCTATCCAAAGTATTCTATTCCAGAAAAACAATCCTGAAAAAGAAAGTAACTGCGTATTTTTCTGATGAGCTGTCCAATACTGAGTTTGCTCAAAAAAAGCTGCTATTCCAAAAGAATCTGCTATTGCGGCTACCGACATCATTTCTGGTGATGCAGGAACAGATTGGGCTAATAAGGGTGAATTTAAAAAAATAGAACTTACAAAATATAACATATAAATGCATACTGCACTTGCGTAAGTTGCAATGCTATTTTTAGTAAATATACTCACAGAGAATATTAAAGAAGTACATATAAAAATATTAGGTAGTACTATATAAAACCAAGGCTGTATATAATTAAGTAAACTAAAAGTTCCTAACCTTTCTACATCTAAACCAGAAAAGTAGTTTCCTAATATATAGCCGACTATAAAAGGAGAAAAAGCCAAAACACTAAATATAAATGCTCCTAAAAATCGACTCCAAAAATAATGCTGTTTTGTTATTGAAGAGCTATAAATTAAGCCCTCCATATGATGCTGTTTGTCTCTTATGGTAGCAGTTACCGTAAAAAACATAATAATAAAAACACTTCCTAAAGTAAAAAGACCTGTATGAAAATAAACTTGATAAACAGCATTAAAGTTTACTCCAGTAGGCGCATAACCTTGACTTCCTGTAAAATAGCCTAATCCTAAAAATAATATTGAAAATATTGGAAAGGCTCGTTGTTTTAATTGATAATACGTTTCAAATTGTAATAATTTCTTAAACATAGACTAGGCTTTTTTATGGTGAAACAACGTAGTGAAATAGTAATCCTCTAAGTTTGGAGTAATTCTTTCAAATCCATTTGATAAAGTAACTTCAGAGAAAACCCTTATTTGTGTTTCGCCTGATACTAATTTGGTTGAAATTATATCATATGTCTTTCTATAGTGTTCAATATCACTTTTAGCTATAATTTTTGTCCAAATATTGTTTTGAATACTCTCTACCAGCTCTTTTGGGTTTCCTTGAGATATAATTTGTCCTTCAGATAATATTGCCATTTTAGTGCATAGGTTTCTAACATCTTCTACTATGTGAGTAGATAAGATGACTATCACATTCTCTCCTATTTCACTTAAAAGATTTAAAAAACGATTGCTTTCTTCTGGATCTAAACCTGCCGTAGGCTCATCTACAATAATTATTTGAGGGTTTGCCAACAAAGCTTGCGCAATTCCAAAACGTTGCCGCATACCTCCTGAAAATGTATGTACCGCTTTTTTTCTGTGTTGATAGAGGTTTACTTGCTGTAATAAAGAAGTTACTTGCTCTTTTCGCGCTGAGTTATTAGTAATACCTTTCAGAATGGCTAAATGATCTAACAATCTTTCAGCTGATATTTTAGGATATACACCAAATTCCTGAGGTAAATACCCTAAGTATTTTCGTATTTCTTCTGGCTTATTAATAATATTACAGTCGTTAAACACAAGCTCTCCTGAAGAAGGCTCTTGTAAAGAAGCGATAGTACGCATTAAAGAAGATTTACCTGCTCCATTGGCACCTAACAAGCCAAACATTCCGTTCGAAATTTTTAAGTTAATTCCGTTTAATGCTTTAACTCCGTTAGGATATATTTTTGTAAGGTTTCTAATTGTTAATGTATTCATATGTGGTTAGGTATTTGTTTTCAGCAAATCTCCACTACCTTACCTTTCTGATAAATTAAAAATGATATATCAGCTTATTTTTAACACACATAACACTTATTTAAGTACTAACTAAAATTCAACTAAAAAAGCTACTTGTTCATCTAAAAAACAATAGTGTTTGTCAATATAATTGTGAAAACAGTTTTACATCAGTAATTTTGAAGTATGATTGATTTTTTAAAGAAATACAAAGCCTTTTTTATTGGGCTTCTAATTATAATTCCGTTGTTCATTTTATTAGATTATGTCAATTTTCTAAACATCCCAAATGATCAACCCGCTGAAGTTATCGTCATCACTCTTTTTTGGGCGCTAATTGTTGCCTTACCCATACATAATTATGAGTATTTAAAAAGAAAAAAGAAAACGATAATGGGTATTCTTTCACTTTTTCTACTGTTGTTTATTACGGTGTTAATTGATTCTTTTATGAAGCTTCCAGATAACCCAATCACATTCATTTTATTAATAATATTTTGGTGCGGATTAGCTTATTTTTTAGTGCCTAACTTCATTAAAAAATATTGGAAATTCATAGCCCTTCTATACACTCCATTGCTCTTATACTTTTTTTATCTCAGATTATTTTCTGGTGATTTAGAAGCTTATTTAAAAGTAAAACAAGAAACTCCTTTCTATATTTTTTTCTTACCTATTCCTATTTTCTTTTTTCTTTGGATTTTTGAACAATGGAAATGGGTACAAGAGTTAAAAAAAGAAAAATCTAAAACTGAATTATCACTATTAAAAACTCAAATAAACCCGCATTTTTTCTTCAACACATTAAATAACTTGTACGCACTTACAGTAAAAAATTCTCCTCAAGCACCAGAAGTTATTTTAAAATTATCTGACATGATGCGCTATACCATTTACGATGGAGAAAAAGAAACAGTAAAAATTTCAGAAGAAATAGAATACCTAAATAATTACATCGAACTACATAAAATCCGATATAAAAAGTCTGTAGAAATTACTTTTAATCACGACATCGATACCTCTTTAAACATTCCTCCCTTATTATATATTATTTTACTTGAAAATGCCTTTAAACACGGTATAGAAACACTTGCAGAAAATGCTTTTATTCATATAAATTTATATGAAGATGCTCATTTTATTTACTTTGACATAGAAAACAATTTTGATCCTAGTGAACTCAATAATTCTAAAGGTATTGGATTACAAAATCTAAAACGAAGATTATCTTTGCTATACAAACAACAACATGAACTAAGTATTAGTTCCACAAATAATATCTATAAAACACAGTTAAAAACACCAAAGCATGCTTAACTATATAATTATTGATGATGAGCCTTTAGCTCATGAAATTATAACAGAATTTTGTAGCATGCTCCCTCATGTTCAATTAGTAAAAAGTTGCTATAATGCTATGGAGGCTATGCAATTTTTAAATGAACATACTGTTGATTTTATGTTTTTAGATATAAACATGCCCAAGTTAAAAGGTTTAGATTTTTTAAAGACGCTGTCAAATCCACCTAAAACCATTATTACCACTGCATACAAAGAATACGCTCTTGAGGGGTTTGAACTAAATGTTGTAGACTATCTTTTAAAACCTTTTAGTTTTGATCGTTTGGTAAAAGCTGTTAATAAAGTATCAGACACTTTACCTATCAAAACAATCAACAAAGAAAGTATACAGACAAGTCAAATCAATACTCGTATTTTTATCAAAGGAGATAAAAAACACCATCAAGTTGATTTAAATGATTTGTTATTTATAGAAGCTTACGGAAATTATACTAAACTATTTTTAATAGATGAAATGATTATAAGCCACGAAAAGATTTCTCATTATGAAACTATCTTAGATGAAAACAATTTCCTAAGAGTACATAAATCATTTATTGTTGCTGTAGATAAAATAAAGTTTATAGAAGGGAATCGTATTATAATTCATGAGCATAAGGTTCCTATTGGTCAAACCTATAAAAGCCTAGTTAGTAAACTTTACAACTAACATCTATTTTATTTTTCTTTTATCTCTTTTATTTTCATAGATTTATGCATCACCAAAATCATTTACATGCATATATCTTCAAAAGTTACACGTCTTTTTGATTTCCCATATCACCAACTAGAAAACTACCCACAACAAGATTGCTTAGTTTCTAAAGAAAATAATGAATGGAAAAGTATTTCTACTAAAAAATATATTGAAGATACTAACATCATAAGTAAAGCTTTATTGAATCTTGGAGTAAAACCAGGAGATAAAATTGCTGTAATTACTTCTGTAAATCAACCAAAATGGCATTTGTTAGATATTGGAGTTTTGCAAATTGGTGCAGTAAATATTCCCTTATATCCTACTTTTTCAGAAAAAGATTACGCTTATATCTTAAACCATTCTGATAGTGTGTATTGTTTTGTTTCTGATGATGAACTCTATCAAAAAGTAATCAAAATTCAAGAACAAACACAGCTCAAAAAAGTATTCACTTTTGAAGAATTAGATGTAGATTATGGGTGGAGTTCTTTCTTAAGTCTTGGTAACGAAACAGCTCTTCAAACAAAAGTAAACGAATTAAAAGAGTCTATAAATCCATCTGATTTAGCTACTATTATCTATACTTCAGGCACTACTGGAACTCCAAAAGGGGTTATGCTCTCACATAATAACATTGTTAGCAACGTTTTTGCTGTTGGAAAAAGACTTAATCTACAAGACAATCAAAAAAAAGTGATAAGTTACCTTCCCATTTGTCACATTTTTGAGCGTGCAGCCTCTTATTACTGTCAATATATGGGCTTTGAAATTCATTTTGCTGAGAGTATTGGTAAAGTTGGAGATAATTTACGGGAAATTCAACCTCATTTTATGGCTGTAGTACCTCGTTTATTAGAAAAAGTTTTCGATAAAATTGTAGATAAAGGCAGTAACTTATCTGGTCTAAAAAAAAGATTGTTCTTTTGGGCATTACAATTAGGTGAACAATATCAACCCTATAAAGCAAACGGTTGGTGGTACGAATTCAAGCTTTCTATAGCACGAAAACTTATTTTTTCTAAATGGAAAGAAGCTTTAGGAGGACAGTTAGAATTTATGCTAGCAGGTAGCGCTCCAACCCAAGCTAGGCTTGTAAGAATCTTTACTGCGGCAGGCATTCCTGTTTTTGAAGGCTACGGACTTACCGAAACCTCTCCTGCAATTTCTGTTACCGATATGCGAAACAACGGGTTTAAAATAGGAACTGTTGGGAAGGTAATTGAAAATGTAACTGTAAAAATAGCTGAGGATGGGGAAATCTTAGTGAAGGGACCTAATGTGATGATGGGCTACTATAAAGATTCAGAAAAAACTAACGAATCCATTATAAATGGCTATTTCCATACAGGAGACATTGGAGAACTAGACAATGACGGATTTTTAAAAATTACGGATCGAAAAAAAGAAATCTTCAAAACTTCAGGTGGTAAATACATCGCTCCTGCTATCTTAGAAAGTGAGTTGAAGAAGTCACGTTTTATAGAGCAAGTTATGGTAATTGGTGAAGGTGAAAAAATGCCGGCTGCATTAATTCAAATTGCTACTGAATTTGTTCAAGAATGGTCAAAAAGACACCACCATACAATTGCAGATATTACTACAGATGAGAAACTACTCAAACGAATTCAAAAAGAGATTGATATTTACAATGAAAAATTTGGGAAGTGGGAACAAATAAAACGCTTTGAAATTACTCCTGATGAATGGTCTATCAATTCGGGTCATTTAACTCCGACATTAAAAATGAGACGAAAAATAATCTTAGAAAAATACAATAGTTTGTATCAAAAAATATATAATCCTCAATAAATCAACCAGTAAACTACAACTTGTGCAATCGGGGTATTTTTCATACTTTGCAGAGCCCAAAAATTTGAACATATGTCGATTGAAATTACACGTCTTTTTGATTTTCCTTATTATCAACAAGAAAACTATAATTTAGATAACACATTTACCACAAAATACAACGGTAAATGGCAATCTATTTCAACCAATGAATATATTAAACAAGCCAATGCTATAAGTAGAGGTTTGTTACGATTAGGAGTACAACCTAATGATAAAATTGCTGTAATTTCAACAAATAATAGAACTGAATGGAATGTTTGTGATATTGGAATATTACAAACAGGAGCTCAAAACGTTCCTATCTATCCAACTATCTCTAAAGAAGACTACGAATATATTTTAAATCACTCAGAAGCTACTTATTGCTTCGTTTCTGATGAAACTATTCTAGAAAAACTAAACCAAATAAAAGCAAATACTCAACTTAAAGAAATATTTACTTTTGACGATATAACTGACGAAAAAAGCTGGAAAGAGGTTTTAAAATTAGGAGAAGACGAAAGTAATCAAAATGAAGTTGAAGAACGTAAAAATGTTATTACAACTAACGATTTAGCAACCCTAATTTATACTTCTGGTACTACTGGACGCCCTAAAGGCGTTATGCTTAGTCATAAGAACATTGTGTCAAATGTTTTAAGTAGTGAGAAAAGAGTACCATTAGTATATGGACAAGGTCGTGCATTGAGTTTCTTACCTGTGTGCCATATTTTTGAACGTATGCTTCTATACCTATATCAATACTGTGGTATCTCTATTTATTTTGCTGAAGCTATTGATAAATTGAGTGAAAATGCTCAAGAGGTTAAACCGCATGTAATGACCGCGGTTCCTAGATTGTATGAAAAAATTTATGATAAAATTTATGCCAAAGGAGCCGACTTAACAGGAATTAAAAAGAAATTGTTCTTTTGGGCTATTGAGTTAGGTTTACAATACGAACCTTATGGAGCTAACGGATGGTGGTATGAAAAAAAACTAAATATTGCTAGAAAACTTATTTTCTCTAAATGGCAAGCTGCTTTAGGTGGAGAATTAAAAATAATGGTTTCAGGTTCTGCCGCGTTACAACCACGTTTAACTAGAGTATTTACAGCTGCTGGAATGCCGGTAATGGAAGGTTATGGTCTTACCGAAACTTCACCTGTAATTGCTGTAAACGATATGCGTAATGGAGGTTTTAAATTAGGAACTGTAGGTCGATTAATTGATGGTGTTGAGGTTAAAATAGCCGATAATGGAGAAATTTTAGTAAAAGGACCAAATGTAATGCAAGGATATTATAAAGATCCTGAAAAAACTGCTGAAGCTTTACAAAACGGATACTTCCATACAGGTGATAAAGGTGAATTATGTGAAGATGGTTTCTTAAAAATAACTGGACGTACCAAAGAAATGTTTAAAACCTCAGGTGGTAAATACATTATTCCACCATTACTAGAAGGTCAATTAAAACAATCTCGCTTTATTGAGCAAGTAATGGTTATTGGTGAAGGTGAAAAAATGGCTGCTGCATTTATTCAACCAAATTTTGAATTTGTTCGTGAATGGGCAATTAGGCACAATATAACTGTTGGAGATAATAAAGACTTGGTAAATAACCCTAAAGTAATAGAGCGTATTCAAGAAGAAGTAGATTACGCCAATACTAAGTTTGGTAAATGGGAAACTATTAAAAAGTTTGAGTTAACCGAAGAAGAATGGTCTATTGACGGAGGACAGCTTACTCCTACCATGAAAATGAAACGAAACATTATCAAAGAAATGTATAAAGACTTATACGATAAAATTTATAGAGATTAATCGTTTAAAGTGTTGTGAAAGCAACACTTTTTCTTTTTATTATGACCAAAATTATTTCTTTTTCTTCGGATGTTTCTACTATTGAATTACCTAAAAAGTTCGATTATCCTTATAATTATTCACCTCATACTCTAGCACAAATAGCTGCTAAAGAATTACAAGAATATTTAACAAATCAAACTGATTTTTCGCACAACTTTGGAATTAAAAATCCTGAGGATACCAACTCGCTTGGAAAAATGTTTGGAGTCTTAGTTGTGCAAGATCAAAATGGAACCTTAGGCTATTTAGCTGCATTCTCTGGTAAACTTGCTGAAAGCACACAACACAAACATTTTGTTCCGCCTGTTTTTGATGTTTTAGATAAAAATGAATTCTACCTTACAACAGAAGAACAACTTAATGAGTTAACCCATAAAATAGAAAATCTAGAAAGCTCCTCTAGTTTTATTGAAGCAAAAAAAGCATATCAAAAAACACAACAACTGCACAAAAAACTTCTAACTGAAGAACAATCAAGAATCAAACAACGGAGAAAGCTTAGAAAAAAACTAGGGCAACAAAACAATCAGTTAAACATTAATGAGGAGTTTTATTTACGTGAATACGAAGTGTATTTAAACGATAAAATAGCAGCATTAAAAAAAGCGTATCACGTAAAGCAACATCAAGCTCAGGAGTTAAAACAACAGCGCACAAACCTTTCAGCTTGGGCGCAACAAGAAATATTTAAAAAATATGCTTTTCTTAACTATCGAGGAGAAACTAAAAACTTATTAGATGTTTTTACAGACTCCACCCAAAACATTCCTGCTGGTGCTGGTGATTGTTGCGCTCCTAAATTACTTCAATATGCATACAATCACCAATTAAAACCTATTTGTATGGCTGAATTTTGGTGGGGAAAACCTTTAAAAACTTCCATAAGAAAACATCAATATTTTTATCCTGCGTGCACTGGTAAATGCAAGCCTATTCTAACGCATATGTTACGAGGAATGACTGTAGAAGAAAATCCGTTAGTTACTCTATTAAAGGAAGAAAAAGAAATTACAATTATTTATGAAGATTCAGATTTGTTAGTCATCAACAAACCACATGAATTATTATCGGTAGCTGGAAAAGAAATAAAAGACTCTGTGTTCAGTCGTATTCAAAAATTATATCCAAAAGCAACAGGTCCGTTAGTAGTACATCGGTTAGACATGTCAACTTCTGGAATTCTCTTAGTTGCTAAAAATGAAGAAACTTATAAAGCTTTACAAGCACAATTTGTTCATAAAACTATACAAAAACGCTATGTGGCTTTATTAGATGGTATTTTAAAAGAAGATAAAGGAAAAATTGAGTTACCCATTAGAGTAGATTTAAACGATCGCCCTAAACAACTTGTGTGTTACCAACACGGAAAAGAAGCATTGACTACTTGGGAAAAAGTTGAAGTTCTAAACAACAAAACAAAAGTATACTTTTATCCTATAACTGGACGCACGCATCAATTACGTGTGCATGCTGCACATAATTTGGGACTAAACACTCCTATTGTAGGTGATGATTTATACGGAAACAAAGCAGATAGATTGTATTTACATGCCGAAAAAATCACATTTGTACACCCTACTTCAAAAAAACAAGTCAGTTTTACCTCTCCAGTTCCTTTTTAGTTATTCTACGTATTTTGTCTTTTTTAGTGTGCTTAAAATGATAAATGAGGCCAAAAAGAAAATAGCTAAACACAACACACTCCATTGCATAGAACCTGTAATCCAATTTAGTGTTCCATATACAGCAGTTCCTAAAACAATGGCTATTTTTTCAGTAACATCATAAAAACTAAAATACGTAGCATGATCTTCTGTTTCTGGCAATAATTTTGAATACGTAGAACGTGTTAAGGTTTGAATAGCCCCTTGTACCAATCCCAGTAAACCACCTAGTCCATAAAAGTAAATAGCTACATTTTCTTGAGATTTATCTAACATGAAAGCACAAAAACAAACTAACATCCATACTACAATAGTTACTTTTAAAGCTGTTATATTCCCCCATTTTTCTGAAAACCTTGAAAATAAAATCGCTCCTAAAATTGCTACTATTTGTACTAATAAAATGGTAATTATTAAACTTGTAGACGACAAGCCTAATTCTGAAGAACCAAAAATAGCAGCCATTAAAATAATAGTTTGTACACTAATACTTAACAAAAAGAAAGAAATTAAAAAACGTTTTAACGTTGGATAGTTTAATACTTCTTTTATCACTATTTGTAACTCTTTGTACCCTTTCCATATATAATCTTTTTCAGGCTTTTTATTATACACATTACCAGGTAATCGTTTAAAGGTTATTTGAGCAAAGCCTAACCACCATAAACCTACCATGACAAAAGAAATTCTAGATGCCATTCCTGCACTAATTCCTAGAGTTTCTGGGAACATAATCATCGCCAAATTGATGAGTAATAAAATTACAGAACCTACATAACCATATACAAAACCTTTGGCACTGGCTCTATCTTGTTGTTCAGGATGGGCTACTTCGGGTAAATAAGCATTATAAAACACCAAACTTGCCCAAAAGCCAATACTTGCTAAAACAGTAAATAAAATACCTATCCATACAGTATCAATTCCATCAAAAAAGTACAAACTCATTACCGATAATGCTCCTAGAGTACAGAAAAACTTCATAAACTTTTTCTTACTTCCTGTATAATCTGCAATACCCGATAATATTGGAGAAATAAAAGCCACTACTAAAAACGAAAAAGACAATGCATAACTATATAAACTATCTGGATGCTCCCAGTCCATTCCTAAAAAGCTTACAATTTTACCTTCTGTTACTCCGCTGTAATACAACGGAAAAACAGCTGTGCTAATTACCAATGAATATACTGAGTTGGCCCAATCGTAAAATGCCCATCCGTTAATTAGCTTCTTATCTCCTATTTTATACATATAAATTCTAATAAAAAAACCGCTCATATAACATGAACGGTTTGCAATATACTATAATTTATCAATCTTATTTACTCGCAGACACGTTGTATTTTGCTGCTAACTTTTTAGCCTCTGGTAAAAAGTTTCTTAAAGTCTGAATACGAGTTTGATTAGATGGGTGTGTACTCATAAACTCTGGAGGAGCTCCTCCGCCTGAGCGTTCACTCATTCGTACCCATACTTCAGCAGCTTCTTCTCCTTCATATCCTGCCATAATCATAAAAACTAACCCTAACTTATCTGCTTCGGTTTCATGTTCCCTACTAAATGGTAACATTACTCCTACTTGAGTTCCTAAACCATACGCCATATTCCACATTTCAGCATTTTTGCTATTTTGAGTACCTAAGGCTAGAGCAACTCCTCCTAATTGTTGTAATTGACCTGTAGACATACGTTCTTGTCCGTGTTTTGCAAATGCATGAGCAACCTCGTGCCCCATCACAGCAGCAACCCCATCTTCATTAGCACAAATAGGCATAATTCCTGTATAAAACACCACTTTTCCACCAGGTAAACACCAAGCGTTAACTGTTTTATCTTCTACTAAATTAAATTCCCATTCATAAGCATTTGCTTCTGTAGTCATTCCATTAGCTCTCATAAAACGATCTACTGCTGCTGAAATATTTTTCCCTACTCGTTTTATTTGATTTGTTTGTTTTGTATTTGTAGATAATTTATTTTCTTCTAAAAACCCTTTGTATTGTGCAAAACTTGCAGGTAAGATTTGAGCATCGTTTACAAAGTTTAATCTTTTTCTTCCCGTAATTGGCACAGTACTACACGCTACTAAAAAAGCAGCTAAAAATGTTAGGGCTATAATTTTTTTCATTGTTTAATAGTTTAAAATTCTATGTTCTTGGTTGTATCTTTTATGACACGAAATTAACTTATTTGTCACAAACTTGATAATATATTATGTCTTTAAAGCTACAAATTCTATCTTTATCTTAAAAACTAATTCATGAATTTTACGCATTCAAAAACAGCTTTACCAAGTATAAAAATTCCTAAACCTGTCATACTTTCAGCTAAGACTTTACAGTTTATATCTACTAACAAAGCAGCTAAATTTGGTACAAGGCTTTTTACAACTCCTGTTAACTTTCCTATTCCTAAGAGAGAAAAAGTAATGTTAGAGAGTGCTCAAAAGAAAACAATAAATGTGCCATCCATCTCAAAAGACATTCAAGTACTATCATATGGTTACTCAACTAAAAAAGTATTATGGGTACATGGTTGGGCAGGAAGAAGCACCCAATTATATATGATTGCTGACAAACTCTTGGAAAAAGGCTATATGGTTATTTCTTTTGACGGACCTGCGCATGGAAAGTCTACAGGAAAAACTACCGAAATGCCAGAGTTCTTAGAAACCATTACTGAACTCAACAAACAATTTGGACCTTTTGATGCTGCTATAGGGCACTCGTTTGGCGGTGTATGCTTGTATAACGCTCTTTCAGAAAATTTTGCTGTAAACAAATTGGTTACTGTTGGTGCTGCTGATAAAATATCAGATGTTATTTTAAACTTTACTAAAAACTTACAAGTAAAACCAGTTATAGCTCATAAAATGAAACGCTTATTTGATAAAAAATGGCAACGAGATATTGATATACACTCCTCTAGCGTAAAAGCTAAAGATGTAAAAATACCTACTTTAGTTGTTCATGATTCATTTGATGGCGATGTTGATGTAAGTTGTGCAATAGCAATACGTCAAAACTTACAGAATGGAAAACTTTTAATTACGGAAGGCTTAGGACACACCAGAATTCTTCGTAACTCAAAAGTTGCTTCCAAAATTGTTGATTTTATAAGTAAAGAACCATGAGAAAATTAGTTGTTTTATTCCTTTTAGCAATAACAGTTAGTACTACTGTAAACGCTCAAAACAAGAAAAAGTACGCGGTAAACAAAACCAACAGTGAGTGGAAAAAGTTATTAACTCCAAAACAGTACTATGTACTTAGAGAAGCGGGTACAGAACGTCCAAACTCAAGTCCTTTAAACTTTAACAAGAAAGAAGGAACCTATGTATGTGCAGCCTGTAAAACCCCACTATATAAATCTGAAAACAAATACGATTCAGGTAGTGGTTGGCCTTCTTTTGATAGAGCTATTAAAGGAAATGTAGAGCTTGATACAGATTATAAAGTAGGGTATGCTCGAACAGAATTAAAATGTAATACTTGTGGCGGACATTTAGGACACTCTTTTAATGATGGACCTAAAAAAACTACAGGTAAACGTCACTGCATTAATGGAGTTGCTTTAGAGTTCATTCCTAATAAATAAAATTGTAAATTAAGGCTGGTTTTAACCATTCTTTTTTATTGGCACAGCCAAGAACTTTTTCCCTATAAATGCCTCGTGAGCTTGCCCCGAGGTAGTATACTAAAAAATTATGCCATGCAAAACTCTTATTTAGAAAGTGTAAAAAAACAAATAACCTATTATAAAAATTTAGGCGATAAAACTTTTACTCAACTTACACAAGAAGAACTATTTTACCAATACAATCAAGAAAGCAACTCTATTGCGGTAATTGCAAAGCATATTGCGGGTAATATGTTATCTCGTTGGACTAACTTTTTTACTGAAGATGGAGAAAAATCGTGGAGAAATAGAGATGACGAGTTTATAAATACTTTTACAACCAAAGAAGAAATGATTGCCTATTGGGAAAAAGGTTGGGATTGTTTTTTAAACACTATTAACTCTTTAGAAGAAACTGATTTAGAAAAAATCATCTACATAAGAAACCAAGGGCATACAGTAACCGAAGCAATAAACCGTCAAATTTGCCATTATCCGTATCACATTGGGCAAATTGTATTTTTAGGCAAAATGCTACAAAACGAAAAATGGGTATCGCTATCCATTCCTAAAAATGCTTCTAAAAACTTCAATCAACAAAAATTTAGTCAAGAGAAAAGTCGCAAACATTTTACGGATGATTTATAGTATTTACTCCTCTTGTTACCAATACAAAAACTAAAAAAAGTGACTACTACTCTTACTAATTATTAAAAATCGGACACTTTTATACAATAATGCAGAAAAAATCTACTAACAAATTGCTAAAAACTAACAACTAATAACTAAATTTGTGCCTCTAAAAAATGAAGCCGATACATGTTTAATAATTTAAGCGAAAAGTTAGATAAGGCGTTACATACGCTGAAAGGACACGGAAAAATTACCGAAGTTAACGTTGCAGAAACTTTAAAAGAAGTTCGTAGAGCTTTATTAGATGCCGATGTTAACTTTAAAATAGCTAAGAATTTTACCAAAACAGTAAAAGAAAAAGCCTTAGGTCAAGACGTATTAACAACGTTAAACCCTGGGCAACTAATGGTAAAATTAGTTAAGGATGAATTAACCGAATTAATGGGTGGTGATACCGTTGGTATTAACTTAGGTGGTTCACCTACTGTAATTTTAATGTCTGGTTTACAAGGTTCGGGTAAAACAACCTTTTCTGGTAAGCTGGCTAACTATCTTAAAACTAAGAAAACTAAACAAGTTTTATTAGTAGGATGTGATGTATATCGTCCTGCCGCAATTAACCAGTTACGTGTTGTTGGAGAGCAGATAGGTGTTGAAGTATATGCTGAGGAAGGAAATCAAAATCCTGTAGAAATTTCTCAAAATGCGATTAAGCATGCAAAAGCAAACGGTAAAAACGTGGTGATTATCGATACCGCGGGTCGTTTAGCTGTTGATGAAGAAATGATGACGGAGATTTCTAACATCCACAAAGCTGTAAGTCCACAAGAAACCTTATTTGTGGTAGACTCTATGACAGGGCAAGATGCTGTAAATACTGCCAAAGCCTTTAACGATGTATTAAATTTTGACGGAGTTGTTTTAACTAAGTTAGATGGTGATACTCGTGGTGGAGCTGCTTTATCTATTAAATCGGTAGTAGACAAGCCTATTAAATTTATAGGTACGGGTGAAAAAATGGATGCAATTGATGTATTCCACCCTAGTCGTATGGCTGATCGTATTTTAGGAATGGGAGACGTTGTTTCGTTAGTAGAGCGTGCCCAAGAACAATACGATGAAGAAGAAGCTAGAAAATTACAAAAGAAGATTGCTAAAAATCAGTTTGGTTTTGATGATTTCTTAAATCAAATCAATCAAATCAAAAAGATGGGTAGCATGAAAGACTTAGTAGGTATGATTCCTGGTGCTGGTAAGGCCTTAAAAGATGTTGATATTGACGACGATGCTTTTAAAGGAATTGAAGCTATTATACACTCTATGACTCCTGAAGAAAGAAGTACGCCTTCTGTTATAAATGCGAGTCGTAAAAAACGAATTGCAAAAGGATCCGGAACTTCGGTACAAGAAGTTAACCAGTTGATGAAGCAATTCGACCAAATGAGCAAAATGATGAAGATGATGCAAGGTGGTGGCGGAAGAAAAATGATGCAAATGATGAAAGGCATGAGATAATATAAAAAAGATAGGCTTCTGCCTGTCTTTTTTTATTTAGTTTACAGTACCAAAGTAAACAGTATTCAGTAAGCTGTATTTATGAGTTTTAAAACTATTAAGTTCTTTCTATGTCATGTCGAGTGATTTTTCTGACTAAAAGGAAGATAAATTGTATCGAGACATTTGGAACTGGTTCTCGATACATCTCCCTCTGGTTGATACTCGAACTGACATATAGTATTTGAACTTAATTTATGATTAAAAAATAATACTTCTACTGAAGTAACTTTTAAAATATTACTATTAAAAACAAAAGCAAAGAAGTTGGGAAATTAATCAATTATATGATTAAAAATCCTGATGAATTTAGAATATAACAACACAACAATTACAACACAACAACTGTATACTGAAGACTGTATACTGAAAACTTAACAAGACTATGATTTTACTAGACGGTAAAAAGACATCAGCAGACATTAAAGAAGAAATTGCTTTAGAAGTAGCAGCGTTAAAAGCAAACGATAAAAAAACACCGCATTTAGCAGCGGTTATCGTAGGTAATGACGGAGCTAGTTTAACCTATGTAAACGCAAAAGTAAAGGCATGCGAACGTGTAGGTTTTGAATCTACTTTACTTCGTCTTCCTGAAGAAACTACTGAAGAAGAACTATTAAACGAAATTGCTATTTTAAATATAGATAATGATATTGATGGTTTTATAGTACAATTACCCCTACCCGACCATATTGACGAACAAAAGGTATTAATGGCTGTAAACCCTGATAAAGACGTAGACGGTTTCCACCCTATGAATGTTGGTAAGTTAGCCTTAAATTTACCTACGTATATTTCTGCCACTCCTTTCGGAATTTTAGAATTGTTAGACCGTTACAACATTGAAACCTCTGGTAAAGATGTTGTAGTTATTGGTCGTAGTCATATTGTAGGAAGCCCAATGAGTATTTTACTGTCTCAAAAAAGAAAAGTAGGAAATGCAACGGTTACCCTTACGCATAGTAGAACCAAAGACTTAAAAGAGGTGACTAAAAGAGCCGATATTATTATAGCTGCTATTGGTATTCCTGAATTTTTAAAAGGTGATATGGTAAAAGACGATGTAGTAATTATTGATGTAGGAATTACTCGTGTTGCTGACCCTTCTAAGAAAAGAGGATTTAGATTAGTAGGTGATGTTGCTTTTAACGAAGTAGCAGAAAAAGCATCGCACATTACACCTGTACCAGGTGGTGTAGGTCCTATGACGATTGCTATGCTATTAAAAAACACTTTATTAGCTTGTGAACGTAGACAAGAAAAAGCGTAATAAAACAACTTTATATATAATTGAAAAGACTGCTTTTAAAGGCAGTCTTTTTTTATAGAAAACAATTTATACATTCCTCTTACTCTACTATTTAATTACCTTTTTTTGCTATATTAGCTAACATTAAAAAATTGCAAAAAGTACGTTTATACTATCTTTTTTATTGTTTAAAAATACTGAAATTGTTTATACAAAAGAGTTGTAATACATTCAATCCAACTAAATAGAAATTATAATGAAAAGACTTATACTATTTTTACTATTTATTAACTTATTTATGAATGTAAACGCTCAAAATAAAACTGACATATTAACCAACAAAGAATATGTATCAAATATTGGTTACGTATGTGAGGAAACTCCCGAACCAAACCCTTGTGCTGGAGTACAAAAGTATTTAATATTAAACTTCTCCAAAGAACAAGTACTAATAACCGAAAAAGATATTTCTAGTTGCGGTTCAGAGTATATTACTTCAAAACTAAAATATAAATGGGAGCTAACACAGTATTCTATTATTAAAATTTATAGTAAACCAGAAGAAATAGAATATAAATTCTTAGAGGGCTTAGTTTTGAAAATAGAAAATGGTAAAGTGATTGGAAATAAAAAATATAGTAATAATAAAATAGAGAATTTTATATTTAAAGAAAAGAGTAAATAATAAAACGTACTACAACACTGTATAATTTATTGCTAGTGTTATCTTATTAACTAACTTAATTGCTGAAACCCTTAATAAAACAAATACTATTAACGATAACTGCTCCTTATTTTTGTTATGTTTGTTTTGTTCCCATTTTTATCAAGAGCTGGCTTTTACCATTCAATAAAATAAGTTCTTAATAGTTTTTAACTTTACGAGCCTTCTTCAAAAATATCTTTATCATCCAATGTGATTTTTCCTGTTTCTCCATTAATACGAATATTATAAATATAAAGTCCTTTCACATAATAAATCCACCATTCTCCATCATCCTTTCTAATCGTTGTATTATTCGTGTCTTTTACGTTTACCTCACGTTCCTTAAGCAACTTTAATAAATCTTCCCATGTATAATTGTAACCTTTGTCATAATTGGTTTCTTTTATCAAATTACCTTTCTCGTCGTACTCTTTCCATATGCCTTTTTGGAAGTCATTTTCAAAATACTCACCTTCAAGGCTAATTACTCCACTCTTATAATACCTTCTATATTTTTCAATATAATCGCCTTTTATTTTTATAGTTTCTGTATATTCATCTACATATTCAGTTTGTTCAATAATGGTTCCGTTGTCTAGAGTATCAATATGTCTATTCAAAGAGTTTTTATTTTTGTTAAACTTTTCTATATCAATTTTTTTCATAATTGTTGTTTTTTGAGTATTACAAGCTGTAACAACAATAAGTCCCATATAAAGAATAAACAACTTCCTACTACGAGCCTTCTTCAAATTCATTTTTAGCATCTTGAAGTATTTTACCTGTTTTACCATCTATAATAACATCATAAATATAAATCCCTTCAACATACGAAAAACGCCAATTTCCTTCTTCTTTTCTTATAGTTGTATATCTTCCTAGTATATCAACCTTACGTTTTTTTAATAATTTTAATAAATCTTCCCAAGTATAGTCAAAATCTTTATCGTAATCGGTTTCTTCTATTATTTTACCATTTTCATTATACTCAATTAAATATTTTAGAAACTGATTAGGAAACCTTTCTACATACATTTTTAAATTTCCATTTTTATAAAAACTTCTAGATTCTTCAAAATAAGAGTTTTTAGATTTTGTGATTTCTATATATTCATTAGTTGATTCCCATTGCCTTATAGTGGTTCCATCATCTAAGATACGGTTGTATTCATTACGAATTGAGTCTTTATGTTTATTGAAACTTTCTATATCAAATTTTTTCATAGTTGTTATTTTTTGAGCGTTACACGAGGTAAACAATGTTAATACAATAATTAAAAATAATTGTTTCATCTTATTCGGGTTTTACAAGTGAATTATTCCACAATTTTTTCCATTGCCAAAACCATGTTAATATTCGTTTTTTACTACCATATTTTGATTGGTGCGAATAATCCATAATATTATAGGTTTCACCTTTTTTATACGTATAGTTTGCTTTTGAAGAAAAAGTATGATATAGCCCTAAAGCATGTAAGGCTTCATGTGCTGTGGTAGCAGAGTTATGTCCTTTAAACAGCACTACAGCATCTGAATTAATATCTTTGGCTTGTCCGTTTATTCTACCTATTTTCAGCTTTGTTTTTGGATCAAATGAAGGGCATTCATCACCAATAAAATATATTTTTAAATAGTTGTTGTATTTAGTATCCATCTTACTATTTAGATAATCATGCAAACCTGTTCTATTGTCTATATATCCCTTGCTTTTTGGGTCAACTTTTTTATTAAATACTTTGTCAGTTTTTAGGTCTAATGACTCAAAGACAATGGTCGGTTTTATTAAGGATTGTTGGAAGTATTTGGTTAAAAATGCTTTTTTTCCTGTAGAATTACCTTTATAATTATTCCCTTTTACTAGAGTAGTTTCAACCTCCACAAAAACAACATCTAACTTTTTACGTTTACTTTTAGCATTGGCTAAAATGTTTAGTTGCCCTAATTGTTGGTTACCATACATTACCTTAATGGTTTGATTGGTACTAAACTCTTTTAAACATTCAACGGTTAAAAAGTCGTCTAATCTTTTTTTCTTTTTACTTTGAGCTGGTATAGTATCTGTACTTAACTTAAATAATTCGGTATCGTATTCTAAACAAATATCTAACTTCTTAGGGTTATTTATCGTTTCTAACTGCAAACTTAATGTTACGGTTTGTTGTGGGTATAGAATTAACCAACTTTGTATGTACTCAATTTCTTTCCCTGCACTATCTTTATACCAAGGAAATGTAAGCGTTTTATACTCATTATCTTTTAGTTTTTTATATTTAAGAGGGTCTTTTTTAAACTTTTTCACTCGTTTTTTTAGTTTAAAATCATTGTACTGATTAGGTCCTACAATGTCTTCATAAGTAATATAATCATCTTTCTCTTTTTTATGTCTTATATAATCAAAACCGTATTCCCCACTATAATTTTTACTAGGTCTAAAATCTACAATTACTTTAGGCGGTGCTATAATTTCTAAAGAAGTGCTTTCCTTAGTACTGTCAAAATAAGTAGCAGTAGCAACCAGTTCATCTATCTCTACATTTTTAAAATCTTCCCACTCTTTCTTTATTTTAAAGTCGGTTATAGCTACTTTGTTACCTGTAACATATTCTTCCAATACTATTTCTTTAGTATTATTATCAAAACTAGTATTGTCTTTTTTTGCAATACTAATTTTTACCTTTCCTCCATTAGGATTATTCAAACCTATTTCAAGACCTAAGTTTTCTTCATAATGACTACTATTTACTACTTCATTACTCTTATTAATCCAGTTTACTTTTATAACTCGAGGTGTTGTGTCTTCCTGTGCCTTATAAGGAGTATCTTCTATAGGCGGTATAAAACTCTCTTGCCAAGGTTTTATATAACGAGTTCTACTTTTTCTACGCCAATCGGTACTATTATTAAAAAAACGATAATCTTGCATTGCAGGCGATATGGTTAACGTAACCTGCATACCTTTTTGATTATCAAAAACCTCATGGTAGTTTATAAGTACACCGTCTTGAAAATTGTATTGGAATAGCTCTACTCCATCAAAATCATCTTCATAAAAAACTACTTTACCATCTCTTAATAGATAAAGATTAAAAGGGTGACGTATTTTTTTATTGTCTTTTCTATCCGCTATGATCCATTCAATAAAGGTATCATCGTACATTTCTGGTTTAAAAGTAACGGTAAAAGCACCTCCCATTAGGGCTGATGTAGGTTTGCCGTTCCAGTCAGTAAGTCGAATGTAATTTAAACTGGTAGAGATTAATTCTCGCTCCTCTCCACATACAAAGAGCTTCGCTTTTATGTTCATAGATATATTTTTGAAGGGTTAACAATTTTTTACCCTAAATATATAAAAACATTATAAAAAAATAAGCAAGCATTTTTTGATTTTTAAACTATTTACTATAACACATTGTATTTTAAGGGTAACTAATCATTTTTGTACGAAACTTGTACATACATAAATAACACTGTGTACTTAACAAGTTACTAAGTAGTACTTATCTTTTTACTTCCTTAATTCAATTTTTGAGTACTTGAGTAGTTTTATCAGGAAAAATAAGGGTATTAACAAGTTAATTTTGTTGCCTTATAATTAGAAATTTATTTTATGACCTTTTCACTCGTAGTTTTTTTACCTCTTCAATGGTAAGACCTGTGTTTTTAGCGATTAACTCATTATCAAGACCACTTCTTTTAAAAGCTTTGGCAATTTCAATTGCTTTATTCTTTTCAGCTATTTCTGAAGCCTCTTTTTTAAGACGCTGTTCCAGTACATACTTAGGAACATATTTGGTACTTTTTGCTAACTCTTGTAAAAGACCAACATCAGCAAAACTCAAATAACTTTTATCAGAAATAATTAAATGATCTATTACATGTGTATTTACTATAATACCTACTTGTATTAACCTATCTGTTAGGTTTTTGTCATTTTCTGACGGAGTTAACTCACCACTTGGGTGATTATGACATAATATTATTTTTACAGCTCTTTTTTGCAATGCAAGACTAAAAACTTCCATGGGTTCTACCAAAGTAGCATTAATAGTACCTAAGCTTATTAACTCAATAAAAAGAATACGGTTGTTGTTAGCTAAACCAATTACCCAAAAGTGTTCACGGTTTTGGTCTATCTTACTTTCACGAAGTAATATTTTTTGCATTATTCCGTAGATATCATCGGAATTTAAGATTTTTATCTTCTCTTGTTCTGTCAATTTTATGTCCATATCGTAAAAATAGGATTTTTTCAAAGATAGCCTATATAGTTTTTATAGAAAGTAGTTTTTTTAGCATACGTTATTCTCTCATTTTTTATAGCTTAAAACAACATTTGTTACCTATTAAACCTGAATTATAAGGAGACCATGGCGAAGTAATCTGTTTATTTAAATTTCTATTTATAAAGTACTATTAAGCTTGATATGTATAATGGAAATGTCTTTTCGTACCTAATACGAAAGATATTTAGTGCTTAGTAGAAGTGACATTTGGTGCCTAATGGAAAAGTCTTAATAATAAATATAAGCCCAACAAGTTCGTTTCTTAACTTATCAGGCTTTAAATGGTTGTTTTCTTATAGTAAGCCATAGTAACAATAAAAATAGCTTATAAAAACTCTTTTTTAACTATAAAGTATTTCTTTTAAGGGGTTAAAAATACTGGCTAACCTCTGTATTTGTGGCTAACTCCTCAGCTTCCTTTCCTTGTTTAAATAAACGTGCGGTGTAAATTCCTCGTAATATAATTGAATCTCCGTTAACCTCTAGCCAGCTACCTTCACGTAACCCTAGCACTGGTGTTTCATTAAATACATGATATTCTTTAATGCGTGTTTCACGCGTTTCACCCATGTGCGTAGAATCTGGATTTGGGTCTAAATAATGTGCGTTGATATTAAACGGAATAAACCCTAAGGTTTTAAAACTTGGTGGATACACAATAGGCATATCGTTCGTATTCATCATCGATACTCCACAAATATTACTTCCTGCACTGGTACCTAAATACGGAGTTCCGTTTTCAACCGCTGTAGTTAAATCGGAAAGTATATCGTTTTTATATAGTTGATTTACCAATTCAAACGTATTACCTCCTCCTGTAAAAATAGCCTCCGCTTGCTGAACAGCTTCCTTCGGATTATCAAACTCATGGATACCTACAACTTTTTTATCAATACTAGCAAAAGCCTTACGAGCTACAGAGGTATATTCATCGTAGGTTTTTCCGCTTGCACGTGCATACGGTATAAATAATATGGTAGAGGCTTCTTTAAAAAAGTTAGTTAAGGTTGGTAAAATATATGCTAGGTATCCACTACCATGAACGGTAGATGTGCTTGCTATAAGTAGTTTTTTCATTTGTTTACTATCTATTTAAGTTTAATTAATATGAGTTTTAACTCCTCAAAATCAATCTTTAATTATGCTTTATATACTTCAAATTAACAAAAATTTACCATGTCCTTAAAACATTTTTAAGACAAGTAGGTAGTTTATTTGTGATATGAGAAAATTGTTACTTGTTCTTTTTACCATAACTACCTGTGCTATAACTGCTCAAAACACTCCTAAAATTATTACGGGTACTGTGTTTATAGATAGTATTGCTACCCAAGATGTACATATTATTAATAAAAAACTAACGCTTGGTGCTGTTTCTAATGAAAACGGACGTTTTGAAATTTTAGCTTCTGAAAACAACGTTTTACTTATTTCTCATCTTAACTTAGAGTATAAAGAGGTTACCCTTACCAAAGAGCATATTAAAGCTAAAAACATTGTAATTTTTGTTGATAGTAAAACGCACATGTTAGATGAGGTTGTGCTTGAAAAGCAAAGAAGTATTTTAGAAATTGATCCCGACATTCTTAACAACGCCCCTGTTGTAAATGCTAAAACCTTAAAACTACCTTATGCCAATGTTATACAACCAAAAGATGAAAAAACAGTAAAGGTAGAATCGGGCTTAGCTATTAGTGTAACGGGACTTATAAATGCACTTAACGGAACAAACAAACGAAAAAAACAATTAAAAAAGATTACTGTTGAAGATAGAAATATTGAAAAAATTAGAAAACACTTTACAGATGGCTTTTTTATACGTCAACTAAAAATAAAGAAAGAAAACATCAATCAGTTTTTACAAGCCTGTATTTCTAAAGGAATTATAAACCTGTATAATAAAGACAAAGTATTAGAACTTACGGCTGTTTTAATTGAAAATAGTAAATCATCCCCTTACCTACTAGAAAATGAAAATATAAGAGTTACCAAAAAATAATTGCATGATTAAACAACTACCCATCACACTTTTACTACTAATTACTTTAGGAGCTACGGCTCAACAAAAACGAAAATTCGTTTACGGAACTTTAAATGATGAACTTGGTGCTATACCCAACGCTCATATTATCAACCTAAATACCCAACAAGGTACATTTAGTACCGACTTTGGTAAATTTAGAATTTTAGCAAAACCTAACGATACTTTACAAATATCTTTTGTAGGATACGAAACCCAAAAAATTAAGCTTACCCATATTCATTTTGGAATACAAGAAAATAAAATTACCCTAGTTAAAGTTCCTTTTGAATTGGATGAAGTGGAAGTAAAAAAACACAACTTAATAGGT
Source organism: Tenacibaculum sp. XPcli2-G (assembly GCF_024124505.1). Taxonomy (NCBI): domain Bacteria; kingdom Pseudomonadati; phylum Bacteroidota; class Flavobacteriia; order Flavobacteriales; family Flavobacteriaceae; genus Tenacibaculum; species Tenacibaculum sp. XPcli2-G. Next base: position 500,476 of record NZ_JAMXSH010000003.1, read on the forward strand.
TCACTTGCTATAGATACTAAACAAACACCTAAAGATATTGGTATGGAAAAAGCTAAAAAAGCTATTGATTTTTCTATGATTAATTTTCAAGACCCTATTATTATGCCTATTGATGAGATTGATAAAATGGGGGTTCCTAATATGAGAAAAGTAACTGACCCTACTGCTAAATTTGCTGGTGTTGGAGGCGCAATTAGTTTAGGGAAAGATAATTATTCTGAACAACTAAAAAGAACCCGAAAAACAATACAGTTTAAAGAGAATTTTCCTAAAATGCTCCTCTCAGCATTTGGAGAGTCCTTCTTTTTTAAAGAGCTTAACATACCTAAAGACAAGTATCTTCATTTTTTAGAATATTGCAATCCCCTAGAAATAGAAAAATTATATAAAGAACAACAACTTTTAAAAGTCATTGCTATCTTACAACAAGAAAGTAAGAGCTATTTAAAAGTGATTAGTAACTAAACACATGAAAAATATACTCCCTTCAATTATTTGTCTGTTTTTTATAATAAAAGCTACAGCACAAGAAAGTAGAAAATTCTTTTATGCTATAATACAAGATGAAGTAAGTGCTGTTCCTAACGCACATGTAATAAACCTTAACACTAAACAGGGAACTTTTACTAATAATAATGGTGAGTTTAGGATTTTAGCCAAAATAAATGATACTTTACAAATTTCGTTTGTGGGCTATGAAACTAAAAACTTTGTAGTAGATGTCAATCACTTCGGAATACAAGAAAATAATATCCTACTAAAAAAAGTACCTATTGAGCTAGATGAAGTTGAAGTAAAAAAGCATAATTTACTTGGGTATATTTCTTCTGATTCAAAACATATAAAATCTGAAAAAGTAATAAATGCTGAAACATTAAACCTACCCTTTGCCGGTTCTAGAATACTTACCCCTGCTGAAAGAAGGCTACATACTGCTACAACAAGTTATGGAGGAATAATACCTGTAGACCTATTGTTAAATTGGATGTCTGGAAGATTAAAAAAATTAAAAAAACTTAAGGCTATTGAAGACAAAGAAAAAAGAATAGAAAACATACGTAGTAATTACCACATACTCATTCAACACGAACTAAACATACTAAAAGAAGATATTGACAGGTTTATTTATTTTGCTGAATCTTCCGATGACTTCAATACTCTTTATTTAAATAATGAAGTAGCAATGATTACATTTTTGCAAAAGAAATCAGACGAATTTAAAAAACTTAACCCTAAAAAATACAATTAAAACCTCTTCCCTATTTCGTTGTTATTGGTTACGCTTTCTTAAAATATTTCGTACCTTTAGGTGTATACTAATCTAACCTAATAAAGTACCATGAAGAAAGTTCTAATAGCCTTGTTATTTTTATCACAATTCGTATTCTCTCAAGAAGAACGAAAAACACTTTTTGGAATTGTTTATGATGAAAATGGTGTGCTAGAAAATGCTCATATTGTTAACTTTTCAACAAACCAAGCCACGTTTTCTAACGAAAATGGAGAATACAGACTTTTTGCTAGACCTACAGATTCTATTAGATATAGTAGTATAGGTTATAAAACCATTTATGAAAAACTAACCAAAGCCGACTTTAATACCTACAGAAAAAGAACTACTCTTGAAAAACAAGATTATGAACTAGATGAAGTTTTACTAAGAAACAACGAATTATCAGGTGAACTTGCCAAAGACCTTAGAAAGGTAAAGCGTGATAAAAACTTAGAAATAGCAAGTAAAGCTACCGACTTTTCAAATGTTAATTACAGTAATTACCATTCAGACGATTATATAAGTAAACACGTAAAACCTAATGTGGTAAATATTGACCCTACAAAAGCTTTTGAAGGAATGGGTACTACCAACACGTTTCCTGTAAAAAACTCAGAAAAACTAATAAAACTTCGTAAAGAATTAGCTTTTAAAGAAAATATGCCTGCTAAATTACTTAATGAATTAGGAGAAGACTTCTTTTTTGTTGAACTTAAAATTCCGGTTGATAAATATTATCACTTTTTAGAATATTGTAATCCGTTAGGAATAGAAAAACTATATCAAAACCGTGAAGTGTTAAAAGTTATTAAAATATTTAGAAAAGAACATACAGGATACCTCAAACTTATTGGAAAAGATTAATTTGGCGCAATAATTGACCTTTATTAACCATGAAAAAACTTTTTGTTCTCTTATTAGTCCTTCCCTTACTATCATTCACCCTGCATAAATACTATGTTGCGTTAACTGAAATTGAATACAGAGAAGATACTCAAAGCGTACAAATGATTATGAATGTTTTTATGGATGATATTGAGCTCGCTATAAATAAAGATTACAATACCAACCTACAAATTGCCACTAAAAACGAATTACCGTCTATTAATGAATACTATTACAAATACTTAAAAACTCATTTTAAAGTTATTATTAACAATGAAGAAAAAAACTACAAGTTTATAGGTAAGGAATACGATGGTAATATTGTTTACTTTTATTTAGAGATAGAAAATGTTTCATTACCAAAATCAATAAAAATAGAAAACAATATTTTAATAGACCACTTCCCTGATCAACAAAACCTTATTAAAGCAACTGTTAAAAAGGAGCGCAAAAGTTTGTTTTTATCAAGCAATAATGATAAAGGTTTGTTAAATTTTTAATAAAGCTTCTTTTTTAGTAATAAGATTTCATTAACTTTCCGCTTATTTATTCAAAAACTAACAAGCATATAATGAGAAAATATTCTACGCTATTATTTTCAGCGCTCTTTGTATCAGCTTCTTTATTTGCCCAAGAAGCACCTAAAAAAGAACGTCAACAAGGTCATACCGACCAAAACAAATTTCGACAATTAAAAGATGTATTAGCTACTCCTAACGATCAACGTACAGCATCAGGAGCACCTGGTCATGCATACACACAACAAAAAGTTGATTATGTAATGAACTTACGCTTAGATGAAGCTACAGATAGATTGTACGGAGATGAAGATATTACTTACCACAACAACTCTAAAGATCATTTAGAGTATTTATGGTTACAGTTAGATCAAAATATGCGAGCTCCAGATTCTAAATCTCCCTTGGCAGAATCTAATGCAGCAAGAAGTTTTCAAACTCCTGATAAATTTGTGAGTGACAATATGGATAAACCAAAAGCATTTGGTTTTAATATTGAAGCCGTAAAATATGCTGATGGTAGAGATTTATCTCATACTATTAATCGCACAATGATGCGTATTAACTTGCCTAAGCCATTGGCTCCTGGTGAGATTTTTAAATTCAAAATTAAGTGGAACTACTTAATTAACAACTCTGTTGAAGACGGTGGTCGTTCTGGTTTTGAATCTTTTCCTGACGGAAATAAAAACTATACTATTGCTCAATTTTTCCCAAGATTATGTGTGTACAACAATGTTGAAGGATGGCAAAACATGCAATTTTGGGGGCGTAGTGAATGGGCTTTAGAATTTGGTGATTACGATGTAAAAATTACTGTTCCTGCCGATCATATTTTAGAGGCTACTGGTGAACTACAAAACGAAAAAGAGGTATTAAGTAGAGAACAACGTAAACGTCTTGAAAAAGCTAGAAAATCTTTTAAAGACCCAGTGTTTATTGTTACTCAAAAAGAAGCTGAAGAAAACGAAAAGCAAGGAACTACTAAAACTAAAACTTGGCACTTTAAGGCAAATAAAGTACGTGATTTTGCTTTTGCTTCATCAAGAAAATATATTTGGGATGCTATGGCTGTAGATATTAATGGTAAAACCGTTATGGCATTATCTTTATACCCAAAAGAAGGAAATCCGCTATGGGAAGAGCACTCTACTCGTGTTGTTGCTAATACATTAGAAGAGTATTCTAAAATGACTTTTGACTATCCATATTCTAAAGCAGTATCAGTACACGCTAAGCGTCAAGGAATGGAGTATCCTATGATTTGTTTTAACTACGGACGCCCAAATCCTGATGGAACCTATTCTGATAGAGTTAAAAACGGAATGATTGGAGTAATTACTCATGAAGTTGGTCATAACTTCTTCCCTATGATTGTGAACTCTGACGAACGTCAGTGGACTTGGATGGATGAAGGCTTAAATTCATTTGTTGAAATTTTAGCTGAATTAGACTACGATCCAAACTTTAACACTGGTAACTTACCTAAAGATATTGTTCGTTACATGAGTTTAGATCAAGATAGGTTAAGCCCTATCATGTCTCAAGGTGATTATGTACATAATTTCGGACCTAATGCTTACACAAAACCAGCTGCTGGTTTATACATGTTGCGTCAAACAATTATGGGACCTGAGTTATTTGACTATGCTTTTAGAACATACTCTAAAAGATGGATGTTTAAGCACCCTACCCCTGCCGATTTCTTTAGAACAATGGAGGATGCTTCTGGTATGGACTTAGACTGGTTTTGGAGAGGTTGGTTCTACACCACTGATTATACTGATATTGGAATTAAAGAGGTTAAGCCTTTATATTTAACCAATAAGCCAAATGAAGAAAGTAAGAAGTTACAACAGCAATATCCTTCTTATTTTGCGCAATTAGGTAAGTTAGTTTACTTAACTACTAAAAAAGAAGATGCTGATAAATCTGAAATAGAAGCATATATTAATAGCTTACCTTCAGACAAGAAAGCTAATTTAAAAAATATACCTAATTATATTTATCAAGTTGAGTTTGAAAAACCAGGTGGTTTAGTAATGCCTATTATTGTGGAATTAACGTATGCAGATGGTTCTAAAAAACGCCAAACTTTCCCTGCTCAAATTTGGAAAAAAAATGAGCATAAAGTAAAAAGAGTATTTACATCTACTCAAGAAATTAAAAGTATTGTTGTAGATCCTGATTTAGAAACTGCCGATATTGATACTTCAAATAACAGTTGGCCTAAACAAACAACAAATAAGTTTGATGCTTTTAAAAAGAAAGCTAAAAACTAATATAGTTTTATTTAAACCTAACAAAAAAGCAGCCTATGGGCTGCTTTTTTATTGCTGTTATTTTAACTATTTGCTAAATAACTTATTTACTTCTTCATATGTAAGTAACTTAGAAACTGTCATAATATCTGGATCTCTACTTACATACTGTTGAATTTGTAACATTACTACTCCATCAACTTTAGTATATTTTAACCAGATTACATCTCCATTTGCTTTAATTTTATAAGGATCTCTAGGGTTTTCTTCAAAGCCTTTTACAATTATTTGATGTAATTTTTCTACATCATTATCTAAGTTTTTAAATGAAAAATGAACATATTCATGAATAGGATCATTTATATTCTTATAGTAAAAGTTGTAAGCTTTATCTCCTATTTTCTCTAAATAAACGTACTCTATTTTTCCTACTATTTCTGTTTTAGTAGTTTCAATAAATTCAATCTGAGAATACGAGGCTACAGAAAATAAAAGACCTGCTAATAAAAAAAGTTTTTTCATGAAATTTAAGGGTTTAAGTTTTATATTACTTTTTAAAAATTTTTTAAATATAACTAAAACAACAACGCTTTTTATTTATAAAAAGTATTTTCTCTTTTTATTTACATATTATCTTATTATGTTCTTATAACATTTTTTTTAGAAATAAACTAACTTATTGTAAATCAAAAATAGAATAGAAGAAATAGCTTTCTTGTTAAATTATTTTTATTTTGCAACTACTATTAATTTTCCTCTAACTCTTCAAAAAAATTATGTTAAAGCAAATTTTATTTCTCTTCTTAGTAATTTTTAATTGTACTCTTTCTTTTTCTCAAGAAATAGAGAAGTATAACGAAAGTGACTTGATAAAAATTAAAAAAAAGTTCTATTTAAATAAAGAAATTGGTGTTGATAGTTCTTTATACTATATGAACAAGCTTCTACTAAGTAATAATACTGCTTATAAAACTTTTGGATATGCTGCAATAGAATATTTAAAAGTAAGAGAAAAACAATCTATAAACACTTCTTTTAAAGATAGTATTAATAAATATCTTCCTAAAATAGTAAGAGTAAATAAAAATTTTCCTTTACTATTTGATATTCATATTCTCTTAGGCAACTCTAATAAAAGAAGAAAGTTAATTAAACCAGCTTTACAAAATTATATTACAGCCGAAAATTACGCTTTGTTAGCCAAAGATATTGAGCGAATTATTAAAATAAAAGGGAACATTGCACTTATTTATCAAGACATGGGAGAGCTTGATAAAGCTCTTAATAAAGCAAAAGAAACTCTTGACCTTATAGAAGCTAATAAAGAATCCCTTTCAAACAAGTATTATAGTAGCAAATATAAAAGAATGTTTAATGTTGCTGCTATTTACGCTACTTTATATAAAAAAAACAGAGAAAAACAGCAGTATGCAGACTCTTCTTTACATTACTATAATTTGATACTAAAAACAAAAGAGTTTAATCTTAATAGCTATTATACCGGCAAAGTTTATTATGGAAAAGGGACTATTTATACTTTAAAAAAAGAATACTCTAAAGCTAGTTCTTTTCTTGAAAAAAGTTTAGCGTTATTCGAAAAAAGCAAGTCACAGTCTTATTTATACAAAGGATACTACAACAATGGTCTAAACTATTATAATTTAAATAAATTCGAAAAGGCTAAACATAACTTTTTAACTGCTCTTAAAATAAAAAAAGACACCATTTTAGATGATAATTATATAAAAATGAATGGATACCTTTCACAAATTTATACTTATCAAAATAAAGTAGACTCTGCAAATTATTATTTAAACACATATGTAAATAATCATTCAAAAGTTTCATTAAGAGATAAAAAACAGTTTAAAGAAGCAATTAAAGTTGATTTTGATAAAAAAATTAAAAAGTTAAAAGAGGATAGTAACAAAAAGAATTTTTATTATGAAATTATAGTTATAGGATTAATATCTACAGTAATAGTTATCTCTTTTTTAGTATTTAAAAACGCTAAAGAAAAAAAGAAAACAAAGAAAAAGTTAAGTGAACTATTAAATAAAATTTCAAAAAAAGAAGACCTAACTGAAAAGCCCTTTTCTTTACCTAATCCATTAAAAATAAAAGACGAACAACATCAACAAATTATTAGCGGCTTATTAAAAATAGAGGAAAAGAAATACTTTTTAAAAGAAGAGTATAATTTATATAATGCAGCTAAAAAAATAGGAACCAATACTACTTACCTATCAAAAATCATTAAAGATTATAAAAAAATGAGCTTTAATGATTATACGAATGAGTTACGTATTAATTACATTATTGGAATATTGAGTAATGATAAGAAAGTGAGGTCTTATACAACACAAGCTATTGGAGAAATTGCTGGATATAAAAATGCGAAGTCTTTTACTCGAATTTTTAAAAAATATATAGGTATAACTCCTTATCAATTTATAGAGAAAATTAATAAGGAGTTATAATGTAATGTTTTTTGTAATTATTTTAAACCTTAAAATTATTTTTACGATCGTAGCATTTATCTTTTTCTGCACTTGGTGGTAAAACAAAACAGTCTTCTTCTCCATCTGTATCTGGTCCGCCAAAATCTATTTTTTCATAATTCGCCTTAACTGGATCTCCTGCTAAAATCTTTGTTTTTTCCTCTAGTGTTAATTTATACTTTGCTAACATCTCAATAGATAAACATTTCATAAGTTTTAATTTTTAAGTTATATGTAAAGTTAATTTTTTAATCTATTGTTTTTGTTTTTATCAAACTCACCAAAAAACAAAACACACAAAACACTACAAAACAACATCTTACAATAAAAATAACAATGTCATTATTTTTAAATAGTACCTCCTGTTTTCATAAATAGTACCTGTTTTCACTTCTTTTGTAGCTAACAATGTTTAATATTTGTTAAAAATCAAGCTTGTTTTAATGCGTCCCCCGAAAAGCATTTAATAGAGTAGGGATAACTCGAATTAATTAATCATGTTAAAATCAATTTCTAAATTAGGAAACGTTCTGAATAAATCAGAACAAAGAACTATTAATGGTGGACAAATTGTTTGCCCTAGAGGAACTTATTTAAAATGTAATTGGATAAGATGTTGGTGTGAACCAGAATATGTTGAAGAATTACCTGTAGACTTTGACCACTAAAAATTATCAATAACCAAAACTAATTAATCATGAAAGCAAAAATTTTAAATTTAGGTACTGTTATTAATAAAACAGCACAAAAACAAATTAATGGAGGTACCGAAGTAATCTGTCCTATAGGTTTTTTTTATTATTGTGTTCCAAGAGAAGTTTATTGTTATTGTAAGCTAAAATTTGTAGATGATTTGCATCTTCTGAAGGAGACGATATAACCATTGCGAACAATTTAATATAGTTAAAAACTTTACAGCAATTACTTATGTTTTACAATTTAAAACAAGTACTTAACTCAATAACAAATTAATAATTATGAAAACAAAAATTTTAAATTTAGGTACTGTTATTAATAAAACAGCGCAAAAACAAATTTTAGGAGGTACACCTGCAAAATGTCCTGGAGATGGAGTATTGAAATGTAGAGGAAAAGAGCCTTATATTATGTGTTGGTGTGAATATGATAAGAAGAATTTTCTTGAACCTAACTATTAGTAATTAATTAAAAATATAATTATGAAAACAAAAATTTCAAACTTAGGTACTGTTATCAATAAAACAGCGCAAAAACAAATTTTAGGAGGTACACCTATAAAATGTCCTGGAGATGGAGTATGGACATGTAGAGGAAAAGAGCCTTATATTATATGTTGGTGTGTATATGATAAACACTATGACCGTGAACCTAACTTTTAAGTAACAAAGCAATGTATATTCACGAAGTTTCTTAAGTAAAACTCTACTTAAAAAACAGCCAATAGAACTATATTGGCTGTTTGTTTAGTTTTTCTAATATTATAAAAGCTTCTTAGCATTCTTAACTTTTTGCTTGGTAAGTGCTATATCAATTACCTCACTCATGTCGGTTACATAATGAAATGTTAACCCTTTTAAGTAGCTCTCTTTTATTTCTTCTATATCCTTTTTATTATCAGCACACAAAATAATTTCTTTAATATTTGCTCGTTTTGCTGCTAATATTTTTTCTTTAATTCCACCAACTGGAAGTACCTTTCCGCGTAGCGTAATCTCTCCAGTCATGGCTAATTTATTTTTCACCTTACGCTGTGTAAATACAGAAACTAAAGAAGTTAACATCGTGATACCTGCACTTGGACCGTCTTTAGGGGTAGCTCCTTCAGGCACGTGAATGTGTACATCATACTTATCTAATACTTCAGGATTAATTCCAAATTCCTCAGCATTAGATTTTATATATTTCATTGCTATTGTTGAAGACTCTTTCATTACAGTACCTAAGTTACCTGTTATTGAAAGATTTCCTTTTCCTTTAGAAATAATAGATTCTATAAATAAAATATCTCCTCCAACACTTGTCCAAGCTAACCCAGTAACAACACCTGCAACATCGTTATTCTCGTACTTATCACGTTCTAAACGTGCAGGTCCTAAAATAGTTTCTATATCTTCATTTGTCAAAACAACATTGTACTCCTCTTCCATCGCAATAGACTTTGCGGCAAAGCGAACTACTTTTGCTACTTGTTTTTCTAAACCACGGACTCCAGACTCTCTAGTATATCCTTCAACTATTTTCTCTATCTGCTTTTTACCTACTGTTAAATGTTCTTTTGATAATCCGTGCTCTTTTAATTGCTTTGGGAACAAGTATTTTTTAGCAATTTCTACCTTTTCTTCAATAGTATACCCTGTTACGTTAATAATTTCCATACGATCACGTAATGCCCATGGAATTTGATTAATGTTATTAGCTGTTGCTATAAATAATACTTTAGAAAGATCATATCCTACTTCTAAATAATTATCATAAAAAGCTGTGTTTTGTTCTGGGTCTAATACTTCTAACATCGCTGAAGAAGGATCTCCTTGATGACTTTGACTTAACTTATCTATTTCATCTAACACAAATACAGGATTTGAAGTTCCTGCCTTTTTAATATTTTGGATTAAACGACCAGGCATTGCTCCAATATAGGTTTTACGGTGTCCTCTAATTTCAGCTTCATCACGTAAACCTCCTAAAGACATACGTACGTACTTGCGTCCTAATGCTTCAGCTACCGATTTACCTAACGATGTTTTACCTACTCCTGGAGGTCCGTATAAACAAATAATTGGCGATTTCATATCACCACGTAATTTTAAAACCGCTAAATGCTCTAAAATACGCTCTTTAACTTTCTCTAACCCAAAATGATCTCTATCTAAAATTTTTTGAGCTCTTTTTAAATCAAATTTATCTTTTGAATACTCGCCCCAAGGTAACTCTAACATTAACTCTAAGTAGTTACGCTGTACACCATATTCTGCCATTTGAGGGTTCATACGTCTTAAACGCCCTAACTCTTTCTCAAAAGTTTCTCCAACCTCTTTATTCCATTTTTTAGACTTAGCCTTAGTACGCATTTCATCTAGCTCTTGCTCGTGAGAAACACCACCTAATTCATCTTGAATGGTTTTTAATTGTTGATTTAAATAGTATTCACGTTGTTGTTTATCTAAGTCAGAACGTGTTTTAGATTGAATATCGTTACGTAATTGTAACTTTTGAAGCTCTTTATCTAAATTCTTTAACGTTAATAATGCACGTTCTTTTAAATTGTCTTTCTCAAGTAATACCTGCTTTTGCGATACACTTAATTCCATGTTTGACGAAATAAAATTCACCAAAAATGAATTGGATTGAATATTTTTTATAGCAAAAGATGCTTCTGAAGGTAGCATAGGGTTTTCTTTAATTACCTCTAATGCTAAGTCTTTAATCGAATCGATAATTGCATCAAACTCTTTTTGATCATCAATTTCTCGCTCATCTACAGCTTCTTTTACTCTTGCTTTTAAGTAAGGGGCTTCTTGCGTAATTTCCTCTATTTCAAAACGCTTTTTACCTTGGATAATTACAGTTGTATTACCATCAGGCATTTTTAATACACGTAAAATTTGTGCCACTACACCTGTTTGATAAATATCATCAATTCCTGGATCTTCAACTTCACTATCTTTTTGTGCTACAACACCTACAACTTTATCTCCCTTGTTGGCATCTTTAATTAACTGAATAGACTTATCTCTACCTGCCGTAATTGGAATTACAACTCCTGGAAATAACACTGTATTACGTAGAGGAAGAATTGGTAATTCTTCAGGAATACTTTCTTGATTTATTAACTCTTCATCTTCTGGTGTTAATAATGGAATTAACTCTGAATCCTCATTAAAAACATCTTGAAGCGACAAATTGTCTAAATGTAATATTTTTGATTTACTCATATCTTATTTATTCTGTCATAGTGGCACTTATCACTCTTTTATTGAAAAAAAACCACTTTTTAAAAACCTTAATCTACTGATAAACAAAAGAATAAACTTAAACTCTTATCTATCTCGTTATCTATATTTCAATTCTTATGCCAACGAAAGCTATAAATAATTTAATTTGTAACTTATTTGGTTCTAAATCGTCTTACTAACATCTTATTTCAACATAAAACTAACCAAAAATGAAATTTAACATTTTAACTCTATCATTACTTTTATTACTAATTAACTGTACCTCAAAAACAAACTCTTCTGAGTTTATTGAAAAAGCAGCAGGACGCTATTATTTTAATGCTGATGAAATTATAGAAGTTACTTTTAATAATGACAATAAATTACTTATAAAATGGCGTAATCAAAACTTAGAACCTTTAAAAGTGAATGATTCTTCTTTTTACGTTAGAGAGTTAAATGAAAAACTAATTTTTAATACTTCTAAGAATATGATAGGGTTAGCTGAAAAGCGTGAGCATGAAGGTGAAAAGTATGTCTTTAAAAAACTAAAAAAAGGAGAAAAAACTCCCAGCGAACATTTAGCAGAAGGTAACTTTGAAGCTGCTTTAAAAGGTTACAAAGCTATAAAAGAAAAAGACAGTTTAAATCCTGTAATCAGAGAACGAAATATAAATAGGTTAGGATATCAATACCTTAGAAAAGATGAGTTTGAAAATGCCCTTAATGTTTTTAAAATTAATATTGAATTGTATCCTAACAGTTCAAATACTTATGATAGTACCGCTGATGCTTATACCAGAATGAAAGATACAGCGAACGCTATTGAATACTATAAAAAAGCTTTAACCATTAACCCTGAAAATAGAAGTTCTAAACGTGCTTTAGAAAAACTTACTTTAAAGAAAGAGGAATAAATAATCTTGAAAGTTTTTTAAAGTAAAATTAACATCGCTATACCTATAAAAACTACAATTTGCGCCCATTTTAAATATATTCCCACCTTTTTGTGCTGTTTAATGTAATTAGAAATTTTTCCTGCCAAAATAGCAATGGAAGAAAATATTAAAAAAGATGTTAGAATGAATAATCCTCCTAATACATAAAATTGGAGTACGTTTGACAAGCTGTCAGAAAACAAAAACTGTGGGAAGAATGCCAAAAAGAAAATTGTAACCTTCGGGTTTAATACATTCATCCAAAAACCTGTTTTGAATAACTGTAATGTTGATTTTTTCTGAACATTCTCTGTTGAAAAGGCAATTTTAGCATCACTTTTATACACCTGATAGGCTAAATACAGTAAATATCCTGCTCCAAATAGCTTGATGATAAAAAATAAATTCGGATTCTGTTTGATGATTTCCGATACTCCAAAAGCCACCAAAGTTGTATGAATTATACATCCTGTCATTAAACCAGCAACCGTAGCTAATCCATATTTTCTTCCATTAACAATACTTTGTGTTAAGACAAAAATATTATCAGGACCTGGTGAAATAGCTAAAGTAGCCGTAGCAAATACAAAAGATATGAGGGTTTCTAGCATTTTTTTACTTAATTAGATTGAATAAGATAATATAAAAAGTAAAATGTAATATAGAGCGGGAAAAAAACCTATGATTACCCAAACTATGTTTTTTTTAAAATCTTTTTTTCTCTGAAACCATACTATTAATGGAAACAAAGCGGATAGAATAAGTCCTATATAAACTAATCCTTTCGAAAATTGCTTTCCATTTTCATATAAATACTTATTATCTGAAAAGCGATAGATTTCAAACTCTCCTTTTAATATTAAATATTGAGCAAGAAATAAAAAAATAAGAAACAATACTATTTTGTAGGATAATAAAAATCTCTTCATTCACCAAAGTTGTAACAACAATAATACTATTTCTTCTCAGCTAAAATAGCCTTATTGATTCTTTTTACCAAACTAGGTCCTTCGTAAATAAAACCTGTATAAATTTGTACCAAATCAGCACCTGCTTTTAGCTTTTCTAAAGCATCTTTTTCAGAATGGATACCTCCTACTCCAATAATTGGAAACGCTTTATTAGAGTTATCCGTTAGATACTTAATTACTCTTGTGCTTCTATCTTTAACCGGTTGTCCGCTTAGACCTCCATTACCTATTTCTTGTAAACGTTCTTTAGAAGCTTTTAAATTATCTCTATTTACCGATGTATTTGATGCTATAACTCCATCAATTTTAGTTTCAGCAACCAATTCAATAATCTCATCTAATTGTTGATTGTTTAAGTCGGGAGCAATCTTTAATAGAATTGGTTTTTGTGTTACTTTAGCATTATTCAATTTTTGAACTTCAGTAATCAATTCCTTTAAATAATCAGCATCTTCTAATTTTGCATGGCTAGATACATTCGGGCAGCTTACATTCAATACAAAATAATCTACATACGGGTGTAACCCTTTAAAACACGCTACATAGTCTTCCGTATAATTTTCAGGGGCTGTATTCGTGTTCTTACCAATGTTTCCTCCAATAATTATTTTTCCTTTGTTCTTTTTTAATTGCTCAATCGCTGCTTCTAAACCTTCATTATTAAAACCCATTCGGTTGATAATTCCTTTATCATCTTTTAAACGGAATAAACGTTTTTTCGGGTTTCCTTCTTGACCTTTTGGTGTAACCGTACCAATTTCAACAAAACCAAAACCAAAATTAGCCAACTCATTATACAGCACTGCATTTTTATCAAATCCTGCTGCTAACCCTACAGGGTTTTTAAACGTTAATCCGAATAAATTACGTTCTAACTTTTTATCGTTTACTTGATACATTCCTCTAAAAATAGAAGACATTCCTGGTATTTTAGATAGAAACTTTACGAGTGAAAATGTAAAGTGGTGAATCTTTTCAGGATCAAAAAGGAAAAAAATTGGGCGAATCAGTAATTTATACATTAGTTTATTTTAAGTATTGTTCTTTGTTAAATATAAAAAAAGCTCCAAAAATGGAGCTTCTGAATTATCGTAATACAGCATCTAAATTCTTTTCGAATGTTTGCTGTAGTTTCTGCATTATTTTATCTATTTGCTTATCTGCTAATGTTTTGTTTTCATCTTGTAATACAAAACTTACTGCATACGACTTTTTACCTTCTGGTAATTTGTCTCCTTCATACACATCAAATAAATCCACTTCTTTTAAAAGTTTTCTTTCTGATTGAAATGCTAAGTTATAAATTTCTTTGAACTCAACTTTATTATCCAATAACAAGGCTAAATCACGCTTTACAGCTGGAAACTTAGGTAAATCGGCTACTTTTATTTTTTTCTTGCCTACTAATTCTAAAATATTCTGCCAGTTAAAGTCTGCAAACAATACCTCTTGTTTTATTGAAAACTCTTTTAAAATCACTCTTTTAACAACTCCTAACTCTACTAACTTAGTTTTTCCTAAACTTAACGTAATTCCTTCAGAAAACACATCTGATTTTGTTGGAGTGGTTTTTAATTTATCAATTCCTAAACGACTTAATAAAGCTGTTACAATCCCTTTAACATAAAAGAAATCTGATGTCTGTGTAGCTACCTTCCAGCTATCTTGTGTTCTATTACCAGTAACAAATAATGTTAAATGCTTATCTTCTTGGTATCCGCTTTCATATTTATGATACGTCTTACCAAACTCGTAAAACTTTAATGAATTGTTCTTTCTGTTAATATTGTACGCTACAGATTCTAAACCACTAAATAGTAACGATTGACGCATTACTTTTAAGTCGTTACTTAACGGATTCAACATTTCAACGTTAAAATCAGCATTTAAGTTCTCAGACAATTCAATATAATCTGCCTTTGTTAACGAATTTGCCATGGTTTCATTAAACCCTAACGATGTTAACTGGTCAGCAACAATATTCTCTATTTTAACTTCTTTATCACTATCAAAAGAAATAGACGTATTTAATTTATGAGAAAACTCTACATTATTATATCCATAAACACGTAAGATTTCCTCTATAATATCTGCTTCACGTTGTACATCTACACGATACGATGGTACTACCAATCCTAAACCAGCTTCAGTAACACTATTAATTTTAATATCTAATGAAGCTAAAATCTTTTTAATCGTTTCCTTAGGTATTTCTTGACCTATTAATTTATACGCATTTTCAAACGATAAAAACACTTCAAAATCTTCCACCTTTACAGGATAAAAATCTAAAATATCAGAAGACATTTTTCCTCCTGCATATTCTTCAATTAATAAAGCAGCACGTTTTAAAGCATATTTTGTTGTGTTGATGTCAATACCTCTTTCAAAACGGAAAGAAGCGTCTGTATTTAACCCGTGACGTTTTGCTGTTTTACGAACAGACACAGGGTTAAAATAAGCACTTTCTAAGAAAATAGAAGTTGTATGCTCTGTAACTCCTGATTGTGCTCCTCCAAATACACCTCCAATACATAATGGATTATCATCTGCATCACAAATCATAATATCCTCAGATGACAACTCTCTTTCTACATCATCTAACGTAGTAAACTTAGTACCTTCTTCTAAAGTTTTCACTACTACTTTGCCTCCTCTAATTTTAGAAGCATCAAAAGCGTGTAGTGGTTGTCCTAACTCATGCAATACATAGTTAGTAATATCTACAATATTATTTTTTGGAGTTAACCCAATTGCTTTTAATCTGTTTTGAATCCATTCTGGTGATTCTTTTACTTCAACATCAGTAATGGTTATACCACAATAGCGAGGTGCTAAATCTTTATCTTCTATTTCAATATCAATTTTATGAGTACGCTCATCAACATGAAAATCAGAAACAGAAGGAGATATTAACTCAATATTAGTTCCTTGCTGAATTAATCCAGCTCTTAAATCGCGTGCAACACCGTAATGACTCATGGCATCTGCTCGGTTTGGTGTTAACCCAATTTCAAAAACATAGTCTGTCTCAATGTTAAAAACCTCTGAACAAGGAGTACCCGGAGCTAAATTCTCGTCTAACACCATAATACCATCATGACTTTGTCCTAAACCTAATTCGTCTTCGGCACAAATCATTCCGTGACTCTCTTCTCCTCTTATCTTTCCTTTTTTAATTTTAAAGCCTTCTCCTTTTTCATCATACAACATGGTACCAACAGTAGCCACAGGAACTTTTTGTCCTGCCGCGACATTTGGTGCTCCACATACAATTTGTACAGGGGTACCATTTCCTAAATCAACAGTAGTAACCTTTAACTTATCTGCATTAGCGTGCTTTTCACAAGTTAAAACTTCTCCTACAACTACCCCTTTTAGGCTTCCTTTAATACTCTCTACAGTTTCTATTCCTTCAACTTCAAGACCTAAATCAGTTAATAACTCACCTGTTTTCTCTGCCTCCCAGTCTGTCTGTAAAAATTGTTGTAACCAATTGTATGATATCTTCATAATCAATCTCTAATTTTAGCGTGCAAATTTACGCAAAATAAAGGAAAAACTATAAACTAGTTACCTACAAAAGATATACTATTGATTATTAACCTTTTGATAACATCAAAAAATTATATTTTTTATTGATTTGCAGGAGGTTAACAAAAATTTAACTTTTTTCAATAAAATATTATGAAACACAAACTACTCTTCTTCTTTTTAATAGCTTCATTAGCTGTTTTTTCACAAATTCCTTCATATTACAACGATGTTAATTTGAATTTATCTGGTTCAGCATTAAAAAATGAGCTCGCTACTAAAATTATTAATACACATACAACAAACCTGTCATACACACCTGGTGTGTGGAATGCACTTAAACAAACTGATTTAGATCCTAACGACGCTAGTAAGGTTTTATTAATTTATGGGTATAGTGATACTGACGGTAATTATGTAACCGATAGAACTAGAAGTAAAGATGCTAATGGTGGTAGTGCTGGTACACAATGGAACAGAGAACATGTATACCCTAAATCATTAGGAAGTCCTAATTTAGGAACTTCTGGTCCTGGTGCAGATGCACATCATTTAAGACCTTCTGATATTTCTTTCAACTCTCAAAGAGGTAGTAAAAAATTTGTAAATAGTTCTGGTAATGCTGGTAGTGTTTCTGGAGGTTGGTATCCTGGAGACGAATGGAAAGGTGATGTTGCTCGTATGATGATGTATATGTATTTACGTTACGGTAACCAATGTTTACCTACGGGTGTTGGTACAGGAGCTACGATGGCTTCTGACTCTAACATGCTTGCTTTATTTATTCAATGGAATGTGGATGACCCTGTATCAGACTTTGAAAAGCAACGTAACCCTATTTTAGAAGGAATTCAAGGAAATCGTAATCCGTTTATTGACAACCCTGCATTTGCTACTAAAATTTGGGGAGGACCTCAAGCTGAAGATTTATTTGGAGGTGGTAGTGTATCAGACACACAAGCTCCTACTGCTCCATCTAATTTAGCTGCTTCAAATATTACAGAAACTACAGTTGATTTAACTTGGTCAGCTTCTACTGATAATGTTGGTGTTTCAGGATATGATGTATACAATGGAACTACGAAAATTGCTACCGTTACAACAACTTCGTATAGCGTTACAGGTTTAACAGCAGCAACTAATTATACTTTTTCTGTAAAAGCTAAAGATGCTGCAGGTAATCAATCTACTTCTAGTAATTCTGTTTCTATTACAACTAACACAAGTTCAGGTGGAGGAAATGGAACAGCTGCGGATTTATTAATTTCTGAGTATGTAGAGGGTTCTTCAAATAATAAAGCTATTGAAATTGCTAATTTCACTGGAGCCAGTGTAAACTTATCAGGGTATTCATTAAAGAAAGCTGCCAACGGTGGTGGGTGGACCAATACGTTAACTTTAAGTGGTCAATTAACAAATGGTGATGTGTATGTCATAGCTAATAGCAGTGCTTCTAGTACAATATTAAATAAAGCTGACAGAACAGATACTGGTGTAATTTCTTTTAATGGAAACGATGCTGTTGGTTTATTCAAAGGAAATACTCTTATCGATTTGATTGGAAATCCTAATAGCTCTTCAACTTTTGCACAAGACAAAACAATGCAAAGAAAATCTTCTGTTACATCTCCTAACAGTACATATACAGCTTCTGAATGGAATATATTAGCAAAAGATACATTTAGCGGCTTGGGAAACCACAACATTGATGGAGGAACTTCTACCCCAGACACAACTGCTCCATCTGCGCCAACCAATGTTGCTGCTTCAAATATTACACAAACTTCTGTTAATTTAAGCTGGACTGCTTCAACTGACAATATTGGTGTTACAGAATATGACATATATCAAGGAAGTTCAAAAATAGCCACTGTTACTACTACAAGTTATTCTGTAAGTAAATTAACAGCCTCTACAAGCTATACTTTTTCTGTAAAAGCCAAAGATGCTGCAAACAATATTTCTTCTTCAAGTAATACGGTAAACATAACAACTCTAGCAAACACAATTTCTTATTGTAGTACTAAAGGGAATAATGTAAATTATGAATGGATTGACAATGTTGTTATTGGTGGAATTTCAAACGCTACTGGTGCCAACGGTGGATATGCTGACTTTACTTCTTTAACTGGAAACTTACCTTACGGAAGTAATACTATTGTAGTAAGCGCTGGATTTGCTAGTTCTTCATACACAGAATACTGGAAAGTTTGGATTGATTTTAATAAAAATGGAACTTTTGAATCTTCTGAAGAAGTTGTTAGTGGTTCTTCATCTAGCTCTGGTAATTTATCCTATAATTTTTCTGTTCCTACCTCTGCTTTAGCAGGTACTACAAGAATGCGTGTATCAATGAAATGGAATGCAGCTCCATCAGCTTGTGAGACTTTTTCTTATGGTGAAGTTGAAGATTATACTGTTAACATAGGTAGTAGCTCTAAAGGTTTAGGATACAACAACATCACTATCGATGGAAAGTTGGGCAATGAAGCTTCCATTTTTGATGCTAGTGTTTCACCAAACCCTAGTGTAGACTTCATAAAAATTAATTTAGCTGATGACAGAGATGCTACTTTTAAAATAACAAATTTAGCAGGACAACAAGTTTTAGCAGGAAAAGTTACTCATAAAAGTCTTGATGTTTCAAGTCTACATAACGGAATTTATATTCTTGAAGTAAACGATGGTCAAAAATCATTTACAAAAAAAATCATCAAGAAATAGTTTATAGTTATAGAATACTAAGAAGAGCTTCCAAAATTGGAAGCTCTTTATTTTTTTATTCGACTTAAAAGACTAAACTTCAATCGTAGTTTTTGTTTCCTTTGAAGAAAAAACATAAGTATATAACCACATAAGAGTAAATGTTGGCACAACATCTAACCCAGGCATCGCTTCTTCAATAAAAGCAATGGCTCCTGCTACTTTACCTTTATTTCCTTTATACATTTTTGTCATTATATACGCTGATGCTGGTGCCCAAACAATATCTGACAACTCTCCAAGCCCAGGTATTAAATAAGATACATACCCTATAGCGTCAAACAACAAACTTAATGCTAGTTTTTGGTACTTTTTTTCTTTATTCATTTAGTATTAAATTAATTCCACACCTAACAAATCAAAATTCAAGCCAAAACTTATAACTTTTATCTTGTAAATTGATAAGTTTGTTCTAAAATACTAAAAACGAATGACTTTTTCTGATTTTATCAATCAAATAGAAAGATTGCAGCAAAAGCAACTAGGTGGTTTAACTTCTCAATTTAAGTTAGCTCCAAAATTAAGAACACGGTTTTCAGAAGAATTAATACTAAGCAAAAATCCAAGAAAAGCAGCTGTTTTAGCGTTATTTTACCCTGACAATGATAACCAAACACGCTTTTTACTTACTGAAAGAGCGAGTTATAATGGAGCGCATTCATCTCAAATTAGCTTTCCTGGTGGGAAATTTGACAAAGAGGATAGTAGCCTACAAACAACTGCTTTACGGGAAACTTTTGAAGAAGTTGGTATACACTATAAATCTATTGAAATAATACGACAAACTTCAGACGCATATATTCCTCCTAGTAACTTTTTAGTAGCTCCATTTATAGGTGTTTCAGAAAAAACACCTCATTTCACTCCAAACGAAGAAGTTGCAGAAATTATTGAAGTTTTATTAGCTGATTTATTAGACGATTCAAACTTGACTTCAGTAGAAATGGAAACCTCATACATGAAAAATATTGAGGTACCATGCTTTAAATTAAACGATTACATTGTATGGGGTGCAACTGCCATGATGCTTTCAGAAATTAAAGATTTATTTAAATAGTTTTTTTTATGGTTTTCTTTTGTAATTTAGCATTTACACTAATAAAACCAGATTATAAAAATGCCTTTATTTAAAAGGAATCCTTTTGGACATATATTGTTCATTAAAAGATTTTTAATACAAGTTCTCGGAGTTATTTCTCACGGACGCTACCGTAAGTTTAATGACCTGCAAATAGAGGGAATGGATGTTTTAAGAAGTCTCCCCGACCAAAAAGTACTATTTATCTCCAATCACCAAACGTATTTTGCCGATGTAGCAGCTATGTTTCACGTATTTAATGCCGCTTTAAAAGGTAGAGACGATAATATTAGAAACGTAGGGTATTTATGGAAACCTAAACTAAATATTTATTATGTTGCTGCAGGTGAAACCATGCGTTCTGGTTTACTTCCTAAAATTTTTGCTTATGTAGGTTCTGTTTCTGTTGAAAGAACTTGGAGAAGCGCAGGAAAAGATGTAAACAGACAAGTAAAAATGTCTGACATTTCTAATATAGGTAAAGCTTTAGACGATGGTTGGGTAATTACCTTTCCGCAAGGTACAACTACCCCTTTTAAGCCTATTCGTCGTGGTACAGCCCATATCATTAAAACCTACAAGCCTATTGTAGTTCCTATAGTAATTGACGGATTTAGACGTTCTTTTGACAAAAAAGGATTGATGATAAAAAAACGTAACGTGCTACAATCTATGGTTATTAAAGAACCTTTAGAAATTGATTACGAAAATGAAGATGTGGCTAGCATTGTTGAAAAAATTGAGTATGCTATAGAGCAACACCCATCTTTTTTAAAGGTGTTAACACCTAAACAACTTCAAGAACAAGAAGAGTTTATTGAAAAGAGACGTTTTTGGGGAGCTGATAAACCTAAAGAAAAAGAAAAGAAAGATTAATAACATTAAAATTAACGTTTAAGTTATGGCTGATAAATCTATTTTAAATAAAAAGTCTATTGACTTTTTAGAAAAATATTTAAATAATGCTGCTCCAACTGGATACGAGTGGGAAGGGCAAAAAATATGGATGGACTATTTAAAACCTTATGTTGATGAGTTTATTACCGACACTTATGGTTCTGCTGTAGGAGTTATAAATCCTGATGCTAAATATAAAGTAGTTATTGAAGGACATGCTGATGAAATTTCTTGGTATGTAAACTATATTTCTGATGACGGATTAATTTATGTAATTCGTAATGGAGGGAGTGATCATCAAATAGCTCCTAGTAAAATTGTAAACATTCATACTAAAAACGGAATTGTAAAAGGTGTTTTCGGATGGCCAGCAATCCATACACGTAATAAAGCCAAAGAAGAAGCTCCAAAACCAGACAATATTTTTATTGATTGTGGTTGTAGCACTAAAGAAGAAGTTGAAAAATTAGGTGTACATGTTGGTTGTGTTATTACCTATCCAGATGAGTTTCATATTTTAAATGAGAACAAATTTGTTTGTCGTGCTTTAGACAACCGTATGGGTGGGTTTATGATTGCTGAAGTTGCTCGTTTGTTACACGAAAACAAGAAAAAATTACCTTTCGGATTATACATTACAAACTCAGTTCAAGAAGAAATTGGTTTACGTGGTGCACAAATGATTACTGAAACCATAAAACCTAACGTAGCTATTGTTACCGATGTAACACATGATACTACAACTCCTATGATCGACAAGAAAAAAGAAGGTCATTTAGAGTTAGGTAAAGGTCCTGTAGTAGCTTATGCTCCTGCTGTACAACAAAAATTAAGAGATTTAATTATTGATACTGCCGAAGCTAACAAAATTCCTTTCCAACGCTCTGCCCTATCAAGAGCTACAGGAACTGACACCGATGCATTTGCATACAGCAATGGTGGAGTTGCTTCTGCTTTAATCTCTTTACCATTACGTTATATGCACACTACCGTTGAAATGGTACACCGTGAAGATGTTGAGAACGTAATTAAAATGATTTACGAAAGTTTATTAAAAATTGAAGACGGAGAAAATTTCTCTTATTTCAAATAATATAGATAATCAAACGTCATTACAAATAAGTAATGACGTTTTTTTTACCAGCTTTTTATGGATGAACTTATAGATATTGTCGATGAAAATGGAAACTATACAGGAAAAACTTGTTTAAAATCTGAGGCTCATAAACATGGCTACTTTCACCCTACTATCCATGTTTGGTTGTACACTTCTAATAAACAAATACTACTTCAAAAAAGAGCACTAACTAAAAAAGTTTTTCCTGGTTTATGGGATATTTCAGTTGCTGGTCACATAGCTGCCGGTGAAAACATTAAAATTGCTGCTGTTAGAGAGGTTAAAGAAGAAATAGGTTTTGATATTCTTCCTGAAAACTTACATAAAATAGGTACTCGAAAACACATGGTAAATCACTCGAATGGAATTATTGATAATGAATTTCATCATGTATTTATTGCTGAATTAACAGTTTCTGTCCAAGAATTAAAACTTCAAGAAGAGGAAGTAGCAGACTTAAA
Organism: Tenacibaculum sp. XPcli2-G; assembly: GCF_024124505.1. NCBI lineage: Bacteria > Pseudomonadati > Bacteroidota > Flavobacteriia > Flavobacteriales > Flavobacteriaceae > Tenacibaculum > Tenacibaculum sp. XPcli2-G. The sequence goes on from NZ_JAMXSH010000003.1 coordinate 523,587, forward strand.
GCTATTTAGCTTAGAAACAATACTGCATACAAAAAACTACGAAAACTTATTACTTCCTCAATATCAAGACTATTATTCTTTTGTTCACAAACATATTTTAAATATTTTAACTTAATTTTTTAGCTTTAATAATTTAGTTTTAATTTTAAAATCAATTAGTTATATTTAGAATGAAAACTATCAAACTATGCTATCAAAACAAGAAAAGTCTGCGTTAAGGAGTAGGTTGTTTCGTCACTTAGACGGAATTGTTACTTGTCCAGCAGCTTACACTTTACATGAAAAAGGAATTACTAACTACTTATTAAAGAAGAAATCTGTTAGTTTAAATGAAATTACTTCCGAATTTAACGCTAATGACGGTTATTTAAATGTGGCTTTAAGAACATTGTGTTCTCAAGGCTGGTTAACACAACATGTAGATAATACACATAACACTGTTCAATTCGAAATCAATGAAGCTTCAGCTATAGCTTTTTCTTATTTTCACTTATATAAAGAAGCTTTTTTATTGTTGAAATTTTCAGAAAATTATAGCGCTCGAAAATTTGAAATTGAACCTTATGAGAAGCTTGAAAAGCTTTATAAAAACTTTACAAACAACTTCGGAATTAAAACTCCATCAACTTCTGAAGAAAAAGAAGCTCTAGCTCAGATCCTTACACATATCGAAGGTATTATTGTTGGTCCAACAACAGTTTTATTAGGTATGAGCGGTATGTTTCATAAATACTTTATGCAAACAAAATTCAGTGCTGATGAGTTTCATAAAGACGCTGATAATTTTAGTCGGCTACTTGATTTATTAACCAATCTAGGTTGGTTTTTCAAGACTAAAGACTCTTATGAGTTTACTGATGAAGGCTTGTTTTTTGCTCGAAGAGCAAGTGCTTATGGAGTTACCGTATCGTACATTCCTACACTCAGAAAACTAGACAAACTTATTTTCGGAAATCCTGATATTTTTAGAACTTCAGAAATTGGAAATGACGAAATTCATGTAGATAGAGAAATGAATGTTTGGGGAAGTGGTGGCGCGCATTCTACCTACTTTAAAGTAATCGATGAGATTATTATTAACCTATTTAATAAACCTATCAACGAACAACCTAAAGGTATTTTAGATGTTGGCTGTGGTAATGGTGCATTTTTAAAACATTTATTTAATGTAATTGAACATCAGACTAAAAGAGGTACTATGTTAGAGGATTATCCTCTATTACTTATTGGTGTCGATTATAACGAAGCTGCATTAAAAATCACTCGAAAAAACCTAGTACAAGCAGATATTTGGGCTAAAGTGATTTGGGGAGATATTGGAAATCCGAAAGCGTTATCAGAAGATTTACAAGATAAATACGGAATTAACCTTTCTGATTTATTAAACGTTCGTACCTTTTTAGATCACAACAGAATTTGGCAAGAGCCTGCTCCTAATGATAATTCAACTATTACCAATTCAACTGGAGCTTATGCTTACAGAGGAAAACGTTTGAATAACAACTTGGTAGTAGAATCTTTAAAACAGCATTTTACCAAGTGGAAACCGTTTATTAGTAAATTTGGCTTATTGCTAATTGAATTACACACATCAAAACCTGAATTGGTTGCTAAAAACTTAGGAAAAACAGCGGCTACTGCCTACGATGCTACACATGGTTATTCTGATCAATACATTATTGATCTTGATGAATACATGAATGCTATGGAAGCTATTGGGTTGACTTATGATAAAAACACGTTTAGAAAATTTCCAAACTCGGAATTAGCAACGGTTTCTATAAATCTTTTTAAATAGAAAAGCGGGGGTTTAAACCTCGCTTTTCTATAATTTATATGACTCTTTTCAATATTCTATTTCTCCACGGTATTTTCTTTTACCGATAATAAGTTTGCAAATAACTTATAAGCTCCTGAAACTCCTGCTGGAAGCTCTCTAAAGAAGCTTAACCCTGTATAGATATAGTTTCCTTTACCATATTTAGCAACTAACAAACTTCCTTTTTTTACTGACTCCCCTTTATCATACATAGATAATATCGAAGTGTATTCTTTACTCCATTTGTTAGGAAAATATAAGCCTCGTTCTTGTACCCAACCTTCAAAATCAGCTTCAGTAATTTTGTTTGGGTAATTTAAAATAGAATGTTCTTTAGCTAACAAGGTTACTTTAGAATGTTCGTCTGTTACTCTATCACGTGATAATTGTAATTCATACGGCGCTTGTACATCTATCCCTCTATTCGTGTTGTATTGCACTATTAAATTTCCACCATTTTTTACATATTCTAACAAGTATTTTTGCTTAAACTGCAATTCTTTTATAGTGTTATATGCCCTAATACCAACAACAATTGCGTCAAATTGCTCTAAATTTCCATTAATCTCATTTACATTCAATTCTGTTACCTCGTAGCCAATTTGTTGTAAACTTTCTGGAATAGCATCTCCTGAACCTTGTATATACCCTATTCTTGTACCGTTCTTTTTTATATCCATACGTACAACTTTTGCTTGTGATGGTAATAATACTGACTGTTTAGGAATATGACTATAATTAATTTCTATCAATTCTTTATCATAACTTTTACCTTCAACTTTTGCTATAGCTTTTAAAACTCCTTCTGATTCATTTTGTGTTGGAGTAACCATAAAGTCAATCAACTGAATATCTCCCTTTTGGTCTATAGAAAATTTTGCTTCGTTTGGAGTAACTTTCCACCCTTTTGGTGCTTTTAGAGTAACTATTCCATTTGTATTTTTCGCTCCAGAACGAACTTCTACAGTTACTTTTTGAGATTTTTCTGAAGAAAAAACAAGTACCTTATTCAATAGCTTTGTTGTTACTTTCGGTAACACCTCAAAAGGTTCATAAATTTCTCCTTTATCTCTTTTAGCGTATCTATGTACCACTGGAATTGTAAATGCAATTGGTTGGTCTTCAATTATAATATTGTATTGAATTTGAATTGGCCTTAAAGACTCTGGATTACCTATTAATTTTTGATCGTTTACTTTGTACATTCCCAAATCCCACTGAGTAGCTAACCAATATGGCGAAGAGTAAGAAACATCTTTAGCGATATTGATTTTACTTTTAAAGTTTTGTTTACTATTGGGTGCTAAATCCAATTCTTTTTTGATGTTTTTCCCTTCAGGAAGGATAGTAATTGATGACAACTCCATAGAAATGAAACTTCTATTTAGTGCTTCAAAATTTACATTAATTGTACTGCTTGGAATTGAACTAGAACTTTCTGCCGAGGCTTCTAGATATAAACCTGCACAAGCTTTGATAATTTCATTCAATTCTTTAGTTTTAATAGCTCTCCAATGTGAATCTTTTAGTTGTCTTACCTTCTTATAGGCTTCCAATAGGTCTGGTAGATGTTTTGATGGATTTACAAAATCAAAATTTTGTTCAATATCATATAAAATATCTCCTATTTCTCCTCCGCCTTCTACTCTATTCCATGTTGTATTTATTCCTGAAAAAATATCTTTTTTGTCTTTAGGAAATTCTCCTTTTAAAAACTCTACATATTCTGTTTGACTTCCTCTAGTGGTTAACCTTCCAAACCCTTGGCATAAATGTTGACTGCTTGCTATTGCTGCTACTTCATTATTAGACAATCCTTTTAAAGGGTAGTACGTTCCTATATCAAAGCTTAACATATTACTTTTGTCTGCTTTTTCAAAAGCTTCTTCACTTCCGTAAAACCACCAAGATGTATTGAAAAACAACCTATTAGGCCTCCATGTATCTGTATACTTTAGTTGCTCAGGGTATTTTGATTTATCATTAGCTAAATCAAAAGCTTCAACACTTAACATCGCTGATGAAGTATGGTGGCCATGCGTTGTTCCTGGTGTTCTATGATTAAAACGATTGATAATCACATCGGGTTTGAAAGTACGAATTGCCCAAACTACATCGGCTAAAACTTTATCTTTATCCCAAATTTTTAACGTTTCATCAGGGTGTTTTGAATATCCAAAATCATTAGCTCTAGAAAAACGTTGTTCTCCTCCATCTACATTTCTTGCAGCTAACAGCTCTTGAGTACGAATAACTCCCAAAAGTTCACGCATTTCAGGACCTATTAAATTTTGTCCTCCATCTCCACGGGTTAGTGATAAATACCCTGTTCTAGCTTTTTCATGATTAGATAAATATGCTATCAAACGAGTATTTTCATCATCTGGATGCGCAGCGATGTATAATGCAGAGCCTAAAAAGTTTAATTTTTGAACTTTCTCGTAAATCTGATTTGAAGTAAGTTTTTGTGGTTTTTGTGCGCTTATTGTTAGTGAAATCAATAAAAAAGATAGTAATAAAAGTACTTTTTTGTGCATTTTTAATAGTTTGAATACCACACAAATGTAACTTTTTTAACTAAAGTATGAAGCACATTAACAAAATGCTAACATTTCCATTGTAGACAATAACTATTTCTCCAAAGAAAAAATGACAAGTATTTTTTTAATCTAAAAAATACTCATCTTTAAAACCTATTAAATACAATTTTTCTTGTGCACGGGTAACAGCCGTATATAACCAACGTAAATATTCAACCGAAGCTCCATCTGGCAAGTATGGTTGTTCTATAAAAACTGTTTTCCATTGACCTCCTTGAGATTTATGACAGGTCATTGCGTAAGAGAACTTTACCTGAAGCGCATTGAAATACTTATTTTTCTTAACACCCATAAATTGCTTGTACTTTGATTTTTCATGTGCAAAATCTTCTTTTACAGCTTCATATAATCGGTTAGATTCTTCATACGTTAATGACGGACTTTCACTTGTAAGAGTATCTAACAACAACACTGTTTCAAAAGGTTTCATATCAGGATAATCAATCATGCGAACTTCAACTTCTGCAAACTTAAAGCCGTATAATTCTTTAATTGAATTGATACGCATAACTTCACAAATATCTCCATTTGCTATAAATCCTGCCGAAGAAGAGTCTTTTAACCAGTAGTAATTATTTTTCACTACCATCACGTAATCTCCTGTAGAAATTTCATTTTCTTGTCCACGAATTTTAGTTCTAATCTGTTGATTGTATTGATTAGCTCTCTTATTTGAACGTACAATAATAGCAGTATCTTCCACTCCTATATCTCCATCATAAGCCATTGTTATAGCATCTTGAATATCATAACCATCTTGTAGACGAATAATGTCGGGATAATTTAAATCAAATTGAAAATGTATTGAATCATTCTGAATTAACAAACGTAAATCGGTTGCATTAGCCAAAATCCCTGAGCCTTCTTCTTGTCTAACCACTTCGTCTAACTCAATTTCTGTAACTTCTTTATTAAACTCAAACGAAAGTTTGTCAGCTTCTAAAGCTGGACTCATAGTTAACTTTACAGGTGGTAACTGTGCCGTATCTCCAATAAAAATAATTTTACAATTTTTTCCTGAGTATACATATGAGATTAAATCATCCAATAAAGAACCATTTTCAAATAATTTCGCGTTCTGCTTTTCATCAGAAATCATAGAAGCTTCATCTACAATGAAAAGAGTATCAGTATGCTTATTAGGTTGCATTACAAAATTTACAGCTCCACTACTTTGCTTTTTAGGAAAGTATATTTTTTTATGAATCGTAAATGCCTGTCGGTTGGAATATCCTGAAATTACTTTCGCTGCACGACCTGTTGGCGCTAGTAAAACTGCTTTTTGTCCTATTTTCCATAAATTATGTACAACGGTACTTATTATTGTTGTTTTACCTGTTCCTGCATACCCTTTTAATAAAAATAAAGCGCGATTATCATCTGAAAAAATAAAATCTGTTAAGACATCTAGTAACTCATTTTGTTTTTCTGTAGGCGAATACGGGAATTTTTGTAGTATTTCTTTATAAAATTTCGGAGCAGTTTGTATCATATATCAAATAATATTCAAAGATAAGTCTATTTCTAAATAATTATTTTCATCATTGAAAAAAAATTGTAGATTTGCGAATATCATACATTAAAAATTAAAAAAATGAATTTATTATTAATGATTTTAGCAGCTGTTGTAGTTGCAGTTCTTTTAGCATTACTTGTTGTTAAGTTTGTTCCTCTAAAAATGAGATGGTTAGTCTCTATATTATTATTAGGAGCAACTGTCTTTTTAGTATATAAAATTTATAATGGTGTTATGGAACCTATTAATTTTAACAAAGACAAGAGAGTACGTTATGCTAAGGTTATTAAGAATTTAAAGTTGATTCGAGACGCTGAAGTAAAATATAAAGAAGTTTACGGAACATATACTAACAATAAAGATACTTTGCTTGCCTTTATTAAAAATGGTCAATTAGCTATTACAGAAACTAAAAACGTTGAAAAAACTGTTGAGTTAGGTGGTGGTATTACTAAAGATATATCTGTTAAAGTTATTGATACTGTAGGGTACGAGCCTGTTTTAAAATACTTTGAAGGTAAAGAGTATGCTACTATGTTTGATGTTCCTGGTACAGAAGAAAAATTTGAATTAGCTACAGGTAGAGTTGAAAAAGTTGCTGGCTTAGAAGTTCCAGTTTTTGAGGCGAAGGTTTCTAAGAAACCTATCTTAAAAGGAATGAATCCTTCTTTAATAAAGCAAGAATTAGAAGCCATTGAGACAGATCAAATTAAAGGTGAGTTTGTTTCTGTTGGTTCTTTAACTGAAGTAACTGTAGGTGGTAACTGGCCTCCTTATTACGATAAAGGTGACGCAATTGCAAAAAAAGAGTAAAAAAATTAGCGCTAATGCGCAGTATAAAAGTTTATCCATCCAATTTAGTTTGGATGGATTTTCTTTTTGTATATCAAACTCAGAAACAAAAGAAACTCTTCTTTTTACCAAGTATACATTTTCTGACTCTATTGCTTCTCCAGAACTATTACTAGATAAAATTATCCGTGTTTTTGATACTGACAAAGATTTACAACAAGACTTTACAGCTGTTTTTGCCATTCATCAAAACAATTTAGCTACGTTAGTTCCTAACAAGCTTTTTGACAGAAATAATTTAGTTCCATATTTAAATTATAACGTAAAAACATTAAAAACAGATTTTATAACCTACGATTTACATACTGTAATAGCTGCTAATACAGTTTATATACCTTATGTAAATATCAACAACTACCTTTTTCAAAATTTTGGGGAATTTGAATACAAACATCATTCAACGGTTTTAATAGATAAACTACTAAACTATTCTGAGAATGATTCTGAAGATCAATTCTTTGTATATGTTTCTTCTTCTTATTTAGATATCGTTGTTTGTAAAGAAGGCAAACTATTATTTTATAATTCATTTTTATACAATACAAAAGAAGATTTTATATATTACATTCTTTTCACTGCTGAACAATTACAAATGGATCCAAATTCTTTCCAATTGACATTTATCGGTGATATTGAGAAAGAATCAGATATATATTCTATTACTTATTCATACATTCGAAATATTCACTTTATTAATCCAATTAATAGTTTTTTTGCCGATAGTAAAGACTTTTCGAATCACTCTAATTTTATACTCATAGCCTAATGCGAATTATTTCTGGAAAATATAAAAGTAAAAGAATTACAGCTCCTAAAAACCTGCCTGTAAGACCCACAACAGATATGGCAAAAGAGTCTTTATTTAATATTTTAAATAACTTCTATTATTTTGAAAACATTTCTGTACTAGATTTATTTGCTGGAACAGGAAACATAAGTTACGAATTTGCTTCTCGAGGTACTGAAACCATTAATGCTGTTGACGCTCATTATGCTTGTATAAAATTCATTAATCAGACAGCTAAGGATTTAAACATGTCTATTAACAGCTATAAAAGTGATGTATATAAGTTTTTAGAAAAAACGCCCCTTAAAGTAGATGTAATTTTTGCTGACCCTCCATATGACTTTGAAGAAAAACAATTTTTAAAAATAGCTGACATAGTTTTTGATCGCAACTTGTTAAATAATGATGGGCTTTTGATAATTGAACACTCAAAACATACAGATTTATCTCAACATCCCTATTATAACTATGAAAAACGCTATGGTGGTAACGTTTTTAGCTTCTTTGAAATAGTTAATGATAACCAAGAGTAATACTTATAACTAATTTATCTATTAAAACAACCTAATCAACTATAGAAAACTGAATTCCAACGAAATAAGCTATTTATTTTAAAAGCAAGTTATAATTTTATAATATAAATTTAAAACTATGTATTATGGAATTTAAAATTAAAAGCTCTAAAAATTATTTAAAGATATCAGGTGACTTAACTCTTACCAACGTTCAGCTTTTTGAAGTAATGATTTATTCTTTTATAAAAAAATATAAAGACATTAGCATAGATATTAGTAATGTTACTAATATTGATACTCTAGGGGTTAACTCAATTGTAGAAGCTTATCAGTTTTCTTTAAAAAATAAAAAGAATTTGCTTTTTTGTGGCAAAGGCTCAAAAGATATTATGGATGAATTATATTACAGAAATGTGGCATAAAAAAACAGCCATAATTTTATATGATATTATGGCTGTTTTTTTTAATTAATAATTTAAGAATACATTTTCTCTCTTAATTCTTTTACTTTAGAGTCCTCTAAATATTCATCGAAAGTAGCATACTTATCAATAATCCCTTTAGGTGTAATCTCTATTATTCTATTAGCTACTGTTTGTGCAAACTCATGGTCATGTGTAGTAAACAATACAGTTCCCTTGAAGTTTATTAATGAATTATTCAACGCTTGAATAGACTCTAAATCTAGGTGATTTGTTGGTTCATCTAGCATTAAAATATTAGCTCTTGTCATCATCATACGAGATAGCATACAACGTACTTTCTCTCCTCCAGATAATACATTACTTTTCTTTAAAGCCTCTTCTCCTGAGAAAATCATTTTTCCTAAGAAACCTCTTAAAAAAACTTCCTCTCTCTCCTCTTCAGTTTGTGCGTATTGACGTAACCAATCTACTAAATTTAACTCTCCATTTTGAAAATAAGCAGAGTTATCTGCTGGTAAATACGATTGAGTAGTTGTTACACCCCAACTATATTTACCTGAATCTGCTTCTTCATTACCTGAAATTACTTGATAAAAAGCTGTAGTTGCTTTAGAGTTTTTAGAAATAACAGCAACTTTATCTCCTCTATTCAAATTAATATCAACATTTGAAAACAATAACTCTCCTTCTGCATCCTTTTTTGATAAACCTTCAATATTTAAAATCTGGTCTCCCGCTTCTCTATCTCTTTCAAAAATAATTGCAGGATAACGACGTGAAGAAGGTTTAATTTCATCAACATTTAGTTTCTCAATCATTTTCTTACGTGAAGTTGCTTGTTTAGATTTAGCCACGTTTGCAGAAAAACGACGAATAAACTCTTCTAATTCTTTCTTTTTATCTTCTGCCTTTTTATTTTGTTGAGCTCTTTGTTTAGCTGCTAATTGAGAAGACTCGTACCAGAAAGTATAATTTCCTGAATAATGATTAATTTTTCCAAAGTCTATATCAGAAATATGCGTACAAACAGCATCTAAAAAGTGACGGTCATGAGATACTACAATTACTGTGTTATCATAATTTGCTAAGAAATTTTCTAACCAAGAAATAGTTTCAAAATCCAAATCGTTTGTAGGCTCATCCATGATTAATACATCAGGATTCCCAAATAACGCTTGTGCCAATAATACACGTACTTTTTTCTTAGAGTCTAATTCTGATAATAATGTGTAATGATCTTCTTCTTTAATACCCAAATTTGACAGTAAACTTGCAGCAGAAGCATCGGCATTCCAACCGTCCATTTCTTCAAAACGAACTTGCAACTCACCAATTTTTTCTGCATTTTCGTCAGAATAATCAGCATATAATGCATCTATTTCTGATTTTATTTTGTGCAGTTCTTTGTTTCCCATTAACACAGCTTCTAAGGCAGTATACTCATCAAAAGCATAATGATCTTGTGTTAATACAGACATTCTCTTTCCTGGTTCTAAATGAACTTGCCCTGAAGTTGGTTCTTGTTTTCCTGATAAAATCTTTAAAAATGTAGATTTTCCCGCTCCATTTGCTCCGATAATTCCGTAGCAATTTCCTTGAGTAAACTTTGTGTTTACTTCATCAAACAAAACACGTTTTCCAAACTGAACTGATAAATTAGAAACTGATAACATGTATATTTTTTTAAATTCCGTGCAAAAATATAAAAACTAAAGACTATAAAAGAATTTGCATTAAAGTTTTTAACATCTTACTTTTGGCTCGTTTTAATTCGTTTTTAACAACGAATTAACAGCCTAATATTAAAGAGTTATCTATTTTTGAACTTTAATATTTAGGATAATTTGAATTATGATTAAGTATTTTATACCTCTTATATTAATTGTGTTTATTGGATGTAATAAGTCTGATAAGGATAAGCCTACCTATTTTGGAGGTAAAATTATCAATCCTAAATGTGATTTTGTTGTATTATCAGACAATTACGATTTTAACGACACTATACCTCTTAGCAAAAACAATACGTTCCTAGGTAGCTATAAGAAATTTAAAGAAGGTTTATACATCTTTCATCATGGTAATGAGCTTCAATATGTATACATGCAACCTTCTGATAGTTTGTTAATTAGACTGAATACATGGGACTTTGATGAATCATTAGTTTTTAGCGGTATAAATGCTGAACGTAATAATCTCTTGTTAGAGTCCTTTTTACAATATGAGCAAGATTTTAAAAATACCTTCGCATATCTTTCTTTACCTAAAAATGAATTTTTGGCTAAGATAGATTCAATGAAATCAGATAAAAAGATTATTCTTGAAAACTATAAAACTAACAGTAATGATGTTTCTGGTTTTTTAGATGTTTTTGATATATCTTTAAACTTCCCTTTATATACTAGATTAGAACAATATGCTATTAAAAATTTAAATAATAACATTCAAAATTTTAGTAGTTCTTATTACAGTTACCGCGAAAAGGCTCCTAATAAAGACTCTTTGATGTTTTATGGACCTTACTACAGATTCGTGATGGAAAAAATTAATAATGATGCTTATCAGAAAAGTAACGGAGTGAAAACTGATAAATTCACACAAAATCTTTTGCATGCCATTAACGAAAATGTAACTCTCGAGACGGTTAAAAATAAAATGTTGTACAATGCTGTTATTCGTAATTTTTACGAAGAGCCTAGTAGCGAAGTTAAAAGTGAAGCATTTTTTACTTTTTTTAAGTTAAACACCAACAACGAGCATAAAAAAAATGTTCAGCGTTTGATTAATGATTTAAAAGTTCTAAATAAAGGAGAGAAATTACCTCCTTTCAAACTAATTGCAGCAGACGGAGAGTTAAAAGAGTTTTCTAACATTTCTAAAAATAAAAACACTGTTGTTTTATTAAAAAACTACGAGTATGCATCAGATGATTGGGTTTCTTCTCGTTTCAATTATTTAGTTAAAAAAAATCCTGATATTAATTTTGTTCTTGTTAATTTGTGCGACTCTTCTAAAAGATTTACAAAAAACGTAGATGTAAAATATCAATACACCATACCTAGCGAAAGTGCCGTATGTGATTTTACCACCAGTAAATTTCCTCGTATGATTTTAGTTGATAAAAACGGAATTATTCAAAATGGTTATACTAGCTTATCTGCTAAAGATATAAATCTAGAAATAAGCAACTTACAAAAAACAAAATAGTTAGCCTCTATTCATTTTATTTAGTGTACTTTTGCACCGTCCAAAAAAAATCGTGCTAAAACGATTTAATTAATATTAATTATAGAATTCGCGGAGGGGCATCTGTGGGTTCTCTAAAAACACAGTATGTCAACATTTTTAGATTTAGGTTTACAAGAACCTATCAATAAGGCATTAACCGATTTAGGTTATGAAAAGCCAACAGTAATTCAAGAAAAAGCAATTCCACAAATAATTTCTTCTACAGAAGATTTAAAAGCATTTGCACAAACAGGTACAGGTAAAACTGCTGCCTTTAGTTTGCCTATTATTGAACTTGCTGATCAAACAAGCACACACACACAAGCAATCATCTTATCTCCTACTCGTGAACTAGCAGTACAAATAGGAAAAAACATTGAAGACTTTTCAAAGTATTTACCTAACTTAAAAGTAGCTACTGTTTATGGTGGAGCTAATATTGAAGAGCAAATAAGAAAACTTAAAAAAGGTGTTCAAATAGTTGTAGGTACTCCTGGTAGAACTGTAGACTTAATTAAAAGAAGAGCTTTAAAGCTTGGTAATGTACAATGGTTAGTACTTGACGAAGCTGATGAAATGCTTAACATGGGCTTTAAAGATGAACTAGACCAAGTTTTAGAAGCTACACCAAACACCAAACAAACATTATTGTTTTCTGCAACTTTTCCTAGAGAAGTAGAAGATATTGCAAAAAACTACATGACTAACCCTGTAGAAGTTACATCAGGACAAAAAAACCAAGGTTCTGATAACGTTAGTCATGAGTATTATTTAGTAAACGAAAAAACTCGTTACCCTGCTTTAAAAAGAGTAGCTGATTTAAACCCTGATATTTACGGAATTGTTTTCTGTAGAACACGTAGAGAAACACAAGAAGTAGCTAATAATCTTATTAGAGATGGTTATAATGCTGATTCTTTACATGGTGATTTATCACAAGCTCAACGTGACTCTGTAATGGAGAAGTTTCGTAAAAAGAACATTCAAATATTAGTAGCTACTGATGTTGCTGCTCGTGGATTGGATGTTAACAACTTAACACACGTTATTAATCATAAATTACCAGATCAAATTGAAAACTACAATCACCGTAGTGGTAGAACTGGTAGAGCCGGTAACAAGGGAGTTTCTATTGCTTTAGTAAGCAAAAAAGAACAAGGCAGGTTACGTCCTATTGAACGTATTATAAAAAAACAATTCGTTCACACTCCTATTCCATCTGGCAAGGAAATATGTCAAAACCAATTATTTCATTTAATTGATAAAGTTCATAATACTGAGGTAAACACAGAACAAATTGAAGGTTTTTTACCAAGTATTTACGAAAAATTAGAAGATTTAAGTCGTGAAGAGTTAATTCAAAAGTTTGTTTCTTTAGAGTTTAACACCTTCTTATCTTACTACGAAAATGCTCCTGATTTAAACAACTTATCTTCAAGAGAAAATTCAAGAGGACGTTCTTCTAGTGAAAACATGACCCGTTTCTTCATCAATTTAGGAAGAAAAGATCGTTTAAACCCAGCCAAGTTAATTGGTTTAATCAACGATCAGAACATTGGTGATAAAATTGAAATTGGAGCTATAGATATATTAGATACTTTTTCTTTCTTTGAAATCGATAAAAACTTCGAAAAAGAAACTTTAGATGCCTTTGCAGCAAATGATCCAGATTTTAATGGGCGATCAGTGAATATCGAAATTACTAAAAACGATCGTAGTGGTGGTGGAAGAAAATCACGTAGAAGTGGTGGCGGATTCAATGGTAAAAAACGTAGAAGTGATAAGCCTACTGATAGCAGAAAAAGTTTTGGTAGAAGACGTAACGAAAACAACTCCTCAAGAAGAAATGATAACAAACCTGCTGCAGGTTTTGGTAGAAAACGTAGAAGAGATTAACACGAAAACTTATTATAAGTAAAAAAAGCAGCTCAAATGAGTTGCTTTTTTTATTATGAGATTCAAAATAAAATTTATTGATTCCCTAAAATAATTGGCATTCCACTTTTACCAGAACCAATAATAACAACTTTGCTGTTAGTAGAATTAGCTAACCTGTTTGTAGCTTCAATACCTTTATCTTGTAAAATTTTATCAGTTAACGATGCACTTAAAATTCTATTGGCGTCAGCTTTACCTTTTGCTTCAATAATTTGCTTTTCTGCTTCTTTTTGAGCTGTTACTAGTCTAAACTCATATTCTAAAGACTCTTGCTCTTGTTTTAATTTTCGTTCAATTGCTTCTTTAATAGTTGATGGCAAGGTTACATCTCTAACTAAGATTTCATTTAACTGAACATACTGTTTTTCTAATATTTTTTTTGTCTCTATAAATATTTCATCTTGAATAGCATCTCTTTTACTAGAATATAACTGTTCTGGTGTATAACGACCAACTACACTACGAGCTGCTGAACGAATTGCTGGTTGAATTACACGTTGTAAATAATTTTCACCTAGTGTTTGATGTAAGTTTCCTAAATCTTTATAAACTGGTTGGTACCAAGCGGATGCATCTATTTGAATTTCTAATCCGTTAGATGACAACACTTTCATTTTTTCAAAAAGCTCTTGCTGTCTTACTTCATATACATGCACCTTATTCCATGGAGCAACTACATGAAAACCTTCTCCTAATGGTGGCTCATCTGTTACAACTCCTCCTCCAAACGTTTTATACAATACTCCTGCCTCTCCTGAATTGATTGTTACCGTAGATTTTGCTACAAAAATTATTAAAACTATGGCTATAGGAATTAACAATCCAAATTTCGGAAACTTTAACTCTACTTGATTTCTTGTCATTTTTTATATGTTTTACTCAAATGTACAATTAAATTTATGAACCACAGTTTTCATAATCGCATTCTTGTGATGTAAATTCAAGTTCAAGAGTAATATGTTCAAAATGAAAATCATCATGCAAAACCTGTTTAATTTCTTGCTTCATTTTATACCATTTTTCCCAAGAGATCTCTTTGTCTTTTAGTACTAAATGAGCTGTAAATACATTATACTCTCCATCCATAGTCCATAAATGACAGTCATGAATACCCTCTACATCTTTCATAGAAACTATTCTTTGTTGAATTTCTTCTACAGAAATATTCTCGGGAGTTCCTTGTAATATGATTCTAAGACTCTCCTTAATATTTTTATACACATTATACAGTACAAAACCAGCAATAGCAATAGATAAAACAGGATCTAATACTGGTATATTCCAAAACTGCATTACAATACTTGCAATCAATACTACTCCCCAGCCTAACACATCTTCTAATAAATGTAATGAAACTACTCGTTCATTAATTGAAGTTCCTTTTTTTAATTTTAATACAGCTGCTCCATTAACTATAATTCCTAAAACAGCTAACCACATCATACCTTTGGCATCTGCGTTTTCTGGATTGATAACTCGAGGAATTGCTTCTTTAATAATAAATACTGAGCCTATTACTAATACTATCGAATTGATAATAGCACCTAAAAGAGAAAATCGTTTATACCCGTAAGAATACTTCTTGTTTGCCTTTTTT
This sequence comes from Tenacibaculum sp. XPcli2-G, assembly GCF_024124505.1. Lineage (NCBI taxonomy): Bacteria > Pseudomonadati > Bacteroidota > Flavobacteriia > Flavobacteriales > Flavobacteriaceae > Tenacibaculum > Tenacibaculum sp. XPcli2-G. Next base: position 538,861 of record NZ_JAMXSH010000003.1, read on the forward strand.
GTCGATTTTTTTTGAAAATACCAAGATAGCCCTAAACTTAAGCTATCGCCTAAATCATGCAGTGCATCTGACATAATAGCCAAACTATTGGTGTAGAAGCCTCCAATAAATTCAATAATTGTAAAAGCAAGATTAAGAAAAAAAGCTACAGCTATATTCCCTGTAGAGTTTCCATGTGAATGATGGTGATGGTTGTGTCCCATGTTTTTATAAATTGACTTTAAATGTATAAAAAAGATGCATTACAACTAAACAAGCGATTATGGATCAAATAATCGCTTGTTGTTTTGTTAATGAGCATGACCTTCCATTCCGCCTGCCATTTGTAATAACTTTCCTTTTAAAAAGTGTGCTCCTTTAGTTACAATAGTTACGTTATAATTATCTTCTTGAATTGTTTTTATTGCTACAAATCCATTATCCGAACCTCCAACAGTTACCTCAACAGGTATAAATTCATCTGCTGATTTTTTAACAAAAACAAAATGTTCTCCTTCATTTTCTATGACTGCTTCTTCAGGAACAGCGTATACTTCATCTCCTCCTAACAAAATCTGAGCATTGATAAACATTCCTGCTTTTAATCGATTTTGCTCGTCTTCAAAATGTCCATGCACATTTACTGTTTTTGTTTGTTCATCTACTTTTTGGCTTATTAATTTTATATATCCTTCATAAGTAAGATTTATTCCGGAAGGCTGAAATTCGAACTCATCTCCCTTCTTTATTTTTGTTATATCAGTTCCAAAAACATTTAATTCTGCATGCATATGATCATTATCTATTATTTCCATCATCTCTGAATTAGCTGCTAAAAACATTCCTTTATTCAAATTGTTCTCTACAACATAACCAGAGATTGGAGCCTTTACATACACATATTGCTGAATCCCATTAGCTGCAACTGTAGTAGGTGATAATCCTGCCATTTTTAATTGTGCTACATAGCTATTCGCTAAACTTTTTGCAGATCGATAACTTCCTTCTGCTATTTGAAATGATTTTTTTGAGGTAATATCATTTTCTAACAACATTTTCTTTCTTTCATAATCTGCCTTAGCTACTTTTAACTTATTTATCGCTTCAAGATACGCGTACTGTAGCTCTATAAAGTTAGGGTGCTGTAATACCGCTACTGTTTGTCCTTTTTTCACCTTATCACCAGGCAACAAATCTGTTTTATAAACAAACGCTTCTAAAGGCGCATATATAGTGGCTTTGCTTTGTGGTGGCACCTCTATTGTTCCGGTTACTGCTACTTTTTCTCTAATCTTTCTCTTTTCGATTGTAGCTGTCTCTATTTTGGCTGTTACAATTTGTTGTTGGGTTAAATGAATTCCATTTTCATTATGATCTTCATCGTTCGTTACATTTTGTGTTGTTTTTTCTGCTGTTGCATGATCGTGATCAGAATGATCTTCTTTTGTTGAGTTACAACTAACAACAATAATGATAGTTACTAATATTATTACTAATTTTTTCATGTCTATATTTTTATTCTTTTATATAAAACTCGTAGGCTATTACAGTTTGGTTAAAATTATTAACCAGTGATAAATAGTTTTGCATTACTTGAAAATAAGCGGTAAAACTCTGGTTATATTGATATGCATCAATCTCTCCTACCTTATAAGCTAATGCTAGTTTTTTTATAAACTTTTGCGCTTGTGTAACTGTTGAATGAATACTTACCAACTCTTCATTTAAATAAATAAGCTGTTCTTGTAAGCTTTTATAATTATTCTGAATTACCATAGCTTTGTTATTATTCTCATAAACTATTTCTTCTTGTATAATTTTTTGCTCTTTAATTTTTGCATTATTAGACCAAAAAGAAAGTGGAATATTTACTCCTACATTAAAACCTGTATAACTGTTCTCATTTCCTGTTTTTCTATTAATTACACCAGCTGTTAATGCAGGAAAATATATTGATTTTGCTACAGACACATCTTTAGCCGCTACCTTATTTTGTTGCTCTAAACTTTTGATAAAGTCTTTTGACAACGAATCTTTTTGAATTAAAAAGTCCTTTTTTTGAGGTAGTTTTTCAAACGGTTGTATCAAATAATCAATTTGTAATAATTGCTTTAGTTCATTTTCTACTTGAATGAAATCCTTATATGTTTTGTTTTTTTGTGACTGTACTCCTAACGATTGTAAAGAGGTTAAATCATTTTCTAATCCTCCTATTTCTCCAGATGCATGCAACTTACCAGCTATTTCTTTTATTTGATTGGTACTAAGCTGTTGCTCTTCCATTAGCGATAACAATCCATATAAATAGTTCCACTGTTGGTATAAACTTCTAGCCTTTCTTACTGTTTCTTTCTTTGTTATATTATTATTAATCGTTGCTAAAGTATTTTTCTCTTTAGCCAGCTTCTTTTTTTGAATATGCGTTAAAATAGATCCAAAGTTTTGATTTACAGACCATTCTTTTTCCGCTATGCCATTGGCTACACCAACATCTTGGTATTGAACTGTTGTCGGATTCAATTCTATTGCTTTACCAATTCCAGCTTTGGATTTTTCAATAGCTAAGGTTGATTTTTTCATCAATACCGATTTTTGCAACGCCAAATCAATAACTTGTTGTTCTGTTAACTTTTGGGGCACTTCTTGTGCTTGAACTCCAAAAACTCCAATTGCAAATACTACTACAGTTACTATACTCTTTTTCGCTTTTAAGTTTACTTTCTTTTCAAAAAGCATATACAACACAGGTAAAATAAGTAAGGTTAGTAAAGTTGCAGACACCAATCCTCCAATTACTACGGTAGCTAAAGGCTTTTGTACCTCTGCTCCTGCTGAGGATGATAATGCCATAGGTAAAAACCCTAATGAAGCCACAGCTGCGGTCATAATAACAGGACGCAAACGTACAGATGTCCCTTTTTTTACAATCTCTGTAAGGTCTGATATTCCAGCTGCTTTTAAACGATTAAACTCAGCAATTAAAACAATTCCGTTTAGCACTGCTACACCAAATAAGGCTATAAAACCTACTCCTGCTGAAATTGAAAAAGGCATTCCACGTAACCACAACGCAAAAATTCCACCAATAGCAGACATCGGTATGGCAGTAAATATCAATACACTTTGTTTAATAGATTTAAACGTAAAATACAATAACAAAAAGATGAGTAATAGCGCTACTGGTACTGCAACGCCTAATCTGGCACGAGCTTCTTCTAAGTTTTTAAACGTTCCGCCATAGGTAATATAGTACCCTGGGTCGAATGCTATCTTATCTGAGACTTTACCTTTTAGTTCTTTAACTATACTAGCTACATCGCGTCCTCTTACATTAAAACCAACTGTTATTCTACGTTTAGCATCATCTCTTTGAATTTGATTTGGTCCCGTTTTAAAGTCCACAGATGCTACAGCTGTTAACGGAATTTGTGCCCCCGTTGCAGTTGTAATGTATAGCTTACGAATATCTTCAATACTAGCTCTTCTATTTTTTGCTAAACGCACTACCAAGTCATAACGTTTTTCACCTTCATATACTGATCCTGCACTTTGACCTGCAAAAGCTGCATTTACGGTAGTATTTACGTCTTCAATGTTGAGTCCATAATAGGCTAACTGACTTCTGTTATACTCAATTACAATTTGCTGTAATCCCGTCATTTTTTCAACATACACATCTTCTGCTCCTTCTACATCTGGAATAATTCTACTTAATTGATTGGCATATTTTACCAATTTGTCTAGATCTTCACCATAAATCTTAAGTACAACATCTTGCCTAGCACCTGTCATCAACTCATTAAATCTCATTTGAATAGGCTGTTGAAATCCAAAAGAAACACCTAGCATGTTTTCATCCAACAATTGTTGCATTTTTTCTGTCAGTTCATTCTTGGTGCTAGCTTTTGTCCATTCCTCTTTTTCTTTTAAAATAATAATGATGTCTGAAGCCTCTATTGGCATTGGGTCTGTAGGAATTTCAGAAGAACCTATTCTACTAACTATTTGCTCTATTTCGTCTGGAAACTCCTTTATTAACAGCGCTGATGCTTGGTTGGAAACATCAATAGTATACGACAGCGAACTTCCTGTTGATACAGTAGTTTGTACTGCCAAATCTCCTTCATCCAAAGAAGGAATAAACTCTGATCCCATTTTAGAAAAAGTGACTAAACTGAGTATAAAAATAGCTACTGAGCCTATTACTACTTTTATTTTATGAGTTAACACAAAGTTGAGTATTGGGGTGTATACATTTTGTATCGCTGTTATAATTTTATCTGAAATATTCTTCTTGTTATTGATTGTTTTCTTTAAAAACAACGAACTCATCATAGGTACATAAGTAAGCGATAGTAAAAAGGCTCCTAAAATTGCAAAACTTACGGTTAATGCCATTGGTTTAAACATTTTTCCTTCAATACCTACCAAGGCAAGAATTGGTAAGTACACAATAAGGATAATGATTTCTCCAAAAGCCGCACTTGTTCTTATTTTTGAAGCCGACTCATACACTTCATCATCCATTTGATTTTGGGTTAATTGCGTTCCTGATTTTTTTAACCCTAAGTGATGTAGTGTTGCTTCTACAATAATTACAGAACCGTCTACAATAATACCAAAGTCAATTGCTCCTAAACTCATTAAGTTTCCAGAAACACCGAACACTTTCATTAAACTAATGGCAAACAACATTGCTAACGGAATAACCGACGCTACAATTAAACCTGCTCGTAAGTTTCCTAACAGCAACACCAAAATAAAAATGACAATTAAAGCCCCTTCAATAAGGTTGGTTGATACCGTTTTTATGGCTTTGTCTACTAATTTAGTTCTATCTAAAAAGGGTTTTATGGCAACTCCTTCTGGCAAACTTTTTTCTATTTGTGCTATTCTTTCTTTTACATTCTCAATCACTTTTGAAGAATTGGCTCCTTTTAACATCATAACAATAGCACCTACCACTTCTCCGTCAGTATTTCTTGTCATTGCGCCATATCGTACCGCATGCCCTAACTGAACTTTCCCTATATCTTTCATCAGTATAGGTGTTCCGTTTATATTGTTTTTTATGACAATATTCTGAATGTCTTCTGGAGTTTTTATCAACCCTTCACTTCGAATAAAGTACGCTTTCGGGTTTTTATCAATATATGCTCCTCCTGTATTTTGATTGTTCTTAGATAATGCCTCAAAAACCTCGTTTATACTAACATTTAACGATTGTAAGCGTTCTGGTTCAATAGCTACTTCATATTGCTTTAAAAAGCCTCCAAAGCTACTTACATCAGCTACTCCTTCAATTCCTAAGAGTTGGCGACGAACAATCCAATCTTGAATAGAGCGTAACTCCATTGCATCGTATTGTTTTTCGTATCCTTCTTTGGTATATAACGTATATTGATAAATTTCACCCAATCCTGTGGTCACTGGTGCCATTTCTGGTGTTCCTACTCCATCAGGAATTTGATTTTTGGCTTCTATCAACCGTTCACTAATTTGTTGACGCGCCCAATAAATATCGGTACTTTCTTTAAAAACGATTGTAACGACACTTAATCCAAATCGAGAGAAAGAACGAATTTCTTCGATATCTGGAATGTTTGACATGGTAATTTCTATAGGAAACGTCACTAAACGTTCTATATCTTGGGCTGATTGTGAAGGTGCTGATGTTATTATTTGCACCTGATTATTGGTAATATCTGGTACAGCATCAATAGGTAATTGTTTTAGAGAGTAAATTCCCCAGCCTATTAATGCCACAACCAATGCTCCAATAATCAATTTATTTTTAATTGAAAATTTGATAATGTTATCTAACATTTTGTATTGATTTAATTCTAGTGTAACATAATTTCTACCGGTTATTATTAAATAATCGGTACAACAGTTTGTAGTTCTTGTTTACACAAGAGCTACTACTGTTAGTAATAGTAAAATAGAATTAAAACTTTGGTGGCTGGAAAATAGCCGATAAGTATGAATTATAATAGGTGTTTCTATAGAAGTTAATACGGTTTCTTACTTCTAAGAAAATAGGAATATTATAACTATAGTCAGTCGGAATAAAATCTGCTGTAATTGTAATTACGTTACAATGATGGTGGTGTTCTTTGTTTTTTTCTTCTTCTGTATCATTTTCATGATGTTCATCTTGATGCAAAGTATTAAAACTTTCAACATGAACCTCAGTTTCGCTTTCAAAAACAATAGCATCTACATGTGCTTCTAAAGGAGGCACAATTAACAGTAAAGTTAATAATATGATGATGCTTTTTTTCACTAATCTAGTTTAGAGTTACAAAATTATAAAATTTTATGAACCTTCTTTGTCCAATCTGTCTTTAACGTATTCAATTTTTGTTTTACCATGCGCAAAAGGGCTTCCTTCTTCATCTAAACTTACCATAACAATTTTATCAATTGCGATAATTGTTTTTCGAGTTATTTTGTTACGAACCTCACAGCTTAAGGTAATAGATGTTGTTCCAAACTTTACTACATCAATTCCTATTTCAACAATGTCTCCTTGCTTTGCTGAACTAACAAAATTTATTTCAGACATAAACTTGGTTACTGTTTTTGGAATTTCTAACTGAATAATAGCATATAACGCTACTTCTTCATCAATCCATTGTAATAATCGTCCTCCGAAAAGTGTTCCGTTAGGATTTAAATCTTCTGGTTTTACCCATTTACGTGTGTGAAATCTCATTGTATTTATTGTTCTATATTTTTAGCTTCAAAAGCTATTAAATCGTTATTTACAAAGGTAAACGTTATTTGTATAGGATTACAACATACCTCGCAATCTTCTACATAGGTTTCAGACGTACTAGCGTCCAGTAACATGGAAATTTCTTCCCAACAATGCGGACATTGAAAAAAATGCTCATACATCATATTTTACCATAGTATTTTCTAACAAACCACTCTATTGACAATAAAACTATAATCAATAATAACAACCATTTCCAATCAACTAAACTTTGTTTTTTGGTAATAGACTTTTGAGTGGTATAAAAAGATGCATCTTCTTGTATCTTTTTTAATAATTCTTCAACTTTATCTACATAAGCAATTGCTCCGTTTGTTTTTAACGCTAGCTGTTCTAATTTTTTAAAATTAGCATTGGTAAACTGCTCTTCTATCTGATAATCTTCAATTTTAAACCTACCTGAGCTACTTATATTTTGATTCTTTACAGTTACGGTATATGAATATTCTCCTGAGGCTAATCCTTCAACAGCAACTTGATATGAGTTGTTAAATAACGAAAACGGAATACTCTTTTTAGCTTTTGTTTCTAAATTAGTTACTGTGAGCTCTAAAGATGCTCTGCTATCAAACTGATAGTTTTTATCAACATAAAATGCACTTATAGTTATAGGTTCATTAGCTGCATACAAACGTTGCGCTTTTACCTCTAAACGTTTCCTCTTTTTAGTGGATGCTAAATACTGAACCAAATTTCCTACAAACGTATCAAAGCTTTCAAAGTTTTTCTCTTTTAAATAACTGGCTGCTCTCCATTTCCAAATACCCTCACCAAATAGTACTGCGTACTTTTTATCATTCTCTTCAAAGGTTGATAATAACGGTTGTGTGGTTTCTACCCCTGCATACTTCTGATACAACAAGCTTTGAGATTCTTTTTTAAGCTGTACTTCTCCAAACTTGTCTTTTAGCGGTGGAAATTGACCAAAGCCTATATCTTCTTGATAAAAAGTTAGAAAATCTGGATTGTAAATAGCGGTATATTCTTCTTTTTGATTAATGGCTCTTTTTTGAACTCCCAAACCTTGACTATTCAAAAAGTTCCAATCTGTTTTAGTTCCTGAAACCAGTAAAAAGTTAGATGGTATTTTTTCTAAAGTTGCTTTAAAATAACTGTTAGGCTGATACAAAACAAAAAACTGATATGCGTCTAAATCTATATTTCTATCTTGTATCAAAGCAATGTCTACTTTGCGTTGTTTATTGCTCTCAATCGCTTTTTTTAGTGCTCCTAAATCTGGATGTAAAAAAGAACTTAATAGTAAAACTTTGGTTTGCTCATCTAAAACTTCTACTGAAAAGCTTTTATAATTGTTTTTCGTGTTTTTTTCATTCGCTATACTACTTATCGATGCTGTGTAATAGTATACTCCTTTGGTATTAGATACTAAATTAGCGGTAACAGTTTGCACAGGGTTTTCTGGCGAAAATCGTACTCTTTTTGAAAAAACTCTGCTTCCGTTTTTTACGATTGAAAAAGTAGTATTCACTGTTTCTTTTCCTTCATAATACAACAACGCCTCTACAGGAAACTTGTTCTTTACATAGCTATACTTATTCACATTTAACTGTGAAATTTGAATGTCTTGATACTTAATGGTATCACCAATAACTATAGGAAATACTTTATACTTTGTTGATGAAAACTCGTAGTCATTCCCTTGTGTTTGATTTCCATCGGTTATTAAAATAGTAGCTGCATTTTTATCTTTATTCAACTCATTAACAGCATCAATTGCTTTTGAAATATTGGTTTGTGCTTCAGCAAAAGATAAACTATCCAACACCTTAATATCATTCCCGAACGAAAAATACTGTACGTTAAATTTATCTTGAAGTTCTTCGTTGCTTTCTACTTTTGATACTAATTCTTGAACCTTTTTTTCTTCTTTAAAAAACTGAGTAGATAGTGAATTATCTACCAATACAGATAACACCGGTTGTATGTTCTCTGTTTCAAGAGTTGTTATCTTCGGATTAATGAGTAGTAACCCAATTAAAAAAAGACTTAGTGCTTTTAAGCTAAAAAGTAAGATATGTACTTTCGGAGTCTTTTTTACCTTATAGAAATATTGAAAAAAAGCAATGGCTACGCTTATTAATACGGCTAATACAATGTAAATTATAGTTATTGACTCCACTCAGCTTATTTTAGTATGTGAAGATAAAAATATCTAACAAATAAAAAGACCTTTTCTTCTTTTTCATTTATGATCTGAATCATAAAAAACTAGTTATCAGTTATATATTTTTATCAAAAACTAATATGTATGGTAACTACTGAAAACGTAACCACTGAAAAAACACTTCAAAAAACACTTCAAAAAACAAATAGTATGGGAATTACGGCTTACATCAATAAAAAAATTGCTGAAGGAGAACGAAATAGCATTGGTGTATCTATTATATTAATTACTGTAGGCTCTATGATTTCTTCCATTACAGCTGCTTTAGCCGTAAATGGCGAGGTTAATTTATTTGCCCTAATTTTTGCTTGTGTAACGGCTATGGGCGCTAATGCTACCGCCATAAGCCAACAACCTTTTAAAATAATTGCATGGGCATTTATTATTAATATACTTGGTAATATTTCGTTGATTTTTTACCTACTTGCTACGTAGTTGTAGGCTTCGGCTTAGCTTCAAACATTCTAAAAAAGAGCATAGAAGCTATGTTTCTTGCTCTTTCTTTAGCTTCATGTGCTTTGGTTCCGTCAAAAAGTTCATCAACCGTTTCAAACCACAATTGCAACCAGCGTCCAAAGTGTTCCTGATAAATAGAATATTCAAAATCTCTATCTACATCTTTATGTGCTTTCATCGGGTTTCCTTTAAACTTTCTAACAAAAAATAAATTCGTTTCCCAAAAATCAGTGAGTTTTTGTAAATGAGGTTCCCAGGTTTCTTCTGGTATTGTTTTCAAAAATATAGGCCCTATAAAATCATCCTTTCTAATTTTATCATTATAAAAGGTTGATACTAACTTATACACATCTTCCCTATTTTCTATGTCTCTTTTATCCATTTACAAATCGTTGTTGAAATACGCTACAAAAGTATATCTTTATGCTATTGCAATTTATGACTTAAATCATAATGATTCCAGAAGAACTCTTATTAAAATATACCGCTGAAACGAAACGTTTTCAAAAAGACGAAATTATTTTTTCTGAAAAACAAACTGCACATTATTACTATCAAATAATAAGCGGAGTGGTTAAAATGAATAATTTTAATGATGATGGTAAAGAATTTATTCAGGGAGTGTTTTATAAAAACCAAAGTTTTGGTGAACCACCTTTATTTATTGATGTAAAATATCCTGCCAATGCGGTGACAATTTCTGATAGTACGGTTCTAGCTTTATCTAAAAGTAACCTGTTTAAATTACTGCAAGATAATCCTGAAATTCACTTAAAAATCACCCAGAGTTTAGCAAAACGTTTGTACTATAAAGCTATTATTGCTTCTGAAATATCGAGTCAAGAGCCTGCACACAGAGTACTCCGCTTTATTGATTATTTAAAAGACGATGTATACAAAGTTGAAGGAAAGTACTCGTTTAAAGTAGCCTATACACGTCAACAAATAGCTGATATTTTAGGTTTACGCGTAGAAACGGTTATTCGGGTCATAAAATCTTTAGAAAAAAAGGGAGACGTAAAAATTAGCAAACGAAAGGTATATCGCTAAAGCCTTCTTTAAAGAAACCATTCAATAAAGTGTGTTACAAATCATAAAATTAATAGGTTTATGGAATTCCGTAAGAATTTGTACATCTCTTGTAGTAAGTTCGCTGGAATTGTATAATTAGTTAATAAATAACAGCAACTCGTTAATAACTTTGTTTTAGGTAACCTACTGGTTTTAATATATTTGAAAACATATAAAAATTGCTAAACTTTATGTTACCCCATGCTTTTGTTGGGATAAAACAACTGAAGTTTGACATATAACGAGTTGGGCATAATATCAGAAAAACCGAAGTACATATATGAATAACTTTAAAAAACTAGAAATTAACGATTGGAAGATGTTTCAAAAAATTGAAATAGACTTCCATCCACAATTGACTATTTTGACTGGTGCTAATGGAAGTGGAAAAACTACTATCTTAAATATCCTTTCAAGACATTTTGGGTGGAATTATCGTGAATTAGCTACTCCTGCAAAAGACAAGGAAACCGGCGTCTTTAAATTTTTCACAAGATTATTTAAGAAGCCAATTGAAACGCCTGATAACTCAATTGGTAAAATTATTTATTCAAATGATTCATTATCAAATTTAGTATTACCACAAAATGGAAATAATGCACAATACCATGTTCAACTTAAAAATCAACAGCCTGTTCAGGGATTGAGTATTCCGTCACATAGACCTACTTATAATTATCGACAGGTTTCAAATATTCCAACACAAAAACGAACAAGACAACAAGCATATCAATTGTTATTTAACAGTTACAGAGAAAGGTATGAGCACGGTGGAGGTCAGTCAAGTAACTACTTTATAAAGGAAACCCTTCTAAATTGGGCGATTGGAGGCAGTGGAAATGAATTTATTGAAGCTGATTCAGAATTGAAAGAAAATTTTCGGGGATTTGAAAAGGTTCTTTCCAAAATAATGCCCCAGAATATAGGTTTTAAAAGTTTGACTATAAGAAATTACGAAATTGTCTTAGTTACGGAAAGTGGTGATTTTATCCTAGATGCTGTTTCAGGTGGTTTAAGTTCAATAATTGACCTTGCATGGCAAATTTATACTCAAGAAAGACTGAAATCAAATACGATTACTGTTTTGATAGATGAAATTGAAAATCATCTTCACGCATCTATGCAAAGGAGTATCTTGCCAGACTTAATTTCTGCATTTCCTAATGTGCAATTTATTGTATCTACACATAGTCCGCTCGTTGTTGGTTCTGTGAAAGAATCATTTGTTCATGCATTTCGATATGTTGACGGAAGGGTAGTAAATGAAAAATTAGATTTAATTAATAAGGCTAGAAATGCTAATGAAGTTCTTAACGAAGTTTTAGGTGTTTCATTTACAATGCCGATTTGGGTTGAAAATTACCTAAATGAGGTTGTAGAAAAATATTCTAAAGTTGATTTAACAGAAAATATCTTTGATAACTTGAGAAATGAATTAAAACAAGTTGGTTTAGAAGAACTAATGCCAGTTGCAATCAAACAATCAATTAGCAAGAGAAATGATTAAACTTACAAAAGGAGATGAACCAGATGTTCTTGCTAATAATAAAACCGCATGGACAAGACAAGTGTTAAATCACATCGCAAATAATGAAAAGGTTCCAAAGTCACTTGAAAATAACTATAATAACTCTAAAGTTAAAGATGCATTAAGAACTGAAACTAAGAATAAGTGTATGTATTGCGAAAGCAAAGTAAAACATATCACATTCGAACACATTGAGCATATTAAACCTAAAGCTAAGAATAAGTTCCCCGAACTAACTTTTGAGTTTGATAATCTTGGATTAGCATGCCCAACCTGTAATATGAATAAAGGCGCTGAATATGATGCGATGACCCCATACATTAATCCGTATGTTGATAATCCAGAAGGTTTTTTCTATTGCTGTGGAACTTTCATTTGGGCTAATGCTGGTAATGACAGAGCAAAATTAACAGAAATTGATTTTGACATAAATCGACCTGAATTACTTGAAATGAGAGGTGAAAGGTTGAAGACGATTAGAGGTCTTATCGATGATTATAATATGTGTAAAAATCCTACTCTCAAGAATTCATTAAGAAGGGAAATTGAAAAAGAAATTGCAAGTGATAAACAATATAGTTTTATGGCTAGATCATTTGTAAATCAGCTTGGAATATAAAATACTATGTCCAACAAAGAACTGAGTTAAAAAACAAGTTTTATAGTTCATTTCATACGGTAAATCACTTTTTATTCTTACCCTTAGCTACAATTCGGTTATAAAGTTCTCTACACACCTTATTGTATTTACATAACTGTAAGGAAAGCTCGCTAATATTACGGCATGGGTCGCTGAAATCACAGCATACTCCGTTAACACCACGGCACGGGTCGCTGATACTACGGCATGCTCCGTTGACACCACGGCACGGGTCGCTGATATCACGGCATGCTCCGTTAACACCACGGCATGGGTCGCTGATACTACGGCATGCTCCGTTAACATCACGGCATGGGTCGCTGATACTAAGGCATGCTCCGTTAACATAACGGCATGGGTCGCTGATATCACGGCACGGGTCGCTGATATTACGGCATCCTCCGTTAACATCACGGCATATGTCGCTGATACTACGGCATGTTCCGTTAACATCACGGCATGGGTCGCTGATACTACGGCATGCTCCGTTAACACCACGGTATGGGTCGCTGATGTCACGGCACGCTCCGTTAACACCACGGCACGGGTCGCTGATACTACGGCATGGGTCGCTTATATCACGGCATCCTCCGTTGACACCGCGGCACAGGTCGCTGATACTACGGCACGCTCCGTTAACATCACGGCATGGGTCGCTGATATTACGGCATGTTCCGTTAACATCACGGCATGGGTCGCTGATACTACGGCATGCTCCGTTAACACCACGGTATGGGGCGCTGATTGTTCCGTTGTGTTGAGAAAAGCTCAGCGAAGCTCGCTTATGGTTTCGTTGCGTTGAGGAAAACTCAGCGAAGCTCACTTATGGTGACTATCCAATAAGGTGTGTCATAAATAATAAAATTGATAGATTTATAAAACTCCGTAATATTTTATATACATATTGTAGTAAGTTTATTGGAGTTACATAATTAATTAACAAATACCGATTACTCATTAATAACTTTACTTTAAATAACGTATTAGTTTTAATACATTTGAAAACGTATAAAAAAAGGTGGATGCAAAAACTGAAAAGTTAAGTATTAAACCATGTTATTCATATCAGAGTTCGTTATGCTTCATATGAACAAAAAACAAAGAAATGGCAGTTCCAAAAAATAAAGAAGAATTGATTTTTGAAATTGAGAATAACTATTCCAAACTGAAAAAGGACTTAGAAAGTATTCCAACGGAACTGACCAAAGAAAAAGAACTCGAAGGACATGCAAAAGAAACTAAAATGAGTGTGTCAGATTTGGTTGCTTATCTTGTTGGTTGGTCTGAACTCGTCCTGAAATGGAATCACCGAAAAGATAAAGGACAAATTGTGGAATTTCCAGAAACAGGATTTAAGTGGAATGAATTAGGGAAACTTGCTCAAAAATTTTATTCTGATTACGAAAATTTTGATTACAAAACACTTCTAACCGAATTGGACAGAAATGTAGGAAAAATATTAGAGCTAATTAAAACGAATGACAACGCGGATTTGTATGAAAAGCCTTGGTACGAAAAGTGGACTAAAGGAAAAATGATACAATTAAACACTTCATCACCATACAAAAACGCAAGAAGCAGAGTTCGAAAGTGGAAAAAACAGAATGAAGAAAAAATACGAACGTACAACAAATAATTAAGGTAAAAACTAATGCGTTTACTAAAAATACTTTTTAAAGAACACTCTAAACGAAGCACTTACTTATCATTTACTCATAAATACAAATTAACAACTTAAAAAAAGAAGTAAAACACATATCAGCCCTAAAAACATACCATACATTGTAGTTTTTACCGTAAGTTTGTCTAATAAATTTAAGCATTCAACATGACAACTTTATTCATAAACATTAAAGAATTAATACAAATAAGAGAAACAAGTACTAAAAAAGTATCTGGAGCTGCCATGAGTATTTTGCCTACCATAAAAAATGCTTTTTTATTGGTTGAAAATGGTATTATTACCGACTATGGTAGCATGAAAAAAGCTCCTATTTCTGCTGATAAAACGGTGGATTGTACTGGTAAAATGATGTTGCCTACTTGGTGCGATTCTCATACACACATTGTATATGCAGGCAATCGTGAACAAGAGTTTGTAGATAGAATTAATGGTTTGAGTTATGAAGAAATTGCCAATCGTGGTGGTGGTATTGTAAATTCGGCTAAGAAATTACAAGAAACTTCAGAAGAAGAGCTATACCAACAATCAGCAAAACGCTTAGAAGAAGTAATTGCTTTAGGTACTGGTGCTGTTGAAATAAAATCTGGTTATGGTTTAACCGTAGATGCTGAGTTAAAAATGCTACGTGTTATAAAAAAGCTACGAGAGAATTATAACATTCCTGTAAAAGCTACTTTTTTAGGGGCACACGCCTTCCCTACTGAATACAAAAACAACAGAGAAGGATATATCAATGTAATTATTGAAGAAATGTTACCTAAAGTTGCTGAGGAAAATCTAGCGGATTTTGTAGATGCTTTCTGCGAAACGGGATACTTCTCAGTAGAAGATACCGACAGAATTTTAACTGCTGCGCAACAATACGGATTAACACCAAAAGTACACGTAAACCAGTTTACAACTATTGGCGGGGTTCAAGTGAGCATAAAACACAATGCCTTGTCAGTAGATCATTTAGAAGTAATGAACACAGAAGATATTGAAGCGTTGAAAGGAACGCAAACCATGCCTGTTGCCTTACCTTCTTGTTCGTACTTTTTAAGTATTCCATACACCCCTGCTCGTGATATTATAAATGCAGGGTTGCCGTTAGCCTTAGCTACCGATTACAACCCAGGATCTACACCATCAGGAAATATGAATTTTGTGGTAGCAACAGCTTGTATTAAAATGAAAATGACACCAGAAGAGGCTATTAATGCAGCAACTATTAACGGAGCGTATGCGATGAATTTATCAAACGAGGTTGGAAGTATTACCAAGGGAAAAAAGGCGAATTTAATCCTAACAAAAGAAATTCCTTCGTATGGATTTTTACCGTATTCCTTCGGAAGTAACTTAATCGACGCTGTATTTATCAACGGAAAAGAGGTTTAAATTGCACACTGTCATTCCGAGTAATAACGTATAATCTCATTAAGGTGAGTTACGAACATTCTTGAGATTTCTCCTTTCGTTACACTTCAGTTCAAAATGACGTTTTCTAAAAAGACAATACAATATGCTAACAATATTCAACGAAAAAGACATACAAGAGTTTGTTGCGCCACGTGAAGGCGAAACAAAATTAGGTGAGTGCGTTGCGGTTATCGACTCTAAAAAAGAACTACAATCAGAACTTAAAAATTCCTCTGCTTCTTTTGTTATTCTAGGAGTTCCAGAAGATATTGGTGTTCGTATGAATGGTGGAAATGGTGGCGCACATACTGCTTTTATTCCTGCTTTAAAGTCGTTTTTAAACACCCAGCAAAATCAATTTATTAATGGAAACGACATCCTTGTGTTAGGATATTTAGATTGTTTGGACGATGTATATAGTTTTGATGTTTCTGACAGAGAAAAAGGTGATTTATTAGTAAAAGCAATAGATAAAGAGCTTTCTAAGCTTATTAAAATAATTGTTGAGAGTGGTAAAACTCCTATTATCATTGGTGGTGGACACAACAATGCTTACGGAAATATTAAAGGGCTTTCTGAAGGGAAAAATCAACCTGTAAATGTGATTAACTTAGATGCGCATACCGACTTACGTCGTTTAGAAGAACGTCATAGTGGTAACGGATTTTCGTACGCCTTACAAGAAGGCTTTATCAACCATTACTTTATGTTTGGGTTGCATGAAAACTACACGCCTCAATATGTGTTTGAAATGATTCATGATAGTTTAAACTTAGAGTATAATACGTTTGAAGAGTTAGAAGTGTATCATACTACTTCTTTTAAAGGCGAATTACAACGTGCTGAAAGTTTTATAAAAAATGCTCCTTTCGGAATTGAAATTGATTTGGATTGTGTGCAGCATTTTCCAAGTAGTGCTATGACACCTAGTGGATTTACTCCACAACAAGCTCGTAGATTTACACATTATTTTGGAACGCTACAAAACGCTTCTTATTTACATATTTGTGAGGGAGCCCCAACAGTTGTTAAAGATGAAATAGCTAACGGACAAGTAGGAAAATACATTAGCTACTTAATTTCTGATTTTATTAAGGCTAAGAGTAATTAATTAATACTACAGTTAATTTTTTTAGTAAAAAATAGAACCACACCGTTTAACTTTAGGTGTGGTCTTTCTTGTTTAAAGAAGTTCTGAGGTAAAAAACAAGTAAGTTTTATACTCTTTGTAAACCAATACATTTATTTATACTTGGTAATGTAAGGTTACTTCCTTTTTGTATGAACTTGTTTTAGTAATTTAAATAGGCTTTTAAGTTTTCAAAAGAAACAAATTATAATAGAGTTCGTTATAAAGTTTTTAACTACACTCCTCTTTATTCTTCTAATTTTGAATGTTCTGAATAAGTTCGCCATTTTTCTAAACAAGCGGTAATATCTTCTGGTACTTCAGAGTTAAATTGTAAAAACTCTCCTGTTGTTGGATGTGTAAAACCTAGAGTTTTTGCATGCAAAGCTTGTCTTGGCAACACTTTAAAGCAATTATCTACAAATTGTTTGTATTTAGTAAACGTAGTTCCCTTTAAAATAGCATTCCCACCATAACGTTCATCGTTAAAAAGTGTATGTCCAATGTGTTTAAAGTGAGCTCTAATTTGATGCGTTCTACCCGTTTCTAACTTACATTGTACCAAGGTTACATACGTAAGTCTTTCAAGTACTTTATAATGAGTAACAGCATGCTTACCATGCTCACCATCAAGAAAGACATCCATTTGTAAGCGATTTTTAAAACTACGTCCTATATTTCCTTCAATAGTTCCTTCATCCTCTTCAATATTTCCCCAAACTAAAGCATAATACAACCGTTCTGTAGTACGGTCAAAAAACTGCTTAGACAAATGTGCCATTGCGTATTCTGTTTTTGCAACTACCAATAATCCGCTTGTATCTTTATCAATACGATGTACTAAACCTGGTCGCTCGTTAGAGTTGGTGGGTAAGTTTTCTATGTG
Organism: Tenacibaculum sp. XPcli2-G; assembly: GCF_024124505.1. NCBI lineage: Bacteria > Pseudomonadati > Bacteroidota > Flavobacteriia > Flavobacteriales > Flavobacteriaceae > Tenacibaculum > Tenacibaculum sp. XPcli2-G. The sequence continues at coordinate 556,598 of NZ_JAMXSH010000003.1, forward strand.
ATGAATTAGTCCGTTCACTAATGTTCCAGAGTAATTTCCATGACCTGGGTGAACTACCATTCCTGCTGGCTTGTTTACCACTATCACTTCATCATCTTCATATACTATATCAATAGGAATATCTTCTGCTACTAATAAGTTTTCGTGAGGAGGATAAGTTAGCACCACTCTAACTACATCTTTTGGTTTTACCTTATAGTTAGACTTTACTGCCACATCATTAACTAAAACATTACCTGCTTTAGCTGCTTGCTGTATTTTATTTCGAGTAGCATTTTCAATAAAATTCATTAAAAACTTATCTACTCGCAATGGTACTTGACCATCTGTTGCTACAAACCTATGGTGCTCGTATAAATCATCATTTTCTATCTCTGGAGTGTTATCTTCCTGCATCAATCAATTTATAAAAATTAGTATCCGTTACCATCCCCTAAAATCAAGTCGATGGTTGTTTGTTTTGGTAATTTAGTTCCCGGTTCAATTTTTTGTCCGTTATACTTTAATCCACGAACCACATCTTTTCCTATATCGTGTACCCAAGTAACTTTAGTTCCTACTTTAAACCCTATTGAACGTAGGTGTGTTGTTGCCTGACGTCTGGTACGTCCATTTAAATTAGGCACTTCTACATCTCTATACTTTGACGGATTTAAGGTTAAATATATTTTACGCTTTTCTTTTACAAAATCACCTGCTTCCGGATCTTGCTCAATAACTGACTTCTTAGGATAATCTGGATTATAACTTGCACTGTCAATTACCACAAAATCTAAATTTAATTCACTTAATTTTTGCTCAACATCAGCTAACGACATTTTATGTAGGTCAGGTACTTGTATTTTTTGATTATGGTTTGTTGTAACTCCTAACCACCATTGTAGAACAAATACAAAAACTAGTATTGAAACAACTGCTATAATTATATTTTTTAAAAAAGATTTACTTTTAATAAATTCAAATAAACCTCCAGATTTTCCTGTTAAATTACTCATATCATTTTTTTGTAAGATCGCACAAATTTACAGTAAAAATATTACTATTTTAAATTCAACATGTCTTAAACGAGTTTTTTTGGTAAGTTTGTATAATCCAACGATTGGATTTTAGATAAACAATGATAAAAACAGTAATTGAAATACATTTGAAGTGAAAAAAAACATCGCTATTATTATGGGAGGCTATTCCTCTGAAGTAGGAATTTCTCTAAAAAGTGGTAATGTAGTTTACAAACATATTAATACAGAAAAATATAACGCGTACAAAGTTCATATTTTAGAAAATAAATGGGTGTATGTTGATGATAACGAAGAAGAATATCCAATAAATAAAGAAGATTTTTCAATTGAAATTAAAGGTCAAAAAATTACATTTGATTGTGTTTTTAACGCTATTCATGGTACACCAGGAGAAAACGGAATTATCTTAGCTTACTTTGATCTTATTGGTTTAAAACACACCTCTGCCCCATTCTACCAAATGGCTTTAACCTTTAATAAGCGTGATACCTTAAGTGTAGTGAAACAATACGGAATAGCAACAGCTGTTTCTATATATCTAAACAAAGGTGATGAGATTGATTGTGATGCTTTTATTAAAAAAGTAGGACTTCCTTGCTTTGTAAAACCAAACGGAGCAGGTTCTAGTTTTGGCATATCTAAAGTGTATACTAAAGAAGAATTAATTCCTGCTATAGAAAAAGCATACGAAGAAGATACTGAAATATTAATTGAAAGCTTTTTAGATGGAACTGAGGTTTCTGTTGGAGTAATTCAATACAAAGGAGAAACAAAAGTACTTCCAATAACAGAAATTGTTTCTGAAAATGATTTCTTCGATTATAAAGCTAAATATGAAGGTCAATCTCAAGAAATCACTCCTGCACGTTTAATTGATTCTCAAAGAAAGAGAGTTAAAGAAGTAGCCAAACGTGTGTATGAAATTTTAAATATGCGTGGTTTTTCTCGCTCTGAATATATTTTAGTTAACGATGAACCACATTTTATAGAAATGAATACTGTTCCTGGATTAACAGAAGCAAGTATTTTACCACAGCAAGCCAATCATGCGGGTATTTCTTTAACTGAATTATTTGGAAACGCTATTGAAATGGCTTTAAATGACAAGATATAATGAAAAGAGCAATTTTTCCTGGATCTTTCGATCCAATTACTTTAGGACACTTAGATATTATTGAACGTGGTGTTACCCTTTTTGATGAATTAATTATTGCAATTGGGGTGAATGCCGATAAAAAATATATGTTTTCTCTAGAGGAGCGTCAACGTTTTATTGAAGAAACTTTTAAGCATGAGCCAAAAATAAAAGTACTTACTTATAGTGGACTTACTGTAAACTTTTGTAAAGAACAAGACGCTCAATTTATTTTAAGAGGTTTACGTAATCCTGCCGATTTTGAGTTTGAAAAAGCCATCGCACATACTAATAGAAAACTTTCTGAAATTGAAACTGTGTTTTTACTAACCTCTTCAGGTAAAAGCTATATTTCTTCATCTATTGTAAGAGATGTTATCAGAAACGATGGAGACTACACAGGCTTGGTTCCAGATGCAGTTAGAATTTAAACTTTTTAAAACTATTCTTTTGAAAAAACTATTTGTATTACTCCTAATATTAGTTACCGCTTGTAAACAAAAACCTACAAAAAAAAACATCGAATTCACCACCCTGTTTGAAACATCAAACGGAACGGAGACTCCTACTTATAAAGAGGTTATTTCTTTTTATGAAGAGTTGGCTAACACTTACCCTGAAATTTCATTGTTTGAAATAGGCACTACAGATATTGGAAAACCTTTACATTTAGTTGCTTTTAATACTGATGGAAAAACCAATATTGAAGAACTTAAAAATTCTTCAAAAAATAGAATTTTAATCAATAACGGTATTCATCCAGGGGAATCTGACGGAATAGATGCTTCGATGCTATTATTACGAGACATCGTTCAAAATGATTCTTTAAAAAACAAGTACAAAAAATCTTTAATTTGTGTTATTCCCATATACAATATTGGTGGCTCCCTAAACAGAAACTCACACACAAGAGCCAATCAAAATGGTCCAAAAGAATACGGTTTTAGAGGAAATGCTCGTAACTACGACTTAAATCGTGATTTTATTAAACAAGATACTAAAAATGCCGCTACATTTGCTGAGATTTTTCACACTGTAAATCCAGATGTTTTTATAGATAATCATGTAAGTAATGGAGCAGATTATCAGTACGCAATTACACATCTATTTACACAACACAATAAATTGGGAGGAAATTTAGGTGAGTTTATTGAAACAAAAATGCGTCCTGAAATAGAACATTCTTTGGCTGAGAAAGGAATTATTATTACTCCTTATGTAAATGTTTGGGGAACAACTCCAGAAAGTGGTTGGTCACAGTTTTTCGATTCACCTAGATATTCTACTGGGTACACTACCCTCTTCAATACCTTAGGATTAATGGTTGAAACTCATATGTTGAAACCGTATAAAATTAGAGTAGAACAAACCTATGAATTGTTGTTTTCTGCTTTAGATTTTTCTAAAGAAAACAGTAACAAAATAAAAGATTTACGAAAAAATGCTGTTGAAGAAATAATAAACAAAAAAACATATCCTATTCTATTTACAGTTGATAAGAATAATCCTACTGCTCTTCATTTTAAAGGATACGAAGGAACTTTTATAGACAGTAAAGTTACCAATGGAAAACGTTTGTTTTATGATAGAACAAAACCTTACAATAAAAAAGTTTCTTATTATAACTACTTTGTTCCTACCAAAGAAATCGCCATACCCAAGGCCTATATATTAGAACAAGGTTGGCATGACGTTGTAGAACGATTAGAAAATAATAAAATTGAATTTACTCGTTTTGAAAAAGACACCTTATTAACTGTAGAAGTTCAGCACATCAAAGAATTTGAAACTCGAAAAACGGCATACGAAGGTCATTATTTACACTACAATACTGAAGTTACCCAAACAAGAGGTCTGCAAGTTAAATTTAATAATGGAGATATTTATATTCCTACAAACCAAACAGGAATACGTTATATAATAGAGACCTTGGAAGCTGAAGCTATTGATTCTTTCTTCAACTGGAATTTCTTTGATACTATTTTACAACAAAAAGAGGGATACTCTTCTTACGTTTTTGAAGATATTGCTGAAGAGTTTTTAAATAACAATCCCTCATTAAAACAAGAGTTTCTTCAAAAAGTAAAAACAGAAGAAGATTTTGCAAAAAATGCGCAAACACAATTATATTGGGTTTATAAAAAAACACCTCATTATGAAAAAGCTCATAAGAAATTACCAATTTATAAGTTATATTGATAATTTTTTAACCTCTTAGTTACATTTTCATACATTTGTCACCGATTAGGAACTTGATTTAAATGAATAAAGACCCATTAAAATCTGTTTGTGAGCAAAAAAATTTTGAAGAAGTTTTTAACCAACATTCGCAAACATTGAGAAATTATATATATTACAAATGCGGTGACCTCCAGCAAGCTGAAGATATCGTACAAGAAGCGTATATAAAACTATGGAATAATTGTGCTAAAGTTGTTTTCGAAAAAGCTAAATCTTATCTATATACAGTAGCCAACAATCATTTTTTAAACGATGTTGCTCACAAAAAAGTTGTTTTGGAACATCAAAAGAAAAATGTTTCTTCTGGTAAAACTAATGAAACTCCTCATTTTATTTTAGAAGAAGAAGAATTTCATACTAAGCTTAAAAAAGCAATAGCCAACTTGCCTGAAAAACAACGAGAAGTTTTTTTGCTTAGTAGAATAGATAAGAAAAAGTATGTTGAAATTGCAGATATTGTTGGGGTTTCTGTAAAAGCTGTAGAAAAAAGAATGAGTAAAGCATTACTTACTTTAAAAGAACAAATAGGTAAAGTGTAACAAAAGTAATATTTGTATTAATTAGGTAGGGTAATTAATCTTTTACTTGTTTTTAATACAAATAGCACGAATAGATTAGAAAATGAATATAAATTATAAAGAAGAAACCTTTTTAGCAAGATGGATAGCCAATGAGCTAACAGCGGAAGAATTAAAAGAGTTTCAAAAAACAGATGTTTATCATCAATTTAAAGCTATTGATGATGCTTCTCAAAATTTAAAAACACCTTTTTATGATAAGGAAGAGGCTTTTAATAAACTCAAAACAGACATCAAACAATCTAAAGCTAATAAAAAAGTAGTGCAATTAGTTCCTAAATGGATGTATGGGGCGGTTGCTTCTGTTATATTATTAATTAGCTTCTTGTACTTTAATAATAATACTGTTGATTTTTCTACAAAATACGGAGAGCAATTAACTATTACATTACCTGATAATTCTATAGCATATTTATCACCTAAGTCTGAAATTAGCTATGATAAACAAAATTGGAATAATAAAAGAGAGCTTTTTTTGACAGGAAAAGCTTATTTTGAAGTCGAAAAAGGAAAGTCTTTTACTGTAAAATCTAATGAAGGTAATGTAACTGTACTAGGAACAAAGTTTACAGTAAATACATCAAAAAATTATTTTGAAATTGAATGTTACGAAGGTAAAGTTAAAGTTACGTCAAAAAGTAAAGAAGAAATTATACTAACTAAAGGGAAAGCTTATAGAAATTATAATAACTCTGGTGAAAATTGGGAATTTGTAGGCTCTGTTCCCTCTTGGATAGAAGGAGAAAGCTCTTTTAATAATACTCCTTTACATCAAGTTATAAAAGCTTTAGAAAATCAATTTAAGTTAAAGTTCGATACTTCTAACGTTGACACTTCTAAACGTTTTACAGGTACTTTTACACATAAAAATGTTGATGTAGCGTTACAAACTGTTTTTGCTCCTATGAAAATTTCTTATAAATTAGCAGAAAATAGTTCAGTTATATTGACGTATTAATAAATGAAGATAAAATTAAGTATACTTTTTTTATGCTTAACTATGTCTATTTTTTCTCAGGAAAAGGTAGACATTTCTTTTATTGATGCTCCTTTATTAAACGTTTTAAAAGAAACAGAAGCTCTTTTTAAAGTAAAATTTTCTTTTAGTACAGAAGTCATTAATGATAAAAATATTTCTTTTAAAAAAAAGAAATGTGAACTTGTTTATCTTATCAATGAAATTCAACGTCAAACATCATTAATTTTTAATAAAATTAATGAGCGGTATTATTATATAACAATAAATTCAACATTTAAATCAAATGAATATAATCTTTTAAAAGAAGTTCTTGTAACTAATTATATTACTTCTGGTATTAATAAAAAAAGAAATGGAACTATATCTATTATTCCAAAACAATTAGGTGTTTTACCTGGTTTAACTGAACCAGATATACTAGAAAGTTTAAAAATTATTCCTGGTGTTCAAAGTCCTAATGAAACAGCTGCAGGAATATATATAAGGGGTGGAACTCCCAATCAAAACTTAGTTTTATGGGACGGTATAAAAATGTACTATTCTGGTCATTTCTTTGGAATGATTTCAGCATTTAACCCTTATACTACGAAAGAGATTAATCTTTCTAAAAGCGGTACAGGAGCTAGGTATGGTAATAGAGTATCTGGTGTAATAGATATTAAAACTACAAATAAAATACCGTACAAAATAACTGGAAGTTTCGGATTGAACATGACGCATGCTGATGCACTTCTTACTATTCCTTTTTCAAAAAAAACTGCTTTTTCTATTTCTGCAAGAAGGTCTTTTTCTGATGTTTTAAAAACTTTCACCTTTGATAAATTGTCTATGCGTGTTTTTCAAACATTTGATGATAATCAAGAAAGTCAAATAATAGATAAAAACATTAAATTTAGTAGAGATAATAAATTTAATTTTTCAGATTATACCACAAAATTTATATACACCCCTAGTAAAGACGAATCTTTAAACATTAGTTTCTTATACACAAATAATCAAATGCTTAACAATTTTGTAATTCCTAGGTATAAAGACAAATATAATGATGAGTTAGATATCCATAATACAGGTGTAAGTGTAAATTGGAATAAACAATCTTCGGAAAAAAAGACTCATAATATAAAAAGTTATTTTTCTAACTTTAAATTAAAATATAAAGGAAACTATAACTATATAGATGATTATTTAATTTTATTATCAACTAAAAATAATTCTTTAACTGATTTTGGGCTTTCCTACAATATGAATTATTCTTTTAACGATAAAACAGATTTATTTTGGGGTTATGATTTTACATCTACGAAAGCTGCTTACGAATTAAAATATCTCATAGACTTAGAAGGAAATAGGAACTCTTCGATACAAAAAGATAAAGTTACAAACAATACACATTCAATTTTTACGGAATATATATATGATAACAATAACTGGAATATAAATTCTGGCATACGATTGAATTACTTTTCAAAAATCGATAAATTTGTTTTTGAACCTAGATTATATTTGGAGAAAAAACTTACATCAAGCTTAAGTTTTAAAGCTTCTTTTGAACAAAAACACCAAACATTGAGTCAAATTATAGAGTTTCAAACTTCCAGATTAGGTTTTGATTTAGAAAATCAGATATGGGCTCAAGTAAATGATGATAATATTCCTCTACAAAAAAGCTTACAGGTTTCAGCGGGAATACTTTTTAATAAAAATAATTGGAAAATTGATATTGAACCTTACTATAAAAAAGTTAGTGGTATGACGTCTCAAACAAGTGGTTATAACGACCAAACCAATGACTTTTCTAATGGTAAAGGTAAAATACATGGTATTGATTTACTTATAAATAAAAAATTTAATAATTATAGAACTTGGGTTAATTATTCATATACAAAAAATAAATTTAAATTTTTAGACTTAGAAAATAAGTTTTTTCCTGCAAATCATGATATAACTAATTATCTTTCTTGGTCTCATGCTTACAAATTAAACAGCTATGAGTTCTCTCTTGGATGGATATTTAGAACAGGAAATCCCTATACTGCCGTTAAAAGATTTTATACAGATGATGAAGGAATTCCTCGTATTATTATAGATTCAGACAATATAAATGGGCTTCGACTTCCTAATTATACTAGATTGGATGCATCTATGACGTATTCTTTTAATTTTTCTAAAAACTGGAAAGGTAAATTGGGCTTCTCTTTACTTAATCTTTTTAATAACAAAAATATTTTAAGTAGAACTTATAATGCTATTCCAATTAGAAATTCTGATAATGAAATTGAATATAAGTTAAAAGAGGTTAACAAAATATCTCTAGGAATTACACCTAACTTTGTTTTTAGAGTTAATTTTTAATAAAAAAAGACTTTACATTTTGTAAAGTCCTTCCTTTTGGTTTAATAATTTCTGTATTGTTTTGTTTCTTCAAAAACGTGTTCTAGAATTTGTTTTTCTCTCTCATCAAACTCAATACCTCGTCTTTTCATTACCACATCTGCAACTTCAAAGACTTTATTTGTTTTGTATTCAGTAAAACCTGATGCTCCTCCCCAACTAAATGAAGGAACAAAATTTCTTGGAAATCCACTTCCAAAAATATTCGCAGAAACACCAACAACTGTTCCTGTATTAAACATTGTGTTAATTCCACATTTTGAATGATCTCCCATCATCAAACCACAGAATTGTAATCCAGTTTTAGCGAAACGTCCTGTTTCATAATTCCACAACTTAACTTCTGCATAATTATTTTTAAGGTTAGAATTATTACTATCAGCTCCAATATTACACCATTCTCCTAATACTGAGTTTCCTAAAAATCCATCGTGTCCTTTATTTGAATACCCAAATAGTACTGAATTGTTCACCTCTCCTCCTACTTTACAATAAGGTCCTAAAGTAGTAGCTCCATAAATTTTAGCTCCCAATTTTAATACTGAGTTTTCACACATAGCTAAAGCACCTCGTACAACTACACCTTCCATTATTTCAGCTTTTTTACCAATATAAATTGGTCCAGTTGAAGCGTTTAACGTTGCAAAAGTTAGTTTAGCTCCTTTCTCAACAAAAATATCGTTTCTATTAACACAATTAACAGTTTCTGGAATTGGTTCCGATTTTCTACCTTCAGTTATTAAATCAAAGTCAGCTCTAATTGCTTTGTCATTTAACGAAAAAATATCCCAAGTATTTTTTATTTGAATTATATCATCTTCAAACTCTATATGTTCATAAGAAGAAAAATCTACTTCTTCCTGAGTATCTGTCGTATAAAAAGCAATAACATCTTCACCTTTAAAAATAGCTTGATTGTTTTGTAGGTTTTTAACCATTTCAACCAAAGGTTTAGTTGGCAAGAAAGAGGCATTTAATAATACATTTTCTTCCATTTCAACCATAGGATATTTTTCCTCTAAATACTCCTCTGTTACGGTAGTTGTTGTTAAGCCTAAATATTTTTCCCACTTTTCTCTAATAGTTAAAATACCTACTCTAATATCAGCTACTGGTCGTGTATATGTAAATGGTAGTAGAGCTGTACGTACATCACCATCAAATAAAATATAGTTCATATTAATCATTTTTTGAAGCAACACAAACTTACCACTTTCAATTCATTTTACAAGTCAAAATATAAACCTTACTTTTGTTATTATACATTCTTCAATATCTTACTATGAAAAAAATTTTAGGATTAATTTTAATTGGTATTGCTCTTATAGCAGCACTATACTATGCTTTTATTTATTTTGTTCCTTATAGTGAAGGGGTTCGCTCTGGTGAACTTATTAAAATTAGCTACAAAGGTGTGGTAGTAAAAACATGGGAGGGTGAAATTAGCCAAGGTATTTCTGGAGCGCAAATTTTTGCCTTTTCTGTAGAGGACAATCAAAAGGAAGTCATAAAAAAACTTCAAGAATATCAAGGTCGTTATGTAAAAGTTACTTACAAAGAACGTTTTGGAACTTTCTTTTGGTTAGGTGACACAAAGTATTTTATAACCCATGTTGAAGAAGAACAATCTCCTCACTTTAGAGGAATAAAAAAAGATAATGATCAATAATATTTACAGAAACATAGAAGATACTCGCATTACTATTTCTGAATTAATGCTTCCTTCTCACGCCAATTTTAGTGGCAAAATTCACGGTGGATATATTTTAAAGCTAATGGATCAGATTGCTTTTGCATGCGCCTCTAAACATTCAGGTACCTATTGCGTAACAGCATCTGTAGATACCGTTAACTTTATAAACCCTATTGAAGTAGGCGAATTAGTTACCATGAAAGCGTCTATTAACTATGTAGGTAAAACTTCGATGGTAGTTGGTATACGCGTAGAAGCACAAAATATACAAACTGGAAAGACCAAACATTGTAATTCTTCTTATTTTACAATGGTAGCAAAAAAAGACAATGGTGATAATGCTGAAGTACCAGGAATTATTATTAATGATGACAATGAAATGCGTCGATTTTTAGAAGCCATCCATAGAATTAAAATGAAAAAAAATAGACAAGAAAAATTTGATAATAATAATTTTACTGCTCAAAACTACATTGAAGAATTAAAAAATTATAATGTTAAGATTGATTTAAAATAAAATTTAAACACAAAAAGAAAGCTTACAAGTCAAACTCTTTTTCTATTTGATTAAGCCAATTCGCTAATCTATCTGGTGTTTTTTCAGGTTCATTATCCTCGTCAAGAGCTAAACCATAAAAACAGTCTTTATCTTCTTCTATTTGAGCTTTTGACTCTTCAAAATCATACTCCTTGCACGACCATTTTCCAATAAGTTCGCCTCCATTTTTAACCACATTTTTAGCTAAAATTCCTACACCATCAATAAAATATTCACCATAACCATATTGATCTCCTAATCCAAAAATAGCCACTTTCTTTCCTGTAAAATCAATAGTTTGAAACTCATTTTCATAATAGGTCTCCCAATCGCTTTGTAAATCGCCATCGTACCAAGTTGATAAACCTAAAATAAATTTATCAAACCGATTATAATCTTCCTTCTTCATGTTAGAAACTTCAATAACTTCTATTTCAGATGCCTGCCAATCATCAACTATTGAACTTACAATTTCTTCAGTCATTCCTGTATCAGAACCATAAATTAATCCTATTCTGTTCATTTTATTTAGATTTGTTTTAAATAACAAATATACAGTAAGAAATTATACTTAGAAAGTAAATAAGTTTAATATTGTCCTATATAAAATATAAAAATCCGAAGCATATTTACTTCGGATTTTCTATATTATTATTCTAAAATGCTTTTATTTACTTAAATACATTTTACGTCTTGCATATAAATCGTAAAAGGCATCATCTCTAAGCGAATCTATAAATAAAATACTTTCTCCTGTTGATTTCATCTCAGGTCCTAAGTTCTTATTTACATTTGGGAACTTGTTAAAAGAGAATACTGGTTGTTTAATTGCAAAACCTTCTAACTGAGGATTGAATTCAAAATCAGTTACTTTCTTCTCTCCTAACATTACCTTTGTAGCATAGTTTACATAAGGTTCTTTATAAGCTTTTGCTATAAATGGAACTGTACGAGAAGCACGTGGATTTGCTTCAATAATATATACTTTATCATCTTTAATCGCAAACTGAATGTTAATCAACCCAACAGTATCAAGTGCTAAAGCAATTGTTTTAGTGTACTCTCTAATTTGCTCTAATACTAATTCCCCTAAGTTGAACGCTGGTAAAGTTGCATTTGAATCTCCTGAGTGAATTCCACAAGGCTCAATATGCTCCATAATTCCTATGATATATACATTTTCACCATCACAAATCGCATCTGCTTCTGCTTCAATTGCTCCTTCTAAGTAATGATCTAATAATAATTTGTTATTAGGAATTTTTCGTAATAAATCTACTACATGCTCTAATAACTCTTCTTTATTAATCACTATCTTCATTCCTTGCCCTCCAAGTACATATGATGGACGTACTAAAATTGGAAAGTCTAACTCGTCAGCTAAAGCTAAAGCTTCATCTGCATTTTCTGCAACTCCAAATTCTGGATAAGGAATGTTATTTTCTTTTAATAAAGTTGAAAAACTTCCTCTATCTTCAGCTAAATCTAATGCTTTATAGCTTGTTCCTAAAATTGGAATCCCGTAACGCTCTAGTTTCTCTGCTAACTTTAAAGCTGTTTGTCCACCTAATTGAACAATAACTCCTTCTGGCTTTTCATGCTTGATTATATCGTAGATATGTTCCCAAAAAACTGGCTCAAAGTATAATTTATCTGCCGTATCAAAATCAGTAGAAACAGTTTCAGGATTACAGTTAATCATTATGGTTTCGTAACCACATTCTTTTGCAGCATAAACCCCATGAACACAACAGTAATCAAACTCGATTCCCTGACCTATTCTGTTTGGTCCAGAACCTAATACTATTACTTTTTTCTTATCGGACACCACACTTTCATTTGACACAGAAACTTCACCTTTAGCAGTTTCAATTTCACTTTCAAATGTTGAATAATAGTAAGGAGTTTGTGCTTTAAACTCTGCAGCACAAGTATCTACCAACTTGTATACACGCTTTATTTTTAATTCTTCACGCTTTTTATACACTTCACTTTCTAAACATCCTAACATGTGAGCGATTTGACGATCTCCATATCCTTTTTGTTTAGCTTCTAGTAAAAGCTCTCTGTCAAGGGTATCAATAGTATAGGTAGAAATTTCTTTTTCTAACATATACAACTCTTCATATTGACGTAAATACCACATATCAATCTTAGTGATTTCATGGATTTTACTCAGCGGCATTCCTATTTGAATAGCGTCATAGATAGCAAATACACGATCCCAAGAAGCATATTTTAACTTGTCTTTAATTTGGTTATAATCTGTATAACTTTTACCATCAGCTCCAATTCCGTTACGTTTAATTTCTAACGATTGCGTTGCTTTGTGTAATGCTTCTTGGAACGAACGTCCGATCCCCATTACTTCACCAACCGCTTTCATTTGTAAACCTAAAGTTCTATCAGAACCTTCAAACTTATCAAAGTTCCAACGAGGTATTTTTACAATTACATAGTCTAATGTTGGTTCAAATAAAGCTGAAGTAGACTTAGTAATTTGGTTATCTAACTCATCTAATGTATAACCTGTTGCTAATTTAGCAGCAATCTTTGCAATTGGGTATCCAGTTGCTTTTGATGCTAATGCTGATGAACGAGATACACGTGGATTAATCTCAATTGCAATAATATCTTCTTTCTCATCTGGTGAAACCGCAAACTGAACGTTACATCCTCCTGCAAACTCACCAATAGAGCGCATCATTTTAATTGCCATGTCACGCATTTTTTGGAACGTTTTGTCCGATAACGTCATGGCTGGAGCTACTGTAATAGAATCTCCTGTGTGGATTCCCATTGGATCCATGTTTTCAATAGAACAGATAATTACAACATTATCATTATCATCACGTAATAATTCTAACTCGTATTCTTTCCATCCCATCATTGCTTTATCAATCATTACTTCGTGAATCGGAGAAATTTCTAATCCTCTAGATAATGATTCTTCAAACTCTTTCTCATCATATACGATAGATGCTCCCGCTCCTCCTAGAGTAAACGACGCTCTAATACATAATGGAAATCCGAATTCTTGTGCTATTTCTTTTCCTTTTAAGAATGATGTTGCAGTAGCTTGAGGAGCCATAGGCACACCTATTTCTTCCATTAATAAGCGAAACTTATCTCTATCCTCTGTAATATTAATAGCGTCAATATCTACTCCTATAATTTCAACATCAAAATCTTCCCAAATTCCTTTTTCATCAGCTTCAATACAAAGGTTTAGTGCTGTTTGCCCTCCCATTGTTGGTAGAACAGCATCAATTTGTGGGTGTTCTTTTAAAATTTGAACAATAGACTTTGTGTTAAGTGGCAACAAGTATACATGGTCAGCCATCGAAGGATCTGTCATAATTGTTGCAGGGTTAGAATTAATTAAGATGGTTTCAATTCCATCTTCTCTCAAAGATCTTAACGCTTGAGATCCTGAATAATCAAATTCACATGCTTGACCAATAACAATTGGTCCTGATCCAATAATTAAAATCGATTTAAGGTCTTGTCTTTTAGGCATTTTAGTCTGTGTTGTGTTGTGTTGTAAAAATAAAAATTGTTTGGTTATAAAAAAAGGCGATACTTAATAGTAACGCCTTTAAAATATTAACAATAGTTAATCATTATTTCTTTGGTCTAGATTCAGATGAAACAGACAACTTTTTTCTTCCTTTTGCTCTTCTTCTAGCTAATACTTTACGTCCATTAGCAGAAGCCATTCTTTCGCGGAAACCGTGTTTGTTTCTTCTTTTTCTTTTCGATGGTTGGTACGTTCTTTTACTCATTACAGTATATCTTAAATATCTTCTTTAAAAATGTTTTGCTTTTGTGAAATTCCGTCTGCTAAAAGCGTGGGCAAATATACAACAGTTTTTCAGTCTGACAAACCCTTATTTTATTTTTTTTCAAAAAAAGTTTGTTTGACAAACATACATAATTTTTCTGCACGTTTTTTATCTTTTTTATTTGTTCTAATTGCCAGACTTCTTACTTTTGCGCAAACCTAACAGTACCATGAACAACACAAAATACGTTTTTGTAACCGGAGGCGTAACTTCATCACTAGGGAAAGGAATTATTGCCGCTTCTCTAGCCAAATTATTACAAGAAAGAGGATACTCTGTAACCATTCAGAAGTTAGATCCATATATTAATATAGATCCAGGAACATTAAACCCATACGAACATGGAGAATGTTATGTAACTGATGATGGAGCTGAAACCGACTTAGATTTAGGACACTACGAACGTTACTTAAACATTCCTACTTCACAAGCTAACAATGTAACTACAGGTAGAATATATCAATCTGTAATAGACAAAGAGCGTAAGGGAGAGTTTTTAGGAAAAACCGTTCAGGTTATTCCTCATATTACTGATGAAATTAAAAGCAGAGTTCAAATTTTAGGAAATACTGGCGATTATGATATTGTTATAACTGAAATTGGAGGAACGGTTGGTGATATTGAATCTTTACCATATATAGAAGCTGTTCGTCAATTACAATGGGATTTAGGAGAAGATAATGCAATTGTTATACACCTAACCCTAGTACCTTACTTAGCAGCCGCTGGTGAATTAAAAACAAAACCTACACAACATTCTGTAAAAACATTAATGCAAAGTGGTGTGAGTCCTGACATATTAGTATGCCGTTCGGAACACGAAATTTCTGATGATATTAAACGCAAATTAGCATTATTTTGTAATGTTAAAAAACAAAATGTAATACAGTCATTAGATGCTGAAACTATCTACGATGTTCCTAACCTTATGTTTAAAGAAGGGTTAGATTATGTTGTTTTAGATAAATTAAACCTATCTACACGTAAACAGCCTAACTTAAAAACTTGGAATAAGTTTTTAGAGCGTCATAAAAACCCTACCTCTAGTATTGAAATTGGTTTGGTTGGAAAATATGTTGAATTACACGATTCGTATAAATCAATTACAGAAGCGTTTATTCATGCAGGAGCTGCAACTACTAATAAAACAAAGGTTAACGTTCGTTGGATTCATTCTGAAGAGTTAACACCTGAAAACGCTGCTAAACAACTAGAAGGTTTAAACGGTGTACTAGTTGCTCCTGGATTTGGTGATAGAGGAATTGAAGGTAAAATAGCAGCAGTACAATATGTACGTGAAAACAATATACCTTTCTTAGGGATTTGTTTAGGTATGCAAATGGCTGTTATTGAGTTTGCTCGTAACGTGTTAAATTTAAAAGACGCTAACTCCACAGAAATGAATCCTGATGTAGCACACCCAGTAATTAATTTAATGGAAGAGCAAAAAGATGTTACTGAAAAAGGTGGTACTATGCGTTTAGGAGCTTGGGACTGTCAATTAACACAAGATTCTAAGGTTTTTCAAGCTTACAAAGAAGAATTAATTAGTGAGCGCCATCGTCATAGATACGAATACAATAACGACTACAAAGAACGATTAGAAAATGCTGGTATGAAAACAGCAGGTGTTAACCCTAAAACAGGGTTAGTAGAAATTGTTGAGATTGACTCTCACCCTTGGTTTGTTGGAGTTCAATATCACCCAGAATACAAGAGTACGGTGTTGAATCCGCATCCATTGTTTGTTAGCTTTATTAAAGCGGCTTTAAAACAATCAAAGAAATAAATTTTAAAATCCTGTAATTAAGTTTACAGGATTTTTTATTGTTTATAAAAATTGGAATACTGTTTGAACTACCATTACTAACAAAATTATTCACCGTAAAACCTCAAAAAAACTATAGGGTTTTACTACCTTTGTCGGGTTTTTCAGCTTTTAAGAAAAACTTTAAATGACAAGTTGACATTTTAACATATATCAATGGAACAAAAAAAATTTGATTTAAATTCCTTCATAGGAATGCTTTTATTAGGAGGAATTATGCTTTGGTGGATGAATACTCAAAAGCCAGAAGAAACTCCTGAAGCTACTACCCAGACAGAGCAAACTACTAATGCTACTAACACTGAAAACAATTTAACTGATAATGTAATTGTAAACGACTCGTTACAGCAAATTGCTTTACGAAATAAGTTTGGTGCTTTTGCATACGGAGCTTCAAAAAGCCAAAAAGGAAACACAACATTAGAAAATGACGTTGTTAAGTTAACTATTGATAACAAAGGGGGGCAAATCATCGAAGCTTTAGTTAAAAACTACAAAACATACGATTCTTTACCTCTATACTTGGTTAAAGATAATAATGCTTCTTTCAATATCAACTTCGGAACTACTGATAACCGAATTTTAAATACTAAAGATTTACTATTTACTCCTACTCTAACCAAAAATGGAGATACGCAAGTACTTTCTATGAAGTTAAAGGTTTCTGAATCTAAGTTTTTAGAATACCGCTACGAAATGAAAAAAGGTGATTACCGTGTAGGTTTTGCCGTTCGTTCACAAGGGTTGAGTAATACAATTAATAGTTCTCAAGAAATAAATTTAGATTGGAGTTTAAAAGGTTTTAGACACGAAAAGAGTTTGAAAACCGAAAACATGTACTCTTACTACTATTATAAAGCCGACGATGAAGTAGATTACTTACAAATGAACGATGATGATGTTGTGAGTGATATTGATTGGGTTGCTTATAAACAACACTTCTTTTCTTCTATTTTAACATCTGATACACCGTTTAGTAATGCCACTTTGAAATCTGTTGATTTTGCAGGTGAAGATAAAGATAGTGTGTACACTAAAACTTACGGATTAAAAACTCCATTAGCTTTAACAAATGGAGAATTAAATTATAATATGCAATGGTTTTACGGGCCTACAGATTATAATTTATTAAAATCTTATAAAGGGACTAGCTTAGACGAAATTGCTGATTTAGGTTGGGGAATTTTTGGTTTCTTAAACCGTACTATATTCTACCCTGTATTTAATATGTTAAAAGGATTTATTGGTAACTACGGATTAATTATCATTTTAATGACAATCGTAGTACGTATTATAATGTCTCCTGTATTATACAAATCGTACCTATCAAGTGCTAAAATGAAAGTGATTCGTCCAGAAATGGAAGAAATCAACAAAAAGTATCCTGGGAAAGAAAACGCTATGAAGCGTCAGCAAGAAATTATGGCTGTACAGCGAAAAGCAGGAGTGAGCATGATGTCTGGTTGTATACCCGCATTAATGCAAATGCCTGTGTTCTTTGCTTTATTCAAGTTTTTCCCTACCAATATTGATTTTAGACAAGAAGGTTTCTTATGGGCTAATGACTTATCTTCATATGATACTATTTTTAAATTACCATTTAAAATTCCTTTCTATGGAGACCACGTAAGTTTATTTCCAATTTTAGCTTCTGTAGCCATTTTCTTTTACATGAAAATGAATCAAAGCCAGCAAGCTAATATGCAAGCTCCTACTCAAGAAGGAATGCCTGACATGAGTAAGATGATGAAATGGATGATTTACTTCTCTCCTATTATGATGTTATTCTTCTTTAATAACTATGCTAGTGGATTAAGTTTATACTACTTTATCTCAAACTTATTAACCATCATAATCATGTTTGTTATTAAGAACTATGTTATTGATGAAGCTAAGATTCATGCTAAAATTGAAGAGAACAAAAAGAAACCTGTTAAAAAGAGTAAATTCCGTGAGCGTTTAGATGCCGCCATGAAACAAGCTCAAGAACAACAAGCTGCACAGCAACGGGCTAAAAATAAAAAATAGAGACACTTAACCTTATAAAAAAATCCCAAAACATATTGTTTTGGGATTTTTTATGTATAGAACAAAAAATATTATTACTAATTTGGCTTTTATAAATATTACAAATACTAAAGAATACAAATGCTTAAAACCATTCAGATAGCAGCTTTATTACAAGGAATGTTTTTACTTTTTATTTTATTTCAAAGAAAAAAAGAATACAACAAAGTTAATTTTTGGTTGTTATTTAGTTTTGTTGTTTCGGCACTTCTATTTACAATTGGTGATGATAATTATAATTTGTTTACTGAAAACTCTAATTGGTTTTTCTTTCATGAGCCTCTTATTATTACAACTTTCTTCTTATTTGTTCATTATCATAAATCAGACAAAAAGAAAGTTGACAAAAAAGTTTTTTTATTTTTTACCCCATATTTATTAAACATTCTTATTCATTTTTCTGAAGAATTTTCTGCTCTTTCTAACAACTTAATCTTCATAATTCTTGAAGAGGTTATAGAATTTATTTTTATAGGGATCCTTATTTATACTATATATGACATTATAAAAAATAATAAAGAAAAATGGCTCCTTTTTTTTATTATCCCCTTTAGTTTTATCTTTATAATAAGTGAATTTAACTTTCTACTTACCAAATCTCATGACGCTCCTTACTTCTTAGATAGTTATGGTACAATACTCATTATTATATTTTTGTTTTATTTTGTACTATACAAGTTAATTATTACTCCAAAATCAATACTGCCAAAACATCAAAGTAATAGTTATAAGTCTACTAATCTAAATAATACTTCTATAACACATTTAAAAGCTGCTTTACACCGTTTAATTGTAGAAGAAAAATGGTTTAAATATCAAAAAATAACAGTTGATGAAGTAGCTAAAGAATTAGGAGTTCCAAGACAGCAAATTTCTGAAGTTTTAAACATTCATATGAAAACTGGATTTCAAGATTTTTTGAATAAAAATCGTGTAGAAGAATTTATAACTTGTCTAAAAAAAGATTCATATAAAAACTATACACTTTTAGCAATTGCTTATGAAGTTGGGTTTAGTTCAAAATCATCTTTTAATACTATTTTCAAAAAACTAAAAGGTATAACTCCCAGTCAATACAAAAAACTATTAAACATACAAACTTCTAACTAAGATAATTCTCCTACTTTAAAAGAACAAACAAAGTTTACAATCGTTCATAAAGCTTATTTTGAACGATTTTTTCTTTTTAAGAATAAGAACATAAGACAATAAAAACAAACAGCTTAACGTCTAAAAAAACACGAAATACGTCTATAAAACGTATTCTGTACTTATACTATTTTCAAACAATAGTTTCTCTATATACTTTTGAACCAAAATTCATTTTTAGTAAACTACCTACAAGCGAGTTTACAAATCTCTCATGATAAAAAGCTCTTAATTTTCTAAGCATACTTCGGGATATTAAATCCTTTAAAGGTGTCAATAAAGTAATAGCTACTATATAAATTTTTGAGGATAAAAATCATATTTCTAAAAATCTAAATCTATGTAACATTATTACTTAAATTATTAAACATGAATACAAATTTTAATTTAGTTATTGTAATTCCCTGTTACAATGAAGCCAAACGACTTAAGGTCAATTCTTATACAAATTTCCTACAAAACCACAAGAATGTTCTTATATACTTTGTCAACGACGGTTCTACAGACACTACAAATCAAGTTTTAGAAAAAATCAAAAGTTATACTCCTTCTCAAGTATTTTTAATGAATCAACCTAAAAACTTAGGAAAGGCAGAAGCTATTAGAACTGGTGTTTTACAATGTGTAAATAAATTTCATACTGAAAAGATTGCTTATTTAGATGCTGATTTATCAACCTCATTAGAAGAGTGTGTTCATATTAGTAAAAACATTTCTGAAACAACTTATTTTGCTTTTGGATCTCGTATTGCAAAATTAGACAGCACCATTCAAAGAAAATTATATCGTTTTTTAATTGGTAGAACTATTGCTACCCTTATCTCTAAACAACTCCAATTAAAAGTATACGATACACAGTGCGGTTGCAAAGTCTTTAAACAATCACTAAGCTTTCTTCTTTTCCAAGATAAATTTATTTCTCGTTGGTTATTCGACGTCGAATTATTCCATCGATTAATAACTATTTATGAAAGAAATCAATTAAAGCTTCTTGCTAAAGAAATTCCTTTACAATCTTGGCATGATACTGATAGTTCAAAAATTCCATTAAGCTACTTCTTTAAACTCTGGATTGATTTACGAAACATTGGTAAAACTTATAAAAATAATCGCAAACAACTTGTTATACAACATGAAACAATACTTAAATAAACACATTTTTTTTAGGTATGCCGTTATAGGGGTATTAATTTTAAGAGGATACCTTAACTCTGTACTTCCATTAATGGATAAAACGGAAGCACGCTATGCTGAAATTGCCCGTATTATGGCAGAAACAGGTAATTGGATTACTCCCCAAATAGATTATGGAATCCCTTTTTGGGCAAAACCTCCCCTATCTACATGGTTATCAGCTCTGAGTTTTAATATTTTTGGTGTAAATGAATTTACAGCCAGATTTCCTTATTTACTATTAACTATAGCTATGATTTTTTTAGTAGGTAAATATGCGAAAAGAGTACAACATCCTTTTTTTCTTCCAGGATTTATATTACTCACTACACCAGAATTTTTACTACATGCTGGTGTTGTTTCTACTGATACAGCTTTGGCTTTTTGTATAACTTTAACTATGCTTAGTTTTTGGGAAGCGATGCAAAATAAAGCACAATGGTATTGGAAATACCTTTTATTTATTGGTCTTGGCTTTGGTTTATTAGCTAAAGGACCTATCGTTTTAATTCTTACGATTCCTCCAATTTTTATTTGGATTCTTATTTATAAAAAAACAAGAATCTTTCTACAGAGAGTTCATTTGACAACTGGGGTACTACTTATTTTAGCTATTGCACTACCTTGGTATATATTAGCTGAAATAAATTCTCCTGGTTTTATAAATTACTTTATTATCGGCGAGCACTTTAAACGTTTTTTTGATTCAAGTTGGTCAGGAGATAAATATGGATTTCCAAAATCACAACCTATAGGAGTTATATGGGTTTTCTTATTATTCTTTGCTCTTAAATGGATTCAAATAACATTGTACAAACTATGGAAAAATCGCAAAATACTCTTTCAAAATAAGTGGGTCTGTTTTTTAACTCTTTGGTTATTTTGGACTCCCCTCTTTTTTACTTTTTCTAAAAGTCTTATACATCCTTATATTCTACCTACAATGGTTCCAATAGCTCTTTTAATTACTCATTGGTTTCATACCTTTAAGAAAAAAAAGCTACTTTTAAAATTAGCATTAATTATTCCCATTACATCACTAATCTTAATCATTCCTGCTAGCATTTTAAAATACACAAGGTACTTTGCTCCTACAGATAAATATTTAATAGAAAACAATGTACTAGTAGGCAATAAAACCTTTCATTTTAAAGAAAAAAGCTACTCTAGTCAATTTTATTCAGAAGGAAAAATAAAAAGTATTTCAACCGAAAAGTTACTTGAGAAAACAACCTTTAATACCAATTCTTTTAGACTCATAATAAGCAACAAAGAGTTTAAAAAACTATCTCTATCTACACAAAAAAAACTACAACTACTTGATAAAAATCATAAAAAAAGCATTTATGGATACTTTAGGAAAATAAGATAATTCTATTTAACATTCTTTTAACTAACCTCCATTAAACTTTTAGGCAGATTTGTTGTCAAACAAGCTTTATAAATTAACATGATGAAAAAACTTACACTACTTTTTATTTTACTTATTAGTTTTACAGCTGTTGCTCAGCGTACTACAAAAGGTATTGCTTCTAAAATTACTTTAACGGGTAAGGTCTTAGAAACAAACTCTAAGCAACCTTTAGAATATGCAACTTTAGTATTAACAAACACCAACACAAACCAAGTTATTGGAGGTGTTACAGACGTTAACGGAAACTTCTCAATCGATGCTTCATCTGGCACGTACAATATAAAAGTTGAATTTATAGGGTTCAAAACTAAAAGTTTAGGAAATCATGATTTAAATCAAAATAAAAACTTAGGAAATATATTACTATCCGAAGACGCCGAGACATTAGATGAAATTGAAATAATAGCAGAAAAATCGACAGTAGAAATACGTTTAGATAAAAAAATATACAACGTTGGTAAAGATATGACTGTAAAAGGAGGAAATGCATCTGATGTTTTAGATAACGTCCCTTCTGTTAATGTAGACGCAGAAGGAGCCATTAGTCTACGCGGTAACGAAAATGTTCGTATTTTAATAGACGGTAAACCTTCTGCTTTAGTAGGCTTAACAGGAACAGACGCTCTTAGAAATTTACCTGCAGACGCTATTGAAAAAGTAGAAGTTATCACTTCTCCTTCTGCTCGTTACGACGCTGAAGGTACAGCTGGTATTTTAAATATTATTCTTAGGAAAGGAAAAATCACAGGTTTTAATGGCTCTGTAAACCTAACTTTAGGAAATCCTGATATGGTAAGTATTTCTCCAAATCTCAATTATAGAACAAAAAAGTTTAATCTCTTTTCAAACCTAGCTTATTCCTACAGAAACGGACCTGGTAACTCTAATAGTTTTTTCACAAACTTCAACAAAGATGGTGATATTACTAGTTATAGAGATGAAGATAGAGTTTTTGATAGAAAGAGTAATAACTATAACGGATCCTTAGGGTTAGAATACTACATTAATGATAAAAGTTCTATTACCGGAACTTTCTTTTATAGAGATTCTAAAGACGATGATGTGGCTACCAACAACACCACTTTTTTTGATAGTAATAGAGTTATAACGAAAGAACAGGTAAGAATAGAAAACGAGAAAGAAGAAAATACAGATATACAATACTCTTTAAACTATACAAATAATATTGATGATAAAGGACAAAAACTAATTATAGATTTACAATACGGTGAAAGTGATGAATTTGAGCCTGCCGATATTTTTGTTGACAGAAACCTTTCTGAACGAAATAGACAAACAACAACCTCTAAAGATCGCCTTTTTCAAATAGATTATGTACTACCTATTGGAGAAAAAAGTCAGTTTGAAACTGGACACAAAGTCACCTTACAAGATTTAAATTCAGATTTTAGAGTACGTGATGCCCTTGGAAATCCATTACCGAACGATCCTTCAAATGCAATTGAATTCAAACAAAATATTTATGCGTTCTATACTCAGTTTGGAAGTAAAATTGATAAGTTTTCATACCTGTTAGGTTTAAGAGCAGAAGTTACTGATATTGATTTAACAGTGTTTACAACCGACCAGTTTAAAGAAAAGAATTATACAGAGTGGTTTCCAACAGTAAACCTAGGGTATGAAATCAATGATAGTGATAACATTTCATTAGGGTATAGTAGAAGGTTACGTAGACCACGTCATTGGTTTCTAAACCCATTTGAAACCAGAAGTTCTGCAACCAATGTATTTAGAGGAAACCCTGACTTAGATCCTACCTTTACTAATTCTGTAGACTTTGGCTATAACACACGTATAAGTAAGCTAAACTTAGGAGCTTCTTTATATTATCAATACTCTACCGATATTATGCAAGGTGTATCTATTTTAGAACAAAGAGTTATAGAAGGAGAAACAACTAACGTAACAGTTAGACAACCAGTGAACCTTAACAATGAAAGTCGTTATGGGTTTGAATTTACAACTAACTATAATCCTACTAAAAAGGTACGATTATCAGCTTCATTTAATTACTTTAAATTTAATACAGATGCTTTTACATACGTATATACCGCTGCTAATGGAGACCAAGTAACAACCCCTTTAGACGAGGTAAATGAAAGTAGCTGGTTTGCACGTTTTAACTCAAGGATTACCTTACCTTGGAAACTACAATGGCAAACACGCTTAATGTATCGTGGAGCACAAGCAACAGCTCAAGATAATAGAAAAGGAATGTTTTCTGCTAACCTTGCCCTGAGTAAAGACTTGTTTAAAGAAAAAGCTTCATTGGTATTAAATGTGAGCGATTTATTTAACACTCGTAAGCGAGAAAGCACTACTTTTCTATATGATGATGAGGGATTACTTAACACTATTAACGACGGTTCTTTCCAATGGCGTGAGCGTCAAATAACATTAAGCTTTACCTATCGCTTTAACCAAAAGAAAAAAAGAGAGCGTCCAGAACGTGAATTTGACGGTGGTGGCGAAGATTTTGGGGGCTAAACTAAATCAAGACGAAGAATAGGAAGTTAAAAACACTTCCTATTTTTTTATTATAAATTTTTAACTCTCTATGTTATTTTTAACTAAGTTGGATTTTATAACAACTTAGTTAAAATCGTAAAAACTTTATAAATAAAAAATGCTCGCAAAATTGCGAGCATTTTTATTATATCATATTAAAAGCTTACTTACCCTCTTCAGCAGCTTTTTTAGCTTCTCTTTTCAACTTCATGTTTTCCCAGATAGTTCCACCAATCCAATAAGGAACTACAAATGTTAATAAGAAAATTAACAACCAAAACCCAGCTGTAAAAATAAACATGAATAATACCAATCCTGAAAATTCTGAAAAATCTAACATTTGTTTCTTATTAATAATTGTTATGCCACAAAATTATAACTATTTTTCTTTTCCTCCAATAAAATCTGATAAAAATCACTATTAAAAACTATTAGAATTTGTAATTTTGAACATCATTAATTTTAAGCATTTTAAATCATTCCAAATGACAAAATATAGAATTGAGAAAGATACAATGGGACAAGTAGAAGTTCCTGCTGATAAATATTGGGGAGCACAAACCGAGCGTTCTCGTAACAATTTTAAAATTGGTCCTGCTGCCTCTATGCCATTAGAAGTTGTATATGGATTTGCATACTTAAAAAAAGCAGCTGCTTTCACTAACGCTGAGTTAGGTGTATTAGCTACTGAAAAACGTGATTTGATTGCACAAGTATGTGATGAAATATTAGCTGGAAAGCACGACGACCAATTCCCATTAGTAATCTGGCAAACAGGTTCTGGTACACAATCTAACATGAATGTAAACGAAGTTATTGCTAACCGTGCTCACGAAATCGCTGGGAATGTAATTGGTGAAGGTGAAAAAACCATCCAACCAAACGACGATGTAAACAAATCGCAATCTTCTAACGATACCTTTCCTACTGGAATGCACATTGCTGCCTACAAAAAAATTGTAGAAGTAACCATTCCTGGTGTTGAACAATTGCGTGATACTTTACAAACAAAAGCTGAAGCTTTTAAAGATGTGGTGAAAATTGGGCGTACACATTTAATGGATGCTACTCCCCTAACCTTAGGTCAAGAGTTTTCTGGATATGTTGCTCAATTAAACTTCGGGTTAAACGCTTTAAAAAACACCTTAGCACATTTAGCACAATTAGCGTTGGGTGGAACAGCGGTAGGAACTGGATTAAATACACCTGCTGGTTACGATGTGTTAGTTGCTAAATACATTGCTGAGTTTACAGGATTACCATTTATAACTGCTGAAAATAAATTTGAAGCTTTAGCTGCTCATGACGCATTAGTTGAAACTCACGGAGCGCTAAAACAATTAGCCGTTTCATTAAATAAAATAGCAAATGATATTCGTTTAATGGCTTCCGGACCTCGTTCAGGAATTGGAGAAATCATTATTCCTGCAAATGAACCAGGATCTTCTATTATGCCAGGAAAAGTAAACCCAACTCAGGCAGAAGCTATGACTATGGTTTGTGCACAAGTAATGGGTAACGATGTTGCGGTAACTGTTGGTGGTACTCAAGGTCACTACGAATTAAACGTTTTTAAACCTATGATGGCAGCTAACGTATTACAATCGGCTCAATTAATTGGGGATGCTTGTGTATCGTTTGATGTAAACTGTGCTGCTGGTATTGAACCAAACCAAACAAGAATCACTGAGTTATTAAATAACTCATTAATGTTAGTTACGGCATTAAATACTAAAATTGGATATTACAAAGCTGCTGAGATTGCAAATACAGCACACGCAAACGGAACTACTTTAAAAGAAGAAGCAGTACGTTTAGGATACGTAACTCCAGAACAGTATGACGAATGGGTAAAACCAGAAGATATGACAGGTAGCTTAAAATCATAAAAGCTTTACTTACCATAGATATAAAAAAACCACAACAAAATGTTGTGGTTTTTTTATTGCATATTATATTGTATTATCTCATTCTAAAATAATGTTACCCTAAAAGAAAAGACTAAGCATCTTGCATAGTATCACAAATAACAATTTCTCTTAACAACACAGATTGTGGTAACTCATATGCAAACTTTATAGTCTTAGCAACATCTTTAGCAGTAATATTAACAGCTCCTACACTCTCTTTCCACTCATTATATCCTTTAATTATTGTATCATCCGTAGTATGCTCGAGCAATTCTGTTTTAACCGCACCAGGTTCAATTGTTATTACTCGCACGTTAAAGGGAGATAACTCTAATCTCGCTGTTTGTGTTAACCCACGAACACCAAACTTACTAGCACAATATGCTGCATGATTTTCAAAAGCTTGATAGCCTGCCATAGATGACAAATTTATTATAGTTCCACCTTTACGAGCCTTCATACTTGGTATTACCGTTTGCATACCATGCATCACTCCCATTACATTAACATCTAACATTTTTTGCCATTCATTGGCATTTTGTGTTTCAATGGATCCTAATAACATAACCCCTGCATTATTTATCAATAAATCAGTTTCTCCATAAACAGCTTCAGCCGCTCTTATTGCTTTTTCTAATCCCGTTTTATCAGTTACATCAACTTTTTTACACAAGGTATGAGGTAAATTTAAAGCCTCCATCTTTTCTACCCTTCTTGCTAATAATAAAAGAGGGTATCCGTCTTCTGCAAACATTTTAGCCATTTCTAACCCAAAACCAGAACTAGCTCCAGTAATAACTACTAATTTTTTATCTTCCATAAATCATTCCTTTGTTATAATTATTTTTTATACTAATTTAAATTCAACTTTACTACTAGTTAACTATTTTATTAGCTTTTACAAAGGTACATTTCAAAAAAAACTACTCAAAATACTATTTTTGTATCTTAATCATAATTTATAATTATAATGGAAGAGCGTTTATTAAAGTTTTTTATTGCTGTATATGAAGAAAAAAACCTTACACGTGCGGCCAATAAATGTTTTGTTTCTCAACCTAATATTTCTAACGGAATAAAATTATTTGAGAGTAAAATGAATTGTACTTTATTTAAAAGACATCAACGAGGTGTCGAGCCTACAAACGAAGCACACTACCTATACCCCATAGCTAAAAGAATTTTAAATGAATTAAATGATTTACCTAACATATTTACAAAAAGTGCGTTTAAAAATGAGGTTAAAATTGGTATTGCAGATAGTTTACCACAAGAATACAAACTACAATTTATAAAAAAGGTTAATGAATTAAATAGTAATGTATTTTGGACAGTAAATCATTGTAATGAAAATAATGAGATTAATTTATTAGTTAAAGAATGGAAGAAAGAAGAAGATTTGTTTTTACCACTATGGCAAGAAGATTATTTATTATGTATTCCCAATGGACACAAATTATTAGCTAAAAACGAAATTGATTTGGTAGCAGATTTAAAAGATGAAAACTTCATTCATTGTCCTCCTTGTGAAGCTCATAAACAATGTATTTCTATCCTAAATTTTGCTAATAAAACTATTAATACTGTAGGTAATTGTAGTACAAAAACTGAAACTTTAACTTTATTAATGGCGGGTTTAGGTTTAACTTTTTTACCTGAGTATTTTATTGATGGTTGGTATGGTTTTGAAACTAGGCCGTATAAAGGCCCTCGTTATTATAGAGAAGTAGGTTTAGCTTACTCTAGGCACAGCTTACAAAACCCTGCTATAGCAAAAACCATTAATTATTTTTCAAAAAACAAACTTAAGGCAAATAAATTTAACAATTTCGGGTATTATTTTAAACCGTGATTCTTTTTCTCTCAAACCATTACTCTATAAGTTTTATTTATAAACTAACAATTTTCTACATTATAAAGTAAAAGCATACATAGAATACTTTACTTTTTAAATGATACTTTAGTTTTTAATTTTGAGCGATGATTAACTAACAAAATAATCATTAAAATAAGCTTAAAAAATAGAAAACCACAACAAAATGTTATGGTTTTCTATTTAACGAACTTTTAAAATAAATTATATCTCTTGATATGTATAGGTTTTAGCTATTTCTTTTATTCTTTCATTAGTAACAATTCCTTTTTGTACCTCATAATCTTCAGCGATTTTTCTTGGTATACAAATTACTCCGTTAGATAATTTTACGGTGTACCCAAAATGTTCATTTATAAAATGCTCTTTATACGAACCAATATTCTTATCTATTAAACTTGCTTGTTGGGTAATACCTATTACCCCTTTACTGTTCTTCTCTGTCTTTATCATAATTATTTATTTTAGATTTTTAGTAGTTACTTTTTTTATTTTCAAACACATAAACCACTATAATACACTTTTATACCTATGCGTTATGTACTCTTAGCTCAATTAAAAAAATAAAAGGAATGTAGTAAGGATTACTTTTGCTTTTTCAAAGGTTGAAGATACGAATAACAAATAGTACTACAAAAGATATACGTTAATTCTATAGAGAATTTCTACTATTTATATCTATAAAAAGTATTCAACTACTATTGTCACTAACATCAGTGAGTTTTACGAGTATCCTCTCAAATCTAAATATCAACAACTAATACTCGAAAACCTAACGCTTAAGAGTTTCTTAAAACCAACTCTAACTTATATTCCTTATTTTTAAAGGTATATAATGTCAAACTAAAACTAACCAAAAAATGACAAACCCCTCACAAAATCAATCTTCATCATGCTGGAACTGCGATGGAGACATTACCCAAGTTACACAACGTTTAAAAGAAATGTTTGTAGAAATGGGGCAAAAAACCCGTATTGAAAACGGACAACAACCTGCCGAGAGAGCTGTATTTAGAAAACAACACGGTATCGCTTACGGTCGTTTTGTGGTAAACAAAGACATCGAAGAACAATTCAAAATCGGAATTTTTGCTGGTGATACTTACGAATGTACTGTTCGCTTTTCAAGTGATACTGGACCAACTTCTCCCGATTTACATTCTACCTTAGGAGTCGGTTTAAAACTCTTTGGTGTGGAAGGTCCTAAACTATTAGGAGACGGTACCAATTCCGATTTTATCTTTCAAAACATCGACCGTTTTTTTGCACGTGATGCACAACAAATGTGTAGCTTTACCACTGCTGGTGTTATTGACCGTGATTACGATTCATACATAGCAAAACATCCTGAATTAGCTAGTATTTTAAAAGCAATGACCAAAGAAGAAGCTAGTGTACTAAGTGCTAGCTATTGGGCAATTCTTCCTTTTAAATTAGGTGATTCACAAATTGTAAAATATCGTTTAGTTCCTGAAGACACTTATAAAGGAACTCCTTTTAACGATAACAATTACTTAGGTATCGATTTACAACAACGGTTGTTAACCAAAGAAGCGACCTTCCGTTTCGAAATACAATTGCGTACCAACGATGCTACCATGCCATTAGATGATGCTCAGGTAGTTTGGAGTACAGAAGAAAGTCCGTATATCTGCATTGCTAAATTACACTTGCCTCAACAAGATGTAGCTAGTATTGGACAAGCCGAATTTGGAAGCAATTTAGCCTTCAATATTTGGAGAACTTTACCTCAACATGAGCCTTTAGGTTCTATTGCGCAAGCAAGAAAAGTAGTATATGCGGCAAGTGCCGAAGCACGTCATCAAGCCAACGGACAGCAATTACAAGAACCCAAAGAAATCAATCCACAGTTTGAAGGTAACACCGATGAAAATAGTGACTGTATCGTAAAAGCAGGTATCTACCCTCCTATTGGCGTGATGCGTGTAGGAAATAGTGAAAACGAATACTTTATCGGTCCGTTGGTTGACAATCCTGAACCACAAACCGATCCCTATGCATACAGAGATAAAACTGGCGCCTTAAAAAGACAAGCAGCACAATTTAGAATCTACGGATTCAATGCTGCAGGAAAAGCGGTAAAGGAATTAACGGCTGAAAATGCAAAAATTACCTGGCATAGTCATTTAGCCAATCAAAAATCATCTTGGTATCAATTTAACATTGCCTTAGATATTCCTGAAGCTGCTGATATGCCTCCTTCTATGTTACGTAATATTGATGTAAAAGACCGTAACTCTTTATTAATTGATGGTGGCGCAAAATCTATTACTGGAACCAATGTTACCGAAGGTCCTTTCTTTGAAGGGGAATTTCTTTCAAAAAAAGTATACTTAGGTGAAATGCGTACGGATGAAAAAGGACGTCTAATCATGTTAGGAGGACATGGAAAATCGGAAAACATCAACGGAGATATCGCTATTACTTTTGCCAATAACGAAGGTTGGCACGATGATATTTCGGACGGTCCTGTTACTGCGGAAGTAGAATACGAAGGAACAAAATTAAAAGTAGACCCTGCGTGGGTTATTTGTGCTCCGCCAGATTATGCACCAATGCAAAAATCGGTACGTACGATGTGGGATTTAATGCGCGACGTTGCTGTAAAATCTAAAATGTTGGTACGTCCTGTAAAACCTTCGTTTACCAAGGATATTTTACCAATCTTCCAGCGTATGACCGATTTACAATGGGTAAATGCTGGTTTTGCAGGAGCTTTTGGTTTTGGAGGTCAGTTTGATTACACCACAAACGAATGGATTAAACGATTAGGAAATCCGTCGCCTGCCTATATGGAAATGCGAAGAACGATTTCTAACAACTTCCGTCGTTTTGATGTGTCGGGAGCTGAAGCTCCACAGTTATGGCCTTGGTTGTATGGTGATGCAATCAGTATTCCTTCTACGGGTTCAGTTCGACAACATGCTACCTTATCAGACTTACAATTAGAATTTTTAGACCAATGGGTACAAGGTGATTTTGATGCTGATTATGTTGATATGACTGGATGTCCGCACGTACCTAAACCACCTACGATAGACGAGCTTCCTGTTTCAGAACAACCAGATATGTTAACTAAAGCAGCTATGGAGTTTTGTTTAGCTGATGCTTTTCATCCTGGTTGTGAAATGACGTGGCCTATGCGTTCGTCTGGAATGTATATGGCTCCTTTTAGAATTAAACATGCACCTAAAACGCCACCTGTTAATACCACGTATTATGGTCCGATGATGAATAACGATATATTACCATTGGCAAAAGGGCCTATTTTAGGCGGACAAGTAGCTGGGGGAATTACGCGTTGGATGGCAATTCCTTGGCAAACAGATACGGCAAGTTGTAGAGACGGATATACAAGTGAATACGACCCATATTTACCTACATTTTGGCCTGCTAGAGTACCTAACAATGTTTTGAATGAAGAACGTTATAAAGAAACAATGGATTCGAATTTATCTGAAGAAACCCGTATTCAAGCCTTTAATTTCCGTTCCGATTGGCTAGATAATCTTCCCTTAGATGGTCAAGCACCAACCTATACGAATCAAATTAATTGCATGATTAAGTATTTTGATAAATTAGCCGTGGTTCAAAAGCGTCCAGGAGTTCAGCATGATCCTAATTTCCCTGAAGAAATGCAGGTGGGGATTACTCCTACTCCAGAACAAGAGGCAACATTATTAAAAGCTACCATAAAAGAATTACAAAGTGTTTTAACTGCTAAACATGCGTTAAAGAAAGGACTTCAAAATACAATAGATACAGCCGTAGAAAAACTATCACACGATAATTTATTAAACGAGCAATTTGTATTGGAAGATGCTCAGCGTAGTTTATTAAGCTTAACGGAAGATGAACTAGCAAAAGACTTTAAAGCAACACCCAATGTTATTAAAACCATACATTTAATTGCTGCTAAGTTACATCATATGAAACAGTCTGATTCACATCAAGAAGCAGCTCCTAAAAGAGTGGAAGTTGGTATTCCTGAGAAGATGACACGTTTTTCAAGATATATTCCTAAATAATATACGAATTGAAAGAATATACTAGTACTACTGACATACTAATTATAGGTGGTGGCATTGCAGGTTGCATTGCCGCCATTTCTTTAGTTAATTATTATAATGTTACCATAGTAGATAAACAACTTGAACCTGTTGATAGAATTGGAGAATCGCTAGCGCCTGCTGCACAACGAATTTTAAAAGAGTTAGATTTACTAGAAAATGAATCGGATGCTGTAAAACAAACCATATTTCGTAATAATTTAGGAATGCAATCCTATTGGGGAAGCAATCAACTTCAAATTGTCGATCATTTAAGAAACCCCGATGGCTTCTCTAGAAGCTTGGATAGAAAAGAGTTTGAAATTTACCTAAGAAAGGTTGCTATTGAAAGAGGTGTTGACTGTATTTGGGGAACACGTCTTTCTAATAGCTCTTATGAAAATAATTACTGGGAAGTTACCACAAAGTCTGATGATTTAAAAAACAGAACCACACATACTATTCAGGCAAAATTCGTAATTGACGCCACTGGTAGGCAATCGCATTTCACCAAAAGCTTAGGTATTCAACGTACATCGTATGATAAGTTAATATCTTGCTGGATAAGCTTACCCAATACTCAAGAAAATGTCATGAGCACCATTGCTGCTGATGAATTAGGTTGGTGGTATAGTGCTGTAGTTCCCGATAACAAAAGGGTCATCGCCTTTCAAACGGATGCTGATTTAGTAGATAGAAACACCTTTAAGCATGTAAATACATTTTTATCCTTTGCCAAACAACACAAACTCATTCAGCCTTTAATTGACGGTAACGAAACTACTGTTAACTTCCATGGTACGGTAAGTGCCAATTCTACTCGTTTAGAACAAGTAATAGGTAAACAATGGATTGCTTTAGGCGACGCTGCTATGAGTTTTGACCCACTTTCTTCTCAAGGTATGTTTAATGCTATGGCGAATGCTATGCAGCTTCAAAAGCTACTTATTAACCATGATTTTATTAAGGACTTGAACTCCACTAAAGAGGAACACTTCAATAGATTGTATGAAAATCAACTACAACAAGTTTGGAATCATTATCTAAAGCATAAAAACTTTTTCTACAGTACTGAAACAAGGTGGAAAGAGGCTACTTTTTGGAAAAGACGCAGTAGTTATTAACTGTTAATTTTCTAATTTTAGAACTAAGAAAAAAGCCCACTTCGCTGTTAGAACAAAGATTTAACTGTTTGTTTTTAGCTCCCCTACACCTTTTGGTTTCCAATCGTTATTTTCTAGGTAAAACATACTAACAACTAACAACTAACAACTAACAACTAACAACTAACAACTAACAACTAACAACTAACAACTAACAACTAACAACTAACAACTAACAACTAACAAAAATAAAACCTCCCTAGTAATGAAACAAACTAGAGAGGCTTCTGTAAAGTCAATCTTAAAAACTTTACTTTAAGCTGTTTTTCATAAAGTCTTCTACTTCTTGCTTCGCTTTAATAGCTTCAACTTCATTAAATGTTTTTCCTTCTCCTCTTAATAAGTAGGCGTTAAACACGTGACTTATATACAATGGTGATTTATTATTAGTTGAAAAGTTTACCGCGTTATGACAACTAAAGCAGTTTGCTAAATTGTCTGCTTCAATATCTTTTAAACTACTTTTAAAAGTTTGTGTGTATGTTTCCATGGTAACATTAGCACAGTTTACTGATCCTCTTGCTACCGAAGTACTATCTGGTGTTGCGTTTCCTATATTTCCTCCTAAACTATTTATTTTAGCGGTTTGCTGTTCAGGCGTCATTCCATCAGTATCAATCCATAGAGAACCATTATAAAAATAGTTTTTCCATACATCAGTTAAGTTTTCTTTTACACAAGTATTAAGGTTGTCTATATTATCAAAGTTTACAGGTTCTTCTTGACTTGTCTTCATAAAGTTTCCTACGCTATCTCTTGGAACTCCATACTTAAATAAATCGTACGCCTTATACGGTAACTTTGCACTACCATTACTCCACACAATACCGTCAATTCCTGTAGTAGTTCCTTCAGCAAATAATAATTTATTGGTAGATGAAGATGCCTTATTATCTTTCCAGTTATAGTTTGGCGCTAAATCGTCATGTTCAAACGTAGCCCAAATAAATTCTGGATGATTCTCTACAATACCTACAACATGCATTCCTAATAAAGCTACCTCAGTATTCGTATATGTTTCTCCATCTCTACTTAAAGCCGCTACTGTAGTATAATAATTACCTATTTCTTCTTCAGCAATAGCAGTTACTGGCGTCCATGATACTTTTAACTCTAAAGAGCCTACTGGAAAAGATGCTTGGTTATTTCCACTTAAAGTTCCGCTAACTATAGAATCTCTATACTTTCTTGATGATTCTTTCATGGTAGGGCTTACGTGAATTGAGTAAAATACTGTTTCTGAAACCCCTTCTTTGTTATACGCAGGGTTTGTTTTTAACGTTCCCTCCGATCCTGCCTGAGCAGTATCTACTAAAACCAAAGCAGCTCCTTCTTTTTGCTTTACATCTTGCATATGAGCCGTTACTTGATGCATTTCTTTTGGGTTTAAAAATAGAGGTATTTTTACCTTTAATTTTATTGGTGTAGGTTCACCTCGTGTTATAATAGGCAATAACACAACTTCTTCAGTTGGTTTTGTAAGCCATAAAAACTTTTGCCAAGACCATTGGTGAAAAATTGCATTGGTTGTACTCGATACATCAAACGGACTTCCTTTTCCTTCTGCAGGAGGTGGAGTTTGTGTATGAGGAAACCAATTACTTTCACATAAACTATCTTTGGCTGTTTGGTTATAAGCCATTTTGGCTATTGGTTCTAAAACATCATTTTCTTTTTTCTTCTTTTTACAAGAATTCAAAAACACAACACCCATTACAAGCATTGCATTTAAAATAAGTTTGGCTGTTAATTTCATTGTTTAATTTTTTAATAATAATTACAAATTAGGTAGTTTTATTCTTGTTTGTTAAAAAGATGCCATAAACTATTAAATTACAGTTATAAAGAGCTTTTTTTTGATACCAAGTGTAAGTAATATTTATACCTTATACTTAAAAAAATATTTTATTTATTAAATTGAGCCAAAGAAAAGACTTAGTTTTGTAATCCTTTTTTTAAAAAAATTAAACAATGAATACACACGAAGAATATATGAGTGAAGCTGTAAAAGCAGCTTTAAAAGGAATGCAGAACAATGAAGGAGGTCCTTTTGGGTGCATTGTAGTAAAAGATGGAGAAATTATAGGCCGTGGAAACAATAAAGTTACCTCTACCAATGACCCAACAGCTCACGCAGAAGTAATTGCTATTCGTGATGCTTGTAAAAATATAGGTTCTTTTCAGTTAGATGGTTGCGTGGTGTATACCTCTTGTGAACCTTGCCCTATGTGCTTAGGTGCTATTTACTGGGCTCGTCCTGATAAAGTTTTTTACGGTAGTAATCAACAAGATGCTGCTAACATTGGTTTTGATGATGAGTTTATTTATAAAGAAATTCCGTTACCATACGAAAAGAGAAGTATTCCGTTTGAGCAAATAGGACGCGATATTGCTTTAGAACCTTTTCAGAAATGGTCTGAGAAAGAAGATAAGATTGAATATTAGAATAAAATCCCTTTGTAAAAGCTACAAAGGGATTTTTTTAGTATCTTAATATACTTCTACTTCTTTGGCGTATAGTTTATTTTTGATAATTTCACACCAGTATTAAACTCAACTAAAAAAAGCTATGCAATTAACACAAGAAGAAATTAAGGAATTAGAAATACAATTAAGTTGTCCTGAAGGAAAATTAGGCGTTGAAGTTGGAAAAAACATGAACGAGACTAATATTAACATGACTTTAAATACTATTGATTCTTTAGAGTTAGAAGACAATAACTCAGTTTTAGAGCTTGGTCATGGCAATTGCGGACATTTACAAAAGTTATTAGCCACAGCTAACAATATAAATTACTTTGGGTTAGAGATTTCTAAGACAATGCACAAAGAGGCTAAAGCTATTAATACAGCTACACAAGCTGAATTTTCTTTATATGACGGAGAAACAATTCCGTTTAAAAACAATTCTTTTAATCGTGTTATGAGTGTAAATACAGTTTACTTTTGGTCTAATCCCCAAAAACTAATAACTGAAATTGAACGCGTTTTAAAACCCAGTGGTATTTGTATTTTAACCTATGCTAATAAAGAGTTTATGAAAAGCTTACCTTTTGTGGGTGATAAGTTTCAGCTTTTTGGTACAAAAGAAATGGAAACACTTGTTAGTGCTTCTTACTTAAAAATTGACGAGCTTATCCATAAAATTGAACAAGTTACAAGTAAAACAGGTGATTCTGTAGAACGAACCTATACCTTAACCAAATTAAAGAAAGAATAACACTATTACATACTAAGTAAAGTAATGGCTATTTATTATCTATGAATAAATAGTTTGAATTCAAACCATTTATTTATAGATTTGCATCATGCAAAAATTTACAACAGGAAAACTTATAGGTAATACATCACGTTTATTAAATAAAAGCCTTACAAATTCTTTATCTGAAGAAGACTTGTTTATTACATCTGAACAATGGATTATACTACAAATTTTAAGTACAGATTCAAAAAATCAAAAAGAATTGTGTGACATTACTTTAAAAAATAAATCTAGTATTAATAGCCTTATTAAAGGTTTATTAAAATTAAAATTAATTACAAAAACTACTTCTTTAGAAGATAAAAGAAACTCTATAATTTCTATATCAAATGAAGGAATCAATATAAAAGAAAAATCTAACAATATAGCTTCAAGTATTTTAGATAAAGCTCTAAATGACTTTACTGAGGAAGAAATAAATGAATTAAACAATTACTTATTAAGAATAATAAAAAACCTAATTTAAAATATGAATATTTTACTTATCGTTGCACATCCTAAAAAAGAGAGCTTCTCTTTTGCTATGGCTGAAAGAATATTAAAGCAAGCTTATGAAAAAAAACATAATATTGATATAATTGATTTATATAGGGATAAGAATCAACAACCTTTTTTTTCATTTAATAATGCCAACAATGTTCCTATTACTAAGGAAATGAAATATTATCAAGATAAAATTAAAAATTCTGATCGACTTATTTTTATTTTTCCTTATTGGTGGGGAGGTATGCCTTCAATTCTTAAAAACTTTATTGAATGGAATTTATCTAAAGGATTTGCTTTTAAATATGTAAACTCAAAACCTGTTGGATTACTATCTAATAAAGAAGTAAGTGTTTATACTACAACCGGTGCTCCTTCTTTTATTTATAAAATTACTGGCGCAAATAGTAGGATTAAAAAAACTTTTAAACAACAAATTATTAATTTTTGTGGTATGAAACTTATTTCTTTTAATATTTATGGTGGACTTGATAAGAGTAATATTAATACTGAAAAGATTCTTGAAAAAATTGTTTTATAACTACTTTGAAAAAAATTGTTTTTTGTATGAAATCAAAGAATTAAATGTATATTTAATCCACCTCCAAAATGCTGTTTACATTTATCTAAACAGCATTCATTTTTTTATAGTCTCTTTATATCTCACAACACCTAACAAACATTTTTCTACACACGCACCTATTTTTATCTTTTTTGTTGTTTTAAGTTACTCCCCTTAGGCGGGGAGCATCGTTCCCCTTACCGAGGGAGTAGCACTCCTCTTAGGCTTCGGGTGTCGTTCGGATTAGGCTTGGGGTGTCGTCCCAATAAAAAGTTACACTTTTTTATCTTCCTTTTTTTATATTTGGAGAAGTAAAAATTGCTATACCCTCTAATTATTCTACTATTTAAGGCTGTATTAGTGATTTTATTATGGATATGAATAAGTTAGCAGCAATTTGACAAAAAAATTGAGTTCAAGAAACGAAATAAATAGAATAGTATTTTACTCAAAAGAGAATATGGCAACAAGTCATAACCTTGTTAAAGCAGAAAAATTATTAAACAATTTCAATTCTGAGAAAAATTTGACATTGAATGACTTACTTGAGTTCTACAATGTTAAATTACATTTTGACAACGACCTATTTTTGCCTAAATGGAGTAAATCTGACCGAGAAAAGTATAATCAAATCGTAGAGGAAAATTGGTCCTCACTAAAAAAAAGATTCCAAAAAATTAACGACCTAAACATTGAGGAAATAATAAACGAATTAGAATATCAATATAAAAGTAACTTTTGGGAGTTAGTTAATAAGCTAAGTATTTATAAAAATGTATCTCATTCAACATTTAGTGATATTCTTAAAAATTTTTCATCTCAAATAAATTACATTCTACCACAAAAGAATATAGTTCAGAAATTCAATAAAGTAATACGAGATTTTTTGATGAATTATAAAAATTCCGCTGAAGTTTTATTGTCTCAATTTGAAGAAAAGAAAAGTGACAGAAATTCACCAAGATTCTATTTCCCAAAAAGCCTAAGTTTATCAGATAAAGAAGAAATTATAAGTACTTACTTAGACCGTGAAGATTCCAACTTGAATTAAGTAAGACTAGCACAGAAGTCAAAAGATTCAAATGAATTAAAGCTTTCAGACAAAACCAAATACAAAGCAAAAAAAAAGGCTGAAGAACAAAACAATGAAATAATAGATAAAGGACATACTTGGAATATAAAAGTACAAGGTGAACTTAGTAAAGACCAAAACGAACCTGTAATATTCAAAAATGAAAATGGATTAATAGAAGCCACTTACAGCGAAAAATATTTGGATGGAATTGAAAACCAAGTAAATTTATTTAAAGTGTTTAGCTACCTGTTTAATTACACAGATGAAACCTCATTAATCTATTTAGTCAGTAAGACAAGTGAATTAGACGTTATGGAGCGTGTAATAGGCTTAAAATCCAAAAACGAGTATGAAGTCGGAGAAGTTTTTACTAGAAAAGAAATGCTCTCTATTATACAATTACATCTAATTGAAAATTATCTGAAAAGAAAAAATAGTGGAATTGAACAAGTAATTAATTCATTTATCGCACACATAAACGAACTACTTGAGCCTAATAATTTAATATTTCAAATTAGAGTTTCAGACTCACCTGAATTAGACAAAATTCGTACCCTTTTACCTGATTTTGACTTTTTATTAAAACAGTATAAAAATTTAGCTGATGATGGCACTATCAATATAGAGCTTCTTCAAGTAAGCTCAAAACCAATAGGGTTTAGTCAAATTACCAGTCAAAATACCCAAAAGTATCTTTATTCTAATGACAAATTAATTTTAAAACTCAAACACATATTTTTTCAGATCAAAGTCATATGTATTACACAGAAACTTTTGGAACAAAACACACTAATTTGTTTGATTTACTAACACAGGAAACAGTAAACATTGAAGATTTTGCAAACTACCAAAAAGATACAATTCAAACTTTAGTTGAAGATGGTTATCTAAAAATCAATAATGAAAAAAATGTAGAAATAGATAAAATCACTTTTATATACATCATTAGAGAAATTCATAGAAACGAATTACTAAGTTATTGGCATTATCCAAAATTTGTAAGAGACGAAATTGACCTGTTAATTGAGAAAAAAATGTTGTTCAACGAAACCACTTTATTTTCTAAAGAAGAAGTAAAATATCTTAATTTCTATCTAAACCAAAAGATATATACAAATGGTTACGATTTAAGAAATAAGTATTCGCACGGAACAAACACTCAATCTGAGGACAAACATAAAAGTGATTATTATTTAATACTCAAAATAATTATTCTTACTTTGTTAAAGATTGAAGATGATATAATTATAAACAAAAAAACTGCTGCTAACAATGGTTATAAGTAATTGTTTGTTCTCGCCTACTTCTGAAAATCCTCGCGGATTTTGAACTGCACCCAAAAAGTTAGACACTATTCATAACCGAGGCCGTTATATTTAAGACTAAAAAAATTAGCGAGAAGATAAAAGAAAAGGTATAAAATGAGAATAACAAATACATTACTAATTGCATTCTTCTCTTTAAGTTTATTAAGTTGTAATTCAAAAAAGCAATTAGAAAACAAGTGGGATAAACTTACTAAAGCTGATAGTGAACAGGTTGAAATTAAAAGGATAGAAGAATTAAGTGATTTTATTTCTAAAATAAATGGGCATTTTAAAATGAATGGAATTACTCAAAATAAAGACACTTTAAACCTATTAACACAAACAAAGGATTCTATAAAAATAGACCATATAAATCTTATAATTTACTGGAAAGAAAATAGTTTCCATGCAAAAAACTGGAAGCCTATAAACCAAAATAATATTTATTTATTTTTTAGAGAATAAATAATAGTAATGCTATCTGCTAATTTTAATGACGTATATAGACTATGTTACTTAAAAATATCTTATTCTATTGCGTTAGTTTTATGTCGTCTATTATTATTGTATAAATCCAATCAATTAAATGTATATTTACCTCATAGCTAACTGTTTTTTTATCAAATTAATAACAAGTTTAATAAATATTGTATGAAAAAAATTGCCTTATTATTTCTTTTTTTTCTTGTAAACCTAAATATTTTTAGCCAAAAAAAAGAAAACTTTAAGCCTGGTGTTTCTTTAATTGAATATAAAATAATGTCAGATTTAACTTCTCAAAATTCTATTCTTTTTATTTTTGAAGGCGATACCCATCTAATTAATTTTTACCTTGATTTAAAAGAAAATTTAGTGAAAAGGTTTAAAAATTCAAAAGTAAAGGTTGACTTTAATTATGAGTTATTTTCTAAGAAACCATTTAAAT
The DNA here is from genome assembly GCF_024124505.1 of Tenacibaculum sp. XPcli2-G. Classification (NCBI taxonomy): domain Bacteria; kingdom Pseudomonadati; phylum Bacteroidota; class Flavobacteriia; order Flavobacteriales; family Flavobacteriaceae; genus Tenacibaculum; species Tenacibaculum sp. XPcli2-G. The sequence continues at coordinate 597,807 of NZ_JAMXSH010000003.1, forward strand.
CTGATTTAAGTTTAATTCCTAAACAAACATCTTCTAAAAATAATTACGATCTTATTTGTTCAATCTCTTTATTAAATTTTAAAAGTTTTGACGAGCATTTAATAAAAAAAAGCAAACAAAATTATAATTTAAATCTAAAATTTAAAGAGAAGAAAACTAATGAACTTATTAATACAGCCATCATAAATGTAAATAGTTTTTATACAATTACTACTCAAAATAAAAACTTAAGTAAGGTAATTTATAATTTAATTAGCAATTCTCCCCAATCATACAAGTAACTTATAAATAATTGTAAGAAAAAGAGCGCAATTAATAAAATATTTCAAAAGATATATTACTTAGACTACAAACCTTGTAATGTGAATGATTATTGACGAAAAGACTTTGTTAAAACAACATTATAAAAACTAAAATTGATAAAAAATTACATATAAAAGCAATAATTAAGTATTTATGACGCCTCAAAAAGATCAAAACCAATTCAATGTATTAAAAATATATCTAAAACAGTTTGAATACTTGTTCAATAATAAACCTAACATTTCAGTTCTAAAAGTTGGAGAAAAATTTATTCTAAAAAAAAGTATTGATAATTTTTTAAGTGAGAATAGTATTTACTTTTTTGAAAATAATACTTCTAGAGTTGAGCAACTATTTAAACAATTAATTTATAATATTGAACCAATATATTTGAACATAATTTCAGATTTAGATAATTACCAAACCTTACGTAACAACTCCTTTACTAAATTAGTTCAAATAATTTCCTACTTCACTATAAAAAGTAATAACTGGCATTCAATGATGCATTTTAATTTAAATTCCAATAACAAAACAAACTTTTTAAAACAAATTTGTGCTCATCATACAAATAGCTTAAAAGATATAGAAGCTACAAAGTTTTACAGAGATGTAGCTAACCTTCCAGTTGATGATATAATAAGTTACACGTTACTTTTTTCTGCTGAATATCTAGTAAGAAAGATTGAAAGTTGTAAAATTATATTTCTTAAATCTACAGATGACGCACCTTGGTTTACTAGCGATAGTCCTGTTGTTATAAAAAATGAAATTATTACAGAAAAAAGTGAAATCTACTTTCCTATAAACCGCACATACCTCGCTTACTTATATTTTGAAAATTCTAACCTTAAAAGAAATAAATTACAAAACTTGAAGACAAACAGTATTCATTTAGTAAATGATCAACTTAGTTGGAAGTTACAACAAATAATTATGAAAAATGCTGGTAATAATATTATCTTTTAAATATTAATTAGATTATAGTTTATTAAAAAATTTCACCATTAAAAACAAAAGAACAGGTTAATACCAAATATTAACTTGAATAAAAAAATTGATTTGATTAAATATAAAAACTTATTCAGCTTCTTATCAAAAAATATATTTTAGTTAAGAAACAGCCTTTTTGATAGTTATTTTATAATCCCTAAATGAATAATACGTCCCCCTGATTGATTTACGGGGTTTACACTCTTTCCTACTACAACACCTCTTTCTGGAGCATAATATTTCTTAATTCTATTACCAAACACATCTCGTAGTGTAGCAATATGGTCTCCTTCTTCTACAATATCTCGTAAATCAACATGTACTGTAAGTAGCCCTCCTTCTTGGGTATATAACCAATACGATTTTTTACAAACTACTGTATTTCTCTTAGAGGTTTCATATTCATCATCCGTAATTCCTAAATATGCCAATACATTGTGCACTCCTGCTACTCCACTTTTAATTATTTTCTTTTGAAAACTATTTGGGTTACCCACTTCAATAGTAATAGATGGGATTCCTAACTCTTCTGCAGCTCCTCGTAAAGTACCGTCTGATGGTGGTGTATGTACTATAATTTCAGCATCTTGTAATAAGGCTAATTTTTTGGTGACTTTATTGTTCATATCACTTCTAATATAAAATGAATTCACTCTACCAAAACTAGCTGTATGGAGGTCTAACAAATAATCAAACTTCTTTATTACCAAATTCAAAAAACGATTGGCATATACTTCACTTGTATTTCCATTATCTTTTCCTGGCATAATTCTGTTAATATCAACTCCATCGCTAAAAACTCTTGTCCCTCGAACAAATGAAGGCACATTAACCACTGGAATTCCTACAATTGTTCCTTTTAAATTTTCTGTATCTAAATCTTTAAACAATCGCTGGATAACTGATATTCCGTTTAATTCATTTCCATGAACTGCTGCTGTAAGCCCTAATACAATACCATCTTCTTTTCCTCTAGCTACCATGACAGGAATACACGTGGGAATTCCCATTGCGTTAGAAGTAACCTTTAACCAATAATTTTTAATAGAATTTTTAGATGTTTGATTCACATCAAACTCGGTAATATATTCAATCTGGTGTCCCATACTCATACTTTTAATATAATTCGTTTAACAGCGTACTATCGTTGTTTAATGAAGTAAATAGTTTCTTTTTAAACTTTTTATTCGAGTTTATTAAACTAATACACATTTTGTCGATAGCAATGGTAGAAAGTACAGTTTGTATAAAAGTTTCTATTAAATCGTCTATACCTAAACCTAGTTTATTATAATCTCTTCTGTCCATAATTAACAAACGATTAGTGTCTGAAGTCCATTCATTTTCACCTAACTTAACTGATAAGTTAGTTCCTAACATTTGCCAAGAATCTTTACTACTTTCTAAGTCGTTTTCCAACGGTAGCAATGCCCTTCTCGAGTACATACACAATGGTTTTATTCCATCTTTTGTACTACTAATCATCATACGAATGTCTGACACAAACGTTTCTCCTTTAGCATTTGGCATTGTACCAACATGATAATATTTGCCTTTTGTGCTTACTGAGCTCCAATTGTAATTCCCTATTAAACTTTGTACAATAAAACGTTCATATTCGATTTCTAACTTCATAAACTCTTCTAGTTCTTGTTCGTTAACAATCGTAAAAACTCCTTGTCCTGCATTACTATAAGGTATTTTTATAACTGCTTGCCCTCCCATTTTTTTTACCCACAGCGGAATTTCATTCTTGCTAACATCCCAAATAGTATCTGGAATATTTATTTTCATTCCATATTCTTCTAATTCTGTGTTGTAAATATCATATGCTTTGGCAGCTACCATTTTATTTCTTCCTCCAGCCAAACAAGTAATAATAGGGTTTAAAATCTTTGTTTTACTATTAATTGGGAATCTATTCCATGGTTTTTGAGTTACATATCTAAAAATACCTCGTAACGGAATCCATTCTTCTTCTTGTTTTAGATAAAAAATTTCATTTTCTATTTTTATATGATCGTTATCTTTATTTGAATAATAAGGTACAAGAAAAACATCTTCTTTAAAAACATCAGCTATAACAGCTGCATAACCTGATGTTTCCATATAATTTTTATCATAAAATACCGCTAATCTACCATCTTTAACAAGTTTTCGCTTTTTCTCTAAGATAGGTTTAAACGTTCTTTCAATTAACAAGCGATATACTCCGTCTTCTTTATTATCATCTAACAAAGGCATTGATTTTTGACCTGATGGGCATGAGTTATTCTCTATAATAACCATATTTTTATCTCCATCTGCCGATGTTGAGTTAATCAAATCTGCTCCTCCCCATAAAAAGTACTTACATTCATACGATAAAATTTCTCTAAGTTTTTCTGCATTTACTTTTGGATGTAAGTGACAATACCTAGCAATAATTCGTTCTTTATCAAGGTTTAAAAAAAAGTTTACCATTGGATGAATTGTAGCATTCAGCACCTTAGGATACCAATGGTTCTCGTTATTAAATGTATTAGGTTTTATAAGTTCTGTTATTTTCATTCTTTTTTATTTTTGTTTTTAAAAATAGCTAAAAACAATTTTTTTATTTTTTAAATATACCAACTATTTTAAATATTAAGTATTATAAAAAATAAGATTCTACATTCATAAATAATTTAGTAATTTCGACCCTCTAAATTACTTTCATGAAAGTTTGTATCGCCGAAAAACCTAGTGTAGCCCGTGAGATTGCTAATATCTTAGGAGCCAGTACCAAACGAGATGGATATTTCGAAGGGAACGGCTATGCAGTTACGTATACATTTGGTCATTTATGCACACTTTTAGAGCCTAAAGACTACAAACCGCACTGGAAAAGCTGGGATTTAAATAACCTACCGATGCTTCCTGAGCATTTTGAAACGAAAGTTACTAATGATAGTGGTATTCAGAAACAGTTCAAAATTGTTAAGTCTTTATTTGAAAAAGCCGATGTGGTTATCAACTGCGGGGATGCTGGGCAAGAAGGAGAACTCATTCAACGATGGGTTATCAATCAAGCAAATTACAAAGGTAAAATTCAACGGTTATGGATTTCTTCTCTAACGGAAGAAGCAATTAAAGAAGGGTTTGAAAACCTAAAAGACAACGACGATTATAATAATTTATATTATGCGGGATTTTCTCGTGCTATTGGTGATTGGCTATTAGGCTTAAATGCTACCCGGTTGTACACTGTAAAATTTGGCGGTTACAAACAAGTGTTATCTATTGGTAGGGTACAAACTCCTACCCTAGCTATGTTAGTAGATCGTTATAAAGAAATTCAAAACTTTAAACCTGAACCTTATTGGGAGTTACAAACGCAATATCGTGAAACCTTATTTAGTTGTGAAGAAGGTCGTTTTCTTAAAAAAGAAGAAGGGCAAGCTTTCGCTGATAAAGTAAAAGAAAGTGATTTTGAAATAACCTCGGTTACTAAGAAAAAAGGAAAAGAATACGCACCTAAACTTTTTGACTTAACAGGTTTACAGGTATACTGCAACAACAAATTTGGGTTTTCAGCAGATGAAACCTTAAAAATTGTTCAGAAATTATACGAAATGAAAGTAGTTACATACCCTAGAGTGGATACTACTTTTTTACCGAATGATATTTATCCTAAGGTTCCAAATATTTTAAAAGGACTAAAACAATATGCTTCGTTAACACAACCTTTATTAGGAAAAAAAATACGTAAATCGAGTAAAGTTTTTAACGATAAGAAAGTTACCGATCACCATGCCATTATTCCTACAGGAGTAGAAATCAATCTGCAATACAACCAACAACAGGTATATGATATTATTGTAAAACGATTTATTGCCGTGTTTTATCCTGATAGCGATATTTCAAAAACCGAAGTTAAAGGTGAAGCTGATAAAGTGCCTTTTAGAACTTCAGGAAAAGAAATACTTACCAAAGGTTGGCGAGCTGTTTTTGAATATGGAAACGATTCTAAAAAAACAGAAGAGAAAGATGTGCTTCCAACTTTTGAAAAAGGAGAAAAAGGTCCGCACGAACCTTCTTTTTTAGAAAAAGAAACCAAACCACCTCGTAATTATACCGAAGCGAGCTTGTTACGTGCCATGGAAACTGCTGGTAAGCAAGTAGATGATGATGAAATGCGTGAATTGATGAAAGAAAATGGTATTGGACGACCATCTACACGTGCGAGTATTATTGAAACGTTATTTAGAAGAAAATATATTGAACGCCAAAAAAAGTTAATTATTCCTACCCAAACTGGTATCGATTTGATTGATTTAATTGATAACGAACTTTTAAAATCTGCCGAATTAACAGGACTATGGGAAAAACGTCTGAAAGAAATTGAACGTGGTGAATACCATGCTGCTACGTTTATCAATCAAATGAAAAAAATGGTAGACGATTTGGTCTATGAAGTTCGTTCGAGTTCTAAAACCAAACGAATTTCTTACGAAGCTCAAAAAACAAAGCAACCTCCTAAAAAAACGACTTCAAAAAAGAAAACCGTTGTTGGTAAAGAATGTCCAAAATGTAAAAAAGGTCAATTATTAAAAGGAAGTGCTGCTTATGGCTGTTCTGCTTATAAAAATGGTTGTGATTTTACACTGGCTTTTGAATTTATGGATAAAAAAATATCCGAAAACCAACTAATTCGTTTGCTTGACAAAGGTTGTACTACCAATTTAAAAGGCTTCAAACAAGAAGATAAAAAAGTTGAAGGTTTGGTTCGTTTTGATGATAACTTCAATTTAAAATTTGAACCAAAAAAAGGAATTACTACAAAAGAAGAGATTACTTCGTCACAAACTCCTCGTAATGACAGTGAAAAAATAACCTGCCCTAAATGTAATAAAGGAACTGTTTTAAAAGGTAAGTCTGCCTATGGATGTTCTGAGTATAAAAATGGTTGTGACTTTGTGTTTACTTTTGAAAACATCAAAAAAATGGCTAACGGACAACCGTTAACCAAAGAATTAGTATATAAATTTTTGACTTCTAAGTAAGTTCTTTATAGTAGTACTCTATCAGTTTCTCTGGATTTTTAATCGTGTTTTTTATCCATTTAAAGTACAGTACCTTCTTTTCTTCTTCTGAAAGTTGCCAATGTATGTCTGTTCTTTTCAAACGTGTAGTTACATCTTGTAAAGTAATAGCTGCTGCTACCGATATATTTAAACTCTCGGTAAAACCTACCATTGGTATTTTTAAAAACCCATCCGCTTCTTGTTTGATATAATCTGAAATTCCATCTTTTTCAGCACCAAAAACAAATGCAGATTTTTTTGTCACATCAAAATCGGGTAAAATACACGAATCAGTATGTGGAGTGGTTCCTATAATTTGGTATCCTTTTGCTCGTAAATCTTCTAAACAGGCTTTGGTATTGTCTCCATCTTCTTTATACCGATGAATATCTAACCATTTCTGGCTTCCTTTTGCTACATGTCTTGAAACCTTGTTCGTAAACTTATTTTCAATTGCATACACATCTTGTACTCCAAAAATATCGCAACTTCTCACCACCGCACTGGCATTGTGTGGTTGGTAAATATCTTCTAACACTACCGCGAAATGACGTGTGCGTTCATTTAAAACCTTATAAAAGGTTTCTTTTCTTTTCTCAGTAATGTAGCCTTCTAAATAGGCTAATAATCCTTCATCAATCATACAACAAACATAGTAATTTTTCCTATTTTTAAGCGCAGAGCGATAGCCCAGTATTTATTTTCTTAAACTTGCAACAAAATTTATATTTATGAAAAAACGATTGGTTGTATTAACAGGTGCTGGTATTAGTGCTGAAAGCGGTATTAAAACTTTCAGGGATGCTGATGGTTTATGGGAAGGACATGATATTTATGAGGTGGCTTCACCTGAAGGGTTTCGTGCTAACCCTGAGTTAGTGTTAGATTTTTATAACCAGCGTAGAAGGCAACTTTTAGAAGTTTCTCCTAATAAAGCACATCATAATCTAGTTTCTTTAGAAAATAATTTTGAAGTTGATATTATTACGCAAAACGTAGATGATTTACACGAACGGGCAGGTAGTTCTAATGTGATTCACTTACACGGTGAACTATTAAAAGTACGTAGTACCCAAAATGAAAACTTAGTATATCCTTGGAAAAAGGATATTGCTTTAGGAGATGTTTGTGAAGAAGAAGCTCAATTACGCCCACATATTGTTTGGTTTGGTGAAGATGTTCCATTATTGGAAAAAGCTGCTGAAATTACTTTACAAGCTGATATTTTAGTAATTATAGGGACTTCTATGCAAGTATATCCTGCTGCTAGTTTGGTTAATTATGTACAGCATAACACACCAATTTATTTTATAGATCCTAAACCTGCTGTAAATAAAAACGCCTTCAATAACTTAACTATTATTGAAGACGTTGCTAGTTCTGGTACTGATAAGTTAATTACAATACTTAATAAGGCTTTATGAATTTGATGTTAATCGATCAAAATACTCGTACAGTTCTCCTTTAGAAATAGTACTTCCTTTCTCAATTAAGTCAAAAATTTCAGCATTTCTTTCTTCTTGATATGCTTTTGAGCCTCTTAAAAACTCAATTGCTTCATCATTTGGATTTTTTAGTAACCACTCAAACCCTTCTTGTTCTAAAACATTAATCTCTTTATCAGTTTTTATCACAATGCGATGCATTTCTTTTTCTTCGCATTTAAATAGGTTTACTAAATTTGGAGAAAAATGTTCTAAGTACTCTGTTTTGGTTAATACATCATCCCAAACAACATCGCTAAATACATTCATTTCATCTTCTGCCACATGTGGTTTCTCTTTTTTTAATTCATCCCATTCTTTTTTATCAATGTTTTGTGATGCTAAAAAACGTGCGAACTCTTCGTGTAGTCCTTCAAACTGCTCCTTTGTAAGTTGTCTATATTTCAAAAATTCAAATTTTAATAATTAACTGACCCTAACTTTTATTCATTCTCTTTACTTAGGGCGATTATATTGTTTTGCTTAATCTATCTATGAGGGTTTCATGGGGCAATTTTAATAATAAATTAGGATTAGGGCAATTTTGCTTGTAAAAATCCAACGTTTTTTTTGAAGACACTCCTGGGTAATCTCCATAATAATCTTCAATATCTATTATTAACTGAAAGTGTAAATGCGGAGCATAATCTCCATTTACAGAACTATCTCCTAAAGTTCCAATTTTCTCTCCTTGTTTAACTTTTTTACCTACTGATATGTCTTTTAAAGATTCTAAGGATAAATGACCATACAATGAATAAAATTCATTTCCTTCTATTGAATGTTTGATTATAATTGTTGGTCCATAATCTCCATAGTTTACATTGTTTTTAAAACTATGAATTTCTCCATCTAATACTGCTAAAATATCTGTACCTGCATCACACCACAAATCAATTCCCAAATGAATATTTCGTTGATTTTCTTCTGATAATTTATTAAAATGTTCACTTCTATTATAAATATCTCTTACTTCTAAATATCCTCCAAAAGCAACTGTTTTTTTATGTTTAAAAAAGTAGTTTTCTAAATATGCTTCCCATTCTTTTGATGAAGAAACGTCAAAAGTTAACTCTTTGTTAGATGCAGCTATTGAAATTGGAATGTACTCATTAAAAGATATGTTAGCATTAATTACATGCAATGGTTTTTGAGATATATTCTTAAAAAAATCTGTCATAAATAGTTTTATATATAAAAAAGAGTAATCAAAGATAATTGATTACTCTTACATATGTAAATTACACAAATTATTCTATCGTGTTACAGTTCCGCTAATTTCTCTAACAGGCCCTGCTTCCATATCAAATGTTACATGATCTTCTGCATCTGCTGGTACTCCATGTGCTAAAGGTTTTAATGTAAATGGAGCTGGACTGTTATCTGGATAGGGTTCAACAGAAATAACAGCTGTTGTTCCTCTTAAATCTGTTGGAAAAATAAATCCATCTGGAGCATTTTGTATAAAATCTTCTCCCGGGTATCCTGGTCCATTATTTTCATTACCTTTAAATGGTGTTGTTGTTGCATTATCATCTGCCATTGCTACATCTGTAAAAGTTCCTGTACTAATTGGCGTACCATTAATAACTACCCAACCTTCATATTTCCAGCCCTCAGGTAAAGTTGGTAAAGAAAGTCCTGTTGCAGGACTCCCTCCTGTTAAGTCTAAAAACCAAATACCACTTCTTTCATTATTCATCATTCCATCAGTTGGGGTAGCTAAAATGTATTTACCTGTTGAAGTTGAAAAGTCTCCTACAATTCCTGTAGATGATATTCCTGCTGAATTTCCTGAAAAATCTCCTGCTAGCACTTTAGTATTTGCTGGTGCTGGATCTGGGTCGTTTGCTGGTTCAATGGTTAAAACAAATGTAGTTGCTGCTGATAGCATGTCAGAATCAACTACAAAAGAGCTTTCAGACAACTCTCCTGAATCATTTACATTAAAAGTTCCTGTTGATACAGGAGCTCCTCCTACAATTATCCAACCTTCATACACATAATCAGTTCCTAAATTCTCTAGACCATTAACATTTAAACTTAAGTTTGATGTTTTTGGTGTATTATCGTCATCATCATTACAGGCAACAAAAGTTAACGTACTTACTGCTGCTATTGTTAAAAGTATTTTTTTCATTGTTTTTGTAATTTTGAGTTTATACAAAAACAAAGTTACTTGCAGTTTTTCTAATAAAATGTTAGCTAGCTTACACTTACGCTATTTTTTTTAGTAGTCGTATCTCCTTTCTATTAAAATTAATAATTTTTTCTTCTTTTAACTCGTTCATTAAGGTGTTTAAAGTTGGCCTTGAAGTACCTATAAGTGTTGCTATATCTTTTTGTGTATATGGGTGTTCTATTACTTGATCTCCAGTTTTTTCACATTCATGTCCATATTCTTCACACAACTCTTTAAAAAACTCTAATAAGCGAGTACGTGTGTCTTTAAATAATAATAACTGAAGCCTTCTTTCTAACTTTTTTATTCTCAAACCAATAAATTTATAAATCTTAAAACTTACAGGTATATTATCTCTCATCAAAGAATACATAGTTTCTCGTGATACTGGACAAATTTCTGTTGTATTATCTATAGATTGAGCAAATTCATTTCGTTTTTCAATACCCAAAATAGCTTTTTCTCCAAATATTTCTCCTTTGGTTAAAATAGCCTTAATTACTTCTTCTCCTTCTTCTGTATAATAACCTAGTTTAACCTTTCCTTTATCTATTAAATAAATTTTATTTGCGACATCTTCTTCAAAATAGATATAGTCTTTCTTTTTATAAAGACTTAAAGTATGTGTTTCTTTATAGGCAGGATATTTATGTGGGCATAATATTTTAAATAAGTTAACATCTTCAAAATACCAAAGTGCACTCATAGTTTTTACTTTTTAAATTTTAAGTCGAAAAAGCTAAAAATACATTACAAAAAAGCTCTGGAGTTTTCCAGAGCTTTTTTTACCTTTATTTTGCGAGTAGCCTTTTAAGCGTTTTGCTTTTTTATTAAGTTTAAAGCTGAACCTTCTTTAAACCACTCTATTTGCCCTTTATTATATGTATGGTTTGTAATAATAATATCTTTTGAACCGTCTGCATGAACAACTTCTATTGTTAATGGTTTGTCTGGAGCAAACTCGTTTAAATCTAAAAAGTTGAACGTGTCATCTTCCTGAATTAAATCATAGTCATTTTCGTTGTCAAATGTTAACCCTAACATTCCTTGTTTTTTTAGATTTGTTTCATGAATACGAGCAAAAGACTTTACTAAAACTGCTACTACACCTAAATGACGAGGCTCCATAGCTGCATGCTCACGAGAAGATCCTTCTCCATAATTATGATCACCTACAACTATAGTTGGAATTCCTTTCGCTTTATACGCTCTTTGTGTTTTTGGTACTGCATCATATTCACCTGTTAACTGACTTTTTACAAAGTTAGTTTGCTTATTAAAGGCATTTACAGCCCCTATTAAACAGTTATTAGAAATGTTATCTAAATGACCACGATAACGTAACCATGGTCCTGCCATAGAAATATGATCTGTAGTACATTTACCGTGAGCTTTAATTAATAATTTAGCTCCTTTTATTTCATCTCCAATTGGTGTAAATGGAGTTAACAATTCTAATCGTTCAGAATTTGGATCTACTACAACTTCAACATCACTACCATCTTCTTCTGGAGCTAAATATCCATTATCGTCAACTTCAAATCCTTTTGGTGGTAATTCCCAACCTGTAGGTTCGTCTAACATCACTTCTTCTCCATCTTCATTAATTAACTTATCTGTTAATGGATTAAAATCTAAACGACCTGCAATAGCAATGGCTGCAGTTAATTCTGGAGAAGCAACAAAGGCATGTGTATTTGGATTACCATCGGCACGTTTTGCAAAGTTTCTATTAAATGAATGCACAATAGAATTTTTAGGAGCATTCTTAGGATCTTCATAACGTCCCCACTGACCAATACATGGTCCGCACGCGTTAGTAAATATTTTTGCATCTAAGTTTTCAAAAACTTGTAAGATACCATCTCTTTCAGCAGTATAACGTACTTGCTCAGACCCTGGGTTTATACCAAACTCTGCTTTTGTTTTCAATCCTTTATCTATTGCTTGTTGTGCAATAGAAGCCGCACGCGATAGATCTTCATAAGAAGAGTTTGTACAAGAACCTATCAATCCCCATTCTACCTGCAATGGCCAATCGTTTGCTTGAGCTTTCTCTGTCATTTCCTTTCCTACTGGAGTAGATAAATCTGGCGTAAAAGGTCCGTTTAATAATGGGCCTAATTCTGATAGATTAATTTCAATTACCTGGTCAAAATATTGTTCAGGGTTTGCATATACTTCAGCATCTGCCGTTAAGTATTCTTTTATTTCATTTGCTGCATCTGCTACATCACTTCTATCTGTTGCTCGTAAATAACGCTCCATAGATTCATCGTAACCAAAAGTAGAGGTTGTTGCTCCAATTTCTGCCCCCATATTACAAATAGTTCCTTTTCCTGTACACGACATTGCTGTTGCACCAGGTCCAAAATACTCTACAATAGCACCTGTTCCTCCTTTAACTGTTAAAATTTCTGCAACTTTTAAAATAACATCTTTTGGTGCTGTCCATCCAGATAATTTACCTGTTAACTTCACACCTATCAACTTAGGAAACTTTAATTCCCAAGGCATTCCTGCCATAACATCTACAGCATCTGCACCTCCAACACCAATAGCTACCATTCCTAAACCTCCTGCATTTACCGTATGAGAATCTGTACCAATCATCATTCCTCCCGGAAAAGCATAGTTTTCCAAGACTACTTGGTGAATAATACCCGCTCCTGGCTTCCAAAAACCAATTCCATATTTATTAGAAACTGACTCTAAAAAATTAAAAACTTCATTTGAGTTATTTAATGCTGTTTGCAAATCTGTTGAAGCACCTACTTTTGCCTGAATTAAATGATCGCAATGCACCGTTGTTGGTACAGCTACTTTATCTTTTCCTGCTTGCATAAACTGTAACAATGCCATTTGTGCTGTTGCATCTTGACAAGCGATACGATCTGGAGCAAAATCAACATAATCCTTTCCTCTTTCGAAAGCTTTCGTTGGTGTTCCATCCCAAAGATGTGTGTATAAAATTTTCTCTGCTAATGTTAAGGGTTTTCCAGTAATTTTTCTTGCAGTATCTACTCGTTCTACTACTTTACTGTATACCTCTTTTATCATTTCTATATCAAAAGCCATATTTATTAATTTTTGTTATCCTACGAATTTACCAAAAAAAAATAGTATAGAAATGAAGCTACTATATAATTATAATGAGTTTAAATAGTTATTATCTATAATAGATTTTCTAATTTTATATGTAGTTAACAGTATAAAAAAAGCTCAAGTATTATACTTGAGCTTTTAGTTACTTTATTTAATAAATAAATTATACTACTAACTGCTTTTGAGATGGCTTAAACTTAGTTAAAACAATACCATCAACTGCTTTTTCGTACTCTTCCATAGTTGGAGTTCTTCCTAAGATAGTAGACAAAACAACAACTGGTGTTGAAGATAATAGTGATTCTCCTTTTTTCTCTCCTGAATCTTTTACAACTCTTCCTTGGAATAAACGTGTAGATGTTGCCATTACCGTATCTCCTGGTTCTGCTTTTTCTTGGTTACCCATACATAAGTTACAACCTGGGCGCTCTAAATATAGCATGTTTTCATACTTTGTACGTGCTAAGCCTTTTGGAGCATTATCATCAAATTCAAAACCTGAGTACTTCTGTAACACTTCCCAATCGCCCTCTGCTTTTAATTCATCAACAATGTTATAGGTTGGAGGTGCTACTACTAACGGAGCGTTAAATTTTACTTCTCCTTGTTGAGATTCAATATTTTTTAACATTTGAGCTAAAATTTTCATATCTCCTTTGTGTACCATACAAGATCCTACGAAACCTAAATCTACTTTTTTAGTTCCTCCATAAAAAGATAATGGACGAATAGTATCATGTGTGTAACGTTTAGAAACATCTTCATTATTTACATCAGGGTCTGCAATCATTGGTTCAGCAATTTCATCTAAATCAATAACTACTTCTGCGTAATAATTCGCATCAGCATCTGGTTTTAAAGCTGGTTTTGTACCAGTTTTAAGCTCTTGAATTCTGTTATTGGCTTTATCAACTAAACCTTGTAACATTTGCTTTTCGTTATCCATACCTTTATCAATCATGATTTGGATACGATCTCTTGCAATTTCTAAAGATTCAATTAACGTTTCTTCTTCTGAAATACAGATAGAAGCTTTTGCCTTCATCTCAGCAGTCCAGTCTGTAAATGTAAAGGCTTGATCTGAAGTTAAGGTACCAATGTGTACCTCAATAACACGCCCTTGGAATACGTTTTCGCCATCAAATTGCTTTAACATTTGTTGTTGCGTAGCGTGTACCACGTCACGGAAATCCATGAAGCTTCTCATATTTCCTTTAAAGGTTACTTTAACTGACTCTGGAATTGGCATAGTTGCCTCTCCTGTTGCTAAAGCCAATGCTACTGTACCTGAATCGGCACCAAAAGCAACTCCTTTAGACATACGAGTGTGAGAATCTCCACCAATAATAATATCCCAATCATCAACAGTAATATCATTTAATACTTTATGAATTACATCTGTCATTGCATGATATTGACCTTTTGGATCACGCCCAGTAATTAAACCGAAGTCGTTCATAAATTTCATTAAACGAGGAATATTCGCTTTTGACTTATCATCCCAAACAGAAGCTGTGTGACACCCCGATTGGTAACCAGCATCTACAATTGGTGAAATTACCGTAGCTGCCATCATCTCTAATTCTTGAGACGTCATTAAACCTGTAGTATCTTGAGACCCTACAATGTTTACTTCTACACGAACGTTAGAACCTGCATGTAATGTCTTACCTGGTGTAGTTCCAACAGCATTTTTATTGAAAATTTTCTCAACAGCTGTTAAACCTTGGTTTTCAATAGAGATTTCTTTTGATGCTGCATATACTTGAGGAATATCAATACCTAAAGCTTTACAGGCAAAAGTTTGTAATTTTTTACCGAAAACTACAGCATAAGATCCTCCAGCCTTAATAAACTCCATCTTTTGAGGAGTTAAAGCTGTAGAAATATCTTTTAACTCTTGATCTCCGTTATATAATTTTTTCTCTTTTGTATTGATTGTTAAAACAGTTCCAGTTTTAACAGAATACATCTCTTTTAAAATTGGTTCTCCATCTTTATCTACAACTGTATTACCGTTTTCATCTTTTTGTTTTACCCAGTTTTTTAAATCGATTCCAATTCCTCCGGTTACTCCAACTGTGGTTAAGAAAATAGGTGCTATACCATTAGTACCGGCAATTACTGGCGCAATATTGATAAATGGTACGTATGGAGAAGAAGGAACACCTGTCCATAATGCCACATTATTTACTCCAGACATACGAGAAGATCCAACTCCCATAGTTCCTTTCTCAGCAATCAACATTACACGCTTATCTGGGTGTTGTTCTTTTAATACTAATAATTGCTGTTGCATTTCTTTATCATGCTCAAAAATAGATTGTCCGTGTAACTCACGATCAGATCTAGAGTGAGCGTCTGCTCCAGGAGATAATAAATCGGTAGAAATATCACCTACACCTGCAACAAAAGTTACTACTTTTATTTCTTCTTCTACTTCTGGTAACTTAGTAAAGAATTCTGCCTTAGCATAGCTTTCTATTAATTCTTTAGCTATTACATTGCCATCTTTATATGCTTTTTCTAATCTTTCTGTATCTGCTTCATATAAGAAAACTTGAGTTTTTAATACTTTCGCTGCTTCAACGGCAATATCAGCATTATTTCCAAGTGCTAAATCTAATAACACTTCAACAGATGGACCACCTTTCATGTGTCCTAATTGTTCAAAAGCAAAAGCAGGAGTTATCTCTTCTACTACAGATTCACCTAGAATAATTTCTTTTAAAAAGTTTGCTTTTACACCTGCAGCACTTGTTGTACCTGGTAAAACATTATAGATAAAGAAATTAAGAGAGTCTTTTCTGTGAGGATTGTTTACATCTTTAATTTGTGAGATGATTTCAGTTAACAATTCACTTCCATCGATAGGTTTAGGGTGAAGACCTTGACCTTTTCTTACTTCAATCTCCTTTAGGTAATCTGAGTATGTGTTCATAAAAAGTTTTGTTTTTAAATATTTAGAAGGAAATAGTAAAAGTTATTACGTATTAAAACCGTTCTTTTACAGCTTTATCCTGTTAATTTTTGCTTAGCAAAAGTAATATTTTAACCTCAATTTTAAAAATAAACAACAAAACAGTCAAAAAAGCAAATTAATTTAATTAGAAAGACCTATTTTTAAAAATATATCAAAAAAACAAATGTAAAAACACCTAATAATTATCAAATTGATAATTCACTATTTTTAAGTGTATTAAAAAAAATGCTATAATGATTCTAAATAGGAAAAAAGCAGACCCATAAGCTGGATTCTGTCCCTTAAAAAATAAGGTTCTTATCATTTATCTAGTTCTGAAATTACTCTCAGAATCAATCTGCCTACCCCTTAGAATCGCGCGAGTAGCGCTCAAGCTCTAATGTACATGGCATTGCACCGCATAGAGTTTACCTGGTTTCACTACAGCATTACCTGTACATTCTTTCTGTTGCACTTGTCCTCGGTTTACACCGGACGGATGTTATCCGCTATGCTACTCTATGGTGTCCAGACTTTCCTACTTATATTCATATAAGTCGATAAGATAGGTCTGCTATTATATTGTTATTATCAAATAAAAGTTCACACCTCTATTCATAAAAAAACCCACTCAAAAGAATTGAGTGGGAAAATTGCTATGAAAAAGAAAAAGTGTCTAGAACGTCTCCTAGACACTGCAAATATATAACTGTTTTTCGTTTAAAAAAAATTTTATTTAAAAAAATTATCTTTTTTATGATTTTTTTAAGAAAACATGTCTTTAACCTTTTCAAAGAAAGATTTGTCTGATTTCTGAGGGTTTGGGCTAAAGTTCTCATCTTCTTGCATTTCCTCAAAAAACTTACGTTGATCTTTCGTTAGTTCTTGCGGAGTCCATACATTTATATGAATTAAGAAATCTCCATTACCATAACGCTCAATACTTGGTAATCCTTTTCCTTTTAAACGTAAAATCTTACCTGATTGCGTTCCTGGTTCTATCTTAATCTTTACTTTTCCTGTAACAGTTTCTATTTCTTTTGATACTCCTAAAACTGCTTCTGAAAAATTAATATATAAATCGTAGTGAATATTACTACCTTCACGCTTTAAATTTTCGTGTGGTACTTCTTCAATTAACACTAATAAATCTCCTGGAATTGAGTTTTTACCTGGAGCTTCATTTCCTTTACCTCCTACTTTTAATTGTACACCTTCTGTAACACCCTCTGGAATATTGATAGAAACGGTTTCTTCTTTTACTACCATTCCTTGTGCATCTGCTCCACTTGGTTTTTTATCTAGCATCTCTCCTGCTCCATGACAGGTACTACAAGTAGTAGCTGTTTGCATTCTACCTAAAATAGTATTGGTAACACGCATTTGTTGTCCGCTACCATTACATGTTGAACATGTTTTATAGGTTACTCCGTCTGCTTGAACTTTTCTACGAACTTTTACCTTCTTTTCTACACCTTTGGCAATTTCTTCTAGTGTTAACTTTACACGGATACGTAAGTTACTACCTTTAACTCGTGCTTGACGGTGACCTCCACCACCAAAACCACCGAAACCTCCTCCGAATGCTCCTCCGAAAATATCTCCAAATTGGCTAAATATATCATCCATATTCATACCTCCACCACCGAAGCCTCCATGACCTCCTTCAAAAGCAGCATGACCGTACTGATCGTAACGAGCTTTTTTGTTGTCGTCACTTAACACCTCATAAGCTTCTGCGGCTAGTTTGAATTTTTCTTCAGCTTCTTTATCATCAGGGTTTTTATCTGGATGGTATTTAATAGCCATCTTACGATATGCCTTTTTAATTTCAGCTTTTGATGCTGATTTTGATAATCCTAATATTTCGTAATAATCTTGTTTTGCCATAACTTTCAATGTTCAACTATTAGTAAGTAAGTATCGTTAGTGACCAATAGTTGTATTAATGATGATTGTTTTACGCTTGCCCCATTACTACTTTAGGGTGACGAATAATTTTATCTCCTAGCTTATATCCTTTCTCCACACAATCTATAATTTTTCCTTTTAATTCATCTGAAGGTGCTGGTATTTGTGTTATTGCATCATGAACTTCTGCATCAAAATCATCTCCTGGTTTTACT
Source organism: Tenacibaculum sp. XPcli2-G (assembly GCF_024124505.1). Taxonomy (NCBI): domain Bacteria; kingdom Pseudomonadati; phylum Bacteroidota; class Flavobacteriia; order Flavobacteriales; family Flavobacteriaceae; genus Tenacibaculum; species Tenacibaculum sp. XPcli2-G. The sequence goes on from NZ_JAMXSH010000003.1 coordinate 616,007, forward strand.
TCTATTTCAGTTAACCCTTTTTGAGTTAAGGTGTTTTTAAACTTATTATTAATAAGTTCCATACCTTTTAATAACTCAGAGTCTTCTGTTTTTTTAATTTCTGCCAAACCTCTATCAAAATCATCCATAATTGGCAGTAAAGCTGTCATTAATTCTTGACTTGCAGTTTTAAAAAGTTCAATACGTTCTTTTGAAGTACGTTTTTTATAGTTTTCAAACTCTGCAAATAATCGCAGATATTTATCTTTCTCTGCTTGAATTAATTCTTCTGCCGTTGGCTCTTCTTTAGCTTCAACCTCTTTATTTTCTTGAGTTTCTTCTTGATTCTCTCCTAAGTCGCCATTTTTAATAGCGTCGTTAATTTCGTCTTCTTTTGTATATTGATCTTTACTCATTGTAAATCGTTTCATGTATTTAACACTTTTTGATTAACAATAATATTGCCAATAAAAGAAATGTGTCATAATGACATTGCAACATAACTTCTCAAAGAAAATCACAGTATAAAGTTCAAAAAACATATTTATATTTTGTTCAAAGATTTCAAAACTATATATTTAAAAAATTTTTATTAATTAATTTATAACATAAAAAGTCCCTCATTATGAAACAGAATTTTTTAAACATTTCAGGAGTTACCGTTCTTTCAAAGAACCAACAAAAGAACTTAACAGGTGGTGCTGCTATTGATCTTAATAAATGTGGATGTGACTGCTCAGGAAGCGTTACAGGTCCTATTTATTGTCATCAATATTTTGCTTGTACACAAGAGTACACTTGTAATGAAGAAATGTAGAGAAATAAAAAAGCTGTTATTTTAAAAATAACAGCTTTTTACTTCATTATAAGTTTATAACTTTATAAAGGTTTAACTAATTTAGCCTTTGTAGGTATAACAAATTCTGCTTCTTCAATAAACTTTATGTTTGATAACTTAACCTCTCCTATCTCTTCTTCATATCCGTTTTTTAATGACCACATATGAAAAGTCCAATTAGTTGCAAAAGGAATTGAATTAACTAATTCGATATTGTTATACTTAATAGCATGCGGTTCTTTTTCTGCTTTTTCCTTTCCTTTACCAAAAGTAACAATATACGCCGCTCCTTCTAAAAAGTTTGTACTAGGATTTTTATAAATTACATACCAGTCGTCTGGTGCATCACCTGTTCCAGAAGCAAAGGTTAGTTTACCTGTATCAAAGTTTTTAGTTCCCCATTTATTTTCTTCAAAATTAGACCAAATAGTTCCATCGTCGTTTAGTTTATAAGGTAACCCTAAAAAATAAGACCATGTAAAAATATCAAACCTTGCTGCTGCTAAATCTTTCTCTTTTATTCCAACTGAATACACTTCTTTTCCGTCAAAAAGTATTATTTCTCCATTATTTTTCTCTATCTTTATTTTACCTCCACCTGGTTCTTGTGTTATTGTTCCTGTTAAGCGATTTTTTCCACCAAAAGTTATGTCTATATCATACTTTAAATACTTTTGATTCATAAAAGCTTTTTTATGATGCGCTTTTTCTATTGAAGACGTAAAGTCTTTCTCTTGAGCTACAAAAATTATTGTTTGTAATAGTAAAATAACAAGTGTTATTCTTTTTTTCATAATGATTCATTTAAGTTAAAGCGGCTTAGTCGAAACAAGTTTCTTTTAATTACACTGTGCTTTAATTTTTTTCGTCATAAAAAAATCCCAAGTTAATTGATTTGGGATTTATATTTATTTCTTGTTACTTTTTTACTAGCTATCAATTCGTTCAATCTTTGCTCCGATAGATTTTAAACGTGCTTCGATATCTTCGTAACCTCTATCTATCTGTTCAATATTATTAATAATACTTGTCCCTTTTGCTGAAAGTGCTGCTATTAATAATGAGATACCTGCACGGATATCTGGAGAGGTCATTTTTGTTGCCTTCAACTGCGATTTAAAGTCATGACCTATTACTGTAGCTCTATGAGGATCACATAAAATTACTTTTGCTCCCATATCAATCAGCTTATCTACAAAGAACAAACGACTTTCAAACATTTTTTGGTGAATTAGTACGGTTCCTTTTGCTTGTGTGGCAACTACCAATACAATACTCAATAAATCTGGTGTAAACCCAGGCCATGGTGCATCTGCTACAGTTAATACTGACCCGTCAATATAACTTTGAATTTCGTAGCTTTCTTGCTCTGGTATGTAAATATCGTCTCCCTTTCTTTCTAATTGAATTCCAAGTTTTCTAAATACATTAGGAATTTGTCCTAAATCATCCCAACTTACATCCTTAATTGTCAATTCCGAACGTGTCATAGCAGCCATACCTATCCAACTACCAATCTCAATCATATCTGGCAATATAGTATGTTCACAGCCTTTTAGAGTTTCCACTCCTTCAATAGTGAGTAAATTAGATCCTACTCCAGTAATTTTTGCTCCCATTGAGTTCAGCATTTTTGATAATTGCTGAATGTAAGGCTCACAAGCTGCGTTATATATTGTTGTGGTTCCTTTGGCTAATACTGCTGCCATAATAATATTTGCTGTACCAGTTACCGAAGCTTCATCTAGCAACATCTCTGCTCCTACTAATCCTGTTTCTGTTTCTACACCGTAGAAATATTCTTCACGATTATATCGGAATTTTGCTCCTAAATTGATGAATCCTTCAAAGTGAGTATCTAGACGACGACGTCCTATTTTATCACCTCCTGGTCGAGGAATATATCCTTTTCCAAAACGAGCCAATAACGGACCAACAATCATAATAGACCCTCTTAAAGAGCTTCCATCTCTTTTAAATTCTGGTGACTCTAGATATTTTAAATTGATATCGTCTGCTTGAAAACTATATGAGTTTTTAGATAATTTTTCTATTTTAACTCCTAATTCTCCTAAAATAAAAATCAGTTTATTAACATCAATAATATCAGGAACATTGTTTATAATTACTTTTTCTGACGTTAACAACACCGCACATATTACCTGTAATGCTTCATTTTTTGCTCCTTGTGGTGTTATTGTTCCTTTTAATTTGTGACCTCCTTCTATTTTAAATGATGCCATTTACTTTTTTCTGTATTTAGTATTTGTTTTTCCTTTTGATTTGTGCTGTCCTTGTCCGCTACGTTTTCTTAACAGGCTTTTGCTATCTGTTAAGTCCTCATCAATATCTCGAATATCTATTTTTCCTTCAGACAGCTCATATAAATGATCGAAAATAACACTATCTTCAACTGTGTCTTTGTTCCAGTTTAAATAGCATTTTTTCATATGATTAGCAATGGTGAATACCAAAGCTTCTTTCATTTCTCCTTCTTCCCATGTTAATGCTACATCAATCATGGTTTGAATATTTGTACCATAAAAACGATACTTTGATGCTGATTTTGGATATGGCAATCGCTCAGGAGATTCTTGTAACTCTTCCTTTGAAGGTGTTTCGTAAGGAGAATCAACATCTAACTGAAAATCTGCCATTATATGTAACTGATCCCAAAGTTTATGCTTAAAATCAGGCACATCGCGTAAGTGAGGCTGTAAATTACCCATTACATCAATAATAGCTTTAGCCATTGTATTTCGTTCTTCTTTATCTTCTAAAGCGATACAATGATTCACTAGCTTTTGTATATGCCTCCCATATTCTGGGATAATTAATTTGGATCTTTTCGAATTGTATTCTAAATCAAACGTCATTTCTCTATATTTTATCTATGCAAAATAGGTAATTATTATGAATTAACTACCCGATTACTTTCAATTTTGCAAATTGTAACAATAATTTCTTTTTACCTACGGTACTAAACTCTATTTCTGCTTTTTTATTGGGTCCTTTCCCTTCTAAAGCTACTACTTTTCCAGTACCAAAACGGTTATGTTCTACTACGTTTCCTACTGTGATTTCTCCATCAAACAAATTCATTTTTGGGCTCATTTCTGAAACCTTCTTCATTTTACTTTTTGGAGGAACCATATTTGTTTTTTCCTTCTTCGCTAAGAACTCTTTTCTTTTCTTTTGAATTGGTTTTTGAAAACGTATTTTCTTTGGTGAATCGTCTTCAAATAAACTAGCATCAATAAACCTATTTACTGATGGTTCAGGTACTTTTGGCGTTAAATACTCTAAATATTGCTCATCTATTTCTTCTAAAAACCTACTTGGCTCACCATCAGTTAATTTACCCCAACGATAACGTGTTTGTGCATAAGTTAAATAAGCTCCTTTTTCAGCTCTTGTTAACGCTACGTAAAACAAACGACGTTCTTCTTCTAACTCACTGCGAGTATTCATACTCATTGCTGAAGGGAATAAACTTTCTTCTAAACCTACAATGTACACGTAAGGAAACTCTAACCCTTTGGATAAGTGAATTGTCATTAACGAAACTCTAGGTTCTTCATCTTGTTTATCGGAATCAAAATCAGTGGCTAGTGCGACGTCTTCTAAAAATGAAGTTAATGATGCGTCTTCTCCTGTTTCTATTTTATCGGTAATAAAGTCTTTTATTCCGTTTAAAAGTTCTTGAACGTTTTCAACCTTATTAACGCCTTCTGGAGTTCCATCTTTTTGTAAATCTTTTACTAGCTGAGTTTGCTTTACCACCAAATCAGCAATTTCAAAAGCATTTTTTGTTTGCGCTTCAATTTGAAAACGCTGAATCATGTTTACAAAATTCTGCAACTTTGTTTTGGTTCCAGAGTTTATATTAATATCTACTGTACTGATATTTTTTAAAATATCAAACATCGATTTTTTGTAATGATTCGCTGCAATTGTTAATTTATCTAACGTTGTAGCTCCAATCCCCCTTGCTGGGTAGTTAATAATACGTTTTAATGCTTCCTCATCATTCGGATTGATTAAAATTCGTAAATACGATAGTAAATCTTTAATTTCTTTACGTTGGTAGAATGAAATACCTCCGTAAATTTTATATTTAATATCTTTTTTACGCAATGCATCTTCTATAGCTCTTGATTGTGCGTTGGTACGATATAAAATTGCAAATTGATCACTTGTTAACTGATGATTCATTTGGTTTTCCCAAATAGATTGCGCCACAAAACGCCCTTCTTCTCCATCAGAAATTGTACGCATTACCTTCACACTATCTCCTGCATCGTTAGCTGTCCAAATTTCTTTATCTAGCTTCGTTTTATTCTTATCAATTACACTATTCGCAGCGCGTACGATGTTACTTGTTGAACGGTAATTTTGTTCTAACTTGAATGTTTTTACATCTGGGTAATCCTTCTGGAAGTTCAAGATATTTTGAATATTCGCTCCACGGAATCCATAAATACTTTGCGAATCATCTCCTACCACACAAATATTCTGAAAACGATCAGCCAACGCACGTACAATTAAATATTGCGAATGGTTGGTATCTTGGTACTCATCTACCAAAATATATCGGAAACGATCTTGATACTTTGCCAACACATCTGGAAAACGTGCTAATAATTCATTGGTACGCAATAATAAATCGTCAAAATCCATCGCTCCTGACTTAAAACATCTATCTACATATTCTTTATAGATATCACCTGTTCTCGGTCTACTCGCTTCTAAATCGGCTTGTTGTAAATCAGAGTTATTAAAATACGCTCTAACCGTAATTAAGCTGTTTTTAAAAGACGATATTCTGCTTAAAATTTGTTTTGGTTTGTATCGATCTTTATCTAAATTCATTTCTTTGATAATCGTCGTTATCAATCGAACTGAATCTTGTGTATCGTAAATGGTGAAGTTTGACGGATAACCTAATCGATCAGCCTCTGAACGTAAGATACGTGCAAAAACTGAGTGAAATGTTCCCATCCAAAGGTTTTTAGCTTCACTATACCCCACTACTTTACCAATACGATCTTTCATTTCACGAGCAGCCTTGTTGGTAAATGTTAACGACAAAATGTTAAAAGCATCTACACCTTGCTCCATTAAATAAGCAATTTTATAAGTCAGCACTCTCGTTTTACCCGATCCTGCTCCTGCTATAATTATCATTGGGCCGTCTTTTTGTAAAACAGCTGCTCTCTGTGGTTCGTTAAGTTGCTCTAAATAAGTATTCAATGGAAATTAAATTGAAAGTATTTTAAAAATGGAAAATTAACCAATCTTTTAGGTTTTTTAAAGATTCTATCCTTTTTTTTATTCACTAATTTTTAACCCTATAAATTCAAGCTAAAATCCGAATTAACAGAAATTCGTCTTATAACCCTTATTTTAAAATATTCGTTTTAAAACCCGAATTATTTGGGGTTTTCAATTTGAAAAGCTATTTTTACTAAAAATTGAATACATGACAAGTGTAATTACTGGTGATATTATAAACTCTAGAGGTGTTTCTGCTGAAACATGGCTTCCTGTACTGAAAGAATCCTTCAATACTATCGGGAAAACACCAAAAACATGGGAGCTTTTTCGAGGAGATAGTTTTCAAATTGAAATTGAAAATATTGCAGAAGCTCTTCTTTTTACTTTTAAGCTAAAATCTACTATTAAAAAAATAAAAGATTTAGACATTCGTTTAGCCATTGGTATCGGTAATAAAAATTTTGATACAGAAAAAATTACCGAAGCCAACGGTGAAGCTTTTATAAATTCTGGGTATGCTTTTGATTATTTACTTAAAAAGCAAAATTTAGCTTTGAAAACTCCTTGGGAAGATATTAACGACGAGTTTGAAGTTTCTATAAGCTTAAGTTTGTTAATAATGGATAATTGGACAACCAACTCAGCTGCTTTTGTGAATATGTCTCTACAAAACCCTGAGTCTACTCAAAAAATTATCGCTAAAAAACTAGCTATTTCAGAAAGTAGCGCTAGTGAACGAAGAAAACGTTCTGGGTTTGATGAAATTATGAAACTAGAAAAACGTTATAGAAAACTTATGAATCAGAAACTAACTAAACTATGATACTGTTTTTAAAACTACTCGTTGCTCACTTATTGGGGGATTTTGTATTTCAACCTAAAAATTGGGTAAAAGATAAGGAGAAAAAGAAAATAAAATCTAGCAAACTTTATGCTCATATAGGTGTTCATGCTTTATTATTACTTTTATTCCTGCAGTTTAACCCTATGTATTGGAATGTATTTTTACTGGTAATTATTTCTCATTATTTAGTAGATCTTGGAAAACTATATTTTCAAAGAAAGAAGAACAAACGTTTATTCTTCTTTTTAGATCAGGTTTTACATATATTCTTTTTGGTTTTAGCCACATATATATATGCTCCTTTTAAAATTAGCATAAATGCTATTTTAACTCAACAAAATTTATTACTTTTTACTTGTTTAATTTTTGTCACTTATACTTCATCAATTATCATAAATACATTAATTTCTAAATGGAATCCAGAAAAAGGTAATAAATCAACAGAACAATCGTTAGCCAATGCAGGTAAGTATATTGGTTTTTTAGAACGTATATTAATTTTTGTTTTTATCGCGATTAACCAATGGGCAGGTGTTGGATTTTTACTCGCGGCAAAATCTATATTTAGATTTGGAGATTTAACAGCATCAAAAGACAGAAAACTTACTGAATATGTACTGATTGGAACTTTACTAAGTTTTGGATTGGCAATTTTAACAGGACTCGTATATTCGCATTATGGAAGATAAAATTATTGAAGGGCTTGCTTATGCCCTACCAGCACTAGTAACTGGCGGCGTAGCTTACTTAATTTTAGGCCGCTTTATTGAACAAGACAATAAAGAAAAAACATTCAATGCTTTAGTTGAAAAAAAGCGTGAAAGTTTACCCACAAAGCTACAAGCTTATGAACGTATGTTGTTATTTTGTGAGCGTATCAACCCATCAAAATTACTGTTAAGAGTAAATCCTATAGGAGATGATACTGATAACTACCTCCAACTTTTAATTGGTAATATAGAACAAGAGTTTGAACATAATTTAGTACAGCAATTATACATTTCTGATGATAGTTGGAAAGCTGTTTTAGCAGCTAAATTAGCTATTATAGCTAAACTTCGAAACACAGCAGAAAGTTCTGAAACTGCTAAAGATTTACGTGAAAATGTATTAATTGACTACTCGCAACAGGAAAGTCCCGCTAATACTGCAATCTCCTTTTTAAAACAAGAAGTAAAGAAGTTGATATAATAAAAAAAGCCTCTAATTAGAGGTTTTTTTATTTCTATTATTTTTCAACAGGCAAATCTAACCTACTTGCCCATTCTGTCCAAGAACCGTCGTATACACTATAATTAGTTTTTCCTGCCTCTTCAGCTCCTAAAGCAAGTATACATGCTGTAATTCCTGATCCACAAGAAAAAATCATTTCTTCTTTATTCGGATTCATATCTGAAAATATTTTCTGAAGCTCTTCTTTCGATTTCATCTTACCATTTAATTGCAATTCTGCATAAGGTAAGCTTTTAGAATTTGGAATATGACCTCCTCTTAAATCTTTTCTTGGTTCTGGCTCTGTAGCATAAAACCTTCCTTTTGAACGAGCGTCTAATATAACTTTATTATCAAGAGAAGCTTTTAATATTTCCTCTGTAACACTTATTTTACCCTTATTAAGATTAGCTTTGAAGTTCCCTCTTAAGAATTCTCTTTCTTTTTTAGACTCAACTGTATAACCAGCGTCTTTCCAAGCAGGTAAACCTCCGTTTAAAACTGCGACATTTTCAAAACCAAACACTTTAAACAACCACCAAACTCTAGGAGATGAGTATACGCCTAAATCATCATAAACAACAACACAGCTATCATTATATATCCCTAATTTTTGAGCCTCAGTTTCAAAATATTTTTCTGACGGAATTGTGTTAGGATATTCTGCTTCAACATCTAAAAAGACACTCTTTAAATCAAAGAAAACAGCATCTTTAATCTGCTGTTTTTCTTTTTTATCATCTGTTTTGACTCCTACTTTCTGAATAGTTGCATCTAGAACTATTAAGTTATCTGCACTTAAATTATCGTGCAACCAATCAACAGAAACTATAGGTGATTTTACTGTAAGCATATTACTTTATTTTACTTCATCATAATGCTCATCCCATTCATGTGGGTGTGGCTTTCCTAACTTCCCTACAGACTTCGCTACTAAAGTTGATACTGTGGCGTCACCCGTTACATTAATAACTGTTCTACACATATCTAAAGGTCTATCAACTGCAAAAATTAATGCCAAACCTATGGCTAATTTATCTGCTGGAAAACCAACTGATTCTAATACGATTACTAACATTACCATTCCTGCTCCTGGCACAGCTGCTGAACCTATTGAGGCTAATAAAGCCGTTAAAATAATTGTGAGTTGATCAACAAATGTTAAATCGAAACCTAAAGCTTGTGATATAAATACTGCTGCTACTGCTTGATATAAACTAGTACCGTCCATATTAATAGTAGCTCCTACTGGCAATACAAAACTTGATACTTCTTTATCTACTCCAATATGTTCTTCTACTCGTTCCATCGTAACTGGTAATGTTGCTGCACTAGAACTTGTTGAAAACGCTAATAATTGTGCTGGGCTTATTTGTTTTAAAAACCATAATGGATTCTTTTTGGTAAATACACTTATTAAAACCATATAAAGTGCTACCATTAATAATAAACCTCCAATAACTGTCGCTCCATATTTTAATAATGCCAACAATAAATCAGGATCATTAGAAGTAACCACAACATTTGCTAATAATGCAAATACCGCAAAAGGTGCTGTTAACATGATTAAATCAACCATTTTTAACACAACTTCATTTAACGAATCAAAAAAGTTTTTTAATGGTGTAGCCTTTTTTTCTCCTATTAATAACATTGATATTCCTAAAATAATAGTAAAGAAAATTACTTGTAACATTGCTTTATTATTACTCATTGCTTGTATAGCATTATCTGGAACCATATCTTCCAAAAACTTAAGTGGACCACTTTCTTTTTGTTTACTCGCTTCTACTATTTTAGCTTGTACCCCTTCACTGTTTGCGTAATCTGCTGTTAATTTAGCTATTGTATCTTCTGAAATTCCTTCTCCAGGCTGTACAACATTTACCAATACTAACCCTACTGTTATTGCTATTACCGTAGTACCTATATAAATTAATATGGTACGTATACCAATGTTTTTAAATTTTGAAATATCTTTTAAATCAGAAATTCCTTTTACTAGAGAAGCAATAATTAACGGTACTGCTATTAGTTTTAATAATTTTACGAAAATTGTTCCAAAAGGCTTTATCCAGTCCGATACAAATGATGCTCCATTGTCTGTAAAGGTCATCACTAACCCAAATAAGACACCTAAAATCATTCCTATTAAAATTTGCCAGTGTAGTGCAAGTCTCTTCATATAATCTATAAATCTATTATTTTTTAACTGGCCGTAAGGTATAAAGAAATATTTAAAAAAAGTGACCTTCAGTTCGTATCTTGTGTCCAATTATTATAAACTGAGTACTAATTTTATTAAAATAACAAAATGACGGGAATTTTAGATTTATTAAATAGCGATATAGGAAAAACAATTATATCTGGTGTTGCCGGATCAACTGGGCAAGACACTAATAAAACTAGTAGTGTACTAACAATGGCATTACCTGTTTTAATGAAAGCAATGCAACGAAATGCTGCCACTCCTCAAGGTGCTGAAAGTTTAAAGAACGCATTAAATAAGCATGATGGTGGAATCTTAGATAATTTAGGTGATTTATTTAATGGTGGTGTAAATTCTGATGTTTTACAAGACGGTGGTAAAATTTTAGGTCATGTTTTAGGAAATAAACAGCAAGGAGTTGAACAAGTTATTGGTCAAAAAGCAGGAATGGATACTGGTGCTGTTGCTGATATTTTGAAAACTGCTGCTCCTATTTTAATGGGGTTACTTGGTAAGCAGTCTCGTCAAGAAAATGTAAATAATTCAAGTGATTTAAGTGGACTTCTAGGTGGTTTACTAGGCGGTAACTCTACTCAAAAAGAACAAAGCTTCTTAGAACAGATACTTGATGCTGATGGAGATGGTAGTATTGTTGATGATGTAGCTGGAATGATTTTAGGTAACGCTGGTAATAATCAACAAAAATCAGGAGGACTTTTAGGAGGACTTTTAGGTGGTGTGTTTGGAAAAAAATAATTTTATTTTGCTATAATTTATAATGAACGGGGAAACATTTGTTTCCCCCTTTTCTTTTGGTTATTTTTGCAGCATATTAGTACTTATGGAAAAACTTAAACATCGTTGGGGTATAAAAAGCAATTGGGCTTTAACTGCTATTTTTATAGTTTTTGCTATAAATGGATCATTTGCAGCTTGGGTTGCTAAACCTATTACAAATTTGCTAGGGTTATCTCCTGAAACCTTAAATCCTTGGTTATATTATCCTTTAAGAATTCTACTAGTTTTTCCTATTTACCAAACAACATTACCCTTAATTGGTTGGTTATTTGGACAATTTAAGTTTTTTTGGGAATTTGAAAAGAAGTTTTTAAGTAGGTTAGGACTAGGATTTATTTTTAAGGGGTAAAAATTCTTTTTATACTACCTATAAAAATATACAAACTACTCACCTCCTCCCATAAAGAATATTTTTTTAGTTTACTCTTTTAATTATCTCATTTATATTGATTGGTATTGGTAAATGTACACCTTCTAATAGAAAGCGTTTATGAACAGCTTCTTTTAAAGCACATTTAGTTTTAAATTCTTGAAACGGTTCGTTTAACCATACATAAGCACGCATATGAATATGGTCTGGATATATATCAATAACACGAACATCTACCTGATGCACATCACTAATCACCTGGTCTGGTGTACGATAATCAATAACAGTTGGTAACTTAACAGCTTCTTCTTGTATAATTTTTCTTGCTAAATCAATATCTGCTTTTAATCCTATTTTAAAATTGTTAAAACTTAATACATGAGAGTCTTCTATGGTATGATTTAAAATAGAATCTGTACTAATTACCGAATTGGGTATAATTAACCGCTTATTCTCAAAGTTATTTATTACAGTATGTCTCAACGTTATGTCTTCAACAATACCAACTCTAGTTTCATCCAGTTTAATATAGTCTCCCACTCTAAAGGGGCGGAATATAACTATGAAAGCTCCTGCTATTAAGTTAGATAGTGCTGCTTGTGCAGCAAAACCTATAATAGCGGCTAAAATACCAGCTCCAGAAAAAATTAAAGTCGCTTTACTTCTAAAAGCAGGCACCGCCATAATTACATAAATGACACTTAAAAGTCCAATTACAAACGATACTGAATTACGTAAAAATTGAATACTTGTTCTACCAAAACGATCTTCTTTCTTGCTTTTAATAAGTTGCCAAATAATCGCTCTTACCAACCTAGAAATACCCCAAGACACTAAGAATACGACTATAATATACCCTAATGCTCCAAAAAAGGTATCTAGGTTAAAACGATATGGTAAAAACTTATCCATTAAAATAATGCTGTTTGACTTTCGTCGTCTTTATCTTTTTTCTTCTTTTGAAGTGCTCTTTCTAATGCTTTTTTTGCTTTATCTTCTTTAGACTCTACAAACGTTTTATCTTTAGGCGTAGTATCTTCTACATTCAAAGGTAATGCTTCTTCTTTAATTTCTTCTTCATCAGTTACCTCAATATCCTCTACTTTTTCCTCTTCTGGTTCTTCGTAAGGTAATGACTCTAATAAGTTTACTGTTCTTATTTTATCTGTTGTTAATTGATTTCCTTGAGCTTTAATTCCTTTAATTGCTATAAAGTCTTCAAAGTTCACTTCTATTTTTTCTAGGCTCCTTTTTGAGAAAATTACCTCTGCCATAGGACGATAATCTGTAGCTATGATTTCTAACTTCGATTTTTCATCTTCTGATATAAAAAGTTCTTCTTTATCTGGTGTTTCAACTAAGAATCGTTTTACAAAATAACGTTCTTTAACCCCGTCAAAATAAATTGCTGAAATTGGCTTATTAGGCTTCCATTTTTCTAATACAATCATATCATTTTCAAAATGCATCGCTAAATCTGGTGATACTGCTTTGATTTTTCCTGATTGAGTTGCTATTAATATTTTATCTTCTGCTTTAAACTCACCTAACAACTCTCCTCTCCCATCAACATTTAAACGTTGTACTGTATCGTCAAACCAAATTTTTCTAGGTTTTAAAGTTGAAACTCCTGCTTCTTTAAACTCTACTTTTTTAATTGAGTACTTGGTTACTAAGTTTCCTCTAACACTACGTCCTTTTATGGCTAAATCTGCAAAATCAATATCCCATTTTAATTTTTTAACACTTCCTACTGCTCTAAGTAAAATAGTTACTACCTCAGCTTCTCCATTAGAGTTAGCTGTAAAGTATAATACTTTTGATTTTGAATCTCCGTTGGCTAAGTTGTACTCTTTATCACGAGTAACTGATGTAACGTTAAAACGCTTCATATATGAAGGTCCTTTCGCTCCATCACGATATATCATGTTGTAAACTGTACGTTTATCTTTTTTCTTGAATATTGCAACATGAATAATTCCTTTTCCTACAAAGGTTTTAGAATCTACTTTCGTCACTACCATTGAACCATCTTCTCTAAACACTATAACATCATCAATATCTGCACAATCGGTAACGTACTCGTCTTTTCGTAGCGATGTTCCTATAAATCCTTCTTCTCTATTTACATAAAGTTTTGAGTTACGCATAACTACTTTGGTAGCTACGATATCATCAAAAATGCGGATTTCTGTTTTACGCTCTTTTCCTTTTCCGTATTTTGCTTTTAACTCTTTAAAATAGTCTATTGCAAAATCAATTAAATTATCTAAATGATGTTTAACCTCAGCTATTTTCTCTTCTAAACTTTCAATAAATTGTTTTGCTTTGTCAATATCGAATTTAGAGATTTTCTTAATTCTTATTTCTGTTAAACGAACAATATCTTCTTCGGTTACTTCTCTTTTTAAATGCTTAGTATGCGGTTTTAACCCTAGGTCAATTGCTTCAATTACTCCTTCCCAAGTTTCTACTTCTTCAATATCACGGTAAATTCTATTCTCAATAAAAATACGTTCTAAAGAAGCAAAATGCCATTGCTCTTCTAATTCATGTAATTGAATTTCTAATTCACGTTTAAGTAACTCTACTGTAAAGTCTGTTGATTTTTTTAGAACTTCTGTTACTCCAATAAACACAGGCTTATTATCCTCAATAATACAACACAGTGGAGAAATTGAATTTTCACAACTGGTAAAAGCGTATAAGGCATCAATTGTTTTATCTGGCGATACATTAGCTGGTAAATGCACTAAAATTTCAACATTAGCCGCGGTATTATCTTCAATACGTTTGATCTTAATTTTACCTTTATCGTTCGCTTTTAAAATGCTATCAATTAATGATGATGTGGTAGTGCCAAAAGGTACTTCAGTAATTACTAACGTTTTTTTATCAAGTGCCGATATTTTTGCGCGCACTCTTACCTTTCCTCCTCTTTTACCATCGTTATAATTGGTAACATCTGCTATTCCACCTGTTAAAAAGTCGGGTACAATCGTAAAACTTCTTCCTTTCAAGTATTTTACAGAGGCATCTATTAACTCGTTAAAGTTATGCGGTAATATTTTGGTTGATAATCCTACAGCAATACCTTCTGCTCCTTGAGCTAATAGTAACGGAAACTTTACAGGTAAGTTTACAGGTTCTTTTTTACGTCCGTCATACGAGGCTTGCCATTCAGTAGTTTTGGCATTGAAAACAACATCTAGTGCAAATTTAGACAAACGTGCTTCAATATAACGAGAAGCCGCTGCACGGTCTCCTGTTAAAATGTTACCCCAGTTACCTTGCATATCGATTAGCAACTCCTTTTGCCCCATTTGTACCATGGCATCGGCAATTGATGCATCTCCGTGAGGGTGATACTGCATTGTGTGACCTACAATGTTTGCTACTTTATTATAGCGTCCATCATCTAAGTCTTTCATTGAATGCATAATACGACGTTGCACGGGTTTAAACCCATCTTCCATTGATGGCACTGCACGTTCTAAAATTACATATGAAGCATAGTCTAAAAACCATTCTTTGTACATACCTGTTACCTTGGTAATGGTTTCTGTACTTTCAACAGGTTTATTTAGTTCTTCGTCATGTTCGTACTTATTGTTTTCTTCACTCATGTATGAATGTTTAAACGTTTATGTTTAGGGGTAATTTTATCTCTTCTTAATTAGTAAAAAAATAGCGATACAAACTAAGACTGCTGCTATCATATTAACATAAGACGACTTATTTGCTTCCCAGTTTAAATTGCTAAAGTCAACGTTAAATGTATTGACAACAAAAATTGAAAATGCTATTAATAAATATATTCTAGCTCTTCTATTTCTATCCATTATTTTTCTTGTACTTTAATTACTACAAGCTAATTTATTTATCTGATGTTTTTATTCTTTGTCGTTTTAATAGATACACCCAATATTAAAGTCATAATTAACATTAATAATGTTTCTATATATGAATTTTGACTTGATGATCTACCAAAATAAATCATTAAAGCACACGCAATAATCATTATCAATGATACTATTATAATTACTTTCTTTAATTCTTTCATATTAATTTTCTTCTACTAAATCTAACTCAACCTTTAAGTTGTTAATAATAAACTTTTGTCTGTCTGGAGTATTTTTACCCATATAGAATTCTAACATTTGTTCTATCGACATTTCTTTGTCTAACATTACTGGGTCTAAACGAATATCATCTCCAATAAAATGGACAAATTCGTTAGGAGAAATCTCCCCTAACCCCTTAAATCGAGTTATTTCTGGTTTTCCTCTTAGTTTGTTTATCGCATCTTGCTTTTCTTCTTCTGAATAACAATAAATGGTTTCTTTTTTGTTTCGTACTCTAAATAACGGTGTTTCTAAAATATACAAATGTCCTTCTTTAATTACTTCTGGAAAGAATTGTAAGAAAAAGGTTATTAATAACAAGCGAATGTGCATACCATCAACATCGGCATCGGTAGCAATTACAATATTGTTATAACGTAAGTCTTCCAGTCCGTCTTCTATATTTAAGGCTGCTTGTAATAGGTTAAATTCCTCATTCTCGTACACTATCTTTTTAGACAATCCATACGAGTTTAGGGGTTTTCCTTTTAAACTGAATACCGCTTGTGTGTTTACATTACGCGATTTGGTAATCGAACCACTTGCCGAATCTCCCTCCGTAATAAACAAGGTAGTATCTAAATATCCATCTTTTTTAGTGTCTCCAAAATGTATACGGCAATCACGTAGCTTCTTGTTGTGTAAACTTGCTTTTTTGGCGCGTTCACGAGCTAATTTTCGTATTCCTGATAGTTCTTTACGTTCTTTTTCTGCCTGTAATATCTTCTTTTGAAGTTTGTCGGCTACTTCCGTATTCTTATGTAAGTAATTATCTAACTGTGTTTTTATAAAATCATTAATATACGTTCTAACGGTTGGCAAGTCTCCTCCCATTTCTGTAGAACCTAATTTTGTTTTTGTTTGACTTTCAAAAACTGGTTCCATTACCTTAATAGAAATAGCACCGATAATTGATTTACGTACATCAGAAGCATCAAAATTCTTTCCAAAAAACTCTCGAACTGTTTTTACTACTGCTTCTCTAAATGCGTTTAAGTGCGTTCCTCCTTGTGTAGTATTTTGTCCGTTTACAAACGAATGGTATTCTTCCGAATATTGTGTTCTACTGTGTGTAATTGCTACTTCAATATCACTGCCTCGTAAATGAATTATAGGATACAACATATCTTCTTTATTGTTGTTGTCTTCCAATAAATCTTTTAACCCGTTTTCTGAATAAAACTTTTCTCCGTTAAAAACAATGGTTAACCCTGGGTTTAGGTACACATAGTTTTTTAATAGTTTAGAAATATATTCAGGACGATACTTGTAATTTTTAAAGATGGTTTCATCAGCTATAAAGGTTACTTTAGTACCTCTACGGCGTGATGTTTCATCTAATAATTCTTGATTGGTTAAGTTTCCTTTCTCAAACTCTGCTGAAGCTGATTTACCGTCACGGTTAGACTCTACCCTAAAATAGGTTGATAACGCATTTACTGCTTTCGTACCAACTCCATTTAATCCAACTGATTTTTTAAAGGCTTTGGAGTCGTACTTTCCTCCTGTGTTCATCTTCGAAACCACGTCCACTACTTTTCCTAGCGGAATACCACGTCCGTAATCTCGCACAATTACTTTATTCCCTTGTACAGAAACTTCTATGGTTTTACCTCCTCCCATGACAAATTCGTCAATAGAGTTGTCTAAAACCTCTTTAACCAAAATGTAAATTCCGTCGTCTGGAGATGATCCGTCTCCCAGTTTACCAATATACATCCCTGGTCGCATACGAATATGTTCCTTCCAATCGAGCGAGCGTATATTGTCTTCGGTATATTGTGTTTCTTGCGTCATAAAAAATTGTGTGAATTGAAGTCTGTGCTAAAATAGTATTTCGCCAGAAAAAATAAAAAACTCTGTTAATATAGTTATTAACAGAGTTTGTTTTTATTTCTTTTTTAATGCTTTCTTCTCCCATTTACAGAGCATTCTCCCATATCTCCTCACTTTTTTCTCTGTGCTTTCTTTTATCGTTGTTTTACATTGAGATAATCCTCTACAATTTTTTTTAAAGTGATACTTTGTGCTTGCTACACTACTACAGATATACACTTTTTTGTCTTCTACTTTTTGAAATGCCACTAACACACCTACTGATAGTAGCATTATTATGACTTTTTTCATTTGTTATTTAGTTTGGTTGTTTTCTATATTGCCAAGGTGTAGTTACATTGGGTAATGACCACATACCTATTTTAAGTTGTTTTGCTTTGTTTTCTAACAGGTCATATTCTTTACTTTTTGAATATTTTTTAAAGTGCATTGCCAACCCTTTTTTAACTAGGCTCTTATTAATGTTTTGATGGTTGTCAAAATATATTTCGGCGATTAAACGATTCCAATGCCACTTCCCTTTGTTCACTACTTTAACTGTTTTTCCAAATATTTTGTTGGACACGAATTGTTTTGCTTTGGTACTGTATGGCTGTCCTTTTTCTGGACAATCAATATGTTCTAGCCTTATATGTATTGGTTTGTTTTGATATAACACCTTTACGGTATCTCCGTCTACTACCCCAATTACTCTTGCACTAAATTCTTTCGGTACTTTTGCTCCTATTAATGTTATTAATAAAAATAATAGTATTGTTTTTAGGTACATAGTTTACTTGGTAAGAATAAAATCACTAACAACATCATTTATATGGATGGGTAAATCTGCTCTTTTTATTTGAAACTTCTTTACTTTCATTTCTGTTAACCATTTTTTCCAATACTCTTTTATAACGTCTTCTTCATAGGGATTTTTTTTGTTCGGATTTACTCCTAAAACTAATACTTCAACATTTTCTAAATTTTGATTTAATGGTAAAAAGCCATAATCTTTTGTTTGGAGTTTTTCTTTCCAGTTACTTGTATTTAATTTGAAATTCTTTATTGTTTTTGGGGTTAAATACGATGTTCTGTTTTGCTCTTTTGTTATGTTATCTTTATGGTACACATACCCATCTGTTAAAACTACCACCACATTCTTATACCCCTCTTCTACACAATAATCTTGGATCTTATTTTTAAAGAAGCCTCGTATATCTGACCCCACATAGGTATCGTCTGTAATTGCAGTTTCATAAATATTATTACATATTTCTGTATACTTCTTTGAGGTTTTCAGAATTTCGTCTTTGGTTGCATTGTTTTTATCAAACCGTGTTTTGAGTGTAGCTATCTTATCGTTTAACTCGCTATCTAATGGTGCTGGTTCAACAAACAACTGTATTTTATCATTAATTTTATTTGTTCTCTTCCCTCTAATATGATTTTCAAAAGTCTTCGCGACGGATTCGATGTAACCTAAATCTCTTTGATAAAACTCCATTGAAGGTTCTGGATACTTCTTTGGATTTATTCTATCTGATAAATCTAATACGATACTAATATTTAAATTTTCTTTGCTCTTTTTTTTACTTGTACTACTTATTTCTTTTGATACTTCTGCTACTGGGTCTTTTTCTTTTTTATTTGAACAAGAGTATGTAAGTATAATACATAGAATTACTATTATAAGTTTATATGCTTTCATTTTTCGTTATTTTAGTTGAGATTTATAAATTATTCCTTCCGTGTTTTCATCTGTTAAATCATATTTCGTTAGATGTTCTTTTTCTACTTCATCACATTTAGAAAGCAATTCATCTCTTCGTTTTAAATCTAAAAAATTGTCTGTAATTGCTAAATACCATCCTTTTACATATTCTGCGTGGTAGGTTAAGTAACGTTTATTAGGGAATACAAAGCCATCAATTGTTCTCTGTAAATTGGCTATTCTTGCTTCTATTCCTGATATTTCTTCTTTTACACCGTTTAATTTTTCTATGGCTTCAGCTATTGATTTTTGTAGGTTAACAATCGTTTCTCTTTTACTTCTTATAAAGGCTTTGATTTTATCAATGTTTTCATATTCTTTCATAATAAAATCAAACACCAACCCCCAAATTATATATACTACAAATCCTGCAAAGATGATTCCCCAAAACTCTACTTTACTAAAGGCTATTGACAAATCGAACTCTGGTGAATCTGGTGTTTTATTATAATCATAAATCTTCATTTCTATCTGATACGCTAGTATAGCATCGAAGATAAAAGTGATGATAAATAGTGCTCCTATTTTTACATAAGATAGCCAGTTTTTATGTTTTTGAAACATATGTATTAAATACCCTAAACCCATAAAAGCAAATGGTATGGTAGCTACAAAAACCGCTTCTAAAACTCCATGTTCTAAGGCTTTAGAAAATGATTTCCCGTCAAAAATAGCTGCTGATAACTCGCTATTTTCAAAGTCTTTAAAAAAAGCTGAATATGAGACTGATATGTAAAAAACTAATAGGTAGAATGTTATTGGAATAAGCACTATTAGCCCCAAATAAAATTGGGCTTTTGTTTTTTTATCTACTTCTTCTACATACTTCTCTGGATTCTCTCTAACTTCAACTATTTGATGTTTGCATTCTTCTATTTTTTCTTCATCAGTTTTTATACTTTCTTCTAAGATTGCTTTGGCTGTTTGCCTTTTTTTAAGTTCTATACCTTCTCTTCCTTTTTCTTGCGTATGAGGCTCTTTTAATTTTTCTTGTAACTCTCTATCTTCTGCACATTTTCTTTTATAGTCCATGTACACATTATTCAGACAAGCTCTGAACACTTTGTGATTTCCTGAGGCTTGTTTAGATGATCCGTAACCACTTTCGAAAAAAGTTAGTTTTATCTCTTTTGTTTCTTCCTTTACTACTATTTCTTCTACAGGGTCTTTCTCCCTAATAGTAAATATTGTTTTTAAAGCTTCCATATGTGTTAGTTGATTAGGTTAATTGTTTTAACAATGTTGTTTTAGGTATATGCTTTTTTGCATTTTCTATCAAAAAACTAGTCAATTCTTCTAGGTTTTCTTCTAAAAACCCGAACTTTAAACAATACTTTTTTAGAGTTATCATTTCATCTTCTGTTACTTTTCCATCTGCCCAAATCATTACTGCTAAATCATATAAGTACTCAACTTTAAGCTCTAAGCTTTCGGGTACTAAGCTTTCTTGTTGGCTTGATAGTAAAATATTATCTAACTCTTGTTTAGATATATTTCTCTCTTCTGCAAATTTGTATAGCATTTGTGTTTCTAACACATCAAAATCATTGTCAACAAAAGCCATTTCATATAATCTTAAAAAGTGACTTTTAAGTTCGGTAGTTATTTCATTCATTTTTTTAATGTTTAACGTTATACATGTCTTTATTTTTAGACACTTGTTTTTTTATTGTTCGTTGTTTTTTTATGCTTGAGCTATACCCATAAAATATGAGCAGTAGAAATAAGATTCCGCAGAGAACATCTAAAAAAACCCAATATGATTTTACATAAAAATAGATGGGAAATATGGGGTTAAATAATAATGCTATTGGTATAAATAATAACCTCCAATGCTTCTTTATTCTCTGATTAAAAACTACCAATAAGCCTCCTATAAAAACAATTATTCTTAAAACATTGTAATATTCTATTGGTAGTGCTGTTACTGCTAAAAACAATGCTATGGCACAAATAATATTTACTGTTTTTTGTATTCCTACTTTCATTTGATTATAGTTTAACTACGAGTATATTTACTTTCTTTTTATTAACAGTACTACAAAAACACTAACTATAGCAAAGACAATTCCTAGGCAGCCTATTCCTTCTTTTTTAGAGTGTCTTTTTCTATACTGCAACCCTTTTATACCCGTTCTTATAGAATATCCTTTGGAACTTACTGCTCCTATTTTAGTTCGTAAGCTTGGAGAAATGCCCGATTTACTAATATTCAGTCCAAAACCTTTTCCTAATTTTATTCGTCTGTAAAATTGAAATCCCATTAGTTCTTATCTATTCTTACCCCACAATTAGGGCAGTTACTACAATTACTCTTTTCTTCTTTTACTTTATCTATTAAAGCTGAACTTATAATTCCTGTAGGCAATGCCACAAAGCCAATTCCTATAACTCCTATTAAAGCGCTAAAGAATTTTCCTAAGGGAGTTACAGGATACATATCAGTTACTCCTACAGTGGTAAGCGTTCCTAACGACCACCAAAAGGCTTCTATAATACTTGAAAACTTATCGGGCTGTGCTTCGTTTTCTGCGTAAAAGATTAAAGTAGATGAGAGCATTACTAATATTAATGCTATAAAGGCTGTTATTAAAAGTTCTGGCTTGGTTTCTTTTAGTATTAAATTAATCGTTTTAAAGGATTTTGAATACCTACCTAGTTTAAATATTCGCACTAACCTTAACAGCCTCAATACTCTTAATACTCGTAAATCAAACGGAAAAATTAGTGGTAAGTAAAAGGGTAATATTGACAGTAAGTCTAAAATCCCGTAACCAGAAAAAACGTAAGAACTCCACCCTTTATTATCTTGCTTTTCTGCAATTACAATTCTTGTTATAAATTCTATTGAAAAAACCAGAATAGAGAATCCTTCTATAAACTGAAAAAACTGTGTATAGTTAACTCTTAAAGTTTTAAAAGACTCTAGTACTAAACAGATTATATTTATAATGATTAAACCATAAATAAACCTTGATAAAAACAGGTTGTAATTGAATACTTTTAATGCTCTCGTACTCATAGCTCATTTAACAATTACATTCTGATCTGTCTACATATGTTTTATTTCCATTGCTATTCTTATAATAGCATCCTCCTTTGGGTCCTGTCCATAATTGCTTTCCATTATGAACCCCACACTTCCATTCTGTTTTTGTTTCTAGCTCTTCTATTCCATCCGCATCAGTAGAACATTCTGTTAATAGTACTGAAATAAAAAAGAGACCTACAATTTGTAATCTTTTTATCATTATGTTTTAGTTTAGTTATACCCCAAAGCTAAACCTACTCAAAAACAAAACCTTACGGATTTCCGTAAGGCTTCTAAATACTCTTTTTGTTTTGTTTATAGCTACTCTTCTACAAAGGTTATTGGAGTATTTTTTAGCTAATTTTTTCTTTCAAAAACTCTTCATAGTAATTAATCGTTTCTAAAAGCTTAGAATCAAACTTATAGATATCATCAATTGTTGCTATTTTTTCCCTTATCTCTTTTTTATTAGCATCAAATACCCCCAAATATTTGGTTTTTCCATTAAAATGAAACCTACATAATGGTTTACGATTGTTATCATCTAATAAAACGCCGAAATAAGACTGTGTGTCTCTAATAGCAATTCTTTCTATAGGTATTTTTTTTCTTAGTATTGCCACCACAATCCTATAGGCTTCCATTTCTTCTTCTGTAGTTACTATTTTTTCATTTTTTTCTTCGTGCTCTATACTTTCTTCTACCAACTTTTCTTCTTCTTTATTTAAAGCATTATGCAGTCTTTCATTTACTTTTTCACTTATTAATTGATTAATAGATTTTGACACTAATTCTTTAAACTGCTCTAACACTCTTTCTGTTTGTCTTCCTGAATAAACTCTTGAAGAAAAGAACCGAACAAAATCGTTTTCTGGTTCAATTAATTGACTATTAAATATCTTCTTTATTTCTTTTGAATACTTTAAAGAGCTTGCATTATTAACTATTTGATTCACATCAAACTTTGTTTTATGAAATTTAACAACTTCATTAATTACAGGCTCTTTTAGTTTGGTTATATCAAACTCTAAAAATGGTTTTTCATCCATTTTGTTTGTTTCTTCTAAATCAGTAAAAAACTTATATTCTATACCATTAGTTAGAAGTGCAAATCGTGATTTTGATGCATGAAAATATCTAAATAACTGTGAATTGTGCGTGTTTAAATCTTCTTTCCAATGTTTACACTCTATTATTAAAATAGGAACTTTATTTTCAATTATAGCATAATCTACTTTTTCTCCTTTTTTCAACCCTATATCAGCTGTAAACTCGGGTATTACCTCTGTTGGATTAAAAATATCATATCCTAATAAATCTATAAAAGGTAATACAAATGCTGTTTTTGTAGCTTCTTCTGTTTCTATTTGCTCCTTTAATGTTGTAATCTTCTGTGAGAGTTCTTTTAGTTTGCTGGCTAGTTCCATTCTTTAAGTTTTGGTTATATACCCCAAAGCTAAACATGCTCAAAAACAAAACCTTACGGATTTTCGTAAGGTTTCTAAATACTCTTTTTTGTTTTGTTTATAGTTACTCTTCTACAGAGACTATTGGTGCATTTTTTTTAACTGATTCAATTCCTTTATCTTTTGCTGAAGTGGTCGTGTACATTTCGCTTTTACCTATAACTTCTCCATTTTGCGCTTTTAGTGTAAAGTAGTATTGCTCATTTGAAGCTACTTTTCTTTCATAGTTATCATCATCAGGTGCATTCGTTTTTACAGAACTTATACCGCTTTTACATCCTTGTTTACTAGCGTAGCCTTCACTGGTTAAAATAATTTCTCCATTTCCTGCTTTCAGGTTAAACATGAATTCATTATCCTTTCTCTTTTTGATTTCAAATTTTGGGTTTCCCATTTTATATGTTTTTTAATTAGTATTACATCAAAACTATACTTTCTAATACAGAAAACTTTACGGAAACCCACAGCTAAGCTTTCTTTTATTCCATCAATAGTACACCACTCACATGAACAAACCCTGTTACTTTTGTTCTTTGTACTTTTACTTTAATCCATTTTGCTTGAGTGGCTAATATGGTTAGTTTTTCTCCAAAGTTTAATTGTTGAATTACATAATAAGAAGTACTTGGGCCACTTCTTAAATTTAAAAGGTTTTTGTTTACCAATAATGTTTTTAAATAATATGGTTCTTCTTTTAACAATGTACTATTGTTTTTACGTCCGTCAAAAATAGTTTGTTTGGTTTGTGGCTTCTTTGAGTAGCTTTTATAAGAGTTGGTATAACTTTTTGTGCTACTTCTCTTTCCGCAAACACCGCAAGAACCTCCACTGTTACAATATTTACAATACTTACAGTTTTTACATGCTCTACAGTTAACAGAACCTGTACACCTAGCTTTAGGTGGAACATAACAGCCTACTAAAGCTTTGTTATATAAATTTTCTTTAGAATTGTTTTTCTTCGTTACAACTACCGTAGCAACTATTACTATTAATAATGATGTAATTAGTAATACTTTTTCATATTTCTGATTCATAATATTGAAGGGATTAAGTTTATTATATCAAATCTAATTTCTATAAAACAGAAAACCCTACGGAAATCCGTAGGGTTTAATCAATATAATAATCGTTTTGCTATTTCCTCTTCTTCTAACACTTCTCCATTCTTTAGCAGCATCTGTTTTTTCTTACTAATCGGGTTTAAATACAGTTCATAACCATAAGTACAGTTTTTAAACCGATATTTTAATGCTTTTGCTCCTGCTAACAGTCCTTTTCTTTTTGTTTCTTCATATACGTAATGTGAACAGGATTTTCTAAATATACAGCGTGCTGGCTTATTCTTTGGTTTAAACTTCCAATACGCCTTTATAGAAAGAAGTAACAAATGTTTCATTATTCTTTACTAAAAACAATCATTTGCCTGTATGCTGTATATCCTGGTTGAGAACCTATTCCAAAACAACCTGAATCAGGGAGAACATGAGTTTCTACACTTTCTAATCGAACATATCGCCAACCTTGATCGTTGTAATTACTAATAATAGCTTCTAATTGTTGTGCTACTTTTGCTGAGTTTCCTTTATTTCTATCAATAGACGGTGTAAAGGGTATTACTTTATATTCCATAATTTATAAATTAGCTTTTGTGACACTCTTCACTACAATGTTTACAGCCATCAGCTTTTGCATAATATTCTTTTGCTTTTAAAACTGCTGAATGGCAAGAAGAATGATAGCCTAAGTCTTTTTTGGAAAGAACAAAAGGCAAACAATTACATCCTTCTTTATGTACTTCATGATCTCCATTTGGTTGTGCTGTATTATTTACATAATATTTTGGCATTTTCTATATTTTTTTTGGTTAATATCATTGCAAACCTACCTTGATAAAAACACAAAACCCTACGGAAATCCGTAGGGTTTACTATTATGTTAGAGCTATATAAAAATAGCTTTCATAATTAGAACTTTGTTAGAGGTTATATTGATTTTCTTAACTTTTTAAAAGGGTAATAAGAAGATTATTGGTCAAGCTCCTACCCTTACTGCTGGTAATTATCGTGTTAGGGTTAAAACGCAGGTTACAGAAAACTCTAAACACTTTTTAAAGGATATTATGGTAGGTGATTCTACATTTAGTCTTACTGTTTCTTAAGTAATAACAGTACTGTTATTTAACACCAAACACTACTGTTATGTGACTGGCAACAATAGTGTTTGATGTTTCAAACAAAATTTTATAACATAGAAAGTACGAGCATATAGCTCGTACTTTCTATGTTATAAACTCTTTTTATTATGGTTTTTAATGGGTATAGGATGTTCAATGATATGACTAACATTTTTTTATTGATTATTTTCTGTTTTAAAAAACAGCTTTTGCTATTTCTTGAATGTTGGTTGATTTTCCCATTGAATAATAATGTAAAATAGGCACTCCTTTTTGTTGTAATTCCTTACTTTGAGCAATGCACCACTCTACTCCTACTTGTCGTACCTCTGCGTTACTCTTACAATTCACAACTTCTTTTACCAAAGCATCTGGTAAGTCAACTTTAAAACGATGCGGAATTAAATTCAATTGCTTTTTGGTTGAGATTGGTTTTAATCCCGGAATAATAGGAACCATAATTCCCTCTTCTCTACATTTTTTTACAAACTCAAAATACTTTTGATTATCAAAAAACATTTGTGTTATCACATAATTTGCTCCGTTTTTAATTTTCTTCTTTAAAAAGTGAATATCAGAATCTAAACTTGGTGCTTCCATATGTTTTTCAGGATATCCAGCTACTCCAATACAGAAATCGGTTTTTGATGAGTTTTGCAAATCATCATCCAAGTATCTTCCTTTATTTAAGTTCTCTATTTGTGTAACTAACTCACTTGCGTATGCATGTCCGTCTTTTTCAGGTTTAAAATAAGTTTCGCTTTTTACTGCATCACCACGTAATGCAACTACGTTATCAATTCCTAAAAAATCGAGATCAATTAAGAAGTTTTCAGTGTCTTCTTTGGTAAATCCTCCACATAAAATATGCGGAATAGCATCTACTTGGTATTTATTTTGAATCGCCGCACAAATACCTACTGTACCTGGACGTTTTTTTACTACTTGCTTTTTTAAGAGTCCGTCTCCTAACTCTTTATATACGTATTCCTCACGATGATAGGTTACGTCTATAAATGGCGGATTGAACTCCATTAACGGATTAATATTTTTGAATATTGACTCGATTGTATCTCCCTTTAACGGTGGAAGTATTTCAAACGAAAACAACGAGGTACCATTTGCTTTTTCTAAGTGTTCTATTACCTTCATAAGTATATCTTATAAAGGCGTATTTAACTATACCAATGAAGCTGCCAACAACGATACGACTGCCATTACCAGTAGCTGTATTGCAAATCGAATCTCTAAATTATACTTTTTCATTTGTCTAATTTTATTGATTTTTTATATGGCAATATTACTACTGTTTTATAGTTTTTAGTTTACCTAACTTAAAACTTATTGTTAATTAAATACGCTCTTTTGTTTGTTTATTTTAAAGTTATTATTAATTGTCTGATATGTTTGGATGTAACCATTTTCTAGCTTTTTCTAAGGCGATGTTTTTTCGTTCTGCAAAATCTCTTACTTGATCGTCTGTTATTTTACCTAACCCGAAGTACCTAGCTTCTTCATTGGCAAAATAATATCCTGAAACTGCTGCTGCTGGCCACATGGCTAAACTTTCTGTTAAACTTACTCCTATGTTCTCTTCTACCTGTAAAAGCTGCCAAATTGTTTCTTTTTCTAAATGATCTGGGCATGCAGGATATCCAGGTGCAGGACGAATTCCTTTGTACGCTTCTTTTATCAACTCATCATTCGTTAAGTTTTCTTCGGATGCATAGCCCCAGTGTTTCGTTCTTACTCTATGATGCAAATATTCTGCAAAAGCTTCTGCAAAACGATCAGCAATGGCTTGTGCCATAATTGCATTGTAATCGTCGTGATTGTCTTTGTATTGTAATGCCAATTCATCAGCGCCAAAAATGGCGGTACAGAAAGCTCCTATATAATCCGTTTTATCTGTTTCTTTGGGCCCAATAAAATCTGCTAAAGCAAAACTTGGTTTTCCTTCACGTTTTTTTAATTGCTGACGTAAGGTTCTAAATACTGCGACTTCTTTTCCTTTCTTTTGAACTGAAATATCGTCGTCGTTAATAGAGTTTGCCTCAAACAAACCAAAAATAGCTTTGGGCTTTAATGCTTGTTTTTCTATGATTTGTTGCAGCATCTTTTGAGCGTCTGCAAACAAATTGGTTGCCTCTACTCCTACTACTTCATCTTCTAAAATATCAGGAAACTTTCCATGTAAATCCCATGAGCGGAAAAACGGACTCCAATCAAAATATGGTACCAAATCTTTTAAACTTACTTGCTCTAGCTTTTGTACTCCTAATTCTTTTGGTTTAGTAATGTTAGTAGTCTCCCAATCTATTCTGAATTTTCGCTCTCTAGCTTCCTCAATTGGTATGTAGTGCTTCTGTTTTCCTCGTTTTAAGAATTTATCTCGAAACTCTTCGTAATCTTTCTTCAACTTGGCAACATACTCGTTTGAGGTTTCTTTATTCAATAAATCTCCTACTACCGTTACTGCTCTTGACGCATCGTTTACGTGTACCACTGCATTTTTATACTGCGTATCGATTTTTACAGCGGTATGTGCTTTCGAGGTTGTTGCTCCACCAATCAATAAAGGAATTTCCAAATTTTGACGTTCCATTTCTTTGGCTAAATACACCATTTCATCCAACGAAGGTGTTATCAATCCGCTTAAACCAATAGCGTCCACCTTCTCCTTTTTAGCAGTTTCTATGATTTTTTCTGGTGGAACCATCACCCCTAAATCGACAATCTCGTAATTGTTACAACCTAATACTACGGATACAATGTTCTTACCAATATCATGCACATCTCCTTTTACCGTTGCCATCAATATCTTTCCGATAGCTTGTTGTTCCTCGCTTTTCTCTGCTTCAATAAACGGATTCAAATAGGCTACGGCTTTCTTCATTACTCGGGCAGATTTTACTACTTGTGGTAAAAACATTTTTCCAGCACCAAACAAGTCTCCTACTACATTCATTCCCGTCATTAAATGTCCCTCAATTACATGTAGTGGTTTTGCTACACTCAAACGTGCTTCTTCAGCATCTTCTTCTATAAAAGCATCTATTCCTTTTACTAAAGAATGTGTAATACGGTCTTGTAGTGGTAAACTTCTCCATTCTAAAACTTGCTCACTGCTTTCTTTTTTAGTTCCTTTTACCGTTTCAGCAAATTCTAATAAACGTTCTGTAGCATCGTCTCTTCTATCTAAAACAACATCTTCAATATGTTCTAATAAATCCTTCGGAATATCATCGTAGACTTCTAACATGGTCGGATTCACAATTCCCATATTCATCCCTGCTTTGATAGCATAGTATAAGAATACCGAATGCATAGCTTCACGTACCACATTGTTTCCTCTAAAAGAAAATGATACGTTACTTACTCCACCACTCACACTTACATGCGGTAAATTTTCACGTACCCATCGGGTAGCTTCAATAAAATCCAACGCATTTTTTCGATGTTCTTCCATTCCAGTTGCCACTGGAAAAATATTTAAATCGAAAATGATATCTTCTGGCGGAAAACCGACAATCTCGGTTAATATATTATACGAACGCTCTGCAATTTCAATTCTTCGTTCGTAAGTATCTGCTTGTCCTACTTCATCAAAAGCCATGATAATTACTGCGGCTCCATATCGTTTAATTTGCGTAGCTTCCCAAATAAACTTTTCTTCTCCTTCTTTTAAAGAAATGGAATTTACAACCGATTTTCCTTGCACAACCTGCAATCCAGCTTCAATGATTTCCCATTTAGAACTGTCAATCATAATAGGAACTCTGGCAATATCAGGTTCAGAAGCTATTAAGTTTAAGAAACGTACCATCGCTTCTTTCCCTTCAATTAAACCATCATCCATATTAATGTCGATGATTTGTGCTCCTCCATCTACCTGATGACGAGCAATTGCCAACGCTTCATCAAACTTTTCTTCTTTTATCAATCGAAGAAATTTACGTGATCCTGCTACGTTTGTGCGCTCCCCTACATTGATAAAATTACTTTCGGGTGTTATAATTAACGGTTCTAACCCCGATAATTTCATGTATCTTCTTTCCTCACTCATCTACTAACTATTTTGTCCTGCTGCAACAAATTCAGCTTTTCGTGGTTTGTATTTCGCTGCTATTGCTGCGATAGCTGAAATATGTTTTGGCGTGGTACCACAGCATCCTCCTATAATGTTGATTAAATTTTTCTTTAAATATTCTTCTATTTGCTCCGCTGTTTCTTCTGGAGTTTCATCATATTCTCCAAAGGCATTGGGTAATCCTGCATTTGGATGTGCAGAAATCGCAAATTCCGTTTTAGACGCAATTGCTTCTAAGTGTGGTTGTAATAAATTAGCACCTAAAGCACAGTTGAATCCTACAGATAGTAACGGAATATGAGAGATGGAAATTAAAAACGCCTCGGCTGTTTGTCCCGACAACGTTCTTCCTGAAGCATCGGTAATGGTCCCGGAAACCATGATAGGTACTTCTATATTACGTTCTGCTTTTACCTCTTCAATGGCAAATAAAGCGGCTTTCGCATTTAGGGTATCGAATACGGTTTCTACCAATAAAATATCGGAACCACCATCTAACAAGGCTTCTACTTGTTGTTTGTAAGCAATACGCAATTCGTCGAAAGTCACTGCTCTGTATCCCGGATCGTTTACATCAGGAGACATACTTGCCGTACGATTTGTAGGTCCGATAGATCCCGCTACAAAACGAGGTTTGTGTGGTTCTTTCGCTGTGAATTCATCGGCTACTTCTTTGGCTATTTTAGCAGACTCATAATTTAACTCGTATACCAAATCTTCCATTTGGTAATCTGCCATGGCAATGGTAGTACCTGAAAAGGTGTTGGTTTCTACAATGTCTGCTCCTGCCGCAAAGTATTTTCTATGTACTTCTTTTACAGCTTCAGGTTGTGTAATGGACAATAAATCGTTGTTTCCTTGCAACGGTGTTGGGTAGTCTTTAAAACGTTCTCCACGAAAATCTTCTTCAGTAAATTTATATTCTTGAAGCATGGTTCCCATAGCGCCATCGAGCACGAGGATTCGTTTTTGTATTTCTTGATAAATGTTTGACATTCCTGATATTTAGTGTAATGTTATCAGGAAAAGAGGAAGTAAAATTCTTTTCGTTATCTCTCTGCCGAAGCAGTAGAATGTAGCACCTTCTTTGTTTGCACAAAGGGTTGCTAAGGTTTCAAAGGGTCTATTCCCTCCACCTTTCTTGATAACATCAATACGTTAATGAACGGGGCAAAGTTATAGTATTATTTTTTATTTACCCAATTTTTATTTTCATAATTAAATAACTAAATGAAAAAGACTGCTTTCACTACTAGGGTGCAACATAATTTTGTTTTATCTTGGATACTTGAAACAAGAAGAATAAAATTGCTGAAACTTCCGTTTATCACCTTCAATACTCCTGATAAAAGTAGTTTTTGTTCTCTTAACAAGTTGTGTGTAAAATTATAAATCAACTCTATGAAAATTGAAAAGATAAAGAATTATAATCAAAAGTTACTAGCCATTTTAGGAATAATTGCGGGAATATTTTTAATTATTGCATTAGTTTCATTTATATCTATAGTTATTCAGGAACATAGGAGATATAATTATGAAGAACCTGAAACTGGAATTTTATCAAAGGAAAAAATTGAAAAACTTCAAAAAGAAAATAAAAGAGAACAAGTTATCTCATACGAAACTCCAATTTTAATTGACACTTTAAATTCACAATATATAATTCCAGTTTCTCACAAAACTTTAAACGAAAAAGAAGATATTGGATTAAATGGACTTTTAAATGCTTATTCAGATTCAGGTTCCGATTTTAGTGTAAAAGAAAAGAGAGATGAAAGATATTCTAGAGAATATTATGGAGAATACAATAACATAATCGTTTTTGACGAGCCTAATTCAATAAATAAGAAATTATTTAAAAAACGAATTAATTTTAACGAGATCAAATCTGAATATTTTAACAAAGAAATACTTATTCTACTTAAAGCTTCTGATAAGGACACTTTCAAAGATGGTGTGATAAATTTGAGAGACTTAACCTCTCTTTATATTTATTCAATTAAAGAAAATAAGATTCGAAAAATTGGAATTGAAGGAATGGATGTTTATAACTATAAATTCATAAATAAGAGTAAAAACTTAATTATTGAATTTGGAATAGATAAAAACAAAAATGGAGCTTTTGAAAGCTACAATGAACCAATAATTCTGAAAAAGTACAATTTTGAGAAAGAAAAACTTGTAGCAATAGTTGACGAGAAAATAAATTCTGAATTACAAAAGAAATTAGAAGGAACTGAAAAATAACTATACACAACAAAACCTAATTTGCCCTGAAATTGTTCTCTTAATAAAATAATTTTCTTAGAGTTTTTCAATATGTATGCCAAAGATTCATCTAACTAAGACTTTTGTATTCATTGTTAAATCATTTACCATTCTTTTAACAACTATGAAAAGTGATGTTAGAATACAAACACATTCTCTGCTCGTTTAAAACCTTATGCTAAATACTTAAATAATAGCTCTTTTGTCTTATTTGTTGCTATGGTTACCCTTTTAATGTAATTCCTATCAAAGAAAAAACACTTGTAATAACATATTATTTTTATTTCTCACTTTTTTACATGCCTTTATGAGTGGCTCGACTAAAATCATGTACGACGTCACCACTACGAACAGAAGATATGCTACTCCAATTAAGGTATAGAGAGTTTTCATGTAATCATTTTTAGCAACTTACATTAAAGCTACTAAATACCTAATAAAAAGTCTCTTACTAAAAAATTAATTTTTTTTCACCTTTTTAATAGAAAATTGTTTGTTTACATTCAAAACTTAGTTTATTTGTTCTTTGGAAGGTTCAGCGTGACGCGCTGACGGTTCCGTTTACTTGTATTTTCAATCCAACTCCCTTGGGAAGGAAAAAATACGTTAAAAATTGTTTAATCAACATATGTAAAGGTGTTGTAGCTACTCCTCTTCTATTTTTGTCATATTCTTAAACAATTATAGTATGACTTTAATAGACAATCTTGAGTGGAGATATGCCACTAAAAAATTTGATGCTTCTAAAAAGGTTTCAGCACAGCATATAGAACTTTTAAAAAGAGCGATTCAATTAGCTCCTTCTTCTTATGGTCTGCAATTGTATACCGTTTTGATTATAGAAGACAGTGCAATAAAAGAACAGTTAAAAGCTGTTTCTTACGGACAGAGTCAAATTACTGATGCTTCGCATTTATTTGTTTTTTGCAATTATACAAAGGTTACCAATGACCATATAGATGCTTATTTTTCTTTAAAATCTGAAATAGAACAAGTAGACATTTCTAATTTTAAAGAGTATGCAGATTTTATTAAGTCTGACGTTACGAGCAGAACTTTGGTTGAAAAGAATAAGTGGACTTCTAACCAAGTTTACATTGCTTTGGGGAATTTGCTAAATGCTTGCTCTGAACTTAAAATAGATGCTTGTCCTATGGAGGGTTTTGACGCCGAAGCTTATAACAAAATATTAGACTTGGATAAGTTAGGTTTAAATGCTGCTGTAGTTGCTCCTGTTGGTTATCGTTCTGACGAGGATTATTCTCAAAATACATATAAAGTCAGAAAACCTATAGAAAGTCTTTTTATAGAATATAAACAGCATAAAGCACAATCTGCAAAACATTTTCTTAAATCTGCTCTTTTATTTAGCTTTTATTAAAACTAAGAGGAGGATAAATTCATTTATCTTTTTTTATATTTCATAAAATATTATAACCGTGCACGTTCCACGGTTTTTTATTTTGTTTATATTAGCTAGATAAAATAAAATTGCTAAAAATCTACCTATAAATGTTTTTATACTTCAAATAAATTAGACAAAATGCTGAAAAAAATTCTAAACTTAATTTTCTTTTTCTGTTATACTTTGGTTTTTGCACAAGAAACTGTAATAATTCCTAAGTTTTTATTTAATCCTATGGACTCCATTACAAAGCAAAGTTTTAATAAAAGTTTAGAATCCTTTTTTTTTGAGTTAACAAAAGGTAAAGTAAACGAAAATTTATTAACACCCAAAAGAAAAAAACTAACCTCTTCACAACTCCAAAAACTAGTAGATTATGAAATACGAAAAGATAGTTTGGCTTTGAAGTATAAAGACAAAAAACTAATAAATATTTATCCCTTATCCGATAAAAATAAATATTTCATCTCAATTTCATATAACTATCAGAAGCCTAATTCTGAAACAATTCTCTTATATATTGTTAATTTAATTGCAACAAAAGATAATGATAAATTTACTTTTTCAATTCCACTTGATTATTTAACTCGATACTGGAAAACACAAACTTTTGGTAATATTACTTATCACTTCAGAAATTTTATTAATACAGATAGAGCTAAGATATTTAATAAAAAAAACTCTGAAATTGCAAATAAATTAGGGGTACTACCAGAGAAGTTTGATTTTTATATGACTGAAAATTTTCAAGAAATTTCAGAACTCTTAGGTTATGGTTATTCCCTTTTCTCTAACGGAAAATACAGAGACGGTTATGGCGTAGATTCAAAAACAATTTTTGCAATAATGAATAATGAAGACTTTTCACACGATATATTCCATTATTATTCAGGTAAAATAAACAAGCGTAGCAATCGAAATTGGATAACCGAAGAAGGTTTTGCATATTTATGGGGCAATGCATATTACACTGACAAAAAAGGAGAAATGATTACGCATAAACGATTGGTAGTTGAATTAAAAAAATATCTTTCTAAAAACCCAAGCATAAGCCTTTATAAGCTTTTTAAAAGCAATAAAAAGATTTTTACAAATATAGCTCCTGAAAGTTCTGTACGCTCAACAATTTCTGGAGTTATAGCTAAAGAAATTGAAATAAAAAAAGGAAATAAAGCTATTTTAAAATTAATTAATGCAGGGCGGAAAAACAAGTTGGAAAACTACTTAAAAACTATTAATCAGCTGATTGGAATTAATAAAGAAAACTTTAATGTAAGAGTGAAAAAACTCATTGAAAAATATTAAAATTAGAAATGATTGTTACCTATACCACCTTTTTACAAGTTTTTAGTAAGCCTCTCCTATCTTTAATTTGATTAATAAATAAAACTCTTAAGCATATATTTAATATATGTATTTAGCACCCTTTTTTATTTTACCTTAGCTAATAATAAAAGAGGATAAAATTGTTATTATTAACTTCTTTTTCTTATTTTAAAAACAAGCTTCTTTTAATTATAATGAGATACTACAACATAATATTTCTTTTATTACTTTTTCAAGGCTGCAATACAATTACACTTTCAGAAATAGAAGCTAATAACATTTCAAATATACAAGTTAAAATATTGATTGAGGATGGTATTAAAAAAACATCATTGAATAAAATTAATGTTTATATATCTAACGGTGAGAAGAGAATTATTAATGAAAACATAAAGGTTCTATTAAACGGACAACCTTTAAAATTGTTTATTAGAACTGGAAATTATTATGATAAATATCCTGTTTATCTAACAGATGATTTGGTACGAAGAGAATCTTATTACTTTGAAATAATTTTACCTGACAGTGCTAAATATCCAATAGCTTATATAAAGCCAAGTAAAATAACATCAAAATTCAATTTCCCTAAAAATATATCTCTAGATGAAGACTTCGTACTAAACTGGAAAACTAATAATACATTAGCAAACGTAGAGTTATGGAAACTAGTACATCAAAAAGATAAAACAAACATGCATTCAGGTGGAAGATATGCAAAATCAACAATTCATCATACTATAAATACTAAAAAAGGAAACTATAAAGTACCAAAATTGTTTTATGAAGATTCTTTAACAATTGCAGATTATTTAAAAATTAGAATTAGTAGTGAAGAAGGTGGATTGATAAACCCCAAATTAATAACAAATAGTAAAATTTCATATACGTACGCAATAGAACAAACTATTAGTTTGGAAAACTAAACAACCCTTTTTTGTTTTACAAAATAAAAAATATGGCAAGAATATATTACGATAAGAAAAAACTATACGGAAAACCGTTTAAATCAGCTACTCTTAATATTAATTCTTTCAAATACATATTTGAAAATACAATTATTGAAAAAAACTTTCCAAAAAAAATTGAGTTTACTAATTCAAAGAAAGAGATTTTTAAAACGTTACTTTTATATACAGACGATATTGAATATGATTCAAGTAAACGTAAAGTTTATATTCCAAATTCAATTATATTTTATGACTATGAAGATTATAACTTCCCTACAGAGTTTTATTTTATTCTTAGAATTGAAAACCAAATTGAAATAAGAAAATGCAATGGTGGTGAAGATATAAAATGGTTTCATATTCCAGATATGCATAAACCTGTGTCTGATTTAAGATTTATAACTAAAATAGAAGCTACTTTCTCAGAACTCATTAAACTCCTAGAAGAAAATTTAAAAAGAGAAAAAAACTCAAACAAAAAAGTAAACACAAAAAAAGAGCGTCCATCTATAAATAGTATTCAGCGAGAAGCATACAAAGAACTGACTGAAATATGTGTTTTAAACAAAAAAGAATGCGTTTTAAATCATATAAAAAACCTTAAAAACTATGATAATGACAGTGAATATTTTACAACACTTAACTATTTAATAGACCTTTTAGAAGAGGATGATATTTCGTTTATTATAAGATTAGACTGGAAAGCTGATATTAAAGATTTAGAATGGTTTTTAAAATCAACATTAAAAGATAATTTTAACTTATCTATTGACTTACCCAGTCCTAATAATTACAAAAAAAATGCATCTGTTTCTTTTGATAACGTTTTTGAGGATTTCGATAAACCTTTAAGACAAAATAATCTTCAATTAGGGTTTATAGATACTCAATCAGACGAATATGTTTTTATTTTACATAAAATTACAGATAAAAAAAGAATACAAAAACTTATTAAACTTATTGGATACAACTATTACGAAAAATAAAAGTTATTTAAGTTACAAACACTAATTATATAGTTATTTAATGAACTTAATTACAAACTACCCTTATATACCAACAATCATAATTATACTTATTTTGAATTTTATAATTAAAAAAATTACACGAGCTAAACATTCTCCTCTTCTAAAGGCATTCTTATTTATAATGGCAATTATCTCTCAAGCTTGTAGTCCTTTTGCAGAT
The DNA here is from genome assembly GCF_024124505.1 of Tenacibaculum sp. XPcli2-G. NCBI lineage: Bacteria > Pseudomonadati > Bacteroidota > Flavobacteriia > Flavobacteriales > Flavobacteriaceae > Tenacibaculum > Tenacibaculum sp. XPcli2-G. Next base: position 653,141 of record NZ_JAMXSH010000003.1, read on the forward strand.
CCTGTAGATAAATCTATTTCAGATTCCTATTACTATTCAAAATCAAAAAGTAACATCTGTTATTCTCCTATGGGAAATTGGTTTGAATTGGGTAACACTAAAATAAATGCAGATGTTGAGAGCTTCAAGGTCTTAGGAAGAGATTTTGGAAAAGACAAAAATCACCTCTATTTTAAAACTCATATTATAGATAATGAAGTAGATGTTTCTACCTTTTATGTCCACAAAGACAATTACATCTGTTTTGATAAAGACCATGTATATTTAGCTGTAAACTATTTACCCCAAGATATTCAAGAGGAAAGTCAAGGAAAAAAGCACTTGTGGAAAATAGCTAAAGCTAATCCAAACACATTCCAAAAAATTGATAATGATTGGTCTAAAGACGACAAATTTTATTTTTACAACTATCAGCCTGTAAATTTAGATTATAATTCATTTACAATTATAAATAGTAACTTTGTTAAAGATAAAAATAACGTATACTCATTAAAAAGCTATAAGTTACTAACTTCTACAATAGATCCAGCCACAACTAAAAAAGTCAACAATAGATATATTGCTGATAAAAACAATATTTATGATTTCCAAGAGTATCAAAATGGTAAAATGGTAGACTCTCTAATATCGATACCTTACCAAAACATCAACAATTTAACTGTTTTAAAAGATAAGTTTCTATTATTTGACAATAAGGTCGTTTATGATGGAGTAAAAATTGAGAATGCTGATGCTTCTTCTTTTGAAATAATTCAATTCCCGTATTCTAAAGATAAAAACTACGTATTCTATCACGGAGATATAATTGAAAAAGCTGACCCAAATACGTTCAGTATATTTAAAACCTCTTTTTATTCAAAAGATAAAAACCATGTATTTGTTTATGGAAAACTATTAAAAGGTGCTGATGTGGCTACTTTTGGACCAGTAAATAAAAAACATTCTTTACTGTATAAGGATAAAAATCATACTTATCGAGGAGACCAAATTGTAGAAAACAATTAAACCTACTAATAAGCTCACAAAGTATTTATAAGTAAAAGCTCTTAATTACTAAGGCAAGCTTTGAGGTGTTAATTTTTTTTAGTGGTACTATAAATATATGCCACTGTATCATAACATCATACAGTAGTATCGGATGATTTCATACACTACTGTATGAAGCTTAATACTAATTAATTATTATACGTCGTTCACCTATTATATGTAATAGAATTGGGATATTATTGTGTAGTAAAAGCATACATTTTTTGTACGGTTTTTTATTTTGTATTGTACAGCGCTTACTTAAAAAGAATAAAAAATTGCTAAAATTATGCTTATATCAATACAATAAAGTACCCTCAACAGTTTTATTCCTTATTTAAATTAGTTAGACAATATAAATGTGCGAATAAAAATACCTGTTGCTAACAATGAATTAAAAGTAATTTAGAAAGTAAAAAACAAGAGTTTATATATTAAATTAACAGCTGCTTAAATTTAAAAATCCCCGCTTAGACGGGAATTTTTGTATTATAAAATAAGTAAAGACAGTCTATTGAAACAAATCAGAAGATAAATAGCGGTCTCCTCTGTCGCAAATAACTGCAACGATCACACCCTTATCAATCGTTTTAGCTATTTCTAAAGCTGCATGTACTGCTCCTCCACTACTCATTCCTGCAAAAACACCTTCTTCTTGTGCTAACTTTCTAGTCATGTTTTTAGCATCATTTTCATCTAACTCTACCACTTGATCTACCTTACTTTTATTAAAGAATTTTGGTTGGTATTCTGGCGACCACTTACGAATTCCTGGTATTCTAGCTCCGTCTTTAGGTTGTGCTCCTACAATTTGCACCTCTGGATTTTGTTCTTTTAAATAGGTAGAAACTCCCATAATGGTTCCTGTAGTTCCCATCGCTGAAACAAAATGAGTTACTTCTCCTTCGGTGTCGTTCCAAATTTCTGGACCTGTAGTTTTATAGTGTGCTTTCCAGTTATCGGTGTTTTCAAACTGATTCAGCATAAAATAGCCTTTTTTATAGCGTAACTCTAAGGCGACATCTCTAGAACCTTCAATACCTCTTTCTGCATCCGTTAAAATAACCTCAGCTCCGTATGCACGCATAGTCTTCACACGTTCTTCTGTAGAGTTCTCAGGCATCACCAATACCATGTTTACTCCTAACACTTTTGCCATGAGCGCTAACGCTATTCCTGTATTTCCACTAGTTGCTTCTACTAAATAATCTCCTGGACGGATATTTTTCCTTTTAATAGCTTCAGCAATCATATTAAAAGCTGCTCTATCTTTTACGCTTCCGCCAGGGTTATTTCCCTCTAGTTTTAATAATAGTTTTACGCCTTCTTTTTGAAGAATGTTTGAAACTTCTATGAGTGGCGTATTTCCTATACTATCTATAATTGTTTTAGTTTTCATGGTTAATTTGGTACCTACATCATTTAACGTAGGATTTTCTAGTGGTTATTTTATTTTCTGACTCATAGGTTACAATAGATCCTTCGGGTACAGAGGTGGTTACGCAAACATTAGCACCAATTATACTATCTCTTCCTATCACTACATCGCCTCCTAAGATAGTTGCGTTGGCATAAATGGTTACATTATTTTCAATGGTTGGGTGCCTTTTTGTAGAAGCTAATTCTTTTTTAACTTGAATTCCTCCTAGGGTAACTCCTTGATATATTTTTACGTTTTCTTTAATAATGGTAGTTTCTCCAATTACAATTCCTGTTGCATGATCTATAAAAAACGAATCGCCAATGGTTGCTCCTGGATGGATATCTGTTCCTGTTAATCCATGCGCATATTCACTCATCATTCTTGGTAAAATCGGTATTTTCATTTTGTACAATTCATGACTCAAACGATATACAGCAATCGCATGAAACCCTGGATAGGCTAGATACACTTCACCTAAGCTTTTACAGGCTGGGTCAGTCTTTTCAAATGCCTTGGCATCTAAATCTAACTTTTCTCGTATTCCACAAAATGTTTGTTGGTATGCAGCCCATGTTTCCGAAGCATTTTTAATAGCCAACCCGTTTAAAATTTTTTTAAACTTTTCTTTTAAATGATTTGCTTTTTCTTGACATACATCATTAAACAATGCGTAAAATAATTGTTTTGTAAAATTTGCTACATCATCTTTTAATGATAAATCGTATTGTTTAAATTGCATTTATTCTTTTTTTACAAAAATAACTAACTTTCAGGAGCTAACTCAACCTCTAATCCTTCTAATTCAAGTGTTATTTGAATCTGGCATCCTAATCGGCTATTTTCTTCTACATGAAATGCTTCTGCTAACATTGCATCTTCATCATCATTCATTTCTGGCAATTCATGATTTGATTTTACATAACATTGACACGAGGCACACATCGCCATTCCTCCACAGATTCCAATAGTTCCTTCTGGAGCAAGTTCATAAGAACGAACCACCTCCATTAAATTCATTGCCATATCTGTCGGAGCAACTACCTCGTGCATTACACCTTCTCGATCTGTTATTTTTATATTAATATCTTGATTATCCATCAGTAACAATTTATTATAGGAATCAGTAGTTAGGTAGGCTATTTTAGTTTTGCTGGTGAAGGGGCTTACTAAAAATTTGTAATTACAACAAACTTATTCGCTAAACTCCTAACTACTTTCATCCTAATCCCCAATTATTCAATTGCTTTTACTACCGCTTTTGGCGCTTCTTTTCTTGTTCCATCAAAACCGTCTACACCACCAACAGTGGTATATTTCATCACATATTTTTTATCTGGATATATACGTTTATAAGCACTTTGACACATGAGTGTTGCTTCGTGGAATCCACACAAAATCAATTTTAGCTTTCCTGGATAGGTATTCACATCTCCAATGGCATAGATACCTTCTACATTGGTTTGGTAATCTAGCGCATTGTTTACTTTAATAGCGTTCTTCTCAATTTCTAATCCCCAGTTGGCAATAGGACCTAACTTTGGCGCCAATCCAAATAATGGGATAAAATGATCGGTATCTATCATATAAGGTTCTTTCCCTTTTTCTTCTACTACAACACCTGTTACATGATTTTCTCCTAATACTACTTTTACCTCTGCAGGTGTAATTAAGTTTATCTTTCCTAAATTCTTTAACTCTTGAACTTTTTCTACAGAGTCTAACGCTCCTCTAAACTCATTTCTTCGGTGAATTAAGGTTACCGATTTTGCTACATCTGTTAAGAAAATAGACCAATCTAAAGCAGAGTCTCCTCCTCCAGCGATTACCACATCTTTATCACGATACAGTTCTGGTTCTTTAATCATATACTCCACTCCCTTTTCTTCAAAATCAGCAATGTTAGGAATCGGTGGTTTACGAGGTTCAAAACTTCCCAGTCCTCCTGCAATAGCTACCACAGGTGCTTGGTGTTTTGTTCCTTTATTGGTAGTTACGATAAACGTTCCGTCATCTTGCTTTTCAATAGTATCAGCACGCTCACCTAAGGTAAACCCTGGTTCAAATTGCTTGATTTGTTCCATCAAGTTCTTAGTTAAATCTCCTGCTAAGATCTCTGGATATGCTGGAATATCGTAAATAGGTTTCTTTGGATAAATTTCTGAACACTGCCCTCCTGGTTGTGGTAAGGCGTCAATTAAATGACAACGTAATTTTAATAACCCTGCTTCAAAAACAGTGAATAGTCCTGTTGGACCCGCTCCAATAATTAATATATCTGTTTGTATCATGTTCTCTTTATTTTGTCACTTCGACTACGCTCAGTGACCTCTCTCTATTTTATAAATTTATAGATTTCTTCATTTTAGCCTGTCTTGAGCTTTTCGACTTCCCTCAAGATAAACTTGGGCGAAAGATTACTTTACCAAACTCTCAGTTAGCTTATTTAATGTTTCTACTTTTTGTTCAAAGTTTCCTTTGATGGTTTTTCTATAACTATTTAAGTTTTGTACTAATTGATTGATGTCTTCTGGAATTACTTCTTCAAAAAACTGACGCAATCTTTTAGCAGTTGTTGGCGATTTTCCATTGGTTGAAATAGCTACTTTTACGTTTCCTTTGGTAACAATTCCGCCCATATAAAAATCACAACATGGTGGATTGTCTGCTACATTCACCAATTTATTTTGGCTCCTACAATCTTTATACACTTGTATATTTACTTCAGGAACATCAGTGGTTGCAATCACCAAATGTTTTCCTTGTAAATACGTGTCGTTATAGCTATCTATTATCATATTCACCTCACCTTTTTGAGCTACTTCAACAGTTTCTTCTCTAAAAAAAGAAGCTACCATAGTTACCTTAGCATCTGGACTCGATTTTAATAAAAATCGTAGTTTTTCCTCTGCTACGAACCCTCCACCTATAATTAGCACTTCCAATTCTTTAGTCTTTAAAAAGATTGGATATAGATTATTTCTTTCTTCCATTATACCACCTCTTTTAAAGCTACTTCTTGTTGTATTTGTAGTAATTGCTGTCTGTGATTTACCACATCTCCTAACAGAATAATAGCAGGATTACTCAAGTTGTTTTTAGCCACTACTTCTTCTATCGTATCTACAGTACCGATTCCTATTTTTTCTTCAGGAGTTGTTCCGTTTTGAATAATGGCTACTGGTAACTCGTTCTTTCCTTCTTGCTTAAAAAGCTGAATGATTTCTGAGAGTTTCCCCATTCCCATTAAAATAACAACCGTTGCATTTGATTTTGCAGCTAAAGCAACATCGTTTGACAATTGGTGCTGTTTAGTGGTCCCTGTAATTACCCAAAAGCTTTCTGAATTTCCTCTTTTTGTCAACGGAATATTCTGATACGCTGGTACTGCTAAGGATGAAGAAATACCTGGCACTACAGCAACCTCTAATCCGTGTTTTGCAGCATACTCCATTTCTTCTGCCCCTCTACCAAAAATGAAAGGATCACCTCCTTTTAAACGTACTACATGTCCGTGAGAGAATCCGCTCGCGACAATCAACTCATTGATTTGTTCTTGTTGATAACGGTAGCACCCTCTTCGTTTTCCCACAAAAATTAATTCTGTATTCGGATTCACATATCCTAACAGTTCATTATTCACCAATGCATCGTACAATACTACATCTGCTTGTTCTAATGCTTTGATGGCTTTTAAGGTAATTAAATCAGCATCTCCTGGTCCTGCACCTACTACGGTTAATTTCGGTTGATTTTTCATTGGACTCTCCTTTTTTTAACTTTCTACGGCTGCCTTTCTATAAACATCTACTGTTTTATAAAATGCTGTTGCACTTTCTAAATATCCTTTTGCAAAAGCTTCCGTAGGTTCATTCTTATTAATTTGATAAATCAATTCTGAGAATGAACTTGATAATTCTATTTTATTTGTTGCTACAAACAATTCATCAAAATTGGTAATGATTCCTGCTTGTGTATTGGTTTTTGCTCCTTCTGCAGTTAACAAGGCTTTAGCAGTGTTTACCATAGCTGCATAAGCGTGGTAAATACTATCTGACCATTGTTGATTATTCAAGGCTTGTGAAGCATTTTCTATCTTTTCTTCACTTTCAAAAAGTAAGGTTGCTACTAAATCAATTACAACTCCTGCACATTCCCCTACCCCTATGGCTTTTACATAATTTTTATCGTGACCCCAATCAATAAAATCATCTTCCGTTAAATTGGTGGTGTCTGATAACTCTTTTAAAAGCTCATAGAAATATGTTTTTCCTTGTCTATCGTAATAGCTTAAGAAGTCTTCATTGGGTTGTTTATGGCTTTCAAAGTTGTTTAATAAGATTCGTAAAGATTCTGGTCCTCTTTTACTTGGTATTTTTATCAACTTATCAGCAAAACGACCATTTCCTTCTCCTAAAACTCCTCCTCCAACTAATACTTGTAAAGCTGGTGCTAATAACTTTCCTACTTTTATAGACATTCCTTGAAAACCAATGTGCGCCATGTTGTGTTGTCCACAAGCATTCATACACCCACTAATTTTAATGGTAATATCTTTGTTATTTACATACTGTGGATATTCAGCTTTTAACACACGTTCTAACTCTGCTGCAATTCCTGTACTACTTGCAATACCTAAATTACATGTGTCGGTTCCCGGACATGCAGTAATATCATTCAAACTATTATATCCTTCGTCTGCAAAACCTAACTTTTGTAGTTCCGCATAGAAAAATGGTAAAAACTCCTCTCTTACGTGACGAATCAAAATATTTTGACGTAACGTAAAACGCAACTCATTTGCCCCATATTTCTTGATTAAATCAGCTAACAAACGTGCTTTATCGGTATAAAAATCTCCTAAATGTACTTTAATACCTATCGCGTATAACCCCTCTTGCTTTTGCTTGAAAACATTCGTTGTTTTCCAGTTTTGATACGCTTCTTTATCTTCAATTACTACAGATGGAACTTCGTTGGTTTCAAAAACAATGTCTTGTTCAAAGTCGGTAGTATTTATCGGGTACGTTTTATATGCTAATGCATTTCTTTCAGCTGCAACCAGTTCTAAGAAAGCATCAACACCTAAATCTTTCACTAAGAATTTTAAACGAGCTTTGGCTCTTTTAGCACGTTCTCCGTAACGGTCGAACACACGTAACACTCCTTCAATAGTTGGTATCAATAAATCTGCTTCTAAAAACTCATAAATTACATCGGCATGACGTGGTTGTGACCCTAATCCTCCTGCCAATAATACCTTGAATCCTTTTACTTCTTTACCGTCAACTGTTTTCGTTTTTGCAATGAATCCTAAATCGTGAATAAAACTCAACGCGGTATCTTCTTCTGTTGCAGAGAAAGACATTTTGAATTTTCTTCCCATTTCTTGACAGATTGGATTACGCAAGAAAAATTGAAAGGTTGCATGTGCATACGGTGTTACATCAAACGGTTCTTTCGGATCGATTCCCGCAGTTTCTGAAGCTGTAACATTACGTACTGCATTACCACATGCTTCACGTAACGTAATATCGTCTTTCTCTAACTGTGCCCATAATTCAGGGGTTCTGTCTAAACTTACGTGGTGAATTTGAATATCTTGACGTGTCGTAATGTGTAAACGACCACGAGAATATTCGTCAGAAACATCCGCTATTCTATGCAACTGTTCACTCGTAACTTTACCATACGGTAATTTTATACGAATCATTTGTACCCCAAACTGACGTTGCCCGTAAATTCCTCTGGCTAGACGTAAGCTTCTAAAACGTTCTTCATCTATTTTTCCTTCGTTAAACAAACGTATTTTACGTTCTAACTCTAGGATATCCTTTTCTACTAAAGGGTTTTCTATTTCTGATCTAAAACTTTGCATGTGTTTTTTTAATAGTTGTTTGCTTATAAAAGCGTTGTTATTAGTTATGTAAGAACTTTTGCTTTGCTAACAATTGTTCTTCTGTTTCTACATGTGCATCATCTGGCACACAACAATCTACTGGACATACTGCTGCACATTGTGGTTCTTCATGAAATCCTTTACACTCAGTACATTTATCAGGCACTATAAAATAGTACTCGTCTGATACTGACTCATTCTCCTCGTCTGCATTTACAGAAGCTCCATCTAATAAGGTTACATTTCCTTGTAATGACGTTCCTTCGCTATATTTCCAGTCACTCGCTCCTTCATAAATGGCTGTATTTGGGCATTCTGGTTCACAAGCCCCACAGTTAATGCACTCATCTGTAATGATTATTGCCATAACTTTTATTATTTACTTGATAAAACCAACTCCTGATGTGGTATTGGTTTTTGGATTGATGATTATAAAGGCTCCGTTAGCTTTGTTTTCCTCATATGAATCAACAAACAATGGTTTACTTACTTTTAAACTCACTTCTCCAATTTCGTTTAATGATAATTTGGCAGGCGCTTCTTCTACTCCAGAAAAATCAGTACGAACAATTGTTTTTAACTCCGTTATTTTTGCTTGCGCATCATTTACACCATGCTTGATGTAATATTTTTGAGAAGCTTGTAATGGTGCTTTATCCATCCAACAAATAGTAGCTTCTAATTGTTTTACCACAGAAGGTTCTTCTCCTGTTTTAACCAACATATCACCTCTACTTACATTTACATCATCTTCTAAAGTGATGTTTACAGAGCTTCCTCTTTTTGCTCTTGCATATTCTTTATCAAAAAATCGAATGCTTTTTATAGTAGATTTTGTTGCTGATGGTAATACCGTTATACTATCTCCTACTGCTAAATCATCTCCATACAATTTCCCAGCATATCCTCTAAAATCATGATACTCATCCGTTTTAGGTCGAATAACTGTTTGCACTGGGAAACGTGCTTTTGATACTTCTTGCGTATCTTCAGACCCCAAGTTTTCAAGGTAATTCAGTAATGTTTCTCCTTTATACCAAGGGGTGTTTTCTGAAGACTTCACAACATTATCTCCTTTCAAAGCTGAAAGAGGTATGAATGTGATATTTTGATTTTGATAGTCACTCTTCTTTGCTAAATATTCTATCTCACCTTTAATCTGGTTAAATTTTTCTTCTGAAAAGTCAACCAAATCCATTTTGTTTACAGCTACTATCACATCTTTTACTCTCAATAAATTATTGATAAAAAAGTGACGATAGGTTTGTTCTACCACTCCATTTCTGGCATCTACCAAAATGATAGAGGCTTGAGAATTTGATGCTCCAGTAACCATGTTTCTGGTATACTCAATATGACCTGGAGTGTCGGCTATGATAAAGCTTGTTTTTGGTGTTGAGAAATATATGTGAGCTACATCAATAGTAATTCCTTGTTCACGTTCTGCTACTAATCCGTCAGTGGCTAAAGAAAAATCTAAGTAATCAAACCCACGTTGTTTACTTTTTTCTTCTATCGCTTCTAATTTATCTTGGGTTAATGATTTTGTATCGTATAAAATTCGCCCGATTAGTGTACTCTTTCCGTCATCTACACTTCCTGCTGTTGCTATTTTTACTACGTTCATATTTTATGTTGTTGGCGATTGGCAATTGGCCATTAGCTTTTAGCCTTTAGCACTTGCCTAGTTTTATATTGTTATTAATTTTCATATTGCTAACAGCCAAGAGCTAATAGCAAAAAACTTTTTTTAAAAATATCCTTGTTGTTTACGTTTCTCCATTGCTGCTTCTGAGCGTTTATCGTCTATTCTTGCTCCTCTTTCTGATATAGTTGATTCTCTAATTTCGTCTACTACTGTATCAATGTCTATTGCATCTGATAAAACTGCTGCCGTACAACTCATATCTCCTACTGTTCTAAAACGAACCATACGCTCTTTTACTTCTTCTTCCTCTTCTCTATACACAACTTCATCGTTTGCAGACCAAATTAACCCATCTCTAATAAAAGTGGCTCTTTTATGAGCGAAATAGATGGATGGAATTTCAATTTGTTCTTGTTGTATATACGACCATACATCTAACTCTGTCCAGTTAGAAATTGGAAAAACACGTACATTTTGACCTAAATCAATTCTTCCATTTAGCATGTCGAATAATTCTGGACGTTGATTCTTTTCATCCCATTGTCCAAAATCATCTCGTACTGAAAAAATACGCTCTTTAGCTCTCGCTTTTTCTTCATCTCTACGCGCTCCACCGATACATGCGTCGAAACCAAATTCTTCAATGGCATCTAATAACGTTTCGGTCTGTAACATGTTTCGGCTAGCGTACTTTCCTGTTTCTTCTTTTACTTTACCAGCATCAATGTTGTCTTGTACTTCTCTTACGATTAACTCAACACCTAATTCTTCTACCAAACGATCTCTAAATTCAATCGTTTCAGGAAAATTATGTCCTGTATCGATATGCAATAAAGGGAATGGAATTTTTGCTGGATAAAATGCTTTTTGAGCAAGTCGCACCAGTGTTATGCTATCTTTGCCCCCCGAAAACAATAACACCGGTTTTTCAAATTGCGCGACTACTTCTCTTAATATATATATGGCTTCACTTTCTAAAGCTCCTACTTGTATCGTTTCTGTATTCATAATCATGTTCTTTAAATATGTAAACCACATTCTCTGTTACTTTCTACTTTTGTGGGATCGAAGTACTTAAACTCGTTAGGTAATTGATGCTCTTCTAAATAAGCATCTAACTTCTCATCTGACCAATGGTAAAACGGACTCACTTTTAATATTCCATCTTTACTTCTTGAAACAATATCAATACTATCTCTAAAAGCTGTTTGTCCTTTTCTTAAGTTCGTAAACCAAACATCTGGCTTATGTTCTTCCATCGCTCTTTTAAAAGGCTCTAACTTCACTTGCTCAGTAAATACCGCATGTTTTGGGTCATCAACTGTTGGTAATCCTAAAGTGATGTTTCTGTGTGCTACCGTTTGTTTAGGTACATACAACTGAATGTTTAATTGTAATTTTTCAATTAACTCTTCAGCATGTTTATAGGTTTGTGGAGTATTATATCCTGTATCACACCAAATAACATCTATACTGTTTTTTACTGATGCTACTGCGTGTAAAATGGCTCCTTCATAGGGACGAAAGTTTGTAGTTACTACGGCTTTATTTGCTTGTAGTAATGCCCAAACAATAATCTCTTTTGGAGATTTGTTTTTTAACTCTGCGTTTACTGCTTCTAAATTCATTGTTTCTATACTCATTTTTTGCCCCATTTAATACTGTTCCAAACTCTTTCGTGAAAAAAATACAATAGCATTTTTGTTACTAATTCTACAGCTCCAATTGAAAAAGCTGTTTTTACTTGTCCTGTAATTACCCATGATATTAATATTGTATCTATGGTACCAACAACTCTCCAACTTATTGATTTTATAATGCTTCTTAGTGGCTTTTCAGAAAGCTTATCTTCTTTATAATTAGCTTTATTTTCTACTACTTGTTCTACAATCATTTTTAAAATACCATTACCCTATCGGAATACTAGGTTTTAAGTCGACAAATATACAGATGCTTTTTAATTTTCCAAGGGGAAATCAAAAAAATATTTGAATTTTACAATTTGTTAATACTACACTAAATCTGCAAGTGTGTTATTACGAAGTACTTGTAGCGTATTATCTCTTACTTGAATCATTAATTTGTGTACTGAGCATGCTTCTTCATCTGGACAGTCATCACATTTTTCATAATAATTCAAACTAACACAGGGTACCATAGCAATAGGTCCTTCTAGTGTTCTAATAACATCAGTCATTTTAATTTCGCTCGCAGGCTTTAGCAAATAATAGCCTCCACCCTTTCCTTTTTTTGCTCCTAAAATCCCTGATTTTCGTAAGGTAAGTAATATGCTTTCTAAAAACTTGTGTGAAATATTTTCGTTTTCTGAAATGGTAGCTATTTGTACCATAGTGCCCTTTTCTTGTTTTGCAATAAAAGTAAGCGCCTTAATTCCGTATTTTGTTTTCTTAGAAAGCATATCACAAATATATGCTTTACTTCTTAATTATTTAATGCTTGATTTAAATCGTTAATTATATCCTCTACATTTTCTAGTCCTACCGAGCATCGTACCAATCCATCTGTTATTCCTACTTCTAATCGATCCTCTTCACTTAACTTACTGTGAGTGGTTGATGCTGGATGTGTTACAATCGTTCGTGTGTCTCCTAAATTTGCTGATAATGAGCATACTTTTATACTATTTAAAAAGTTGCGTCCAGCTTCAATACCTCCTTTTACTTCAAAAGCGACAATGTTCCCTCCCAATCGCATTTGCTTTTTTGCAATTTCATGCTGTGGATGCGACTTTAAAAATGGATACTTTACCAAGTTCACCTTCGGGTGCTCTTCTAAAAACTGCGCCACCTTCAACGCATTCTCGCAATGTTTTTCCACTCGTATCGATAAAGTTTCTAAACTCTTAGACAGCACCCAAGCATTGAATGGCGACATTGCAGGTCCAGTGTTTCTTGAAAACAAATAAATTTCTCTTATCAGTTCCTCTTTTCCCACCACAACACCTCCTAAAACACGTCCTTGACCATCTATTAATTTTGTTGCTGAATGAATTACCAAATCTGCTCCAAATTTGATAGGATTCTGTAAGTACGGAGTTGCAAAACAATTATCTATCACTAACAATAAATTGTGCTTCTTTGCAATACTTCCTAACAACTCTAAATCTAAAATATCAACTGCTGGATTTGTTGGAGTTTCAGCATACAATATTTTTGTATTCGGCTGAATTAAACTTTCAATCCTATCTACCTCATTAATTTTAAAATAACTCGTTTCTATATTCCATTTAGGTAAATACTTTGTAAACAAACTATGAGTTGACCCAAAAACAGAGCGACACGATACTATATGATCCCCCGCATTTAACAGGGTGCCAAAAGTTGAAAACACGGCTGCCATACCGGTTGCAAACGCATATCCTGCCTCGGCACCTTCCATAGCCACTATTTTGTCGACAAACTCTGTAGTATTCGGGTTTGAAAATCGGCTATATAAGTTTCGTTGCTTTTCTTCAGCAAACGACGCTCTCATATCTTCAGCATCGTCAAATACAAAACTTGAGGTTAGGTATAAGGGTGTAGAATGCTCAGAAAATTGTGTACGTTCTGTTTGTGTTCGTATGGCTTGTGTTTCAAAATTTTTGCTCATGTTATTTTTTTAGATGTTTGACCGCTTTGCTTCTAGGTAAAAGAATCAAGATTTATGGGGCTTAGCTCTTATATCTTTTCTCTCTGCTCTATTTTCTTGGTTCTTGTTTTTAAGTTTTCTATTCCTTTTTTCTGATGTCACTTCGAGTAAAATTATTGAAATGAAATAAAAATAATTTTGTATCGAGAAGTATTCTAATAGTTCTCGATACAATTTTTACTTCGTTAACACTCCATAAAAATCACTCGAACTGACAAAGGATTTAGTAAATCTTATCTCTATTTTATTTGTTCTTGATTCTTTTTTCTCTTCTCTCTATTCTCATTACTTTATTCTCCAGTCTATCTAATTATTATTCTTTGCTAATCGTAAAATGTCTCCAAATACGCCTCTTGCAGTAACTTTTGATCCTGCTCCTGCTCCTTGTATTACTATGGGTTGTTCTCCATACGATTCTGTGTAGATTTCAAATATGGCATCTGAACCTTTTAGACTTCCTAAAGGTGAATTTTCTGGTACAGATACTAATTTTACATCTAACTCTCCTTTTGTTTGTTGTAAGTCTCCATGTAAATCTCCGATATATCTCAGTACGTGTTTCTCTTCTTGTGCTTCTTTTTGCTGTTGAAATGTAGCATCTAGTTTTTCTAAGTTTCCTAAAAACTCATCAGAAGATATTTCTCTAAACTCCTCTGGAATCAAGTTTTCTATCTGAATATCCTCAAATTCGTTTTCTAAATCTAATTCACGTGCCAAAATCAATAGTTTTCTAGCAACATCATTTCCACATAAATCTTCACGCGGATCCGGTTCTGTAAACCCTTTATCAATGGCTTCTTGTAACACCGTTGAAAATGTTACTTCTTCCGAAGAAAATTTATTGAATAAATAACTTAATGATCCTGAGAACACTCCTCGAATTCTGGTTATATTCTCTCCTGAATCGTGCAATAATTTAATCGTATCAATCAATGGTAAACCTGCGCCAACATTGGTTTCATACAGGTAACTCTTCTTATTTTTATCTAAAGTTTTTCGTAACTCTTTATAAAAATCGTACGAAACAGTATTCGCTATTTTGTTAGAAGAGACTAAGTCAAACCCAGCATCGACTAACGGAATGTAATTTTCTATAAAGTCTACGCTTGCTGTATTATCTACCGCAATTAGATTTTCTAAGTGGTGTTCTTTAGCATAATCGATAACAGTATCAACTGTATGCTTATCTTCTATTGCTTTTTCAAGCTCATTCGACCAATTAGCTCCAACTCCATTTTTCTCTAATAATACTTTTTTAGAATTAGCAATCGCAAAAATGTTCAGGTGAATTTTACGTCTTTCTAAAATTGATTTTGAGTTCTCTAGAATTTGTTCAATCAAGGTTCCTCCAACTAATCCTTTACCAAAAACAGCTATGTTTATCTTTTTAGCAACTCCAAATACTTGACCGTGAATCACATTCAACGCCTTGTGTAATTGCTCTTTCTTCACTACCAAGCTTACATTTTTACCTGTAATGGTATTGTTGAATAACAAGGGAACTATTTGGTTCTTAATTAAAGCGTTGTATGGCTGATGAAACTCGCTTAAATCCTGACCAATAATTGAAATTACTGATACTTCATCTTGAATCGAAATCTGGTTGACATCTTTTGTTTGTATATCGTTTTCAAACTCTTGTTCTAAGGCTTTTACAGCTGCAGCTGCATTGTTTTTATCAACCACCAAACCAATACCTCTTTCTGATGAACCTTGTGAAATGATACTCACACTAATTCCGTGATTGCTCAATGCTTTAAAAATACGTGCATCCACGCCTACTTTACCTAACAAACCTCTTCCTTCAAAATTGATTAAAGCAACCTTGTCTAAAACCGATAAGGATTTAATGCCTTTTAAAGTTGATTTTGCTGTAATCAATGTACCATTATCATTAGGATTGAAGGTGTTTAAAATTCGAAGATTGATGTTCTTCTCTAACAACGGAATAATTGTTTTGGCATGTAAAATATTCGCTCCGAAGTTTGCCAATTCATTTGCTTCGGAAAATGACAATACTTCTATCTTCTTAGCATCTGCCACCAAATCAGGATTTGCCGTGAAGATTCCATCAACATGCGTATAGTTTTGCAACTCTTCAGCATCTAGATAGTTCGCTAACAACGAGGCTGTGTAATTACTTCCGTTTCTACCCAACGTAGTAGTTTCGTTTTTTAAGTTTGAAGCTATAAACCCCGCTACCACATTCACAGTTGTTCCGTTGTACTGCTTAAAATGATTTAACACATTTTCTTTAGACACCTCAATTATTGATTGTCCTTTTCCTACTGTTTCATCCGTTTTTAACAACGCTCTTGAATCCGTAGCTAGTGCATTGATTCCTTTTTGTTGCAACAAGTCGGTTACCGTTTTTATCGATAATAACTCACCTTGAGCTAACACTTCATCTTTTATCTTTTGGCTATAATCTCCTAACAAACTAACTCCCTCAAACAACTTTTCTAAGCGATTAAATTCCGTAGAAAAATCTACCAACGGAGTTAATTTTGTTTGCTCATATCGAAACGCTTCTAATTGTTCTTTAAAAGCTTCATTTTTAGCAGCTCTTTCTAAGAGTTCTTCCAGTTCATCTGTAGCATTTCCTCTTGCAGATACTACCACTGCTATCTTCTCTCCATTATTAATTTTCTGTTCTATGATAGACACTACATTTTGTATCCCTTCATTCGACAAAGATTTTCCGCCAAACTTTAAAATTTTCATTCTTTTATTTGTTGATTTTTGATTGAATATAGGTTCAATAATTTTTTCTAATTGCTTGTATTCTATTAAGAAAGCGTCATGCCCATGATCTGAATTAATTTCATTATAGGTTACATTCGCATGGGCAGATGCCAGTTGTTTATGTGTTTCTCTGTTTTCTTCCGCAGTAAAAAACAAATCGGAATCTACGCCTACAATATGGATGTCTGCCTCGATTCTCTCTAATACATCTAGCTCTTCTCTTCCTTTTGTTACATCGATGGTTTTTAATAACTGATTCATCAATTTATAGGATGCTAACTGATAGCGTTCTTGTAATTTTTTTCCGTGATGTAGCAGCCAGCTTTCTACATTAAAAATCTGTAACTCTTCATTTTTTGAGCGTTGAAAACGTTTTTTAAACGACTCTGGCGTTCTGTAACATAACATTGCATGCATACGTGCATCGTGCACAGGATTACTAGAATTGATTAAAAATTGCTCTTGTATTTGACAATTCGCTATCAACCAATCGGTCGATTTCCAATCGGTTGCTACAGGAATTAAATGCTCGGTAATTTTCGGATTCAACACAGCCATTTCCCATGCTATTCCACCTCCTAAAGATCCTCCTATCAACGCAAATAATTGTGTTATGTTGAGTTGTTCTAGCCCTTGTAGAAAAATGTTTGCAATATCACGTGCTACGAAACTTTTGTAATCATCTATTAAGAAATTATCATAACCATTTCCTGGAATGTTAAAGCACAAAATGGTATATTCATTAGTATCTATAACCTTGGCTTCTCCTATTAAATCTTGCCACCAACCTTGGCTTCCTGCAACATTGCTATTTCCTGTGAGTGCGTGGTTAATAAGTACCACAGGAGCGGTACTCAATGCTTTTCCAAAAACTTGATAGCTTAACGGAATTGTATCGAATTGTGTACCGCTTAATGTAGTATAACTAAGAATATTAATATGCTGCAAATCACTTTTCATTATTGATGTCTTTATGGGCGTTCCCTTAAAGGGTCGGGCTTTCCGTTATATCTTTTGTTAGTTCTCGATACTTGCTTCGCAAACTCGAACTGACAACAAAAGGATGCCACCGCAAATGCGAAGCATTCAACGAAACCAATAAGTAAATAACCTATTATGAGTTAATCCCTAACGCAAGTTGTTTTAAACCAATACTTCTTTAGGAATTTGAGCAAATGCTTCTTGTAAATCGGTTTTTAAATCTTCAATATTTTCCAAACCAACTGATAAACGGATTAAGTCTTTAGTAACTCCTGTACTTTCTTGAGCTTCATCACTCAATTGTTGGTGTGTGGTACTTGCTGGATGAATAATTAAAGATTTGGTATCTCCAATATTGGCTAGTAATGAAAAGAGTTTGGTATTGTCAGCAATGGTTTTAGCAGCTTCGTAACCTCCTTTTACTCCAAAAGTTACCAATCCACTTTGACCTTTTGGTAAGTATTCATCTGCTAAGTTTTTGTACTTGTTGTCTTCCAACCCTGGATAATTTACCCAAGCAACTTCATCTTGCTCTTGCAACCACTTTGCTAGTTTCAATGCATTTTCACTATGCTTTTGAATTCGTACTTCTAAGGTTTCCAATCCTTGAATGATATTAAAAGCATTGGTAGGACTCAAAGCTCCTCCAAAATCACGTAATCCTTCTAAAATTAGTTTAAACGTGTACGATGCTGCACCTAAAGTTTCGTGATATACCAATCCGTGATATCCTGCTGAAGGTTCTGTAAATTCAGGGAATTTCCCATTTGCCCAATTAAAAGTTCCTGCATCAATAATGGCTCCTCCTAACGAGTTTCCTTGTCCTCCAATGTATTTTGTTAAGGAGTGAATTACAATGTTAGCTCCGTGTTCTATCGGATTTAATAAAGCAGGTGTTGCTACGGTATTATCCACAATGAAAGGAACTTCTGCTTCTTTCGCATGCGCTGATATAGCTTTTAAATCCAATACATCTAACTTCGGATTCCCTAGAGATTCTACAAAAAAGGCTCTAGTATTCTCTTGTACTGCTGCCGAAAAATTATCAGGGTTTGAAGCATCTACAAACGTAGTAGTAATACCCAATCTTGGTAAAGTGATATTTAATAAATTGTAGGTTCCTCCGTACAAACTACTCGAAGCTACGATATGGTCTCCTGCTTTTAATAAAGTTAACAATCCAGTCGAAATAGCTGCTGTTCCCGAAGCAAAAACTACAGCTCCTATACCACCTTCTAAAGCAGCTAAACGATCCTGCAAAATTTGATTGGTGGGATTGTTTAATCGGGTGTAAATAAATCCCAATTCTTTTAACGAAAATAGATTTGCTGCATGTTCTGCATCATTAAAAACATACGAAGTAGTTTGATAAATAGGAACTGCTCTTGTTCCTCCGTTTTGTGTTACATCGTGACCTGCGTGCAACGCGTTTGTTGCGAATTTTTGTGTACTCATTTTTCTTGTTTTTGAGTTAATAAAAAATTAAACCAAAAGCCAAAACACATCTACTTTTAGATGTTGCTTACTAGAAAAATGTTATTAAGAAATTATAAGAAGATTCTTGTAGATATTAAAGAAACTTCTTTGGGTTATCTATCCACGAGTTTTTACACTCTGGTAGAATTTAGCACCTTCTTTGTTTGCACAAAGGGTTGCTAAGGTTTCATAGGGTCTAATCCCTCCACCTTTCTTGATAACATCGTCAATAAGTGTTTGAACTTTTACGAGCACAAATATTCAATTATAAAAATGGATTTTCCAAATTTATTTTGATTTTTATTTTAAAAAGTGTTTTGAATTATTTTTAAAACAAAAACCTAAACAATTCAAAACCTGTGTTTTATAATGTTTTATTTAAATAAAAAATTTATATAAATTTTTATCTTAAGAACTACAAGATAACATAGAACATCCTACTTTATTTCGAGCCCATTCTGGTCGTTTTGCGAACCATTTTTCATATTTTGGTTGCTCATCGTAAGGATTTTTGAGCAGTAAATATAACTCATTTAACAATACAAAGTCATTTTTATTTGCATCATCAATGGCTAATTGTGCCATATAATTTCTGAGTACATATTTCGGGTTTATAGCATTCATTTTTTCTTTTCTGTCTTCATCTGAAACAGTTTCGTTTTGTAATCTATCTATATAACTTTCGAACCAGTTCTCCCAAGATTTTTTTATTTCGTCTACAACTTCTGAAGGCGTATAAAATGCTTTTTCTATTTTTTTGATTGCCTCCTCTATGCTATCATCTTTTGAAATGCTTGACAACAATCGAAAAAAAATAGTCATGTCTGTTTCTATTTTTTGAAGTACTTCTTCAAGGTTTGAAACTAACGTTCCATCTGATTCTTGCGAAGAAAAAAGTCCTAATTTTTCTCGCATCATTTGCATGTACTTTTCAGGAAATCGCTCTTGGTAATTTTCCAAAACTGCTTCTAAAGGTTCTGCTTCTTCAATTAAAGGATATAGAGCATTTGCCAACTGATATAAATTCCATAAAACCACCTCTGGTTGCGAACCATATCGGTAACGTTTATGTGTATTATCCGTTGTATTTGGTGTCCATCCGTGGTCATAACCTTCTAACCATCCATAAGGTCCATAATCAATAGTTAAACCTAAAATCGACATATTATCGGTATTCATTACTCCATGTACAAAACCTACACGTTGCCAGTGAATAACCATTTCTAAACTACGCTCTGCTACCTCTTTAAAAAAGGAAACATACGTTTCTTTTGAAGGTTCACCTAAATGAGAATAATGATGTTTAATGGTATAATCAACTAATGTTTTTAATGTTTTTACATCTCCTCTGGCAGGAAATATTTGGTAACTACCAAAACGTAAAAAAGACTCGGATATTCTACATACAATGGCTCCTTTTTCATACGCAGCGTTTCCGTCGTACATTACATCTCTTAATACTTCATCTCCCGACAAAGCTAAAGACAGAGCTCTTGTTGTAGGCACACCCAAATGATACATAGCTTCACTACACAAATACTCACGAATAGAGGAACGTAACACTGCTAATCCATCTGCATTTCTCGAATATTGTGTCTCTCCTGCTCCTTTTAGCTGTAAAGCCCATCTTTTGTTATCATGAAAAACTTCAAATAAATTAATTGCTCTACCGTCTCCTAATTGTCCTGCCCAATGTCCAAATTGATGACCTCCGTAGCACATCGCATACGGTTGTGTGTTTTTATATACATCATTCCCTGTAAAAACATTCTTAAATTCTTCTGAAGCTATTGCTATTTCTGAAAGTCCTAACTCATTTGCCATTTCATCCGAAACATGAATCATTTTTGGATTGGATGTTTTTTTAGGTGTTACATACGAAAAACAAGCTTCTGTAACCTGTCTTCGAGTATTTTCTTGAATTGGGTCTGCTGGTAATTCTTTAGTAAAGGTATTTTGTATATTGAATTTCAACACGTTCTATTGTTCTTTTAGTTTGTTTGCGTACATTTTTCTAAGTTTAGATAGCTTGGGTGAAATTACTGCAGCACAATACATTTGTTCTTTGTTGTTTTCATAATAATTTTGATGATACTCTTCCGCAGCATGAAATGTAGTTAATGGAGTTATTTCTGTTACAATTTCATCTTCATAATGCGGAGATAATTTTTCTACTACTTTTTCAGCAGTTTGTTGTTGCTCTTCATTCTGATAAAAAATTACTGAACGGTATTGTGTTCCTACATCAGCTCCTTGCCTATTTAAAGTTGTTGGGTCATGACTTGTCATAAACATTACCAACAACTCTTCATAACTTATAATTTCAGGATTAAATGTTGCTTGTACTACTTCTGCGTGTCCTGTTAAACCTGAACAAATTTCTCTATAGGTTGGTGTTCCTGGTACAGTACCGCCCATGTAACCAGATACTACTTCTTCTACTCCTTTTATTTGATTTAAAATAGCTTCTACGCACCAAAAGCAACCGCCACCAACGGTAATTAGTTCTAATTTATTATTTGTCATTTATATACTTTCTTTTATTCAGTATCTAAAATCATTGATGCTGAGTTAATGCAATAACGTAATCCGCTAGGTTCTGGTCCGTCAGGGAATACATGCCCCAAATGCGCATCACAAGTATTACACATCACTTCTACGCGAACCATACCAAAGGTAGTATCTTTTTCATATTGAATAGCATTCTCTTTGATAGGTTGTGTAAAACTGGGCCAACCGGTACCTGAACTAAATTTAATCGTTGAATCGAACAAAGGTGTACCACAACATACACATTTATACTTACCAGCATCATAAACACTACACAATGCTCCTGAATTTGGTCTTTCTGTTCCTTTTTGTCTGGTAACTCTAAACTGTTCAGTAGTTAAAAGTTCTTGCCATTCTGTTGCTGTTTTTTCCACTCTTTTATCAGGTGTTGGATTACCATTAACTGCAAAATTAATTACGTCTTTCCAAGTTAAAATTTTGTCGCTCATCCTGCTCTTTCGTTTTATTTAACTTATTAGTAGTTTCTTTTCTTTGTTACTTACAAAGCTATGATTCTCTCTAAAACTTTAATCATAATTTAAAAGATAATTAAATAATTTTTTCAAGGATGATTTATATCATGTTTTAAATCATCTTTTACCTATTAATTTGTAATAAAAACCACTATACCTATTACTTATAACATAATTTAAGTTAAAATAATTACAAATTACAAGCTTTTATCAGTATTTACTAAAATAAAAAAATAATGAATGTCTTAGATAATAGAACAGTCGCTGATTATGTAATAGAGAATATAAAAACAGCTCCTATTTTTAAGAAATATGGAATTGATTTTTGCTGCAAAGGAAATATAACAATAAACAAAGTCTGCCAAAAGAATAAAATAAACTTAAATACATTAAAAAGTGAATTGGAAAATGTTGAAAGCGTTAGTGATGTACTTCAAGATTATAAAACTTGGAGTTTAAACTTTTTAACCCTTTATATTGAAAATGTACATCATTCTTATGTAAAAGAAAGTTTACCTATAATTTCTCAATATATAAATGAAGTTATAAAAACCTATGGTAATACACATCCTGAACTATTAAAAATTAATAAACTATTTAGAAAAGCTTCTTCTGAAGTTCTATCTCACCTTCAAAAAGAAGAGCAAATACTTTTCCCTTATATAAAACAGTTAATAGCAGCTGACAAAAGACACAAAAAAATAAGTATTCCTTCATTCATCACGATACATACTCCTATAAAAATGTTAGAATATGAACATGAAGAAATTAATAATCTTTTTAGAGAAATAGCTAAACTAACAGATAACTACTCTATTCCAGAAAGTGTCTCTAATACGTATAAAGATCTTTACATTAAACTTGAAGAGTTTGAACAAGATTTATATCATCATATACATTTAGAACACAACATACTGCATAGAAAAGCACTAGAATTAGAAAAAAAAACAAATTATTATAAAAAAAGGAGGAGTGTTTAAACACTCCCTTTTTTATAGCTTTTTAAATCGATTAAAAGCTTCTTTTTCTAACTCTTCTATAAAATTAGGATGCGCTATAGAAATTAGTGCTTTTGCCCTTTCTTTTAAACTTTTTCCAAACAAATTAACCACTCCATATTCCGTAGCAACATAATGTACATGAGCTCTGGTCGTAGTTACACTTGCTCCTTCTTTTAAAAATGGAGTAATTTTTGAAATTCCTTTTGTGGTAACAGAAGGCATTGCTATAATGGCTTTTCCTCCTTTTGATAATGAAGCTCCTCTAATAAAATCCATTTGACCACCAACTCCAGA
Source organism: Tenacibaculum sp. XPcli2-G (assembly GCF_024124505.1). Taxonomy (NCBI): domain Bacteria; kingdom Pseudomonadati; phylum Bacteroidota; class Flavobacteriia; order Flavobacteriales; family Flavobacteriaceae; genus Tenacibaculum; species Tenacibaculum sp. XPcli2-G. Next base: position 676,302 of record NZ_JAMXSH010000003.1, read on the forward strand.
ATATTGGTATTGCCCAATAGTATCAGCACAAACTTGTCCTGTTAAATCTATTTCAATAGCACTGTTTATAGCTGTTACTTTAGGATTTTTCTTTATGATAAAAGTATCATTTGTATAACCGGCCTCTTTAAAATGTACTAGAGGATTATCATCTATAAAATCGTATAACTTTTGTGAACCTACGGCAAAACAAGTAACTATCTTTCCTGTTTTAATCTCTTTTTCTTCACCAGTAATTACACCTCTTTCTATTAATGGTAGTACTCCATCAGAAAACATTTCTGTATGAATTCCTAATCGTTGATGATTTTTTAAGTTATGTAATACAGCATTTGGTATATTACCTATTCCCATTTGTAATGTTGCACCATCCTCTATTAGTTCAGCTATATTTTGTCCAATTTTTTTTTCTATTTCTGAAGGTATTCCTATTTCAGAAGTATGTATTGGAACATCAACCTCTACAGCATAATCTATATTACTCATATGAATAATTCCATCCCCATGAGTTCTAGGTACATTAGGGTTAATTTGAGCTATAACTGTTTTTGCTGTTTGAATAGCTGGTAATGTAATATCAACTGAAGTCCCCAACGAACAATAGCCATGTTTATCTGGTGGAGAAACTTGAATAAAAGCTACATCCAATGAGTAAATATTTCGGCGGAATAACCAATGAATTTCGCTTAAAAAAATAGGAATATAATCTCCATTATTAGTATTTACTCCTTTTCTTACATTATCACCTACAAAACAGCTAACTAGTTTAAAGGATTTACAATATGGTTCTTCTAAATACTTTGCCTTACCATGTGTGTGGATTTGAATAATCTCTATATCATCTAACTCATGATATCTATTACACAAGCTATCAATTAATAAATTAGGAGTCATTGCTGCTCCTTGGAAGAAAATTTTATCATTTGATTTTACAATACTTACAGCTTCTGCAGCCGTAACAATACAAATCTCTTTTCTCATTATTCTAAAGTTTTACTCTGCAAATTTCCCCATAAACCTTATTTAAATAAATGATAAAAATCATACATAGACTTATTTTTAGACAAAAGTATATTTTATAGTTTTTCTAGGGCTTAATTTCATAGTTATTCTAAAGCCCATCTGTATAACTATTTCCTGTTGAATATTAAACATTAAAATACGGTTGTTTTTGAGGATCTGTATCAAGATTGAAAGTAACAAGGAAAGGATTAAAAACTACGAGATACAGCAATCCTAAAAATAAGATCAAAAAAAACCTCAATCTTTAAAAGATTGAGGTTTGATAAAGAAAGGCAACGACCTACTCTCCCACCATTGGCAGTACCATCGGCGCTAATGGGCTTAACTTCTCTGTTCGGAATGGTAAGAGGTGAG